>NZ_BMFS01000001.1 GCF_014639075.1 Glycocaulis albus
TCCCTTCAAGGAGCTTGAATCACGACCCAGCTGATTTGGGAATCCCGTTTATGGGTACAGAACCTAGCGGCGGGATCAGCTTCAACTGTACCGGCTCGATGATCAATCCGCGCACCGTGATCAGCGCAGCGCACTGCTTCAACTCCAATCCGAACGAGATCTACGGTTTCCAGAGCGGCCCGTTGACCCCGATCATCGCTTTTGGACCCGACACGCTGGCCTCCGGCGGACCGCTGTTCAACTGGATCGGTACAGGCAATCAGTTCATTGATGACCGCAACGGCCTGACCTTTGCGCTGAACGTGATGACGCCGGAGGACGGCGCGTTCGGCGGCGATCCCTTCCCCGCGGCCGATGTCGCCATGCTGACCACATTCGATCCGCTCTTCACCCTGCCGACCTATGGCATGCTGTTCAGCCCGATCCCGGAAGACGTGCTCAATGAAGGCGTGCACGTCAACATGATCGGTTACGGCTCGTTCAATCCCGGGTCTGACAATTCGCTGCAGGATATCAATGGCCGCCGCCGGGCCGGCGAAAACATGTTGGGCTTCCTGGGCAATTTCAACCAGTTCTTCAGCGCACTGGGGCAGCAGGACAATTCCTTTCCGGGTGGCAGCAACACGCAGATGATGTACTGGATCGATTTTGATCAGCCAGACCGGACCGGCGAGTGCGGCCGCGAGAACGCGTTCGGGTTCACCAATTCTGTCGTCTGTTCGGACTGGGACGGCTTCAGCGGCGCGCTGGTCGACGGCGACACGTTTCTGCTCCCGGGCCCGTCGCTGGACATCTTCCCTGGCGATGCGCTGCCCAATGAGGTGGGTACTGCGGGCGGCGATTCCGGTGGCCCGCTCATGGCCATGAATATCTTCTCCAACCCGCTTATCCTCGGCGTTCTGTCGGGCGGCTTTGTCGATGGTTCCCTGCAGGCTGCGGGGCAGGATTATGGCGGGGTCAGCTATTATAACCCGCTCTACGCCTATGCGAACTGGATTGCGGAGAACAATCCCTACAAATACGTCACCAATAGCGGTGGCGGGGACTGGTTTGACGAGACGATCTGGGTGCAGGCGATCGATCCGAACTATTTCGTTTATCAGGACGGCGAGATCGTAAACGGTCTGCCTGACGGGCCTGATCTGGAAACGGGTACCGGTACGCCCTGGGGCGTGGTGTTTGACACCGATGTTGCCGATTTCGCGCCGGCCGGGTCAGCGGCGGCCTCCGCAGGCGCTCCGGCCGGTCTGTCGATTACCACCGATTACGCGGCGGACGGGCTGATTGTCACCGTTGGCGGCGACGTGCAACGCGGCACGCCCGGCTCTGGCGACGCTGCCAACGCGGCCGAAGCGCCTGAAGCTGTCGATGATGGCGAGATGACCACCCAGAATACCGGGCCGGGCTCCACAGGCTTTGTGCCGGAGAATTTCTACGGTGATCAAGGTGTGGAGGCTCCGCGCTTCTATGACGTGACGCTGGCTGCAGACGGCGATGTCACCCTTTCAGGTGCGTTTGTGGAAATTGACCGCCTGACCCTTGCCGGTTCTGGTGCCGGGCTCACCATTGCCGCTGACGCCGATATGTGGAGCCTGATCTCGACCGAGCTCTTCGCCGGTACGCTGACCGTCAATGGCGGTTTCATCACCCGCGAACTGGTGAACTGGGGCGGGGTAGTCCGCGGTACAGGCGTAATTGACCTGTTTGACCCCAACTTCCTGTTTGGCAATGGCCAGCTCATGTCGGGCGCATTCTTCAACGTCGCCGGCATCGTCAATCCGGGTCTGGCCAGCGCTGGCGGCCTTCTGGTCAATGGTGACTATATCCAGACATCAGGCGGGATGTTCGTCGTCGACTGGAATGCCAGCACGAACAGCCTTCTGCTGGTGGACGGGGACGTATCGCTGGCTGGCGGCGTAGCGGTGAACCCGGTAGATGGTTACGTGCCGCAGTTCGGCGACCGCCGCACCGTGCTGGAATATTCCGGCGATCTGGTCGGCGAGTTTGACGGCGTGATGGACCTGCCGGGCGTGCTTTTCGCGACGCCGGTTTATGGCGCCGGACAGGTAGAGCTGGTGCTGGATGCGGAAGATTTCACCAGTTTCGCGAATTTCACGAACCCGTCCCAGACCGCTCTGGGCAATCGTCTCGACGAGCTGCGCGGCAACCCGCAGGCCGGTCCGGTAGCCCAGCTCTACCAGATCATCGACCTGTTGCCGAACGGCCCTCTGGAAGACGCGTTTGAAAACCTCGTTCCGCATGAGGGCTTCCAGTTCCGCCGGGCGCTGAGCGGTCATAGCGACCTGCTCGGTGATGCCTTGCGCGGACGCATGCTGCAGGGTGCGCCGGCGGGCACGCCGACCGGCGGCGGCCAGACCATGTTCAACCTGATGGGGTCTGAAGCCTCCGCGGGGATGAGCGGCATGGCGATTGCCGATGCCATGCGCATGAACGGGTCTGCCATGCAGGACGAGGCGCAGGATCTGGGCAATGGGTTCGAGGTATTCTTTGCGGGCGGTCTGGTGGACGGGTCAGCGCCCACCACGTCCAGCTCGGCCAATGCCTCGACCGAAGGCGGTTTCGCCATGGCCGGCGTTGATTACGGCCGGTCCGTCGGCTGGCGGTTTGGCGGTGCGATCGGTTTTGCCACCTCGGAAAGCGAGCAGGTGCTCGCCGGTGGCGGCTCGGCGTCAAGCCGCGTGGAGAGTGTGCAGGTGACCGGTTATGCGGCCTATCGCAGCGACACGATCCAGGCCCTGCTGGCGGCGAGCTATGGTGACCATACCGCCCGGGCGGGCCGCACCGCTGTTGTCGGCGGCGTGTCCCTGCCGGTATCGGGTTCGCTGGGCGCGACCAGCTATGACCTGACGGCCCAGATCGGGTATACGGTCACCAATGGCGCGCTGCGCGCAACGCCGGTTGCCGGTATCACCTGGCAGCGCATCGAGATGGATGCCGGCAGCATGGCCGGCTCGCCCGCGGCCTTCGACCTGACGAGCTATACCGACTCCTTCACGACCGCGCGTGCCGGTCTGGATGTCGGCTATATCTTCTCCGGTCCGGGCTACACGTTCGAGCCGCGCGCCTATGCCGGATATGCCAACCGGCTGAGCGATGAGAGCGAAACCATTAGCGGTGACTTTGCCGGAACGCCGGGCAGCCAGGGCTTTGTGCTTGCCAGCGGGCTGGACGCGGAAAACGAGTGGTTCGAGCTCTCGGTTGGGGGCATTGCCCGCATGGATAACGGGATTGACCTCTCTGTCTCTTACGAGACGCGGGCGGGCAATGACCGTATCCGCGATGTCGATGTCTTCATGCTGGGCCTGCGCACCCGCTTCTAGGGCGCTCAGATTGCAAACAGGAAGGCCGCCCCGGATCATCGGGGCGGCCTTTTTGCTACGCGCAGGTATAAAGTCTAGCGGTTGCGCTCCACACGCACACGCACACCATTGGTCATGGCGCCAGCCCATGCGGCGCCTGCATTTTCGCGCTGGCCGGCAAACAGCGTGTCTCCGGCCCCGTCGACAAAGACAAGGCGCCCGCCATCATCTTCCTCAAATTGCCAGAACATGGTCTCGGCAATCGCGAGCTCGCAGTCCGGTGACACGGCCGCGAGGCCGGCAGCGCCCCTCATCAGAGCCATGGCACCGTCCGGGCGGCGTGCCGGGGGCATCAGCACCAGGGCGCATTGCGTGCCGTTCTCGGCCGTAGCGGTATAATTGCCGGCAATGGAGGCGGCTTGCGGCGTCTGGGCGGCAAGCAGGAGGGCGACAATCAAGCTCATTACGGCCAAATCCCTTGCTGGAGCGGTATCGGCTCACAGCCTAGCGCCGGATTGGCGCGGCGTCGCCCCCCGCTGACGGGCCGGCTACATGGAGCGCTGGCTGACGCGTTTTGACACCTCGGCGGCGCTTTCCTTGCGTTCGCTATAGCGGTCCACGAGATAGTCCGCGCAATCGCGCGTCAACAGGGTGAATTTCACCAGCTCCTCCATGACATCGACGATACGGTCATAGAGGGAGGAGGGTTTCATCCGGTCATGCTCGTCAAACTCCAGCCAGGCTTTGGGGACCGATGACTGGTTGGGAATGGTGATGAGGCGCATCCAGCGCCCCAGCACGCGCAGCTGGTTGACCGTGTTGAAGCTCTGCGACCCGCCCGAGACCTGCATCACGGCCAGCGTCTTGCCCTGCGTAGGGCGCACCCCGCCGAGCGCCAGCGGAATCCAGTCGATCTGGGCCTTCATGATCCCGGTCATGGCGCCATGGCGCTCGGGAGAGCACCACACCATGCCTTCAGACCACATCACCAGACCGCGCAGTTCGGCGACCTTGGGATGCGCCACATCCGCATCGTCCGGCAGAGGCAGGCCGGACGGGTTGTAGATGCGGGTTTCTGCGCCAAGGCGTTCCAGTATTCGGGCGGCTTCTTCGGTGGCCATGCGGCTGAAGGAGCGTTCCCTCACTGAGCCATAGAGCAGCAGGATGCGTGGCCTGTGCGTGGCCCGCGTGGCGGGGAAGAGCTGCTCTGGCTCCACATCGCGGTAGCAGTCCTCGTCGAGATGGGGCGTGGTGAGATCAAGGCTCATCAGGGCTGCTCCGCAGGGAATTTCGCGCGCGTCCGGTTGGCGAGCGCGACCAGCGACAACATCACCGGGACCTCCACCAGCACGCCCACTACCGTTGCCAGTGCTGCGCCGGAATTGAGCCCAAAGAGCCCGATGGCGACGGCGACGGCCAGTTCAAAGAAGTTCGAAGTGCCGATCAGCGCGCAGGGCGCAGCGACATTGTGCGGCACTTTCCACAGGTAAGCCGCGCCATAGGCGACACCGAAAATCGCGTAGGACTGGATGATGATCGGCACCGCGATCATGGCGATCACCAGCGGCTGGGACAGGATCGTACCGCCCTGGAAGCCGAAGAGCAGCACGACAGTGGCGATGAGGGCCGAGATCGAGACCGGCTTGATGCTTGCGTTGAAGCCGTCGAGGCGCGCCATGCCGCCGGAACGGATGAGCCAGCGGCGCACAGCAATGCCAGCGATGAGCGGGATCACCACATAGAGCCCGACCGAGAGGAGCAGCGTCTCCCAAGGCACCGAAATGGAGGTGACGCCCAGCAGCAGCGCCACGATGGGCGCAAAGGCCACTACCATGATGGCGTCATTCACCGAGACCTGAACAAGCGTGTAGGCCGGATCGCCCCGTGTGAGCTGCGACCAGACGAAAACCATCGCCGTGCAGGGTGCGGCGCCCAGAATGATGAGGCCTGCAATATATTGCTCGGCGTTTTCCGGCGCGATGAAGCGGGCGAACACGCCTTCAAAGAAGATCACCGCCAGCAGGGCCATGGTGAAGGGCTTGATCAGCCAGTTCACGGCGAGGGTGATGATGAGGCCCTTGGGCTTCTCGCCCACGCGGGCCAGCGCGCCGAAATCGGCATTCACCATCATCGGGAAGACCATCGCCCAGATGAGGATGGCCACTGCCAGATTGACCGAGGCGTATTCCAGGCCTGCCAGAAAGCCGAACACGCCAGGTACCAGCGCCCCCAGGCCTATTCCGGCGATGATGGCGAGGCCCACCCAGACCGAGAGCCATTTCTCGAACGGGCCGATGCCGGCAGGCGCGGCGTCGTTTGCAGTACTCATAGGCCTGTCCTTCAGGGTTGGAAATCGGGGATGGGCGCGCCTGCATGGGCTGCTTTCAGGGCGGCTTTCAGAACGGCTGGATCAGACAGATCACCGTCAAATGCCAACACCGCCTCGATACGCGCTTTCAGCGCCTGAAAAACCTGCTCGAAGGCCTCGCGGCAGGCCGCGTCCGGCGTGACATAGGCGGGGTCGGGCAGGCCCCAATGCACCTGTACCGGCGCGCCTGGCCAGATCGGGCAGGCCTCGCTGGCGGCCGAATCGCACACCGTGATGACGCCGTGGATTCCGGGCGCACCGGCTTCGGCAAATACGTCCCAGCTTTTCGAACTCAAGCCCTCAATTGGGAGGCCATGACGGGCGAGCGTTTCCAGCGCTATCCGATGCGGCTCACCCTTTGGCTTTGACCCGGCAGAGACGGCTGTGACCACCCCCTTGCCTAGCGCACTGAACAGCGCCTCGCCGAGGATGGAGCGGGCCGAATTGCCGGTACACAGGACGAGGATGCGGATCATGGGCGGCCTCTGGAGCGCGTGCTTGTCCGATCTCTAGCCTTGACATTTCAATATTTCAAGAAGTATTGAAATGAAATGTCAGATCGACCCGAACTTGCCGAGGCGCAAGCCTGTGCGCAGCTCTCCGCCCTCGCTCATGAGGGCAGGTTGCGGATATTCCGCGCACTCGTCTCTGCAGGCCCCAAGGGGCTCGCCGCAGGCGTGCTGGCAGACAAGGTCGAGATCAGCCCCAGCAATCTGTCGGCTCATCTGGCAGTGCTGACTACGGCTGGCCTCGCACAGGTCACGAAAGCCGGACGCCAGCGCATCTATGCGGCTGATCTGGCAGCAACCGCGGAACTGGTCAGCTTTCTGGTCGCCGATTGCTGCGGCGGTGATCCGGATCTGTGCCGCGATGTCACGGCGAAGCTCGCGGTATCGGCGCTAAGGGCTTGCAACTGACGCCCGCCCGTTTGAACTAGGGGCGATGAACCAATATCCCGCTGACCTTTATCCCGTTCCGCCCGCGCCGCCACAGTCGGCCAAAGAGCTTGTTGATCAGCTGATTGACGAGCGTGCGCCGCGTCTTCGCAAGCACCCGCGCCTGTGGAATGTGGTCCGGCCCACGGCCGGTGCGCTGATGGGCTATCGCGAAGCGATCCGTATGGTGGAGATCGTCCGGCCGATGCGGGCACGCGAGGCGTTCGACTGGGCCACGCAGTATCTGGAGCTGACCGTAAACGCGCACGGGCTTGACGCCATTCCCGATACAGGACCATGCGTGATTATCGGCAACCATCCCGGCGGCATCGCTGACGGCATTGCGCTCTGGCAGGCCATCCGCGAAAAGCGCCCTGATCTTTGCTTTCTGGCCAACCGGGATGCGCTGCGTGTCTGTCCGGGTCTTGAAGACATGCTGATCCCGGTAGAGTGGCGCAAGAATGCACGCAGCCGGGCCAATGCGCGCGATACGCTTCGAGGCTCCATGGAAGCACTCAATCAGGGCCGCTGCCTTGCCATATTTCCGTCGGGCCGCATGGCGCGCTGGCGCTGGAAACGCTGGGGGCTGGTGGAGGAGCCGTGGGCGCCAACGGCGATCTCGCTGGCCCGGCGCTTCAATACCCCGGTGGTGACGCTCGGCGTGCGCCAGTCCATGCCCGTCGCCTTCTATGCGCTGGACCAGATCCATGAGGAGCTGCGCGATATCACGCTGTTTCACGGGCTGATGCGCCAGCGCGGCAAGACCTATCGCTTGCGCTTTTCCGATCCGGTACCCGCCCGCGAGATACCGGGCAGCGAAGCGGAAGCCACCGCCACGATACTGGCACAGGCCGAACAGCTCGCCTGGGGGCGGTAAGAAAAACCCCGGCGGACCGCTCCGCCGGGGCTTTTCATGCGCAAAAGGCGAAACGCCTAGTAGCGGTAATGCTCGGCCTTGAACGGGCCTTTCTGTTCGACGCCGATATAGTCAGCCTGCTCAGGTGACAGCTTGGAGAGCTTCGCACCCAGCTTGTCCAGATGCAGTGCTGCGACTTTCTCGTCGAGGTGCTTGGGCAGGATATAGACATCGTTCTTGTACTGGTCGCCGCGCGTCCACAGCTCGATCTGGGCCAGCACCTGATTGGTGAAGCTGGCGCTCATCACGAAGCTCGGGTGGCCGTTCGCATTGCCCAGATTCACAAGGCGGCCTTCGGACAGGAGGATGATCTTGTGGCCTTCGGGGAACTCGATCAGATCGACCTGCGGCTTCACATTGGTCCACTGGAAATTGCGCAGCGCCTCGACCTGAATCTCGTTATCGAAATGGCCGATATTGCACACGATGGCCATGTTTTTCATGGCGCGCATATGGTCGACCGTGACGACATCCTTGTTGCCGGTCGCGGTAACGACGATGTCCACCTCGCCGATCACGTCTTCCAGCCGGACCACCGCAAAGCCGTCCATGGCGGCCTGCAGGGCGCAGATCGGATCGATCTCGGTCACCGAAACGCGGCAGCCTGCCTGCGCCAGCGATTCAGCCGAGCCCTTGCCGACATCGCCATAGCCGCACACAACGGCGGTCTTGCCGGCCATCATCACGTCGGTGCCGCGCCGGATGGCGTCGACCAGGCTCTCGCGGCAGCCATAGCGGTTGTCGAATTTCGACTTGGTCACGCTGTCATTGACGTTGATCGCCGGGAAGGCCAGCTCGCCGCGCTTGGCCATCTGGTAGAGGCGCATGACGCCCGTGGTGGTTTCTTCTGACACACCCTTGATATTGGCCTTGGCCTTGGCGAACCAGCCGGGGCTGGCCTTGATGCGGCGGCGGATAGCGTCAAACAGCCAGCGCTCTTCTTCCGATTTCGGTTCGCCGAGTACGGACGGGTCCTTTTCCGCCTTCTCGCCAAGCTGGAGATACATGGTGGCATCGCCGCCATCATCCAGGATCATGTTGGCGGTTTCACCATCCGGCCAGTGGAAGATGGCGTCGGCATAATCCCAGTATTCCTTCAGCGACTCGCCCTTCACGGCGAAGACCGGCACGCCGGTCTCCGCGATGGCCGCAGCGGCATGGTCCTGGGTGGAGAAGATGTTGCACGAGGCCCAGCGCACGTCGGCGCCAAGGGCGGTCAGCGTCTCGATCAGCACGGCGGTCTGCACGGTCATGTGCAGCGAACCGGCGATGCGTGCGCCTTTCAGGGGTTTGGATTTCCCGAACTCCTCGCGCAGCGCCATCAGCCCCGGCATCTCGATCTCGGCCATGTCCAGCTCGATCCGGCCCCAGCGGGCCAGGGAGAGGTCCTTGACGAGATAGTCTTTGCCATCGGGCGTGTTGAACAGCAGGGTCATGGATGATCCTTCTTTTCGCGGAGTTCTAAGCGGGAGTGCTTGATCAGCGCGGTGTATAGCCCCCGCGCGGGTACAGCGCAAACGCTGCACTGCCTGCTGTCACGGCTCTGACACAGGGAATTTGCAAACAAGAGGTTAAACCGGCCCGTTTTTTGTATACACTCTCTTAACGAGGGGCGTCTGTGCCATTGGCTTACAGCCGTGACGAGCACGAACATGGCGCGTGATGAGGGGAATACCAGGCATGGCGATACTGCCGACAGCTCACGCTACCCAGCGCTTTGGCAGCCGGGCGATCGATTTCTACGTGGCACCAGGACAGGTTATCGGATCGGATCCGCGCGCCCGCGCAGACGAGCGGCGCATCCAGGATCTCGATGGCGAACGTCATCCGGTCCGGATCGGCAAGCGCGACTTTGCGCTTGATGCCGGGGACTATGCCGCCGTGATACGCATGCAACCCGGTCCGAAACGGCGCTCAAGCCCGGTTGCGGTGGTCAATTACCGTACCGGCAGCTGGACGCGCACCAGCCAGGACAATACCCGCGTCCTGTCGCGTGCCGGAGTGTCGCGTAACGCCAACTGGCTGCTGACCCTTCTGGCGCTGACCCTTCTGGCGCTGATCATTGTATGGCCGCAAATGCTGACCCTGCTTGGCCTGTTTGCACCCGGACTTGCCGCCGGCCTTCCCTCGTTTGACGTGTTTTCAGCGCTTGTGGCTATCCAGCCCGGGCTGGCTGATGCGCGGCTTGCCGGTTCGGTACCGGCGGTCTCGGACATTATCGCGGAACTCGCGCCCCAATTGTCAGGGTTTGAAGGGGCTGTGATCTTTGCCGGCATTACGCTCGCCGGCGCCCTTCTGGCACTGGGTGCGCGCTCCTGGCGCTTTGCGTGGGTGCCGGTTTTCCTGATCATCACGCTGGCTGGCGCGGTGGCCATTGGCGGACCCGAGACGGCAGCCATTCCGGCCCTTCTGGCGCTGGCTGGCAGTGCAGCCCTGTTTATTGTGGCCGGGATCATCAATCGCTGGCGTGATGCGGCACGGCTGGAGGCGCGTATCGCCCGGCTGGCTGACCATGTCCTGCGTCATCCGCCGCAGGAGATGGTGACCCGCCGCGAAATGCCTGCCGGGTTTACCGAAACGGCTGGCGATACCGGTATAGACGCGGCGGACGAGGGCCAGGATGACCGGGCAGATATGCCGGCCGCCCCTGTGGCGGCAGCGGCTGCGGCGGCTGCCAGCATCTCCAGTGCTGATGGCACGCAAGAGGCTGCGCTGGCTGCCACACCGGCAGAGACCGCCCCGGATGCGGACGATCACGCCGAAGCCGGACCGGCCATCACGGCCGGCCCGGACGACGGGGCACAACCGGTCTCGCTTGAGGCAGGCGAGGCGGCCGGAGCGGAGACGCAAGCCGGGCACGATCCGCGTGCCGAAGCCCGGTCCATGGACATCCCCCCGCCGCCGCCCATGCCCTCTGAGGCTGTCTCTGGTGATACGGGGGCTGAGCGCGTGAACCGGGATGCCGAAACCACCGAGGCCGGGGCTGGCGCCCTTACCGGGCCGGTGGTCACTGATACCGAGACGCTGCAGCCTGATGCGCCCGTCGAGACGGCGGGCATCGTATCGCCTGACTCCGGTAATGCCGCTGCTTCGCTGGAAAGCGATGCGTCCGAGGATGCTTCACTGGCGGCAGGCGATGCGTTTGGCGGTCAGGAAGACCCCGCTGCCGCTGCTGTTGACGGCGATCCGGAAGACGCGGTCACGGGCGGTGAGGATGCCGGCAAGCCACGCGAGGGCTGATCACTCGCCCTCGTCGAACCCGTTTTCGATGAGGGCGCGCAGCGCCTCGATCAGGGCCGTGGCATCGCTGCCATGCGCGGTGAGTGTCAGCCGGGTGCCAGGCCCGGCGCCCAGCATGAGCAGATCCATGATGGAACGGCCATCGGCTTCATCGCCGTCCCGCTCGACCGTGACCGACGCCTGGAATTCCCGGGCCAGGCCGACAAATTTTGCGGCTGCGCGGGCGTGCAGCCCCCGCTTGTTCACAATCATCACCTCGGCCGTGGATGTATTCACGACAGCCCGTCGATCAGGTGGGAGCCAACCGTGATATAGCGCCGGCCCGCGCTGGAGGCATTGGCGGCGAGGTCGGCAAGATTCATGCGGCTACGCGCCTCGGCCAGGGTGATCATCATGGGCAGGTTGGCGCCCGCGATCACTTCGACCTTGCACTTTTCAAGAAGCGACATGGACAGGTTGGACGGCGTGCCGCCGAAAATGTCTGTCACGATAATGACGCCATCGCCGCTGTCTGCGGCCTCCACTGCCGCGCGGATGTCACCGCGGCGCTGCTCCATGTCGTCATCGGCCCCGATCGATACGGGTACGCATGCTGCCAGCCGGCCGACAACATGCTCGGTTGCTGCCACCAGTTCCTGGGCAAGCTGACCGTGGGTGACGATGACAAGGCCGATCATGGAGACTCGAAGAGCGGGGCGGGGCGAAGTGTGACCGCCATGTAACCTTGCATTTCAGATATGTGAAAGGGGCGTCTTGCAAAGAGGCCACAGCCGTGCCTTTCAGGACACGCCCGGGAGCTCAATGACAAAGCGGGCGCCGTGTGCCGGGCTGGCCCGGTTTTCAGCGTGGATCGTGCCGCCATGGGCGGAAATGATCTGACGGGCAATGGCCAGGCCCAGACCGGAATGGGTGCCGAATGCCGCTCCCGCCGGACGCTGGGTGTAGAACCGGTTGAAGATGGTTTCCAGTGCCTCGGATGGAATTCCCGGCCCGTCGTCCTCCACCGTGAGGATGAAGCCTTCACGGGCGTTGGCGTGCTTGCGCTGTATGGCCATACGGACCTTGCCCTCTGGCGGTGAAAAGGTCAGCGCATTGTCGATCAGATTGGTGAAAACACGGCCCAGCGGCTCCTCGCGTGCCGCAATGAAGGCTTCGGTAAGACTGGTCTGGAGTTCAAGCTGGCCGGGCAGGGCGCGCTCGCCATCGATATAGACGCGCACAATGTCGCGGATCAGGCGCACCAGATCGACGGGCGTCACCTGGTCGCGCGCGAGTTCGGCATCCAGCCTCGAGGCATTGGAAATGTCGGTGATCAGCCGGTCAAGGCGCTGCACATCCTTCTGGATGACGCCGACCAGCCGCTCACGCGCCGCATCATCGCGCGCGCGTACCAGAACCTCTGCCGCGGAACGGATGGAGGTGAGCGGGTTCTTGATCTCGTGGGCGACATCGGCGGCGAAGCTTTCGATGGCGTCCAGCCGGTCGTAGAGCGCGTCCGTCATGGCGCGGAAGGCCTGTTCCAGGTCGCCGATCTCGTCGCCCCGGCGCGAGAAATCCGGCAGAGGTACGCGCCTGCCGCCGGCCAGCTGGACGCTGCGCGCTGCGTCCGACAGGCGCTTTACCGGGCCGGCGATGCGCAGGGCCAGCAACGCGCCGAACGCGACAATGATCAGCGCGGCAAAACCGAGATAGGGCAGGATGGCGACCCGGTCAGCGGCAATCAGTGCGTCGTAATCATAGGATTCATAGGTGACAGAGCCGACAATGGTCTGGACCGGCGCGATCGCCAGCGTGACCGAGACGACCCGCTCGCCATAGCGCCCGCGCCGGACACCGGCCACGGCCTCGCCGGTTGTCTGGGCGAGCGCGATTTCCTCGCCCAGCGAGCGTTCGCGGGTCTGGCGCTCCTCGGACGACAGGAAGAAACCGCCAACAAAATCGCGCATGGCCCGCCACAGGCCGGTGAAAAAGCCTTCCACATCGCGCTGGCCCGGTGGAGGCAGGAGCTCGACGCTGACCCGCCCGGCGCTGAGATAGCTGTCGGCGGCGAGGCGCCCTTCCGGGCCGTGGATCATGGCGCGTGTGCCCTCCGGCACATAAAGCCGGGCCAGCACTTCGGCTGCGATGCGGGCATTGAGGACCGGTTCGGGCGAGCCTTCCACCGCCGTTTCGGTGATGACATTGCGGATAATGTCGGCCTGCTGGGTGAGCGAGTCGACCTTGGCGTCGATCAGGCCGGTGCGGTTCTCGATCAGGGCCAGCGTGCCCAGCGCCAGCAGTCCCAGCGCGAACAGGTTGGCAACAAGAATGCTGGCGGCCAGCCGTGAAAACAGGGCCTGGCGGAGCGTGGAGGGAAGCGCTGCAAGCCGCCTCCAGAGGCGGCGCGGCTCACGCTTCCTTGTAGCGGTATCCGACGCCATAAAGGGTCTCGATCCCGTCAAAGCTGTCGTCGACGACGCGGAATTTCTTGCGGATGCGTTTTATGTGGCTGTCGATCGTGCGGTCATCAACATAGACCTGGTCGTCATAGGCCGCGTCCATCAGGTTGTCGCGGCTCTTCACATAGCCCGGCCGGTTGGCCAATGCCTGCAGGATGAGGAATTCCGTCACGGTCAGGCGCACCGGTTTGCCGTTCCACAGGCAGGCATGACGATTGGGGTCCAGCGTGAGCGATCCGCGCACCAGCGCCTTCTGGTCGCTTTCCCCGGCCGGCAGGTCGGCGTCATCGGGCTGGGCCCGGCGCAGGACCGCCTTGATCCGCTTGGCCAGAAGCTGGTGAGAGAAGGGCTTGGCGATATAGTCATCGGCTCCCAGATCAAGTCCCAGCGCCTCGTCAAATTCCCCGTCCTTGGAGGTGAGGAAGATCACCGGCAGGTTGGAACTCTGGCGTACCCGGCGGAGCAGTTCCAGCCCGTCCATACGCGGCATCTTGATGTCGAAAATGGCCAGATCGGGCGGATTGTCGGCCAGTACGCCCAAGGCTTCGACCCCGTCGGTGAAGGTCTGCACCTGATAGCCTTCACCCTCGAGGAAGAGGGAGACGGAGGTGAGAATATTCTCGTCATCATCGACAAGGGCGATCTGGGCCATGCGCATATTGATCCTCTGATCAGGGCAAGTCACTGCAAACCTACAGCGCTGCCCGCCCGGAGCAAGGGGGTTGGGCGAGGCGCATGGTTACGAGCGGTTAAGCATAACACGCCAGTGTGGCAAGCGGCGGGGCAATAACAAGGGCGCAGGCTGGTTCCATGGCCAATGGAAAAGTCCATTTCGAGGTCTTCCTGAAGAAGCATCCCAAGGCTGAATGGGTGCTGGTGGAAGCTCTCAACGAGCGCTCGGATGCCATTACCCTGGCCGACCGGCTGGTCGCGAAGATGCCACGTGGCTCGGCCCGTGTCGCGCGCGAAACCTGGAATGATGCCAGCGGCACGTTCAGCTCTGTCACCATTCACGAGGTGGGCGCTGAACGCTTCAGCGTGCCCAAGGAGAAAACCGGAGAGGCTACGCTGCCCTGCGTGACGCCGGAGGATCTGGCCGGACCGGCTGCCCGTGACACGGTGCGGCGCGTTCTTGCGCCCTGGCTGGAGCGCCAGGAAATCTGCCCGCTGGAACTGCTCTACCGGCCAGACATGGCCGAAGCGCTGGATGCGTGCGAAAGCGATCTGCAACATGCCATCCAGAAGGTGGCGATTGCCCGGTCGCAAAACTCCGATGCCTCGGTTCACGCCTATGTCCGGCTTCTGACCGAGCTGGTCCAGCGGGCTATTGAAAAGGCGCGTAAAGATGCCAAGCGCAAGGCCCAGGACCCGAAGAATGCCAGCTTCCGGGAGCTGACCGAGAAAATCCACGCCGAGGGCAGTGCGGAAACCCGCCTGCGCCGCGCCATTGCCGAGCGGCTGGCCAATGCATCGGGCATGGCCCGCAAGGCGGAGATGCTGCTCGATTTCCACGACGACCTGCCCGAGGATCCCGAAGCGCGTGCCTTCGCTGCCAGGGAGGCTGACGCCTTTCTCGCCGAAATGCTGTCCTTTGACCGTGCGCTGAACCAGATTATCGGCCAGAGCCGCGATCTTGGCAGCCATGTGGAACGCCTCACCAGCGTGTTTGCCGGGGCGCAGACCCATCCCAGCATGAACGGTGCGCCCGGCAATGCGCGCCGGCTCGCCTCAAAGTTCGAGGCCAGACAATTGCCCGACAGCAAGGGCGAGATTGCCCGGCGCGTGCTTGATGCGCTGCGCCAGCCCAAGCGGTTCAAGCCTGACAATGTGCTCGAGGAGATCGCGCTGTCGCGCTCGCTTGCCCAGCGGCTGATCGCAGCGTCCGGCGACCATCTCAATCCGCAGGCTCTGGTGGAGGCCTTCACCGTGCGCTCGGCGCGGCTCCTGTCACCGGAATCGATCGAGGAAGCCCTTAAGAACGTGCCGACACCTGCTGACGAGGTCGCCCGGCTATTATCGATGGAAGACAATCTGGTTGGCGAACAGAACAAGGTGAAGCTGGCCGCTTACGTGCGCGCAAAGCTGTCGTCGCAGAAAATGGTGAGCTGGTTTGTAAAAGGGCCCGGCCAGCCGTTCGAGCGGCTGGCCACGCTCACCTCGCTGCAGAAGCGTGCGATCAAGGGCACGTTCCCGGAAGCGGCCAAGCTGGAGATGAGCGACGCGTTCGACCAGCTGGGTACTGCCATCATTCATGACAATCAGCTGTTTGAACGTATCACCGCGTCAAACCTGCCCGCCCTTGACCGGGCTGCCGGTCTCTTGCGGCTCGCTGCGCAGGATATCCTGCCGCTCGGGCGCTGCCAGCAGGACGCGCAGGCGCGCGCCATGCGTCTCCTGTCGTCCGAAATGGGACGGGCCGAAGCGCGTGCCGACAACGGTCCTGCCAAGCTGCAGGAATTGCAGGGCCTGCTGGCCAGCATCCAGCCGGCACCCCGGCCGGCGAAGACCGAGGCGGCAGGCGACACCCAGCCTGTTGCGGCCGAGGATCAGGCCTAATGCCCGTTATTATGACGGAGTTTGCTACTCGCCGCCGGCCTGGACGACCGAGCCTGCGATTTCCAGCAAAGTGCTGACCGATGTGGACAGGGCGCCCAGCGTGGTGCCGCCATTGAGCACATCATAGCGTGAGAACACGACACTATCGCCTTCCAGCACCACCAGCTTGATGGCGGCATAAGTCTGGTTGACCTGGTTTGCCACCTCCAGCGTGGCGGGCGTATTGGTGAAGACCAGCTCGGTGAGCATGCCCTGGCACTGTCCGTCCTCGCACACCGTTCCCGCAACCAGATAGTTCATGGTGCCGGTGGTGGCGATGAGCAGGGGCTGGCCCTGATCGGTGACGGTTTCATTGGTGATCTCGTGGCCCAGACCGGTCACCAGTGTCCGCAAGCCCTGGGCATCGATGCGCTCGATCACCGGTCCTGTGCCCTGGGCCGCAGCGGGCGCCGCTGCCGCCAGGCAGATCGAGGCGAGCGCCATACCGGCGCGGATAAGCATGGTCATGAATATATCCCTCAAAATCAGATCGCCGCGAAGTGTGCCGTCTCACGCCGGAACTGGCAAATCACACAGCCGGGCGCGTATGTGCCGCCTCGCCGAGGCTGCGCAGGAGTGTCCACGCATAGATGCCGCTATCGTGGCCGTCATCAAAAACAAGGCGGACCGCGTAGCGTCCGACAGGTTCTGCGGCGGTAACCCTGACCTGATCGGCGTGGGGGACGGCGCGCTTCTGGCCAGGGCCATGGCCCTGCACCTCGGCGGACGGGCTTTCACGGCGCAAGAGCGCATACGGGATGTCAAACACGGCGCCGTCGTCAAAACTGACGCGCAGGCGTTTGTGCGATGTCTGGAAGGCGAGGCGAACCGGCCAGGGCGTATGCGGGCGCTCAGCCATCGATGCGGCGGGCTTCTTCAGGCAGCATGACCGGCACGCCTTCGCGTACGGGGTAGGCAAGACCGGCGGCACGCGAGATCAGCTCGCCTGCTTCCCGGTCATACTCCAGCGTCTGGCGGGTGACAGGACAGACAAGGATTTCCAGCAGTTTCGGGTCCACATGGGCCGAGCGGCGCGGATTGGCGGTCTGGCTGTCTTTATCAGTGCTCATGGGCAGGGTGTTTAAGGCAAAGCCGGTATGTCCGGCAAGCCTAATGGAGTCTGCCAGCCGGACCGGATGACGGCCCGCGAGAGGCATGTTCCAGCGCCCCCTCCATGAGCGATGTCAGAAGCTCGCGGCGCACACAGGGTTTGGAGGCCTGCAGCAGCGCCTGCTTGCAGGCGGCATCAAAGGGGGCCGCCATGGCCACCTTGCCGGTAATGGCCGAGAGGGGCGCATGCTCCATGGACGACCAGTCGGCCTCGATCCCCGCGTGCTGGAAAAAGCGCTGCAGAAGGGCGAGGAAGCCGGCCCGGTCGGCGCCCGCCTCGTCGGCTGGCGGTCCCTCGATATCGTGCTCGAACCCGGCATAATCGGCCCGTCCCACGCGGTAAGGGGTCTTCAGCCGCGGCTGGGCGGTCAGGGTGAAGCGCGATACGCCCACCAGCACGATCAGATAGCGCCCGTCACTGGTTTCAGTGTGCTTGGCAATGCGCCCGGCGGTCCCCACGCGCTCCAGATCGGGATGCTCGCGCGGCCCTGTCTCGCGCGGCTGAATAATGCCCAGAAACCCGTTTCCGCTCATGGCGTCGTCGACCATGTTCAGATAGCGCGGCTCGAACACGTTCAGCGGCAGCGCCTCTCCAGGCAGCAGGATGCAGCCACGGATCGGAAAGAGGGGCAGCGTATCCGGCAAGGCGGGGTGTGCGGGCATGAGTCCTTACGAGCCTCCTGGTCGTGCTGGCGCGTTCCCGGTAGACATAGACTTGTGCCGGCCTGCCGCCAGTATTCTAGCTGAACAGGATGGAGGAGAGGCGCTTGCGGCCGGCCCTGGTCAGAGCCGATGTCTGCCCGGCGGCATCAAAGACACGCAGCAATAGCTGGCGGGCTGCGCCGTCATTCCATTCGCGGTCTTCCGCGATGCTGTCGAGAAGCTGGGCGGCGGCACCGTCAAGATCGCCGGCGCCGATCAGGGCGCGGGCCAGATCATAGCGAAGCGCGGCTCCCTTGCCGCCTGCTGCTTCCAGCGCGGCCCGGGAATCAGCCGGATCACCCGCATCCTCGCCCTCGCTGGCCAGCTCCATCGCGGCACGCACGCCGGCGATCGCGCCATCACCGGCCTTGGCAGGCGGTACCTGCGCCAGAACGCCTTCAGCGCCTTCCCGGTCGCCTTGCGACAGGAAGACGCGCGCCATCCCGGCCAGGGCACGGATATTCTCCGGATCGGCTTGCAGGACGGCGGCAAAATCCTGCGCTGCGCCGCCGGCATCACCCTGTGCGAGGGCGTTTTCAGCGCGCTCAAGCACCTCATCAAGCGCGGCCTCGTCGATATCGCCGCTGACACGCTTGATGAAGTCGTTGACCTGGCTTTCGGGAAGCGCGCCCATGAAACCGTCAACGGGCTGGCCGTTCACGAAGGCCAGCACGGCCGGGATGGACTGGATGCGCAGCTGGCCGGCCACTTGCGGGTTCTCGTCGATATTGATCTTGACCAGCTTCACCTTGCCCCCCGCCGCATTGACGGCCTTCTCGATGACCGGGCCCAGCTGGCGGCACGGGCCGCACCAGGGCGCCCAGAAATCCACGAGGACAGGCACCTGTTTTGACACCTCAACCACATCGGCCATGAAATTCTGGTCGGTGGAGTCCTTCACATGGCTGCCGGTGGGGTTGTTTGCCGGATTGCTGGCGGGCTGCTTGCCGAAAATCTGCATGACGGATCCCTGAAAATGCCGGTCCGGGCGGCGGCCCGGACATGTCGATATGTTGCGTTCCTAGGTGGACCGGCCGGGGCCAGACTGCAAGTGGCCGTCACGCCGGAACAGTGAAATCCATGATTTCAGGCTCGCGCCCCAGCGCCGCCAGAAAACGCAAAAGGCCTTCGCGTGATATGGCCGTGGTCGCGTCGTTTTTCAGCGGGTGAAAATTCACTGTCTCATGCGCCATCAGGGCGGCATCGAGAATGAAGCGCACCTTGCGTTGCGGATCATTGATGAGCGCGAATGCCGTCACCGAGCCGGGCGTTACACCCAGCACGTCTTCCAGACGGTCAGCCGATCCAAAGGAGAGCCGTCCGCAGCCCAGCCGCTCATGCAGGCGTTTAAGCTCTATCTGTGTCGAATGTTCCGCCGATATGAGGATCAAATTGCCCTTTTTGTCTTTCAAAAACAGGTTCTTGGTATGGCCGCCCGGCATGTGGGCCTTGATCTGGTCGCTCTCGGCGACCGTGAAGACCGGCGCATGGTCGTACGTGGTGTGGGCAATGCCCAGCGCATCGAGAAAGCTGAACAGACCCTCGCGGGTCACAGGCGGGGCGGGCAAGGGGACAGGCGGGACGGAAGCGTTCATGGCGTTCTTCCTGCCCTGCCCGGCACCGCGAATGCAAGAGATGAAATGAACGCCGCAGTGAAGGCTTGCCAAACCATTCGCGATGCGCGATATACCGCGCCCTCTGGCCTTCGCGGCCAGCCCCGGTAACGCATATGAGCGGGCGTAGCTCAGGGGTAGAGCATCACCTTGCCAAGGTGAGGGTCGTGAGTTCGAATCTCATCGCCCGCTCCATTTGCCGGATCTAAATCCGAAATTTTGATTCTGGCTGGCAGAGCGACACGGATCGTTCAAGCAAGCTATTAAACCTGCTTGTGTGAAGCGGGTATAATTGCGCCGTCAGGGCTTGGGCCCATCGCGCTTTTCCTGGCTGCCCTTACCCGCCTGGCCACTTTCGCGCGGCGCGGCCGGAGCGGGCGGGTCGGAGGCCGGAAAACTTTCTTCCAGTGCCTCGTCCAGCGCCTCCTCATCATCCGGCTTTTGCGGACGGCGCTTCGATGGTGGAACAGGTTTCGGGGTCGGTGCCGGTCTCGGCTTGCGGTCGGTCATGTCAGGCTCCTGTCATCGGTACCTGCCCTTGAAACCCCTCTGACCGGCCTTGTGTTCCGTGGCTGATCCGCCTGCGTGTTGCTGGCGTATAGAAAGCACGGGTCTCCCTTTGAGCGTCCCCAGCCTGCCATCGTGAGACCCGAAGGGCGCTGCCGGACTGTCCTGTCCCCGTCCGGCGGCGCCCGCCTTTGCCTGCCTACCAGTCGAGATCCTCGCCGCTGACATGGAAGAAGCGGCCATTCATGGCCGGATTGGCGCGGGCAATGAGATCGAGCTGGCCTTCCACGCATTCATTCACCGTAAGCGTGCCGCCCGCCCCGCCCATATCGGTCTTCACCCAGCCGGGATGGAAGATGAGCGTGATGATGCCCTTCGCCTTGAGATCGATGCTAAGGGACTTGCCGATGGCGTTCAGCGCGGCCTTCGACATGCGATAGGCATAATAGCCGCCACTGGTATTGTCCGCGATGGAGCCCATGCGGCTCGACTGCAGGGCGATCACCTTGAGCTGGGACTGCGCGACCTGACCGGCAAAGGTTTCCGCCAGCTCCAGAGCGGCAAAAGCGTTCACCTGTGCGATTTCAGCCATGGCGGCATAGTCGGTCTGGCCAAAGCCCTGCTCGCGCGGGCCGAACATGCCCGCATTGGCGAACAGGATGTCGATCGGGCCTTTGACCTGTCCGGCCAGCGCCTTGCCCGCGCCGGGGCGGCCAGCATCGTATTCCAGCATGGACAGGCGTCCGTCGCCGGGGTCGAGCGCCTTGAGGTCCCCGGCCCTGCCGGGATTGCGGCAGGCTGCGCTGACATGCCAGCCGCGCGAGAGCAGGACGCGTGTATGTTCCAGGCCAATGCCACGGTTGGCGCCGGTGATGAGCATGTGAGGCATGGTTCGACAGTCTCCGCAGAAAAAGGACTTGTTTTCAGTCACGCAACGAACCACACCGCGCGCCAATTGGTCCAGCCTTGCTGTCCATCATGCCGCAGTGGCGTTCATCGCTTGAACGGCGCAGCAGTGCAGCTAGGCTGGCGCCTTCCCATGCGGCGCGCGGCACCGGCGTGCGTCCGCCAGTCCGAAACGGAGCGTCCCCGAGCATGACCGCTGTCGTCAGTTCCGCCCATGCCTTTGATCGCGAAGAGTTTCTCAAGGCAGCCCGCAAGCACTGGAAGGCCCGCTTTGGCGGGCTTGACGATGCGGCGGCGAGCTTTGCCGAGCAGGTCTGGGAAGATTCCCTGTCTGATGATCTGCAGGGCATTTCCCAGGATGACGCACTGACGGTGTTTGCCGATTTCTGGGAGTTCGCGTCCGAGCGCGCCAGCGACAAGATAAAGGTGCGCGTGCGTGAAGGTCAGGGCAGTGACGGCAAACCGCTGGGCCGCGACATTGTCGAGGTGATCGGCCAGGACAGGCCGTTCCTGGTGGATTCGGTGATGGGCGAGATCGCCTCTCACGGGCTGGACGTGCTGGCCATGGTGCACCCTATCGTTCAGGTGCGCCGCAATGAGGATGGCAAGCGCAGCGGCAAGGACGGCCGTGTAGCCGCCGAGTCCATGATCCAGGTGCATGTCGATCTGCTCGACCAGTCTGCGCGCGAGGCGCTGGAGTCAGAGGTGCGTGCCACGCTCAGCGATGTGCGTGAGGCGGTTGAGGACTGGCGCGACATGCGCGCGCGCATGGATGAGTGCCTGGAACATCTCAAGGCGGCCAATACCCGCGCGCCCCGCGAGGAGGTGGAGGAATCCCTCGCCTTCCTGAGCTGGCTGCGTGATGACCATTTTGCGTTTATAGGCTGCCGCGCCTACGGGTTTGATGTCGACGAGGATGGCAATCTGCGTTCACGCGAGCCGGAAATCCTCAAAGACAGCGGGCGGGGCATATTGCGTGACCCTGAACGCACGGTCCTGCGCCGCACTTCCGAACCGCTGGTGATTGTCCCCGCGATCGAGGCCTTCCTGCGCGCGCCGAGCCCGGTGATCGTTGCCAAGGCCAATATGAAAAGCCGCGTCCACCGGCGCGTCTACATGGACTATATCGGGGTGAAGCGCTATCGCGATGATGGTGCGGTGATCGGTGAAACGCGCTTTGTGGGCCTGTTTACGGCAGAGGCCTATGACCAGATGGCGCGCGACGTGCCGCTGATCCGGCGCAAAGTGCGCCGCGTGCTCGACAAGGCCAGCAAGGCGCCAGGCTCGCACTCGGCGAAAAAGCTTCAGCATATTGTCGAGAACTATCCGCGCGACGAGCTGTTCCAGACGTCCGAAGAGGATCTGCTGAAGATCAGCCTTGGCATCCTGCACCTGTTTGACCGGCCGCGCACACGCCTCTTCCTGCGCCGTGACCAGTTTGACCGCTTTGTCTCGGTCCTGCTCTACGTGCCGCGTGACCGCTATAATACGCGCGTACGTGTCGAGGCGGGCGAGCTGATCCGCAAGGCGTTCAATGGCCGCCTGTCGGCCTTCTACCCCATGTTCGGTGATGGCGCGCTGGCGCGTGTCCACTTCATTATCGGGCTGGACCCGTTCAACCACCCGGAACCCGACCCGGCCGAGCTGGAGCGTGAGATCGCGCTTCTGGCGCGCACCTGGGAGGACGAGCTGGAAGCCGAGGCCCGGCGCGATGACGATGCCGACTCGCTGCGGGCGGTGCGCACTTATCTGGACGGCTATACCGCCGGCTACCGGGAACGCTACCAGCCCCTGTCGGCACTGGCCGATATCGCGCGGCTGGAGGCCCTGTCGGCTGACAATCCGCGTGGCGCGCGTGTCTATCGCGAAACCGATGATGACGATGCGCATCTGCGTGTGAAGCTCTACAGTCACGGTCACATGCTGGCGCTGTCCGACGTGCTGCCGGTTCTCGAGAATCTGGGCCTGCATGTCGAGGCGGAGGCCGGTTATCCGGTCCAGCGGCAGCGCGACGGCGAGGAACGTGAAACGCTGTGGGTACATGAGTTCGAGGTAGGCGCCCGGTCTGGCGAGTTCGCAGAGCTGGAAACCCTGGCGCCGCTGTTTGAGGACGCGGTACTGGCGGTTCTGGACGGGCGCACCGAAGATGACGGCTTCAACACGCTGGTGCCGGCCATCGGGGTGAGCTGGCGCGAGGCGGCTTTCCTGCGCACCTGTGCGCGCTACCGCCAGCAATCAGGCCTTGATCCGTCGCAATCCATCCAGGAAGAGGCACTCAGCGGTCACCCGGAAATCGCGCGCTGCCTGCTGGAATTTGCCCGCCTTCGCTTTGATCCCTCGCTCGATCTCGACCACAAGACGCGGGAGGAAAAGGCCGATGCGCTGGAAAAGGAATTGCGCGGCAAGCTGGATGCGGTTTCCAGCCTTGACCATGACAAGGCGCTGCGCCGGCTGGTCAAGCTGATCAAGTACACGCTGCGGACAAATTTCTACCAGACAGACGCCGATGGTCAGCCCAAGCCCTGGATCTCGCTGAAGATTGCCAGCCGCAAGATCCGCGACCTGCCCGCGCCCAAGCCCTATCGCGAGATATTCGTGTGGAGCCCGCGCGTGGAAGGGGTCCATCTGCGCTTTGGCCCGGTGGCGCGCGGCGGGCTTCGCTGGTCGGACCGGCGCGAGGACTTCCGCACCGAGGTGCTGGGCCTGGTGAAGGCTCAACAGGTGAAGAACGCCGTCATCGTGCCGGTCGGCTCGAAGGGCGGTTTCTATCCCAAGCAATTGCCCAAGCCGTCTGACCGGGAAGCCTTCATGGCCGAAGGCAAGGAGAGCTATCGCACCTTCCTGCGCGGGCTGCTGGATATTACTGACAATCTGGATGCTGACGGCAATGTGGTGGCGCCGGAAAACGTTGTGCGCTGGGACGGGGAAGATCCCTATCTTGTCGTCGCCGCCGACAAGGGCACGGCCAGCTTCTCCGATATCGCCAATGGCGTGGCCACCGATGAGTATGATTTCTGGCTGGGCGATGCCTTCGCCTCTGGCGGGTCTGCCGGTTATGACCACAAGAAGATGGCGATCACCGCGCGGGGCGGCTGGGAATCGGTCAAACGCCATTTCCGCGAGCGCGGCAAGGATATCCAGTCAGAGCCCTTCACCGTCATCGGCGTTGGTGACATGTCCGGCGATGTGTTCGGCAATGGCATGCTGTTGTCGAAGCAGATCCGCCTTCTGGCCGCCTTCGACCATCGCGACATCTTCATCGACCCCGACCCGCAGGACACCGAAGAGAGCTGGAAGGAGCGCAAGCGCCTGTTCGAGATGGACCGCTCCAGCTGGCAGGATTACGATTCCAAGCTGATCTCGAAGGGCGGGGGCGTGTTCTCGCGCTCTGCCAAAGCGATCCAGCTCAATGACGAGATCCGTGCCCTGACCGGGCTTGAGGGCAAGAGCGCGACGCCCAGCGAGGTCATGCATGCCCTCCTCAAAGCCGAGGTGGAGCTGATGTGGTTTGGCGGGATCGGCACCTATGTGAAGGCCGCTTCCGAACAGAACTACCAGGTTGGCGACAAGAATAATGATGCCATCCGCGTCGATGCCGAGGAGATGAAGGCCTGTGTGGTCGGTGAGGGCGCCAACCTGGCCATGACGCAGGCAGCCCGCATCGCCTTTGCCCGCAGGGGCGGCAGCGTGAATGGCGACTTCATCGACAATTCGGCAGGCGTCGACAGTTCCGACCATGAAGTGAATATCAAGATCCTGCTCAACCCGATGATGCGTGCAGGCGATATGAGCCGTGAGGAGCGCAATACGCTTCTGGAATCCATGACGAATGACGTGGCCGAGCACGTGCTGCGCCACAATTACGACCAGACGCTTACTCTGACGCTCGCCCGCGAGCGCGCGCCGGAAGACCTTGATGTGCACGAGCGTGTGATGGAGAGCCTGGAGGCCGAAGGCCGGCTTGACCGCGCGGTAGAGGGTCTGCCGGGCAAGGAGACCATCCGCGGCCTGAAAGATCAGAATGATGGTCTGTCACGGCCGGAAATCGCCATCATCACCAGCTATGTGAAGATAGCCCTGTTCGACAAGGTCGTGGCCTGTGACGTGCCGGACGACCCGCACTTCAAGGACACGCTGGTCACCTATTTCCCCAAGGCCCTGCACAAGTTTGCCGACGCCATGGACGGGCACCGGCTGAAAAGGGAGATCATCGCCACGCGCCTTGCCAACGATCTGGTGAATATGGGCGGGCCGGACTTCCTGCAGCGTGCGCTGGAGCTTAGCGGGGCCGACACGCCCGCCATCGCCCGCGCCTTTGCCGCCGCGCGCGAGATTTTCCGTATCGACGATCTCATGGCCCAGATCAATGCGCTCGACAACAAGGTGCCAGCCAGTGCGCAGATCAGCCTGCACGAGGAGGTGCGCCGCCTGCTTTTCAAACAGACGGTCTGGCTTGCCCGGCGTGCGCGCGCCGAGGAGGCGGGCAAGGCTGCGCCGGTGGGCGATATGATCGAGCGCTACCGGCAAGGTGCCGACCAGTTGCGCGAATGGGGTGAAAGCGTGCTTTCCAGCCATGAACGCGCCGGTGTCGCCGGACGCCGTGCGCGGCTGAAAGACCAGGGCGCACCGGCAAAGCTGGCTGGCATTGCGGCGCTTCTGCAGCCCCTTGTTCCAAGTACGGACATTATCGATCTCGCTGGCAGCGCCGGCTGGCCGCTGGCGGCGGCTGCACGGGCCTATCATGCCATTGGCGAGCGTTTCGGGTTCGATCCGCTGCGCTCTGCGGCCAGCTATCTGACCTCCGACCAGCACTGGGACCGGCTGGCCACGCGCCGTCTGGTGGAGGATCTGTTTGCCAGTCAGCTGGCCATCTCCACCGCAATTGCACGCTACGCCGATGCGGCGGGTGGCAAGCTGAAAGCGGGTGTGGAGGATCCGTCCGAGGACTGGGCCGGGGAGCTGGTCTCGTCCTGGCAGGTCACCCATGCCCATGAGGTGGACCGCACCGATCATCTGATCGAGCAATTGTCGGCCTCTGGCGGGTGGACCCTTTCCAAGATCGCCATTGCCTCCACCGAGCTGCGCGAGCTGGCGCAGAACGCGGCGAAGGACGAGGGGTGAAGCCCTCGTCCTTCGAGACGGCTTCTGACGAAGCCCCTCAGGATGAGGGCTTGGCCGTGCTTTTCCCCTCATGCTGAGGGCGAGCGAAGCGAGTGTCTCGAAGCACGAGGGAAAAGCTAAGCCGCGACGATTGCCCCGTCTGACACCGCCACCGGTACAGGTTTGAGGCCCGCCTTCCCGGCGGGCCCGCCCGTGCAGGCGCCGCTTTCAAGGGCAAAGCTCGCCCCGTGGAACGGGCAAACGATGAACTGGCCTTCGCTCACAAGGGTACGCCCCGAGGGCAGGCAGAGCGGGCGTCCCTGATGCGGGCAGACATTCACATAGGCGAAGGCCTCGTCGCCCTTTCGTACCAGCAATATGGGCAAGGGCTCATAGTCTGAGGGGAAGGCGCCCGGATCGGCCAGCGCGTCGAGACGGCCCAGCACGGTGCCGGGCGGGGGCATGTCGCTCATGGTCACGCGCTCTCACTGGTAAAGGGCCGCGCCAGCAGGGCGTTGATGGCCGCATCGACGCTGGCCTTGCCGCTGACAATGGCTGCCACCGCCTCGCAGATCGGCATGTCGACATGGTGGCGCGCGGCCAGCTCCATGACGGCGGGCGCGGTGGCGACACCCTCTGTCACAGAATTGCGCGCGGCCATGATGTCGGCAAGCGATTCGCCGCGCCCCAGCGCCAGCCCGCACGACATATTGCGCGATTGCGGCGAGGAACAGGTCAGTACCAGATCGCCCAGCCCGCACAGGCCCGTCAGCGTTTCACGCTGCGCGCCCAGCGCTACCGCCAGGCGCGTCATCTCGGCAAACCCGCGCGCGATCAGGGCGGCATGGGCCGACCGGCCCAGCTCGCGTCCTTCGACAATGCCGGCGGCAATCGCCAGCACGTTTTTTACCGAGCCGCCAATCTCCGCACCGATCAGATCATCGGCGAGATACGGGCGAAAACTGGCCGACCCGATCATGGCAATGAGCTTTTCGCCTGCGCTGGCGTCCGTGCAGGCGAGCGTGACGGCGGTCGGCAGGCCGCGCGCCACATCGGCGGCAAAGGACGGACCGGAGAGGACGGCCGGCACCGCGTGGGGCAATGTCTCGCCGAGCACATTACTCATCAATTTCAGGCTGCCCCGCTCAATGCCCTTGGAGCACAGCGCGACCGGCGTGCCGGGTCTCAGATGCGCGCGGAAGGCTTCAAGGCTGGCCCGCATATGCTGGGCGGGGGTGACAACCAGCCAGGCACCACACGCCGAGAGGTCTGCGGCGTTGTTGGTGGCGCGGATGGCGGGATCGAGCTTGATCCCTTTCAGGAAGACCGGGTTCTCGTGTGTCTCGTTGATGGCCGCCGCCACCTCCGGCTCGAATGCCCAGAGCGTTGAGGGCGTGCCGGCGCGCGCTGCCGCCTGCGCCAGTGCCGTACCCCAGGCGCCTGCCCCGATAATGCCCAGTCTTGCGCTCATGCCTTTGGTCCCTTCTTTCCAGACCCTAGCAGCGGATCATCGCTGGCGGCACCGGAATCCAGCGGCCAGCGCGCCCGCGCGGGCACATCAAGATCGTCACTGATGCCCAGCCGGAAGCGCTCTGCGCCTGCCAGCGCGATCATGGCGGCATTGTCGGTGCAGTATTTCAGGGGCGGGAAGAGCGTGCGGAAGCCGCGCGTCTCAGCCTCCCTGATCAGAGCCTTGCGCACGGCGGTGTTGGCGGCCACGCCGCCTGCCGCGACCAGTACCCGGGCTTGAGGGTTGTGCGCTGCATACAGATCCAGCGCCCGGCCCGTGCGTTCAGCCAGATGCGCCGCGATGGCGGCTTGCGCAGCGGCGGCAAGGTCGGCACGGTTGGCGTCTGTCGGGGCCTCCACCGCGTCATAGCTGCGCTTGACCGCGGTTTTCAGGCCCGCAAACGAAAAATTGCAGCTCTTGTCGTGTGCCAGCATGCGCGGCAGGGGGAAGCGCGACGGGTCTGTGGCTTCGGCGGCGAGCTTTTCCAGCGCAGGTCCCCCGGGAAAGCCAAGGCCCAGCACCTTGGCGGATTTGTCGAAGGCCTCACCTGCTGCGTCATCAATGGTGGAACCGAGCCGGGTCATCTGCCCCACCCCTTCCACGCTCACAAGCTGGGTGTGCCCGCCGGAGACCAGCAGGAGCAGCCAGGGGAAGGGCAAGGGCTCAACGAGGCGCGGTGAGAGCGCGTGACCTTCGAGATGATTGACCGCGATCAGCGGTTTGCCCGCGCCGATCGCCAGCCCCTTGGCGGTCATCAGCGCGGCCATCACCCCGCCAATGAGGCCGGGGCCCGCCGTGGCCGCAATGGCGTCCAGCGCGCCAAATTCCAGCCGCGCCTCCTCCATCACCTCGCGGGCGAGATGGTCCATGCGCTCGGCATGGCTGCGCGCGGCAATCTCCGGCACCACGCCGCCAAAGGGCGCATGATCGCTGTTCTGGTTGATGACGCGCTCGGCCAGTACTTCAGCCCTGCCATCGCCATGCAGGCGGACTATGGCGGCCGCGCTGTCATCACAGCTCGATTCAAGCCCCAGCACGGTAACGGGCTGGCCTTCTTGCGCGCCGGGATGGGTATGGGATAACGCCATACCCATCCGTTAGCGCCGCTCCGGCAGGCTGACAACTCACGGAGATCATGTTGAGCGCTTCCCTGCCTGTCATGGCGATAGCCACCCGCACCTCCCCGCTGGCCATGGCGCAGGCGCTGATGGTGCAGGCGCAGCTGGCGGCAGCCCATGGTGCGGGTGATGCGGATACCGCCTTTCCCATACTCGGGCTTGTCACTACGGGCGATCAGATCACCGACCGGGCGCTGCTGGAGGCGGGCGGAAAGGGGCTATTCACCCGCGAGCTTGACCGCGCCCAGCTGGATGGCAAGGCGGCGTTTGCGGTCCATTCGATGAAGGATGTGCCCACACATCTGCCAGACGGGCTGGAGCTGGCCTGCGTGCTGGAGCGTGAAGACCCGGCAGACATTCTGCTCACCGCCGCTGGCCCGGGCACGCTGGAAGGCCTGCCGCAAGGCGCACTGGTTGGCACCGCCTCACTGCGTCGTCAGGCACAGGCGCTCCATGCGCGGCCCGACCTTCAGATCACCCTTTTACGCGGTAATGTCGGCACCCGCCTGCAAAAGCTCAAAGACGGGCCGATTGCGGCGACATTCCTTGCCAAGGCGGGTCTCAGGCGGCTGGGGCGGCCGGAAGGGGACTGGCCGGGTGTTGATTTCGCACACTGCCTGCCCGCGCCCGCGCAAGGCGCCATTGGCATCACGATACGCAGCGATGATGACGCCGCGCGCGCAGCGCTCGCTCCGCTCAACCATGCGCCAACCGCTCTTGCCATTGCGGCTGAACGCGGCGTGCTCGAAGCGCTGGACGGCTCCTGCCGCACGCCTCTGGCGGCGCATGGCGTGCTGGACGGCGGCGCGCTGCACCTGACCGCCGAAGTGCTCAAACCTGACGGCACGCAGCGCTGGCGCATGGAGGACACAAGGACCGGAATCGGCACGGTGAAAGCGGCCCGCGCCTATGGCCTGTCCCTGGGGCAGAGATTGCGGGACGAGGGAGGCCCGGCCGTGGAAGCCATCCTGGCCGGGTCGGGATCATGAGCTTGCGCGTGCCGGTCATCGTCACGCGCACCCAGCCGGGCAATGCCCGCACCGTCAAGGCCGTCCGGGCGCGCGGGCTCCCGGCCATTGCCTGCCCCGTTTCGCAGGTCGTGCGTTCGCGCCGCGTCATTCAGGCCGACGGCGCAGATGCGCTGGCCCTGACGAGCGCCAATGCGCTGCAGGCCGTTCGTGATACAGGGCCGCTCATCCATCTGCCGGTGTTCACCGTCGGTGAGGGCACGGCAAAGGCCGCGCGCGAAGACGGCTTTGCCACTGTCACCAGCGCGGGGGGTGACGCGGAGACACTGGCGCGGACTATCGCCCGCACCCTGCCCGCCGGCCGTCATGTCCTGCATTTGAGCGGAGAGGACCGGGCAGGCGATCTGGCCGGCATGCTGGAGGTGCTGGGCTTCACGGTCACGACCCGCACGGTCTACCGGACCCGGCTGGCGCGCGGACTGACCGCGCGTGCCAGAGCGGCGCTTGAGGCTGGCCCTGCTATCGTTCTTGTCCATTCGGCGCGGGGCGCGCAGCGTTTTTTGACGCTTGTGGACGCGGCGGAACTGAGTGCTGTCTCCGCGCGTCTGGCATTCATCGCCATATCGGAGCGCGCCGCCGTGCCGCTGCACACGCGCGGCCTGGAAGCGCACATCGCCGGACAGCCGTCCGAGGAGAGCCTGCTCGCCGCACTCGATGAACTGGCGAAGCGGCGCGGCGCACCCTAGAGTGGGCGAGACGCAAATCCGAAGGCACCAGACCTGATCATGCAAGCGGACTCCCCCGAGAACACCCCTCCGCCCGGCGAGGCGGAGCCCATTGATGCCGAATTTGAACCGGCCAAGCCTGAAAAGCGCTCCGGCGGCGGCAAAGCTGCTCTGCGTATCGCCGGGCTTGTCCTCACGCTTATCCTGGCGGGCGGTGCTGGCGGCGTGGCGGGCTGGTATGCGGCGGGGTTGAACCGGACGGACGATACGGCAGCCAGCACAGACATTGCCCGTCTGGAAAGTCAGCTCGCCGGGCTGGAGGCGCGCCTGAACGCGGCCGAGGACCGGCCCCTGACCGAGATGGTACCCACCGAAGCGCTACGTACATTCGACAGCGAAATCCGTGCACTGGAAGAGCGTCTGGAGACCCTTGAGGCCCGCCCCGCTGTCGTGGCGGGCGAAAGCCTTGATGAGGCCGCGCTGGAGGCGATGCTGGATGAGCGCGATGCGGCCCTTCGCATCGAGCTTCAGGCGCTGCGCGAACAGGTCGAAGGGTTGGGGACGGCCAGCGGCGGCACAACTGATCTGCGTCCTGTTCAGGAGGCCATCAACGCCCTTGAGACCCGTCTGACCGGGACTGCAGAGCGCTTGGAGGGTGAGCTTGCCGCCCTGTCGGCGCAGCAGGATGATGTGTCCGCACAGATGCGCGATACCCTGACCACACGTGATGCAGCCTTTGACGCCCGGCTGAACACCCTCGAAGCCCGCCTGGCCGAGGCGCAAGCCAGCGCTGGCGGCGAAGCCGAAGCGGTTGAACGCTCGGCGGGGCGTATCCTTGCCTTCATCGCCTTGCGTGACATGGCCCGGGGATCGGAGAGTTTTGAAGCCGAGCGCGCCAGTCTGGCCCGGCTGTGGCCGGATGCGCCGGGCCTTGCCGCCCTGCAGCCCCATGCGCGCCGGGGTGTGCCATCGTCCGATGATCTGCAAGAGAGTTTCCCGGCTGCCGCAATCCGTTCGGCCTCGGGCGAGACGCGGCGCTTTCTGGGCCTGTTCGAAATCCGCCCGGCCGACAGCAGTCCTGACAGCGCGCTGGCGCTGGTGGGTCAGGCCGAAAGCCGCCTGTCGCGCGGTGATCTGGCCGGTGCGGTGGAGGCTGCTGCCCGTCTGGACGGCCCTGCCGCAGAGGCTGCCTCTGGCTGGCTGGCGCAGGCGCGCGCGCGCCTGGACATCGAAAATTCCCTTTCCACACTGCGCGGCGCGCTGAGCCGCGGCACCGCAATACCGGGCAGGAGCACACCATGATCCGCCTTATCCTTACCGTTGCCCTGTGCGTCATCACGGCGATCCTGGCGGTCTGGCTGACCCTCAACCCCGGTACGGCCAGTTTTGAATTTCTTGGCTGGCAGGCCGAGACCAGCTTTGCGCTTTTCATGGGCGTGCTGATCGTCGCGGCTTTCCTGCTGACCGTGCTCTGGTGGCTGATCGCCAAGATGTGGGGCGCGCCCGATGCCTGGCGCAAGTTGCGCCGGCGGCGGCGGCGTGAACAAGGCGTTGATGCGCTGGAGCGCGCGCTGATCGCAGCGGCTGCCGGTGAGGGAGAGCTGGCCGTGCGTCAGGCGGCACGCGCCGATGCCCTGCTGGAGCGGCCTGCCCTGTCGCGGCTTCTGGCTGCCAGAGCCGCCGAGGCCGCCGGCAATCTCCTGGCCGCGCGCGGGCATTACGAGGCCCTGCTGGAAGACCCCAAGACCCGCCTTGTCGCCCATCGGGGCCTCTCCGTGCTGGCTGAAACGCAAGGCGAGACCGGCAATGTCATCACGCATGCCGGCAAGGCCTTTGCCGAAGCGCGCACCGCGCGGTGGGCGTTTGACAGCCTGTTCAATGCGCAAATTGCCGCCGCGCGCTGGGACGAGGCGCTGGAAACCCTCTCCGAAGGTGAAAAACGCCGCCATATCGCCCCCGACAGTGCCGCGCGGCGCCGGGCGGTAATCCTGACCGTCAAGGCGCGCCAGATGCGCCAGAGCGATGCCGAGAAAGCCGCTGAGCTCGCCGAGAAAGCGGCGCAGGCTTCGCCGGGCTTTGCGCCCGCCGCGGTGCTGGCAGGCGATCTCCTGCCCGCACGCCGCCGCCACCGCAAGGCGGCGGATATTCTGGAAACCGCGTGGCGGTTGCGCCCGCATCCGGCCATTGCACGCACCTATGGCGAGCTTAGAAAGTCCGACACGGCAACGAAAAAGGCCGCGCGCCTGCGCGCGCTCGCCGAGTTCAATCCCGATAACCGGGAATCGCGCCTTCTGCTCACCGGCATCGCCCTTCAGCAGCGCAATGTCGAGGCAGCCCGCAGCGCCATCACGCCCCTGCTGGCCGAGACGCCCCTGTCTGCGCGCGTGTGCACGCTGGCCGCGCGCCTGTCGCGGCTCGAAGGCGATGAGGATGCCGCGCAGCGCTATCTCGCCCGCGCCGCCCATGCGCCCGGAGAGGCGGACTGGTCGGACATTGATGGGAACGGCGAAGCCTTCAATTTTGCCGAAAGCGACTGGCAGCGCCTGGTCTATGCCTGGGGCGACGAGCAGCGCCTTATCCATCCGCGCCATGAGCGCTTCGAGATGATCGCCGAGGCGCTCCCCGACCGCATTCTCCTTGAAGCCCCCAAACCGGCTGCGAAAGAACCCCCTGCCGCTGAAGAGGGCCCTGTCATCATCGCGCCTGCGCCCTTACCAGACCGGGAGAGAAGAAAGCGCGAGGAAACACCCGCTGCGGGTCCGCGCTTTGCGCCGGACGACCCCGGCGTGGATGAAGACGACAAGGGCTAGAGGACTGGCGCATGGCAAGGCTGATCGTGGGGGTAAGCGGAGGGTCAGCCTCCGGCAAGACCGAGATTGCGCGCGCGGCGGCCCGCGCCGTCAAACCGATGACGGCGCTGGTCATGGCGGAAGATGATTATTACGGCGATCATGGCGCCTCGCCCGATTTCGAAGCCGCCCGCTTCAATTTCGACCACCCGGCCTCGCGCGATCATGCGCTGCTGGCTGATCATCTCGAAGCGCTGCGGCGCGGCGATACGGTCAACGCCCCGATCTATGATTTCACCATCCACCGCCGCCGCGCCGATACCCGGCCCGTTACGCCGTGCGACATCATCCTGGTGGAGGGCATTCACCTGTTCTGCGACGAGCGGCTGAAAAACCTGTTCGATATCCGGGTCTATGTCGATGCGCCTGACGATATCCGCCTCGCCCGGCGCCTGCTGCGCGATGTGAACGAGCGCGGCCGCACGGCGCAATCGGTTGTCGGCCAGTATCTGGGGACAGTGCGGCCCATGCATCATGAATGGACCCACCCCAATGCGGATTGCGCCGATATCGTCATCGGCAATGATGCCGCCGCGGCCCGCCCGGCCGACCATCTCGAAGCCTTTTTCGATGCGCTGGCAAAGCCGGTCGTGGAGGCGATAAGAGCGAAGCTGCGGTAGGTAGCGCTTCACCAGAGCCCATCATCTTTGCGTCATTCCAGGCGCAGCGCGAAGCGCGCAGACCCGGAACCCAGATTCCGTTTCACTGGCGCATGCCGGGAAAACCAATAAACTCCAACCTCGTCACCCCCGCGCAGGCGGGGGCCCAGAGATCGTAGGGCGAACGCAGTGCCACGTTGCTCTGGGTTCCCGCCTGCGCGGGAACGACGCGTGTGATGGTTCAAGCTGGTGGTTCTTTGCGCCGAGTTCCCGCTCTGGTGTTTCCACGGGGTCCTGGCCCCCGAGCCGGAATCCATTTGCTCGTTTCACCGGCTTTAGCCGGGGAATCCCGTCCTCCACACCACACGCACAAGCGCGCTTGCGAAGACACGCGTTCGCGGATAGTTTGCGCGCCGCCGGGAAGGGGCCGTCCGCCTTGCCCGCGCACCCGCCCGTTATACGACGTGGCAAAGCCGCTTTAGCTCAGCTGGTAGAGCAACGCATTCGTAATGCGTAGGTCGCGTGTTCGAGTCACGCAAGCGGCACCATTTTTCTCTGTCTCACGGCAATTGGCTTCGTTCAAGCTGCGGACCGGGTTTCGCGCATGAGCGCGGGCGGGCAGTCACCTTGCTGCTTCGCGGAGTGAGCCTGTTCTCACTCCACCAACCAAACCCACCCCCTTCCCCTTTATCCTTCTTCCCCTATCATCCCTCGTTGAGCGGCCCGTCAGTGGCCGGAGCGTCAGGGCATGGCCCGGCGGAAGAGATGAGGGAGGAGACGCGAATGATCGATGCGGGCAAGCTCGTATCCATGGCCGATGTGCTGCGCCAGCAGGCGCGCGAGAACGGCAAGGTGGCCGCGCAGATATTCCAGGATCGCACCACCAGCTATGGCGCGCTGGACGCCCATGCCAGCCAAGTGGCGAACGGGCTGATCGCACTGGGGTGTGAGCCGGGCACGCGCATCGGTCACTTAGGCAAGAATAGCGATTATTTCGCCGAGCTTCTCTTTGGCGCGGCCAAGGCGGCTTGCGTGCTGACGGGCGTGAACTGGCGCCTCGCCGCGCCGGAGATTGCCTATATCCTGAAAGATGCGGGCGTCACCACGCTGTTTGTGGACGCCGAATACTACCCGCTGGTGGAGAGCCTGCTGCCAGACCTGCCCGCGCTGAAAACCGTGATTGCGCTCGATGGCGGGCATGCGGCATGGAAAGGCTATGCCGGCTGGCGCGACGGGCAGCCGGACGCTGATCCGATGCTGAAGACCGACCCGAAAGAGGATGTGCTCCAGCTCTACACCTCCGGCACGACGGGCCACCCGAAGGGCGTGGTGCTCTCGCACGGCGCGTATCTCTCGCTATTCGAGCAGGGGCTGCATGACGGGTTTGTCACGTGGGAGCCGGGCGATCCGAATCTGGTGGCCATGCCCTATTTCCATGTGGCGGGCACGAACTGGGCCCTGCTGGGCTTCTATCAGGCAGCGACCAATATCATCGTAAAGGAAGTCGATCCGGTCGCCATTCTGGACCTGATCGAGCAACACAAGGTCCAGACCAGCTTCTTCGTGCCGGCGGTGATATTGTTTCTGGTGCAGGCGAGTGCGGCGAAACCCCGCGATTTCTCCTCGCTCAGGCTGGTTGCCTATGGCGCCTCGCCGATTGCGGAAGAATTGCTGCTGAAAGCAGCCAAGATTTTCGATTGCGGCTTCCTGCAATTCTACGGCCTCACCGAGACCAATGGCGCGGCGGTGCATCTGCCGCCTGCCGACCATGATCCGGCGCGCGGCAAGCTGCGCGCCGCCGGCAAGCCCAATGCCGGTATCGAGATCCGTGTCGCGGGCGAGGACGGCCAGCCGGTGGCGCAAGGCGAGGTGGGCGAGGTGTGGATACGCGGCACCAGCCTGATGACGGGCTACTGGAACCGGCCCGATGCCACATCAGAGGCGATCAATTCAGATGGCTGGTTCAAATCGGGCGATGCCGGGTATCTGGATTCTGATGGCTATCTCTTCATCCATGACCGGGTGAAGGACATGATCATTTCCGGCGGGGAGAATATCTACCCGGCGGAGGTGGAAAACGCGCTCTTCTCCCATCCGGGCGTGGCCGATGTGGCCGTGATCGGCGTGCCGGACGAGCGCTGGGGCGAGGCGGTGAAGGCGGTGGTGGTAAAGGCGCCGGGATCGGACGCGACGCAAGAAGCCCTGATCGCGCACGCGCGCGAGCGCATTGCCGCCTACAAGGTGCCCAAGAGCGTGGATTTCATCGACGCCCTGCCGCGCAACCCCACGGGCAAGATCCTCAAACGCGTGCTTCGCGAGCCGTACTGGAAGGGCCGCGACCGGGCAGTGAGCTGACGATTCCAGCTAGGGCAGAACTTCCTCGCCGGCAAAGTCAAAGCAGCGGCCTGACTGTTGCGGGGTCAGCGTGTCGATGACGTTGAGCAGGCACTCAGCGCTGTAATCGGGTGTGAACAGCCTGCCGTCGGGGACATTGCCCCGGAAGGGCTCTGACAGCGCGGTCTCGACCGTGCCGGGATGCAGGCCGACGATGAGCGCTTCGCGCCGCTTGCGGGCCAGTTCGATGGAACAGGTGCGGATGATCTGGTTGAGGGCAGCCTTGGACGCCCGGTAGGCATGCCACCCGCCCAGCCGGTTGTCGGATATGGAGCCGACGCGCGCCGACAGGGCGGCAAAGACCGATTTGCCCTCGCGCGGCAGGGCGTCCAGCAGTGCCGCCGCGACCAGGGCCGGGCCTGTCGTATTGATGGCAAACACGCGGGCCATGCTCGCCGCATCAAGATGCCGCCAGGTCTTTTCCGGGCCGAAATTTTCACCGTGCAGCACACCGCTGGCTACGATGGCGAGATGTACCGGGCCATTAGCGGCAACCGGCTCCAGCGCCGCCCTTATGCTGGCAGGGTCTTCCAGATTGATTGATCCGGCGCGGACCTTTGGGCCGTCCGGCACTTCGCCCGAACGCGACAGGGCGTGAACCTCGCCGCAGCGCGTATCAGCCGCGAGATGGCGTACAAATGCCGCGCCTATGCCGCCGGACGCGCCAACGATCACGGCACGATAATATTCAGGCAAGGAGGTGAGGGTGGTGCTCATGGCGAGAAGAGCTAGAGCACTGAGGCCTTACGAAAAGGGGGTGGACTGGCGCCTAGAGATGCAGAGCGTCGTTGGCCGCATCCTGGACCTTGCGCATCAGGCGGAAGCTCGCCGTGCGGTCCTTGCCATTGAAGAATTCGTTCTTGTCCAGGATCGTCAGGTGCGGTCCCAGCGCCTCGGCATCAACACGCGCCGATCCGGTCAGGATCAGGACCGGCGTGCCGCGCGCAATCTTCTCGGCTGTGCGCACTGTGTCGGTCGGGTCGATGGAGTCCGGCAGGCGCAGATCGACGATGATCAGATCATACTGGCGCCTGGCCAGCTTGCGTTTGGCGTCGCTCAGCGTGCGCACCACTTCCAGCTCGAACTCATAGCCGCCAGCATCGCACAGGGCCTGCTGAAGCAGCATGGCATCGGCGAAGTCGTCCTCCACATGGAGGACGCGCAAGGTCTGGGTGGCTTGGGCTACAGCGTTCATGCCGACACGCTATCGTTGCGCGCTTAGCAAAGCGTAAATTTCCGCATTATCCTGCGAGGGGATCGGCGATTGTTTCGCCGGTCCGTGCGGCGGCGGCCTTGAGCGTGTTGGCCAGCAGGACAGCAATGGTCATGGGGCCGATCCCGCCGGGCACAGGCGTGATATGGCCTGCGGCCTTTTCACTCGCCTCGAAGGCGACATCGCCGACCAGTCCTGTATCAGTGCGGTTGATGCCGACATCCAGCACGCACGCGCCCGGCTTTATCCAGTCCGCCTGCACCATTTCCGGGCGGCCCACAGCGGCAATCAGAATATCGGCCGAGCGGCAGACCGCAGGCAGATCGCGGGTGCGCGAATGGGCGAGCGTCACCGTACAGTTCTGTTCCAGGAACAGAAGCCCGGCCGGCTTGCCGACAAGGATGGAGCGCCCGATCACCACGGTGTGCAGGCCGGACAGGTCGCCCAGCGCCTGCCGGGCCAGCCAGACACAGCCCGAAGGCGTGCAGGGGCGCAGCCCGTCCGCGCCCAGCACCAGCCTGCCTGCGCTGGTGGCGGTCAGCCCGTCCACATCCTTGGCCGGATCGATCGTCTCCACCACACGCCTGGTATCGATATGGGCGGGCAGCGGCATCTGCACCAGTATGCCGTCCACGGCCGGGTCGGCATTGAGGGTTTCCACCAGAGCGACCAGATCGGCTTCAGCCAGGTCTGCGGGGCGCCGGAATTCCTGCGAGATCATGCCCGCAGCCTCTGTGCGCCTTACCTTGTTGCGTACATAGACATGGCTTGCCGGATCCTCGCCGACCAGCACCACAGCAAGGCAGGGTTTGCGCCCGATGCGTGCACTGAGCGATGCCGCCTCGCTTGCCACCGCGCTGTCGAGCGCCTGCGCGGCCAGCTTGCCGTCAATCAGGCTGGCAAGCCCTTCACGATGCCGGATGAAATCGGGTGTGCTCACCGAACGCTAGCCCAGAAGCGGAAATATCTGCCCCATGATCACCCATTCGCGCACGAAGAAGATGATCAGCAGCAGAACCAGCGGTGACAGGTCAATTCCGCCCAGCGGCGGCAGGATACGGCGGATGGGCGACAGCACCGGTTCGGTCAGCGCATTGGTGGCGCGCCAGATCGTATTGACGAACTGGTTGCGCGGATTGACGACATTGAACGCGACCAGCCAGCTCAGCACCACATTCACAAAGATTAGCAGCACCAGAATATTCAGTACCGGAATGATGAAATAGATTATCAGGGCCTGACCGAAGGTCATCGCTGTCTCCGTCTGGACGCACGCGCAAGGCGTTGCAAGGGGTGGCGTCTGTCTAGACGCGCATTGCCCTGTCACGCAAGCGCGTGGTCAGTGCCGTCCGGGTATCTCTGCGTGGTCGCGCCAGAACCGGCACACCGCGTCAGCCATCTGCTGATAACCACCCAGGCTGTCGGGCTTGCGCAAGTAAGCATTCGCCCCGGCCTCATAGGCCCTGTCGATATCGCCTGGCTGGCTTGACGACGAGAACACGATGATGGGGACCAGTTCAGGGTCCTCGCGTTCGCGAAGCGCCTCGATGACCTCGTGGCCGGACAGGCCCGGCATGTTCAGATCGAGCAGCATGACATCGAACCGGCTGGAACGAAGCGCATCAAGGGCGGCCTGCCCGCCGGGCACGTGCATCAGATTGGCACCCTTCATGTCGGCGAAGGCGCGCTTGGTCAGAAAGGCGTCGCTCTCATCATCCTCGACGAGCAGGAGACGGATACTGTTCGCCATTGTCTTCCCCTTCGGGCCCCGCTGGCTTACGAGGTGACGCCGCCGGCCGGTAACGAACCCGCTGCCGGCAGGGTCAGGCAGAAGCGTGCGCCGTGAAGGTGGGTTTCGTCCAGCCAAATTTCGCCGCCATGGCTCTCGACGATCTCCCGGCAGAAGGCCAGGCCCACCCCCATACCCTGATAACGGGTGTTGTCATGCAGCCTTTTCATCATCTGGAAAATCGTCTCGGCGTGCGCCGGATCGATCCCGATTCCATTGTCTGTAATGGAAACCGCGACCATGCCGTCATCACCCTGCGCGGCATTTATCGTGATCACCGGCGGCAGGGCGGAACGGTATTTTATCGCGTTGGAAACCAGATTCTGAAAAAGCTGGGTCAAAAGCACCGGATCGCCCTCAACGTGCGGTAAATCCCCAAACTCCAGCGATGCGCCGCTGGCCTGTATGTCGTCTTCCAGCGCCGACATCACGCCGGTAATGACACGCCGCAATTCCAGTGCCTCGGTCTTTGGTGGCCGGTTCACCAGCTGGGCATATTCCTGCAGGACAGCGATCAGGGTCTGGGCACGCAGCGCGCCCTCGCGCACCTTGGCCAGATGCTTCTGGCCGTCGGCGCTCATCGCATCGGCCTCTTCCTGCTCGAGAAGCTGGGAGAATATCTGGATGTGACGCAAGGGGGCCTGCAGATCGTGCGCGGCGGCTGCCGCAAACTGGCGCAAGGCCGTATTGGCCCGTTCAAGGTCGCGCGTGCGCTGGCGGACGCGATGTTCCAGCTGGCCCGTCACGGCCATCAGCCGGGCTTCCGCCTCGTCGCGGCGCCCGATCTCGGCCTGCAAGGCATGGTTGGATCGTTGCAGCTGTATGTTTGACGGCATGGCCAGCGCGCGCGGCAATAACGGCCACAATGCAAGGGCGGTAGCCACGGATACGGCTGCCGTGGCCGCTTTCAGCACGCCCTCGAACTGATAGTGCGGGTTCCATACCGTCCAGATGGAGAAAAGATGCGTCATGCCGCACAGAAGGATGAAGGCCACGAACAGCCACATTACCGGGCGGTAGACCAGGTCGGGCCTGCGTATCGAGAAAATGGCCAGCGCTGCGGGAATGGAGAAATAGGACAGCGCGATCAGCGCATCGGACAGCACATGCGTCCACAATATGGACGGCTCCCACAGATAGCACATGCCGTGGGGCATGAAGCCGTGCGTTGATAGCGAATGCGTCATGGGTTCCATGCGCTTCGGGCCTCCCCTGCTTAGCCGGCACTATCTATGCGGCAGGACGGGCGTCAAGCGGGCCACCGGCGATTTCGACGGCTGCTCCATCATGTGCTTGACAAGATACGTGGCCGGGCACTACCTCCCTGACCTCTTCGCGAAGTGGGGCCGTAGCTCAGTTGGGAGAGCGCGTCGTTCGCAATGACGAGGTCAGCGGTTCGATCCCGCTCGGCTCCACCATTTTTCCAGGTTTTCCTCCGCGTTCGCCCGGCCGGTCCTAGCTGACGCTGCCGGCGCGTGATTGCGGTTTCAAACTCCGCAGTTCCGGCGCTGCGCCGCCGGCGCCATTTATCCAGACGTCCGAAAAAGTTCCGGATCGGCAGACATTTGCAGCTGCCGGTACCGGGTATGGGGCGCTAATGTGGCCGCGCCCCGTCAAGACGGCACCAATAAGGCAGCCTGTTCGCGCACCGGGCACCGCCGATGGGAGCGCCGTATTACAAAAATTCAATACGTTAACCGGTGCCCAGAGCTTCACATGAACCGGAGGTGAACGCCATCTGACTGTATTTGTTGGCCTTTTATGGCCTCATTCAGGATTAATTTTCAGCAAACTCCGCCCCTACCCCTAAAACCTGCCGGGCAGATCCCCGGCATCGGACGAGCGGGGCGGGGATGGACTGGTTTTCTCTTCTAGAGGCGGCGGCAGGCCTGGTTGGGGGCTTGGGTGACTGGTTCACCGATCCTGTAACACGCGAAAGCCTGGGCGAGGCCGTGCGCATCTACTGGACGGTTCTGTCCTGGGCGACGGTCTATGCGGCGCTGGTGATCTTTGTCTCTTCCATCGATGACACGTTTCTGGACCTCTATTACTGGGTGCTGACGGCGCAGAACCTTGTCTTGCGGCCCTTCCGGCGCATTCCCTCGGTCGAAAAGCTGCGTGCCATGCCCGAAAAGCGGCTGGCCATACTGATCCCTGCCTGGCAGGAGGCCGATGTGATTGCCCGGATGGTGGATCACACCATTCAGGAGCTGGACTATACCGCCTACGACATCTTTATCGGGGTATATCCCAATGATGCGGACACGATCCGCGAGGCCGACGCGCTGGTGGCCCGTCACGGCAATGTCTACCGCGCCAATGTCGGCCATCCCGGCCCGACCTCGAAAGCCGACTGCCTGAACTGGATCATCCAGAACGCGATCGCCCGTGAGCTGCAGACCGGCAGGCGCTATGACGCCTTTGTCATGCATGACAGCGAGGACGTGATTCATCCCCTGTCCTTCAAGGTGATGAATGCCTGGCTGGACCGCGCCGACATGGTGCAATTGCCGGTCCTGTCGATGCCGCGTGCCTGGAACGCGCTGGTGGCAGGCCACTATATGGACGAGTTTGCCGAATGGCATACCAAGGATCTCGTCGTTCGCTCCCACATGACCGCGCAAGTGCCCTCTGCCGGCGTGGCAACTGCGCTGTCGCGCCGCGTCATCGACCTTCTCAATGCCGAACGCGAGAACCTGCCCTTCAATACCGACAGCCTGACCGAGGATTATGATATCGGCCACCGGCTCTATGAGGCCGGGTTCAAGTCCGCCTTTGTGCGCTATTTTGCGCGGGTCAGGTTGACGACGCCCAAAGGCAGGCGCCGCACGCGGGTGGAGCTCGTGTGCACGCGTGAATTTTTCCCCGACGCGATGACGGTGTCGGTAAAGCAGAAATCACGCTGGATGCTGGGCATTTCCTACATGGGCTGGCGGCAGCTGGGATGGGTCGGCCCGCTCGTCCACCGCTATTTCCTTTATCGCGACCGCAAAGCCATCTGGACCGCGCCGACGGGCATGCTGGCCTACTTCATCACCCTCCAGTGGGCGTTGTACTGGCTTGTCTCGGCCGCCATTCCCGAAGCCGGTGGCCTGCCGCCGCTGATCGACCCCAAAAGCTGGGTCTGGTCGATCGTGCTGATCAATTTCTGGTTTCTGGTGAACCGGCTCGTCCACCGGATGATCTTCACCGGCATCACGCACGGGTTCAAATACCTGGTAATGGTGCCGGTGCGCATGGTGGTGGGCAACTATATCGGCTTTCTGGCGGCCGCACGCGCCAACCGGCGCTGGATCGTCCACCGCGTGACCGGTGTGGCGATCACCTGGGACAAGACGATGCACTCCTATCCCTCGCCGGAGGAGATACGCCGCACCCAGTCCAGCTTTGCCTCGCACGAGCGGCCCGTGGCGGCGCGCCCCGCCTTGCCGGAGACCCTGACCGCCGGGCTTGCCGCTTCGGTGCCGGCTGCGCCCCGTCCAGCCCTGCCTGCGCCATCGCAAACACCCTTCATTTTTGATCTGGACAGACGCGCCGGTGCGCTCATGGAAAGAGCGCCAGCCCCGCCGCCCATGCCTGTTCCGGCTCGTATAGCGGAGACCCTTTCATGACCCACACCCGTAAACGCCTGACGCGCTTCCGGTTCAACTCGGCCATTGGCCTGCTTGCTGCCGGCCTGTTGCTTGAATCCGGGGTGGATGTCGACCGGGCGGTATCTGCCTTTGCCACTGATTCCGGCCAGCTTGCCTGCGGCTATGAGCATTTGCGCCAGCAGGCCGTCGCGGCTGGCACGGCGCAAGGCTGGATGATGGCCGGCGATTGTGCGGCGACGCTGGGCGACCCGGCGACCGCGCTGGAAGCCTATCTCTACGCGCACACGATTGGCGGCATGAATGCGGACGAGACCATCTATGTGCTGCGCTCAATCGGCTTTCAGGCAGAAGCGGCCGGTGATCTGAACCGTTCGCGCTGGGCCTGGGTGGAGGCGGCCGGCCTGTCGCAATCGCCCGGCGACCGGCTGCGGGCGGCGCGGGCCCTCCGGCTGGCGGGAGAGACGGGCGCCGCGCGCGCGCGGCTGGCTGCGCTTGACGAGACGGGATTCCAGGGCGGTGAGCTGGCACTGCTTTACGAGGAGCGTGCGCGCGTGATCTCCGCTGAACAGCCCCGTGAGGCAGCGATGTGGATGGACCGCGCGATTGCCATCGAGCCGGCGGCCTTCCGGCATTTCGACAAGGGCCTGTGGCTGCAGGCAGCCGGCGATGATGCCGGGGCGCTGATCGCGCTGGAGGCGGCCTACGCGGCAGACCCGCTGAGCCGGGACATCGCGCTGGCCAATGCCTATGCCTACCGGCGTGCCGGGCGCCATGAGGATGCGGCGCTGATCTTTGCCGATGTGGCAGGGCGCGAGCAGCTCAATCTCGGCGTACGCGAGGAAGAAGGCTATGCGCGCGCCGCCGCCGGACAGCGCAGCGCCGCGGCGGCCGCTTTTCGTGATGCGATTGACCGGCACGCCGCCGCGGGGACGGGCGATGATGACCCGGTGCGGCTCTACCGGTTGCGCCGTGAGGTCGAGACGCTTGAACGCACGACCTATTTCACGGGCTATCTGACCTGGCGCGATGACGCGGCTTTTAGCGGATTCACCCTGCCCGAACAGGGCAGTTTTGAAAGCCAGATCGGCGCCGAGGCGGGCTGGCGGCCAGAGGGGCTCTACCGGGCCGGGCGCGGGGTCACGCTCTATGGCCGCGCCTATCAGAGCCTTGATGCCGGATCGCTCTCGCGTGCCGATGACACACTCCAGCTTGGCCTTGGCGCGCGCTGGAAGCCCATTGCCGGCCATGATTTCAACCTCGCTGCAGAACGTCTGATCGCAGGCGGTGATCTGGCGCGCGATGCCTGGCTGTTGCGGGCGTCTTATGGATGGACACAAGGCGGAGACTGGAATCCGGTTGCGGATCGCTGGGTCTATACCAGCCTCTATGGCGATCTGGCCTGGATCCCGGATGATCCGCAGTTCACGTCGGCCTATGCCTCTGTGCGCCACGGGCTTCGCTTCCGCACGGGCGAGGGCTGGGCTGTGACACCCTATGTCACGGCTGTCGGCCAGATTTCCGATGACAGCCTTGCCACGCGCGAACGGCTGGAGGCCGGCGCCGGTGTGATGGTTTCGCGCTGGTTCGGTGAGGATCAGTACCGCGCGTATCGTCACCGGGTCGATTTCGAACTGGAATACCGGGCGGGCATGGGTGACACGCCCGGCCATAGTGTCATCGGGCGCGTGGTGGTCAATTTCTGAGCCGATAGACTCTCTGCAGGCAAAGGACGGCCCGATTTCACTGGAAGACCAGGGCTGAGAGGCGTATAACCCCTGCCGGTTTATGGTTAGCGGCACAGGCAGGGCATGGCGCTTCTCGCTTCCATACAGGCAGGCAGTATTGTCAAGACGGTGGCGGGCGCGGTGCTGGTCGCGGCGGGGCTTACCGTGTCCGGCCAGGTTGCCGAGGAATATGCCTTGCGTGAGCGGGCCTATGCGCTCGCCGGAAGCGGGCAGTGCCGCGCAGCACACAGCGCCTTTGCCGAGCTGGCCCGGTCCAGCGGGGATGTGCGCGACTGGCTGGCAGCAGCGACCTGCGCGATAGAGGCCGGTGACCATGACCGCGCGGTCACGGCGCTGCAGGCCGTGCTGGCCGAGCGTCATGTTCTCACCACGGATGAGCAGATTTTTGCGCTACGCAGTTATGGCTATCGCGCCGAAGCTGCCGGTGACGGAGCCGGTGCACGCCAGGCCTGGCGCGATGCCGCTGCCCTGTCAGGGGCAGCGCAAGACCGGCTGATGGCCGCCCGCGCGGCCCGTCTTGCCGGTGACCGTGCAACGGCGCACGCGGAGTTGGCCGCTCTCAGCCCGGGCGCATTACCGGCGCAGTTCGCCGCCATCTGGCATGATGAGCAGGCCAGCCATGCCCGCCTTGCCGGACGCAATCGCGAAGCGCTGGCCCATATCGAGCAGGCGATTACCGTAGAAGACACGCCATGGCGCCGCTATGAGCAGGGCGTGGTGATGACCGCGCTGGGCCTGCACCGGTCAGCTGCGGAGGCGTTGATGCTCGCGCACGAGGGCGCGCCGGACAATGCCAGCATCCTTGTCTCGCTGGCCTATGCCAGCCGGGCCAGCGGCGAGACGGCTTCCGCGTACGATTACTACCGGCAGGCAGTCCGTCTTGATCCCGGCCTGTCGCGCCTCAGTGCTGATTTTCCGCCTGAAAACAGCCGCTCCTGACGCCCGCCTGCCAACCGCTTGTTTACCGGTGACAGGCTAGGCTTGCGCTTATGGATACCCTGTTTGCGACACTTCTGGCATCTGCCGCCCTTGCGCTATCGGCCCCGCCGCCCGCGGAAGAAGAAAGCGCTGCGCCTGCAGTGTCGGAGCGCATTCTCTCGACATCGCCAAGCTATGTCCGCATGGAGCCGGTATCGGCTTCGGTGCGGGCCGGCGCCTATATGGGCGGCGTTCTGGAGGTTCAGTTTGCGCTGGATATTCCAGATGAGGCGCTGCGCGAGCAGGCCCGGGCCAGCACGCTGCGCCTGCGTGATGGTTATGTCACGGCGCTGACCAGCTATGGCGGGCTTGGCTACCGGGCCGGTGACGTGCCTGATTTCGTGCGCATTACGCGCCTGTTGCAGCAATCCACGGACAGGACGCTCGGCGCGCGCGGCGCGGAGGTCCTGATCCGTTCGATTGCGCTGCACGAGCCATAGGCTCGCCTCGGGGCGGTAATTACGAGCGCGGGACGATGGTGAAGGTGACGGTCTCGCCGGTCGTGTTCTCGCCTTCCCAGCTATCGCCGAGGCTGAGGCCCTCCTGGATCGGCTGGCAATTGGTCTCGCCGGTGGCGCGGCTGGTGCACAGCTCGTCGCCCTGGACCTCCCAGGTTCCGGAAATGCCGACATCGCTGGAATAGGTGCCGTCCTCGCTCAGCATCACCGTATAGGTGACGCTGTCGGACTGGACCTGAAGCGCATGTTCAAGCAGCGCATCGACAGAGGCGCCGTGATCGTCGGCGCCAAGAAGTGCCAGGCTGGCGGCAAGCATGGTCAGCATGAATAGATCTCCCTTGTGTTGCCCATGCCCCGTTGTGACGACGGGGCCGTCTGGCCCCGTTCCGGCATGGTTAACGCCAGCTTAACCAAAGCCCGGCTCAGGCGGAAGCGGCATCATTGATGAATCTGGCCATTTCGACGTCCAGCGCGCTGACGCCATCGCAGTCATGGGTCGTCAGGACGATTTCTACCTTGTTGTAAACATTGAACCATTCCGGATGATGATCCATCTTGTCGGCTTTCAGGGCGACGCGCGTCATGAAACCGAAGGCGGCATTGAAATCATCAAACTTGACCGTACGGGTGATGGCGTCGCGGCTTCCTTCTGCCTTGGTCCAGCCGTCCACCTGCTTCAGGGCGGCATCAGCGCCGATCTTTTGCGGGGCCATGATCATTCTCCTTTGCCGTTTACCGAAAAAAGACTCATCGCGGGCATAGTCGGTTCCGGTGAAACAAGAAAGGAGGCGGCAGACATGACCCGCTTTCTCGTATCCGAAACCAATCCTGGCGGGCGCAAGCTTGAGGATATCCTCATCCAGCTGCGTGCTGAGGTGCTGACGCGTTCGACGAAAATCTCCGAGGACACACGGCCCGAGGCCCTGCACGTCATGGCCAATAACATGAAGGTGCTGGAGCATCTGTCCGCAGCGATCGAGCTGGCACAGGACTCAACCCATCTTCTGGACCGTGCCTTTGGCCCGTCGGAAGCGGCCCATGGCGGTCCGCCGCGTATCGGTGTGGCCTAAGGCGCACTGCACTTCACGTTCTGCTTGAACTGAACGGCTCAAGCGGCCAGCCTTGCTGAACTCGCACCGTTCAGCATCAGGGCCGCGCCATGACTTCCTTCCAGTTCAGAACCGTTCCCCACATTGTATCCGCGCCCGGCGCCGCGCCGGAGCTGGCCCGTCATGCCGCTCCCGCCCTGAAAGGCGCCAGACGCCTGCTGGTGGTGACCGACAAGGGCGTGATGGGGCTTGGCCTTCTCAACAGTGCGCTGGAAGGGCTGAAAGCGGACGGTTTCCAGGTCCACGTCTATGACAAGGTGGTCGCCGACCCGCCTGAAAGCGTCATCGAGGAAGCCGTCACCGAGGGACGCGGATTCGGGGCCGAGGCCGTGATCGGCTTTGGCGGGGGCAGCCCGATGGACACCGCCAAGGTGGTCGCGCTCCTTCTGGGCTCTGACCAGCCGCTCGCCGACATGTATGGCATGGACCGGGTCAAGGGCCCGCGCCTGCCGCTCATCCTTATCCCGACCACGGCCGGTACCGGCTCCGAGGTCACCAGCGTCGCCGTCATCACCACCGGCGCCACGTCCAAGCGCGGCATTGCCGCTGCGCCGCTCTATGCTGACATGGCCGTGCTGGACGCCGATCTGACGCTGGGGCTGCCCAAGCATATCACGGCGGCGACCGGCATTGACGCCATGGTGCATGCCATCGAGGCGTTTACCGGCAAGCGCTTTAAAAACCCGGTCTCTGACGCGCTGGCGCTGGCAGCGCTCAGAATGCTCCACGCCAATCTGGAGCGCGTGTGCCAGGACGGATCGGACCGGGAGGCGCGCGCGGGCATGCTGCTGGGTGCCATGCTGGCCGGTCAGGCCTTCTCCAACTCGCCCGTCGGCGGTGTGCATGCCATGGCCTATCCGCTCGGCGGCATGTTCCATGTGCCGCACGGGCTGTCGAACTCGGTTGTCCTGCCGCCCGTCCTGCGTTTCAACGCCAGTGCTGCCGAGCCCCTCTATGCGGAGATTGCGGGCCATATCGGCTTGCATGCCAGCTCAGCCGGACTGATCGAAGAGATGGAGCGCATCGCCGACGCGGTAGGCATAGAGCGGCGCCTGTCACAGCTCGGCATCAGCCATAATGATATTCCCGCCATGGCCGAGGATGTGGCGGCCAATGACCGGCTATTGCCCAATAATCCGCGGCCCATGGCCTATGGCGATATCGTTGCCATGTATGAGGAAATCCTGTGAGCGGGCGCGAACCACCTGCCCGGCGTCCGGGCTATGGCGCGTTCGAGCGTATCGAGACGCGCTGGGCCGATAATGATGTCTACGGCCATATCAACAATGTCACCTATTACGCCTATTTCGACACGGCGGTTAACCGCTGGCTGGTCAAGGCGGGCCTGCTGGACATTGCCGCTGGAGACCCTATCGGCCTCGTGGTGGAGACCGGCTGCCGCTATCACGCGCCGGCGGCCTTCCCCGACCGGCTGGAGGCGGGCATACGCGTGGGGCGGCTCGGCAATTCCTCGGTGCGCTACGAGATCGCCATTTTCCATGAAGGCGGGGAGGAGGCCATCGCCGAGGGCCATTTCACCCATGTCTATGTGGACCGCAAAACCCGCCGCCCGGTCTCACTGCCCGATAGCTGGCGCAAGGCGCTGGAAAAGCTGGCGGGCTAGCGCCCGAAGCCTTTGTGAGGACAGCCCCTAGTAGCCGAAATGCGAAAGGATAAGCGGGACGGCAACGACAAGCAGGATCGGCCCGGTGATCAATCCGGCAATTAATGCGCGGGCCATCCAGTCCGGTCTGGCCGATGGTTCTGTGCCGGTACCGGCGATCAGCCTAAGCGCCTGATGGGTGCTGCCCGCCGCTGACGCGCGCTCAGCCAATTTCGTCAGCCCTTCAAGCGCGCCGTGTCCGCCACCTGCTGACTGCACCACAAGCTTGCGTGCAGCCCAGCGTTCCGGGCTTTCGTGACGCAGCTGGCGAGCTGACAGCCAGGCCATGCTCACGATCAGCATGAGCGGAAAAATGACCATTAGTCCGGCAACGAATGCGCTGAAGAACCCGTTCGAGACACCCGCACCGAACACGGCGGTTGCAAGCACGATGGCCATGCTGAATCCGGTCTGGAACCAGAAGCTGCCGAAGAGCCGCCGCATGGGCAGGGACACAAACCGCCCGGCCTCGTCTTCCGCGGCCCGGATAACACCGGCGCCGAAACCCGCCTTGGCCAGGACAGCCTTCTCCTTGTCCGTCAGGCTCATGCCCGTCTCCCTCGGTGCCATCATGGCGAACCGGTCAACGTGTTTCCAGCCTCACCCTTCCAGCGGATATTCCGCCTCGATCTCGTAGGCGTTTGGGCCGCGGCCACGGGCGTGGCTGGAATAGAGGTAGAAGCGATCCGCCAGAAAAGGTTGTGACTTCCACAAGTTCAGCCGCTCTTCAAATTTCTGCACCCGCTGAATCTCGGCCATGTTGAGATAGGCGACCGTCAGGTGCGGCGTGTAGCTGCGCTTCTCCATCTCCATGCCGGCCTTGATCCCGGTGCGGTGGCACTGGCGGGCGAGGCGTTCGAGCGGTTCACCGCCCTCGACACCCAGCCAGAGCTGGGTGGGGCTCGCCTTGCCGAAATGGCCGGTACCTTTCAGGCGCAGCTCGAACGGGGCAATGCGTATGAGCGATAACTCATGATCGAGCTCCGCGATCACGTCTTCGGGCCACTCGCCATAGAAGGCGAGGGTGATGTGGAAGTTTTCCTCCGGGCGCCATTTCGCACCCGGCACGCCCTTCAGGAGCGGCGTCACCCGCTCGGCGATCTCGTCAGGAATGGGAAGGGCGGCGAAGATACGTAAGGCCATGAGGCAAAGACCGCCATATTTCAGGCGTGGGGGTCAAGCCAGCCGCCTACCCCATTGCATTTGACCCTTGGGGGGCGTATAAGCGCGCTCATCAGGTTCGATGTGCCGGATGGCACTATCGGGCGGCTCTCACCGGGGGCCGCCTTTTTCATTGCCTATTCGGGCTGTTTGCCGCTTCGGAGCCGTCTTTGAGAACACGCAGCCGACACGATGAGATGATCGCCGTGCTCGCCGACCCGGTCGCTGAGGCGATGGGCTACGAGATCGTGCGCATCCGCGTGCTGTCGGGAAAGCGCCAGACCGTGCAGATCATGGCGGAAAAGGCCGATGGCACGATGGATGTGGAAGATTGCGCGCGCCTGTCGCGGGCCCTCTCCGATGTGTTTGAAACGAACGATCCGATTTCCGGCGAATATGTGCTGGAAGTGTCCTCGCCCGGCATTGACCGCCCGCTGACCATGCTCGCCCACTTTGAACGCTGGGAAGGGTTTGAAGCCAAGATCGAGCTCGACCGGCTGGTGGAGAACCGCAAGCGGTTTCGCGGCGTTCTGGCCGGGATCGAGGACGGCAATGTGCTCATTGATCTTGATGGCGAGGAAGAAACCGCCGTCCTGCCGTTTGACTGGATTGCCGAGGCCCGGCTGGTTCTCACCGATGCGCTGATCGCCGAATCCCTTAAAGGGCGTGGCGGAGAAGCCCCGGTCTGGACGGACGGAGCCGAGACCGTGACTGAAGACACCCAAACCGACAAAACCTCAAAGACCAACAGATAACAGGATACTCATCATGGCCATCGGGGTCAGTGCCAACAGGCTGGAACTTCTGCAGATCGCCCGCGCCGTCGCGCAGGAAAAGATGATTGATGAGCCGCTGGTGCTCGCCGCCATCGAGGAAGCGATCCAGAAGGCCGCGCGCTCGCGCTATGGCAGCGAGCTCGATATCCGCTGCTCGATCCATCCCAAGACCGGCGAGATGAAGCTGACGCGCCACACCACGGTGGTCGAGGAAGTCGAGAACGACTCCCAGGAAATCAGCCTGGAGGAAGCGAAAAAGATCGACCCGAATGCGGAAATCGGCACGGTGTTCGAGGAAGAACTGCCCCCGATCGAGTTCGGCCGCGTCGCCTCCCAGACTGCCAAGCAGGTGATCACGCAGAAAGTGCGCGAGGCCGAGCGCGAACGTCAGTACGAAGAATACAAGGACCGTATCGGCGAAATCATCAACGGCATCGTCAAGCGCGTCGAATACGGCAATGCGATTATCGATCTGGGCAAGGCCGAGGGCATTATCCGGCGCAATGACGCCATTCCGCGCGAGGCGCTGCAGCCCAATGACCGCGTGCGCGCCTATATCTATGATGTGCGCCCCGAAGTGCGCGGGCCGCAGATTTTCCTGTCGCGCGCGCACCCGGATTTCATGGCCGCCCTGTTCTCGCAGGAAGTGCCGGAAGTCTATGAAGGCATTATCGAGATCCCGCGTGTCGCGCGCGATCCGGGCAGCCGGGCGAAGATCGCCGTCATCTCCAATGACAGCTCTATCGACCCTGTGGGCGCGTGCGTCGGCATGCGCGGCAGCCGCGTGCAGGCGGTCGTCAACGAGCTGGCGGGCGAGAAGATCGACATCATTCCGTGGAATCCCGATCCGGCCACCTTCATCGTCAACGCCCTGCAGCCGGCGGAAGTTGCCAAGGTGGTGCTCGATGAGGAAAGCCAGCGTATCGAGGTTGTGGTGCCTGATGACCAGCTATCGCTGGCCATTGGCCGCCGGGGCCAGAATGTGCGCCTTGCCAGCCAGCTGACCGGCTGGTCGATCGACATACTGACCGAGGTCGAGGAGAGTGAGCGTCGGCAGAAAGAGTTTACCGAGCGCACGGCCCTCTTCATCGAAGCCCTTGATGTTGACGAGGTCATTGCCCAGCTTCTGGCAACGGAAGGCTTCACCGATGTCGAGGATCTGGCCTTTGTGGAGCTGGACGAGATCGCCGTCATTGAAGGCTTTGACGACGAGACGGCCGAGGAAATCCAGACCCGCGCACGCGAGTTCCTTGACAAGCAGGCCGCCGAGCAGGATGCCCGCCGCAAGGAGCTGGGCGTGGACGACGCCATTCTGGAGATTGACGGCGTCACGCTGCCGATGGCGGTGAAGTTCGGCGAGAACGAGGTGTTCTCGGTTGACGATCTGGCCGGCATGACGCCGGATGACTTGCGCGGCTGGTACGAGACCCGTGATGGCGAACGCGTGCGCGAGCCGGGCATTCTCGATGGCTTTGATATCGAGGCCGCCGATGCCGAGCGCCTGATCATGAAGGCCCGTGTGGCGGCCGGCTGGATTTCCGAAGAGGATATTCCGGCGGAGGAGCCCGAAGAGGCCGAAGCCGGCGCAGATGCGGACGGTGTTGACGAGGCCGTCGAGGACGCGCTGGCCGAAGACGGCGAGTTCGATCTGGCCGCTCTCGAGGCGGAAGCGGAGCGTCTGGGCGTGGACCTTGAAACCCTCATCAATGCCGGTGAGGAGAGCGAAACGGCGGAGGAAGACGAGAACAAGTGAGCCGCGGCGCACGGGAAACCCGCGTGAAGACGCCCCGGGAGAGGCGCTGCATCGCGAGTGGCGAGACCGCTCACGAGGCCAGTCTGATCCGCGTGGCGGTCAGCCCGGAAGGGCTGGTGGTGCCGGACATTTCGGCCAGGCTTCCCGGGCGCGGTGCCTGGATCAGCGCGAGCCGGGAGGCGGTGGCCACCGCCATGAGGCGCAAGGCCTTCCAGCGGGCGTTCGAAGGGCCGGTGACGGTACCCGAAGGGCTTGCTGATGAGATCGAGAGACAGCTTGCCGCACGGGCATTGTCGATACTGGGTCTCGCAAGGCGCGCAGGACGGCTCGCAATGGGGTATGATGGCGCCAGAGGTGCCATTACCGCATCGCCCCCGCCGGCCTGGCGTATCGAGGCCAGCGACGGTGCGACGGACGGCCGGCGCAAGCTGGACCAGCTTGCGCACGGCGCGGCGCCAGGTGTGCCGGTGGTGATGTACTTCAGCGCTGCCGAACTTGGTGCAGCGCTCGGGCGCTCCGGTGTGGTGCATCTGGTGCTGTCACCGGGACCGGAGGCCGAGGCGTTCGGTGTGTTGATGGGCAAGCTGGCCGGTTTCCGTGCCATGGGCCCGCAATTGCCGGATGGACCGGCAAGAGAGAGTTGAAACGGCAGGCAGGACCGCTAGGTTAGCGGGCCTTTCGCCAGAGCCGGATGGACAGGGCAGTAGGCATTGCTGCGGCGCAGTGCTTCGACAGGCCTTTTTATGCAGAGCCGCGATGAAAGACGTTTATGAGCGACGCTGACGAACGCAATCCTTCGGGCCGCAAGCCCCTCACCCTCGGCGCACGTACCGGATCGGGCACCGTGCAGCAGAGCTTTGCGCGCGGCCGCTCCAAGGCGGTTGTGGTTGAGAAGAAGCGCAAGCGGATCGCGCCGGGCGCTGCCGGTGCGCCTGCGGGCAAGGATGCCGCCCCCGCGCAGGGCAAGCCTGCTGCCAGCGATGCCGACAAGGCGCGCGCGGCGCTGGCCGCCAAGGCCAAACAGCTCGGGCTGTCTGAAGAAGAGCTGATCCGGCGCCAGCGGGCGATCGCCCGCGCCCGCGCCGAGGCTGAGGAACGCGACGCCAAGAAGAAGGCTGAAGAGGCCGAACTTGCCCGCAAGGCCGAGGAAGACCGCAAGGCGCTCGAAGACCAGCGCAAGCGCGAGGAGGCCGCCCGCAAGGAGGCCGAGGCCCGCAAGAAGGCCGAGGCGCAGCGTGTGGCAGCTCCCGACCCGGCTGACATTCCCGTTCCTGTTGATCCCGATACGGCCAAGCCCCAGCGCAAGGTCCTGGACAAGGACGCCCGTGCCAAGGATGAGGCCCGCGGCGGCGATGGCGACGATGATGACGGGCGGGCCAAGAAGAAGCTGGCACCGGCGGCCAAGGCTGCGCCATCACGGTCCAAGGATTCCGGTGAGCGCCGCCACAAGGGGCGCCTTACCATCCAGAATCTTGTCGAGGATGATGAAGGGCGCCAGCGTTCGCTGGCTTCCATGCGCCGCGCCCGCGAGCGCGAGAAGCAGCGCCGCACGCAAGGCGGGGCCGAGCGCGAGAAGGTTGCGCGCGACGTTGTCGTGCCTGAAAGCATCACGGTGCAGGAGCTGGCCAACCGGATGGCGGAACGCGCCGCCGATGTGGTGAAATTCCTGATGAAGCAGGGCCAGATGGTCCGCGCCGTCGACTTCCTGGATGCCGATGATGCCGAGCTGATCGTCGAGGAGTTCGGCCACCGCGTGAAACGGGTGTCCGATGCCGATGTGGAAGAAGGCTTTATCTCTGCCGATGACCCGGAAGACACCAAGCAGCCGCGCCCGCCGGTCGTGACGATCATGGGCCATGTCGACCACGGCAAGACCTCGCTGCTCGATGCGCTGCGCTCCACGGACGTGGCAGGCGGCGAAGCGGGCGGCATCACCCAGCATATCGGCGCCTATCAGGTACAGCTGAAATCCGGCGACAAGATCACCTTCCTGGACACGCCCGGCCACGCCGCCTTCTCGGCGATGCGCGCGCGCGGTGCGCAGGCCACCGACATCGTGATCCTGGTCGTGGCGGCTGATGACGGTGTGATGCCGCAGACGGCGGAGGCGATCAATCACGCCAAGGCGGCCGGTGTGCCGATGATCGTGGCGGTGAACAAGATCGACAAGCCCGACGCGACGCCCGACAAGGTGCTCAACGAGCTGCTTCAACATGAGATCGTGACCGAATCCATGGGCGGTGACGTCCAGTTCGTTCCGGTGTCGGCTTTGAAGAAGACCGGTCTTGATGAGCTGACCGACGCGATCACGCTTCAGGCCGAAATGCTCGAGCTGAAGGCTAATCCGGACCGTTCAGCCGAAGGCATTGTCATCGAGAGCCAGATCGACAAGGGCCGCGGCCCGGTTGCGACCGTGCTGGTCAAGCGCGGCACGCTGAAACGCGCCGACATCGTTGTCGCGGGCGTGCAGTGGGGCAAGGTGCGTGCGCTGACCAATGAGCGCGGCCAGCAGATGAGCGAGGCAGGTCCTTCGCTTCCGGCCGAGATTCTTGGCCTTGATGGCGCGCCGGAGCCGGGCGAAGCCTTCTCGGTTGTCGAGAACGAGGCACGCGCCCGCGAGATCGTCGATTACCGCATGCGCCAGCGCCGCGACAAATCGGCCGGCACGGGCGGTGGCGGCACCTCGCTGGAACAGATGATGGCCCGCCTGCAGCAGAATGAGGTCCAGGAACTGCCCGTTCTCATCAAGGCGGACGTGCAGGGCTCTGCCGAGGCGCTGACCGGCGCGCTGGAAAAAGTGGGCAATGAAGAAGTGCGCGCCCGCGTCATCCACGCGGCTCCGGGCGGTGTGTCGGAGGCCGATGTGCAGCTGGCCAAGGCCTCCGGGGCTCCGATCTTTGCTTTCAACGTGCGTGCCAACAAGCAGGCGCGGGACCTCGCCGAGGCTGAAAAGGTCGAGATTCGCTACTACTCGATCATCTATGATGTGATCGATGACGTGAAGAAGACGCTGGAAGGCCTTCTGGCGCCGGAGAAGCGCGAAACCTTCATCGGCTATGCCGAAATTCTGGAAGTCTTCAATATCACGAAGCTCGGCAAGGTGGCCGGTTGCCGCGTGACCGAGGGTGTGGTGCGCCGCGGCTGTGGTGTGCGCCTGCTGCGCAACGATACCGTCATCCATGAGGGCGAGCTGTCCACGCTCAAGCGCTTCAAGGACGAGGTCAGTGAAGTGCGTGCCGGGACCGAGTGCGGCATGGGCTTTGTCGGCTATCAGGACCTGCAGAAAGGCGACCAGATCGAGTGCTTCACCGTCGAGGAGATCGAGCGCAAGCTCTGACACCGGCCGGGCCTGAGTTGAGCCTAACCAAACCCCGGCTGGGAACAGCCGGGGTTTTTCAATGCCGGGGCTTTCACGGCCAGCCGGACCCCGTCTTCAGGGAACGCAGGCCCGCCGGGCCGTGTTGAAGCCTGACTGCCCGCAGAACACAGAGGAAACCCGCATGAACGCCTCGCTTGCCTTCCCCATTGTCATGGTCGTGATCGCCGGCGCGGCGGTGGCAACCCAGCCGGCCTTCAATGCCCAGCTTGCCGCCGTGCTGGGCTCGCCATTGCGCGCCGCACTGGTGAATTTCAGTGCCGGGGCGCTTGTCATGCTGGGTGTGGTGAGCGTTTTCGTACTGAGAAACGGTCTGCCGAGCCGGGAGACCCTGGCCTCGGTCCCGCCCCATCTGTGGATTGCCGGCGGGGCGCTGGGCGCGCTGTTTGTGACAACCGCCATGTGGGCGACCCCGAAAATCGGGGTGGGCGCATTCTTTGCGGTCCTGATTGCCGCCCAGCTGATCGCGGCGCTGGCCATGGATCATTTCGGGCTTCTGGGCCTTGATGTGCGCCCGGCCAATCTGGTGCGTATCGGCGGTGTGCTCCTTCTCGTCGCCGGTGCCATCATGGTGGTGCGCGGCTGACCGGCTTGCCAGCGCCCCTGCAAGCGCGTATCACCCGCCCCCTTTCCACGGGCGTCCCGGTTCAATCCCGGCCCGTCCTGCGCGGAAACGAGGTAATTGCCCATGAAAGCCCAGTCACAAAGGCAGTTGCGCGCCGGCGAGCTTGTCCGCCGCGCGCTGGCCGACATCATTGCCGAAGGCGCCATCCATGATCCGGCGGTAGCCGGTGTGCCGGTGACCGTAACAGAGGCCCGTATGAGCCCGGATTTGCGTCATGCGACCGTGTTCGTCGCGGCCATGGGCCAGACGGACCGGGTGAAGCTGGCAAAGGCGCTCGATCACGCGGCCGGCTATCTCCAGCGCGAGCTCGCCCGCCGGATCGATCTGCGCTTCACCCCGAAGCTGCGCTTTGAACCCGATGACCGGTTCGACGAAGCCGCTCATGTGGACGAAGTGCTCTCGCGCCCTCATGTGAAACGCGATCTGGACTGAACCGGCATGGCACGCAGGAAAAAGGGAAATCCGGTCGATGGCTGGGTCTTGCTGGACAAGCCGGCTGAAATGACCTCCACGCAGGCTGTGTCCGCCGTGCGGCGCATTTTCGATGCCCGCAAGGCCGGTCACGCCGGTACGCTGGACCCGCTGGCGACGGGGCTTTTGCCCATTGCGCTGGGCGAGGCCACCAAAACGGTGCCGTTCGCGCAGGACGGGATGAAGACCTACCGCTTCACCATTCGCTGGGGTGTTTCCACCGACACGCTGGACGCGGAAGGCGAGGAGACGGCAGCAAGCGATGTGCGCCCTGAGCGTGAGGCCATAGAGGCCGTGCTGGGACGCTTTACCGGCGAGATCGACCAGATACCACCTGCCTTCTCGGCGATCCGTGTCGATGGCGAGCGGGCCTATGATCTGGCCCGTGCCGGTGAGATTGTGGAGCTGGACGCGCGCACGGTGCGCATTGATGATGTGCGCCTGCTTGATACGCCGACAGCAGACCTTGCCGTGCTGGAAATGGTCTGCGGCAAGGGGACGTATGTACGCTCTCTGGTGCGCGACATCGCCGCCGCGCTGGGCGCCGAGGGCCATGTCGCGGCATTGCGCCGGGTGGCGGTCGGGCCGTTCGATATTGCCGATGCCATCACGCTTGCCGGTCTTGAAGCCCTGAAGGCCGAGGCCCGCGAGGCGCAAGCGCTCGAGCCGCTGCACGCAGCGGCGAGTGAGCTGCCCGTGCTGGAGGTTACACCCGATCAGGTGGCGTATCTGAGACAGGGGCGGGCCATAGTGGTGCCGCCTCGCCGGGTGGAGGCGCTGCGGGCGCTACGCTGCGAACGCTGGATAGGCGACCGGGACTGTTCGCGCTCGGTGCTGGCGATGGATGGCGACGAACCGGTGGCCATTGGCGACCTTCAGGCGGGCAAGCTCTCACCCTGGCGCGTATTTGTGCCGGCTGGCACCTGAGCCTCGCGCCGATGTGAGCGTGAAATGGCCTTGCACGCCTTGCTATCGGCACACTTTGCGTCCATAAGCACCGCGCATGACTGCCGACCTTGCTGGACGGTGCCCTGGCAAGGCCGGAATTGATCGGCACTGAGGAGATGACGAATGTCAATCACTGCAGAGCGCAAGGCTGCGCTCATCAAGGAATATGCCCGTGAGGCCAACGACACCGGTTCGCCGGAAGTCCAGGTGGCCGTGCTCTCCGAGCGCATCGCCAACCTCACCGAGCATTTCAAGACTCACAAGAAGGACAATCACTCGCGCCGGGGCCTGCTCAAGCTCGTCTCCCAGCGCCGCCGCCTTCTTGATTATCTGGCCCGTATTGACGAACCGCGTTACCGGGTCCTGATCGCAAAGCTGGGCCTGCGCCGCTAGGCTCTGCTTCCCTTCAACGCCGGTCACCCCTGGTGACCGGCGTTTCCTTAAGGGCCGTGATGGTCATGGCCCTGTCCGTACGTACGAGAGAACATGTTCAATATTCAAAAAGAGACGATCGAATGGGCTGGACGCCAGCTCACCATTGAAACCGGCCGCATGGCCCGCCAGGCGACCGGATCGGTTCTGGTCACTTACGGCGACACAAGCGTGCTCGCGACCGCCGTGGCGATGAAACAGGTCAAGGACGGGATCGACTTCTTCCCGCTGACCGTGAACTACCAGGAAAAATACTTCGCAGCCGGCAAGATCCCCGGTGGCTTCTTCAAGCGCGAAGGCCGTCCGACCGACAAGGAGACGCTGACCTCGCGCCTCATCGACCGGCCGATCCGCCCGCTCTTCCCCAAAGGCTTCAAGAACGACACCCAGGTCATGCTGACCGTCCTGTCGCACGACATGGAAAACGATCCCGATATCGTGGCCATGGTCGGCGCGTCGGCGGCGCTGGTGCTGTCGGGCCTGCCCTTCCTCGGTCCCATCGGCGCGGCGCGCGTGGGTTACAAGGATGGCGGCTATGTCATCAACCCGACCATTGACGAGATGAAAGAGTCCGAGCTCGACCTCGTCGTTGCCGGTACCGGCGACGCCGTGATGATGGTCGAGTCCGAAGCCAAGGAACTGACCGAAGAGGTCATGCTCGGCGCCGTGATGGCCGGCCACGAGGCCTTCCAGCCCGTGATCGACATGATCATCCGCCTGGCGGAAAAAGCGGCGAAGGAGCCGTGGGACTTCGTGCCGGAAGACCATTCCGAGCTGGAAGCGAAAGTTCAAAAGCTTGTCGGCAAGGAGATTGCCAAAGCCTACACCATCAAGGACAAGACCGAGCGCTATGCTGCGGTTGGCGCCGCGAAGGAAAAGGCCATTGCCGAGCTTGCCCTGTCGGAAACCAATCCGGACGGTGTCGATCCGGCGGTGCTCAAGGGCGTGCTGAAAGATGTGGAAGCGTCTGTCGTGCGCGGCGGCATCATCAAGACCGGCAAGCGCATCGATGGCCGCAAGCTGGACGATGTGCGCCAGATCGTGTCGGAAGTCGGTATCCTGCCGCGCACGCACGGCTCTGCGCTCTTCACCCGCGGTGAAACCCAGGCCCTCGTCGTTGCCACGCTCGGCACCGGCGAAGACGAGCAGATGATCGATGATCTGACGGGGATGTATAAGGAGCGCTTCATGCTCCACTACAACTTCCCGCCCTACTCGGTCGGTGAAACCTCGTTCCGCCTGGCTCCGGGCCGCCGCGAGATCGGCCATGGCAAGCTGGCCTGGCGGGCCATGCGCGCGGTGCTGCCGGGTGCGGAAGACTTCCCTTACACGATCCGTCTGGTCTCGGAGATCACCGAGTCCAATGGCTCGTCCTCGATGGCAACGGTGTGTGGTTCATCCCTCGCGCTGATGGATGCCGGTGTGCCGATCAAGCGTCCGGTTTCGGGCATCGCGATGGGCCTGATCAAGGACCCTGAAGGCATCGCCGTCCTCTCTGACATTCTCGGAGACGAGGACCATCTGGGCGATATGGACTTCAAGGTGGCGGGTACCGAAGTGGGTATCACCTCGCTGCAGATGGACATCAAGATCGCCGGCATCACGAAAGAGATCATGGAAACCGCGCTGAGCCAGGCTCATGCCGGTCGCGCCTATATTCTCAACGAGATGAACAAGGCGCTTACCGGTGCCCGCGGCGAGCTCGCCGAGACCGCGCCGCGCATTGAGCAGATGAAAATTCCGGTCGACAAGATCCGGGACGTCATCGGCACGGGCGGCAAGGTGATCCGCGAAATCGTGGAGAAAACCGGCGCCAAGGTGAATGTCGAGGACGATGGCACGATCAAGATCGCCTCGTCGGACGGCGCATCCATCAAGGCGGCCCGCGACTGGATCCACTCGCTCACGGCCGAGCCGGAGCAGGGCGCGATCTATCAGGGCAAGGTGGTCAAGGTGATGGACTTTGGCGCCTTCGTGAACTTCTTCGGCGCGCGTGACGGGCTGGTGCACGTCTCGCAACTCAAAGCCGAGCGCGTCAATCACCCCAACGATGTCGTCAAGGAAGGCGACCTTGTATGGGTGAAGCTGATGGGCTTTGACGATCGCGGGAAGGTCAAACTTTCCATGAAGGTCGTTGATCAGGACACGGGTGAGGAAATCGCCGCTGAAGGCGACGCAGCGTAAGCTTCGTTCCCTTGCCTGACATGAAAAACCCCGGACGGTAACGTCCGGGGTTTTTTTGTTGCTGAAAACCAGTCCTGTGGTGGTTGACCCTCTGATCACTTGCTTTAAGAAACTTGCGCGCCGGGCGGGGCCGGCGCGCGAATCAGCGGGAGTTATCCAATAAAATGAAATATTTGTTTGCCGGTGCGGTGATAGCGGCCGCCATCGGGGGCTTTGCGCATGGCCAGAATCCGGTTGAAGGAGAACAGGCCTATTCACCGCTCGGTCAGTATGTCCGGGTAAATCCGGCGGTGAGCCTCGCCATGACCGATACACAGGAATTTGTGACCGGCGATGCGCCGTGGCTGCTGCGGGCGCGCCGCGCCGGTGTCATTGACGCCAATACGCTGACGATTGGCGGATACTTCAAGGCGGCACAATTCTTCGAACGGACGGACACGGCCGGGAAATTCCCGATCCTCAACCGTTTTCCCAACCAGCATGGCCCCGGCACGCGCAATGATGACTTCGTGGTCAATGCCGCGGGTATAGCCTTTACCGGAACGCTGGGTGACTGGCTGACGGGCTATCTGCAATACGAATACTCCGAAGTGACCTTCACCGGCGATCAGAACCAGGTGCAGGCGCGGGAATTCTACGCCGTCCTCGGTAATCTTGATGTGTTCGGCGGCTATATCGCCTATGGCCGCAAGACCATCGATTTCGGCGAGCAGACCGGCTACAATCCGTTCACCCACACCATCAACCAGCACTTCTTCTGGACGCTGGCGGACTCGCCTGTAGTCGAGCTCGGCTATATCGGTGATGACTGGCGTGTCTCTGCCACGCTTGCCGATGGTGACCGCATGCTGCGCACCGGCCAGACACTCGACCGCAATGGAGGCCTCGGCAGCAATTTTGCCCTGAAGGCGGAGCGCGTCTTCCGCTTCGATGAGGCGCGTGCCTTGCGCATCTCGGCCAGCTATCTGCACGACACGATCTACAACAATAATTTCACCGCCCACACCTTCCAGGCGATCAATCGCTTCGGGCCGCCCAACGCGCCGCGTCCGCCACGCGTCTATATCGCCGAGCGGGTTGGCCTGTGGGATGTGGCGGCGGAATACACCACGCCGCGCTACGATCTCGCGGTCGAATATACCCAGACAACGCGCCCCTGGGTGGCGGTGTCCTACAATAACGATACAGGACAGCCCCTGCCGGGCGCCCGAGAGCTCTCGGCGTTGAGCATTATGGGCCGTTACCGTACCGAAGTGGCCGGCTATGACGCGACGCTGGCGGCGGTGCTGTCCGGCTCCATTCTGGGTCCGGACGGAACCGAATTCGATGCTGTCTACCAGCACGTGATCAGCGGCGAACTTCACCTGAACCGCTTTGTCGATCTGGGAGTGGAGCTGGTGCTGAATGAAGGTTGGCAGCCCTTTGTCGGCATCCAGGATGTCGCTGACAGCAGCGTGCAATCGCAAGCCCTGCTGATCGGACTGACCGCCCGCTTCTGAGCGCGCATTCCGACAACAGACATGAAAAGCCCCGGACGGAAACGTCCGGGGTTTTTTTGTTGTTCTGGCCCGACCCGCGTCCGCCTTTTTGCAATCAGCTGCGCGGGTTTCTTCTGGATCCCCGGTCAAGCCGGGGAACCCGGTCTAGGGGTTTTGGTTCCACATTCCGGGGTCCCCGCCCCCGAGCGGGGACCCAGTACCCGCATGTTTGCAAAACAAAGCCCCGGACGTTTCCATCCGGGGCCTTGCATTCATATCGCTACGGAAGGTCCCTACGCCGCCGCGCGCTGACGCAGGACGTAGTGCAGGATGCCGCCATTCTTGAAGTAGTCGAGCTCGTTCTCGGTATCGATGGCGGCGCGCAGCGTCACCGTTTTCGAAGAACCGTCCGACGAAGTGATCACCGCTTTCACATCCGCCCGCGGAGTGATGGCCGAAACGCCGTCGAGCGTGACCGTCTCGTCGCCCTTCAGGCCCAGCGAAGACCAGCTCTGCCCGTCCTTGAAGACCAGCGGGAGCACGCCCATGCCGATCAGGTTGGAGCGGTGGATACGCTCAAAGCTCTCGGTGATGACAGCGCGCACGCCCAGAAGGCGCGTGCCCTTGGCCGCCCAGTCGCGGGAAGAACCGGTGCCGTATTCCTTGCCGCCAAAGACGACCAGCGGACGGCTTTCCTCGGCATATTTCATCGCCGCGTCATAGATGGACATCTGTTCGCCCGACGGGTGATGGATGGTCACGCCGCCTTCAACGCCAGGCACCATCTGGTTCTTGATGCGGATATTGGCAAACGTGCCGCGCATCATCACGTCGTGATGGCCACGGCGCGCGCCGTAGGAGTTGAACTCGAGCGGCTCGACGCCGTGCGTCTGCAGCCAGCGCCCGGCGGGGCTGGAGGCCTTGATGGAGCCGGCCGGCGAGATGTGGTCGGTGGTGATGCTATCGCCAAACAGGCCGAGTATCCGCGCATCCTTCACATCTGACGGCGGGGTCACATCCGTCGTCATGCCTTCAAAGAAGGGCGGGTTGGCGACATAGGTGGAGTCCGGCCAATCGTAGGTGAGGCCCGAACCGCTCTCGATGCCCTGCCAGTACTCATCGCCCTTGAAGACGTCGGCATAGCGGCTGGCGAACATGTCCGGCGTGACGGCCGAGCGGACCACTTCGGCGATCTCGGCGGATGTCGGCCAGATGTCTTTGAGATAAACCGGCTCGTTATTGCCGTCATAGCCGATCGGGTCTTCGGTGAGGTTGATATTCATCGTGCCGGCAAGTGCGTACGCGACGACCAGGGGCGGGCTCGCCAGATAGTTGGCCCGCACGTCCGGATTGACCCGGCCTTCAAAATTGCGATTGCCCGACAGGACCGAGCAGGCCACGAGATCGCCCTCGGCAATCGCCTTGGAGACTTTTTCAGGCAAAGGCCCGGAATTGCCGATACAGGTCGTGCAGCCATAGCCTACGAGATTGAAGCCGAGCGCATCGAGATCGTCCTGCAGGCCGGCGCGCAACAGATAGTCGGTGACGACCTGGCTGCCCGGCGCCAGTGACGTCTTCACCCAGGGCTGGACTTTCAGGCCGCGCTTTACCGCGTTGCGGGCGACAAGGCCCGCGCCCAGCATGACGGACGGGTTGGAGGTGTTGGTGCAGGAGGTGATGGCCGCGATCACCACGCTGCCATGACCGACCGAGTATTGCTCGCCCTCGACGCGCACCTGACGGGCGCCGTCCTCGAGCTTTTTAAACTCGGCATCGAGCACCTGCGCGAACTCGTCTGCGGCGTCTTTCAGGGCCACGCGGTCCTGCGGGCGCTTCGGCCCGGCGAGGGAGGGCTCTACCGAGCCGAGATCAAGGTGCAGCGTGTCGGTATAGACGGGCTCGTCGGTGCGTTCGGGGCGGAACATGCCCTGAGCGCGCGAGTATTCCTTCACCAGCTTGACGCGCGATGCGTCACGGCCGGTGGAGGCGAGATAGTCGATGGTCTCGTTATCGACGGGGAAGAAGCCGCAGGTCGCGCCGTACTCAGGGGCCATGTTGGCAATAGTCGCCGCGTCTTCCAGCGAGAGCGTATCGATGCCTGCGCCGTAGAATTCCACGAATTTGCCGACCACGCCCTTCTTGCGCAGCATCTGCACGACGGTCAGCACCAGATCGGTGGCGGTCGCACCTTCGGGCAGCTTGCCGGTCAGTTTAAAGCCGATCACTTCCGGGATCAGCATGGAGACCGGTTGGCCGAGCATGGCGGCCTCTGCCTCGATACCGCCCACACCCCAGCCGAGAACGGCCATGCCGTTGACCATGGTGGTGTGGCTGTCGGTGCCTACAAGCGTGTCCGGGAAGGCGTAAGCGACACCGTCCTCTTCCTTGGTCCAGACGGTCTGGGCAAGGTATTCGAGATTCACCTGGTGGCAGATGCCGGTACCGGGCGGAACGACGCGGAAATTGTCAAACGCGCTCGCGCCCCATTTGAGGAATTTGTAGCGCTCGCCATTGCGCTCGTATTCGCGCTCGACATTGCTTCTGAAGCTGTCGGCCGTGCCGAACGTATCCACCATGACCGAGTGGTCGATGACCAGATCGACCGGCACCAGCGGGTTGACGCTTTTGGGATCACCGCCAAGGGCCTTGGTGGCGTCGCGCATGGCGGCGAGGTCCACCACGGCGGGAACGCCGGTGAAATCCTGCATCAGAACGCGCGCCGGGCGGTACTGGATTTCGTGGGAGGACTTGCCGGTCTTGACCCATTCGGCCACGGCCTCGATATCGGCCTTGGTGACGGTCGAGCCGTCTTCAAAGCGCAGCAGGTTCTCCAGAAGGACCTTGAGCGTGTAGGGCAGTTTCGACACGCCGGTCAGGCCGTTCTTCTCGGCCTCTTTCAGGTCGAAATACTGGTAGGATTTGCCGTCTACGGTCATTTCGCGGCGGCATTTGAAGCTGTCCAGAGAAGCCATGTCACATCCTTATCGCGGGTCTGCCCTGCCGATGGTGCGGGGGAGAGGGATATCCCGCGATCCGGCTCGTCAGGCTTAAGAGGAGACGGTTTCCCGCTGGCCTACGCATATCGATGAGCGCATCCGGCGCGAAAGCCGCCCTTGGCGCGCCTTTTAGCCCTGCTTCCCCTGCGCTGCAATGCATCAAGGCGCTATTTCACCGGTCTTGGGGCCACAATGTCCCATTGGCGTGTGCGGGCATATTGCGCTAGTGGCTTGGCGATGAGCGTCACTGCCCTTGATACCACCGCCAGTCTTGGCGTTCAAAGCCTGATCCTGTCGCGCGGCGGGCGTGTGCTGGTGCGCGATCTCACTTTCAGCCTCAAGCCCGGTGAGGCGCTGGTGCTGACGGGCCCCAACGGCACGGGCAAGACGACGCTGCTGCGCGCGATTGCAGGTCTGGTCCGGCCCGATGCGGGCAGCATCACGGCGGCGCCTCTGGCGTATCTGGGCCATGGCGATGCGCTGAAATCCGCCGAGACGGTGATGCAAGCCATGTCTTTTGCGGCCCGTCTGCACGGGGCAGGCGATGGCAGGGCCGCTCTGGAGGTGATGGGCTTGAGCGCCCTTGTGTTTCGCACTTGTGGCCAGCTTTCTGCCGGGCAGAAGCGCCGTCTGGCGCTGGCGCGGATGACGCTCGACCCGCACGCCCGGCTCTGGCTGCTGGATGAACCGGCGGCCCCGCTGGACGCGGAAGGCAAGGCGCTGCTCGCAGCTCTGGTGGCGGATTTCCGCGCCTCGGGCGGCATGGTCATCGCCGCTACACATGCAGACCTTGGCTGGAGCGATGTGCGCACGCTCGAGATGGGTGTATCGGAGGCGGGTACATGAGCGCGTTTGCCGCCGTCTTCGTGCGCGAATGGCGTCTGGCGGCTGCGGGCGGCGGCGGACCGGCCGGGCCTGCCGCCTTCATGCTCGCAGCGCTGGCTCTGGTGCCGCTGGCCATCGGGCCGGACCCCGATATTTTGCGTGCGGCGGCGCCGGGCGTCATCGCCTTTGCGGCCCTGCTGGCCAGCTTGCAGGGCGCAGAGCGCCTGTTTGGCGATGATCTCTCCGATGGCACGCTGGAGCTTTACGCGCTCTCTCCGGTCTCCCTGACCGCGCTTTCGGTCATCAAGGCCGGCGCCTATGTCAGCGCGGTGCTCTGGCCTGCGCCTCTGATCGGGTTTGTGGCCGCCATGGCCTATGGCATGGACGGACCTTCTGCCGGAGCGCTCAGTCTGGGCCTGGTCCTGGCCCTTCCCGGTCTCGCGCTGGTGTCGGGTTTTGCCGGCGCGCTGGCGGCGGGGGTGAAGCGCTCCGGGCTGCTCATCGCGCTCATCGCCGCGCCGTTGCAGGTGCCGCTGCTGGTGTTCGTGGCGGGTGCAGGCCGCGCTGCGCTGGAAGGGACGGGCCTTGCCGGGGCAAACCTGATGCTGGCGGGTGCGTTTTCGTTGGCAGCCCTCGCGCTGGCGCCGTTCGGAATGGCGGCGGCGTTGAGGGGGCGGTTGGAGTGATTTTTCCCTCGTCCTTCGAGACGCTCACTTACGTTCGCCCTCAGGATGAGGGGAAAGATTACCCCGGCGCGCAGCGCCGCAAGGGCGACCGCCCGCCCGCAGCGATAGCGAGCCTGCGAGCGGCAAGCGAGGACCGACCCCACGAATGTGGGGGAGGACAAAAAAGGTGCGGCGCTGCGTCCGCTTGCGGATGAAGGGCGCAAAGTCTAGGTGAAGCCCGATGTGGAGCGCCTTTGCCAATCCTGAACGTTTCGAGCGTCTTGCGGCGCGGCTTGTGCCGTGGTTCGGCTGGGGCGCAGCGATCCTGTTTGCCATCGGCCTGCCCTGGGCGCTGATCATCTCCCCGCCGGACTATCAGCAGGGCGATACGGTGCGCATCATGTATGTGCACGTACCGTCGGCCTGGCTGTCGATGGCGGCCTATGCGGGCCTCGGCGGGGCGAGCTTTGTCTATTTCATCTGGCGCCACAATATCGCAGACCTCGCCGCGCAGGCGCTGGCGCCTATCGGGGCGGTCTTCGCCTTCCTGACGCTGGCCACCGGTTCGCTCTGGGGCCGGCCCATGTGGGGGACGTGGTGGGAATGGGATGCGCGCCTGACCTCCATGCTGGTCCTGTTCCTGCTGTATCTGGGATACATGGCCCTCAGGGCTGCCATCGAGGATGAGCGCCTCGCTGCGCGCGCGGGCGCGATCCTGGCCATGGCGGGGCTCATCAATCTGCCCATCATCAAATTCTCCGTGGACTGGTGGAATACGCTGCACCAGCCGGCCAGCGTGATCCGGCTTGACGGCCCGACCATTCACATGAGCCAGCTCTGGCCACTTCTCGTGATGGCGCTGGCGTTTACCGCGCTGATGACCGCGCTCGTCCTCATGAATGTGCGCAATATGAGCCTGGCAAAGCGCGCCGAGGCGCGCGCTCGCCGCCGTATCGAGGGGGAGGGCACGTGATGGCCGAGTTCTTCGCGATGGGCGGGCATGCGGTCTGGGTGTGGAGCTGTTATGGCCTCAGTGCTGGCGGCATTGCGTTTCTCATCTGGCTCAGCTTTCGCCAGAGGGCCAGGGCGCGCGAATGGCAGAAACTGTCCGGAGACGGCCAGCCATGAACCGGATCGTGTTCTGGGCGCCGCTGGGCGCGATTGCCCTTCTCCTTGTGGTGTTTGCCATCGCGCTGACAGGCGAACGTGAAGGCACGCCGGGCGATCCGATGACGGGGCGGGCGCTGCCGGAGCTTCCCGTTACGGAATTTGGCGCAGGGTTCGCCCATTTCGATCCTGACGTGATCGAAGGCCCGTACCTCTTGAACTTCTGGGCGAGCTGGTGCGCGCCGTGCGAGATCGAGCACCCGCTGCTGGAAGAGCTGGCGGCGGGCGGCATTCCCATTCACGGCATCACCTATGCCGACCGGCCGGAAAACAGCCTCGCCTTCCTGGCCCGGCTGGGTAATCCGTTCGCGACACTGGCCGCAGATCATGAGCGCCGCGCCGCGCTGGAGCTGGGCGTTACCGGCGCGCCGGAGACCTTCATCATTGATGGAGAGGGCATTATCCGTGCGCGCTGGCGCGGGGCGATCACGCCGGAGATATGGGACAGGCGTCTGGCGCCGGTCTGGAATGCGGCGGTGAGAGAGGCTGAGGCCAGCCCCGGCACGAGCGGCCGGTAGAGCCTACTTCTTCTTTTTCTTCTTTTTCTTCTTGTCTTTGTCCTTGGCGTCCTTCTTGGCCGCCTTGTCCTTGCCCTTGGGGCCGGCGTCCGGATCCAGCGCGCGCGATATGCGCACCAGCGCATCGACAAAGTTGGAACGCTTGTTCTTGGCGAGGACGGACAGGATCGCCTCATCCGCGGCTTTTGCGCCATCCACCGCAGTCTGATGGAGGGCGCGGCCCTCATCGGTCAGTTTCACCGCATTGGCACGTGCATCGCCGGGGGCTTTTTCGCGGGCCAAAAGCCCGCGCGTGGCCATGCGGCTGACCAGTTCTGCCAGCGTTGAGCGGTCAATCCCGGTGCGCTGGACCAGCTGGGTCTGGGTCTGTCCGTCGGCTTCTTTCAGCGCGCTCAAAACCGCAAACTGGCGCTGGGTGATCTCCACCCCGCCAGTGGCCGCCGAGAAGCGCTCGGAAGCAAATTGCTGAGCCCGGTGGAGGAGCTGGCCCGGCGAGGCGGCCAGATCAAATTCTGCCTTGTCACCCATAATGCCCTCTTCATCCGATGACTGAGCTTCGGCTAGACTACACGTGAAATGTCACGGTTCAATGTCAATTCCGTCCTGATACGGAAAAGGGGCGGTGTCAGGCAATCCATGAGGAGGCCAGCGCAGCATCATGCCAGACCAGCCGGTAAAGTTCGAACGCACCGTCCCGGAAGGCGATAACCGCACCCGCAATGTATGCTCCACCTGCGGATTTGTTGATTATGTGAACCCGAAAATCGTCGCTGGCTCTGTCGTGTTCAATGCGGCCGGGGAGATATTGATGTGCCGCCGGGCGATAGAGCCGCGTTCGGGCTTCTGGACACTGCCTGCCGGTTTCATGGAGCAGGGCGAGAGCGTGGAGGAGGCGGCGAAACGCGAAGCCTGGGAGGAGGCGTATGCGGTGATCGCGATTGAAGATCTGATCGGCGTCTATTCGGTGCCGCGCATATCACAGGTGCAGATTTTCTTCCGCGCGCGGCTTGCCGAGCCGGAGATCAGGCCCGGCCCGGAGAGTCTGGAGGTGCGCTTCTTCGCGCTCGACGATCTGCCCGAAGCCGAGTTTGCCTTTCCGTCGGTACGCTGGGCAGTCGACGATTATCTCGCCCGGCAGGGCAAGAGCGGTGTCGCGCCGGAAATGCGCACCCAGGCCAAGGGGATCACGCCTTACTGATACGCCGCCTCGATCAGCCTTATCGCGCGAGGGTCGCCCACCAGCACATCCATCTGCCGGTTCATCACATAGGCACCGGACAGGCCCGTTACCGGGTCTGCAAAGGCGCATGAGCCGCCAAACCCGTAATGGCCGACGGCCTTGGGCTCCGGGCCGAACCAGCCGGAATCGCGGTTCACATTCACGCCTGCACCAAACGCGATGTCGAAAGGCAGGACGCGGTCTTCGCCCGCCACGCGGATTTCCATCGCCTCGGCAGTGACCGCTTCGCTCAGGAGGCGTTCACCGCGCAAGAGCCCGCCTGCTGCGAACACGCCCATCAGCTCGGCCAGCCCTCTGGCGGTGGCGTGCGCATTGGCGGCGGGAAATTCGGCCGTGCGCCACTCGGCTGCGCCGCGCCGTCCGGGTGATGACCAGGCTTTCAGGAAGGCGGCCTGCTTTTCGGCATTCATCTTGCCCAGATGCGGCGGGCGGGGCGGCAATACGTGTTCGCCTGCGCGGGCATGTTCGGCTTCAGGCAGGCCGATATGGACATCAATACCGCGCGGTCCTGCGATAACTTCGCGAAGCAGCCCGCCAATCGTGCGGCCTTGTCGATCAGCCCGCCGGATGGCGGCATCGGCCAGAAATCCGAATGTGATCGGGTGATAGCCGCTGCCTTCACCCAGCGGCCACATTGGCGCCATGGCAGCAAGGCGTTCTTCTATCAGCTCGCGGTTGAACCAGTCAGACGCCTCCATGGCTTCGGTGAAGCCCGGCAGGCCCGCCTGATGGGAGAGCGCATCGCCGAAGGTGACGCGCTCTTTGCCTTCGGCGGCAAACTCCGGCCAGATACCGGCCAGCTTCGTATCGTAGGAGAGCCAGCCCTGATCGACAGCGTAAGCTGCCACAGTCGCGCTGATCGCCTTGCCGGTGGAGAAGACCGGGATGAGGGTGTCCTCGCTCCAGTCCCTGGTGCGCGCGCGGTCGGCATGGCCTGCCCAGATATCGACGCGCTTCTCGCCCTTCTCGTAAAGGGCAAAAGCCGCGCCGATCTCGTCACCGGCCTCGAAATTGGCGCGCATGGCGTCGGCTACGGCTTCAAAGCCGGGCGCGACATGTCCGTGTATCGTGATGCTCATGGGGCAAGGCCGTAGCCCGGCTTCGCGGCGCGATCAAGGCTTCAAAGAACAATGCGCATGGGCAGGCCGCGCGCGTCCACAGGCGGGTCGGGTGGCAGGCTCATCGCCTCACCGTGCGCGATGCGCCGGGCGGTCAGGGCGCACATCGCAGCGTCCAGTACATCGTCCGGCGCACAGCGGGTTTTGGGATAGGGGTGCGGGTCAACGATAGAGGCGGGGATGGCGTAGCGGGCGAGCAGAGCCAGGCGTTCGGCCCGGCCCTCCGCTGTCTTCTTGTTGTGAGCCATCGGCGACCCGCTCAGAAGGGCAAAACCCGCTTCCGGGTGCGTCTCGAAGACACGCGCGCTCATGTCAGGGGTCAGGGCTGCATCCACTTCGCGGAGCTTTTTGAACAACGCAAAGCTCTGTGCGGAGAGGCCGGGGCCCCCGGCAGCGCGGTTCAGGGCGATGGCCTCTGCATGGGTGGTGGCGGTGAGGGCGGCACGCAAGGGTGATGAAAACACGCTGGAGGCCCGGCTCTTCAGCAGCTTGCGCACCAGACGCTCGCACGCGCGGGCCGGCCCGCTGGGCGTGTCTTCAAACCCGATGGGAATGTCGATGGCGATGATGGCGGGCTTTTCCGGAGCATTCAAAGCATCGGACAGGGCGGGAAACAGCCGCAATCGCGGCTCTGTCCTGTGGCCGATGTCCAGCAGCAGCCCGACCCAGCCGGATTTGCAGCCATCCAGGCCGAGCACCCATTGCGGGGCTGTCATGGCATCGCGTCCAGCACCAGATCATGGCTGCCAGCATCAAGGCTGACGCGAATGACGCGCTCACAGGCCTTTGTGACGTGATCACACAAGGCCTGCCCGCCCTCGCCCCGGAGGTGCGCTACGAGTGCCAGCGCAGCCAGCAGATCGCCCGTTCCGTGCGGCACGCCCTCCAGCCGGTCGACGCTGGCAGAGCAGCTTGCCCCCGCGTCCGTCATCATGACACGCAGCCTGCCGGGGCCGTCCGGCACGGAGGTGACGAGGACGGGCCTTGCAAGCGTGCGTGCGGCGGCTTCTGCCGAGCTGGCATCAGTGACGGGCCTGCCCGTCAGGAAGGCCAGCTCGAACGCGTTGGGGGTGATGAGATCTGCCAGCGGGATCAGCCGGGCGGCGATGGCCTCTGCGGTCTCGCGCTTCACATAGAGCCCGCCTGCGGTGCCATCGGCCACGCCATCGCCGCAGATCGGGTCGACAAGGACGAAGAGGTCCGGGTTGGCCACCTTTGCGGTCTGGATAAAGGCGCTCGCGGCGCGGACCTGTTCGGCGCTGGCGAAATAGCCGGTCAATATGGCGTGTGCGCGGATGTGGGCACCATGGGCGAGCAGCCCCTCCAGCGCTCCGGAAAACACCGGGTCCGGGACAGCTCCGCCGCCAGGTGCGCCCAGGCCCGGATGGCGGCCGAAAATCACGGTCGGCACATGTTCGGGCGTAAATCCGGCGCGCGTGAGCACAGCGGCGCTCACGCCGCCGCCAACCCGGCTGCCCGCCACCAATGAGCTCAGGATAATGGCGCTGCGGTCCAAAGGGACTTATTCCAGCTCGGGCCGTTGCACGTTGACGGCAAGGCCCAGCCGGTCAAGGTCGAACTCGCCGGCGGGGCTGACAAGCGAAGGCAGTGGCACGGGCTCTGGCGGATCAAGTGTGATGACCAGCGTGCCGCCATCGCGCACAAAGTCGGACAGGGGCCGGGCGATGGCATTGATGAAAGGCCGGGGGATTTCGGCTGGCAGGGCGGAGAGCCCCAGCGCGATGAGCGCGGAGGCCTGCACGCGCATCTGCGCCGGAGTGACGTTGTTCATCTGGGCATAGGCCGAAAAGCTGCGGTCGAGAAGCGACTGGTCCTCCAGCCGGATTTCGAGCCGGTGCAGCCGGAGCAGACGTTCAAGGCGGGCCAGCGTGTCAGGATCATCCGTGCCGCCGGCGCGCGCGGCGGCGACCGCATCGCCATAGGCCTGCACACCGGAAATTTCCTGATGTGCCGACAGGGTCAGCCCGTCTTCCCAGACAAAACGATTATTGTTCTGGGTCCGGATCGTGTCGGTTTCGGGATCGTAGATGGTATCGGTCTCGAAACGCAGAACCACTTCCTCATAGCCGAGAAAACCGAGCACGTTATGGACATGTTCGCCCGGATCGCTGCCGCGCTCGGCCGAAAGGCGCATGGCGGGCATGGAGGCGAGCGTGCGCAGGCGCCCGGCTTCGGGTGTTACCTCTGCAGTGAAGCTGTCCATCTCGTAGACCACCCCGCTGGCCACGCCCGACAGGCCTGTCACAGAGAGACTGCGGTAGTAATCGGCCGGGTTGCCGGAAATGGCAGTCTGGAGAAGGGTCGCGGCCTCGTCGTCAAACAGGGAGGCGAGAAAGCGCGCGCCAACGGTGTCCATTTCAACGCTTTCGATCTCGAAGCGTGTAGCAGGGCCGTCAAAGCTGATGCTTTCGGCGCGTGCCAGTTCCAGTCCGGTTTCGTCCAGCCCGCGCAAGGTGATATTGGCGGCCTGCAAAGTGCCATCGCCCTCAGGCAGAGTTGCCGACAGGCCCGCCAGGGACATTTCGCGGAAACTGTAGGCGGCAAGATTACTGGCGAGACCGGGAAGCTTGTCTGTCTCGCCGGTGAAGGAAGCGGCGATGGAACGTGACAGGGCCGGGCCCGGCCGGTCGATGACGAGGCGCTCGAAGCGGGTCTCGCCGCCCTCCAGATCGGTGAGGACCGCATTTTCCAGTGTCAGCCGGTCAAAACGCACCGCGTCCTCTTCAAGGCGCGGTGCGGCGATCTCCATGATTTCGGCGGTGAGCCGGCTCTGCACGAGGCGGGGGCCGTCCTCGCCGCCCTCCTCGATCTCCAGTTCCGCGAGCAACAGCGTGAAGCCCTCGAACCGGAAGATGCCATTGGCAAAGTCGCGCTCCTCCCAGTCCGCCCGGCCGGGCTCTTCCAGTCCCAGTATGCGGGCCGCCTCGGCGGCGGCACCGGTGGTGACGCGCGTCGCCGGCGGCTCGCGCTCCTCCTGCCTGTCTCCGCACGCGGTCAGCAGCAGGGCGGAGAGACACAGGGAGGGCAGGACGCGCAAGAGGGACATGAGACGGGCTTCCGGGCTGATAGCGGGTGAAGCGCCAGCCTAAAGCGTCCAAAGCCGCAGAGCTAGACGCTCAGTCCTGCGGCAGTCTTGCCAGCAATCCCGCGATCGGATCTTCCGGTATGTCATCGTCTGACGGTTCGGGGAGCATCGGCTCGCCCGGGGATGCCGTCAGAAGGTTTTCGTCCTCCAGCGCGCTCAGGAGGCGCGCGAGCCTGTCGGGATCGGCCGCCGGAGCGCGCGGCATGCCGTCAGGCGCGGCGATGACCGGCGCATTGGCGATCAGCGAGGCGAAAATGCGGGCCGGTCCGGTGCCGCCCGACCCTGCATCGGTGGGAGCATTTGTGTCATTGCCGGTCCAGACGACGGCGACCATTCCGTCCGCCCACCCGGCGAACCAGGCATCGCGGAAGGCGTTGCTGGTGCCGGTCTTGCCGCGCACCTCGCGCCCGGGTACGGCGGCGGAGCGGCCGGTGCCGTAGCTGATGGTTGCAGCAAAAAGCTGGTCCATTTCGCGCACGACCCGCTCGGCCAGAACGACCGGGCCCGGCGATGTCCCGCGTTCCCACAGCGTGTCGCCGGAGGGTGTTTCGAGCCGGGTGACGGCATGGGTTTCCGCGGCCCGCCCGCCATTCATGAACGGCACATAGGCACGCGCCAGTTCCAGCGGCGTCACCTCGTAGGCGCCCAGCGACAGCGAATGGGTGTTCTCCATCGGGCTTTCAATGCCCAGCCGCCTTGCAAGGCGCAGCGTGTAGGCGCGCCCGGTGGCTTCGGCCAGCTGGACCGCGATGGAGTTGGACGAGCGGGCGAAGGCGCGCTCCAGCGTCATCTCGCCCTCATAGCGGTTTTCCCAGTTGGCCGGTGACCAGCTGCCATAGCTGACCGGCTCGTCGATCATGCGGTCTGCGGGAGACCAGCCGGCCTCGAAGGCGGAGGCATAGATGAAGGGCTTGAAGGCGGAGCCGGGCTGGCGGCGCGCGGCAGTCGCCCGGTTGAAGGGCGAGCGGGCATAGTCAGTGCCGCCACTCATGGCGGCTACGCCTCCGGTTGCATCCAGCGCGATAATGGCGCCATTGGCGGCGCCGCGCGCAATCTCGGGGTCTGCCAGCCCGCGCGTCAGCGCACCGTCGGCGGCACGCTGGGCGTCCACATCCAGCGTGGTGCGCACCACCACATCGCCTTCCCAGGACGGCGCATGCAGGGCCAGAAGGGTGCGCGCCTCGCTGGCGGCAAAGTCGGCAAACCAGCCGGCGCCCGGGCTGGAGGAGCCGCGCGAGACCCGGATAGGCGCGGAGGCGGCGATAAGCCTTTCTTCCTCGGTGATCCGGCCCGTCGCCAGCATCAGGTCGAGAACCACGGTGGCGCGCACGGCGGCGCGGGTGGTGTCATTGGCCGGCGAGTAGCGCGAGGGGGCTTTGAGAAGGCCTGCCAGCAGGGCAGCCTCGCCAATATCCAGCTCATGCGGCCCGCGCCCGAAATAGCGGCGGGCGGCGTTCTCCGCGCCCCAGGCTCCGGCGCCGAAATAGACGCGGTTCAGGTAAAGGGCGAGTATCTCGTCCTTGGTGAAACGTGTTTCCAGCCAGAAGGCCAGCATCATTTCCTGCATCTTGCGCCGCATCGTGCGGTCTGGCGTCAGGAACAGGTTCTTGGCCAGCTGCTGGGTGATGGTAGAGCCACCCTGCACCACGCGTCCGGCGCGCAAATTTGCCAGTGCGGCGCGGGTGGTGCCGATCAGATCGATGCCGAAATGGTGATAGAAGCGCCTGTCTTCCACCGCCAGCACGGCATCGACAAGGTGTTCTGGCAGGGAATCGGCGCTGATCGTGGTGCCGGAACTATCCCCGCGCCGCGCGATCACCCGCCCATGCCGGTCCAGAAATGTCATGGATGCGCCGGCAGGGGCTATGGCAAGCGAAGAGGTGTCAGGCAGGTCACGGGCAAGGGCGACCAGATACATGGCCGCCAGCAGGACCGTCACTGTTGCCAGTGCCGCCAGCGCGCGCACCAGCAACATCCAGGCCTTCGGGCGGCGTGTGTGCCTGCCGACAGGCACGCGTATGGAGGTGCGGGTCACGGTCTCTCGCAATTTTTGGTCACTGGGCGGTCATGAGCTAACGCCAACAGCGTTAAGGCGCCGTGAACCGTAACCGGTGACGCAAAACACCTTGCCAGCGCTGAGGCGAGAGGTGATCATCGCGCGAGCTTGAGGGAGCACATTCATCATGTCCTTGACGCGGCGCTTTGGGCGCACTGCCCTGCTTGCAGGTTTCACCACGGCGCTCGGTCTGCTGGCCGCATGCGCCAACGTGCCCGGTGAAACCGTCTGCCCCGAACGCGGACAGAATTCGGCCAGCTGGCCCTATTGTGCGCCGTCCGATCCCGGCGGCGGGGGCGGCATCATGCGGGATGACCGGATCAATCCGTCAGGCGGGCGCAACTAGGACGCACTGCCTGCCTTATGTGGAGCGCGCGGGCATGGCAGAAATTCCTTATGAAATACAGATATTTGCTGTAGCGCTTGTGGCCAGCCTGGTCATCGGGCTGCCGGTGCGCATTGCCGGCTGGCGGGCGAGCGTGATGGCTGTGCGCGGTTTCTGGCGTCTGACACGCCGTTACCGGATCTGGATATTGCTCATCGCCCTTGCCGGCATGATCGCAGGCCTGTGGAGCTTTGAAAGCATTCGCGGCCTCGTTTTCGGGTGGTGGAGCTAGCTTTCCCGCGAGACGGCCATCACCCCCTTTCCATTGGCGCGATTAGCTCGCAAACTGATCACTCAGCGAAATGCGGATCACGCATTCACGAATGACATGTCCGGGGAGGATAATCCGATGAGAGCTATGTGGCGCGCCGGGCTGGCGGCTTTTTCCGCACTGATCGTGCTGCAGGCCTGTGGCCAGCAGAGTGGCGAAACCCGCGATATTTCCGATGCAGATCGCGAATACCAGCACGTGCTGATGGAGGCGCTGCTGGATGCCGCGCCGGGCAGCGTGATCGAGATTCCTGCCGGCGTGTTCGTTATAGAGCGCGGCCTGTCACTGGCGAATGTGGATGGCGTGACGATCCGCGGCGCCGGCATGGATGAGACGATCCTCTCCTTTGCCGGACAGCGTGCGGGCGCCGAAGGCCTTCTCGTCACCAGCGCCAACAATTTCACCATTGAGGACCTGGCCATCGAGGATTCCATCGGTGATGCACTGAAAATCACCGGCTCTGAGAACGTCATCATCCGCCGGGTGCGCACCGAATGGACACGCGGCGCGTCCACCGATAACGGCGCTTATGGCATCTATCCTGTGCTGACCACGAATGTGCTGATCGAGGAATCGGTGGCCATTGGGGCGTCCGATGCCGGCATCTATGTCGGTCAGTCGGACAATATCATCGTGCGCAACAACCGCGCCGAGTACAATGTGGCGGGAATCGAGATCGAGAACTCGATGGACGCCGATGTCTACGGCAATACCGCCACCAACAATACGGGCGGCATTCTGGTGTTCAACATGCCGAACCTGCCCCGTCCCGGCCACGGCACGCGGGTGTTCGACAATGATGTGTTCGAGAACAATACCCGCAATTTCGGCCATGCAGGCACGCCGGTGGCCAATGTGCCGGCCGGTACGGGTATCCTGGTGAACTCCAATGATGATGTGGAGATTTTCAATAATCGCGTGGCGCGTAACCGCACGGCCAATGTGATCATCTCCTCGCTGCATTCGGCCGGCTTTTCAGAGCTCGGCGTGGAAAGCGATTTCGACCCGTACCCTGAGCGCATCCACATCCACTCCAACACGTTCGAGGGTGGCGGCAACAATCCTGACGGTATGGATCTGCAGGCCTTGCGTATCGCCCTGTTCGGACCCACGGGCCGCATCCCGGACGTGCTGTGGGACGGCTATGTGGACGAGGCGAAGATGGTCGATGGCACGCTGCCCGATGATTTGCGCATCTGCGTATCCGGTGCCGAGGTGCTGAACGCCGACGGCCCTGGCGGCTATGGCAATCCGCGCATCGTGACGGCCGAACATGATTGCAGCCATGCGCCGCGCGCTGCGGTGGAACTGCCTTTCTAGGCTGGCTTGATGATACGCGCCCTCACCCTCCTCGCGGCGGCATTTCTGCTGGCCGCATGTGGCAATGACGCCGGAGAGCCCCCTTCGCGGGCGCCGGTGGATATGGCGGCGTGGGAGGCCGAAACGGTTTTCCATGCCAGCGGCAATCCGGCGCGCCTGGAGGATTGGGGCCAGTTTCGCATTGAGGACGGGCGCCTGGTGCTGGCAGAGGGCGTCGTGCCCTACGGGCTCAACACGGCGCTTTTCTCCGATTATGCACTGAAGCTCAGGACGGTGTGGCTGCCGGAAGGCGCCGCGCCCGCAATCTGGCACGATACCGAGACGTTCGACTTTCCCGTCGGTACGGTGATCACCAAGACCTTCTACTATCCGCGCGGTGGCGGCGGTTTTGAAACCGTCGCGCTGGAGCTGGACCCCAATGCCCATTTCGACGGGGCGGCGCTGGACCTGTCTGCGGTACGCGTCATCGAGACACGCATACTGGTGCGCCGGGAAGAGGGCTGGGCGGCCATTCCCTATGTCTGGAACGATAATCAGCGTTCCACGCGCCTTGCCCGCGCAGGCGCGTTTGTGGACCTGACCCTGCTGGAGGCGGGCGGGCGCTCGGGCGCGCTATCCTATCAGGTGCCGGACGTGAACCAGTGCGCCCAATGCCACGTCACCAATGCCGCCGACGGGCAGGTGCGCCCTATCGGTCCGCGCGCCCGTCATCTCAACGGCGATTACGTCTATGCGCACGGAGAGCACAACCAGCTCGATCACTGGCGCGAGGCGGGGCTTCTGACTGGCGGTCCGGCCAGTGCTGGCGCGCCGCGTAATGCAGTCTGGCATGGCGAGACAACACTGTCAGGCATGGCGCTGGAAGCGGCCGCGCGCGCCTATATCGACATCAATTGCGCGCACTGCCATTCGCGCACGGGACATGCGCGCACTTCCGGCCTCTATCTGGAGCCCTCCGACCCTGTGGGGCCAGCCTTTGGCGTGTGCAAGCCGCCGATCGCCGCCGGACGCGGGACGGGTAACCGGCGCTATTCCATCGTGCCGGGCGACAGCCAGGCCTCGATCTTCACCTTCCGCATGGAAACCGTGCGGCCCGACGCGATGATGCCGGAGCTCGGGCGCAGCAGGGCGCACAGCGAAGGCGTGGCCCTGGTGGCGGCGTGGATCGATGCGATGGCGGGCGGATGCTAAATTGCCAGGCTGGTGCCAAGCCCCGCTTGGCGAAGCCCTCCCGCTGAGGCATTGTCAGCGCCACACGCGAACGGAGTTGATCTGCGCCATGAAACGCCTCGCCCTTGCCGCCGCCATGTCAGGCCTTGCTGTCAGTGCCTGCGCCACGACCTCGCCCACCTGCCGCGAGGCCGATGCCGCCGAACGCATGGCCTTTGGCCAGATCGTGGCCGGACACGCGGGCGGGCTGGCTGACAGCCTGCCGGAGGAAAGCGCGGCACTGGCCGGGCAGCTGCGCGGCGATGACCCGGCCCTTCGCCACCAGATTTTCGGCCAGCGCATGGGTGATTATTCGGTGCGTACCGTGCTGATGCAGCCGCCCTTGTGCGTCTATGAGCAGAGCGTATCGCCCACCGAGCGGATATCCTATGTGTTCCCCAATGGCCGCTTCCAGACGTTGAACCCTGAAGGTTCGACAGAGGCGAGCCTTGGCATGCCGGCGCGCGATCACGCCCGCTGCCATTTCCGTCTTATCGACGGACACTGGCGCCTGACCGATGCCTGCACCTCGACCTTCCAGACTCCGGCGCCAGTAAGCTAGGACGCCTCGCGCAGCGCATTGCGGAAGCCTGCCAGCTCGGCATCAAGGCGCTCGGCGGCCTGACCCAGCGCTCTGGATGAGCCGGTAAACCGGTCGGCTGCGTCATGTGTGCGCCCGGCGGCCGTGTTCACGCTGGCGATACGGTCGTTTATTCCGCCAGTCGATGCGGCGGCTCGCTCTGCCAGCTGGGCGATCTCGCTGGTAGCCCCTGATTGCTCGCCAAAGGCGCCGCGCGCGCTTGCCGAGGTAGCGCGGACTTCCTCGATTATCTGAGAAATGCGCGCCAGCGCATCACCGGCGCCGCTCGATGCCGAGCTGATGGCCTCGACGCGCGCCCGGATATCGGCTGTAGCCCTGGAGGTCTGTTCGGCCAGAGCCTTGACCTCGCTGGCAACGACCGCGAATCCCTTGCCTGCCTCGCCTGCCCGCGCGGCCTCGATGGTCGCATTGAGCGCCAGCAAATTGGTCTGCTCGGCAATGTCGGCGACCAGCCCGGCGATGGTTTCAACCTCGCGCCCGGCCTTGTCCAGTTCGCGCATGGAGGTGCTGGCTCTCGCCGCCTCATCTGTGGCCCTTGCCGATACGGTGTCGGCATTCTCCATGATGCGCGAGACTTCGCTAATGGAGGCAGAAAGCTCCTGTGCGGCGGCAGCCACGGCTTCAAAATGGGCAGACGTCTCCGCTGATTTTCCGGCGGCCTCGCGCGCGCCCTCGCGCGTCAAACCCGCATCGTTGCGCAGCTCGGCGGCCAGCCGGTCCATCTCGGCGGATACGTCATGCAGTTCCCGCAATATGTCTGCGACAGACCGTTCAAAGCTGCCGGCCAGCGTGTTCACCGCCTCACGGCTTGCCTCGATTTCGCGGGAGCGTTCCCGGTCGGCATCAGCGAGCTGGCGCGCCTGCATGTTGGCCGCTTGCGCTTCGGCGATGGCCATGCCGGCATTATCGAGCGCGTTGGTAATGCGCTGGCAGAGCCAGACAAGCGCGCCTGTCTGAACGACCACTATCGTGGCGTGCAGCAGGACCCGCCCGAAATTGGCGCCGTCGGGAAACACGGCGAAGGGCAGGGCGAAATTCAGTATCAGGTGATGAAAGGCGGTTACCGCCGCCGCCGCCAGCACGGCGCGCCAGTCACACAGCAGGGTCGCTGCGGCCAGCACGGCGAAGAACACCATGTGCATGTCCAGTTGCAGCGCCGTGCCGGATGCCATCCAGGTCAGCGCTGCCGGAAAGGCGATGAGGCCGGACGCGATAGTGATGCGCGTGGAGGCCGATTGCGGCGCGCTGCGCCAGGCCAGAAAGGCCAGTGCTGCCACCACAAGGAGGAAAATTGTCCCCGCCACCAGCTTTTCAGGGGCAACAAGGGCGGCGGCCAGCCCGTATACGGCGGTAAACGCCCCCAAGAGGGCAAGCAGAACACGTTGGGACTGGTCCCTTACGGCATCAATTCGGGTCACGGACGGCTCTCCCTTGGAGCAGACAGGCCAGGCCTGCAGGCCCAGCCGGACAATGGGGCAAAAACGAATATGGCGCCGCGCGCGCGCAGTGCTGCTGCGGCGGAGGCCTGTGGCACGCCTTCAGGCATGTCGGCGCGTATCAGCATGCCGCCGCCGAGAGGCTCTGCAGCCCGTGCGCCGGCCGAGGTGGCCGCCATCAGCGCGCCTGTGGGCGATGTTCCCGGTGCGAAGATGGCCAGCACCGTGCCGCCAGACGGCGGGGCCAACATGAGGGTTGGCGGCGTAAGGCAGACGAGCGCCAGCATCGCCGCCATGGTCCAGCCTGCATTGTTTTGACCGGGCTTCATAAAGCAGTGGTGTCCTGATTGCGGCCAGCGCCTGTTCGCGTTCCGCGCAAATTCAAGACCGTTCTATTCCCCTGTTCTGGCTAATAAACGGTTAGCCCTTCAGGCGCGCCGTCGAGCGCGCTGCATTTTTTGTGCACAGGGCCGGGGAACGTTTCGAAGGGGCATCGCATTGATCCCATGTCTGGCCGGTCTGCCCCCGCTTCCCCCGCAATGACGGACCGGCGCAACAGAGGAATGACAGACATGAAGACGTTTCTGATTTCTGGCGTTTCGGCTCTCGCGCTGGCCGGCATGGCTTTCGCGGCTCCGTTTGAGGAGGCCGATACCGATGGTGATGGCCGCATCTCGCTGAGCGAGGTCCAGGCGCTGGACAGCGCCACGACCGAAGCCGAGTTCACGCTCTATGATGTGGATCTCGACGGCGGTCTGGATGAAGACGAATACGCTGCTTGGCGTGTTGCCACGCAAGGCGATGCCGAGGCCGATTACTCCACCGACCCGGTGATGGATGATCCGATGGCCGATGATCCCATGGCCGAGGAAGATCCGGTTGAGCTGGAAGATGTCCCGGCTGACCCGTACGAGCCGTCCGCCGAGAAGTCGCTCGATGATCATGGCGACAAGGACGAGTATGGTGACGAGGACCGCGAAGAAGGCGGTGAAGGCGATTACAGCGAAAGCGACGCCGCCTACGGTGAAGGTGATGTCAGCCATGACGATGACGCCGACGCTGACGAAATCACCGAGGACCTCAATGAAGAACAGGCCGAGGATCTCGAATCTGACGCCGACGAAGACGGTGACGAGAACGAACCCTGGAAATAGGGTTTAGTTCCTGACACCGGCCTGGCCCTCCGTCACCCGCCTCCTCCCCGCCCAATCCCCGGAGGCGGGCTGGCGGGGGGTCCGGCACTCCAGGCGAGGCAGTGCGTCCCGCCACACGCCTTGCCCGAAGAGCCGCTCGAAAGAGCGGCTCTTTGCGTTCCGGGTGCGGGGTCTTACCCCCAGGGCCCGCCAAAGCCGGACCGGTCAGGACCCTTGCTTCCCGCAGGCCCGCGCGACCACGGCCCTTCCTCGCCCCACGGCCCGCCCGGATAGCGCCCGTCACCGGCCATCTGGCGCAGGCGCGCGATGCGGTTGGCGGTCGAGGGGTGGGTGGAGAACAGATTGTCCGCACCCTGCCCGTTGAGCGGGTTGATGATGAACATATGGGCCGTCGCCGGATTACGCTCGGCGGCAGGGTTCAGCGTGGTGCGCGCGCCGCGCTCGATCTTCTCCAGTGCCGCAGCAAGCGATATCGGGTTGCCCGCAATCTCGGCGCCTACCCGGTCTGCCTCATACTCGCGCGAGCGCGATATCGCCATCTGCACAAGGCCCGCCGCCATGGGCGCAAAAATCGCCAGCGCAATGGCGCCGATCAGCCCGCCCCGGTCACGTCCGCCGCCGAAAAACAGCGCGAAATTGGCCAGAAAGCCGATCGCGCCTGCCAGCGTCGCCGTCACGGTCATGGTCAGCGTGTCACGGTTCTTCACATGGGCCAGCTCATGGGCCATCACCCCGGCCACCTCCTCGCGCGTCAGGCGGGAGAGCAGGCCGGTAGTTGCTGCGACAGCCGCGTTGTTGGGGTCACGCCCGGTCGCGAAGGCATTGGGCTGTGGCGTGTCGATGACATAGACGCGCGGGCGCGGCATGCCTGCGCGGTCAGCCAGCGCAATCGTGTCTTCAGCGTAGCGGCGAAGCCCAGGATCGCGCTCATCGGGCGTAATCTCGCGCGCGCCGTGCATGCGCAGCACCATCTTGTCGGAATTCCACCAGGCCATCACGTTCAGCGCACCGGCAATGACCAGCGCAATCGCGGCGCCGCCCGGCCCGCCAATGAGATAGCCCACCGCGCCGAACAGGCCGGTCAGGGCGGCAAGCAGGATGAAAGTGCGCATCGTATTGGCGGTCATGGGAGGTCCTGTCAGTGATGGATGCTGCAAGGCATGCCGCGCACTGGCACGATGGCCGCGCGGCGACTAGATATCTGGTATGAGCGATGACACTTCACAAGAGACGAAACGGCCGTTGAGCGCTGCGGCGCAGCGTGCGCTGGCCGAAGCGGCCGAGCGCCGCAAGGCGGCTGAAAGCGCGGCAACGCTGCCCGAAGAACTGGGCGGCCCCAAGGGACCTGAGCCCACGCGCTATGGCGACTGGGAGAAAAAGGGCATCGCCCACGATTTTTGAGGCAATTCCGCCAGTGGCCGCGGACAGGTTTGCGTGCTCACCGGATTTGTCCGGCAAGGGCGGGATGGCGCAGCGGATGGCCCGGATGCCGGGCGGAATGCTTTTTCACTTTCAGGCGGAAGTCTCATGCCCATCTGCGGGCTATCCGCTGCTGGCAGGGCTGAAAAACGCGTTGCCGTATCCCCATTAAGCGCCACCAGGGCACAGTGAACCAGCTTTTGCGCCCCCTTGCGGGGACACGCCGGACACCCGGAGCGGCAGGCGCTATCACCTGCCCCCGGATCGTTTTCAGCCGCCGTCGCGAACCTCAGCCATCCCTCGAACCGGGACATGAAGCATAAGGGCAGCGTGTGAGGGGTTGGATAGATTGGGAGTGCGGCGCGTCCCCGGCCTGACCCGATTTGATTGTTTCCCCCGTCATTCCGGGCGAACCCCGCACTTGATCCGGGGGAGACCTGGAACCCAGCTTTTACATCCATGCCCGCAAAGCCGGGCAGTGGCGGGACTCCGCAGCGCGGACGCGTTGCGGAGCAAAAACATGCTGGGTTCCGGATAAGCGCTGACGCGCTTTCCGGAATGACGAGGCGAAGGGACATAGCGCAGTTCGAACAGCGCCTCATACTTGGAATCAGGAATATATTCCGATATTGTGGCTATATGCGGACTATTATCATTTGTTAAGCATGCTGACCGCGCCTTTGGCGGCCGCGCAGCACGTCATTCCCGGCCCGATAGAGGCTGAAGTCGTGCGTATCATTGACGGCGATACGATTGAGGTGCGTGCGTTTATCTGGCCCGGTCACAGCGTGGAAACGCGGGTGCGGCTGGCCGGTGTGGACGCGCCTGAAATCCGCCGCGTGCAATGCGAGGCCGAACGCGAGGCCGGACACAGGGCAAAGGCGTTTGTGGAAGGGCTGCTCGCGCCGGATGGCGGGATGCGCGCCCGCATTGCCATCCGCAATGTCCAGCTGGGCAGTTTTGCCGGGCGGGTGATCGCGGCCATGGATCTGCCGGACGGGCGCGATCTGGGCACGGTGTTGCTGGTGGAGGGGCTGGTGAGCCCTTACAATGCGCGCGGGGGCTGGTGCCCCTCTCTGGAATCGTCGCTGGAGACCGCTCAGGAGGCTTCGGCGAGCCGTTCCTGACGGCGCTTTTCCGCCTTGGCCCAAGCCTTTTCATGGAAATAATAGGCAACCGTCTGGACAGCCGGTTCGATCAGGCCGATGGCCAGTGCAGCGCGCCAGTCCCAGGTCAGAAGGAAGGCCACGGTCATCGCCACGAGCAAATGCATGACGGCGTAGGTGACGGCCTTGGCCGTATTGCGCGAGGGACGGAACAGGGCGAGGAAGCCGGGCGCGCACGGCCGGCCATCTTCCATGGTACCGTGCCGGTGCAGGAGCATTCTGAAGAATTCCGCCATGACCAGTGTCCTTGCGAGCTTGCAGGTCAGGATATGGCGTTAATTACGCCGTGCACAATGGATAGTTTCTATCAAATCCATTCAAGGCCTCGTCAGCCGGGCGTGACGAGGGGGGCCTCACCGCCCAGACTCAAGGCATGGCCGGCCAGATATAGCGAGCCGCAAATCATCACGCGCGGGCGCTCCACCAGATGGCAGGCATCGTGAACCGCCTCGCTCAGGCCAGCACTGGTCTGGACCAGGTGCCCGGCCTTGCGTGCGGCCTCTGCTGCGTCCTGTGCGCTCATCGCGCCTTCGCGTGCGGCAAAGCCCGAAACCGTAATGACAAGGGCTGCAAGGCCGGCAAACGGCTTGAGGAAAGCGCTTGCATCGCGCCCGGCGGAAAAGCCGCAGATCAGGACCAGCGTGCGCTCCTCACGGGATTCCAGCTCGCCCATGACCTGGGCCAGCACCTCGCCTGCGGCCGGATTATGCCCGCCATCGAGCCAGAGCTCGGCGCCGCCTGCTCTGGCAATATCGGCGAGCGGGCCGTCGACCAGGCGCTGCATGCGGGCTGGCCAGCGGGCGTGCGGCAGGCCCGTCCGCACCGCTTCCTCGGACAGTCCAAGCTGGCGGGCGACTGCGATGGCGCCGGCGGCATTGGCGATCTGGTGTGAGCCTATGAGGCCCGGCAGGGGCAGGTCCCAGACAAGGTTCTCCTCTTCATAGACCAGCCGGTCATGCTCCACATAGGCCCGGTAATCACGATCATGAAGCGTGATGACCGCCCCGGCCCTGAATGCGGCGCGCTCGATGGCCATGCGCGCATCATCGTCCTGCGGGCCCACGACACACGGCACGCCGCGCTTGATGATGCCGGCTTTCTCGCCTGCGATCTTTTCCAGCGTGTCGCCGAGATAGGCCTGATGGTCATAGCTGACCGGGGTAATGAGCGTGACGGCCGGATTTTCCACGACATTGGTGGCATCCAGCCGGCCGCCCAGCCCGACCTCCAGGATCAGCCGGTCCGCAGGCGTTTCGCTGAACAGGATGAAGGCGGCGGCTGTAGTGGCCTCAAAGAAAGTGAGCGGCTGGCCGGCATTGGCCGCCTCCACGCGTTCCAGGGCCGCCAGCAGGCGCGCGTCCTCCACCTCCTTGCCTGCCAGCACGATGCGCTCGTTAAAGCGCACCAGATGGGGTGAGGTGTAGACATGGACGCGCTCTCCGGCCGCCTCGCACATGGCTTTGAGGAAAGCCGCGCTGGAGCCCTTGCCATTGGTCCCTGCGATATGGATGGTGGACGGCAGGCGATCCTGCGGATTGCCGAGCGCCGTCAGCAGGCGCCGCAAGCGGTCCAGAGAGAGGTCCATGCTGGCCGGATGCAGGTTGGCAAGCCGGGCCAGCGCGTCGGGAATGGCCATCGGATCAGGCGGCAGGGGCGGGCACGTTGGCGCTGGCTGCAGGCCGCTTCATCAGCGTGCGCAGCACATTGCCCAGCACCTTTGGCAGGTCGCGGCGATGCACCACACGGTCCACCATGCCCTTTTCCAGCAGGTATTCCGCGCGCTGGAAGCCTTCCGGCAGTTTTTCGCGGATGGTCTGCTCGATCACGCGCTGGCCGGCAAAGCCGATAAGCGCGCCCGGCTCGGCCAGATGCACATCGCCCAGCATGGCGTAGGAGGCCGTGACGCCGCCCGTGGTCGGGTCGGTCAGCACCACAATGTAAGGCAGTTTCGCCTCGCGCATCATCTCCACGCCAATGGTCGTGCGCGGCATCTGCATCAAGGACAGGCAGCCCTCCTGCATGCGCGCGCCGCCAGCAGCGGTGAACACCACCAGTGGCGTGCGGCGCTCCACGGCGGTTTCAGCCGCTTTCAGGAACGATTCGCCTGCCGCCATGCCCAGCGATCCGCCCATGAAGGAGAAGTCCTGCACCAGAACGGTGGTCTCGATGCCCTGAATGCGCCCGACCGATATCACCATTGCATCCTCGCGGCCGGTCTTCTTGCGGGCGGCGGCCAGACGCGATGAATAGGGCTTGTCGTCGCGGAATTTCAGCGGGTCTTTCGCCACTTCCGGCAGGGCGATTTCTTCCCAGGTGGCGTCAAAGGTGTAGCGCAGGCGCGTTTCCGGATTGATGCGCACATGATGGCCGGCAGGCGTGACATGCAGGGCCGCTTCGAGATCCTTGTGGAACACCATCTCGCCCGAAACCGGGCATTTCATCCAGAGATTTTCCGGCGTGTCGCGCTTGTCGAACATGCGCGAAACACCCGGAGGGGTAAGCTTGGAAAGCCAGTTCATACGATTGTCCCAGGCTGCCTGTTGCCGCGATTATCGCGCATTATGGGTGGCCGATGCCAGTTCTTTGGCCAGTTTGACCGCTCCGGCCACACCGCCCTCTGCCAGCGCGTCCACAATCGCCGATCCGACGACCACCGCATCGGCGACTTTCGCGATCTCTGCAGCACGCTCTGTCGTCTTCACGCCAAAGCCTACCGCGACCGGCAATCCGGACGCCTTGCGCACCCGGTCGACCGCCCCTGAAACCACCGCTGTCTGGCCGATACCGGCGCCCGTGACCCCTGTGGTAGAGACGTAATAGACAAAGCCGGACGTGTTCTTGACCACTTGCGGCAGACGGTCATCGTCCGTGGTGGGGGTCGCAAGGCGGATGAGGGAAAGCCCGGCCCGCTCCATCGGCTCGCGAAACGGCGCGTCTTCCTCAGGCGGCAGGTCCACGCAGATCACGCCGTCCGCGCCCGCAGCTGCTGCCGCATCGACAAAGGCCTGATAGCCAAAAGCATGGAAGGGGTTGGCATAACCCATGATAACAACGGGCGTCGCCGCATTGGTTTTGCGGAACTCCGCGATCAGCTGAAGCACGCCCTTCAGCGTCATGCCGCTGTCGAGTGCCCGCAGGGCGGCACGCTGGATGGGCGGGCCGTCGGCCATCGGATCAGTAAACGGCGCACCCAGCTCGATAACATCGGCCCCGGCTTCGACAAGCCCGTGCATCACTTCCAGCGTCGTGGCGGCATCAGGATCGCCTGCCATCACATAGGCAACAAACCCTGCCTTGCCCTCAGATGCCAGGCGCGCAAACGTGTCAGAAAGGCGTGTCATGGATGGCCTTTACTTCCCAGATGAAACCCCGGACGCTCTGGCAGAGCGGTCCGGGGTCTGAATAACGCTTTATGCCTGATCGGCAAGGGGGCGGTGCGGCCTATTCCGCCGGGGTTTTGCGCTGGGCTTCCATGAAGGCGCGCAAGGCCGCGTTGATGCGGGTCTGATAGCCGCGCCCGCCTTTCTTGAAGAAGGCGAGCACATCCTTGTCCAGCCGCACCGTTACCTGCTGCTTGCCATGACCGGTGTGCCAGACAGCGTTGGCGAACTCCTCCTCGGTCCATTCGGGAATGTCAGAGGTATCGATCTCGTCGTCGGGAAGTTCCGCAAGACGGCGCAATGCCTCACGGTCCGCTTCCGTCAGCGGCGGCAGGTCTTCAAGTCTTACCCGGACCGTACGTCCCATAATAGAAAGCCCTTTCGTTGCGCTTGGCCGGGCGGGCCGAGATAAGCCGTGTGACGCTCTGCCGGTCGGTGTGGATGATGCTGACCATCAGCACGTTATCCAGCATGCCAATCGTCTTCAGGCGCACTTCACCATCAGGTGTTAGGCGAGCCGATGTGGTGACATAGTGGCCTTCGAACACCCGGACCGCCCGATCGAAACTGATCCCGTGCTTTTCCTGGTTGGCGCGGTTCTTCGCCTCGTCCCATTCGAACTCCATCAAATGTAACTACAAGTGTCGTTACATTCAAGGCGCATCGCTACAGCTCCACCCCTAGCGCCTGCGCCACCGAGAACACGTCCTTGTCGCCGCGCCCGCACATATTCATCAGGATCACGCCGTCCTTGCCCAGTTCCTTGGCGAGATCGCGCACGCGGGCGAGCGCGTGGGCGGGTTCGAGCGCCGGGATGATGCCTTCAAGTTTCGAGCAGAGCTGGAACATGTCCAGCGCCTCGGCGTCGGTGGCGTGGCGGTATTCGGCGCGCCCTGCATCGTGCAGGAAGGCGTGTTCCGGCCCGATACCGGGATAGTCGAGACCGGCAGAGATGGAGTGACCCTCTACGATCTGGCCGTCCTCATCCTGCAACAGATAGGTCCGGTTACCGTGGAGGATGCCCGGCTTGCCGCCATTGAGGCTCGCCGCGTGGTCGGGCGTATCGACGCCCTTGCCCGCGGCTTCAACGCCAATGAGGCGGACGCTCTCGTCTTCCAGGAAGGGATAGAACAGGCCCATCGCGTTTGATCCGCCGCCAATGCAGGCAACCGCCGCGTCGGGCAGGCGGCCAATGCGTTCCAGCATCTGCGCGCGCGCCTCACGGCCGATCACGCTCTGGAAATCGCGCACCATCGCCGGATAGGGGTGGGGGCCCGCCACCGTGCCGATCACGTAGAAAGTGTCGTCCGGATTGGTCACCCAGTCGCGCAGCGCCTCGTTCATCGCGTCTTTCAGCGTGCCGCGCCCCGACGTGACGGCATGCACTTTCGCGCCGAGCAGCTTCATGCGGAAGACGTTGGGCTTCTGGCGCTCCACGTCCGTGGCGCCCATATAGACCTCGCAAGGAATTCCGAAGCGGGCGGCAACCGTGGCAGTGGCGACGCCATGCTGGCCTGCGCCGGTTTCGGCGATGATGCGTGTTTTGCCCATCAGGCGGGCGAGCAGCACCTGGCCGAGGCAGTTATTGATCTTGTGCGCGCCGGTGTGATTGAGCTCATCGCGCTTGAACCAGATTTGCGCCCCGCCAAACTCTTCGGTCAGGCGCTCGGCGAAATAGAGCGGGCTCGGACGGCCGACGAAATCGCGCGCGAAATCCTCCAGCTCTTTCACGAAGGCCGGATCGTCCTTCCATTTGGCATAGGCCTTCTCGAGCGCCAGCACGTTCGGCATCAGCGTCTCGGCGACAAAGCGCCCGCCATACTCGCCAAACAGGCCGCTGGCATCGGGATAGTGGGAAAAGGCGTTGGGCTGGGTCATCAGATCAATCACGGGCTGGGAGAATAGGAGGTCTGATCTAGAGCGTGCGGGCAGATGAGGGAAGCACTCAGGTGCGCGGCCCTGCTTCAGGCGATGTCTGCGCCGAGCGCGGCCATGTCGTCAAAGAAGCCGGGATAGGAGGTGGCGATCATTGCTACGTCGTCGACCGTCACCGGGTCTTTCGCGCCGAGGCCCAGCACCAGCCCCGCCATGGCGAGGCGGTGATCGTGAAGAGTCTTGACCAGCCCGCCGCCCGGCACGTCGCCTTGTCCCATGCCGTGAACTGTCAGGCTGTCCTCGCCCAGCTCCACCTTCACGCCATTGGCGGCCAGCAGGGCGGCAGAGGCGGCCAGCCGGTCGCTTTCCTTGGCGCGCAGCTCTGCCAGACCCGTCATGTGTGTCACGCCCTCTGCGAACGCCGCGATCACGGACAGGATCGGGTATTCGTCAATCATGGACGGGGCGATGTGCGGCTCCACCTGGACGCCCTTCAGAGTTCCCGGCCGCACGGTGATATCGGCCAGCGCCTCGCCGGCGCGGCTGCCGGCGGGGGTTATGCTGATGTCCGCGCCCATCATCTCCAGCACCCGGTAGAGCCCGAAGCGGGCCGGATTGGTCATCACGCCCGTCACGGTGACAGGGCCGGTGCCCGCCACCAGCCCGGCCGCCAGCGGGAAGGCAGCAGAGGAGGGATCGCCCGGCACATGCACATCCGCTGCGTGCAGCGCCTTGCCGCCGCGAACCCGCGCAACGAGGCCCGCACCGTCACGCTCCATGGTCATGTCTGCGCCAAACAGGGGTGCCAGAGTCTCGGTATGAGCGCGTGTGGCTTCCGGCTCGATCACCACCGTCTCGCCCATTGCCCCAAGTCCCGCCAGCAATATGGCGCTCTTTACCTGCGCAGATGCCACGGGCGGCGTGTAGGTGATGGCATTCAGACGGGTAGAGCCGTTGAGTGTTACCGGCAGGCGGCCGCCATCGGCGGCGATGGTGGTGACGCCCATCAGGCGCAAGGGCGCCAGTACGCGCTCCATGGGCCGGGAGGACAGAGAGACATCGCCGGTAAAGCGGGCCGTGAGGTCAAAGCGGGCCGCAGCGCCCATCAGCAGGCGCACGCCGGTGCCGGAATTGCCAAGGTCAAGATCGCCGTCGGGGGAGCGCCATTGCGGTGCGCCTTTTACCTGCCATTGCCCGTCCCCTGTACGTTCCACATTGGCCCCCAGCGCGCGTACGGCCCCGGCGGTTGCCAGCACGTCTGCGCTTTCCAGCAGGCCCTCGATATGGCTGATGCCCTGCGCCATGCCCGCCAGCATGATGGCCCGGTGCGAGATGGACTTGTCCGGCGAGGCTGCCCGGATGCCCTCGATCCGGCTGCTTCTGCGCGCGGTGCGCGGGCCGGATGCAGCCGGATGCTCGGCTGCTTTGCCGTTGGAAACCATGGGTTTGACTTTCACGCTTGTAACGGGCTGAAAATCGGGTTTTGACAGCGCGGCGCAGACGTGGCAACAGGCGCGCCGCCTCAAAGACCAATCCAGCGCTGAAGGATCAAGTCCCGTGCCCAAACCCGATCTTGGCGTCAAGCGAATCTGCCCTGAAACCGGCAAGAAATTCTATGACCTCGGCAAAGACCCGATTGTCTCGCCGTTTACCGGCAAGGAATATCCGGTCTCCTATTTTGCAGAGGTCGTAATGAAACCGGCCCGCAAGTCGCCCAAGCCGAAGGTTGAGGACGACAAGGAAGAAGAAGGGCTGGAGGACGATGAAGAGCTGGAAGCGGCGGACGACGCGGCCGAAAGCGATGACGACGATGACGCCGACGATGATGCGCCCGAGCTCGACGAGGAGCCCATTGATCTGGGTGATGACGAGGACGAGGACGACGATGTTGCTCCGGTGAAGGGCAAGAAAGCTCCCGTTGACGACGATCTGGAAGGTTTCTCCGACGAAGAAGCCGATCTGGACGACGAGGACGAGGATGACGGCATCCTGCTGGATGAGGATGACGACGATTTCGACGCCGATATCGGCATCGAGGACGAGGATGACGACACCCCGTAGAAGGGTGCTGCAGGACACGCGGACGGCGATTGCGTTTGCCACTTGATCGGCGCACGCAAGCTGACTAGTTTCCGCGCTCCAATTCCGGCGGGCCCCAACCCGCCGCGCGATGAGACAAAGGGGCCATAGCTCAGTTGGGAGAGCGCTTGAATGGCATTCAAGAGGTCGGCGGTTCGATTCCGCCTGGCTCCACCATCACACCGGAAACCCCGCCCGCGAGATGCTGGCGGGGTTTTTGTTTTTTGCCCCGTCCGGTTGTCCGGTCCCTCCCTACCCGGTTTGTCTTCACCGCCGTTTCGCCTATCCTCGCTGCCAGAGCGATCAAAGAAGGGAGCGGGACATGGCCAGACAGGGTATCAGCCGCCGGGGTTTGCTGGGCGGCACGGCGGCGGCGGCAGGCGCGATCGGCGCCGTGGCCGCATCCTCGCCGGCACTCGGCAAGGCACTGCGCTCCGAGCCATCCCTTGAAGGCAAGACGATCCTGATCACCGGCGCGTCGTCGGGCTTCGGGCGGCTTGGCGCCGAGCATTATGCACGCCTCGGCGCGCGGGTCTTCGCCTCCATGCGCAATCTGCCCCGGCCTGAAGCCGATGAGCTTGCCGCCCTGGCAGAGGCCGAAAACCTCGCCATCGAATTGGTGGAGATCGATGTCACCTCCGATGCCAGCGTGGAACGCGGCGTGGCGGACGTGCTGGAGGCGACCGGGGGGACGCTCGATGTGCTGATAAACAATGCCGGGATCGCGCTTGCCGGACCGATCGAGCTTCAGGACATGGAGGCCACGCGCCTCATTTTCGAGACCAACACGTTCGGGCCGCACCGCATGGCGCGCGCCGTCCTGCCGGCCATGCGCGCGGCGGGCAGCGGCCTGATCGTACAGATATCCTCTCAGCTCGGCCGGGTGATCGTGCCGGGGCTGGGCCATTATTCGCCGGTCAAGTTCGCGCTGGAAGCCATGAGCGAGGCGATGGCCTATGAGCTCGTGCCCCATGGCATTGATGTAACCATCATCCAGCCGGGCGGCTATCCCACGCAGATCTGGGACAATGCCAGCGTTCTGACGGCTGCGCTGCTCGAGCGCGCACCGGAAGAGCGGCTGGCCGCCTATCCCGAGCTGGTGGCGGGGATGGGAACAGGCGGCGGGGGCGGCGACACCGATCCTATGGACATACCCGAGGCTATTGTGCAGCTGATTGCCAGCCCCGGCGGGACACGGCCCTTGCGTGTGGCCGTGCATCCCAATGCCCGGCCACAGCTGGGCATTAACGAGGTCAGCCGCGAGACACAGCTGGCCATGCTGGGCAGCTCGCCCTATGGCCCGTGGGTGAGGGATGTGCTGGAACGCTAAGCGGCGGACGGCGGAATTTCTGAACGTCCGCTAAATACTGCGCTCTGCCTGCGTTCAGCTGGCACATGGCAATGTCCTGCCCAGCAGCCGGGTATTGTCCGGCCCTGAACGGGAGTTTTGCCATGTCATGTTCTGAACACGACGCGTCCGAGAGGCGGCGGGGCCGCTTTGCCGCGAGGGCTGCCATCAGCGCGGCCATGCTGGCGCTGGGACTGTCGCTTCCGGGCACCGCGGCCGCCCAGCAACCCTGGTTCAACCCGCCCCCGCCGCGCGCGCCGGATATACGGCCGGGTGAAGCCTGCTCGCTCGTGCTGGTGCAGAGCCGCGGCTCGCGCCAGCTCATTGCACGCGCGGCGCCGGGCATTGCGGGGCACTGGTCCTTGAGCGTGCGCAGTGACGGGCTGGAAAGCGACCAGTCCGGTCCCCTGCAGGCCCGTCCCGGCGTGCAGGAGCTGACGCGGATGACGCTGGAAGGACAATTCCGCCCGGTAGTGGATCACAGTGCCGCGGGCCTTTACGGCCCGGTGGCCCGGCCCGGAGCGCGCCCGGTCCATGCCGTGCTGGTCGTGCGCGACAGGCGGGGCCGGGTATTGTGCCGTGCCGTACCGGAGCTGCGATAGGCGCATTCTTACAAGACTGTAACGCACCTGATCACACAGTTGCGACTTGCTCCTTGCGGGCTTGCCGGTAGGTTTTTGGCCAGCGGTCACCAGAACCGGGGGAATTCAAGTTGATAGCTGTCAGCACGGTACTGGCAATAACGGCGGCAGCGGCCCTTGGCACCGCGGTGTCCGGCCCGCCCATATTGCAGCCCGGCGCGCCGGGCGAGCCGAGCCGGGAGATAAGCGCGGAGCGTTCGCGTGCGCTCAGCCAGACGCGTCACACGGCCGCCGATACGCGCTTCATGCAGCACATGATCGTCCATCACCAGCAGGCGGTGGACATGGTCGCCCTGATCGAGGGGCGGACGGACAATCCTGCGATCATCGCCATGGGCAGGCGCATCTCGCGCTCACAGGATGATGAAATCACCATGATGCGCAGCTGGCTGGAGCGCCGCGGCGAGGCGCCGGAGGCCGATGATCTGCACAGGCATCATGAACATGGCGGCCATGAGCATCACCAACACGCTTCTGGTGATCCCGACGATATTCCGCTGATGACGGGCATGCTGTCGGTCAATCAGATGCGTGCGCTGGCCGCTGCTGAAGGGACCGCTTTCGACCGGCTCTTCCTGGAAGGCATGATTCATCACCATGAAGGCGCGCTTCTCATGGTTGACGAGCTGATGGAACAGCCTGGCGCCGGTGAAGACATCATCATGTCGGACTTTACCGGCCATATCGTGGCCGACCAGACGGCGGAAATCCTGCGCATGCAGAATCTTCTGGAAGACCTGCCGCCGGCGGACACGCCCGGCGCGGATCCGCACGCTCACCACCGCCATCAACATCACTAGACGCAAGGAAAGCCTGCGCAAAAACGGGGAAAGACCAGTTACGATGAAACATCTGCTAAAATGTACCGCCGCCATTGGTGCCCTTTCGCTGGCCATGGGCGCCGCGCAGGCCCAGGTGAATGCCGTTGGCGAAGATGAACGCACGGCGCTTGCCGGCGGGCTCACCGGGGCCGAAAGCGCGAGCTGGAACATGGCGCTGGAGCACAATGTGCCGCCCATCGACGCCTTCTTTGACGAGCGCGCCCTGTTTGCGCCTGCGCAGTTCATGGAAGCGATGCGGGCAGCGCGCGAGGCCGAGGAGCGCGGCGAGGAGGCCTCGCCGCCTGCTTTCACGCCGCTTGCCATGGCCAATACCGATTTCGCTTTCCAGGGCGACCATGTGATCATGGGTAATTATCATGGCTTTCTGGTCTACAATATTGCCGGTGACGCGCCCGAGCTGGTGACGGCGGTCGTATGTCCGGGCGGGCAGGGCGATGTGTCGGTGCACGGCGATCTGCTTTTCCTGTCGGTGGAGCATAACCGGGCGCGGCTCGATTGCGGGTCGGAGGCTGCCGAAGGCGATGTGAATCCCGACCGGTTCCGCGGCATCCGGATTTTTGACATTTCCGACATCACCGCGCCGCGCCAGGTTGCGGCGGTACAGACCTGCCGGGGATCGCACACCCACACGCTGGTGCCGGACCCCGCCGATGCGAACGTGATCTATGTGTATAATTCGGGTACCCAGCCTGTGCGCTCCGGCGACGAGCTGGAGTTCTGCTCGGATGGGCAGCCCGGCGAGAATCCGGAGACCTCGCTCTACTCCATCGACATTATCCGCGTGCCGCTGGATGCGCCCGGGACAGCGGAGCTGATCGACAGCCCGCGTATCTTTGCCGACCGTGAAACCGGCGAGATTGCCGGCCTGTGGCTTGGCGGGCGGATGGGCGTAGCCAGCCAGCGCACGGCCCAGACCAATCACTGCCACGACATCACGGTCTATCCCGAGATCGGCATTGCAGGCGGGGCGTGCAGCGGTAACGGCATCCTCCTAGACATCACCGATCCGGCCAATCCGACACGCATCGCGGAGCTGTTTGATCCGGACATGGCCTACTGGCACTCGGCGACCTTCAACAATGAGGGCGATGTCGTTGTCTTCACCGATGAGTGGGGCGGGGGCACCGCGGCGCGCTGCCGGGCCGAGGATCCGGCCAATTGGGGCGCCAACCTGATCGCCACGATCGAAGACAATGTGCTGCGCGGGCAGGCTTTCTACAAGCTGCCCTCCATCCAGGGGGCGAGCGAGAACTGCGTGGCGCACAATGGTTCGCTGGTGCCGGTGCCGGGCCGCGATATCATGGTCCAGTCCTGGTATCAGGGCGGTATTTCGGTGATGGACTTCACCGATCCGCAAGCCCCCTTCGAGATCGCCTATTTCGACCGCGGCCCGGTTGACCCGGACAATCTCATTGTTGCCGGTTACTGGTCTTCCTACTGGTATAATGGCCGCATCTACGCCAGCGAGATCGCGCGCGGTCTCGATGTGTTGCGCCTGGAGGCGGGCGAGCACCTGTCAGAGGCCGAACTGGCCGCCGCCGAGGCGGTGATGGAGACGCAAGTCAATCCGCAGACCCAGACCCGCATTGTGTGGGAGGATAGCGCTGTGGTGGCCCAGGCCTATCTGGACCAGCTGGCACGCGGCGAGTCGGTCGAGGCGCGCCTTCTGGAGCGCGCGGGCACGGAAGTCTCCCGCTGGGCCGATGGCCGCATGAACCGCGGCAATCTGCGCCGCCTGTCGCGTGACCTGATCTCGGCTGCGGCTGATGTCGAAGGCCGTGATGGTGCGCGTCTGACGGCCCTTGGCGAGCTGCTGGGCCGCGTCGCGGGCTAGCGGTTTCTCCCCACAGTCATGAGCCCCGTCAGCATAGGCTGGCGGGGCTTTTTCATGGCGCGATGCCTCCTGCAAGCGCCCTCTTGAACCGGCGCTTTGCACCCCCCATTTCTAATTTCGAGGGCATTGAAGAGGAGGTCCGCAAAATGGCTCCTGAAGAGTTTGAACAAGGCCAGTCCGGCACGCCTGCAACCGTCTATGTGCGCCCGATTGCGGCCGCAGATGTGTTCGAGCAGGTACAGCCCGGCAATGCGATTGAAATTGATGGTGTCACGCTGGAACCCGATCAGCAGTTATACGCTATCCATGATGAAGACGGGCGCCGTGTAGGCCTGTTTGCCGACCGCGATGCAGCCTTTGCCGCTGCGCGCTGGCATGGCGCGGCCCCGGTAAGCGTGCACTAGCACGCGCAACGAAAAGCGTGTCAGTCAGTCCCTCCCCCCGGACGGCACGCTTCACTGGAACGCCTCCCGGTCCCCCGCCGGGAGGCGTTCTGCGTTTTGGGGGTCCCTTGAAGTCCCGGGCGAGCGTCGCGAGACCCGGGACCTCGTGCAGAATAGGTCTGAGCGGACCCCGGATCGCTTCGCGTCCGGGGTTTCACAAGACGAGCTAGAGCCTCAGGGCTTCACCCTTTAGCAGGCGCGGCAGATCGCCGGTCTCACCGCCTGCCGTGCGCATGAAGAAGCGGCGGGCCTGCGGCACTGCATTGGCCAGTGACAGGCCAAGGCCGCGTACATGACGCAGGGCCGTGTTGTCGTTGGAAAACAGCAGGTTGAACATGTCTGTGCCGAGCGCCAGGGCGGCGGAATCGGTCTTGCGCCAGCGCTCATAGCGGGTCAGCACTGCCTGCGACCCCGGATCGAGCCCCGCGCGCAGGGCGTCGACCACCACTTCGGACAGTGCCGCTGCATCACGAATGCCCAGATTGAAGCCCTGCCCGGCAATCGGGTGGATGGTGCGCGCTGCATCACCGGCCAGCGCCAGGCGCTCTGCGGTAAAGCGCTCGGCCAGCATCAGGCCCAGCGGATAGATGTGCACCGGGCTGACCGGCTTCACCCGGCCCAGAAAGTCGCCAAAACGCGCTTCAAGCGCTTCCTGAAAGCCTTGGGGGTCGAGCGCGGCTATGGCGCGCGCAGGCGCATCCTTCTCCGTCCACACGAGGCTGGAGCGGTTGCCGGTCAGCGGCAATATGGCGAACGGCCCGCCGGGCATGAAATACTCGTATGCCACGCCTTCATGGGGCAATTCATGCTCCACGGTCAGCACAATGGCCGACTGGCCATACCGGCGGCCGAGCGACCGGATACCGGCCTGTTCGCGCAGGCGCGACATCTTGCCGTCACAGGCCACGATGAGCCGGGCCTTCAGACGGTCGCCGCCTTCCAGCGCCAGCTCGCCATGTCCGGCCTGCGTCTGCATGGCGTGCGCGCGGCGCGGCGCAAAGACCGGCAGGCCGGCCTCGCTTGCGCATTTTGCCGCTGCGATACGCGTATGGCGGTTTTCCACCATGTAGCCTAGCGGCTCGCCCTCCTCGCGCGGATGGATCTCGCGCCGGTCGAAATGCAGGCTGTCCACTCCCGGCCCGCCGGGTTTCAATCCGTCGAGCGGACGTCCGTCCACGACCAGAATGTCCTCGATACGCTGGGACTGGCCTTTGAGGTGCTTGGCAATGCCGATCTCTTGGAGCATGCGCCAGGAGGTGTAGGCGAGCGCGGATGCGCGTCCGTCAAAGGCGGTATCGGCATGCGCATCCAGCGGCAGAGCGTCGATAACGGCCACTTTCACGCCGGCACGGTGCAGGGCGAGCGCGAGTGTCAGCCCGGCAAGCCCGCCGCCGGAAATCACCACATCGCCATCAAAGAGGGTCTTGCCTGTCATGGACGCCAGACTAGCCGATCAGGCGCTCAAGGAAAGCGGGGCAAATGCCGCAGGGCGCGCTAGTTCATTCCTCCGAGCGCGCGCTGCACCCAGCCCAGCGGGCCGGTGAAGGCGAGCGGGCCGTCGGTGACGGCCAGCGCTATGCAGACCTCGCCCGGTTCTGCCACCGGCTTGTGCTCGATTTGCGGGTCAGCGACGCTCAGATCGCCTTTCGCGTAGCGGGCAAGCCCGTCATGGAAGGCGCCGCACAGCACGAGCGTGAACTCCTTGCAGTCATGGGTGTGGCGGGGCACGCCATGGCCAGGCTCCAGCCGGATCAGCTCGGCCTTGGCGCCGTCCTGACGCATAAGCTCCATGACACGCACGCCAGGCCCGGCAAACTGCCAGCTTCCGCCGGCCTCCAGCGCAAGATCACGCACCGGCTCCGGCAGGTTCAGAAGTTCATCGAGCGACTGGCTGGCCAGCCGGGCGGCCTGCTGGCGTGTTTCCGGGTTTACGCCCTGCGACGGACCGGCCTCGCCTGCCGAAGCGGCTTCGGCATCCAGAATGGCAAACAGGTCCTCCATCGCGCCAGCGCGCATCGAAGCGGGCGGCATCGAGGTCAGAAGCACGCCTGCGATACGCTCGGCATCATCGCATAGCCGGGAGATTTCAGGGTCGATCGCGGCCTGCGTATCCAGAAGGAGGCGCATGGGACCGGACAATGTGCCGGAGGCGTAAGCGGAGAAAATTTCGTCACCGAGGCGCTGGTGTGTCATGGCGGCAGTCTGGTCTCATCTGGATGCGAGATGGGGGATATTGATCGCACCTATAACACTTCAAGGGTTGGCCGATAGTTATTGCAGTCCGGGGTGGTCACAGATCCTCAGCGTCGAGATGCTTGCGCAGCTTGTCGAAGGCAAGGCGCAGGCGCGACTTCACGGTGCCCAGCGGCATATCGAGCTGATCGGCTATCTCGCGATGGGACAGCCCGTCGAAGAAGGCCAGCTGCAACAGTGAAAGCTGTTCTGGCGGCAATTCCTTCAGCGCGGCCTGCACGCGCAGATCGCGGGCGCTGGCATGGGTGGCTTCGTCAGGGGCAATGTCCGGCGGCGGCAGCAGGGAGGGTTCTTCCGGGTCCAGTGCGGGTTTTGAGGCGCGCCGCGCAATATCGATGCGCTTGTTGCGCGCTATGCGGAATATCCATGTCGAGGCGGAGGCCTGCGTCCGGTCAAACTGATGGGCCTTGCGCCAGACGGTGAGCATCACTTCCTGGGCGATTTCCTCGGCCAGCGCGTCATCCGCACTCAGGCGCAAAAGGTAGGATTTCACACGCGGCGCAAAGAAGTTGAACAATGTGGCAAAGGCCGCCCGGTTCTGCCGGGCGGTTTCCTCCACAAGCGCATCGAGCGTTTCGCGCCCCTGCGGGGCGTCAGTCCTGATCTTGAAGTCCGCCAAGGAGGATAATCGCTCTCGCGCCCCGGATTGCACCAAACAGACATGCACCTTAACGCGGTTTAAAGGGCTGCGCGCCTTGAAATCGCCGTTACCAGAGCAGAAACATAACCGGCCTGCAGTCAGCCGCCATCAGAGGAACCCGCGCCATGCGCCTCGCCCTTGCCTCCGCCGCCCTTTGCGCCCTTGCCGTTTGCGCTCCTAGCCTTGCCCAGGCGCCTGATTTTCAGGGCCAGCACAATGACTGGCGTGTCTTCACACGTGGCAGCGGGGCAGAGCGCATCTGCTATGCGGTTTCGCGCCCGACCGATTCCCGCCCCGGAACGGTAGATCATGGCGATGTGTATTTCTTTGTGTCCAGCTGGGCGAACGGGGCCGCGCGCGAGCAGCCGAGCTTTCTGGCAGGCTACGAGCTGCGCGCCGACAATCCGCCACGCGCCTCGGTCGGCTCTGACAGGGTGGGGATGTATGTCGATGAGCGCGAAGGCTTTGTCGAGGAACCGCGCGAGGAAGCCAGGCTGGTTGATGCCATGCGCCGGGGTGCCACCATGCGTATCGAGGCGGTCTCGGCGCGCGGGACCAATACCGCCTATACCTTCTCGCTATCGGGCGTGACAGCCGCGCTGAGGCAGGCCAGCGAGCTTTGCCGCTAGGAGGCCGTGCCCTTTGCCGGGCGGGCGTGGCGCTCCATGAAGGCGTTCATGCGCGGCACGATCTCCTCGCGGAAGCGCCGTCCGTTGAATACGCCATAATGGCCGACATCGGGCTGGATATAGTCCGCGCGCAGGGCTTCGGGCAGGCCCGAGCAGAGCGTATGGGCGGCCTGTGTCTGGCCGATGCCGGAAATATCGTCATTCTCGCCCTCGACGGTGAGAAGCGCGATATCGGTGATCGCTGACGGATCGACAACGCGGCCCTTCACCTCGAACTTGCCCTGCGGCAGGGCGTGGGCCTGGAACACATCGGCGATGGTTTCCAGATAGAACTCCTCGGTCAGGTCCATGACCGAAAGATATTCATCATAGAACTGGCGGTGCTTGTCGGTGCTGTCGCCATCGCCCTTCACCAGATTGGCAAAGTAGTCGTAATGGGCGTCGACATGGCGCTCATAATTCATGTTGATGAAGCCGGTGAGCTGCAGAAAGCCCGGATAGACCCGGCGCAGTGCGCCAGGATACACCGCCGGCACGGTGTGGATCAGATTGTCCCGGAACCATTCAAACGGGCGCTCTTCGGCCAGCTTGTTGGGCACGGTCGGGCTTTTGCGCGCATCGATGGGCGAGCCCATAAAGGTCATGGTGGCCGGACGCGCCGGATCCTTGTCTTCAGCCATCAGCGATAGCGCGGCCAGCACGGGCGGGCCGGGCTGGCAGACGGCGGCGACGTGGGCGCCCGGGCCGATCACCGTGATCATCTCGCGGACATAATCGGCATAGTCACCCAGCCCGAACCGGCCTTCCATCACCGGCACCATGCGGGCATCGGCCCAGTCGGTGATGTAAACCTCATGGGTTGGCAGGAAGGCTTCCACCGTGCCGCGCAGCAGCGTCGCGTAATGGCCCGACATGGGCGCAACCAGCAGGAGTTTCGGGTCGGCGAGCTGTGGCTCTTTCACCTTGCGCGCGGCGGCGAGTGCGGCGCGGTCGCGGGTGAAATGCACCAGATTGCAGAAAGGCTTCTGCCAGATGGTCTCGACTTCGACGCCCACCGGCAGGCCGTTCACCTCGGTGGCTTCAATGCCCCATTCCGGCTTGCCGTAATAGCGCGTCAGGCTTTCAAACACGTCGGCAGCGGCCGCCGCGGTACGCCCGGCCAGCGTGTCACCCATCGGGTTGAGCGGCGAGCGCAGCGTGGTGCGGGCCATATTGGCTGCGGTGCGCCAGGGCAGCATCGCTGCGCGGGTCATTTCCATAAAGGTGTAAAGCATTGAAAATCAGGCCTCCGGCCTAGCGGGTATCAGCGTCCCCAGGATTTCAGGACGGCGATCATGCGCCCTCTTCCTGTAAAAACCGTTGCAGGGATTGCGCAATGCGCCCGGGCGGCGTGGCGTGGGGGAAAACCTCCACAAAACGGCCCTCACGGTCCATCAGATAGATAAGCGAGGAATGGTCGATCAGGTATTCGGCCATCGAGGCGTCGGCTTCGGAGCGGGCATAGTAGACGCGGTAGGCGCGCGCGGCGGCGGCCACCTGTTCCGGGCTGCCGGTCAGGCCAATCAGGTCTTCGGGAAAGACCGGTGTCTCGACATATTGCGCCAGCGCTTCGGGCGTGTCGCGTTCAGGATCAAGGCTGATGAGAAGGGGCTGGAACTGGGCGCGCTGCGTCTCGTCCAGCTCCTGCAGAGCCTGCGCCATCAGCTGCAACGACATCGGGCAAATGTCAGGGCAATAGGTGAAGCCGAAATAGATGAGCATGGGCCGGCCTTCAAAGTCGGCATGCGTCACCGTCTCGCCGGTATGGGCCACAAGCTCGAAATCGCCGCCAATCAGGGCCTGGCCGCTTTCACGCACCCCGGGCGCGGCGTTGGTGCGCTGTCCGCTGGCATAGACCAGCGCGATAACCGCAATGATGACGCAGACGGCGCTGGCAATGACAGGAAAAAGCCAGGCAGGACGGTTTGACCAGTTCACGTGCGCGAACTCCCCGGTATGCTTCTGACGAATAGATAGGGCGCAAATCATCGTCCTGTCGAGGCGCTACGCTGCAACGCAGCACGACCCGGGAGAGCTGTCTTGGCCTTTTTCCACGCCGACGCTGATGAAAACAGCGCCGATCCGTCCCTTACCCCGCTTTTCGGGCGGGTCAGGCTGCGCACCCTTATTGTGTTGAGATGGCTGGCGGTTACCGGCCAGACCATCACCGTGTTCGGGGTGCATTTCATCCTCGGCTTCGACCTGCCGCTGGCCTTGTGCCTTGCCGCGATCGGTGCCAGCGCCGCTCTCAACCTTGTGATCGCCTACACCCAGCCCGTCCAGCGCTTTGCCAGCGAACCCGAAAGCTTCGCCCAGCTCGCCTTTGACGTGATGCAGGTGATCGTTCTGGTGGCGCTGACAGGCGGCACGTCCAACCCGTTTGCCTTTGTGGTAGCCGCGCCGGTACTCATCGGGGTGGCGGCCCTGCCGGTACGCTGGTGGATGACGCTGGCCGCACTGACCATTGCCGGATCGCTGGCTATGAGCGTCTGGCATATGCCCTTGCCGTGGAATGAGTGGGCGGGGCCGTTGAGCCTGCCGCCCCTCTATCAAGCGGGACTGTGGCTGGCACTGGTCATCACCATCGCCTTTACTGCCGTCTACGCTTGGCGGGTGGGCAGCGAGGCACGGCGCATGGGGGCTGCGCTGGCCGCAACCCAGAGCGTGCTGGCGCGCGAGCAGCGCCTGTCGGCACTGGGCGCGCTGTCGGCGGCAGCGGCCCATGAACTCGGCACGCCGCTGGCTACGATCCAATTGACGGCCAAGGAGATGGCGCGCGCTCTGAAAGACCCCGAATTGCAGGAGGATGCAGCGCTTCTGGTGTCGCAGGCCGAGCGTTGCCGCGACATTCTCAGACGCCTCTCACAGGCCCCCAGCGACACCGACCAGATGCATGACCGGATGGCTCTTGGCGATGTGCTGGACGAGGCTGCAGCCCCGCTGAAGGGTGTAGGGGCAGCCATACTGATTGATCTTGATGGCGCAGATGACACACCGCTCCTCCGCCGCCGGCCAGAACTGATCTATGCGCTGGGCAATTTTGTTGAAAATGCCGTCGACTTCGCCCGCAACGAGGTGCATCTGCAGGCAGGCTGGAGGGATGATCTCATCACGATCACTGTCAGCGATGACGGGCCGGGCTTTCCGGCCGATATCCTGTCCAAGCTGGGCGAGCCCTATATCACCACGCGCCGGCATGAGCCGGGGCCGGGCGGGCTGGGGCTCGGCGTGTTCATTGCCACAACGCTGATAGAGCGGCTGGGAGGCCAGGTCCGGTTTGAAAACCGGCCGGGTCGCTCAGGCGCGCAAGTGGTCATGACCCTGCCACGAAAGGGGCTTGCCCTTCCCGCCTGAGCGGGCATGGGCGGCGTCAGGCCTTTTACTTCCCGCCCGCCTGTCCTAGATCAGGTAACATATACTCATTGCGATGCCTGTACCTGAAAGGAACCGGGCCAAACCATGACAGAAATGCTCGACCTGCCCGCCGACCGCACGCTTCTCATCCTTGATGACGACGCGCCCTTTCGTAACCGGCTTGACCGGGCCATGACGCAGCGCGGCTTCGAGGTGACGGCAGTAGGCAGTGTCGCCGAAGCGCTGGAGGTGGCGCGCAGCGCGCCGCCGGCCTTTGCGGTTGTGGATCTGCGTCTGGAGGACGGGGACGGGCTGGACGTGGTGCGCGCCCTGCACCGGCAGCGCCCCGATTGCCGCGCGGTCATGCTGACCGGCTATGGCAATATCGCAACCGCGGTGGCGGCGGTGAAATCGGGCGCTATCGACTATCTCTCCAAGCCCGCCGATGCCGATGATGTGGTGAAAGCCCTGCTGGCTGCGCCCGGCACCAAGCCGGAACCGCCGGAAAACCCGATGAGCGCGGACCGTGTGCGCTGGGAGCATATCCAGCGCGTGTTCGAGCTGTGCGATCACAACGTGTCGGAAACCGCCCGGCGGCTGAACATGCACCGGCGCACCCTGCAGCGTATCCTCGCCAAGCGCGCGCCGCGCTAGGACTTGCCTGAATCCGGCACTTCGTCATCCGCCTGGCCTTCGGGCGGATGGGTGTGGAGTTGCAGGATATAGGCCCGCAGGCGCTGGCGCATCTGCCGGTGGTGTTCCACCATCTCTTCGGTGAGCACGACTGAAGGCTGCAGCGCGCGTTGTTCGTAGTCCAGTGTCAGCAGTCCATTCTCGTAGTGCGTGGTGTAGCTGAATTCGAAGGCTTCATTGGCAAATACGTCGCGAGTGTCCTGCAGCTGCCAGAAATTGCCGTCGCTATAGTCGATACCGCCCTCAATGATGTGGCGGCGATGGACCGGATACGCGGTTGCGACAGGCGAGCGCCGGTCCATCGCGGTTGCTGCCAGCATGTCGTCCAGCGTGTGGGGCCTGAGCCGGATCTCACGCACACCATCGGCGTCTGCAGGGCTTACCAGCGGTGCAACCTGCCAGCTGGCGGTGAAGATGAGCGTGTTCATTTCCTCGTCATCTTCCATCTGCAGGGGCGTCTCCAGCTCGGCGGACTGACGATAGCTGCTGTAGAACAGGGTGTAGGCCTGTTCCAGCTGGCTCAGCCCCATCTCGCGGACGATATTGCGCCACTGGTCCGCCATATGTCCGCGATGGGTCACCTCAATCGACCAGCTCAGCGGGTCTTCCAGTGACTGGTTCAGCAGTTCGAAGGATTCCAGAAAGACGGTGGACGCCACCGGCGGTTCGGCGGTGGCCATGCTGGTAAGGCGGCTCGCCTGGTCATCGAGAACCAGCACCAGCCCGTAATCGGGCTGGCTGCGGTTGAAAAGCGAGCCGCGCTGACCGGCCATCGCCGGCTCGAGCCAGAATGTATGGCCGTCAAGGCGGGCCTGGACGAAAACATGGTCGAAAAGCTGCGGGCTCGGCGGATAGCCGTCCAGTCCACGCCCGGCCGTGGTGTGGGCCAGAACCGGGTAGGCTTCGATACCAAGCGCATCCAGCAAAGCGAGCAGGAGCAAGGTCTTGGCCTTGCAGTCACCGGTACGCGTGCGCAATGTTTCGCTGGTAGAGGCTGGGACATAGGTGCCGTCACCAAGCAGGACGGCCTGATAGCGGATCTCATCCTGAACGAATTCCAGCGCGGCCGTCAGTTGACGTGCCGGAGCGCCATGAGCCTCGCGAAAGCGGGCAGCCAGCGCGGCGATCTCGGCATCGGGTTCAGCTGGCAGGCGGTAGAAGCTCCGGCCCCAGTCGGCCACACTCGCCCAGTCCGGCCAGGACGACACCATCAGGACCGGCAGTTGCGGGTGATCGGCGGGCGCGCCATCCTCCAGCTGGACCGGGGCAATGCGATGCGGGCCGAAACCATAGACGGTCTGTCCCCGGCGGTGCTCGACCGTCACGTCTTCCTCACTGGTGCCGATAACGCGGTAAGATGCGCCGCGGGGCCAGCTTGTACGGACGGAGAGCTGTTCGATTCCGGTTATCGAGGCCAGTGGAAAGCTGCGGGTATCGTGGGGCGCAAGCAGCGGATTGGCACCGGTCACGGAATAGGACAGATCGAGCGTATCGCCTTGGCGGACATCCTCGATACGGAGCACGGCCACTTCCATTCCGGTGATAATGCCGTAGGCCAGTTCCGGCTCCTGGCGGAGAAATTCGGCAGCCACCCGGCCCTCGCGGCTTTCGCGCTCGCCGCCGCGGATAATGACTGCCTCGTGAATGATAATGGACTGATAACGGGGGTCCAGATTGATCTGGAAGCGGGAAATTGCCGCCAGGCCGGCGCCGGCCACTGCCTCGATCACATAGCGTGTGTAGAGGCCGGCTTCGGGATTTCGAGCATCGTATTGGAAATCCGCGAGCAACAGGCGGGCGCCGCCTGTCGGTTCAACGCCAGCTGTGGCCGGGTCGGGCATCGGTACAGGCTGAACAAAGGCCGGGGCCGGTCCGAATTCCAGTGTGCGCGCGGACGCCGTTGCCGGGAGCAGTTCGCGTGCTTGCGGAGTGCGTGCGTCGTTGGTGGCGATTAACCCTGGCGGGTCCGCAGGGCCATCACCGGGATAGTGAAAGGCCAGATAGGCCAACGCCATGATCACGGCAAATCCCAGCCCGCAAAATGCGAGCACACGCCCAACGCTCATCGCCTACCCCCTCAAGCAAGCCCCTCTACGGTCAGTATTGTCGGGTATGGGCCGGGCTACAACCTGAATCTGCAAATCTCAGGACGTTCGGTCGAGCCGCATGGCCCTTTCGGCTGCGGTTCGGGCAAAGCGCAAGGTGATGGATTTGCGCCGGGCGGGGGCTAGCGGGTTGACCGGGCTTTCGCGCACGATGGCGCCCCCAAACCCGTCCGCGATGATGAGGCCGGTATGTTCGGGCAGCAGGGTGCGCGGAAACCGTTCCGATACGGCGAAGAAATACCGGTCACACCAGTCGAAATATTCCGGCCATTTGCCATCGGCGCGGAAATCGGCTGCGCCGGACTTCACCTCGACAATGACCAGCTCGCCTTTCGGCCCCAGTGCCATCAAATCCGCCCGCCGCCCGCAGGGCAGGGAAAATTCCGGTATGGCGGCAAGGCCAAAGCTTGCCAGCACACGCGCCGCCCCGCGCATCAGGCCTTGCGCATCATCAATGGCCGGGTTGGTCAGTGAGGCAATCGGGAGGGTTTCAGGCTTCATGGGCGAAATAGTGTTCGAACTTTGTTCTGTTTGCAAGCCTGGCCCCCGAGTCCATCTAGGCGGCCACGCCGCGCCGGGCTAGGTAAGAGGCATGACATCGATTTTCAAAGACCAGCTTGCCCCGTCCGAAGCCGATTTCCTCGATATCGCGGAAACGGCCTTTTCGTCCCTGCCGGAGGCCTTCCGCCAGCTATGCGGCAATGTGGTGATCCAGATTGCCGATTTTGCCGACGAAGAGACGCTCAAAGCACTTGAGATGGAAAACCCGTATGAACTGACCGGGCTTTATCACGGTGTTGATCTGACGGAAAAATCACTGATGGATCCAGCGGCGATGCCCGACCATGTCTTCCTCTACCGCTTGCCCGTATTGCTGGAATGGTGCGAGCGCGGGGATGTGAGCCTTGGCGATCTCATCACCCATGTGCTCGTCCACGAGATCGGCCACCATTTCGGCCTGTCAGACGATGACATGCACGCCATTGAGGACAGTGTGGATTAGGGTCCCTCTCAAACCCGCCCCGCCCAGTCCGGCACTATTTTGGTCGCCGGGCCGTAATGGCGCTCGTCAAAGAGCGTGCTGACCTCCCCCGGCTCCAGTGACAATTCCACCGTCCACGCGCCGGCGGCTTTGGCTTCGGTCACGAACCCCGCGGCCGGATAGACCGTGCCGGACGTGCCGATGGCCACGAAGAGACCGCACGCCGAAAGGGCCTCATAGATCGTGTCGAGGCCCAGCGGCATTTCGCCGAACCACACGACATGCGGGCGCAAGCCGCCTGCGCGTCCGCAGGACGGGCAGGGCGAGTCCGGCGTGATGGCGTGCTCATGTTCGAACAGATGGCTGCAATGGTTGCAGCGGCTTTTGAGCAATTCGCCGTGCATGTGCAGCACTGCGTTCGAGCCGCCACGCGCATGCAGATCATCGATATTCTGCGTGACGAGCAGGAAGCTGCCGCGTTCCTCGGCCTGCCAGATGAGCTCCAGCGCAGCGAGCGCGCGGTGGGCATCGTTGGGCTCAGCGGCGAGCAGATTGTCGCGGCGTGCATTGTAGAAGGCGTGGACGCTCTCAGGGTCGGCGGCGAAGGCCTCAGGCGTGGCCAGCTTCTGCCAGTCGAACTTGTCCCAGATACCACCCTTGTCGCGAAATGTGCCGAGGCCGGACTCGGCGCTGATACCTGCCCCGGTCAGGATCACGATATTGCGGGCCGCCCGGGCGTTCATCCGGCCGGGCGCTGAAGGGTGTAGACGGCAAGCTGCCCGGTCTGTCCAGAGCTGTCCTCGCCCGTCATCACGAAGCCGCTTTTCTCCAGAACGCGCCGCGAGGCAGCGGCGGAAACCAGGGTGCGTGCCGTGATCGCCGTCACGCCGGGCTGGCTGAACGCCCAACCCGCGAGCCCCTGGACGGCCTCGGTGGCCAAACCCTGTTCGCGGAAGCTTGGCAGCATGGAGTAGCCCACCTCGACCGTCCCGCTCTTGTCAGGCGGACCATAGAAGCCGCCATTGCCGACAAGGCGTCCGGGCGCATCATCGGCCCAGCGCATGATGAAAACCCAGCCGTGCCAGCCGGCCTCCGCAGGGCGATCCGTCAGACGGTCGCGCGTCTGCGTCATGCTTTCGGTATTGTTGAGCTCGGGTGGCCAGCTGGCTTCCGGTGATACGTTCAGTGCACGGAAAAACTGTTTGCGATCGTCAAGCTGAAGGCACGCCAGGGCCGTATCCAGCGCCACAAGGCGCAGGCGCGGCGTTGCCCACATCGGGCCTGCTGAAACGGTCTCGTGCGCTGTCATGGTCCCGCCTGCCGGGGAGTTGCGGTGCTGGGCGCAGTCTACATCTGCATCGTCCAGCCCTCTACCCCCATGGCTGCCTGCCGGATGGCTTCTGACAATGTGGGGTGGGCATGGCTGGTGCGGGCAATGTCTTCAGAGGCGGCGCGGAACTCCATGGCCAGAGCGATCTCGCCGATCATTTCGCCTGCGTGCGGGCCCATGATGTGCCCGCCCAGGATCTCGTCGGTCTTCGCATCGGCAAGGATTTTCACAAATCCGTCCGTATCGTGATTGGTGCGTGCGCGGCTGTTGGCCATGAACGGGAATTTGCCGGTTTTGTATTCCCGGCCCATCTCCTTGAGCTGTTCCTCGGTATAACCGACGCTGGCAATCTCGGGCCGGGTATAGACGACGCTGGGCGTGGCCAAATAGTTCACATGGCCTGCCTTGCCGGCGATCAGCTCGGCGCAGGCCGTGCCGTCATCCTCGGCCTTGTGGGCCAGCATGGGCCCGTGTGTCGTGTCGCCGATCACCCACACTCCGTCAGCCGAGGTCCTGAAGTGCTCGTTCGGGATGAAACCGCGCTTGTCGGTCTCGATGCCTACGCTCTCCAGACCCAGACCCTCGGTGTAGGGGCGCCGGCCTATGCAGACCAGCACCACATCGGCGTCCAGCACCTCTTCCTCGCCGCCGCTGGCGGCCTCGGTCTTCACTTTCAGTGCCTTGGCGTCCTTCTCCACGCCCGTCACCTTGCGGCCGAGCTTGAAAATCATGCCCTGCTTTTCAAACAGGCGCTTGGCCTGTTTGGAAATCTCGCCATCCATGGTCGGCAGGACCCGGTCGAGATACTCAACCACCATCACTTCCGATCCGAGACGGCGCCAGACTGAACCCAGCTCCAGCCCGATCACGCCTGCGCCGATCAGAACGAGCTTCTCCGGCACGCTTTCCAGCTCCAGCGCGCCGGTGGAAGAAACGATCTGTTTTTCATCAATCTCCACGCCCGGCAGCGGAGTGACCTCCGAGCCGGTCGCGATGACGATGTTTTTCGTCTCCAGCGTCTTTTCCGAGCCGTCTTCCAGCGTGACCGTAACCTTGCCCTTGCCGGCAATCTTCCCCTTGCCGTGGAAATGCTCGACCTTGTTCTTCTTCATCAGGCCGGCGACGCCCTTGGTCAGGCCCTCCACGGCGTCAGCCTTCTGGCCCATCATCTTTTCCAGGTTGAGCGTGATCTTGCCGGTGCCGATACCCATGCCGGCAAATTCGCTATTGGCCATCTCGTAGAGTTCAGAGGCGTGCAGCAGCGCCTTGGACGGGATGCAGCCGACATTGAGACAGGTTCCGCCCAGCGTCTTGCGCATCTCGATGATGGCCGTCTTCAGACCCAGCTGCCCCGCACGGATCGCGCAGTTATAGCCGCCCGGCCCGCCGCCAATGATTACAACGTCATACGTGTCAGCCATGAGATGTCCTCCGGCCCGGCAGATAGGAACGGGGAGGGGGTCCGGGCCTGTCATTTCGCAACCTAGCCAAGCAGGCCAGCGCGTCAATCACATCTGCCCGCAAGCCTGCCTTGCGGCCGTGCATGTCTTCAGCCCCAGCATCAGGGCTTGATCCGCGCGCCGGTCTGGCTTTTGATCCGCGAACGGGGGCTCGCTACGGGCAAAGGGACAGTACCGCTTGGAAACGTTTCTGGTATCGCTGGTGTCCGGGCTGATCGCGTCGGCCCTGTTCGAGGTCTTGCACAATCCCGAAAGCCGCAAGCGTTATGCGGGCGTTGCGCGCCTGTCGGGCCGGCTTTTTGTGTCCGATCACAATCGTCCGCGTCACAAGGCGGCCCTGTGGGCGGTCGCCGGGCTGCGCTGGACAATGGTTGCGCTCGGCGCCGGGGCGGGCAGTGCCGTGATGTCGGGCATGCTGAACGAGGCCAGCGCCGGCACGGTGGGCCCCAGCGTACCGGCCGCGATAGGCCTCGGCATTGTCAGCGGGCTTTACCTTGTCACGATCAGCCAGAGCCGCGGTTATCTGATACGCGGCATTGTCGCGCTGATCGCGGGGTTTGGCGTCGCTGTCGGCATATTGCGCCTGCTGGGCGGCGTGCCGTCAGCCGACGAGGCGGTAACCGCCATCCTTGTCTTTGGCCTGTCGATCGCGTTCTGCTGGCGCGCGCTGGGGCTGATTCCGGTGCTACGCCAGTAGATTTCTAGATATCCAGCAGCAGGCGCTCCGGCTTCTCAAGGCTCTCCTTCACGCGCACCAGGAAGGTGACAGCTTCCTTGCCGTCCACGATGCGGTGATCATAGGACAGGGCCAGATACATCATCGGGCGGATCACGACCTGGCCATTAATGGCGACCGGGCGCTCCTGGATCTTGTGCATGCCGAGAATGCCCGATTGCGGCGCATTGAGGATGGGCGAACTCATCAGCGAGCCATAGACCCCGCCATTGGAGATGGTGAAGGTTGCCCCTTGCATGTCCTCAAGGCCCAGCTGGCCGTCGCGGGCGCGCTTGCCGAGATCCATGATGCCCTTCTCGATACCCGCCAGCGATTTCTGGTCACAATCGCGCACCACCGGCACGACGAGGCCGCGATCAGTGCCGACCGCCACGCCGATATCATAGTAATTCTTGTAGATGATGTCGGTGCCGTCGATTTCGGCATTGACCGCCGGGATGTCCTGCAGCGCGGCCACACATGCCTTCACAAAGAAACTCATGAAGCCGAGCTTGATGCCGTGCTTCGCGGTGAAATCGTCCTGCACCTCCTTGCGCAGCGCCATGATCGCGCTCATGTCAGCCTCGTTATACGTGGTCAGCATGGCAGCAGAGTTCTGCGCTTCCTTCAGGCGGCGCGCGATGGTCTGGCGCAGCCGGGTCATTTTCACGCGTTCCTCGCGCTCGCCCGTCTCGCGCGGGGCGGACGCTTGCGCCACCGCAGCCGGTTCGGGTGCGCGCGCGCCCTGCTCCACGGCTTTGAGCGCATCGCCCTTGGTCACGCGGCCATCGCGGCCAGTGCCCTCGACCTTGGACAGATCAACCTTGTTCTCGGACGCCACGCGCTGGGCGGATGGCATCGCCTTAACATCGTCCGATGATTTGCTTTCCGCCTTGGGGGCTTCGGACTTGCTTTCCGATTTTGCAGACCCGCCGGACGCGCCTTCACGGATTTTCGCCACGACCTGGCCCGGCTCCACGCTATCGCCTTCCTTGACCAGCGCCTCTTCCAGCACGCCTGCGACCGGCGAGGGCACTTCAACGGCCACCTTGTCGGTCTCGATTTCCATGAGCGGCTGATCGACGCTGACGCTATCGCCGACTTTCACCAGCCAGTTACCGACCGTGCCTTCAGCGACGCTTTCGCCCATGACCGGAACCTTGGCATCGGTCAGCGCGCCGCCGGCGCCGGATTTCGCCTGATCGGACTTGGCCTCATCAGACTTGGCCTCGGATTTCTCCGCAGGCTTGTCGTCCTTTTTCGGTGCCTCGTCTTTCTTCTCGGCTTTTTTGGGTTCGGGCGATTTCGCCCCGGATGCGCCCGCCTCGAACTCGGCGAGTGCGGCGCCAATCTCGACCGTCTCGCCCTCTTTGGCCTTGATGGCGGTGATGACCCCGTCTTCCTCGGCGCGGACCTCTACCGATACCTTGTCGGTTTCCAGCTCGACCAGGACATCGTCCTTCTTCACGGACTGACCTTCAGATACCAGCCAGCTTCCGACGGTGGCTTCGGAAACGGATTCGCCAAGTGTGGGGACGGTGATTGCGCTCATGATACGGTCATCCAGATCGGGTGTGAGAGGGGTCAGTCTTTGGCGAGGGCTTCGTCGACCAGGGCCTGCTGCTGGGCCTGGTGACGCGAAAGCAGTCCGGTAGCCGTGGAAGCAGATGGCGCGCGCCCGACATAGCGCGGCCGCTTCGACTTGCCGCCCACCTTTTCAAGGCAGAACTCCAGATAGGGTTCCACGAAGGTCCAGCCGCCCATATTCTTGGGTTCTTCCTGGCACCATACGATATCGGCCTGCGGGAAACGCTTCAGCTCGTCGATGATGGACTTGGCCGGGAAGGGGTAGAACTGCTCCACGCGCAAGAGATAGACGTCATTTAGACCCTTGTTCTCGCGCGCTTCAAGCAGATCGTAATAGACCTTGCCCGAACACAGCACGACACGGCGGATATCCTTGTCGGCCACCACCGGTTCGGCGCGCAATTGCGCAAACTCGCCCCGGTCGGTGCGCACGCTGGTATCGCCATCATCCCACAGGACGCGGTGGAAGGAGGAGCCGGGCCCGAACTCGGAGAGATCCGACACGCAGCGCTTGTGCCGCAGCAGCGATTTCGGGGTCATGATGACCAGCGGCTTTCTGAAGCCGCGATGGATCTGACGGCGCAGAATATGGAAATAGTTCGCCGGCGTGGAGCAGTTGGCAACCTGCATATTGTCTTCGGCGCATTGCTGCAGGAAGCGCTCCAGCCGCGCGGAGGAGTGCTCCGGTCCCTGGCCCTCATAGCCGTGCGGCAGAAGCATGACGAGGCCGGACATGCGCAGCCATTTGCGCTCCGAGGAGGAAATGAACTGGTCGATGATGACCTGCGCGCCATTGGTGAAATCGCCGAACTGGGCTTCCCACATCACCAGCGTATTGGGCGCCGAGAGCGAGTAGCCATACTCAAAGCCGAGCACGGCTTCTTCCGACAGCATGGAATCGATCACTTCATAGCGCGCCTGGTCGTCGCTCAAATGGTTGAGGAAGGTATGGCGCTCCTGCGTTTCCTGATCGATCAGATGGGAATGGCGCTGGGAGAAGGTGCCGCGCCCGCAATCCTGCCCGGACAGGCGCACCGGAAAGCCTTCGGTGAGAAGCGTGCCGAAGGCGAGATGCTCGGCGGTTGCCCAGTCCAGCCCCTCGCCCTTCTCGATCGTCTCGCGGCGGTTGGTAATGACGCGTTTCAGGGTCTTGTGGATATTGTACTCTTCGGGAATGCGCGTCATCGCCTCCCCGACAGCCTTCAGGGCGTCGATATCCACCGCCGTCTGACCGCGCCGGTCATCCTCGTCCGGCAGGCCCAGGCCTGACCACACGCCATCCAGCCAGTCGGCCTTGTTGGTCTTGTAGGACTTGCCCAGTTCGAACTCATCATCGAGGAAGGCTTCCAGCTCACTCACCCAGCCATCGACATCCTCGCGGGTGACAATGCCCTCCTCGACAAGACGATCAGTATAAAGCTCGCGCGTGGTCGGGTGGCCGCTGATTGCCTTGTACATGAGCGGCTGGGTGAAGGAGGGATCGTCGCCCTCATTGTGGCCGAAGCGGCGGTAGCAGAACATGTCGATGACGACATCCTTGCCGAATTTCTGCCGGTATTCGGTCGCCACCTTGGCGGCAAACACCACGGCCTCGGGATCGTCGCCATTGGCGTGGAAGATCGGCGCCTGCACCATCAGGGCCACGTCGGACGGGTAGGGAGAGGAGCGGCTGTCACGCGGATCGGTGGTGAAACCGATCTGGTTGTTGACGATGAAATGGATGGCGCCGCCCGTACGGTGGCCGCGCAGGCCCGAAAGGCCAAAGCATTCTGCCACGATGCCCTGACCGGCAAAGGCCGCGTCGCCGTGCAGCAGAAGCGGCAGCACTTTATGGCTGGACGGTTCGCCCGTCTGCATCTGGTATTTGCTCATCTTGGCGCGCGCCTTGCCCAGCACGACAGGGTCAACGGCCTCCAGGTGCGAGGGGTTGGCTGTCAGCGACAAATGGACGTTATTGCCGTCGAACTCGCGTGTGGATGATGAACCCAGATGGTATTTCACGTCGCCGGACGAGAACTCGTCTTCACCGATTGTCGAGCCGCCCTGGAATTCGTGGAAGATGACGTGATAGGGCTTGCCCATCACGGCGGCCAGCACGTTAAGGCGGCCGCGGTGGGGCATCCCGACAATGATGTCGCTTACCCCCATGGCGCCGCCGCGCTTGATGATCTGCTCCAGCGCCGGAACCATGGCCTCGCCGCCATCAATGCCGAAACGCTTGGTGCCGGGATAACGCTTGTGCAGGAATCGTTCGAAGGCTTCGGTCTCGACGAGCTTGCGCAGGATGGCCTTCTTGCCGTTCTTCGAGAACGCAATCTCCTTGTCCGGCCCTTCAATGCGTTCCTGCAGCCACGCTTTCTCCTCCGGGTTGGAGATGTGCATGAACTCGATGCCCAGAGTGCCGCAATAGGTGCGCTTGAGGATGTCGAGAATCTCGCGCACGGTCGCTGTTTCAAGGCCCAGATAGCCATTGATGAAAATCTCGCGGTCGAGATCGGCCTCGCCAAACCCGTAGCTCTCCGGGTCCAGCTCCGGCTGCGGCTCGCGCTCGCCCAGCTTCAACGGGTCGAGATCCGCCGCCAGATGCCCGCGCATGCGGTAGGCACGGATCAGCATGATGGCTGAAATGCTGTCCTTGACCGCCGAGTGCACATCAGCGGGAGAGGCAGTTTCGCCCATGCGGGCTGCAACCTTTTCCGGCAGGCTGGGTACGACACTTTCAATATCGCCGAGCGCCGAGACCATCTCGCCATTGGACTTGCGCGGCCAGCCTTCGCGTTTCCAGCCCGGCCCCTTCGCGGCGCGCTTCGAGCTGGCGGCTTCATCGCCAACCGCGTCGAAAAACTTGCGCCATGAAGCCGGCACCGATGCCGGGTTGCTCGCATAGCGCGCGGCCATGTCTTCCAGATAGATGGCGTTGGCGCCAAACAGGAAGGAAGTGTCGAGGAAGGTCTGGTTCGAGGAGGAGCGAGCGTCGGTCATCTTGGCCCTTCAGGGCAGGTTATCGTGAGCGCCGGGGCGGCGCCGGGTTGCATAATCGACACTTATGCCTCTCCGGCGCAAAAGAGAAGCCCAAATGGGTGCAAATCGGCCCGTGGAACGGTAACCCGCACGAACGGGCGTGCTATTTGGGCGCTGACAGGTCCGATCACGCAAATTTGCCGCGGTGAGTTGCCGGTAGCTCCTTACCTGGCCCTTATGTGAAAGCGAACTTTAACCAGCAATTCATCGTGTCATTGAACTATCACAGCGAATGGCGTTCGCTGATGGCGAAGGCGGAACATATTCAGCAGCCCGCCCGTTTCGTGCCATGAGTACGCTTTCGATGCTCGCGCAGTACCGCCACTCGCTCAAAGGGGCGACCCATCTGGAGACCACCCAGCTCCAGCTGATCAATCTCGACTTGCTGAAAACACGCTACCAGGAGCGCTGGCCGAAGGTGCGCTCGCGCATCTTCGATACCTGCGAGCAGTTCATCCGGAAGCGTATTGGTCCGGGTGATGCGCTTTTGCGCGCCAATACCGGCTTTGTCATTCTGCCGGGGCCGGATCGTGAGGAGCCGCCCGAACAGTTTACGGCGCGCATCGAGACCGAGCTGAGGGCGTTCTTTCTGGGAACTGATTACCTCAAGGAGCTTGGGCTGGAGGCCGAAACCGTCAACCTTGCCGTGGCCGATCTGTTTGGCAAGGGTGCGCCCGAGCCGCGCGGAGAAAAGCCGGACGGACAAGATGCCACCAGCCCCAGGGCCGCCGGAAAGCCTGCGCCCGGGCCGCTTACCTTCTCGCCGTTCTCGCTGAGCTTTGAGCCGCTCTGGGCGTCGGCCACCGGCTATGTGGCGCTGCACCGCGTCCGCGCAGTGGGCCGCATGGATGTGAAAGGTCCGGTGGTCCGCGATCATAAGCTGTGCCCGGCAGAGGGCGGCGGCTTGCTGCGAAGCGCGTTCGACAAGGCGCTGCTTCAGAAGACGGCCTGCACGCTCCTGGCGTGCCCTGTTCCCGGGTTGGCCGCAGTCGCGGTGCATTTCGACACGCTGGCCACAGTGAAATACCGCCTGCCCTACATGCATGCCTTCGACGTGATCGGCGAGTCTGTCCGGGCGCGGCTGATGCTGCTCATTACAGGCATGCCAATGGATGCGCCCGCAGGCCTGATTACCGAAGTGACCCGGTTCGCGCGTATGCTGACGCGCCGGATAGTGGTCGATATTGATCAGGGCGCGCTGCGGCTTGAACGCTTTGATGACGCTGCCGTCGACATCATGTCCATGAGGGCGCCGGCCCTGTCCCAGTTCGAGCGCCGCCGCACGAATATCGGACAACTGAACGAGCGGATATGCCGCGCAGGGCGTATGCTGGCGATCGAAGGGTGTGACCAGGAAGGCCAGCTTGCCCTGGCGCACGCCCTGCGCCCGGCCTATCTGGGCGGTCTGACTGTCGGGCCGGAAACGCGCACGCTGAGCGCACCCTATTTGCTGGCATTGAAGCTCCCGTCCCGGCCGGAACGGGAGCCGGCAGATTGCGCCGGCTTCCCGCTCTGACAGCTGGAGCCCTAGCCTTTGAGGACGTCGACGAGTGTCTTGCCGAGACGGGCCGGACTGTCTGAGACGACGATCCCGGCGGATTTCATCGCCTCGATCTTGCTTTCCGCATCACCCTTGCCGCCAGCGACAATCGCGCCGGCATGGCCCATGGTGCGGCCCTTGGGCGCCGTGCGCCCTGCGATAAAGCCTGCCATTGGTTTCTTGCGGCCCTTTTTCGCCTCATCGCGCAGGAACTGGGCGGCTTCCTCCTCGGCCGAGCCCCCAATTTCGCCGATCATGATGATCGACTTGGTTTCATCGTCGGCCAGGAACATCTCCAGCACATCAATGAACTCGGTGCCCTTGACCGGGTCGCCGCCAATGCCGACCGCCGTCGTCTGGCCGAGGCCCTCGGCGGTGGTCTGGAACACGGCCTCATAGGTGAGGGTGCCTGAACGCGAGACCACGCCGACAGAGCCCTTCTTGAAGATATTGCCCGGCATGATGCCGATCTTGCACTCTTCGGGGGTCAGCACGCCGGGGCAGTTCGGGCCCAGAAGGCGCGAGTTCGACTTCTCAAGGCGTGCCTTCACCTTGACCATGTCCATGACCGGGATGCCCTCGGTAATACACACGATCAGTTCAATGCCCGCATCGATCGCCTCGATTATCGCTGCGCCCGCGCCAGCCGGCGGGACATAGACCACGCTGGCGGTTGCGCCCGTGCGCTCCTTGCCTTCGGCGACGGTTGAGAAGATCGGCAGCGAGGCCGCGCCGTCCATGCCGCTGGTCCAGCTCTCACCACCCTTTTTCGGATGGATGCCGCCGACCATCTTGGTGCCGAAATAGGCCAGAGCCTGCTCGGTGTGGAAGGTGCCGGTCTTGCCGGTCAGGCCCTGAACGAGAACCTTCGTGTCTTTGTTTACCAGTACGGACATGGGGAGACCCTTTTTGTCTAGGCGAGGAAATCTTCGATGAACGGATTGCAGACCCTGACCGGGCCATACATCTGCCCGTGATTGAGGTCTTCGGTGTAGACGAGATTGAGGCCGGCCTTGCCGGCGGCTTGCAGGATCAGACCGTCCCAATGAGAAATTTCGAAGCGGTGGGAGATGTCTATGGCGGAGATCACGTCTTCGGGGCCGGGTACGATAACTGTCTCATCCCTCAGGGTGCGTACCCAGTCCGCTGCCTCCTGGGCCGCATAGCCGAGTTTCCGGCGCAAGACGGAATAGACCTCCATCAACACCTGAGTAGAGACGGTCACGTCCCGGTTGAGGAGCAGGCTGCGCGCCATATCGCGCCGCTCTGGAGCTTCGCAATCTGTATCAGCAGCGTAGACGATGAGATTGGTGTCAAAGAAGGCCCCGCTCACGCATCACCTCCTCGTAAAATTCCTCGCGGTCGAAAGTCGGCTTGTCGCCACTCACCCGCCGCTCTCGCCGCTGGGAATTCTGGTCCGAAGCCTTGAACCGGTCGTTCCACTTTTCCATGCGGGCTGCCACCGACGACTCGCGCTTCACCTCGCGTTCGAGAAACTCGCGCACCATCGCATTGACGCTGGTGCGCCGTATGGCGGCGATAATCCGCGCCCGGTCGAGAAGTTCATCCTCGATGGCCAGTGTGAGATTCTTGGTCACGAAACTCGTGGCTCCACGTATCCTGTGTTACACATAACCTGTGGAGCAGGTGCGATCAATCGGGCAAATCAGGGGCGGAGGACTCTCCGATCTGTGTTTCAGACTGCATGAAGTACCGGCGCACGATCGTCACGCCCGTTTCGCCGGATTGGGCAGGCACAATGAACTCGATCTCATGCCATTCGCGCGGATAGACCGACAGGATCCGGCGGTAGCTGGTCGCCACCGGGTCGCCATTTGCATTGCGGGCCGCACTCCACATATCGTCCGCCGTCAGCCCGTACTGGTTCCGCAATGCTTGACCGTCAGCGCGGGTTAGATGCGGCGCGTGGGCGACACACACGTCGGCCATCTCGAAAGACCGGCGTTCGTAACCGCCCGCGGAGAATCTGCTGGAGCTGTTCACCTGCACAATGCTGCGATAGTTGATCTCGCCCGGCCCGAAGCGACCGCGCCATATGGTGGTCCTGGAACCCAGCCCGGTGGATGCGACCCAAGACTCGTCGACGAGTTCGGCGTCGATAGCGGGATCGGTCATGTACGCCCCGCCGTCAGCGCTTAGCCCAAGCCTGTCGGCCCGCGACTGAAACTCGCCAAATTCGAACAGTGCGTTGTTGCACAGGGCGGTGAGTTGCCCGTTCAGGCTGGACCGCATCCGGCGTTCATCCTGGCTGTCGCAAGCGGTGACGCTGAGCGTCAAGGTCAGAGCAGGAAAAAGCGTTCGGAACAGAATCGACAAAGGCGACATCCTTAAACAACAAGACAAACCGACGTTATTCGTCCGGCCGCCCGGACTGGCAAGCAATATCTCAAACGAAACCGGGCCGCCCCATGGGGCGGCCCGGGATCAAAGGATCAACGGACGGTGGGGCCGACCCCTACCCCTGCACCGCCTTCACGATTTTCTGGGCGGCGTCGTCGAGATCGTCGGCAGACGTGATGTCCAGCCCGCTCTCATTGAGGATTTTCTTGCCGAGATCGACATTGGTGCCTTCAAGGCGTACCACCAGCGGCACTTTCAGGCCCACTTCCTTCACCGCGGCGACGACGCCTTCGGCGATCACATCGCAGCGCATGATGCCGCCAAAGATGTTTACCAGAATGCCTTTGACGTTCTTGTCGGCGGTGATGATCTTGAAGGCGTGGGTGACTTTTTCCTTCGAGGCGCCGCCGCCCACGTCGAGGAAGTTGGCGGGCTCTGCGCCATAGAGCTTGATGATGTCCATCGTGGCCATGGCAAGGCCTGCCCCGTTCACCATGCAGCCGATATTGCCGTCGAGCGCCACATAGGCGAGGTCGTATTTGGACGCCTCGATTTCCTTTTCATCCTCTTCGGTGAGGTCGCGCAGGGCGCGGATATCGTCGTGCCGGAACAGCGCATTACCGTCGAAGGACACCTTGGCGTCCAGAACGCGCAAATGCCCGTCCTTCATCACGATGAGCGGATTGACCTCCAGAAGGCTCATATCCTTCTCGGTGAAGGCCCGGTAGAGGATGGGGGCGAGCGACAGCATGTCCTCGCGCGCGGCGCCTTTCAGCTCCAGCGCATCGGCGATCTTGCCGGCGTCGGACGAGGTTACCCCCGTTTCCGGGTCGATATTGATGGTGAGGATTTTTTCGGGCGTCTCTTCGGCGACCGCCTCGATATCCATGCCGCCTTCGGTGGAGACCACGAAGGCCACCCGGCCGGTCTCGCGATTGACCAGAAGCGAGAGGTAAAGCTCTGTCTCGATATCGGCCCCGTCCTCGATATAGAGCCGGTTGACCTGCTTGCCGGCGGGGCCGGTCTGATGGGTGACGAGCGTGTTGCCGAGCATGTCTTTGGCGTGGGCGATCACTTCATCGCGCGAGAAGGCGAGGCGCACACCGCCCTTGGCGTCGGCGGGCAGTTCCTTGAACTTGCCCTTGCCGCGCCCGCCGGCATGGATCTGCGATTTCACGACCCAGAGCGGCCCGGGCAGCTTGTCGGCGGCGGCGCCGGCCTCATCGGCAGAGAAAATGGCAACGCCATCGGCTACGGGGGCGCCAAAGGCTTTCAGGACGGCCTTGGCCTGATGCTCGTGGATGTTCATGGGGCAGCACTCACCTAGTTACCGGGGAGGGGCGGACCGGCAAAGCGGCCCGCCGCAGGAGAAGAGTCGCGTCGGCTTATACCATTGCCTTGCCGCAGTGCAACGCAAGGCATGTAGGCTATCGTGATTGCCGGTAAGTCAGGCGCAGGCCAGCCACGCAGGCGGCCCAGGCAAGGCCTGCACCCAGCCCTGAAGCGAGCAGCGGGACGGCAAGGGCGGGTGTGTCTCCCGGCGCCTGTGCCAGCCACAGAAAGCCCAGCTGGCCAGCCAGCACCGGAATGCCTGTTCCCACCAGAAGCCAGCCTATCCAGGTCAGAAAGGCCAGTGTGGCGAGGCGCTGCCGCAAGCTGAATGCCGCCGCCACGCCGATCATGGTGCCAAGGACGATGGCGATGATCACGACATGTCCTCCGTGCGGCGCGGTGCATCGTCTGTTTCGGGTGCATCGATCTCGGCCAGTTGCGCCGATGTGGCCATGAGATTGATGAAGGGCTCGCGCTCGTCCTCGGGCACGGCCACGCGTGCGCGCGATCGCAGAAGGGCGAACACGCACAAGGCCAGATTGCCAGCTGCGCCAACCAGGAAAAGCCCGCGGCTGCCGAGCACGCTTTCATAGGCAAAGCCTGCGATCAGCGGCCCTACCATGGATCCGGCAGCCCAGAGCAGCAGCACGCCCGAAGCAATTGCCGGTAATTCCTCGGCCTTTGCCCGGTCGGCTGCGTGCGCCACGGCGACGCCGTAATAGCACAGGCTGGCCGCGCCCCAGGCGCCGGCCATGACCGCACCCCAGAGAAGGCCCGGCATCACGAACAGAGCCAGAAGACCGGCCAGAATGGCCGCCAGGCCTGCGCTGACGGCGATCACGAGCCGGCGGTCGAGCCGGTCTGAAATGCGCCCCACCGGCCACTGGACGACCATGGAGGTGCCATAGATCACGGCCATGACAAGGGCGGCCGCGCCGGTGGCCCGCGCCGGATCAAGACTGTCGGCCCAGATGGGCACGAAAGCCAGAAGACCCGAATTGACCAGCCCGGCGGCGAAGGCGGCAAGCGCAGCGGTGGGCGCTATGGCAAACACGCGCCAGGGCGGGGCGCGTTCACCGTCCGGGATGGAGGGCTGGGCCCGGCGCGTCACGGTCATCGGAACCAGCGCCAGTGCCAGGAATATCCCGGCGACGATGAAGCTCTGGGTCAGCTCAAGCCCCGACATTGCGATGATGAACGGGCCGAGGATCAATCCGGCGCGCCCGATGATCTGATAGGCGGAAATGACCGCGCCGCGCCGCTGGGAAGGGGTTGCGTCAGCAATCCAGCTCTCGGCCACCGCGAACAGGCCAGCCGTGCACACGCCAAAGCCGAACCGGGCGGCCAGCCACCAGATGACGTGGGACTCCAGCGCAAGCAGGAGTATCAGCGCAGCCGACAGTCCGGCAAAGGCCGCATAGGCGCGGATATGCCCGATGCGGCGGATCGATCCGGGCGCGATCCATGCCCCGGCCATGAAGCCTGCGCCGTAGGCGGCGGCGACAAGGCCGATTGTCGATCCGGACCATCCGGCGGCCGCCATCGCCAGTGGCAGCGACACGCCGAGCACGCCGACAGAAATCTGAAGCAGCAGGGCGCCGCCAAGCACGGCACCGACATTTCTGTAAATCAGCATGGGCAGGGCAGTCCGGGGGCGTGTGAAGCGTGAAACTGAACGGATGCCAACTCATCACGCCCGCCCGTCCGGTTCAAGGCTGCGGGCGCAGGGGCGGCCCGGCTATCCCATCCGGGTAAGGCGGGCGGCACCCCAGTCAACCGAAAGCGGCCCGGCACCCCGCAAGGCGAGATAAAGGCCAAGAGCGCCCGCGACGAGCGCAAAGCTCCACCCTTGCGGCTCGATGGCGATGGTAAAGAAAGCCGCGCACAGGAGCACGCCGAGACCCGCGAGCCGCGTCAGAAATCCGGCCAGCAACACAACCGGCAGAAGCGTACCCCACAGGACAAGCTGGAAGGCAGCGGCCTGTGCGTCGGCGAGGCCGCCGAACCAGACCGAGGCTGCCGTGACAAGTCCCGGGTCCGGCTGGAACCAGCTGTGCCAGTCATTCCAGTCGCGTACGGGCTGGGCATTGGCCCGTGCCCAGCTCCACAGCGCGGCAGCAAGTCCGAGGCGAACGGCTATGCCGACAATGGCATCGATCGGTGTGCTGCCATGGCGGCGTGGCGGAGGACAGGGCGGACACCAGGAATCCATGGGGTGCGCGCCGGGGCCAGATGCTTCCCCGCCTGCGTCGGCATACAGCCGCAAGAATTGCGTCGTGCGTTGATCGCGCATCCATCCCCCCATTTCGCCAGATCATAATGCCGGGCACGTCCAGCGCAATCAGAACCCCTCCGCACGGACAGCACGGGGGGGCAGGTATGGCTTTGGCGCAACGGCGCTATCCGCCCGTGACCACCGTATGCATGAGCCGTCCGGGCAGGAAGCTGAACGCGCCGGGGATCATCAGCGCGCCGATATAAAGGCCCATGACCGTGCCGCGGTGCCTGGCGACCAGTCCTTTGCGGGCCGCGAGGATAAGGCTGGCCACCCCGATCAGTGTCAATGGCACGAAAATGTGGATCCAGCTGAAACTCCCGCCCGACCGGATGAAGATGGCTGTGATGGCAACGGTCAGCATCAGCGCGACCCAGACATAGCCGAGCTGGCGGTGGGGCAGCGTGCCTTTCGGGGCGATCAGCTGGACGGCCCCCAGCAGCACGGCCGCAATGGCCGCTCCCGCGTGAAGCTGGACATGCCAGGGCGCCTGGAAGAAGGCTTCGATATTCATTGGACCATCGCTCCGGACAGGCGGATGTATTCGACGCGGTCCTCACCGGCCGCCAGTGTCACCGCCGCCGCATCGAAGCGGGCCGGCCCGAACCGGCCGCGCGCGCCTGCGCTATAGCCTATCGGCTCGGAGGGAATGCGCATGGCACCGGTATCCAGCTCTCCATTGGCGTTCACATCATGATAGGCAATGGCGGCGTACTGGCCGGGCGCCAGGCCGTCGAACACGACAGTGACGCTGGCGCCGTCAACCGGGACACTGGCACTGGCAACCGCACCCTCGCCGAGCCAGCTTTGCGCATCGCCGTAGAGCGCCACGGAGACGTCTCCCGTCTGATCGGCAAATCCGGTCAGCTCGACGCGCAAGCTTGCTGTCTCTTGCGAGGTCCGGGCCGATGCCGCGAAGCCGCCAAGGCTGGCAGAGAGAGGCAGTATCACCGTGCCTGCCAGTGCGACGGACCCGGCAAAGCCTGCGAGCGCGTGTTTGAAACCGTGCAACATGTCTGGAATATCCCCTGTGGCTGCATGACTGTCAGAGGCGGCGCAGATGCGTGCCGCTGACCCGAGCCATTGCCGCAGAGCCTGTCCGGTTCCAGCGCCGTTTCGCTGATTGACTGGACCTGTTCGTGAATGGCGCTATGCCTGTCATTCACGTTTCGTGAGTGGCAGGAGGAGCAATGCTGCCGGTTTCTGAAAACGCGCAGACCGTGTTGCGCCGGTGGTCGGTGCGGGCCGTCTGGATTGTCGCGATCGGTACATTCCTCGCCATACTTGGCCCTTACGGCACCGGCCAGGTAGGCTGGCCGCGCGTATGGGTTTACTGGGTGGGGCTGATTGCGCTGGGTGCTGTTGTCGGCTGGACGGCCGGTCCGCTGGCCCAACGCCTGTTCCCCGGCCTGCCGGACTGGGCCCACTACGCTGTGGCGGGGTTTTGCATTTCCGTTCCCGTCACGGCGGCGGTTTTCACCATTAACATACTCATGCAAGGACGGGTCGTATGGTCCGCTCTTCCGGTAACCTGGTTTTTCGTGCTGGTTATCTGTGCGTTCGTCACCGGCATCGCCTGGCTGGCTGACCATATGCAGCTTTTGCGCGCGGCCGCGCACAGTGCGGCCGATACCGCTGCCACGGCATCTGCCGCCCTGACAGACAAGCTGCCCCATCGCCTGCGCCGGGCGCGCCTGATCGCCATGAGTGCGGAGGATCATTATCTGCGCGTGCGCACCGATGCGGGCGAAGCGCTGATCCTGATGCGTCTCTCCGACGCGGTGGCCGCGTGTTCTGCCCTAAACGGGGCGCAGGTTCACCGCTCATGGTGGGTGGCGCGTGACGCGGTTGCCGATGCGCGCAAGGGCGATGGCCGCGGCACGCTCATTCTCGAAGATGGCAGCGAAGTGCCGGTCAGCCGCAGCTATTATCCGGCGCTTCGCGAGGCAGGGTGGTTCTGATCTTCGCTTACTTGAACATGCCCTCGCGCAGATTGATGCCGTGTTCGGTCCAGGCCTTCAGCGCGCACAGCATCTGCATCCAGCCGCTGCAATTGCCGTAGGAGGCCTTCAAGCCCTCCGCCGTCTGGCGCCAGCCCTCTTCCTGCACGGACACCAGCGTGCGCCCGTCCTCCAGTGCCTCGAAACTCATCGTCACGCGCGTCTTGTAGGGCGCATCGGGCTCGTCGGCGTCCCAGTCGAAGACGATGCGCTCATTGTCGATGACTTCCACCACATTGACGGGGAAGCTGCCGGGAAAGTCATGAAACGACCAGTGGACGACCGCACCGGTTTCCAGCCGGCCCCTGGCGCCGCCAGTGGTAAAATAGCGCGACAGCGTATCGGGGTTCACCACTGCCTCGAACACGTCTGCGACCGGCCGGGCGATGCGTGCGCCGACCCTGAATTTCAGTTCCATATCCATGATGCACCTGTCCTGATTTTGAGGTTGCCCTGACGAGCCCAAATCATGTTATAAAAATATAACATGTCAAGCGATGATAAAATGGACCGTGTTTTCAAGGCTCTGGCGTCCCGCATCCGGCGGGAGTTGCTGGACTGCCTGAAGGATAATCCGCGCACGACGGGCGAGCTTTGCGAGCGCTTTGATACGCTCGACCGCTGTACGGTCATGCAGCATCTCAAAGTGCTTGAGCGCGCTGATCTGATCATCGTCCAGCGCAAGGGACGCGAACGCTGGAACCATCTCAACCCGCTGCCCATCCGGCATATCCAGGATCGCTGGATCGGACCGCATGCAGACCAGGCCGTCACCCTGCTGGACCGGCTGAAATCCGATCTTGAAGGAACAGACTAGCGTTTGCGCCAGAGGATGAGGGCGCACACGCCGATAACGGCGGCAATGGCGAGAAGCTCAAGAATGGAAGCGCCGAACAGGCGCGGCTCGGCCAGCGGGGCCAGCCGCGCGACCAGGCCGCCGACACCGCGCGCGGTTTCCTCGCCTCTGAAACCGGCCGCAACCGCCAGTGCCACCAGCACCAGCGCCACCAGAACGGCGAGCCGCATGCTGCCGCCCGGATCACCCGATGCGTTCTGGCGTGCGCGTGCCGCGCGGGCGCGGTGGGTGCGGGAGAGGAAAGGACGGCGGGTCATGGCTGCAAGCTAGCATCCCTGCGGGCGGGTTCAACGCCAGTGCGCCTATCGCCTTGTCTTGCCGGGCAGGCGATTTTGCGGCATAACAGACCCGCACGGGCGGCCGTTTCGGCCCGGCGGAATACTGGAAGACCCCGCGTGATACAACGCCTACCCCTTCAGCCTTCCCCGCATTGCAAGTCCGTTCGCCGCGACCGGGACGCCGGACGCGACTGAACTCTTGCGCCGGACGCGGCGCAGCACTACGGGAAAGGTTACCCCGAAAATGACGACCGGTACTGTCAAATTCTTCAATACCACCAAAGGATTCGGCTTCATCACCCCGGATGATGGCGGCAAGGACGTGTTCGTGCACATCACGGCTGTCCAGGCTGCTGGCCTGACGGGCCTGAATGATGGCCAGCGCGTGTCTTTCGAGACCGAGCCGGACACACGCGGCAAGGGCCCGAAGGCGGTTGATCTGCAACTGGCCGACTAAAGCTGCGCCCAAAGCTCCCTGATCAGGGGCGGGCATTGGCAAAAAATGGCGCGGAGGGGTTTTCCTTCCGCGCTTTTTTGTGCCCGAGACTGACATGTAATAGTATTACGTGATCACACCTTCGTGCGCCAACAGCGCCGATGTCTTTAATTGTCCGCGCACAGCGCTAGGATGCCCGCCGATTTCCTGAACTGAACCCCACGAACCATACCAAAGGTGAGGATATGATTGATCGTCTGATGTACGGCGCAGCCGCCGCAGCCCTGGTGCTGGCAGCCTGCGAGCAGCCACCTGCGGCCCCCGCACCGGAAGAAAACGGCACAAGCGAAGCTGAAATGTCCGCTTCTGACGCGGCGGCTGATGCCGCTGCCATGCCTGCCGCGGAAGGCGGCGCGCTGGCCGCGCTGGACAATAATCCGTTTGCCGAGGAGTGGACCGAGAATTTCGGCGCACCGCCGCTGGACCAGATCAACGAAGCACACTTCATGCCGGCGTTTGAGGCCGCGATTGCCGATCATGCGGCCGAGATCGCCGCCATTGCCGGCAATCCCGAGGAGCCGACCTTCGAAAACACCATGCTGGCCATGGAAATGTCGGGCCGTGGCCTTAGCCGGGTTGCCGCCGTGTTCGGCAATCTGACGAGTTCTGCGTCCAATGACGAGCTGCGCGCCATCCAGCGCGAAGTGAGCCCGATGCTGGCCCGCCACAGCGCGTCCATCACGCTGAATGGTGATCTGTTTGCCCGCATCGACACGCTCTACCAGAACCGCGCCGATCTCGACCTGTCGGAGCAGCAGGCCCGCCTTCTGGAAGTGACCCATGACCAGTTTGTGCGCGCCGGTGCGCAGCTGGGCGAGGAGGAGCGCGCGCGCTATGCGGAAATCCGTTCCGAGCTGGCCACGCTCTACACGCAGTTCTCCCAGAACGAGCTGGGCGACCGCGAGAGCTGGTACATGGAATTGCCGGAGGGCGCGCTGGAGGACCTGCCCGCCTCCATGGTGAGTGCTGCGCGCGCCGCTGCCCGTGCGCGTGACATGGACGGGGCCATCATCACGCTGGACCGTTCCAGCGTGGAGCCCTTCCTTGAAACCTCGCCTGATCGCGAGCTTCGCGAGCGTGCCTGGCGCGGCTTCTACAATCGCGGCAATAACGATAACGAGTTCAACAATAACCAGCTGATCCGCGATATTCTGGTGCTGCGCCAGGAACAGGCGCAATTGCTGGGCTTTGAGAGCTGGGCGCATTACCGCACCGCCGGCACGATGGCCGAAACGCCCGAAGCGGCCATCGACCTGATGGAACAGGTCTGGTGGCCTGCCCGCCAGCGCGCGCTCGAAGAGCTGGCCGACATTCAGGCCATGATCGATGCCGAAGGCGGCGATTTTGAAGCCGAGGGCTGGGACTGGCGCTACTATACCCAGCGCGTGCGCGAGGAGCGTTACAGCATCGATCCTGCCGAAGTGGCCCAATATCTTGAGCTCGACCGCATGATCGACGCGATGTTCTACACGGCCGGGCGCCTGTTCAATATCAGCTTCCACGAGCGCAACGACATTCCGGTCTATCATCCCGATGTTCGCGTCTGGGAAGTCCATAACGCCGAAGGTGATGTGATCGCCCTGTTCTACGGCGACTATTTCGCCCGCCAGGGCAAGCGTTCCGGCGCCTGGATGAGCTCGTTCCGGGCCCAGAACGGGATTACCGGCGAAATTCCGCTGATCCTGAACAATTGCAACTACAACCGGCCGGCGGAGGGCGAGCCTGCGCTGATCTCCTTCACCGATGCGACGACGCTCTTCCATGAGCTCGGCCACGGCCTGCATGGCATCCTGTCCAATACCGAGTATCCGTCCTTGGCGGGCACATCGGTGGACCGCGACTTTGTCGAATTCCATGCGCAGATTCTCGAGCACTGGCTGGCCCAGCCGGAAATTCTCGAGACCTATGCTACCCACTATGAGACCGGCGAACCGATGCCTGTGGAATTGCTGGAGCGGGTGCTGGAAGCCCAGACCTTCAATGCCGGGTTCGAGAATGTCGAATTCCTCAATTCCGGCTTTGTGGACATGGCCTTCCACCTGGAAGAAAACCCGTCGGAGATCGACGTGGAAGCGTTCGAAGCTGAAGTTCTCGAAAGCCGCCAGAATCTGCGCCAGATCCCGATGCGTCACCGCTCAACCCACTTCCTGCACAGCTTCTCCGGTGAGGGCTATGCAGCCGGCTATTACAGCTATCTGTGGGCGGGCGTGCTCGACAATGACGGGTTTGCGGTCTTCGAGGAAGCCGGTGACATTTTCGATCCCGAAGCCTCGCAGCGCCTCTATGAGGTGTTCTCCGGCGGCAATACCCGTCCGGCCATGGAGCTCTATACCGGCTTCCGCGGGCGGGAGCCTTCGGTGGAGCCGCTGCTTCGCAACCGGGGCCTGCTGACCGAGGTCGAAGGCTAGGCCAGCTTCTGCCTGTTGAATGGGAAGGGCGCGCTCCGGTTTCGGGGCGCGCCTTTTTCGTGAGCGGCCGCCGTGTTTCTAGGCGCTGAAATAGCCCTTCAGATTGCGCGCCGCCTGGCGGATGCGCTGCTCGTTCTCGACCAGCGCCAGACGGATATGGGTGTCGCCGCGCTCGCCAAAGCCGAGGCCCGGGGCAACGGCCACGCCGGTCTTGTCCAGCAAGTCCTTGGCGAACTCTACCGAGCCCATATGGGCAAATCGCTCCGGTATGGGTGCCCAGGCAAACATGGTGGCGGGCGGTGACGGGATGTCGAAGCCTGCCCGGCCAAAGCTTTCCACCAGCACGTCGCGGCGCTTCTGATAGGTCTCGCGGGCGAAGGCGACATGGTCCTGAGGACCGTCCAGCGCGGCGACAGCCGCGATCTGGACCGGCGTGAAGGCGCCGTAATCGAGATAGGATTTCACCCGTTTCAGAGCCGCTATCAGACGGGCGGACCCGGCCGCAAACCCGATCCTCCAGCCCGGCATGGAGTAGGTTTTCGACATGGAGGTGAACTCCACCGCCACCTCGCGCGCGCCCTCGACCTGCAGGATGGAGGGCGGCGGGTTGCCGTCGAAATAGATCTCCGAATAGGCGAGGTCGGAGATGAGGACGATATCGTTAGCTTTCGCGACCTTCACCGCCTCGCGGTAGAAATCCAGATCGACCACTTGGGCGGTCGGGTTGGAGGGGAAGTTCAGCACCATGGCGGACGGCGCGGGCACTGAGCGCCTGCACGCTGTCACCGCATCGGCGAGGAATTGTTCAGGCGAGCTGAAGCTGACTGCCCGCACTGCCGCGCCCGCAATGATGAAGCCGAACATGTGAATGGGGTAGGAGGGGTCCGGCACGATAATGACATCGCCCGGCGCTGTAATGGCCTGCGCCAGATTGGCCAGCCCCTCCTTCGAGCCCAGCGTCACGCAGACTTCCGTTTCCGGGTTCAGGCCTACATCAAAGCGGCGCTCGTAATATCGGGTGAAGGCCCGGCGCAGGGCGGGCACGCCCTGGCTTGCTGAATAGCGGTGGGCGCGCGGGTCGCCCGCCACCTCTTTGAGCTTTTCCACGATATGCGGCGCAGGCGCGAGATCAGGATTGCCCATGCCAAAATCGATGATGTCGCGGCCTTCCTTGCGCCAGGCGGCCTTCATCCGGTTCACTTCGGCAAAGACATAAGGCGGCAGGCGGCGTTCGCGGTAGAAAGGATCGTTTCCGGTCTGGCCCATGGCCGCCTATTCCTCGTCCCTGACAGGCTTCTTGCGTGAAAATATCCGTTTTACGGAATCGGCATTGGCGTGGCCGAGCGCGCCTTGCTGGAAGACCGATGCGGCGCCCCAGAGCACCAGGAACAAGGTGAGCAGCATGACCGCGGTGGTGCCGGCTATCTCCCACAGGGGCGGGTCGGACGGCAGGCGCGCAATCATGATGAAGGGCGTCCAGATGGGTACCCAGGACACGATCTGGACCGCCACCGAATCGATGGAGCGCATGGCAAAGACCAGGATCATCAGGGGCAGCATCAGCACCAGAATGAGCGGACTCATCAGCGTCTGGGCATCATGCAGCGTTTCGCAGAGCGAGCCGAGCGCGAGGAAGATGGCGCCATACATCAGATAGCCGACCATGAAATAGCCCAGTGCCGCCAGGAAGAGGCCGGGTTGTACCGCTTCGCCGATCAGGCCGGCCAGCTCCGGGTCGATTCCCTGCAGGAAGGTGCCCGCCAGCAGCATCACCGTCGTGCCGATCAGTCCCCACACGGCGAACAGGGTGAAGGATACGGCCGCGACACCCAGAAGCTTGCCGACCAGCAGGTCGCGCACCCGCACGGTAGACAGCAGCAGCTCGATGATCTTGCCGCCCTTCTCCTCGATCAGGCTGGTCAGCAGCATGTTGGCGACCGAGAAGATCGCGGTCCACAGCATGATCGCAAGGACTATTGCCACGATGAAGGGCGCCCAGTCGGCCGCGCCTACCTCGCTGTCATCGACGGTGGCGGGATTGAAATTGCGGATTTCCGGCTCAAGCGAAGACAGTTCGCGGATCTCGGCAGGGTCCAGCCCGCGTTCGGCAAGAGCCTGTTCGCGGACGTGGTCGCGCAGGGCGCGCCGGGCTGCGCCCGACAGGCTCTGCTCGGTAACATTGGTGGAGTAGTAGTTGATCAGCGGCAGGTCGGAACCGGCCTCCTGGCTGATGAACACGGCGGCGAACAGGCTGCGCGGACCGTCCGGCGTTGCCACCTGACGCTCGCCCAGCAGATAGGGCCGCAACCCTTCCAGCGTGCGGGCCGGTGCGTCCAGCCGTATCAGGCGTCCGGTGCCCGCCGCGATCATGTCGGCGCTGCCCTGCATGCCGAGGATTTCCAGCGCGTCGTCCAGCCCGTCCAGGCCGAGCGGATCGGCATCAAATGCCGCCAGCGCGCGTTCGCGTGTTGCGGCATCTGCCGACACGGCAGCGGCCGCCTCCAGGGCGGCGCGCGTCTGCTCGCGCCGTTCCCGCTCGATGGATGCCTGGATCACGTCATCAAGACCAGTATTGGTCTCGTCAATGATGACGTAATGGCGCACAGGCTGCGCCGACTGGACAAGCGCCGGGATCGACGCGCCGATGAGCATGAAAAGCGGCACCGAGGCGAGCGACAGCCAGAAGCCCCAGGTCGCCACATAGGACAGGTATTCGCGGCGGGCGATAAGATAGATGGCGCGCATGGCTTACTGGCCTTCCACAGGCTGAAGGGGGTCACTGGCCGATACCAGCCGGACAAAGGCATCATGAAGATGGGGGCGGACCGGCTCGAACCGGGTCAGGCGCACGCCCGCCTCGACGCAGGCACGCAGAACATGCTGGGGATCGATGCCGGCAGCCAGTGCGACCTGCCAGAGCGTGACCCCGTCCACGTCCTTCTCAAGGCGTGTAACCTCGCCGAAGCGCGAGAGCAGGGCGCTGATATCGTCGTCTGAATCAACACCGATGGTGACAAGGCGCGGCACGACGGCCAGCGCCTCATCCACCTTGCCATCAAAGATTTTCTGCCCTCGCGCCATCAGGACAATGCGGTCACAAATGCGCTCGGCCTGCGCCATGACATGGGTGGAGAAGAGTATGGTCCGGCCGGCGGCAGCCTGTTCGAGGATCACATCTTCCAGCATGGCCTGATTGACCGGATCGAGTCCCGAGAACGGCTCGTCGAGAATGATGAAATCGGGTTCGTGGATGATGGCCGCGATGATCTGGACCTTCTGGGCCATGCCCTTGGACAATTCCTTGACCTTCTTGCCGGCGCTGGCGGCCAGCCCGAAACGTTCGAGAGCCGCCGCGGCCCGGCGCCTGGCTTCGGCTGCCGGAACGCCTTTCAGGCGGGCGAACAGGGCGATGACCTGCTCGGCGGTCATCTTGCGGTAGACGCCGCGTTCCTCAGGCAGGAAGCCGACGCGGTCGAGCGCCCGCAGGGTGGGCGGCTGACCGAACAGTTTCGCACTGCCCGCATCGGGGCGGATAATACCCAGCGCCATGCGCAGCGTGGTCGTCTTGCCTGCGCCATTGGGGCCGAGAAAGCCTGTGATGGAACCGGCAGGCACGCTGAAGCTGACATCCCTGACCGCGGGAAAGCCGGAGAAGGTCTTGGTCAGTCCGCTTACGTCCAGGGCAGGCATTGTCATCGTCGAAAAATCCGGTTGTCTGGCGGGAAATCACACTATGTTGAACCGTGTTTAGGGTGCCCGTTCCGGCCTGTCATCCCGGTCAGCCCGAAATAGCGACGTCTAACACCGATTTAATGTCAGGAGAGCAGGCATGAGCCCCGCAGCAGAAGGATGTCCACTGGATTTTTCAACCCTGACACCGCCGCGCCAGCCGCGCTGGTATCTGGCCCTGCCGGAAGGCTTTGAAGCCGGGGCCGAGCCCCATGAACGCACGGCCGGGATTGCCTTGGCGCAGGCCGATGCTCTGGCGTGCTTCAAGGCCATTGCGCTGGATGCGCCGCGGACGCGAATTGTCCGCGAGGCGGGCGCCCAGCTGGAGCTTGAACAGAAAAGCGCAGTGTTCGGCTTCACGGACAAGATCACAATCGAAGCGATGGATGCCGGGCCAGGCATGGCCGCCCTGGCCATATATTCGCGCGCACTGATCGGCTATTACGACTTTGGTGTAAACCGCAAACGCGTGCGCCGCTGGCTGGATGCCTTCTATGCAGCGGGCAAGGCGAAATAAAGAAGGTCCAGCGACGGCGGCTCGGTGACGCCCAGCTGGCGCAATATGTGGCTGGCCTGGCCGCGATGATGGGTCTGGTGGTTGAACAGATGCGCCAGGATCACGCCCAGCGGCAATTCCTTGGCCTCGCCGCGCGTGTTTCCATAACGGATCACGGTCGCAAAATCGGCAGAGTCCAGGCCGGTGACATAGGTCATCAGCCGCTGGTCCTCCGCCTCGCGGGCGGCGCGCAGATCACCGAAATTTTCGTAGAGAATGGTGTCGAGACGGGCAGGAGCCTCGCCTTCGCCGGTCAGCCGGTAGAGCCAGATCCGGTCCGCCACCAGCAGGTGGTTGAGCGTGCCGTGGAGGCTGCGGAAATAGGCCTTCACATCCTTCTTGCGCTCGGTGTCTTTCAGCGCGGTCGCCGCGTCGTAAAGCCGGGCATTGGCCCATGCATTATAGGCGGCAAATCGGCGGAAATGATCGTGCACGGCTCTGTATTCCCTCGCTGACAGCGTTTCTCCCAGACGATCAGGTGTAGAGCAAGGAATGGTCCGGTCAAATCCCGGCCCGCACAATGGCAGGCCGGGAGGGTCCGATCCGGATTACTGGCGCGTGATTGCAGGCTGGACCGCAAATTGCGGCGCGATCCGCAGATCGCTCGCCCATTTGAGCTTTTCAAACAGGAGAAGCAGCGTGCCGTTATAGTCAACCACCCGGTTGATAAGCCCCTTGCGCGGCAGGTGCAGCGCGCTTTGCGGGTGCTCGTGATGGTGGTCGTGAATGGCCTCGCCACCTGTGAGCAGGGCGAGCGTCCAGTCAAGCCAGGCAGGCGTCTTCAGGTGCCCGAACACGTTCACGCCCAGCGTCGTGGCGTGAAACTGCACGCCGCGGGCCGTGACGGCGGCGGCATGGAGCAGGAAGGTCAGCAGGAGCGATCCGCCCGAGAGGAAGACGGCCAGATAGATCAGGGCCGGGATCACCAGATGTACTACAAGCGACAGCCAGTTATAGTGGTGATCGACCCATTTCACGCCCGGCATGTCGCGCAGCCACATGGCCAGAGGGCGCTGAAGATCATTGGGATCACGGAAGATGATCCAGCCAAACCATGCCCACACCTTGCTTTCATGCGGGTTGTGCGGGTCGCCCGGCTTGTCGGACAGGCGGTGGTGCTGGGAGTGGTAGTTGATCCAGTCCTTGAACCGGCCCTGCATCGCGATCACGCAATTGAGGGCGGTCAGCATCTGCGCGGGCCATTTCAGCTCGCCGGAGCGATGCTGCCAGATCCGGTGCAGGACACCGATGCCGAAATTGCAGATCACCAGGGTCACCGCGCCGACCGCCATGGCCAGCGGCACATACCACCAGTGGAAACTCAGGCCTTCAAGCGCCAGGCCAAGCACAATGGCGCCAATCATCCCGATGACACCTATGGCCGGGTAGATCAGCGCGGCAAACACGCTGGTCCAGTCCAGATTGCCCCAGCTTTTCTCGATGGCCTCGGAGCGGGGGCGGGCAACAATTTTCGTCAAACTCAAACCTCGACTTTAAGGGGCGGCCGGCCGCACAAGCGTGCGAATTGCGGAGCAAACGCTGGCACGATCTGCCACCTCTGACCAGCCGGTTTGGCCATCATGACCCCATCAAATTGACGTCATTATGACCGGAAAGTTCACATGCGTGCGGCTCGACGCCGCAGCCCCTATCCGCTATTCGACGGGAAACAGCCTTGCACCGGCCCGGAATCACCGGCCGGACGCAGCCAACATATCGGGAGGGATTTCCCCATGAGCGACAGCGTGTTTCCGGCCGGCAATCTGATGAAGGGCAAGCGCGGGCTTGTCATGGGTGTGGCCAACAAGAACTCGATTGCCTGGGGCATCGCCCAGCAGCTCGCTGCGCAGGGCGCAGAGCTCGCCTTCTCCTATCAGGGCGAGGAGCTGGAAAAGCGCGTGCGCCCGCTGGTGGAAAGCCTGCCCGGAGAGCCCTTCATGGTCACCGCCGACGTGACCGATGACGCCTCCATGGATGCCTGCTTTGAAGCCCTGAAGAAGAAGTGGGGCAAGATGGACTTCCTCGTCCACGCCATTGCCTTTGCGGGCAAGGACGAGCTGCAGGGCTCCTTCACCCACAACACGACGCGTGAGGGCTTCAAGCGCGCCATGGACGTGTCGGCCTTCTCCTTCGTCGACGCGGCCAAACGTGCCAGCGCGATGATGCCGAGCCGCGAGGAAGGCGGCGGCGCGATGATCTCCATGACCTATCTGGGGTCCGAACGCGTTGTGCCCAACTACAATGTGATGGGGGTGGCCAAGGCGGCTCTGGAAGCCTCCACCCGCTATATCGCGCGCGATCTCGGCCCTCTGGGTATTCGCGTGAATGCGATTTCGGCCGGCCCGATGCGCACGCTCGCCATGGCTGGCATTTCGGGCGGCCGCACGCTGATGAAGACCGGCAAGGACTGGTCGATGCTCAAGGAGGACACCCGCATGGAGGGTGTCGCCGGGGCCGCGCTCTACCTGCTCTCCGATCTTGGCCATTCGTGCACCGGTGAAGTGCTCCACGTGGATGCCGGCTTCCACGCGGTGGGCGTGCCGGATATCGGCGAGGAAGGCTAGGCGGAGTTCGACAGCCGGCCTCCGGCATGTTACATGTAACGGTCGGAGGGCGTCATGGGTATCAATGAACGGGTGAGCAAACATCGCGAAGCCCTGCGGGCAGCGGGCTTGCGTCCCTTGCAGATATGGGTGCCGGATACGCGCCAGCCGGGCTTTGAGGACGCGTGCCGTGAACAGGCCGCGCGCACCGCAGATGCCGACCGCGCTGATGCCGGTCTCAGCGCCTTTGCCGACGCGGCGCTCGCCGACCTGGACGAGCATTAGGGCGGTGAAGCGCGGGGATATTGTCATCGTCGCCATGCCGGGCGATTTCGGCAAGCCGCGCCCCGCGCTCGTGCTGCAGGCGGATTATTTCGCGCAGACGTCCACCGTCACGCTCGCCCTCATTTCTTCGACCCTCGTGGATGCGCCATTGCTACGGATCACGCTTGACCCGTCAGAAGAGAACGGGCTGCGGGCCCGCTCGCAGATCATGGTCGACAAGGTGATGAGCGTGCGCCGCGAGCGCGTCGGCAAGATTATCGGCAAGGCCGATTCCGACACGCTATTGAGCGTGAACAGGTCTCTTGCCGTGTTCCTGGGCTTTGCTTAGGGCCTGAATTTCATGCCCATCAGGGGCCGCAGGATCGCTATGCGTGATGCGGCCTCTGCGATGGCCCAGCTGCCAAGCAGCGTGATCGCGGCCACGAGCAGAAACTCGCCCGGTCCGCCAAGGCGGATATTCCACGCCGTGATCAGGTAGATCGCGCTGACCGTGATGGTCTGGTGGACGATAAAGACCGGGAAGATCAGCACGTTCAGCCGCGCGAGCAGGGCCGAACCGGCGCGTATGAGCCGTCTTGCCAGCCAGATCAGTGTGACAATCATCCACCAGGCGTAGGCAAGGCGCATGATGCGCCAGAGCGTGGCTTCCACAGGGTTGGCAAAGCGGGCATCGAAATCGAGATAGGCGAAGACCAGCAGGCCCGCGCCTGCCAGCGTCAGGGCCAGCGCAAGCGGTCCGGCCCGGTCTGCTACCTGCCAGAAGCCGTGTGACCGGCCTGCCAGCACACCGAAGATCACGAAAGTCAGCGAGTAGGCGTGGGTTGCCCAGTCCCACACCAGATTGTGGGTCGCCGGAAAGCTGTCAGCCAGCGTGAAGCGGATCAGCAGGAGGGGCAGGACGGGCAGGACGAGGAAGGCGGCAGGCCCAGCAGGCCCTTGCCACACCCGCTCCAGCCTGAAACGCGCCAAAGCGGGTGTATGGGGCAGGACAGGTGCCAGGATCAGCGCGTAGACGAGGATATAGACGACATACCAGAAGTGGTTCCACGTGGGTGTGACGATCGAGAACGCGCTGCCAAAATCGAGATAGTGCGGCCAGAAGGCGAGAATGCCGGGTTCGATCTCGCCGTTGGTGCGAAGCTCGAAATAGGCCTGCGGCATCACGATCACCGCCATGCCGAACACCAGCGGCACTAAGAGCCGCCAGACGCGCTCCAGCATGAAGCGGCCCGTGCCGAGCTTTCCTGCCAGCATGGCCATAGCCACGCCCGAGATGAAGAAGAGCAGGGGCAGACGCCACGGGCTCATCAGCATCATGGGCAGTTCCAGCGTGGTGCCCGCATACGCGCTTTTGACATGCCAGCCCCACGTCACATAGCCCATGCCGGTGTGATAGAGGATCAGCATGGCGAAGGCGAAGACGCGCAAGGCGTCGAGATCGGGGCGGCGGGCGGAAGGGATCCGCGCGTCCATCAGCCGAACCGCCGTCCCAGCCAGTCGAGGAGATGGGCGTTCAGGGTCTCCGGAGCTTCATACTGCGTCCAGTGGCCGATATCCTCGATGACATGCATCTCCAGATCCTTGCACAGGGCCGGCATCCATGCGGTGAGTTTTGGCGGCAGCATGAAGTCGCATTCGGCAGAGATCATCAGGCAGGGCATGGAAAGCCGGTGATCGACACCGCCCATGCGCTGCCAGTTCGCATCGAAATTGCGGTACCAGTTGATGCCGCCCCGGAATCCCGTTTGCGCGTAGATTCGGGCATATTGCGCGCGTGTCTGCTTTGGTACCACCACATCGTCTTCTGATTTCAGCCCGCCGCGCGCGACGAAGTTCTCAAAGCGCTTTGGCAGATGGGTGATGGAGGGCGGCAGCTTTTCCAGATCGGCCGAGGGAGGCGGCGCGCCGAAGACGAAGTCGAAGAAATCGCTTTCGCGGCCCGTGAACAGATTGTCTGCGGCCTCGTCCTGGAAGCGCACGATATAGTGTTCGTCCCCGCCCAGTTCGCGGAAAACCTCCAGTGGCGGCTTCGATCCACGTGGCAAATGGGGTGTGTTCACCCCTACCGCGCCCAGGAAGCGCTCCGGGATCAGACAGGCCGCGTGCCACATCAATATGCCGCCCCAGTCATGGCCCACCATCACCGCCTTCTCGATGCCAAGCGCATCTAGAAGGCCCGCAATGTCGCCGGTCAGCCGGTCGACATGGTAGGCGTCCACCTGATGGGGTGCATCCGATGCGCCAAAGCCGCGATTGTCCGGCGCGATGACCCGGTAGCCTGCGCGGGCCAGTGCCTCGATCTGCGCCGCCCATGACAAGGCCAGCTCTGGCCAGCCATGCAGGAGCAGGACGGGCAGGCCGCCGGCTGGTCCCGCCTCGTGAACGGACAGCGTGACCTGGCCCACATTGATGCGGCGGGCGGGCGGCATGGACGGGTGGGTCATCTAGCTCTCCCTCGCTATGGCGCGTCGGCGTGAGCTTAGAAGATCAAGGGTGAAGACGGCCAGTCCCGCCCAGATGAAGGCAAAGGTGATGGCGTGAGCAAAGGTGAATGTCTCGCCCCAGATAATGCCGACGCTGAACTGCAAGGTGGGGGCGACGAATTGCAACAGGCCGATCGTGGCAAAGTGCAGCCCCCTTGCCCCGATGATGAAGAGCAGCAGCGGCGCCACCGTCATCGGGCCGGTGAGAATGAGCAGTATGGCCTGTCCCGGCGCGGCGAGAAACGAGCCGCCTCCGCCGGAGGCTTCAAGGAAGAACAGGGCCACAAGCGAGGGCAGGGAGATGATCAGCGTTTCCCAGAACAGGCCGACACGGCCGTCGGTGGCGATCGTCTTCCTGATATAGCCATAGGCGGTGAAGGAGGCGGCGAGAAACAGCCCGATCCAGGGTATCTCGCCGACGGCCACGATCTGGTTGATGACGCCGATGACGGCAAGTCCCACCGCCACCATGCGCAAGCGTCCGAAGCGCTCGCCTGCGATAAACACACCAACCGCCACATTCATCAGCGGATTGATGAAATAGCCGAGCGATACGTCCAGTACGCGGTCGGCATTGATCGCCCAGACAAACACCCACCAGTTCGACGCGATGAGGATCGCGCTGAAGAGCAGCATCGCCATGGCCCGCCTGTCAGTCATCAGCCGCCAGGCGGTGGGCGCGCGGCCCGCCATCCAGACCAGAAGCGCCAGCAGGGGCACCGACCATACGGCCCGGTGCAGCACGATCTCGGTGGCGCTGGCAAAGCCCAGGAATTTGTAGAAGGCCGCTGAAAGCCCCCAGATCACATAGGCCGACAGGGCCGCCGCGCCTGCTCGTCCGGCATCCAGACGTCCGCTATCAGGTGGCGGTGCAACAGGAGCGGCGGACGGATCAGCAGGGGCAGCCATGCCCGGGCTCTTACTCCCGCTGGCACCTCAAAGTCATTCTGTTTCTTGCGTCAGATGCAGTACGGGCAAGCAAAGGCCCCGCTCCGGGTGGAGCGGGGCCGGTTGCACGCAAGGCCAGACAAGGTGCCTAGCGGTTTTCCATCATGGCGTCGCGAAGGCCGCGGAACTCATTGCCCTCATACCAGTTCGGCCATTCATCACTGTCGGCGATGCGGCGCGCGACGGTGTAGAGCAGGCGTGTATCCTCCTCCAGGCCGGACAGATCCCAGTCCGGGTTATATTCGTCGGCAGGCTGGTGGTAGCGGTTCATGCGGTAGGCCAGTGCCGCCGTCTCCACATATTCGCGGCCATGCTCGACATGCACCGAGCCGCCACCGGCATACAGCATGGGCACGCCGACGCGTGCCAGGCTGACATGGTCGGAGCGGTAGAAATAACCCGCTTCCGGGTTGGGATCGGGTGTGAGATAGCGTCCACCCTGGGCTTCGGCTTCTTCGCGCAGAATGTCCTCGATCTCCGACGCTCCGTAGCCCACAACCACGACATCTTCAGTGCGGCCAACGGGGAGTTCGCCATCGATATTGAGGCCGGCCACGATGGAATTGAGCGGCACGGTCGGGTTGGCTCCGAACCAGGCCGAGCCCAGCAGGCCTGACTCCTCGGCCGTCACGGCAACAAAGAGGATCGAGCGGCGCGGCTGCTCGCCCAGCGCAAAGGCTTCCATCATTTCCATGATGGCGGCGGTGCCGGTCGCGTTATCGACCGCGCCATTATAGATATTGTTCTCTGCCGAAAAGTTGAGCCGCACGCCCAGATGATCCCAGTGCGCCATCAGCAGGACATACTCGTCCGGTGCTTCGGCCCCTTCGACCATGCCGATGACATTGTTGGACGTCAGGCGGCGCAGGCTGGTGTGCAGTTCGGCGCTCATTGCCGCGCCCTCCAGCGCGACCGGCGTGAAGTCCGGTTCTGCCGCTGCTTCAGCCAGGGTGTCGAAGTCATGGCCCGTGGCGGCAAACAGCGCGCGCGCGGCATCAAGGTGGATCCAGCCCTGCACCGGCACCAGATCGGATGGCGGCATGTCGAGCGTGAACTGCGGGCCCGTCCATGAGGCAACCACCGTGTCCCAGCCATAGCTGGCCGGTTCGGTCTGGTGGACGATAATGGCACCGGCCGCGCCCTGACGGCCCGCCTCCTCATACTTGTATGTCCAGCGCCCGTAATAGGTCATCGCCTCGCCATTGAAGCGGCCGGCATTGGGCTGGGCATAGCCGGGATCATTGACGAGAATGACCACCGTCTTGCCCTCGACATCAAGCCCCTCATAGTCGTTCCAGCCATATTCCGGCGCCACGACGCCATAGCCGACAAACACCAGCTCGGTATCGGCGATGGCGACATGCTCTTCCGGGTTCTGGCTCCAGTAGACAACGTCCTGTCCCATCGTCATGCCCATGGGTTCGCCATTGACGGAGATGTCCAGGCGCGAACGCTCTTCATCCAGCGTTGCCTCGATCAGCGGTACGGGCTGGTACCAGCCCTCGGTACCGGCCGGTTGCACGCCTACACGCGCCAGCTCGTCGGCAATCCATTGTGCTGCGCGTTCACCGGCTTCAGCGGCCGGCGCGCGGCCCTCGAAACGGTCATCGGCAAGCGTCGCGATGCGGAAATGCAGGTCGTCCTGTGTGATCTGCGCGCTGGTATCGCCGGCTGGTGGCCAGTCTCCCGCATCGGCGGAGGGCTCGGCAGATGTTTCCGGAGCGCTTTCCCCGGCGGGCGCCCCGGCCGGTGCGGCAGGCTCATCACTGACGGGTTCACTGCAAGCTGCCAGCAGCGCGGCGGCCGCTGTCAGGGTCCACAAACGTAACATTATAACGCCCTCCCAAGGGTTTAGCGGATTTTTGGCCAGCATGCCCTGTCTGGCGTAAAGGTCCAAGCCTGCATTGCCGGTACTCGACAGGACGGGCTTGAACCGTTCAAGGTGCGCGGCCCGGCAACCACCAGTCCTGAGAGCGCCCGATGACCGATCCTGCCAGCCTTGATGCGGTCCAGCTCAGCCTTGGCCCCGTGTTTCAAAGCGTTCTGCCGGTCAGCCTGGCGGTCATCATGTTTGCGGTGGCCCTCACCTTGCGCGTGGAGGATTTTCTGGCACTGGCCAGACGCCCTGCGCAGTTTGCCGGTGCGGCCCTGACCCAGATCCTCCTCTTGCCGCTGGCAACGCTGGGCCTCGTCATGGTGCTGCAGCCCCAGCCCTCCATCGCGCTGGGCATGATCGTGGTGGCGTGCTGCCCGGGCGGGAATGTCTCGAACTTCTTCACCCATCTTGGCCGGGGCGATACCGCGCTTTCGGTGTCGCTGACGGCAACCTCCAGCCTTCTGGCGGCGCTGGCGACGCCGGTCTCCATATTGTTCTGGAGCGGGCTTTACGGCCCGACGCGCGAACTGGTCGATGCGCTGGATGTCGATGCGCTGCCGTTTGTCATGCAGACCATGGTAATCCTTGCCGTGCCGCTGGTCCTGGGCATGGCACTGGCGGCGCGGGCGCCCGGATTTGCGCGCCGCTTGCGGCCCGTCACGTCGATGCTCGCCATGGCGATCCTTGTCCTGATCATCCTTGGCAGCCTTGCGGGCAATGCGGACCTGCTGCTCATGGGCGCGGTCGCCATCTTGCCGACCGTCATCCTGCACAACGCCATGGCGTTGCTGCTGGGCTATGCGACCGGCTGGGCCTTGCGTTTCGATGCCCGCGGGCGGCGCGCCATGACGATTGAAATTGGCATTCAGAATTCAGGCCTCGGCCTTGTAATCCTGCTGGGTGCGCTTGGCGGGCTTGGCGGTGCTGCCGCGGTCATTGCCGTCTGGGGCATCTGGCATCTTCTGTCGGGTCTGGGGCTTGCCTATGCGTTCCGTCTGACCGACCATTTGCGCCAGCACAAACTTGCCGGAGGACGCCCATGACCCACCAGCTGAAGATCGTGAACGGCCTCGTCCATGACGGTTCGGGGGCGCAGCCCTACAGGGCCGATATCGCCATCGACCATGGCCGGATCAGCGCGGTGGGCACTGATCTGGGCGAGGCGCGCGAGACCATCGATGCAACAGGATGCATCGTGACGCCGGGCTTTATCGACATTCACACCCATTACGATGGACAGGCGACCTGGGATGACCGGATGGAGCCTTCCATCCGCCATGGCATCACCACCGCCATCATGGGTAATTGCGGGGTGGGCTTTGCGCCGGTGCGCAAGAACGACCATGACCGCCTCGTACGCCTGATGGAGGGGGTGGAGGATATTCCCGGCACCGCGCTCCATGAGGGCCTGAAATGGAACTGGGAGAGCTTCCCCGACTATCTCGATGCGCTGGAGGCGATGCCGCGCACGATCGATATCGCGGCCATGATCACCCACGACCCGCTGCGCGTGTATGTGATGGATGAGCGCGCGAGCTTTGATGCGCAGGCCTCTGACGAGGACATCGCACGCATGCGAAAGCTGGTACGCGAGGCGCTGGAGGCGGGCGCGATAGGTTTCTCGACCGGGCGCTCGGACCTGCACCGTACAGCCGATGGCGAGTGGACACCGGCATCCGAAGCTACCGCCAAGGAGCTCACGGGTATTGCCGAGGCCTTCAAGGGCCTCACCCATGGCGTGCTGCAGGCGGTGTCTGACTTTGACTTGCAACGTTCGGAGGAAGCCTTCCCGAAGGAGTGGGAGGTGGTGGAGAAATACGTGAAGGCGGGTGGCGGGCGCCCGGCTTCCATCTCCCTCATGCAGCGCGATCTGGCGCCCGATCAGTGGCGCGACATTCTTAAAGGAGTCGAGAAACTCAACGCCGAGGGCGTGGATATGCGCGTGCAGGTCGCCCCGCGCGCGATTGGCGTGTTCCTCGGTCTGCAATGCACCTTCCACCCCTTCATGGGCCACCCCTCCTACAAGGCGATCGCGCACCTGACGCTGGAGGAACGGGGCGCCCGCATGAAGGAACCGGCCGTCAAGGCGCAAATCCTCTCTGAAAAGCCCGACAAGGTGTCCGTCGAAGGCTCGTCGGTACCGCCGATAGCCGATGTGATGCTGGAAGCGATGGAGTTCGTCGCCGAGAAGCTGTTCATGCTGAGCGATGATCCCGATTACGAGCAGTCCGGCGAACAGTCGATTGCGGGCCGGGCCCGTGCGCGCGGCGTGTCAGTCTGGGAAGAGCTTTATGACACGGTGACCGCGCGCGACGGCAAGGAGCTGATCTATCTGCCCATCTATAACTATACCGAGATGAGCTATGACAATGTGCTGACCATGATGCGCCACCCGCAGGCCCTGATCGGGCTGTCCGATGGCGGCGCGCATGTCGGCACGGTCTGTGATGCAAGCTTCCCGAGCTATCTTTTGAAATACTGGACCCAGGAGCGCACGCGCGGCGAGCGCATGGAGCTTTCCCGCGCCGTGCAGATGCTCTCTGCCGACATCGCCGACTTCCTGGGGCTCAATGACCGGGGCCGGATAAGGGTGGGCCTGAAGGCCGATCTCAACGTGATCGATCTCGATAATCTCAAACTGGAAGCTCCGCACATGGTTGCCGACCTGCCCGCAGGCGGTCAGCGCCTGTTGCAAGGGGCAAGCGGCTACCGGGCGACCATCGTCTCGGGCGAGGTCGTGGTGCGTGATGACAGCGTGACCGAGGCCCGCCCCGGCCGCCTCATCCGCGCCGGCCGGCAAATGGCGATGGCGGCAGAGTAATCGCCATCGACAAGACGACCGTTCAGGCGCATGATTCAAGGCTCAGGGATCAGCGCGCCATCCGCCAAAGGGACGGATGGCAGACCGGCGCGCCCTGCCCGCCACGGCATGGGCCGTAATCTCGCGGGTCAGCCGGCGGAGTGACGCCCATGGCCAAAGGCCAGATGCGGGGCAATAAGGAAGCCAAAAAACCCAAGAAGGAAAAGCCGAAAGTGACGGCCGCCGCGCCGCCGCGTACGGCTATCGACCGGATGAAAGAGTCGCAGGACCGCTCCAAGGCGCGCAAGCCGAGCTAGGCGGTCCTAGCCGTTCAGCGGCTCAACCTCGCGCTCGATCTGTGACACGCGGTCGCCCAGTACGGCTATGTCGTACTGGGATTGCAGGCTGAGCCAAAAGGCTGGCGTGGTGCCGAGCGCACGCGCCAGACGGCAGGCCATTTCTGCTGATATGGCCTGCTTTGCGTTCACAATACGCGATATGCTTGCAGGCGTAGTGCGCAGGCGGGCCGCCAATGCGCTCGCGGACAAGCTTAGCGGCACCATGAAGTCCTCCTTGAGCACTTCACCGGGGTGAATGCCCAGACCCAGAAGAGGGATGTTAGCGCCGTCCATTTTTCAGCTCCGCTAGTGGTAGTCTGTGATCTCGACATCGGCAGGACCCGCATCGGTCCACACAAAACATACCCGCCACTGATCATTGATCCGGATCGAGTATTGTCCGGCGCGATTGCCCTTTAGCGGCTCAAGCCGGTTTCCCGGCGGGGCCCTGAGGTCATCGAGCGCTGACGCGGCGTTGAGCTGCGCCAGTTTGCGTGCGGCAATGCGGGTCACGCTCGCCCATCCGGCCTTTCGCGGCACATTTCCGGTTTCCGCAAACCTGCGGGCCTCCTGATCACGCCACGAAACGATCATACGACGAAAATATTACGCATTACGCAATGCGTCAAACTTTCACTTTCTCCACGCCGCCGCTCTCCACATAACCTGCCTCGAAGGGGCGGACATGGCGGATGGCGCGCTTGCGGCGCTCCCAGTCGGCCAGGATCGCCGCGCCATGGCGTGAGCCTGTGGCCTCGACATGCGCCTCGATCAGTGACCGGCAGCGGGCTTCTGCATCGGCGTCGAGATCGCTGACGAACACAGTCTCTGCATTGAGGCGCGGTTCCAGCCTGTCTCCCTCGTCCAGCACGAAGGCTTCCCCGCCGGTCATGCCGGCGGCGAAATTGTCGCCCACCTTGCCCAGGATCACCGCCACGCCGCCTGTCATGTACTCGCAGCCATTGGCGCCGCATCCCTCGACCACGACTGTCGCACCGGAATTGCGCACCGCAAAGCGCTGGCCCGCCCCGCCAGCGGCGTAGAGTTCACCCGATGTCGCCCCGTAGAGCACCGTGTTGCCGATGATCGCATCGCCCGGTGCCTCGCGAGTGCAACCGCCGAACGGACGGATGGCGATGACGGCACCGGAGAGGCCCTTGCCGACATAGTCATTGGCATCGCCTTCCAGCTCAATGCGCAAGCCCTTTGCCGCGAAGGCGCCCAGTGACTGGCCGGCAGAGCCGTTCAGATGAAGCGTGAGCTGGCCATCGCTTAGCCCATCTGGGCCGAACTTGCGCACAATGGCAGAGGAGACGCGCGTGCCGACCGCGCGGTCGGTGTTTCTGACATCATAGACAAGCTGCATCTTCTCAGCGCGCGAGAAGACGGCGCTGGCGTCTTTGAGAATCTGTTCGTCCAGGCTCGGCGCGACCGCATTGCGCTGGGTGCGCGTGGAGCGCGGCGGACGGGCATGGGGATCGACCCGGACCAGAAGCGGATTGAGGTCGAGATCATCGAGATGCTCCGCGCCCCGGCTGACCTGATCAAGCAGATCGGCGCGTCCGATCACGTCCTCGATGGAGCTCGCGCCGAGGCGGGCCAGAATCTCTCGCGCATCGCGCGCGATAAACGTCATCAGGTTGACCACATGGTCGGCCAGGCCGGTAAAGCGCTTGCGAAGTTCATCATCCTGCGTGCACACGCCGACCGGGCAGGTATTGGAATGGCACTGGCGCACCATCAGGCAGCCCAGCGCCACAAGGCTTGTGGTGCCGATGCCGAACTCTTCAGCGCCCAGCATGGCGGCGATTACGATGTCGCGGCCCGTACGTATCCCGCCATCGGCGCGCAGGGTGACGCGCTCACGCAGGCCATTGAGGGAGAGCACCTGATGGGCTTCAGAGAGGCCCAGCTCCAATGGCGCACCGGCAAACTTGATGGAGGTCTGGGGGCTTGCGCCCGTACCGCCCACATTGCCGGAGATGAGGATCACGTCCGCATGGGCCTTGGCAACGCCTGCCGCCACTGCGCCCACACCGGCCGCGCTGACGAGTTTCACCGCTACGCGCGCGTCGGGGTTGATCTGTTTGAGGTCATAGATGAGCTGGGCCAGATCCTCGATGGAGTAGATATCGTGGTGGGGCGGAGGGCTGATCAGCGTCGTGCCGGGAATGGCGTGGCGCATTTTCGCGATGAACTTCGTCACCTTGAAGCCGGGCAGCTGGCCTCCCTCGCCGGGCTTGGCCCCTTGTGCCACCTTGATCTCAATCTCGCGGCATTCATTGAGATATTGCGCCGTTACTCCGAACCGGCCCGAGGCGATCTGCTTGACGGCCGAGTTCATGTTGTCGCCATTGGGCAGGGGCTTGTAACGGGCGGGATCCTCCCCGCCCTCGCCGGAGACGGATTTGGCCCCGATCCGGTTCATGGCGACGTTGAGCGCCCCGTGGGCTTCGGGCGACAGCGCGCCCAGGCTCATGCCGGGCGTGACAAAGCGCTGGCGTATCTCGTTGACGCTCTCGCAGGCCGAAATATCGATGGCCGGGCCCAGGGCACGCATGTCCAGAAGGTCACGCAGCTGGATGGGGGGCTTGGACTGCTGCAGCTCCACGAACTGGCGGAAGGCTGAGTAATCCTCATTACGCACGGCTTTCTGCAGGGCGGTGACGCTCTGGGCCTCCACCGCGTGCACTTCGCCGGAGCTGCGCTGGCGGTAGAAGCCGCCGACGGGCAGGCGCACCGCGCCTTCCATTCCCCACGCCCAGCGGTGCAGCTCGGCAAGCTTCTGTTCAAGGCCGGACAGGCCCACGCCGGAAATACGGCTGGTCACCCCGCCGAGATATTCGGACGCCACCGCGCGCGAGAGGCCGAGCACCTCGAAATTGCATCCGCCGCGATAGGAGGAGATGACCGCAATCCCCATCTTGGAGAGGATTTTCATCAGGCCGGCATCGAGCGCCTTCTTCATCTGGAAAGCGCGCTTTTCCGGTGTCAGCTGGCCAAGGCCGCGCAGCGTGCGCGTCACCACCGTTTCAAAGGCGACATAGGGGTTCACGGTGGTTGCGCCGAGACCGATCAGCACTGCGCAGGCATGGGCATCCATCGCGTCGGCGGCGCGAACATTCAGCGAGACATGGGTGCGAAGGCCTTCACGCGTCAAATGCGTGTGGGCGGCCCCGACCGCCAGCGCCATCGGCACCGCGCAGCGCTCCGGCCCCAGCGCCTCATCGGTGAGGACGAGGTGCTGGGCCTTGCCGTCACGCACGGCCGCCGCGGCATCGGCGCGTATCCGGTCCAGCGCCTCCCGCAGCCCTGTGCCGCTGCCCGCAGCATCCTCTAGCGCGAAGGTGCAGTCGATCTCGGCCACACCCTCGCCCAGCACGCCGCGCAGGCGCTGATACATGCCATTGGTGAGAATCGGGCTGTCCAGCACGAACACATCAGTCTGTGTCTCGTCCGTCGCGAGGATATTGCCCAGATTCTTGAACCGGGTTTTCAGGCTCATCACCCGCCCTTCGCGCAGCGGGTCGATTGGCGGGTTGGTGACTTGCGAGAAATTCTGCCGGAAATAGTGGTAGACGGGCCGGTAGCGGGTGGAGAGCACGGCCAGCGGGCTGTCATCGCCCATCGAGCCGATGGCTTCCTTGCCGTCCTCGGCCATCGGCGCAAGGATGATCTCTATATCCTCCAGGGTGAGACCGGCCGCCGCCTGGCGGCGTGCGCGCATCTCCTCGTCCCACAGGACAGGTTCCGGGCCGGGCCCGACCTCAGCCTCGATATCGCGGATATTGGACAGCCATTCATCATACGGATGCTTGGCGGCGAGATGGTCGAGTATCTCGTTGGCATCAAAGAACTGCCCGGCATCAAGATCGACTGCCACCATGCGTCCCGGCTCGATGGAGCCGCGCCGCGCCACGCGCGATTGCGGCAAAGGCGTCATGCCGGTTTCAGACCCCACCACCAGCAGATCGTCATGGGTGCGCAGCCAGCGAAGCGGACGAAGGCCGTTGCGGTCCAGCCCTGCCACCGCCCAGCGCCCGTCACAGGCGGCCAGCGCCGCCGGGCCGTCCCACGGCTCCATCACCGAGTTGCAATGCTCGTAGAGGCCGCGCCAGCGGGCTGGCATGATGTCGGCCTTTTTCGACCAGGCCTCCGGGATGAGAAGGGCCTTGGCCATGGGCGCTGTGCGCCCGGCGCGTACCAGCACCTCGAACACCTGATCGAGGGCGGCAGAGTCCGATGAGCCGGCCTGGATGACGGGTTTGACCACGTCTTCGGCGTCGGCAAAGGCCTTGGACGCCATGAGAATCTCATGGCTTTTCATCCAGTTCACATTGCCCTTGAGCGTATTGATCTCGCCATTATGGGCGAGCATGCGAAAAGGCTGGGCGAGCTTCCATTCGGGGAAGGTGTTGGTCGAGTAGCGCTGGTGGAAAATGGCAAAAGAGGAGACAAAGCGCTCGTCGGTGAGGTCCGGGTAGAAGCGGTCAATCGCTTCGGCCAGGAACATGCCCTTGTAGATGATGTCGCGCGTGGAGAGCGAGGCGATGTAGAAGCCCGGCAAATTCTCCTCGCGTGCGCGCTTCTCGATGCGCCGGCGCACGATATAGAGCTGGCGGTCAAGGATATGGGCTTTCTTGCCGCGCGGATCATCAAACAATATCTGCTCGATCGCGGGCCTTGTGGCATTGGCTTTCTCGCCAAGGCAGGAGGGGTCGATCGGCGTTTGCCTCCAGCCATAGAGCCGGAAGCCCGCGCGCAGGATTTCGGTTTCCACAATGGTGCGGCCGCGCTCCTGCGCGGCAAAGTCCGTGCGCGGCAGGAAGATCATGCCGACGGCGACCGGGCCTTCGCCCGGAATGTGGCCGGTGCGCGCCACCTGTTCTTTAAAGAAATCCTGCGGCACGCCCACGCGCACGCCTGCCCCGTCGCCGGTCTTGCCATCGGCATCGACCGCGCCGCGGTGCCAGACCGCTTTGAGCGACTTGATCGCCAGCTCCACCACTTCGCGGCGCGGCTCGCCGTCAATCGCGGCGATCAGGCCGACGCCGCACGCATCGCGTTCGGAGGCGGGGTCATAGCTGCCCGCCTCAATCAGGCGCTGGCGCTGTTCCAGATAGGCGTTCATCCCGGTCATTCGGCAGGCTCCAGCTCACGTGTCTGCGCAGATTCCGCGCGCGCCATCAGATCGGCATGAATGGTGGCGGCAGCGTCCTGCCCGTCCTTTATGGCCCACACCACCAGCGAGGCTCCACGCACGATGTCTCCGCCCGCATAGACGCCGGGAATGCTGGTGCGGCAGCGCTCGGTGACGCGCACGGTGCCGCGCGGGGTCAGTACAGGCCCGCCGCCGCCACAGGCGGCATCGACATCTTCTGCCTCATAGCCGAGCGCCGCGATGACCAGGTCACCGTCCAGATCGGTTTCTGCGCCTTCCAGCACAATGGGCTGGCGGCGGCCGTCACGGTCCGGCGCGCCCAGCCCCATACGCTGTACACGCACGCCCGAGAGGGTGGTGGCATCACCCTTGAGTGCCAGCGGGGCGGAAAGCCATTCAAACACGACGCCTTCTTCCTCTGCGTGGGTCACTTCGCGCAAGGAGCCGGGCATGTTCTCACGGTCTCGCCGGTAGAGGCAGGTGACTGAGGCTGCGCCCTGACGGATCGCCGTGCGCACGCAGTCCATCGCCGTATCGCCGCCTCCAATGACGACGACCTTGCGCCCTTTCGCCTGCAGCCGGGCTTCATCGGCAATCGTCTCGCCAAAGCCGCGCCGGTTGGAGGCGGTAAGGTAATCGAGTGCGGGGATCAGGCCGTCACTGCCCGCACCCGGACAGGTGAGCGCCCGCGCCTTGTAGGTGCCGATGGCCAGAAACACCGCGTCATGGCGCTCGCGCAGCTCCTCAAGGCTCACATCACGGCCCAGCTCAGTGTTGAGCTGGAAGGCGACACCGCTTTTCTGCAGACGCTGTGTGCGCCGTTCCACCACCGATTTGTCCAGCTTGAAATTGGGAATGCCGTAAATCAGCAGACCTCCGGCCCGGTCGTGCCGATCATAGATGGTTACGCTGTGTCCTTGTTCGCGCAGACGCTCCGCCGCGGCAAGGCCCGCCGGGCCAGCGCCGACAACACCGACGCTGAAGCCGGTTTCGCGCTTGACCCGGATGGGCTGTATCCAGCCCTCTTTCCACGCTGTCTCGGTGATGTGGGTTTCGACCGCACCAATGGTGACCGCACCATGGCCGGACTGCTCGATCACGCAAGACCCTTCGCACAGGCGGTCCTGCGGGCAGATACGGCCACAGATTTCCGGCATGGTGGAGGTGGCGCTGGAGCGCTCCCAGGCCTCTTCCATGCGGCCTTCCGCGGCCAGCATCAGCCAGTCTGGAATATCGTTATGCAGCGGGCAGCCCGACTGGCAGAAGGGCACGCCGCACTGTGAACAGCGCGCGGCCTGATCGGCACCCGCCTTGGGATTGAAGGGCCCATAAATCTCGTCGAAATCCTTGCGCCGCTCCTTCGCGGGGCGCTTGGCCGGGTAGCTCTGGTCCAGCTCGGTGAAACGGAGCATGGCGCTCTCCTTCGCGGCGAGAAGTGATTGAAGGCGGATGTCTGGTGCGCGTCAAACCGGGTGTACGCTTTGTCCGGACATGTGCTGCATTGCAACATGAAGATGACGGGCGCGCAAGCGGGATCAGGCCCGCCCTGCCAGCCGTAATTGACAATCATTCGCAGACATGAGACATGCAAATGAGAATGCGTCGCGATAAGGCGCTTTCCCGGCATCAAAGGTTCGCCCGCCCATGTATGTATGCATCTGCAACGCCCTGAAATGCTCGCAGTTCCGCGAGGCCGCGCAAGGCGGCGCGCAGGACGTGACGAGCGCGTTCAAGGCGTGCGGGGCCAAGCCGCGCTGCGGGCGCTGCTTTGAAGAGGCGGCCAGCCTGATCGAGCAATCGCTGGCGCCCATGGAGCCCATGCCGCACGCCATCGCCGCCGAATAGGGCTGGCTGCAAACGCCTCTTAGAAACAAAAGCAAACAAAATCAGGGGCTTGGGCTTTCGTCTTGGCGCTCCATCCTGTAGTCTGTGCGCAAATCAGGCAAACCGGCAGGAGGCGAGGGCCATGAAAGGCGATAGCGGCGTTATCGAGCATCTCAACAAGGCGCTCAAACTGGAGCTGACCACGGTCAACCAGTATTTCCTGCATGCCCGCATGTTCAAGAACTGGGGCTTCAACAAGATCGCCAAGATCGAGTACGAGGAATCCATCGACGAGATGAAGCATGCCGACATGCTCATTGACCGCATCCTCTTCCTCGAAGGCCTGCCTAATGTGCAGGATCTGGGCAAGGTGATGATCGGCGAGACGCTCAAAGAATGCCTGGAGCTTGATCTGAAGGCCGAACACAAGGCCCACCCGATCTACAAGGACGCCATCGCCCATTGCGAGGAAGTGCGCGATTACGGCTCACGCGACCTTCTGGAAGTGATCCTGAAATCCGAAGAAGAGCATATCGATTTTCTCGAAACCCAGCTCGAAATCATCGGCCGCATCGGCGAGGAGCGCTATATGCAGTCCATGCTGGGCGAGCAGGAGGCGGGGTAAGGCGGGCTGCCTGGCGGCGTCTTGGTCTAGCAGACGGAGGTCCCGGATAGCCGCTATGCAGCTTCCTGGATTTCAACGAACATATGCTTTTGAACTCCCGGAAAGCGCAGAGCGCTAATCGGGGACCTGTTGCAAGGTGAAGCGGCAGGTTCCCCTGCTACGCTCTCTCCGCACTTTTCTCTCCCTTCCCGCCTTGCCAGCGCGGCCCTGAACCGTTAAGTCCAGACCTCGTTACAGAATAACATTACGGCAGCGCGCCCACCGGCGCTGATCCTGCCGGTCTGGAGTTCTCTTGGATTCGGTGGCGCTCACGCTCGTTTTTGCCCTGCTGGCCGCCGGTGTGGTGCTGCTCACGCTCGCCGGCATGCGTTTTGCCGCGCGCTATACGCGTGCCCATTCGCCCCTGCTTGCCGCGTTCTCCGCCGGCCTCTTGCTGACCATCGCTATCCTGCATCTGATCCCGGAGTCGCTCGCCGGGTCGGATATCGCGCTGTGGATGGTCGCGGCGGGTCTGGGGCTCGGCATCGTGTTGCGCAGCCTGTCGGCACGAATCGCGCCTGACCGGGTAAAGGCCGCCGCGATGGCGCCCGTATTTGCGATTGCCCTGCACGCCAGCTTTGACGGGCTGACCTACACGATTGCCTTCGCTTCGGACTCCTTTTCCGGCCTCGCTGCGGGGGCGGGCCTGCTCCTGCACAAGCCCGCCGATGCTGCCGTGTGCTTCATCCTGTTGCAGCGCGCAGGTGTCAGCGATGGCCGCGCCGCATTCTGGTCCTTTGTGGCTGCGGGCGCTTCCACCCTGGTGTTTGCAGGCATTACCGCACCGTTTGCCGGCGCGTTGTCGCCTGCGCTGGTAGCGGGTCTGCTGGGGCTGGCCGCTGGCGTGCTGATCCATGTCTCGGCTGCGCATCTTCTGGTCCATGCGCGCACGGGCGGGCTTCGCCGCGCCGCGCCGATGGTGGTGCTGGGGATTGTCGCGGCAACTGGCCTGACGGCGGCGCACAGGGCCGGACACGACCATCACCACCACGCCCATGACCATGATCATGCGCATGACGATGCGCTGGTAATTTCTGCCGCGCCGCATTTCGGCCCTGTCGGCGGTCCAGCCTCATCCCGGAACGCTTCAGGCCCTGCCAGCGTTCACCGTGTGAGCCAATCAGGAGAGCAGCCATGAAACGCTTCATCCTTGCCTCGCTTCTGGCCGGAACGGCCCTTGCCCCCGCCTTCGCGCAGGAACACGAGCACCGCCACGCCGGAACCCATGTGCACGGGCTTGCCGAGCTGGCTGTTGCGATGAACCCGGACGGCACGCTGGTCGCGGAACTGGAAAGCCCGCTCTACAATCTCGCCGGATTTGAACGCGCACCGCGTGATGAGAGTGAGTATGCGCTGGTGGCGGCGGCTATAGCCGCGCTGGAGAGCGATGCCCGCCCTGCCTTCAACGCAGAGGCCGGCTGCGCACCGGGTGAAACGCAGCTCGAAGGCTTCCCGCCCGCGGGAGCCGAGGCCCCCGGTCACAACCATGATCACGAGCATATGGAGCATGATGGCGGGGAGGCGCATGACCACGCCCACGATCATGATCACGATCATCACGCGGATGATCATGACGAAGTGTCCGATGCAGCCGCGCACATGCACGATCATTACGGCGATCACAGCGAAGCCGAAACGCCGCCCCGGGACCACGCCCATGACCATGAACATGCGCAGGGTCACAGCGAGGATGATGGCGAGCCGCGCTATTCTGACGGCTTTGTGACCTGGACATTTGCCTGCACATCGCCAGATCGGCTGACCCGTATTGATGCGAGCGGCCTGTTCGACGGCTTTGAGCGTCTGGAGCGCATAAACATTCAGTTTTTCGATGGCGTTCGCAGTGCGTCGGACACGCTCACGCCAAGTTCCGCGGCGCTATCCATCCGCTAAAGACGTTATATTGTAACGTGTAAGCCGTGCTTGCCGCGAGCCGGGTGTGTGCACACATTCGGGCCATGGTGTTACGCACGCTTCTGATCAGCCTGTTTCTGACCGCCAGCCTTTTGGCGGGCGCCGCCCGTGCCGGTGACGGCGACAATGTCCGCTCCATCGTGTGGGCCGACCTGTTGCCCGAGGGCGAAAGCGAGCGCCTGTCGCGCCTGCAACAGATGCAGGCGGTCGAGCTGGGCTTTGATCATTTTGGAACCGAGCAGTTCCCGCAGATCATGAGCTTTGCTGCTGTGGAGGAGCTGGATGGACAGCGTGTGCGTCTGGGCGGATATATCCTGCCGTTTGACTATTTCTCCGGCGGCCGGGTGACCCGGTTCCTGCTGGTGCCTTATGTGGGTGCGTGCATTCATGTGCCGCCGCCCCCGCCCAACCAGCTTGTCTATGTGGAAACCTCCGAGCCGGTGGCCGTCGAGGGGCTGTGGGATCCGGTCTACGCCGAAGGCGTGCTGCGCATACAGCGCCAGGATACCGACCTTGCCAGCGTGGCCTATACGCTGGAGCTGGATTCAATCACGCCTTACCGGCCGTGATGGTGCCGCCGCGCAATTGCCCCATTAACGGACATTAACCGCCATTCTTGGCCGCTAGCCATGACAGGCCGGAGATGCCGACTCCGGCTTGGCGCGCGTCCGTGAGCATCAATCTTGCGAAGCGTGTGCCGGGATCCGCCCGGATGTCCCAGCGCGGCACACAAATCGCACTGAGGGGGGCGATGGAGCGCCAGCGCGGCGCCGTGGCGGGTCCCACCTCGCGCCAATAGAGCGCTTTGAATTCCCCGAGTTCCGAAATATGCTCGCCCCGACTCATCGAGGGGAAACTCATGCGCAAAACCATCATGTCCGGCCTTGCCGCGGCCGCGCTGGCAACGGGCGCTGCCCAGGCACAGATCAGCGAATTCCGTCTGGGCGTTGTCGCCCATGATCTGGCCCGCAATATCGAGGACGGGGTGCAGATAAGCGGGCAGATCGTATTCGACAGCCCGGATTTCCTGGCGCCGGTCTGGTCACCGCGCCCCTATCTTTACGGCTCGTTCAACTCGGCGGGTAATACCAATCTGGGGTCCGCGGGCTTCTTGTGGACCGGCAATTTCTCCGAGCGCTGGTCGGTCGATGGCGGTTTCGGCGTCGCCTACCATGATGGCGTGCGCGACGTGTCCCAATTGCCGCCGAGCGATCCGGACCGTATCCGTCTGGCCAATTCACGCGCTCTTCTGGGCTCGCGCTTCCTTTTCCACACCCAGCTGGGACTCGACTATGCCGTGACGCCCAGCGTGGCTGTGGGTGTGTATTACGAGCACTTCTCGAACGGGCAGATTCTCGGTCAGGGCCGCAATCAGGGCCTGGACGAAATCGGCGCACGCATCAGCTGGCGGTTCGGCCGCTAGCGGCTCTTCATTCGAACCATTCAGACCCGAGCGCCGGTCCCTGGGCATCAGGGGCCGGCGTTTCGCCGTTTGGATCGCTGCCGCGCGGCACATAGGTCCAGGCGCCAAGGATGTCCCAGCGCCCGGCACCAGGCGCGCGCACCTGCATGACATAGGCAAAGGCGCCGTCATCCAACGGGGCCCACCGCGCGCGCAAATCCTCGCGCACCGACCCTTCCTCGCCGCTGTCGCTCCAGCCGGTCATGACCAGCGCGCCATTGGCATCGATCTCCCCCGACAGGTCGTAATAGAAGAAATCGGGGTTATAGGTCTCGCGCCACTGGCCGGTATCGGGGTCAACGAAAAGGGCGCGCTGGAGCGTGTTGCCGTCGCCGCCCTCGACCATTTCCACGACTTCGCAGGCATCGGCATCAAGCACGTAATAGCTCTGCCCGCCATAGATGCCGGTCTGTTCGTAGCGGTTCCAGTCACCGGACAGGAAGACCAGCTCTTCCAGCGTGGCGGTGTCGCATTGCGCTGATGCTGCGCCGCTGAGGCCAGCTATACCCGCCAGCACGACAGGAATGGAAATTCTCATGACTGCGCCCTCCATGACAAAGCCCTGCTGGCAGGAATGAAGCCACAAAGCGGTGCAATCTGCCAGGGAAAACCGTGCCGGAGAGGGCGCATTCCGGGTGATCAGAAAAGGCCGCCGGGGCTGGCCGGGCCGGTTGTGCCTGCCGCCGGTGCGGCGCCGTTCGGATCAATGCCGCTGGGCACATAGGTCAGGAGCGCCCAGTCAGTCCAGGTGCCGGTTTCAGCATCATGTTGCTGGAAATGCTGGATCACGTGACCGTTCTCCAGTTTTTGCCAGCGCCCCCGGAAACCGGCGCTGCGATGACCTGCGCCGGGACGGAAATAGGTGATCTCGCCTTCAAGATGCATGGAGTCATCGCCATAGGGTGCGCCTGAATAGTCGATATGGACATTCGCGCTCACCCAGATCTGACGCCATTGGCCGGTATGGAGATCGACAAAGTTCAGGCTGTGCCCGTCCATTCCCGCGCGCACGGGCTGCCAGTGCTCGTGCAGGACACGCCCGCCGCCGCCCGCCGATATCCGGTTATGGCCCGCGAACGCGCCATCGGCCCCGTACACATTCCAGGCCCCTTCCCAGAAATCAAAGGCCGAGTGGACTGCGCTTCGAGAGCATCCGGACTGCTGGCTGTGCGCCGCCCCGGTCATAATGATGGAAAGCCCGGCACATCCGGCCAGAATGAGAGTCCTCGTCAGCATAGCCGGCGCTCCTTGCCTTCATGTGAGTCCAGCCTGGCCGATCTCTCCGGGCCGGGACAATCCACATTCACGTGAGCACGCGCACTTGCGGGCCGCGCCCGCGCCCTTTAAGCCGTCATTCCGCATATCAAGCGGAGTTTCTCTCATGGCCAATGTAGTCGTCGTCGGCGCCCAGTGGGGCGACGAGGGCAAGGGTAAGATCGTCGACTGGCTGTCCCTCAGGGCCGATGTTGTGGCGCGCTTCCAGGGCGGGCACAATGCCGGCCATACCCTCGTTGTTGACGGCGTGACCTACAAGCTCTCGCTGATGCCGTCGGGGGTCGTGCGCGGCAAGCTCTCGCTTCTGGGCAATGGTGTGGTGGTTGACCCGTGGGCGTTTCTCGCCGAGGTCGAGAAAGTTCAGGCTCAAGGCGTCGCCATTACGCCGGACCTTGTAAAGATTGCCGAAACGGCGGCCCTCATCCTGCCGGTCCATCGTGATCTCGACGGCTTCCGGGAAAACCGCGATGACGGCATGAAGATCGGCACGACGCGCCGGGGCATCGGGCCGGCCTATGAGGACAAGGTCGGCCGGCGCGCGGTGCGCGTGATTGATCTGGCCGACGAAAAGGGACTGCGCGCACGCATAGCCGACCTTCTGCACCATCATAACGCGCTGCGGCGCGGATATGGCGAGGCAGAGTACGCCGCCGAAGAGCTGGTCGCCTCGCTCCTCGAGATCGCGCCGAAAATCCTGCCCTATGCCGCGCCGGTCTGGCGCCTTCTGGATGATGCCATCGCTGATGGCCAGAAAGTCCTGTTCGAGGGCGCGCAAGGCGCCTTCCTGGACGTTGATCACGGCACCTATCCGTTCGTGACCAGCTCCAACACGGTGTCGGGCCAGGCCGCTGCCGGTACGGGCGTTGGCCCGGGCAAGACCGGCTATGTGCTGGGTATCGTGAAGGCCTATACCACGCGCGTGGGCGAAGGCCCGTTTCCGACCGAGCTGACCGACGAGACAGGCCGGTTGATCGGAGAGAAGGGCCATGAGTTCGGCACGGTCACCAGCCGCCAGCGCCGCTGCGGCTGGTTTGACGCGGTGCTGGTGCGCCAGTCTGCCAAGATCAACGGGCTTAACGGCATCGCGCTGACCAAGCTGGATGTGCTCGACGGGTTCAAGACACTGAAGGTCTGCACGGGCTATGAGCTTGACGGCGAGACCATTGACCGCCTGCCTGCCTCTACCGCCGATCAGGCGCGCGTGACGCCGGTCTACGAGGAGATGGAGGGGTGGAGCGGCTCCACGAAAGGCGCGCGCTCCTGGGCCGATCTGCCGGCCGAGGCGGTGAAATATGTGCGCCGGATCGAGGAGCTGATCGAGGCGCCGGTCGCCATGCTCTCCACCAGCCCGGAGCGCGAGGACGTGATCCTGATGCAGGATCCGTTCAGGGGGTGAGTTGGCCGTTCGTGGGATGCAGTTTGTCCTCCCCCGTTTACGGGGGAGGTGTCAGCGCAGCTGACGGAGGGGCGACCTTTCGTGCAATCCCCCCCGGCTCTTCGAGCCACTCCCCCCGTGAACGGGGGGAGAAAACGCGATAGTTGTTACTCCCCGACCCGCTCCAGGCCGGCCATTCGCCGTGCAATCCGGGCATGACCCTCGAGCTGGCGGGCGGTTTCCTCTGCTGACGGGTTCGTATCGGCAAGGTCCAGATCCGTGGTCCCGCCCAGCACGACCGAGCTGCGGCGCGGAAACATGTAGAGTATCCCGTTCTCATACGCCGTATAGGCATAGTCCAGCTCCGGCTGGGGCAGGAGCATGGTCAGCTGGCCTGCCATGGGGCGCAACTCATCATCGCCAAACACATCGCGCGCGCCGAGACCGGTACAGTTGACGATCACGCGTTCAGACAGGCGCGCAACGTCCGAGGGTGTCTCGAACCGCGCGGTCACTATGCGCCCGCCTGCGTTCTCGAAATCACTCATCAGGGCGCGCAGATAGATATCCGGATCGATCATCAGTACATGGTTTTCGGTCACCGATGGATAGCCGAACCAGCGATCGGGGTCGGTATGGCGCACAAGGCCGGGGTAGAGATGATCGAGCGGCTGGGGCTCTCTCGGAGCATCAGGTGTGCGCAGCGAGAAATCATACTGGCGCAGCCAGTACACCCCGTAACGCGGATCATTGGCGAAGTGCTGGAAGGCGCGCTGGCTGGTCCGGGCGGCATCGATGAAACGGGCCATGAAGGCCTCGTCGATCGATGTGCGGCGATAGAGGCTGGACGGCCCCCAGACCGCACCGGCGATATTGGAGGTGGTGTGGGGTGGCAGCGCCTCGGCATAGATGGTCACATCCATCCCCCGGCGGCGCAGAAGCAGGGCGGTCGTCAGCCCGATCACGCCGCAGCCCAGCACGGCCACGGAGCGCTCATTCGTGGCGGCCAGCAGCGCGCGCTCTGCTTCAGCGGCGGTGCCCCAGCTCATCGTCACGCCTGCGCCGCCATGGCCGTAGTGGTGAACAAGTGTCTTGCGCCGGTCAAAGCGCTCGGCGCGTACCACATAGCCCGCTTCGCGGAAGGGCCTGAGGCCCACCACCTGACGGATGATGCGGCGCGCGGAGATGTCGGCGGGCACGAAATTGGGCGGCTGGTCCAGCGAGGGCGTCAGCGCCGGGGCCCGGCCTGCCGATACCAGAGGCGCAGCTGCCAGGCCCAGCCCGGCACCGGAGAGGAGTTTCAGCGCGGAGCGGCGGTCCATGGGCAGGCCTCACTGGTTGGTCGAAGGCGCCAAGCCTGCCCCGGGACCGGCCAAAAATCTATTCGGCGTTCAGCATTTCCTCGCGGATACGCACCGCCGTGTCGGGAAAGTCTGTAAACACGCCATCGACGCCCAGTGCGAACAGGGCCCGCAACTCATCATCGGTATCGCCGTCTGCCAGAAGCGAAGGCGCATCGTCGCGGTGCGTCCAGGTATGGACCACGAGGCCCAGAGCGTGTGCGCGCTCCAGATAGCCCGTGCTGGAACCATCGGGGTTCAGCAGCAGGCCCTTGTATGCGCCGATGGCATCGGCAAATTCGGCCACCTGTTCCAGGCTGTAGCCATTCATGTCGCCGCCCGGCTCGCTGCCATAGTGCAGCATGGCCAGAGGCAGCGGCGTCATCGGGCGCAGGCGCTCCAGAAACGGTGCATCAAAGGACTGGATAATGACGAGGGCGGTATCGGTGTTGAGGCCGCGCGCCTCCAGCTCGGCGATCAGGATGGGGGCGGGATCGAGACCCATGGCGGTATGTTCGGCCGGTAGCTTGATTTCCGGCTCGACCGGGATTTCGCAGGCGCAGGCCGCTTCGGCCTCTGCAGCGAGATCGAGGAATTCGCCAAACGTCATCACCGTGTCGAGACCGTCATGTTCATCAGACCGGCCGGGATAGACCTGCCTTGCGCCAAGCGAGCGCAACTCCTCGGCGGTGAAGTCCATCACCCACCAGTCCTCGCGTCCCATCAGCTCGCGGCGGCGGTCGGCGAACTCGGGCCTGTCGGCCACGTCGGTAGAGGTTGAGAGATACGGGTCATGGCGTACGATCAGTACACCGTCGCGCGAGACCATGAGATCGGGTTCCAGGATGTCCGCGCCCTGTTCCAGCGCCAGCATATAGGCCGAACGGGTATGTTCGGGCCGATAACCGCTTGCGCCTCTGTGTGCGATGATGGCGGGCAGCTCACCGGTCAGCGTCGGGAAGGTGCCGATCTCGCGCGTGTCCTCGGCCAGCTGGCCTGTCACCTGCCCGGGCGTGCGTTCGGGCAGGGCGGGTTCGTCTGCCGGCGGCTCGCCTGCCGGATTGCAGGCGGCGAGCGCCACTAGCAGGGCGGGCAGGAGAAGACTGGTGCGCAAGATTGACATGGATGGCCCCCGGCTGGATTCGCTTCGGGCAGGAGGTTAGCTGCACCGGCGCGTGTTTGGCAGTGACAAATCCATGACGCGCACCCTCAGGGGCAAACGAAAGACGCCCACCGTTGCCGATGGGCGTCTTTGCATTCCGGCGGTGCGGAAAAATTAGTCGCGGCTCTCGATGCCGTGGCCCGAGGTGCGCTCGGCGATACGGGCGGACTTACCGCGGCGGTCGCGCAGATAGTAGAGCTTGGCGCGGCGCACATGGCCCTTGCGCTTCACTTCGATGCTTTCCACCAGCGGGGAGTAGAGCGGGAAGACGCGCTCGACGCCTTCGCCAAACGAGATCTTGCGCACGGTGAAGCTCTCATTGAGCCCGCCGCCTGAGCGCGCGATGCACACGCCTTCAAAGCGCTGGACGCGCTCGCGCTCGCCCTCGCGGATGCGCACGCCGACGATCAGCGTGTCACCGGCGGAAAATTCCGGGAGCACTTTCTCGCCAAGAACGCGCGCGGCTTCTTCCTGTTCGAGCTTCTGAATGAGGTTCATCTCGTCTCTCCATCCCGCCGCTGATATCTCGCCCAGAGATCCGGACGGCGGTCCTTCGTTGCCTGTTCTGCCTGCTCACGCCGCCAGTGAGCGACCTTTCCATGGTCGCCGCCCAGCAGCACGTCGGGGATCTCCCGCCCCTCCCACACCCGCGGGCGGGTGTATTGGGGATATTCGAGGAGATCACCCTCGAAACTCTCGTCTTCGGTTGATGCCATCTTGCCCAGTACGCCGGGGATTAGCCGCACGCACGCCTCGATGAGGTATTGCGCGGGTATCTCTCCACCGGCAAGGACGGCATCGCCGACGCTTACCTCTTCCATGCCGCGCGCCTCGATGACCCTCTGGTCGAAGCCTTCAAAGCGCCCGCATACCAAAATCACGCCCGGCCCTTCCGCCCACTCCCGGACCATGGTCTGAGAGAGCGGTTTGCCGCGCGGTGTGAGGCAGATCAGCGGGCGCGCATCGCGCTCCACACTGTCTACCGCCTCCGCAATCACATCCGGGCGCAGCACCATTCCAGGGCCGCCGCCAGCGGGGGTGTCATCAACGGAGGCGTGCTTATGACGGGAAAATGCGCGGATGTCCACCGTCTCTAGCGCCCATTTGCCCTCTTTGAGCGCAGTGCCGATCAGCGACACGCCAAGCGCGCCGGGAAAGGCTTCCGGATAGAGGGTGAGAACGGTGGCGGTGAAGGTCATGGGAGGGGGTGTATGCGCCAGCAGGCGCTACGGGGCAAGGGGGTGCGCTTACCCCGCATCGCACAGATTGGGAAGGGCAGACGGATCGGGCGGCGGCGTGGGCTGCTCGAGCCGCCTTCCCGGCATTACTATCACCCGGGATTCCGCTGACACCTGTTCATCCAGACAATACGCGGTGTCAGCTGGTGCGAACCGATAACGTTCTGCGGACACTCGCATGGCATCGGTGAGCAAGCGGATCACGAAGGTGCTGTTGTGATTGCTGATGCACTGTACGTCAGGCGCGGGGTCAGCGCCGTTGGCCGCAGGACGCAGAGCGAGTGCACACATCATGTGACGGGCGCGATTTTCAACTGCGCGGGCAGGGAAGACCGGCACGCCTCTGACAAGAACCTGACCGAGCGACGGTCTCCATGCACCGCCCTCCGCGCGCTCCATCAGCAATGTATCCGCCGTTTCATGGACAGCTCGATTGCCCCTGCTGGTGATACGCTGATGCGGCAATGGCAGATCCACCCTGGCAATCGCGGCTTCCGCGGCGGACTGGATAGCGGCGGCGTCTTCGTGATCTGCCGGGCAGGCCACGGTGAAGCCGGCTGGTCCCTGATCGGTTATATCGTCCCCCAGTGCCGTCAGAGTGCAAGTAACAGGCTGGGAAGCGGTCAGAGCGATTGCCAGTATCAGGATCATCGTGGCCGCCTATCCCGCTTCGCAGAGGTTTGGCAGCAAGTCCGGATCGGGAGCAGGAGGCGCTTCTTCCTGCTCGCCGGTGGCCCGGTCCAGCTGGGTGGCGGCAATCTCGAAGCGTCTGTCGTCGCAGTAGGAGGCGTTAACAGGCGCAAAGCGCCAGAGAGGCGCCAGTTGCATCATTGCTGCGGTTTGCTGGCGTACGACCGTATCTATTGCGGGGTTGCTGATACACGCTGCATTCGGCTGCGGATCCGCCCCGTTGGCGCCGGGCGTGAATCCGATCGCGCAGAGCATGTTGACCGATCCTCGCGCGGTGGTCCGCCCGGACAGTACAGGCGCTGCCTGCACCAGTGCCTGCGCGGGGGCAGGCTGCCAAACACCGCTTTCACTCTGCATGGTTATCTGGCGCGCCGCCCACAGCATGGGCGGCGGATTTCCGCCCTGACGGCGCGGGCGCGGCAGCGGCAGATCCATCGCGGCGATGGCGGCTTCTGTGGCGGCCTGGATAGCGGCGGCGTCTTCGTGATCTGCCGGGCAGGCTACGGTGAAGCCTGTGGGCCCACGTTGCTGGATGTCACGGCCCTGCGGGGTGAGACTGCACACTACCGGTTCGGATATCAGCGCCAAGGCACTTGCCAGTATCAGGATCATCGCGGGGGCCCCTTCACAACTTCCGGGGGAAGATTAGGCAGGCGGGCCAGGAACGCGCAAGCGCAAACAGACCCGGCGGCTACTCCTCCACGCCCTCATCACCGGCATCGATTGTCTCGGGCGGGTTGATGACGAGGCGGGATTTGGCAATCTCCACAACAGGCACGGCTTCGCGGGTGAAGGGGATGAAGAGCGCGCCTTCGGGGGTGGTGAGCTCCAGTATCTCGCCCGCACCGAAATCATGCACGGCCTTCACCCGGCCAGCCGGAGAGCCGTCCAGATGCTCTGCCGTCAGGCCGATCAGGTCTGAATAGTAGAACTCGTCCTCATCGGGCTCGGGCAGGGCGGCGCGCGGCACGTGCAGGAGCGTGCCCTTCATCGCCATGATCTGTTCGCGGGTGACCGGTTCCTTGAACGACACGATTACGGCCTCGCCGCCGGAGGACCGGGCGGTCTTGGGCGTGAGGATGGTCTTGCCATCCTTGTCCAGGAACGGGCCGTAGGAGGCGACATTGGCCGCCTCGCCAAAGGCGCGCAGCTTCGCCTCGCCCCTCACCCCATGGGCGCCGACAATGGCGGCAATGACGATGAGGGGGTTGGTCATGTCGTGGTGGTTTCCTGATATAATGCCCCTCGTTCTTCGAGACGCTGTCTTGCGAAAGCTCCTCAGGATGAGGGGCAATTTGCCTTGTGTCGAAACCTGATCCCTCATCCTGAGGAGGCCGAAGGCCGTCTCGAAGGGCGAGGGATCATAACTTCTGCGGCTTGAAGCCGCGTGAGGAAAGCTCCGGCAGCACGGAGAACTCCCCGCGTATCAGCGCTTCCTTCTTGGCCCGGCTCCAGCCTTTGATCTGGCGTTCGACCGAGATCGCCTCGGTGATGCGGTCAAACCCTTCGGAAAACACCAACTCTACGGGCAGGCGGCGCGACGTGTAATCGCCACCGACGCCCGCCTGATGCTCGCCGATACGCGGTCCCAAGTCTGACCCGCGCGCCGAGCCGGTGTAATATGAACCGTCAGCGCAACGCAGAATGTAGACCCAGGCGTTCATTGCTGCGCCTCAAACCCTCGTCCTTCGAGACGCTCGCTGGCGCTCGCCCTCAGGATGAGGGTTTGGTTTGATCGGCGCAATGTTGTCATTCCCTCATCCTGAGGGCCACCGCAAGGTGGCGTCTCGAAGGACGAGGGAATGACGACGTTGAGGCTGATTAAGCCTTTTCTTCTTCAGCCGGGGCTTCCTCGGCAGCGGCCTCTTCGGCCGGGGCCTCGGCGGCAGCTTCTTCAGCAGCCGGCTCTTCAGCAGCGGCTTCTTCAACCGCTTCCTCAGCCGGAGCGGCCTTGGCTTCGGCTTCAGCGGCCTTTTTGGCTTCTTCCTTCTCGGCGCGCTCGGCAGCGCGTTCCTTGGCGGCCTGACCCGGCTCGGCCTTTTTCGGGTTATTGCCCGCTTTCCAGTCATAGAGGCCTTCAGCGGCGAGGAAGCGCGCGACGCGGTCGGTCGGCTTGGCGCCTTTCTTGATCCATTCGGCGGCTTTCTCGGCGTCGAAGGTCACGCGCTCGGCGTGGTCTTTCGGCAGCATCGGGTTGTAGGAACCGATACGCTCGATGAAGCGGCCATCGCGGGGATCGCGGCTGTCAGCCACGACGATGCGGTAGTAAGGGCGTTTCTTGGCGCCCGCGCGGGCGAGACGGATTTTAACAGCCATGGTGTGAAGTCCTTTTGGTGTTGAAACGATTATTTCTTCTTCGGGAAGCCGGGCGGCAGGCCATCAGGCCCCAAAGGTGCGCCAGTGCCCGGCAGGCCCGGCAAACCACTTAATCCCGTTGGGGATTTTCCTTTCAGCAGGTCATCGGCAGCGCCCCCGAGGCCGCCACCAAGCCCTCCCAGACCGCCGCCCATGCCAGCGCCCATTCCGGGGGGCATGCGCCCGCCCGGCATGCCGGGAAGGCCCTTGCCCTTGCCGGCGCGCTTCATCATGTCGGCCATCTGGATATGCATTTTCAAAAGCCGGTTCACCTCCGGCACGCCGACGCCCGCGCCGGCCGCGATGCGCTTTTTCCGGCTGGCTTTCAGGATATCGGGTTTCGCCCGTTCCTGCGGCGTCATGGAAAGGATGATGGCTTCCTGGCGTTTCAGCGCCTTGTCATCAAACCCGCTGGCGGCGGCCTGCGCCTTCATCTGCTTGTTCATGCCGGGCAGCAGGCCCATGATGCCGCCAAGCCCGCCCATTTTCTGCAGCTGGACCAGCTGATCGCGCAGATCATTGAGGTCGAACTTGCCCTTCGCCATCTTTTTGGCGAGGGCTTCGGCCTTCTCATGGTCAATCTCGGCGGCGGCCTTTTCCACCAGCGAGACGATATCGCCGCGTCCGAGAATGCGGCCCGCAAGGCGTTTCGCATCGAAGGCATCAAGGCCATCGATCTTCTCTGACGTGCCGAGAAACTTGATCGGCAGGCCGGTGACCCAGCGCATGGAGAGGGCCGCGCCGCCGCGCCCGTCACCATCCATGCGGGTGAGAACAAGCCCGGTCAGTTTCAGCCGCTCATTGAAGCGCTTGGCGGTTTCCACCGCGTCCTGACCGGTCAGCGCATCGGCGACCAGCAATATCTCGCGCGGACGGGTCTCGGAGGCGATTTTCGCCGCCTCGCCCATCATCTCCTCGTCCAGCGTGGTGCGGCCTGCGGTGTCGAGGATGACGACGTCAAAGCCCTGCAGGCGGGCCGAACTCATCGCCCGGCGCGCGATCTCAACGGCTGTCTGGCCCGCAACGATGGGCAGGCTCGGCACGCCGGCCTTCTCGGCCATCTGGGCAAGCTGCTCCATGGCGGCCGGGCGGCGCGTGTCGAGCGAGGCGACGAGCACCTTCTTCTTCTCGCGCTCCGCAATGCGCTTGGCGATCTTGGCGGTGGTGGTGGTCTTGCCCGAGCCCTGCAGGCCGGCCATGAGGATGGCGATGGGCGGCTCGCCTTCCAGCGACAGACGCTCCGGCTCGCTGTCACCGCCCAGCAGTTCCACCAGCCCGTCATGGACGATCTTGATGACCTGCTGGCCGGGCGCGACCGAGCGGATGACCGCCTCGCCAACCGCTTTTTCCCGGACCTTGGAGATAAAATCCTTCACCGCAGGCAGGGCGACATCGGCTTCCAGCAGCGCAACGCGGATTTCGCGCAGCGCCGCGTCCACGTCCTTTTCAGACAGCGCGCCCCGGCCGGTGATCCGGTCGAATACGCCTGACAGTCTTTCGCTCAGCGCGTCGAACATGTTGCCGTCCAAACCCTTGGTCTGCATACCGCGCAAACGCAAAACCACCCCGCCGGGCGAGCCTTCGCCGGGCAGGGCACCTTCCCAGCCTCCGGGAGTTGTTCCGCCCCGTCGATGCGGGAAGCGGCTCCGTGTGCTGGCAAGGCAAGCGGTTAGTGCGCTTGCTTATGAGGGCGTGGCATTACGCGCGGGACGGCCAAGAGTCAAGGAAAGAGGGGCTTTACCTGTTTGCCCGCCCTCGTGCTTCGAGACACCGCCTGACGGCGGCCCTCAGCATGAGGGCTGTGTATGTGCTTACTCCCCCTCATCCTGAGGGCGAACGAAGTGAGCGTCTCGAAGGACGAGGGGGTTATTCCGCCAGCCGGTCCAGTATGCGCGCCCAGGAGCGTATGCCCTTGCGGAAGCTTTCCAGCTCATACTTCTCGTTCGGGCTGTGGATATTGTCGTCCTCAAGGCCGAAGCCCGCGAGGATGGTATCCATCCCCAGATGCCGCTTGAAATCGCCCACAATGGGGATGGAGCCGCCACAGCCCATGAGAGCCGGCTCGGTCTCCCACTCATCGCGCAGCGCCTCCAAACACGCCTGCAGGGCCGGATTGGTCACGTCCACGGAGAGGGCTGGCGCGCCGGTATCGCGGCGCGCGAATACGGCCTCACAGTCGGCGGGCAGGCGGCTCGTCACATGCGCCTCAAACGCCTTCCACACTTTTTCCGGGTCCTGACCTGGCACCAGGCGGAAGGAGATTTTCGCGCTGGCCTCGGCCGGGATCACGGTCTTGAAGCCTTCGCCGGTATACCCGCCCTTGATGCCGTTGATTTCGGCGGTGGGCCGCGTCCAGATCTGTTCGAGCACCATGCGGCCTTCTTCCCCTGCGGGCACGGAGAGGCCGATATCGCCGAGGAAGCGGCTTTCAGAGAAGTTCAGCGCCTTCCATTGTTCCAGCACGGGCGCAGGCACGTCCTCCACGCCATCATAGAAGCCCGGCAAGGTCACCCGGCCCGTCTCGTCATGAAGATCGCCGAGGATCTGCGTCAGCAGGGTGATCGGGTTGCGCGCCGCGCCGCCATAGAGCCCGGAATGGAGATCGCGGCTCGCAGCCTTCAGGGTCACTTCGCCTGCCGTCATGCCGCGAAGGCTCGCCGTGATGGCGGGCGTCTTGCGGTCCCACATATTGGTGTCGCACACGAGGGCAAAGTCCGCCTTGATCTCCTCGCCATGCTCGGTCAGCCAGGGCTCAAGGCTGGGGGAGCCGCTTTCCTCCTCGCCCTCGAAGAAGATCGTCACCTTGCAGGGGAGCGATCCGGTCTCTTCCTTCCAGGCGCGGCAGGCCTCGATGAAGGTGCGCAGCTGGCCCTTGTCATCGGCGGCGCCGCGCGCGCGGATGTATTTCGATCCATCGGCTCTGGTCTTGATCTCCGGCTCGAACGGGTCAGCTTCCCACAGCTCCAGCGGATCAACGGGTTGCACATCATAATGGCCGTAAAAGAGCACGTGGGGCGCATCGGCTGTCGCCCCCTCATGGTGGGCCACGACAAAGGGATGGCCAATCGCCGGCGCAACGCGGGCGTCAAAGCCAAGGCCCTTAAGCTCATCGGCAAGGCTCTGCGCGGCCTTCAGGCACTCATCCTTGTAGGCCGGATCGGTGGAGATGGACTGGATGCGCAAGAGCTGGTCATAGCGCGCCAATGCCGCGTCGAAATCCGCCTCCTGACGGGCCAGAACCGCGTCCAGCGTGCTGGATGATTTGGTGTGTCCGTCCATGGCGGTCTCTCCGGTGGCGAAGGGTGGTGTAAGGCGTGAGGGCCTTACTTAAGCCCCGGCGGAGAGGCGGGCAAGGATGGGGGGCGGCGTTAAAACCAGCGTTAGCTAATTGAAATTAATTTCGAAGCAGCTCGTAGTCGAGCGATTGTGCGACGTAAAAAAAGAAGGCTGGTATGGCTGACCGAAAGAACCAGCATTTTGTGCCCAGAACGCTTTTGAAGCCTTGGACTTTAGAGTGCAGTGGCAAGGCAATAAATTTGTTTAATATTAGATTAAAAAATGGAATTCAAAATGCACCAGTAAAAAATCAATGCTCAAAGAATTATTTTTATGGGAAAGATCTGAGGTTAGAGAAATTCCTTGGAGTTGTTGAAGGAATATTCTCAGAAATTATAAGAGGGCTGCCTACCGCCAATAATTTAGAGTTGGGACAGCATCTGTCGATACTGCGAGAGTTTTGTTTTCTTCAGCATCTGCGGACTGAGAGGTCGCTTGCCGAAGAGGCGGTGATGTTGCGAGAGATGTATGATCGGATATTTCACAATGCGTTGCCCGAGGGACATAATGTCCCAACCCACGAAAGAATTGTCGAGGAGTCTATGCAGCGCTGGCATGAAACAGTTAAATATACAATAGATCTAAAAGGGGTTTTTATTTTAAACAATAGCAATACTCCATTTATCATATCGGACGACCCTGCTATTCATACAAATAAATTTCATATAAGAAGGTTACGCAGTACAAACTTCGGGATTCAAAACTCAGGTATGATATTGACTATGCCGCTCTCACCTAGAATGGCCGTGATGTTCTATGATGGGGATGTATATACAGTTCCAGATAAAAATGGATTTAAATTGACAATGAGTTCAGATGCTGATGTCAAGGCCCTAAATGAGCTACAATACTTAAAAGCAAATGCAAATATATACTTTGCAGATTGGAATAAATTAGAAATTATTCGGGAGGAATTCTGTGATATTGTAGAAAGAAGGTTGCCCGTCCATTTTCGATTGAATCTGTTGGTTCCAGTAGAAGGCAAGGAGGGTGTCTTTAAGATGGCAGACGATCAGTCGGCAAATCCAGCTGGTCGGAGTATGATCCACATTGAGAGTGTCTCGTTTCAACCCCGTTCGTGGCCATCACAATTGCGCTTTAGATCGAAGATGTTTGGCTACTCCGACGGAAGCAGCGCCGGGCTTTTACGGCATCAATGGGCGATAGAAGCGGGCATGGATAAGAGAAACAAGGTCAAGCTGTAGGCACCCCACCTTCCCATTTCCTCCCTCATCCCCTACGTCTAGCGCCTGATCCGCCCGCCAAAGCTGAAAGCGCTATCCCATGCTGAAAATTGCCTTCCAGATGGACCCGATCACGGGCGTCAACGTGAATGCGGATTCCACCTTCGATATTGCGCTGGAAGCCTTCTCCCGCGGCCATGAAATCTGGGTCTATGAGCCCAAGGACATGGCCATGGAGGATGGCAAGGTGCGCGCGCGGGCGCGCCGCGTTACCGCCCTGCAGCGCGTGCAAGGCGAGCATGTGGTGCTGGACGAGGCAGTGGTCATGGACCTTGCGGGCGTCGACGTGATCTTCCTGCGCCAGGATCCGCCCTTTGACATGGCTTACATCACCTCCACCCACATGCTGGAGGCGTTGCAACCCGGCGTGCTGGTGGTCAATGACCCGGCAGAGGTGCGCAACGCCCCTGAAAAGCTGTTCGTCACGCGCTTTGAAGGGCTGATGCCGCCCACCCTCATTTCCTCCTCGCTGGCTGATATCCGCGCCTTCTTCGAGGCGCACGGGCGCGACATCGTGGTCAAGCCGCTCTTTGGCAATGGCGGGGCGGGCGTGTTCCGCATCCGGGATTCTGCCGAGAACCTTGCCTCGCTGCTGGAACTGTTCGCACAGGTCAGTCGCGAGCCGCTGATGGCTCAAGGGTTCGTTCCCGATGTGCGAAATGGCGACAAGCGCGTGATCCTTGTGGATGGCGAGCCTGCGGGCGCGATCAACCGCGTGCCGGCCGAGGGTGAGGTGCGCGCCAACATGCATGTCGGCGGCAAGGCGGTGCAGTCCGACCTGACGGAGCGCGATCTCGAAATCTGCCGCATTATCGGCCCGGAATTGAAGGCGCGCGGCCTCGTCTTTGTCGGGATCGACGTGATCGGGGACTATCTGACCGAGATCAATGTCACCTCGCCGACCGGCATTCAGGAGCTGCGCCGCTTCTCCGGCATTGATGTCAGCAAGATGCTGATCGACTGGGTGGAGGCAAAACGGGGCAAGTCCTCGTGATCGATCCGCTGCACCTGAAAATGCAATGGGCGCTCTCCTATCCGTTCACGCGGCCGGAGGGCGATTTCCTGTTCGTGGATGGCCGCACGCTCGATATCCGGTCGCGCCGTGGCCCGATAAGCGGCTGGCAGGTCGTGGATGGCGGCCATATCCGCTCTCTCGCCGAAGTGGTGGGGGCGGAGAGGGCGGCACGGCTTGATGAGGGCGCGTATCACCCGGTAGTGGCGGTGGGCTCCAACGCCGCGCCGGTGCAGCTTCAAAGGAAGTTTGCGCGGTATATCGATGACGTGGTGATCCCGGTCGTCGCGGTCAGCCTGCCCGGCCATGTCATCGCTTGGGCCAACCGTATCGCCGCCTATGGCTCGGTGCCGGCAACGCTGGCCGACGAGCCGGGCGCGAGCGTGTCGGCCTGGGCGACCTTGCTGTCTCCGCGCGACTACGCGCTGATGAACGCCACCGAAGATCTGGGCGTCGTTTATGAGGCGGTGCCAGTGGCGGTGGAGGGCGCGCCGGAGGCCGTGCACGGGCCGTTTGAGGCCTATCGCTGCCTGACCGGGCATTTCGATGTACGCGTCAGCGCGTTTAGCGCGGTGAACTCGCGGCTTCCCGCCGGCAATCAGTGGACCGCGCAGGAGCTTGCCATAGCCCGCCTTGGCCTTGAAACGCCGGTCGACAGGTTTGTGGCGGAAACGGTCAGCGATGCGACGCTGGCGGCGCAAAGGGACAGGAAGCTGAGTGGGAAGTGAGTTGTCATGGCCCGGCCTCCACTCCTTACAGTCGTCATTCCAGAAGCCCGAAGGGCTATCTGGAACCCAGTCGTTTTAAAATCGCTGGGTTCCGGGTCTCCCCCGGATCAAGTCCGGGGTTCGCCCGGAATGACGAAGAGAAGGGGCTGTGGTGCAGGACGGCCTGAGATCACCCCACCAGAAAGGGCCTGCCGCAGCGCACATCGCGCAGGTAAAGCTCTGATTCCGCGATTGTCAGGCCGAGATCGGTCAGCAGGGTATCGACGACGCCGAGCGAGCTGTTCAGCGCGCCCGATAGCGGCAGGCCGAGGCCCAGCAGATTGATTTGCGCGCCAAGGCCGGAGCGGATCACTTCCGGCCGCCCGCTTTCCACATGTTCATGGGTGAGCACCGCCTCCACCTCGCGCCCGGAGGAGAGGTCTACCCGCAGAAGTGAGCCCAGCAGGCCCAGCGCGCCGGTGATACGTGCCTTGGCCGGTGATGTCTGTACCGCAAAGCGCGCCTCGGCCCGCCCGTCGGGATGGCAGGTGAGCGAGACAAGGCGCGCGCTGGCGGTGGCGTTCTCTATCTGAACTGAGAGACGGCCGAGCCCCGCACCCACGCTGACATCAAGGCCGAGCTGGCGGGTGTGCGCCACTGCCCCTTCCAGCCCGGCGCCGTAGACGGAGGCAGATTGAGGCGGCTGGCCGACACCCAGATCGATGCTCGCCAGCGGAGCGTTCACGGCCAGGCTCACCTGCCGCCCGCCTTGCGCGGCGAGCGCGCTCGCCATGACCAGATCGGCCAGGCCGATATCGGCCCCGCTGGCGAGGCTTGCCAGCGTCATGGCCGGGTCAAGGCTCAATATGTCGCCAATGCGCACCTGCCGGCCCGCATGGGATGAGTGGCGGGAGAGCACATCAAGGATGGCGGGCGCGTCAGAGCCCATGGCGGTGACCGCCGCGCTCAGCGCCTCGCCGAGCCTCACCCGGCTGTCCAGAAGCGTATCGTAGCTGGCCGCCGTCAGCCCGGCCTCCAGCGCCAGCGCGTCCAGAAAGCCCGGGACCGAGATGCGCGCATCGGCGAGAGCGCGATAGTCCATGACGGTAATCTGGCCCGAATAACCCGTCAGCGCGGCCAGCACCGCGCCGGAATACCCGCCTTCAAGGCGTACAAGGCGTGAGGCGATGGCAAAGCTGACCATGTCCTGCCGGGCAGCAGTGGCCTCGGCGCGGGCGCGCCACTGGCGGTCACCCGCGCGTATGCGCGAGGTGTTTACCGAGCGCAATTCCACATGGGCGGCATTATAGGGCTCGATACGCGGGCGGAAGCGTTCATGCGGCTCACGCTCCGGGGCGGGCTGGTACAGGCCCGGCTCGACGACGATATCGAACCGGTCCGGGTCAAAGCCCTGATCGGAGAGGACGGCTCTGGCGCGGGTGAGCGAATAGTCCTGGTCACGGACGGCGATCAGGGCGATGAGATCGGCCGTCGCCTGCAACTCGCGCTTGTGCAGATGGTCAAGAATTTGAGTGAGCGTCAGCACCAGAAGCAGTGCGCCTGCCGCGATGCCGCTGGCCATGAGGGGCGCAGCTGCGCCAGATGTATCCCGGATAAAGCGCGCAATCATGACAGCCCTCCATCGCGGATGACCTGGCTGTAAGTGACCTGATCAGAGGGCAGGGGCAGCAAGCCCCGGAACACATAGGCCGGGTGGGCGCTGGCATCGTAACGCACCACGATTTCGGTAAAGCCTGCCTGCGGTATCTCCACCGCCACGCTCGCCCGCTCCGGGTCTATCAGGAAGTATCGTGGCAGTGTGTCAGCGACATGGCGCTCCACAATGGCTGCGCGCTCGGCCGCGGAGAGGCCTGCAATGGATGAGCGGGCTGCCTCGGCGGTCAGTTGCTGCAGGCTTATATGCGTTGAGAAAAGCAGCCCGTAGGCGATGGTGCCTGCCAGCAGCAGGATCATCAGCGGAGCCAGCAGCGCGAACTCTACCGCCGAAACGGCCCGTGTATCGCGCAGGAAGGGGCTGCATGCGAGAGCAGCCGGGAACAGGAATCGCATCACGCACCTCCTTATTGCAGGGATACAATATGCAACCTGCAAGTGCATAGGTACGCGAAACGGATTAATGCAACTTATACGAGCATGGTAAATTTCAAGCGGCGGGCTTCAGGCGGGTGGCGAGCGCGCTTACCCGCCAGACGATCCAGACCGCTGCCCAGACATTGCCCAGAAACGGCAGGGGCAGGATGAAGGCAAGCGCGATCAGCTTGTTAGGCTCAAACAGCCAGATGATCACGGCCAGAAAAACGAAGCCGAGATAGAGGTCGATCAGGGCAACCACGCCCCACGGGTCCTCTACCATGGCCGAAAAGCTGGCGCCGATACTGGCAGCTTGCGACGCCCAGAGAATGCTGGCCAGGAGGGCGATACCGCCTGCGCCAAGGAGGATGCGAAGAAGGGTCATGGCTGACTCCCGTACGGGTGAGGTTGCCCTCACCGATACGAAGCGCAGCCAATGCCGGTTCAGCCTTGCCTGGTATCGTCAGCCGCTTCCGCTGGCATCGGCATGTCGGCAGGCGCGCGATAGCGTTCCTCGTCGAGTTCGCCCTCCCATTTGGCGACCGCGACGGACACAGCCGCATCGCCGGTGACGTTCAGTGCGGTGCGGGCCATATCCATGATCCGGTCCACCGGCAGGATGAAGCCGACAATGATGGCGATCTGCTCTGGCGGCACGTTGAATGTGCTCAGGACGATCGCCAGCAGGAAGAGACCCGCGCTGGGTATGCCGGCAGCGCCGATGGACGCAATGGCCGCGGTAAAGGCGATCATGAAATAGTGCGTCAGCGTCAGGTCATAGCCAAAGGCCTGGGCCGTAAACAGGGCCAGAATACCCAGATAGAGCGCCGTGCCATCCATGTTGATCGTGGCGCCAAGCGGCAGCACCGAACCGGCCACAGACCGCTTTACACCCAGATTGTCGACGACATTGGTGATGGTGACAGGCAGGGTCGCCGATGACGAGGCGGTGGAGTAGGCGACGGCCTGCGCATCGACAATGCCACGCACGAAGTTCAAAAGCGGCAGGCGCAGGACGAACTTTATCAGCCCGCCATAGACCAGCACGGCGTGGGTGAAGAGCCCCAGATAGACGGTGAGGATAAGAAGCCCGATGGAGGCAAAGGCCTCCAGCCCCTGGCTGACCGTGGTGTAGGCGACGAGCGCGAACACGCCGAACGGGGCCACTTCCATCACCATATGGGTGACTTTCAGCACGACATCAGAGGCGGAGTTGAACAGATCGCCTACCGGCTTTCCGGCCTTGCCCGCCATCAATATGCCGATGCCCAGCAATACCGCGAAGAAGATCACGGCGAGCACATCACCATCGGCGAGGGCGGCGACCGGGTTGTCCGGCACGATGGCCATGAGACGGCTCGCCAGGCTCTCGGTCTCGGTGGAGACGGGCACAGCGTCCGCGCCGCCCAGGTCTGCGCCCGCGCCCGGCTGGAAGAGCAGGCCAAAGATGATGCCGATAATGTTGGCAAAGAAGGTGGTGCCAAAGTAGAGCGCGATTGTCTTGCCGCCGATGGGGCCAAGGCGCTTGGGATCACCCAGCGCGTATACGCCCGCCACCAGCGTGGTGAGGATCAGCGGCACGATAAGCATGCGGATCAGGCGGATGAAGAGATCGCCGACCGGGCGGACATAGCTCTCGATCAGATTGGTGGCGGCCTCTGCGCCCATCATCTGGGACATCAGGGCCCCAAAGCCGATGCCCAGAACCAGCGCGCCCAGCACGCGCTTCCACAGCGCCGTTCCAAACCACCATTTCATGTGAGGCGCTCCCCGCAGCAAAGCATGAGCGTCATAGCCTAAGCGCCGCGCGCGCAGCGTCAATCAGGCGATGCGGCAGGCAGAAGGGAGAAGCGGATCAGGAGCGGGCCCGGCGCTGGCGGGTCAGGGCATCAAAGCCCTTGATGAAGGCGATGCGCGCCATCAGTACGGCCCAGATGGAGCCGATCACCAGAAGCAGAACGCCATGGGCCTCGCCCGCCCAGATGCGCGAGACAAGAATGATGGCCAGCGCAAAGATCATGTGCCGGCCGACATGGCGCCATGTCAGGTCGCGATAGCGTGATGCCCGGCGCATGGTGCGCGCCGAAAACCAGCGCCACGCGCTGCCCGCCTGCCCGGCATCATGCCGGTCGCGGTCGGTGGCGCTTTGCGCGATATGGTGCATCGTATCAGCCATAAGATCAGGATACGGAACTTAATCGCGTTCGTCAACAGGAATCAAATAGCTGATTTTTCGTCGCTTAAATCCTTTACGACACTTCTATGACTGTCACAGTTTTTAATAAAGTATGAGCGGGCGGGCGCTGCAAACGAAAACCCCGCCGCGGGGGCTCCGCAGCGGGGCTTTCCGGGGTGCCGTGTGACGAGGGCGCTACACGCGCTCAGATCAGGCCGCGGCGGCGGCTTCGGCCTCAATCACGCTGGCGGCGGCATTGACTACCGAGGCGATGCGCACCGCGGTCTGGATCTGGTCAGCCGTGATGCCATGCTGACGCAGCTCTGTGTCATGCGCATCGATGCACATGCCGCAGCCATTGATGGCCGAGACGGCCAGCGACCAGAGCTCGAAATCGGCCTTGTCGACGCCCGGATTGGCGATGACATTCATGCGCAGGCGGGCGGGCAAGGTCTTGTAGTCCTTGGCCGAGGCCAGGTGCACGAAGCGGTAATAGACATTGTTCATGCCCATCACGGCGGCGGCGGCCTTGGCGGCGTTCACCGCTTCGGGCGACAGCGTGCCCTCCACTTCACCCAAGACCGCGCGGATCAGCGCCGCATTGCCTGTCGCCCAGGCCGAGGCCAGGAAGCAGCCATATTTCTTCTGGTCGTCCAGCGCGGTTTCGCGCGCCAGCGAGGAGAGGTTCAGCCGGATGTCCTTGGCGTAGTCGGGAATATGCTCTTTGAGGCTCTCAAGGCTCATGGGAAGGCTCCGTGATTTCGTGTCTTGCAGATATGAAAACGGGCCGCGCCGGGAGGAGTGACGCGGCCCGTTTTGCAGGGCTTAAAAGGGGTGAACCCTTTAGGCCGCTTTGAGCGTCTCGCCGCCGACCGCGCGGTTGCACGGGCACAGCTCGTCAGTTTGCAGCGCGTCGAGCACGCGCAGCGTGTCTTCCGGGTTGCGGCCGACATTGAGATTGGTCGCATAGACGTGCTGGATCGTGTTCTGGTCGTCCACGATGAAGGTGTAGCGATAGGCCACGCCTTCGGGCGAGCGGATGCCGAGCTGGTCCACCAGCGAGCCCGTGGTGTCGGCAAACTGCCACTGGTTCAGCTTGTTGAGGTCGGCATGTTCGCGGCGCCAGGCCAGCTTGCAGAACTCATTGTCGGTCGAGCCGGTCAGCACGACGGCGTCGCGGTCGGCAAATTCGTCATTGAGCTTGGCAAAGGCGACAATCTCGGTGGGGCACACGAAGGTGAAGTCTTTCGGGTAGAAGACGATCACCTTCCACTTGCCCGGGAAGCTGGCCTGCGTCAGCGTCTCGAACGCGGACTCGCCGTTTTCCTCATGGTGGTTGAAGCCCGGCTTCACACCGGTGATCTCAAATTCGGGAAGTTTCTGGCCGATACCCAGCATCGTCGTCTCCTGTCTGACTTGATATGATTGGCAACGCCGCATTGCGGTGTTTGCTGTTGCAGCAAATGCTATGCTGCGTTTGCGAAAGCAAATCGATTGTCTCTGGATCAGCGATAGGCTATCTCGATAGCCATGAGCGCGAATCTTCCCACATTGCGGCAATTGCAATTCCTCATCGTGCTGGCAGAGCATGGCAATTTCAGCCGTGCCGCCGAGGCCGCCCACGTCACCCAGCCCACGCTGTCGGCCGGTATCAAGGAGCTGGAGCTGAGCCTTGGCACCACGCTGGTGGAGCGTGGCGCCAGAGGGGCCAGCCTGACGCCCGCGGGCGAGGCGGCAGCGGCACGTGCGCGCACCATTCTCACCGAGGCCGAAGACCTGGTGCATGCCGCACGCGCAGCAGGCGAGCCGCTCGCCGGGCAGTTCCGCCTTGGCGTGATCCCGACCATTGCGCCTTTCCTGCTGCCGCGTGTCCTGCCCGCCCTGCGTGACGAGTTTGGCCAGCTGGAGCTGTTCCTGCGCGAGGATCTGACCCCGCGCCTTGTCGATGCTCTGAAAGAGCGCCGGCTGGATGCCGCGCTGATCGCGCTGCCCTATGAGGCCGCAGGAATCGAGACGCGCGCCATCGCCATGGACGAGTTCCTGTTTGCCTGTTCCCCGGATCACCCTCTTGCCGATGCCAGCCCGCTTGATCCGGCGATGCTGGCGGACGAATCCCTGCTCTTGCTGGAAGATGGCCATTGTCTGCGCGATCACGCCTTGAGCGTATGCTCGGCCAGTCACAGCGCGGCGGGCCCCGGCTCGGGGCGCGCTGATGCGGCCAGGTCGGACTTTGCCGCCACCAGCCTGCACACGCTGGTGCAGATGGTCAGGAGCGGGCTGGGCGCAACCCTCCTGCCGCGCCTGGCGGTCGATGGCGGTGTCGCCGAAGGGCTGGGCCTTGTCATCAAGCCCTTCAATCCGCCGGTTGCGGGCCGCGAGATCGGCATGGCCTGGCGGCGCGGCTCTGCGCGTGCGGACGAGGCTGCAAAACTGTCCGAGGCGGTCAGGGCAGCGCTGGCGCCGCGCTGATCTTCACGCTCGCGCAATAAAAGCAGTACATAGCTTGCGGCGACTTGCCGCCTGGGGAGACGTGCCGCCATGAGCCTGATGCTGCTGGTCCTGATCGCGATCGTGCAGGGCCTGACCGAGTTTCTGCCCGTTTCCTCCTCTGCCCACCTCATACTGGCCCCTCTGGCCTTTGGCGTGGAGCCGCAAAGCGTGCTCATCGACGTGATGGCGCATCTGGGCTCGCTGCTGGCGGTCATGGTCTATTTCCGCAAGGAGATCGGCGAGGTGATTATGGGCGTGCTGGCCTGGTTCTCCGGCCGCATGACGCCGGGCGGGCGCCTTGCTCTGCTGGTCGTCATCGCCACGCCGCCGGTGATGATCGCGGCGGGCATTCTCTACTTTACCGGCTGGATGGATGCGGTGCGCTCTCCGGCCATCATCGCCGCGGCGACGCTGGTCTTTGCCCTGCCGCTCTGGCTGGCTGACAAGTATGGCGCGCGGGTGAAAGCGGTGGAGACGCTCACATACAAGGATGCGGCGCTGATAGGCCTTGCGCAGGCGGTGGCGATGATACCCGGCTCCAGCCGGTCTGGTCTGATGATGACGGCGGCGCGCATGCTGGGCGCCGAGCGCTCTGCGGCAGCCCGCTTTGCCATGCTGACCAGCATTCCCGTCATTGCCGCCTTTGGCCTGCAATCGGGCATCGATCTGGCGCGCGGCGAAGATCCCGGCGCGAGCCTCACTGACGGTCTGATCGCGGTTGGGCTCTCATTTGCGGCGAGCCTTGTGGCGATCCACCTCCTGCTGAAGCTGGTGGACCGGTTCGGCTTCCTGCCCTTCGTGATCTACCGCATCGCGCTGGCGTGCGCGATCCTGGCTGTGATCGTGTTTGTGGTTTGAAAATCCCAACACGTTGAAACCCCGGACGCGAAACGATCCGGGGCTTTGAGCCTGTTTTTTGTGAGGTCCCGGCTTTGCGCTATCGCTTGGCCGGGATTTCACCGATTGCGGGTAAACCCGCCCTACTCGGCCGCGGCGAACTGCCCGCCCTGGCGGAAGCGGTAGAGATAGCCCGGCACGACCGATTCCACCGAGGCCGGGCTGATACCCAGATCGCCAAGCCCCGGCGTGCCGTCTGCCACCACATTGTCGCTCTTCAGCAGCGTCACCTGGTCGCGCGTCAGCACGGTGGGCACGAAGGGCAGGGCACCCGCCAGCTCTCCGGCAAACCCTATCCCATAGGCGGCAAGCCACGGCACCGGCACCAGAAGCCGGGGACGCCGGATGGTGGCCGTGATGTATTGGAGCAAGTCCTTGAAGCTGTAACTTGCCGGTCCGCCAAGCTCATAGGTCCTGCCTTGTGCAGCCGGGCTTTCCAGTGCGGCCAGCACTGCCGCGCCGACATCACCGGCCCAGACCGGCTGGAACAGGGTCTTGCCGCCGCCGATCAGCGGCAAGGCGGGCGTGTAGAGCGCCATCTGGGCAAACCGGTTGAAGAAGCTGTCCTCGGCGCCGAACACGATGGACGGGCGCAGGACGGTGGCGGTGGGGATGGCGTCCAACACCGCCTTTTCGCCTGCGGCTTTGGTCTGGGCGTAGAGCGACTTGCTGTCAGCATCGGCACCAATGGCCGAAATCTGCACAAAGCGGCTAATTCCGGCGTCCTTTGCGGCCTGTGCGATCGTCTGCGCGCCTTGCGCCTGTACCGAGCGGAAGGTCTGGCGGCCTGACTGGGCCAGAATGCCGGTCAGGTTCACAACTGCGCTGGCGCCTTCAACCGCGCGCTCGATGGAGGCCTTGTTACGCACATTGGCCTGAACCAGCTGTATCTGGCCAACACTGGCCATGGGCTTCAGGTCAATGGCGGTGTGGGGCAGGCGCGTAGGCACGCGGACCCGGTAGCCGGCCTTGACCAGAGCGCGCACTGCATAGCGCCCGATAAAGCCCGAGCCGCCAAACACCGTGATCATTTCATCGCGCAGCATGTGGCCTCTCCCTTGAGCCTGGCGGTTTCGCGGTCCAGCGGCTTGCGAACACCGTCGATGTCGGTAGCGGATAGACCAAATTTGCGCCCCGTTGGCAACGCCGCACAAGGCGCGTTGACAGCGCCCGCGCCCGCATTTATCACCGCGCCTCCGACGCCTTCAGAAATATGCCCAGGTGGCGGAATTGGTAGACGCGCTGGCTTCAGGTGCCAGTTCCCGCAAGGGAGTGGAAGTTCGAGTCTTCTCCTGGGCACCATCAATTTGTCGATGGCGACACACAAAAGCGGCCCCTTGCGGGGCCGTTTTGCGTTTCAGGTGTTTGCAAGCGGCAGAGCGGCCCTAGCGCTGCAACAGCCATGCGCGGGCTTCGGTTTCGCAGGCGAAGGGTTGCAGCTTTACCGCAAAGGCGCGTGCGGTGCTTTCCATCACCATGTAGGGCCGTGTGCGTTCGCCATGGGAGACATGGGCGCAGCGGCGCGGTGACAGCTCGTCCATGATAAGCTCGATCGCATTGACCAGGTCGGCGATCTCGTAGGCTATGCTGGTCTGGGTGGTCTCGATCAGTACGCCATTTATCCGCGTGCCGCGGCCGGCAGTGACCATGCGTTCAGCGGCATCACGCAACACGGTGCCCGTCAGTTTGCCGGCAAGACGCAGCGTCAAGATGCCGTGAATATCGGTCTCGATGCGGATCGGGTCCACATCGGGTGTCTGATTGTCGAGAGGCATGGGGAGATGGCCTTTATGGCTCTGGGTGGCAGGTCGGTTATCTCGGGATAACCATGCCTAGGCCGGGATTGTTGCCAAATCGTGGCACACAGCGCGCATGGCACCCTTGCATATATGCAAGGGATACGGCTTGCAGGCCCCAGGCAGCCCTAGAAGCGATAACGCAGATTGAGCGCGAACAGCGGGAAAGAATCATACTTGTCGAGATCGCGCCGCGCCTGTTCCACCTGCAGTTCCAGATCGGCGAGGAAGGCCGGATCATTGGCCAGCAATCCGGTCACTTCATAGCTGATGCTGGGGGTGCCTTGGCGGTAGATGCCCGCTTCAACACTGACTTCCACCGGACCGTTCCAGGGGCGGCCAGCCAGACCTGCACCGGCAAACCAGGCATTGGGCGCAAACCGGGCCTCGCCCGTCAGCCGTCCGACGTCGGCGGCAGCATAGACATTGTCACCGATCTGGTAGTCGCTGGCCGGCTGGGCGTTGTAGACCGCCTTGTTGAAATTGTAACGGGCACCGGCCGTGAGGAAGAAGACGCGGCGGAACGGAAAGAAATCGATGCCCGCTCCGACGCTCGCCAGACGCAGCGAGAAATCGCTGGCGATATCGGCGACTGTCTGATCGTCGGAATAGACAAGGCCGGCGGCATGAGCGCGGATCTGCAGATAGTCGTTTATCCTGTAACCACCCTCCAGCCCGACGCCCAGCGTGCCGGCGCGTATGCCCACGAAGGCGCGCTGGTCGGCATCGGTCGAGGCGGTAAAGGCGCCGGAACCGGCGGCGGGTGGTGGCTGGGCACCGGCAGCGCCAAGCGACGTCGAAAGCAAGACAACAATCAGCATGACAGCGAAGGTTAGCGATGACCGGCTTTGGCCGCAACCTCCGGACGTCCACACGCCTCATCCGCCGCAGGCCTCCGATTGACGCCGCGCGCTATATCGCCCCATAGGGTAGGATGACAGACGAAGCAGGAACCCAGCCCATGAGCATTCACTTCCACAAGAACGATCTGCCCGCCGGGCTGGAGCTTGGAAAGCGTGTGGCCATCGACACCGAGACTCTTGGCCTGTCGCTGGTTCGTGATTCCCTGTGTCTTGTGCAGCTGTCGGCCGGGGACGGGGATGCGCATATCGTCCAGCTGGACCGCTCTTCCTACGACTGCCCGAACCTGAAGGCCCTGCTGGCGGATGAGGGTGTGGAGAAAATCCTGCATTTTGCGCGCTTCGATATAGCCATGATCGCGCGCGATCTGGGTGTCACGCTGCGGCCTGTGTTCTGCACCAAGATCGCCTCGAAGCTGGCGCGCACCTATACAGACCGGCACGGGCTGAAGGACGTGGCCCGTGAAATTGCGGGCGTGGAACTGTCCAAGCAGCAGCAAAGCTCTGACTGGGGCGCAGACGAGATCAGCGAGGCCCAGCTGAAATACGCCGCCGATGACGTGCTGTACCTTCACCGGATCCGTGACGGGCTGGAGTCCATGCTGATCCGCGAGGGGCGCATGGAGATGGCGCGAGCCTGCTTCAGCTTCCTGCCCACGCGGGCGGCCCTTGATCTGGCCGGGTGGGCCGAGACGGATATTTTCGCGCACAGCTAGCCATGTCACAGGGCGGGCATTCGCGCGCCTGCCTTGAAATGGCCGTGGCAAGGGTCCACAAAGCCGTGCGGGGACAATTTTCAGGCATCGGGTATGAGCACGCTGACATTCGCAGCAGCCGAGCCATCGGCAAGCCGGGCGGTCGAGGCCGCGCGCCTGCGTGCGCGTGTCGTGCGCAATGCGCGCATCGTCCTGATCGTGCTGATCGGCGCGCTGGCCGCCAATCTGCTGGTGCAGTCCTTGCTCTCCGGTGACCGGGAGCCGGCGAGCCGGCCGGCGGCCGTGGGAAGCGGGGAGCGGATCATCAATCCGCGCTTTACAGGACGCGATGCGAACGGGCGTGCCTATGTGCTCACGGCGGACTCGGCTGTCCGGCGGATGGTGGGGCTGGGAAACCTCACTGACCTTGAAAATCCGCGCATCGACTACGCGCTGCTGTTTGGCGGGTCGCGCCGGCCCGATGCATCCGAAGTATTGTCGCGTCTGGGTGTTTATGATGATGCCACGCGTACCTTGCGCATGTCCGACACGGTGCGTTTTTCCACCCGGTCGGGCTATGAATTCCGTACGGAAGGCGCTTCGATAGACTTGAACGAAGGTGTGGTATACGGCGAGGAACCCGTGCAGGGGCGTGCGCCCTGGGGCGGCGTGCAGGCGTATGGATTCGAACTGCATGAGGATGGCCGGCGTTTGCGCTTTACCGGGGGCGTGGTGACGCGCTTTTATGTCGGTGACGGCGCGCCCGCGCCCGAGGAGGACCAATGAGGCTGATTATTGCCGTTACGGCCCTGGCGGTTGCCAGCATGGTGAGTGCTGGCGCTTTCGCCCGGCAGGAGGCACCCGACTTCCTGGACATCAGTTCTGATGATCAGGAAATCCTCGATCAGCAGGACCGCGTCCGGTTCATCGGCAATGTCAACGCCGTGCGCGGCGACACGCGGCTGCGCGCCGACGAAGCCGAAGCCTGGCTGGCACGCAATCCCGAGACGGGGCAGCGCCGGATTGAGCGTATCACCGCTCAAGGCGATGTATTCTACGTCACCGCGACCGAGACTGCGCGCGGCGACCGGGCCGTCTACACCCTGTCAGATGAAGTCATCGTGCTGACGGGCGCCGTGGTCCTGACCCAGGGCTGCAATGTCTCCACCGGGCAGGAATTGCGGATAAATCTGCAAACCGGCATTTCGCGCCTTACCGGCGGCAATGGCCGCGTGCGCAGCCTGTTCTTTTCGCAGGATGAAGAACGCCCCGCCGGGAGCGAGAACTGCCCGTCCCCGCCGGTTCCCGGTCCTGCGCCGCGCAGCTATGACAGCGATTTTCCGGCTTCCGGATCTGGTGCTCCGGCCGCGAACTAGGGCCTGTCCTCAGGACAGACGCGCTCGTGTGCGTCTGGTGCCGGCTTTACAGCCCTGCGGTCTTGTCATGAGGGTGCTGCCCCTTGCAAGGATGGGGCCAGTTGCGCGTGCTTCACCAAATGTTAGGCCTGCGCCAGTAACCCTGTTTATCGGGATTTGAGGGTGGTGCCGGGAATGACCATGCCAGACAGCAGCGCTGACGGCCTCCATGTCGATTCGATCGGCAAGGCGTTCGGCAGGCGTGTCGTGGTGAAGTCGGTTTCACTCAAAGTGTGCCGCGGCGAGGTTGTCGGACTGCTCGGCCCCAATGGCGCGGGCAAGACCACCTGCTTTTACATGATTACCGGGCTGATACCGGCCGATCATGGCCGTATCGTGCTGGATGGAGAGGACATTACCGCCTTTCCGATGTTCCAGCGCGCGCGTCTGGGGATCGGTTATCTGCCGCAGGAAGCCTCGATTTTCCGTGGCATGACGGTCTATGAAAATGTCACGGCCACGGCGGAGATCGCCGAAAAGGACAAGACGGCACGCAAAAAGCTGGTCGAGGACCTGCTCGAGGAGCTGGGTGTTGACCATTTGCGCGACAGTCCGGCCATGGCTCTCTCGGGCGGTGAGCGCCGCCGGGTGGAAATTGCGCGCGCACTGGCAACGCGTCCCGGTTTCATCCTGCTGGACGAGCCGTTTGCCGGCATCGACCCGCTGGCGATCGCCGATATCCGCGATCTGATCCTGTTTCTCAAACAGCGCGGGATCGGCATTCTCATTACCGATCACAATGTGCGCGAAACGCTGCAGATAACCGATCGCGCAGCGATCATTCATGACGGGCAGGTGTTGTTCGAGGGCAAGCCCGAGGCCGTGCGCGCCGATCCGTCCGTGCGCCGCGTCTATCTCGGCGACAGTTTTCAGTAGGGCAAGACCGGATGACGAAGCTCGGACAAAGGCTGGAGGCAAGGCAGGGGCAGGGTCTGGTGATGACCCCGCAGCTCCAGCAGGCCATCAAGCTGTTGCAGCTGAACAATATGGAGCTGGCCGAGTTCGTCGAGGAAGAGCTGGAGCGCAACCCGCTGCTGGAGCGTGATGAACGCCCCGAGCCGGGAGGAGAGGATGAGCGCAATGCGGCCATGGATTCTGGCGATCCGCATGGCGAGCTGAGCTTTGATGCGCCGTCGGCTGCAGCCGACGAGGCGCTCGATGCCGACCGCGAGGCGATGTACGCCGACAGCGCGCCCGACATGGCCGGAGCCAGGGATACCGGCGGGGCGGTGGACTGGTCGCGCGCCGGCAAGGGTGGCGGCGGCTTTGATGGCGAGGATTTTGACGCCGCGGCGCATGCCAGCCGCGAGAAAACCCTGCGCGAGCATCTGCACGACCAGCTGGCGGATCTCGCACTGACCAGTGCGGACCGGCTCATCGCCGCCCATCTGATCGATCTGGCTGACGATGACGGCTATATGCGTGCCGATCTTGGCGAAACCGCAGAGCGCCTTGGCGTTACCGTCTCCGAGGTGGAGGCGCTGCTCGCGCGCCTGCAGGCGTTCGAGCCAGCCGGCGTCATGGCGCGCGGGCTGCAGGAGTGTCTGGCGATACAGCTGGCCGAGCGTGACCGTCTGGACCCGGCCATGGCGGCCCTGGTGGATAACCTGCCGCTGCTGGCCAAGCATGACTATGCCGGCCTCCGGTCGATCTGCGAGGTGGACCAGGACGATCTTGAGGACATGATCGCCGAGTTGAAGCGGCTGACGCCCAAGCCGGGCCTTGCCTTCGGTTCTGACAATACGCGTGCTGTCGAACCGGACGTGTATGTGCGTGAGCGCCCGGATGGCAGCTGGGCGGTGGAGCTGAACACAGACACGCTGCCGCGCGTGCTGATGAATAACCGGTATGCCGCGCAGATCGCGGGCAGCGCCCGCTCGGCGGAGGAAAAGACCTTCATCACCGAATGCGCGCAGAATGCCTCATGGCTGGTCAAAAGCCTCGATCAGCGCGCCCGCACCATCCTGAAAGTGGCCAGCGAGATCGTCCGCCAGCAGGATGCGTTCCTGGCCAAGGGCGTGGCCTGGCTGCGGCCGCTGAACCTGAAGACGGTCGCGGACGCTGTGGGCATGCACGAAAGCACGGTCAGCCGCGTCACCTCGAATAAATATGTGTCGACGCCGCGCGGCCTGTTCGAGCTGAAATATTTCTTCACCTCGTCCATTGCCTCGGCCGATGGCGGCGAGGCGTATTCCGCCGAGGCGGTGCGATACCGTATCAAGGCCATGATCCAGGCCGAAACCATCAACGAGATCATGAGCGATGATGCGATTGTCGACCGGCTTCTGGCTGACGGGATCGAGATTGCCCGGCGCACCGTGGCAAAATACCGCGAGGCGATGAATATCCCCTCCTCGGTGCAGCGCCGCCGCATGATGAAGCGTTAGCACGCTGGTGCCCGAAACCTGTCCTGCACGTCATTAACCAGTTATCTGCATTGACGCCCCCGCCCGGCTTGCTACCGTCACTGCATCCGGTACAGAACCGGATATTCGGCCACGCGTTGTCTTGAAGCGCCAGGGGCCTTTTTGAAAAAGGGCTCCTGCAGCCAGCGCAACGCGCCAGCGGCAGATGGAGTCATCATGCACATCCAGTTTGTTTCCAAAGGTATCGACGTTTCTCCCGCCCTTCGCGAACGCATTGAGGGCAAGGTGGAGGAGGGTACGGCGAAGTATTTCAGCCGTCCCGGCGAGGCGTTTGTAACCGCCGCCAAGGAAGGGTTCGGCTTCCGGGTGGAATGCGCCCTGCACCTGCCTTCGGGCGCCTTCCTGCAGGCCACCGGCGAGGGGGCGGATGCCTATGCGGCTGCCGAGATTGCCGTCGGACATCTGGAAAAACGCCTGCGCCGTTACAAGCGCCGCCTGAAGGATCATCACGCAGAGAACAAGTTGGAACTGCCCGCGGAAGAAACACCCATTGTGGTGTTCCGCGGCAATGGACGCGCCGTCACGCTGGATGAAGATGACAGCGATCTTGATGATGGCGGCGCTACGGGCGGCAGCGAGCCGGTGATTGTCGCCGAGACAGTGGGTGAGCTGCGCACGCTGACGGTGTCGATGGCGGTCCATGAGATGGACGTGCTCGATACCCCCTTCATGCTGTTTCGAAATGCGGCAAGCGGATCGCTGAATGTCGTCTACAGACGCCCTGATGGTCATGTGGGGTGGATTGATCCGGCCCGAGAGGCTAAAGACGGCGCCGTTCGCTGAACGGGGCCTTTTTCCGGCCCGCCGACAAGCAAAGGCGTGACATGGCATTGTCAGACCTGATCCCGCCCGGAGGGGCGGTGGCAGACCTGCCCGGCACAAGCCGCAAGCAGGTTCTCCAGTCATTGTGTGACCTGGCACAGCGCACCTTGCATGTGCCTGCGCGAAGGGTGCTGGATGCCGTCATGGAGCGTGAGAAGCTGGGGTCTACGGGTGTCGGCGATGGCGTGGCCATCCCCCATGCCCGCACCAGCGATGTCGACCGTGTCTGCGGCGTGTTCGCACGCCTGAAAACGCCGGTTGATTTCGACGCCATGGACGGACGCCACGCCGATCTGGTCTTCCTGCTTCTGGCACCGGAAGATTCCGGGGCTGAGCATTTGAAGGCTCTTGCGCGCGTTGCCCGGCTCTTCCGCCGGGAGGATATCCGCACCGCGTTGCGCGCGGCGCCTGATTCAGCGGCTGTGAACGCCATTCTGTCGGGGATGGCCCATACGGACGCGGCGTAGGGCGCGGATCAGCGCTGCATCCCGGCTTCGATGTGTCCGTCAGCGTGCACGATCGCGTGCTTCATGCCTTGCGAATTGTATTGCGCGCTGACATGGCCCTTTGAATCCACCGCGATAATCCCGCCATCCCCGCCAAGCTCGGCGATATCGTCGAGCGCGCCCTTGACGGCCTCGTCGAGCGAAGATCCCAGGTAGCGCATGCGTGCGGACACGTCGGCCGCCGCATTGGCGCGCATGAAGTATTCTCCCTGGCCGGTGCAGGACACGGCAACACGCGCATCGGCCCAGGTGCCCGACCCGATAATGGGCGTATCGCCGACCCGCCCCCAACGCTTTCTGAGCGTGCCGCCGGTAGAGGTGGCGCCGCACAGAATGCCGTCGCTGTCGAGCACAACGCAGCCGACCGTTCCAGTCGCGATCTCGCGCCCATCCGGTACGGCGGCGGGCTGGTAATAGCTGTCCGGCTCTGCAATCTCCTCGATTTTGTGGGTGCGCGCGATATCGGCCGCGCCCGCGCCGGCGATCAGCACGTGAGGGGTTGAGTCCATGACCACGCGTGCAGCCGTGATGGGGGAGATGAAGCCTTCCAGCGCCGCCACTGCGCCCGCCTTGCGCGACGGCCCCTCCATGATGGAGGCGTCCAGCTCGTAGCGGCCGGCCGTGTTGGGCGAGGCGCCCCGTCCCGCCACGTAGAGCGCGCTTTCCTCCATGGCCCGTACCAGCTTCACGGCGACATCCACCGCGTGTCCGCCGCCTGCGAGAAGCGCCCGCCCCTCTTGCGCCAGCGCGCGCAGATGCGCGACTTCACGCTCGTAGGAACGCTCGGCAAGCACGCCAGCTCCGCCGTGCAGGACAAGGGCGGTCGGTCGGGTCATGAGCGGGTCTCCGTCTGGCGGGATGCGGCAAGGAGAGGCTCATAACATCCCTGTGCTTCCCTCAGAAGCGCCAAGGCGCTATTTCGTCAGGCAAAGCGTGGTGCATTTGCACATCGCTGATGCAGCAACACGGCCATTCCAACGGGGAGAGAGATCATGCAGTTCAAGGGCGCAAGCGCGGTTATCACGGGCGGGGCATCAGGTCTGGGCGAGGGCACGGCCCGGCGCCTGGCCGCTGAAGGATGCAAGGTCGCAATCTTCGATCTCAACGAGGAGCGCGGCGAGGCACTGGCAAAGGAGCTTGGCGGCGTGTTCGCCAAGGTGAATGTCGCCGATGTGGACAGCGTCAAGGCCGGTTTTGAAAAGGCCCGCGCCGCCAACGGGCAGGAGCGCATTCTCGTGAACTGCGCCGGGATTGGCTGGGCGGAGAAGACCGCGCGCCGCTCCTCTTCCGGTGATATTGTCGGCCACCAGCTCGACAAGTTTGCGCTGGTCATCAACATCAACCTGATCGGGTCGTTCAACTGTGCCGTGCTGGCTGCCGAGGGCATGCTCACCCTTGATCCGGACGCATCGGGCCGCGGTGTGATCATCAATACCGCGTCGGTTGCCGCGCAGGACGGCCAGATCGGCCAGGTTGCCTATTCGGCGTCCAAGGGCGGCATTTATGGCATGACCCTGCCCATGGCCCGCGATCTGGCGCGCGAGGGCGTGCGGGTGAACACCATCCTGCCGGGCTTTTTCGAGACACCGATCTATCAGCAAATGCCGCCGGAAGTGAAAGTGAACCTCGCCAGCCATCTGCAGTTCCCGCAGCGCTTCGGCACCCCGGCTGAATACGCCGATCTCGTCGCTTTCATGGTCGGTAATGATTACATCAACGCAGAATGCGTCCGCCTTGATGCCGGTGCGCGCATGCCCCCGAAATAGGGGTTCGGCGGCTTCTGGTGCCACACGCCTCTGGAGCAACTATCACTTCGTCATTCCAGAAGCGCCGCGAGGCGCTATCTGGAACCCAGTCACCTGTTAGCTCTGCACATCCGTGCGTCGCGCCTCGCATTAGCCCAGGCGCGCGTTGGCGCTTTTCAAGCCGCTTTGCGGAGCAAAAAAAGCTGGGTTCCGGCGTCCGCCGGAATGACGAGGATGGAGGGTATGAGGGTCACCGCATACCTAACTGCAATTCATTCTCAAATGCTATTGGCAGTGTCCCGCGTATCCTGTAGGTGAGACTTATTCTCACTTTCATCCGACGTCAGGGACGACGCCAACCATGCGCACGCTTCTTCTTGCCAGCACGGCCGTACTGGCTCTCGCCGCCAATGCCGCCGCTGAAAATTCCAGCGACACAGACATCAATGTCGAGACCATCACCATTATCGGCCTGAAGGGCGATGCGCGCGAGGTGGCCGGTTCTGCCACCCTGCTGCCGAGCGAGGTCCTGCAGGTTCAGGACTATACCGATATCGGGCGTGTGCTGCGCCAGGTGCCGGGCGTGAACATCCAGGAGGAAGATGGCTACGGGTTACGTCCCAATATCGGCCTGCGCGGCACTGGCCTGGACCGCTCTGCCAATATCGTCCTGATGGAAGATGGCATTCTGGCCGCACCTGCGCCCTACTCGGCGGCAGCGGCCTATTACTCGCCCTATGTGGGCCGCATGGCCGGCGTGGAGATCGTCAAGGGCGCGGCCGGGGTACGCTATGGCCCGCGCACGCAGGGCGGCTCGGTCAATTTCCTGTCCACGCCGGTGCCGGAGAGCTGGTCGGGGCGTCTTGCCATCACGGCAGGTGAAGAAGAGGCGCGCCGCATTCATGCCTATGCCGGTGGTATGACGGAAGTCTCGCAAGGTGTGCGCCTCGGCGGGCTTGTCGAGGCCTATACCGACAGCGCGGACGGCTTCAAGACCATCGATTTCAACACCGGGCAATCCACCGGGTTTGACCTGACAGACTTTGGCGCACGTCTGCGCGCCGAATTTGATGGCGTGGGCGTCACCCATGCTGTGGAGTTGCGCTACCAGACGTCCGACGAAACCTCCGACGAGACCTATATGGGCCTCACCGATGCCGATTTCGCGGCCAATCCCTACCGGCGCTATGCCGCCAGCGCGAACGACAATATCGTGGTCGACCAGTCGCGCTGGGTGCTGCGCTATGACGCCGCTTTCGACAATGGTCTCAATTTCACCGCGCTGGGCTACCGCAACGAGGTGGCGCGCAACTGGTTCAAGGTGGAGGGCGTCAATGCCGGGGCCGGGCGCCGCTCTCTCGGTGCGGTGCTGTCCGACCCGGCCACCTATTCGGCGGAATACGCCATCCTGACGGGCCAGCCGGGCCTGGTTTCCATCGATGGCGCGGTGATCAGCCGCAATAATAACCGCTCTTATCTGGCTGAAGGCGTACAGGCCGAGCTGGCGGGCAATGCGGCCCTGCTGGGTGCGGACCATCGCTGGCGGGTGGGCGTGCGCGCGCACCGCGACTCTGAAGACCGTTTCCAGAACGAGGTCTTCTACCGCATGGACAATTCGCAGCTGGTGCAGACCGGCGCACAAACACCCGGCCAGCATGATAACCGCATCAGCGAAGCCGAGGCGCTGGCCATCTTCGTCCAGGACGAGATCAGCTTTGGCGCGCTCACCCTCGTGCCGGGCCTGCGCTATGAACGCATTGAGGGCACGCAGACGCGCTGGGCCGCCACCGACCCGGCCCGTACCGGCGCCACGACCGTCACCGGTAGCACAACGGATGTGCTCATCCCGGGCCTCGGCGTGCGCTATCAGCTGAGTGACAGCGTCTCCCTTTTCGGCGGTGTGCACCGTGGCTTTGCTCCGTCCTCGCCCTCGTCACAGAGCGATCCGGAAGATGCGGTGAACTGGGAAGCGGGCGTGCGCTGGACGGGCGGAACCGCCTTTGTAGAGGCGGTCGGCTTCTTCAACGACTATTCCAACCTGATCGGCACGTGCACGGCCTCCACGGGCGGGGGCTGCACGATCGGCGCGCAGTTCGATGGCGGCGAAGTGGATGTGCGCGGACTGGAATTGTCGGCCGGTATCGATCTGGCCGCTTTTGCCGGCTGGAGCGGCGTGTCGGTGCCCGTGCGCGGCGCCTACACCTGGACCGATGCCGAATTCCAGACCGCCTTCCGGTCGGGCTATGGCCCCTGGGGCAATGTGCAGGCGGGTGACCAGCTGCCCTATCTGCCGGAGCATCAATGGTTCGCCTCGATCGGCCTTGAACAGGGCCGTTTCGGCAGCCAGCTGGCCGTGACCTGGAATGGCGAACGCCGTACGGTGGCAGGGCAGGGTGCCATTCCCGCCGCCCAGTTCCTGGACTCCTACGCGGTGGCTGATCTGGCCGTCTGGTATGATCTCAGTGATGCGCTGCGCGCGCGGGTGCAGGTCAGAAACCTCACCGATGAGGTCTATGCCGCCTCGCGCAGCCCGGCGGGCCTGCGCCCCGGTGCGCCGCGTGCGGTGCTGTTCGGGCTGGCAGCCAATTTCTAGCCGAAGGCTTGCCTGAACTGAAAAGCCCCGGACCATCGGTCCGGGGTTTTTTGCTTTACAGATCAAACACTACTGAACAGGCGGGCGGACCAGCGGACCCAGATTGCGGATCACATCAACCGCATCGAAGGCATCCGGGCTATCGGGCGTTTCGCCGCGGCCGAGCTGGATCTCCGCCATGGCTTCATAGCGGGTCACCTCGCGCAGATTGACATCATCCCAGAACGGGTCGCGCCAGCCATACCAGCCATGGCGCGGATGGTAGTACCGGTAGAAGACATCAAACCGGTCATAATAGCGCGGCGAACTGCCGGTGAAGCGGCGCTCCGCCTCGGTGTCCCGGCGGATCAGGCGGAAATAGTCATAGCCCTGCTCGCGGGTCAGCTCTGCAGCCCGGTAGAGCAGGAAGGTCTCAACCGACTGACGCTCGGTCAGCGAATTGCCGGAAAATCCGACCATGAACCGGTTCTGCTCGATCTGCTGTTCGGAATAACCAAACCCGCCGGCAGTGGCGCGCTGGTAAGGCGTGGACTCGGCGCAAGCGGCCAGAATGGCGGCGCTGGCGGCAAATCCGGCGATAAGGCGCTTCATGGCTCATACCTCCCAAATGGATTTCATCCCAACCTCTCAACCAGTATGGAGCGCAATCGTTCCGCGGCAAATCACATCTGCGCGGGCTCTCCTTCAGGTCAGGCAGTCAGCGGCAGGAGTCCGAGCCGGTCCAGTTCGGCCTTCAGGGCGGGTGCGCCGGTGAAATGGTGCACGGCGAAACCGGCTCTTGCACCCGCCTCGATATTGTCCAGCCGGTCGTCGATGAAGAGCGTTTCTGGCGGCGGTGTGCCTATGCGCGCTGCGGTCAGGGCGTAGATCGCCGGGTCTGGCTTTACGAGCCCTTCCTGCCCCGATATCACCGCTGTTTCAAAGAGGCCGAAGGCCGGATAGAGGGCCAGCACGTCGGCCCATTTTTCCGCCGGCATGTTGGACAGGGCGTATTGCGGCACGCCGCGCGCGTGCAGGGTTTCGATCACGCCGTCCATGCCCGGCATATAGCCGCTGAACATGGCGTTCCAGCCGGTGTCCCATGCTTCGATGAGCGCAGCCCTGTCGGGATGCTGGCGGATCAGCGCCTCCCGGTTGGCAGCCATGCTGATGCCCCGGTCGTGGGCTTCATGCCAGTCCATGGTGCACACGGACATGAGAAAATCCCGGCGCTCTTCAGCATCCGGGATCAATCGGCGATAAAGGTAATCGGGGTTCCAGTCGGCGAGCGTGCGGCCGAGATCCCAGAGGATCGCACGCACGGACACAGGCCGGCGCGCCCGTGCTAGCCGGCGCGGGCCTTGAAGCGCGGATCGGTTTTGTTGATCACATAGACACGGCCACGGCGGCGCACCACCTGGCAATCGCGGTGCCGGGCTTTCAGGGAGCGGATGGAGCTGCGCACTTTCATGGTCTTGTCTCGTACCTGGAGCGGGACCGGAGCACCCGCGTTTTCAAGGGAGCGCAGGTGTTACAGTCCACCCCGGTCCAAGTCAACCGGGGCGTCCTGCCACTTGCACAGAAAGGCGAAGGCCTACTCGATCAGGCGCACATACCGCTCGCGGGTCGTGTCGAGCTGCGGGCATTCCATGATGATGCGGATATCGTCATAGTCGCGGTCGGTCCAGCCCATCTGGGTCCAGTTGGACGTGCCACCGGGCAGGCCTGGCGGGCGGTCCTCCCAGCCGTAATACATGAAGCGGCCGGGGCTGCACCCTTGCTCGGCGCGCTGGGGCGTCCGGTTGGTGCCTGCCGGGATGACGCCACCCTGGCTGGCCGGCTTGCACTCATCCATGCTGTCGCACAGCACGGTCTCGAGAATATCGTATTGCAGGCCGTTATGGTGCTCCTGCCCGTTCACGTGCACGGTGTCGGTGAAGTAGCGGTGGCGGCACGGATTGGGAAAGCCGGCGGTCGGGCTGTGCTGGCACCAGTTATGGTCATTGTTCGGATTCTGGTCGATCCGCTCAGGGTTGTTGCGCGAGAAGCGCAAATTGTAGAGCTCGAAGCTGATCGTCTCGCCCTCCTCGCAGCGCGGCCACTGATACTGGTTGGGCCAGCGGGTGAGGAAGTTGATGCCGTTATTGTCCTGCACCGGGGTGCGCTGTGTCCGGCGTTGTGCGGGTGTCTTGTCAGCATCCGGGTCAGGATCGTAGCAGTACACATAGATGCGGTTATAGTCGCCCGCTTCCGGGTCCAGCCAGCTCACCTCGGGCGGCTCATATTGCAGCATGGGCTGATGCAGGCGTGCGGTTGAACGCACCGAAACGCGCACGCTGTCGCTGATGCCGGGCAAGGCGTGGATAAGTACGGTGGACACGCGCGCGCTGGCATCGACGCGGAAATCCAGCCCGTTCCATGCACCGTCAATGTCGAGGTCTGACAGGCCCGACCCGCCAAAGGCGGCGGTCACGCGGTCATTCATGGCATTGATCTGGGCGGCATGATTGCTTTCGGGCCCGCCGACAGCGGCGTTGAGGGCGGTGGCGTCCGCCTCGGCCTGCAGCGCGGTGCGCACATTGATCAGGCGCGCGGTATCCACCGATACGCCCGCCATCCCGATCACGGGCACCAGTGACAGCGCAAAAATCACCGCGATATTGCCAGCCCGGTCCGTCAGGAAGCCTGATAGCCGTTTCATGTCCATTCGCCCTTGCCCTGACCGGCACACACGCCGGCCCATCCCTGATGAGACATGCAGAACTCATGCCCGGATTCCGTCGCGGAATTTAGCAGGCAAGGCTTAATGAGGTATGAGAAAAGATAATTAATTTAGTGTGTTAGCGTAAACCTTCCGCTAACCATGGCGGGGGCGGCGTTCATCGCGCATTGATCTTCTGCGTGCTAACAGGAACACTTGACGTATTGCGGGATTGGCCAGACCCGAGGGTGAGGATCCATATATGCTGACTATCCATCGTTTTTCGCGCCGCGCTGCCAGCCTTACAGGCGCATGGCTGGCGGGGTTTGTCCTGGCGGTCAGTCCCGCCGCGGCTCAGGACATTCCCTTCAGCGCCTGGCGGGACGGTTTCGCGTCCGATCTGCGCAGCGAGGGCGTCGACCCGGCCATAGTCTCGTCCATGCTGGACGGGCTGGAGCCTGACCCGACGGTCATTGAGCGCGACCAGACGCAGCCCGAGTTTGTCCGCCCGATCTGGCAGTATCTCGAAGGCGCTGTCTCACCTGCGCGCGTGGCCAACGGGGAACGCGCCGCGGCGCGCATTTCCGGCACGCTTGTGGCTGTCGAGGAGCGTTTCGAGGTCGACCGGCATATCCTCACCGGCATATGGGGTCTGGAAAGCGCCTATGGCGAGATCCAGGGCAATTTCGACGTGGTGCGTTCGCTGGCGACACTGGCCTGGGAGGGCCGCCGGCGCGGCTTTGCCGAGGCGCAGCTGCGGGCAGTCGCGCAGATGATCTCGCGCGGCTATGCCACACGTGATGATCTTCTGGGCTCGTGGGCCGGCGCCATGGGCCAGACCCAGTTCATACCGGCCACCTATATGGAACGCGCCGTCGATTTCGACGGCGACGGGCGGCGCGATATCTGGCGCAATGAAGGCGATGCGCTGGGCAGTGCGGCCAATCTTCTGGCCCGCGCGGGCTGGGAATACCGCCAGCCGGTCTTCACCGAAGTGCGTCTGCCGCAGGGGTTTGATTTTGCCGGCTGGAACGAAAGCCAGCGCCGCACGGTGGCTGAGTGGGCTGCGCTGGAGATTGATCCGGCATCCGGCGAGTGGTCAGCCGATGATCTCTACCGGTCGGCGCGGCTGGTGATCCCGGCCGGGGCCAATGCGCCCGCCTTCCTGGTCTACCGTAATTTCGAGGCGCTCTTGCGCTATAATAACTCGACCGCCTACGCGCTGGGCGTGGCCTATCTCGCCCGCGCGTTCGAGCATGGCGATGCAGGCATGGCGACGGGCTGGCCGGTGGACAATCCGCCGATCACGCGCTCCCAGTCGCGCGAACTGCAGGAAGCCCTTGCGCGGCTGGGCCATGATCCGGGCGGGCTGGACGGCGTTGTCGGCCCCAATACGCGCCGCGCCATCCGCGCTTTCCAGAGTGCAAACGGGATGGAGCCGGACGGCTATGCGGGGCTGGCTCTCTATAATGCGGTGATGGCAGCAGACCGGGCGCGTTAGACGCTCCCTCAATTTCCGTGAAACCCCGGAAGCGCGCAGCGCTATCCGGGGTCTCTCTTCATAGTCCTGCAACAGGTTCCGGCTCTGCGCTTCGCTTGGCCGGGAGTTCAGGGTTGTAGGAGGGCGCTACACCACCCCGCCGCTATCCTCGTCTTGCTCAAAGGGCTGGGCGGCGACGCGTACGCGCGGATGGAAGACAGCCACCCCCAGCGCCACGACAGACAGGACAACATTGAGCATAAAAGGCGCTGTCGGGCCTACAGCCTGATAGAGCCAGAGCCCCGACAGCGGAGCGATGAGGAAGCCGAGGCCGGCGGTCGCCGCCGTCACGCCGGCGGCGCGGCCCTGTTCAGCAGGGCTGACGGCGAGGCTTGCCCCGCCGGTGAAGCCGGAGCGGGCAAAGCCGAAGCCCAGCGAGTTGAGCAGGAAGCCCAGTACGATGGAGGCATAGCCGCCCGAGAATATCAGCTCGATCTGCCCGGCGAGCGTCAGGCCCGCCCCGATCAGCATCAGCATGCGCGGTGAGACCTTGAGTGCCGGTATGGCCACCAGCTGGGCAAAGATCAAAGCTGCCGCGCCAGCCGTCAGCGCGACACCGGCCAGCTGCAGGCCTGCCGTGGTGTCCAGCTCCAGCCGGTCCATGACGAAAAAGCCGATGGCCTGCAGGCTCGCTGCCTGTACCAGCCAGGCGGCGCAGCCATAGAGCACGAAAGCGCGCACTCGCCCGTCTGCGGCAAAGGCAAACTGAGCCAGCGGATTGAGCGGACGGCGGCCGCGCTCCTTCGGCGGCGTGTTTTCCGGCAAAGTCAGGCGCACGATGATGGCGCACAGCCCGACCAGCACCGCGATCATCACCATGAAGGGCACCATGCCGATCCGCTCGGAAAAAGCGGCGGCGAGGGCCGGGCCGATAATCCCGCCGAGCGCGAAGGCCGCCGTCATGCTGGCCAGCGCCTGCGTGCGCTCGGCAGGGGCGGTGCGGTCAGCGACATAGGCCTGGGCTGCCGGGCCGGTGGCCGAGCCGAACGCGCCGAACAGGGCGCGCGCCAGCGCCATCGCCAGCACGGCGACAAGGGGCGGCAGAAAGCCGCTCTGGCCTGCCCAGGCGCCCGCGGCAAGGATCAGGGTGGAGGCGCCATAGGTCGCCAGCCCGAAAATGACCAGCGGGCGGCGGCCATACTGGTCGGACAATCCGCCCCAGACCGGGCTCATCGTCAGATACATCAGGGCCGACAGGGTGTAGATCGCGCCGACATAGATCTCGGCAATACCGATATCGCGCGCCAGCGGCGGCAATATCGCAAACAGCATGGAATTGCCGACCCCCACCGCCATCAGGCAGATGAAGAGCAGGCGGAAGGCACCGCGCCGGTCCGCCCGTGTCTGCTGGTCTGCGTTCAAGGGCATGGGGCAGGCATAGTCCGGCCTGCGCCGCCCGTAAACGCTCCGCTAACAGCATGAAAACCGGGCTTTAAGCATCTTCGGGTAGAAACGTCCCGAAACCGGACATGGGCCGGGGGAAGAGAAGCGGAAAAATCCGCCCTTCCACCCGGTCCGGCCAGAACGGCCCCGGATGAGTGCGGGATGGTGGGTATATGTTTCAGATAATCGGCATTGTCTGCGTGTTCGCTATGGTGTTCGGCGGCTTCATGCTCGCCGGTGGCCATTTCGACGTTATTCTAAAGGCGCTTCCCTTCGAGCTGATGATGATTGGCGGGGCGGCGATGGGCGCCTTCTTCATCGGCAATTCGGGCAAGACGGTCGGCAAGACCGCAGGCGATCTCTCAAAACTGTTCGCGGGCCCGAAATGGAAGCCGCAGGACTATCGCGATCTGCTCGCTCTCCTGTTTGCGCTGACCAAGACGATGAAGACCAAGGGTGTCATCGCGCTGGAAGCCCATATCGAGAAGCCGCATGAAAGTGCGCTCTTTTCGAAGTATCCACGCATCATCAAGGACCATTTCGCGGTGGATTTCATCTGCGACACGCTGCGCATGATGACGATGAACCTTGAAGACCCGCACCAGGTCGAGGACGCGATGGAAAAGCAGCTGGAAAAGCACCATCACGAAGCCTCCGGCCCCGCCCATGCCCTGCAGAACATGGCTGACGCGCTGCCGGCGCTCGGGATCGTGGCGGCAGTGCTGGGCATCATCAAGACGATGGGCGCGATCACCCAGCCGCCGGAATACCTTGGCGCGATGATCGGTTCGGCGCTGGTGGGTACCTTCCTTGGCGTGTTCCTGGCCTATGGCTTTGTCGGTCCGTTCGCTACGCGGATGAAGGAAGTCTATGACGAGGAAGCGATTTTCTACAAAATCATCCAGAGCGTTCTGGTTGCACACCTGCACGGCAACGCGGCCCAGATTTCTGTCGAGATCGGCCGGGGCAATGTGCCCAGCGCCATGCAGCCCACCTTCCTGGAACTGGAAGAAGCGCTGGCCAATGTCGGGTCGGAATAAGCCAATAAGAAGAATAATCGGGGGAAGCACCTTGAACGGGCCGGGGCACATGCTCCGGCCCTTTTTGCTGGCCGGACATGCAGGCATTGCCCGTCCGCCCCTTCGCGTGTAGCCGGTTGACCATGAGCGGCAGCCTCGTCAGACCCTTTGCGCATATCGACTGGAGCGAGCCCGGCACGCCGCGCGCGGCCGGGGGCGATGTCTATTTCTCCGCGGAGGACGGGCTGGCCGAGACACAGGCCGTGTTTCTCGATGGTTGCCGCCTTCGCGAGCGGTTCGCCGCTGGCGGCACCATCATCATCGGCGAGCTGGGCTTTGGCACGGGGTTGAATTTTCTCGCCGCGTGGCAGCTTTTCGAGGGCGTCGCACCGGCAGACGCCCGGCTGCATTTCATCTCGCTGGAAGGCTTTCCCTTGAGCCAGGGCGATGCGCGCCGCGCCCTGTCGGCCTTTCCGGCGCTGGGCGGGAAGGCCGATGAGCTGGCAGATCAGTGGCCACCACCGCTCAAAGGCCCGCACAGGCGCGTCTTTGCAGGCGGGCGTGTCATGCTGACCGTTTTCCATGACACGGTGGAAGCCGCGCTCCATGAGATGGATTTTGCCGCCGACGCCTGGTTCCTTGACGGGTTCGCGCCTGCCCTAAATGGCGCGATGTGGTCAGCCGATGTGTTTGCCCACATGGCCCGCCTGTCAAAGCCGGGCACGCGCCTTGGTACGTTCACGGTGGCAGGGGCGGTCAGGCGGGGCCTCCAGGGCGCGGGCTTCACGGTTGAGAAGGTGCCGGGCTTTGGCCGCAAGCGCGAACGGCTGGAGGGCGTGTTCGAAGGCGGTGTTGCCGCGCCCGTGCCTGCCAAGCCCGGCAGGATTGCCATTATGGGCGGCGGCATTGCAGCGGCCAGTCTTGTCCATGCGCTAAAGGCTCGCGGCCTGACCCCGGTTGTCATCGCGCAAGGCGGCTTGGGCGCAGGCGCCTCTGGGGGCATGGCCGCGCTCTTTACCCCGCGCCTCGAAGCCGCTGACCGGCCCCATGTGCGTGCCACGCTCGCCGCCTTCGATCACGCCCGCACGCTCTATTCCAGGCTGGACGGGTTTCACCCGACGGGTGTCTTGCGGGCACCGTCCGGCCATGATGGCGCCGGGCGGCTCAGCCGTATCGCAGACATGATGGCCGGTACGGGCCTCAGCGGTGTTGATGATGGCCTGATACTGGAAAAGGCGGGCTGGGTGGAGCCGTTGCGGCTTTTGACCGCGCTCGCCGGGGATGTGCCGGTTGTGGACGCGTATGCGGCGCGCGTTGAAAGGCACAGCGCGGGTGGCTGGCGGGTGTTGGACACCCAAGAAGAGCTGCTGGCCGAGGCCGACCGGCTCATCCTTGCACCGGGCGCGGATGCGCTGCCCGAAGGCCTCGATATATGTTTGCCGATGGAGCCGCTGCCGGGGCAGACCGCGCGCTTTGCGTATGACGGCCCGCCAATTCCGCAACCCATGGCATGGGGGCATTATCTGGCCCCGCTGCCCGATGGGTCTGTGCTGGCGGGTGCCACGCACGAGAGGGGCGAACGTTTCACACCAGAACAGGCGGCAGAGGCTATCCGCTCGGCGGTGGGCGCGTTTGATCCGGATATCGGTGCCGGGCTCGGACCCGTTCTGGAACACTGGGGTGCGGCGCGCTGCGTATTGCCGGACCGGCTGCCCGCGGCAGGCCAGGCGGTGCGCGCCGATGCCAGCGTGATAGACGGGCTCTACATGCTCACCGGCTTTGGCGCGCGCGGCTTTGCCCATGCGCCCTTGCTGGCCGAGCATGTGGCGAGCCTCATCTGCGGCGAACCGTCCCCGCTGGAGCGTTCCGGCGCGGCCAGTCTCGACCCGGCGCGTTTCGCGTTAAGGGCGTTGCGCAGACAGGGGAAATCGCCCGCCGGTTGATGCCCGCTCCGGTCTGAAGCTTGCACATCCCGTCCCGGAGGCCAGGCACGCTGGCCCGTAACGGGACGTTTGATGACACTGCCGCTGGACACATCGACGCTTCAGGGCCGCCCGGTGAGGGGCGCAGACCGGCGTGTGCGCCCGCGTCATATCTGGTTCTTGAACTCCGCCTTTGACCGGATCGGGTTTGACGTTGCGCTGGAGCGCATTGTGAAGCGCGATCCGGAACGCCCCTTTGCCTTCGTCGTCACTCCCAATGTTGACCATCTGGTGCGCCTGTCACGAGGGGGCGAGCTGGCGCCGCTTTACGCGCAGGCCTGGCTGACCGTATGTGATAGCCGGGTGCTGGAGCTGATCGCTGCCTTTTCAGGTGAAGAGGTGGCGGTGACGCCCGGCTCTGACCTGACAGCGGCCCTGTTCGAACACGCCATCGACCCGGCCGAGCCGGTAGTGGTCATTGGCGGGGATGAAGATGTCATTGCAGGTGTTACGGCGCGTTTCGGCCTGAAGGATGTGCGCTGGCACCAGCCGCCCATGGGGCTGCGCACCAACCCGCAAGCGGTTGCCGATTGCGCGGCCTTCGTCGCGGCAAATCCGGCGCGTTTTGTCTTCCTGTGTGTGGGCTCACCGCAGCAGGAAATGATCGCGGCGGCGTGCATAGAGCGTGGTGACTGCACAGGCGTCGGCCTGTGCGTGGGCGCCTCCCTCGATTTCCTCTCCGGCAAGACACAGCGCGCCCCGCAATGGATGCAGCGCGCCCGGCTGGAATGGCTGCATCGCCTTCTGGAAGAGCCAAAGCGCATGTGGCGGCGCTATCTGGTCGATGGTCCGCAAGTCCTGCTGATCTGGTGGGAATGGCGGCGCGCCCGGGCGAGGCTGCGCGCGTTTGAAAAATCCTTCGCCGCGCGGCTGGGCGCCTGATGGCCGGGCTTGACCCCGGTACTTGATTCGAGGGCGAATAGTCGCTTGTCTTGTGAAACCCGCTTGTGACCAGCGGGCAGAAGAGGCGGGGGCTTTCTTGCATGCCGAACAAGCCGGAACGGCCATCGCGCCGGGATTTCTCATGGTTTCATACCTTGCGTGTGCGCTGGGCCGAAGCCGATCCGCAGGGCATTGTCTTCAACGGCAATTATTTTCTCTATTTCGACGTCGCGCTGACCGAGTTCTGGCGCGCGGCGGGCATGAAGCTGCCCGATGACCTGACGGCGGAGGGCAGCGAATCCTTTGCTGTCAGCGCGCATGCCGACTTCTACGCACCGGCCGTGTTTGACGAGCTGATCGAGATCGGTGTGATGCTGGAGCGCGTGGGCAACAGCTCGGCGACCTTCCGCCTCGGGATTTTCCGCGGCGACGAAGCGCTCACCGGTGGACGGATGATTTATGCCTGGGCGACGACCGCGCTGCCGCGCACGCCCTGTCCGCCGCCTGCTGCGCTGATCGAGAAGCTGCGGGCGATGCAGCGTTAGGGCCTCGCGCCGCTGTGCCGGGCCGCGTGGAGCACCCGGCGCAGTCGCAAGACCAGCAGGGTCAGGCCGGACAGCGTGAACAGAAGCGCAAATCCGGCAGCACTGATGAGAAGCGGATTATTGATATTGCTGCCATCACGGTAATCCATGATGTGCAGGCGCCAGAACACGTCAAACAGGCGCCAGCTGTCGGACCGGCGCGAGACGATTTGGCCTGTGTCGGGCGCAATGAAGATCATCCGTCCGTCATCACCGTCGATAGCCACCCGCCATACTGGCACCGGCCCGGCATAGTACCAGGGTGCTTCCTCAAGCCATTCTGCTGTTCCGGCGGTTCCGGGTCCTGCATAATCGCCCCGTGCGACCGCCTGCGCGCCCGCCGCATCGAGAGGGGTCAGGAGGCGTGTTGTGCCGGCATCAACGAGGGCTGTCCGGTCACCGGACTGCAGCAGCCAGGCCGGGCTGGAAAGGTGGGAAACGAGGCGTGCGCTGTCCAGCGTGCGGAAACCGGCTGCCCGTGCAGCAGCAGCCAGGTCCGTCACAGTGCCGGGTTCTGCCGCCAGCGGCGCCGCCGGCGCCATGCGGTGTTCGCCGCGGACCTCGCCGATCGGCATGAGGGCCATGCCGAAGCCACCGCCAATCCAGAGCAATACCTGAAGCCCGACGACAAGCGCCGACCATTTGTGAACCCGCACTACCCATCTCTGGAATTTCACTATGCCATCCCGCCATTTGCCGACCGGCTTTCATTTGCCCGGACAAGCGCGACGGCGCAAGCTGCAGAGCTGACCGTGCAGCGCGCAGGCGGGCCGCCATAAACTGCACATTTCATCGGGAAATGGTGGGCGCGACAAGAGTCGAACTTGTGACCTCTACGATGTCAACGTAGCGCTCTAACCAACTGAGCTACGCGCCCGGTCCGCAAGCCTGCTCGCGAAACGAGCGGGCGATATAGCCCGCGCGCCCCGCCTGTGCAAGCATTCCTGCTGAATGTCGATAATTGGCTATGCCGCTTCCATGGCGCGGGCGACCTCGTCGACCAGATCGCGCAAATGGAAAGGCTTGGAAAGCACCTTCGCCTCGCGCTTGGCGGACAGGCCTGCATTGAGCGCCACGGCTGCAAATCCCGTGATGAACATGATTTTCAGGCCCGGATCGATTTCCGCGGCGCGGCGCGCCAGCTCGATCCCGTCAACGCCGGGCATCACGATATCGGTCAGCAGAAGCTCGAACGCACCGGCCTGATCGCCCAGCGCATCAAGGCCTTCCTCACCGTCGGCCACCGTTTCCACCTCGTGCCCGGCGCGTGTCAGCGCCTTGGCCAGGAAGTCACGCATGGAATCGTCGTCTTCTGCGAGCAGTATCTTGGCCATAGCCATCCCCTCCGGAGTGTTTTTATCCACCGCAAAGGCACTCTAGGGCAAGGAGGTAAAATTCCGTTGAACGCCGCGCCACCTCCTGCAGCGATTTTTCCGGCCGCGGTGACGCTTGGCGATTGACGCTGCGGGCGTGGGGGAGATGATAGGCAGATGAGCCCTGATCCATCCCCGAATACGCCCGCTGACGGGTCTGCCGCCGTCGAGGTGCTGAGCCCGGCCGTGCGTGTGTCGCCGGTTGTCTTTGCCTCGCCCCATTCCGGGTCCGATTACAGCAAGGGCTTCCTTGAAGGGGCAGCACTGCCGCTGAAAGTTTTGCGCCGGTCCGAAGATGCGCATATCGACGTGCTGTTCGGCACTGTGCCGGAATTGGGGGCGCCGCTGGTGCGGGCGCTGTTCCCGCGATCCTATGTGGACCCCAACCGGGCGGAGTATGAGCTGGATCCCATCCTGTTCGGGCCGCGCGTCCACGCGCTGTCCGGCCAGATAAGCCAGAGGGCATCTGCCGGGCTGGGCGTTATCCCGCGCCTTGCCGGGGAAGGCAGTGCGATCTACGAGGCGATGCTGCCTCTGGATGAGGCCTTTGAGCGTCTGGCTTCCTGCTACCGGCCCTATCACGCCGCTCTGGCAGGGGAGCTGGCAGCGGCTCGCGACCAGTTCGGCCAGTGCATTCTCATCGATTGCCACTCCATGCCGGCAGCGAGCGCCCGGGGCGCCGACATTGTCCTGGGAGACCGGTTTGGCTCGTCCTGTTCGCCCGAGCTGACCGGGCATGCCGAACGGATATTCCGTTCACTGGGCTTCAAGGTTGTGCGTAACCGGCCTTATGCTGGCGGGTTTGCCACCGAGCGCTATGGCCAGCCGGCTGAAAGCAGCCACGCCTTGCAGATCGAGATCAGCCGGGCGCTTTACATGGATGAGCGCACGCTGGAGCCGCACCAGGGTTTCGCCCAGCTCAAGACCCGGCTCGAACGCTTTGCCGCTGCCCTTCTTGACGCGTACCGGACGCAAAGCCTCGCGGCGGAATAAACTACAGGTTGTTATTAGTCGCAAAGCACGCTAATGATAAGCGTGCGGCGCGATTCGCGCCGTCCATGCGGAGGCGGCGAGGACACATGCAGCCACAGGTGACAGACAGCGCAGCCGCGCCGGTCAGGCGTCCCAATATCGACCGGCATGTCGGTGAGCGGCTCCGGCGGCGCCGGCGTCTTCTTGGCCTGACCCAGAAGGAGCTGGCCGACCGGGTCGGGATACGTTTCCAGCAGATCCACAAATATGAGACAGGCATCAACCGCATGTCTGCCAGCCGGCTGTTCGAGATAGCCGAAGCGCTGGGGGCGCCGGTTGAGCATTTCTATGACGGGTTGAAAACCGGCGGCGCGAGCGGCGATTTGCACGGCGACCTGCTTTCCCGGCGCGAGACCATGGAGCTGGTAAGGGCGTATTACCGGCTGGGACGGGCGCCGCGCCAACGCTTTCTTGAACTGGCCAAGACGCTTCAGAGCGCGCTTGACCCGGCGGTTCGCAATAGCGATACCGGACAGGCCTGATACATCGCGCCGCCGCTTTTCAGTCAGGAGGCCCATGCGGCGCACCGGCCTGAAGCGGGGGATCGCAATTGGACCGATATGAGAGCGACCGTGCCTTGCTGGATGCACTGGCGGATGCGGCGCGCGCGGCAATTCTGCCCCATTTCCGCAATGGTATAGCGGCTGACAACAAGGCCCCTGACGGGTTTGATCCCGTGACGGCTGCTGACCGGGCGGCCGAGGCCGCCATCCGTGCCCTGCTTGACGAGCACCGCCCCGGAGACGGCATTGTCGGCGAGGAGGATGAGGCCAAACCATCACGCTCGGGCCGGACATGGATCATTGACCCGATCGACGGTACGCGCGCCTTTCTGGCGGGCCTGCCCAGCTGGTGTGTACTGATCGCGCTGGCGGAGGAGGCGGGACCGGTCCTGTCGGTGATTGACCAGCCGCATATCGGCGAGCGTTTCTTCGGATCGACAGGGGCTGCCGGTCGCAGCGCCCATCTTCGGCATGCAGGCCGGCTGACCCCGCTGACCGTCCGGGGCGGGCGCAGCCTGGCCGGGGCGATTGGCGAGACAACCGACCCCTATCTGTTCGAGGGGGCGGAGGCGGCTGTCTTCTCTCAGGTCAGCGGCCGCGCGCGCCTGATGCGCTACGGGCTGGATGCCTATGGATACGCGATGGTGGCGCAAGGCGGGCTCGATTTCGTGATCGAGTCCGGACTTAAAACCTGGGATGTGGCTGCGCTGGTACCGGTCGTGGAAGGCGCAGGCGGTATCCTGACCGACTGGCAGGGACGCCCGGCACATGGCGGCGGACAGGTGGTCGCGGCCGGCAATGCGGACCTGCATGGGGAGTTGCTGGAGGTGCTGGCTGTGGCGGCGCGCTAGCGGGTTTCCACCACAATCCGGCGCGGTGGCGCTTCCAGGATGATTTCACCGCCGGCGCGGGCCGTGCGGGGTGTCATGCGCAGATACAGCGTGTCGTGCAGGGCGGCGAGTTCGCGGCGTTCACCCCGCGCTGTCACATGCCAGCCATCGGGGGCGGGCCCGTCAAAGCGGAACACGACAACGTCAAAACGCGGCGCCATCAGCGCGGCAAGCCCCATGGCGTGACGCTGAAAACTGTCCACCTGCGCAACCGCGGATGACAGATCGGCAAGGGCATAGTGCCGGGCCGGCTCCAGCTGCAGGCGGATTTCCAGACGGATGGCGGGTAGCGGCGCCTCGCCGTCATGCAGAAGCCGCGCGCCACGGGTCACAAGGCCGGGTGCACGGGCTTGGGGCGGCAACACCAGATAGCCGTCATCATCGACGCCCAGCGCCAGCAGCCGCCCGTCAGACGCTTCCAGCCAGAAGCTGCTGGCAGCATCAGCGTCCGCCGGAGCCGGATCGAGCCGGTAGGCGGGCATGAACAGGGCTTCGCCGTCTTCATGCCGCGCCGTGTATTGCCGCCAGAAGGGCAATAGCCGCTCAGCCGGATAGGGGTTGAGTGCAGAAGCGGGAGGCGGGCTGGCATGCACCGTACCCGCCCAGCCCAGCAGCAGGCAGGCGGTGAGGGTCCGCAAAAGGAAGCCGATCACTCTGCCCCCGTGCTCTCCGGCTTGCGGAAGAGCAGGGTCATGCGATCCGACTCGCCAATCGTCTCATAGGGCGACCGGTCAAAGTCCGGGTCCGGTTCTTCCCCGCGCGGGGAAGAGCGCAGAACCGGCGGCAGGGTCCATACGCCGAACGGATGATCGGTCGTGTCCGCCGGGTTGGCGTTGATTTCGGAGGAACCCACCAGCTCGAACCCGGCTTCGGTCGCCAGCGCGATGACATAGTCTTCCTGCACATAACCATTGGCGGCGCGCGGGTCTTGCGGCTGGCTGGCGGGCAGGCGGTGTTCGACCACGCCCAGTATGCCGCCCGGGCGCAGGGCTGCGTAGAAATCGGCAAAGGCTTTTTCCTCGAAGCCGCGTGCCATCCAGTTATGGACATTGCGGAAGGTCAGCACGGCGTCGGCGCTGCCTTCGGGCACGATCGGGCCGGTATCAGGGCCGAAGCTTGCTATCTCGATCTCGCCAAACAGCGGCGCCGAAAAGCGTTCGGCATAGCTGTCGATAAAGGCCTGTGTCTGGTCATTGCCGGCGGGGTCGAAATGGGCGGCGACATAGGTGCCGCCATTGGCGGCGATCCAGGGGGCGAGCACTTGTGTGTACCAGCCGCCAGCAGGCCATATCTCCACAATCGTTCCGGATGGATCGACGCCAAAGAATTCCAGTGTCTCGCGCGGATGGCGCCAGACATCACGCACGACCGCATCTGCGCGCCATTCGCCCGCGACGGCCCAGGCAAGGGAGCCTGTTTCCGGTTCGGTGGACAGGCCCGCATTCTCGCCGGTTGCTGGGCCCTCCTCCGCTCCGGCTTCCGTTTCGGCCGTGCCGGCGTATGCGGCCGTCCCGTCAGACCCGTCATCAGGTGTTTCGCCGTCCGGCTGCGCCGCGCTTTCTGCTTCTGCATCGCCGGCCGTCGCAGCCACCATGTCAGCGTCCGCGCCTGCCGGCTCTGGCGCTTCGCTGCCGGCATTGTCCCCGCACGCCATAAGCGGCAGGCACAGGGCAAGAGCGGACACGGTGAAGAGAAGGCGCATGCGGCAGGTCCTCCTGGCAGGTGTGACAGTTTCGGGTGCCAGACTAGCGCCGCAATCGCTGACAGCAAAATTGCAAAACACCGCAAAGTCCCTCTTGCGCACCCGCAAACCCTCACCCATGTCAAAAAGACCGGGGCGCCTGACGGGCTCCGGCGAGTACTGAAACCCCTGGTGCCTGCCTCTGGCTCCGTGCGCTCATTCGAGGCGCGGACATTTCACCGGAGGACACCGGACTGATCGCTTCTGAAGGAGGATCTTCATGCGTACCATCGACTACACACCGCTTTACCGCACGATTGTCGGCTTTGACCGGCTGGCCAACATGATCGACTCGGCGGCCAAGCAGGAAACGGGTAATGGCTACCCGCCCTACAATATCGAACAACTCAGCGAGCACGAATATGTCATTGAGCTGGCCGTGGCCGGGTTCGGTGACAATGATCTCGACGTTCAGGTTCAGGAAAACGTGCTGACCGTGGCGGGCAAGCGCGAAAGCGATGACGGCGAACCGCGCCAGTTCATCCATCGCGGCATTGCCGAGCGGTCCTTCGAGCGCCGCTTCCATCTGGCCGACCATATCCAGGTGCGTGATGCGCGCCTCGAGAACGGCCTTCTGGTAATCCGCCTCGAGCGCGAGATACCCGAAGCGAAAAAGCCGCGCCAGATCGCCATTAACGGCAAGTCCGGCGCGAAGCTGATTAGCGGCTCGAAGACCAAGGCTGCTTAAGACGCATACCGCTGCGAACGCCGCAGCGAAGGCTGGCCAGCTGACCGGGACGGTGCGGTTTTTCCCCTGCCGCAAATCCGCTCCGGCCGATCTGCCAGCAGACTGACATGAAGACGCCCGCGTGCTTTTCCCCTGGCACGCGGGCGTTTTTTTTGCGCCCAGATATGAACTCCCGGACGCACGCAGTCCGATCCGGGACCTTGTGCAGGAGAAGCGCAGGGAGGACCCGGATCGCTTCGCGTCCGGGGTTTCAGCTAACGGGGCTTATTCCCCCAGCTCGTCCTTCAGCCGGGCTATCGCCGCGTGCCAGAGCTTCGCACTCATGTCAGAGGGCATGCGCCAGTCCCCGCGCGGGGAGAGCGCGCCCGCAGAGGTGAGTTTCGGGCCATTGGGCACGGCAGAGCGCTTGAACTGGCTCTGGCCGAAAAAGCGCGCGTGGAACACCTCCAGCCATTTGAGGATATCGGCCATGGTGTAGTGATGGCGGTCGCCTTCAGCTACATGGTCGGGCCAGTCGCTGCGTGAATTCATGCCCCATGCAGTATCCTGCAGGAAGGCGATCTTTTCCGGCCCGAACCCGTAACGCACGACATAGTGCAGCGTGAAATCCTGTAGCGGGTAGGGGCCGATCACACCTTGCGTGCTCTGAATCGCGCCGTCCGCGCCTGCGGGGACCAGTTCAGGGGAGATTTCGGTGGCGAGGATTCGTTCCAGCACCGGCGTGGCCGTTTCGCCTGCCCGCCCCGTGCGCGCCGCCCAGGCAATCAGGTGCTGGATCAGTGTCTTGGGCAGGCCCGCATTGACGTTGTAATGCGACATGTGATCGCCAACGCCATAAGTGCACCAGCCCAGCGCCGCTTCCGAGAGGTCGCCTGTGCCGATCACCAGCGCGCCTTCATGGTTGGCCGCGCGGAAGAGATAGTCGGTGCGCAGGCCCGCCTGCACGTTCTCGAATGTCACATCGTACTGGGCGCGTCCTTCAGCGTAAGGGTGGCCGAGATCGGCCAGCATGCGCTCGGCCGCCGGGCGGATATCAATCTCGCGCCGGGTGACACCCATGGCATCTGCCAGCGCGATGGCCTGTTCATGCGTCGCCTCGCTGGTGGCAAAGCCGGGCAGGGTATAGGCAAGAATATTCGCGCGCGGCAGGCCCAGCCGGTCGAAGGCACGCGCGGTAACGATGAGGGCTTGCGTGGAATCCAGCCCGCCAGAAATGCCGATGACAGCGCGCTTTATGCCGCTGGAGCGCAGGCGCTGAACCAGTGCCTCGCTCTGGATGGACCAGGCCTCGAAGCAATCCTCGTCCAGACGTTCCTTGTCTGCCGGCACGAAGGGGAAGCGCCGGATGGCGCGCTCCAGCGTCAGTGTCTCATCCAGCGGCGGAGCAAGCGTGAAGCCAATCTTCCGCCAGCCTGTCAGGCGCTCGCGCGCATTGCGGGCAGAGTCCCGGAAGGTGGAAAAGCGCAGGCGGTCCTGAACGATCCGCTCCACATCGATCTCGGTCACGAGGCCTGTATTATCCTCAAAGCGCGGGCCGCTTGCGATAGTCTCGCCCAGCTCGCAGGCAATTGTCTGCCCGTCCCAGGTGAGGTCCGTCGTGCTCTCGCCACTGCCGGAGGCGGCGAAGATATAGGCGCCAAGCGTGCGCTGTGACTGCACGCGCACCAGGGCCTCGCGCTCGCGCGCCTTGCCGATAAGGGCGTTGGAGGCGGAAAGATTGACGATAATGTTCGCGCCGGCCAGCGCGCCATCAAGGCTCGGAGGCTGGACCGCCCAGATATCCTCGCAGATCTCGGCCATGAAGCTGAAGCCGGGCAAATCGTCTGCGGCGAAGACGAGTTTTGTGCCAAAGGCTGCGTCCTGCCCGGCATAGCGGACCGTGTCCGCCACGGCTGAGGGGCCTTCGGCGAACCAGCGCTTTTCATAAAATTCGCGGTAATTGGGCAGATAGCTCTTTGGCACTATGCCCAGAAGCCGCCCGCGATGGATGATGAGGGCACAGTTATAGAGCTGGCCGTCGACCGCTACCGGCGCGCCTGCCACGATCACCGGCATGAGATCGCGCGAGGCTTCGATAAGGCTTGCAGCAGCCTGCTCGGCGGCCCGCAACATCAGGGCCTGATGATGCAGGTCGTCCAGCGCATAGCCGGTCAGCGACAGCTCGGGGAAGAGCACCAGTGCGGCGCGGCTCTCATCAGCCTTTCTGGCCAGTGTAATCTGGCGTGCGGCGTTCTCGGCCGGATCGCCCGGCGCTACGTGGGGCGCATAAGCGGCCACACGTACAAATCCGTGGCGGTAGAGGTTGTGAAAAGCCGGCATGACGCCCCTTTTGCTCATATTGAGTATTTCACGGGGTGCCAGAGACGCCTTTCCAACTCAAAAATCAAGGGGGGGCGGGGAAAGTCTAGGCCGCCGGTTCCATCAGCGAGCGGCCGATGGCCAGGAAACGCTCGCGGCGCTTCCGGCGCAGGGTGGCCGGATCAAGACCTTCCAGGCTTGAGAGGTTTTCCTCCATCGCGTCTCCTACCGCCTTGATGGTGGCGTCACGGTCGCGATGAGCGCCGCCGACCGGCTCGGGGATGATCTTGTCGATGATTTTCAGCCCGATCAGGTCCTGCGCCGTGATCTTCATGGCGATCGCCGCATCGCGCGCCTTGGCACCGTCGCGCCAGAGGATCGAGGCACAGCCCTCCGGCGAAATCACCGAATAGATGGAATGCTCCAGCATCATCACCGTGTTGGCAGACGCCAGCGCCACCGCGCCGCCCGATCCGCCTTCACCGGTGATGACGGAGATTATGGGCGTGCCGAGCGTCAGGCAGCGCTCGGTGGAGCGGGCAATGGCTTCAGACTGGCCGCGTTCTTCCGCGCCAACACCGGGATAGGCGCCAGCTGTGTCCACAAAGGTCAGGACCGGCAGGCCGAACTTGTCAGCCAGATCCATCAGCCGCGCCGCCTTGCGGTAGCCTTCAGGGCGGGCCATGCCGAAATTGTGCTTCAGGCGCGTCTGGGTATCGTGGCCCTTCTCATGGCCCATGACCACCACGGCGCGGCCGCGGAACCGGCCCAGCCCGCCGACAATGGCGTGATCCTCGGAGAAACGCCGGTCGCCGGACAGCTCCTCGAAATCGGTGATAAGACCGGCCAGAAAGTCTTTCAGGTGCGGGCGCTCAGGATGGCGCGCCACCATGGTTTTCTGCCAGGGGTCGAGCTTCGCGTAGAGGTTTTTCAGCTGGGTCGCCGATTTCTGGCGCAGCTTGGCCACCTCGTCAGCCACGTCCGGCGCATCCTCGCCATTGCGTTCGGAGACCGATTGCAATTCCTCGATCTTCGCATCGAGCTCGGCAATGGGACGTTCGAAATCAAGATAGGTGCGCGTCGGGTTGGACATGGATCCCCTGATTGAAGGCTACCGGCCAAGGATCGCTGGCCGAACGGGCAAACTAGCCGCGACATCGTGTTGTCACAAGCTGGCTGTCAGCAAGGCTATTTGCGGCTCAGCGGGTGGGCATCTTCCATCAGCGAGCGCAGGCGCGCCTCGAGCACATGGGTATATATCTCGGTCGTAGAGACATCGGCATGGCCGAGCAGGGTCTGCAGGCTGCGCAAATCCGCGCCATTGGCCAGAAGATGCGTGGCAAAGGCGTGGCGCAGCACGTGCGGCGAGACACGCGCCGGGTCGAGGCCCGCTTGCACGGCAAGTCCCGAGAGCATCTGGGCGAAGCGCTCGCGGGTGAGATGGCCTCCCTTCGCAGCCGATGAGCAGAAGAGATAGCGCTCTGCCCGGGCGCGCAAGGGCGATGCCTTGCCGGGCAGGAAGTCCTCCCGGACGCGCCTGTAGGCGTCGACTGCCTCCAGTGCGGCGGGTGTGAGGGGCACGATCCTGTCCTTGCTGCCCTTGCCGGTGACAACGACATAGCGTTCGGCGCGCGAGAAGGCAGCTAGCGGCAGGGTGACGAGTTCGCTGACCCGCAATCCCCCTGCATAGAGCAGTTCCAATGCGGCGCGCAGGCGCAATCCTGCCGGCCCTTCGATCGTATCTGCGGCGTCGAACAGGCGGCCCACTTCGGCCTCGGAGAGGATTTTTGGCAGGGCGCGGGCCTGTTTTGGGCCCTTTTGCCCGGCGGTCGGGTCGTCGCCGCGCACGCCCTCCTTCAGGAGGAAGCGGTAATAGCGTTTCAGCGCGGAGAGGCGGCGCGCGGCCGTGGCGGGACTGAGGCCATCAGCGGCCAGCGACTGCATCAGGCGTTCAATGTCTGCTGGTCCGGCATTGTTCAGGGAAACGCCAAGACGGGCCAGCCGCGTGCCGGCATCATCCAGATCGTGGCGGTAGGCGGCGAGCGTGTTGGCGGCCGCGCCGCGCTCCGCGCTCAGCATGTCGAGGAAAAGCGCTATGTGCGATGCGCTCACGCGCTCTCCTCGGCCAGCGCCTCCAGTATCAGCTGCAGGGCCTCTGCCCGGTGGCCTGCCCGTTCCAGCAGGTAGCTTGCCAGTGCATAGGCCTGCGCGCTGCCATTGCTGGTCTCGATCAGGCCAGCGGCCAGCAGCAAGACTTCAGCGCGCGAATTGTTGACCAGCGACAGGGCGGCCATGGATGCAAAATCGGCTTCCCGTCCGGCTGTGCGGTCTTCAGCGGGGGCAGAAAGCAGCTGAACGCGCACCGCCTCGGGCACGGATGCGCCGAGCGCCGCCAGCCCGGCCAGCTGGGCCAGACGCTCGGGTCTGCCATCCTCTGCCCGCGCGGCCAGAATGGCGCCAAACGGGCCGGAGCCGATATCGTCGGCGGCTATGCCTATGGCCATGTCGAGTGCAACCATGACAGCCGGAGAGGGCGGCTCCCACGGGTCTCCCTCCGGCAGATTTGCAAAACCGGGTGGCGGGGAAAGCATGCCGGGCTGTCCCGGCACGTCCGTCTGCCATTCGCCATTACCGGCCGGTTGGGGCACGTCGCGCTCGGGGCCGGAGAGCAGGGCTTCCCGCCACCGCCAGGCGAGCTCCAGCTGGCCTTCAAGAGCCAGCGCCAGAACAAAGCGCGGGCCATGGGCCAGTGTCTGTTCATTGATCGGGAAGGTCTCGATCTCCATCGCGTAGGCGCGGGCCACTTCGGCAAAGCGCCCCTCGCCGACAGCGTCATCAAGGCGCGCCGCCAGCGCTTCGGCGGCGATGAGCCGGTCCATGTCCTGCTGTGCGATGGCGGCCAGGGCTGCAGCCCTGTCGGCGCCTTCCATGGCCATGGCCGCCTCAAGCGCCTCGTCCAGATACTCCGGCAAGGTGATGGCAGGGCCGGTGCGGGCAGCGGCGCGTTCCAGCCATCCCGGTGCGTCTTCGGCGACGGTGATGCGTTCTTCCGGCGCGAGCGAAATGGCAATCGCCATCTCCAGCCCTGTCGATACCGGCCGGGCCGCCGGCAGGCCGCGATCAAGGACAAGTGCGTCAAAGTACGCACCGAAATTGCCGCCGCCTTCGGACGAGCGGGCAAGATCGGCGGTCAGTTCGGCGGCCGGAAGATTTCCCGCGAGCGCGAGGCAGACCGCGCGCGCACGCAGCCAGTAAGGCTCGTCGCGTCCGCGCAGCAGACCTTCGGCGGTGCGGCAGGCGGCCTCTGTCTCACCCAGCGCAAACGCAGTTTCGGCGTGCAGACGTGACAGGGCACTGGACTGGTTCAGGCGGGGCGTGCGCTCAAGAAGCTGATAGACCTGCTCCACCCTGCCAGCGGAGAGGGCGCGGTCTGCACGCAGCGCGGCAAGGGCGAAATTGTCCCGCCCGCCCCGCGGCGGCTCGCCCGAAGCCAGAAGCACGCGCTCTGCCAGACGGGCTGCGCCGCCATGCCGCCACCCCTGGCCATCGCTGGCCGGCAGCGCTTCCAGGATGACCCGCAATGCCCCGGCATCGCTGGAGGACCAGATATTCTGCGGCAATACACTGCGCGAGCCGATCTGGAAGGGATCGACCGCGCCCAATTCCTGCACCTCAATGGTGCCGGAGGGCTGCTGCGTCATGGCCGGCGCGGTCAGCAGGGCCGCACACAGGCCGAGCGTGCTAATCACCAAGCGCATCGGTCACCTCGATACGCACTTCGCTCTGCTCCGGCGTCATGGTGTCGGCCATGACAAGCAGGATGGCGAATATGGCCCCGACGCAGATGACGCCGATGCCCACTCCAATCAGCAGTCCGCGCATGATAGGCGTCCCTCGTTGCTGGTATGCGGTTCGCGATATTCTACACTAGCGCGGACAATGCGGCGTTTTCCAGACATCGCACGCGGCGGTAGTGTCTCAGTTTGAAATTTAGCAGCGCAGTGAAGCGACTCAGCCCAAACTCTCGCATCAATAGATGCTGGAGACAAAAATGGCCGATACGCCCAACATCCCTGACGGGAACGGAACGCCTCAACGCGTTGCATATGACCTTTTGAAAAGCATTGCGGCAGCAGAGGGCAAAAACCTCCGGGTTGCCGATAGCGCTGACAAAGAGTGGATTCTCGATACGTATGCAGAGTGCCTTTGGGCTACTTCTGGTTACCGTAAACCAAAATAAAGTCGAAAATCCGCTGAGCGAGTTCCACCACATCGCCGTGATCCCTAGGCGGCGGGCTGGCGCTTTTTGTAGGCACCGCGCTTAGCCGGGCGCTTCGTGGCTTCGTTCGTGTCCACCCGGTCAAGAATGTTATCAAAGCTCCAGAGCGTATCAGAAACGCCAGCGGCCATCGCCGGGCTGACTTTCAGGCTCTTGTGAACCCGGCAAAAATTGTAATGCACGATGTAGAGCGCGAGCGCGTAGATGTGGTTATCCAGTTTCTTGCTGAAACCGTTTGTCAGCCAGGTGAACCGGCGCATGGACATTCGCATGGTGAGGTTCTGGCGCTCGACATAGGACGTTGAGACGTGCTTGCCGTCCGGGTTGCCCTCGATCCGGCTCTTGCGGATACCGACACACTCAGCCGGGCTATACCGGCCCTTGAACGCTTCCGGCGCGTCACCGTAGAGCTTCACAAGCTGGGCATAGTCCACATCGCCGCCAAACGCGCCCTCAACGGCTTCCAGATAGGCTTTGTGGCCATCGGTGGTCAGTTGAACCCGGTTGGCGAGGCGGGCGCGCAGATCGTCCATCAGCACCATGGCGGACTGGCCAGAGCGGTCACCGACATAGAAGCTCAGGATCATCTTGCTGTCAGCGTCTAGAGCCGTCCACGTCCACACATCGCCCGCACCTACCGGAGCGTTATCGGCCTTCGCCACATTCTTTTGCTTGGCGTAGCAGAACGACCAGATTTCATCGCACTGGACGCGGCTGGCAGTGACTTCGCGCACCGTCTCATCGTGAAGCTGCAGGCAAGCCTCGCCAGCGTCGATAAGCAGCTTCGTGACCGTATTGATGGACACGTCAGCCACACGGCTGATGGACCGCATGGACGATCCCTCAACCAGCATGGCGAGGATTTGGGCGCGTTTGTGGTGAGGCAGCTTGTTCATGCCCCTTTTCTAACTGAACAAATTTCAGTTAGCAAGCATTTTGTTCATTTTAAATGGTTTATGATTGCTTCGAAATCGTCTCTCATAATGTCGTGTGTCACCCAGGTGGGAAGTTTCAGCTGAGTGGCCACTATTTCCATAGTAGCGTTCCCCTCATTAAGGGCGTCGCGCAACTCTAGTCGCTTTTTCTCTGTGCAAAGAACTCCGATGGCGCGCCAATACGCTTTGCCTTCTGCAGCAAATTGCGGGCTAGTTGGCAGATTTGGGTCTCCAAATTTTTCAATTTGCATGGAGAATTTTTCTGCCGTGTTTGTCTTCTCTTCCTCCTCATCGAAGGTGTGCATTAGCTCCTTCGTGAATACGATACGCCTGTCGGTTTTCGGTATATCCCGAGCCAGTACGATGAGGATTTCGTTCTTTTCGACTGGAACGGGCGGACCTAACGGCCCTTCAATATAAAAGCCCCGCAAAACCTCCGGGTTCAGATGCCCGGTCCACTGCTCATGCACGCGACAAACATGAGTAAGATCAATAATTTGATCTCTTATCCAGCTAGTCTTCACTCGCCCGTTGGGTTGCGTCTGAACGCGTTTATACAATTCAGAATAAGCCATAAAAAAATGCGCCACCTGCAGTTACAGATGGCGCATTAAGACAAGCGAATCAGTTAAGCGTCAAGGTCGGCTTCGACGTTCAGTTTCTCTTGAGCGCCACCATTCTCCGCATCGACAAAATACCGATTGATTTCACCGGCAATATCATCCGCGCTCACGTCTCTATTTGAGCCCGGGAAAAACTTCACATTTTGAACGGCGCTATCTTCGAATAACCGCCGTTTAAGCAGTTGTACGTTAATTTGCATGGTCGGCCCTCCAACGCGCTTCTGACGCACGTTTTGCTATCTCTCTCCGCTTCGCAGCTGAGAGCCCTTCGGCCCTCGCTCGCCCGCCCGCGCTTCCGCGTTTGGCGGTTCTGGTGTCCTCCACCTCGCCCGTGGCGATCTTCGCGACCATCACCGCACACGCGTTCGTGTCGGCTGGTCTGCGCTCGCCATTTGGTCCCTTGGGCATGGTGCTCCGTGTCTCTCTGAGCGTGAAATCTTTTCACGCTCCGGTTAATAAGTAGTGCGTGTCGTGGAAAAATGCAAATTTTTTCCTTGACACCGAATCCGAACTTCGTAAGCCCGATTCGCTTGACTCTCAGCGACGTGCTGAAGGTCTAAGAACATTCTGTCAAGCCTGTGTGGCTTAATGATGGCGCTTTCCTCAGCAGTGAGGCGAATTTGCCGCGATTGCTCCATTTGTCGCATTTGCCAAGTTTTACACTCCGCGATTCTCGCGCTTTTGCCTAAGGCTTTTGCTGCTTCGTTCCATTCTCCACCACTTTTGACAGTGGTTGGATAGTTTGAAGGGAGCGTTGCTCGCTGGCTTAGCAAACGTTCGCTAAGCTTCTGGATAATCCAACGTCTAGCGAACGGCGTTCGTTCCGAACGGTTCAAATTTCAAACTGAGACACTACCCACGCGGCAATTGCTCATTATCTCTCACACGCTTATAGCGTGAAAGCATCATGGATCGTGTGCAAATCGCAAAAAGGCTCGGCCGTCCGCTGGTTCTGGTCGGCCTGATGGGGGCGGGCAAGACCAGCATAGGGCGCCGGGTGGCAGACCGTCTGGGCTGGCGCTTCCGTGATTCCGACCATGAGGTGGAGGAAGCAGCAGGGCGCAGCGTGTCCGAGATATTTGCCGATTTCGGCGAAGCGGCTTTCCGCGACGGTGAGCGCCGCGTGATTGCACGCCTCCTGGAGGAGCCGGGCCATTGCGTTATCGCGCTGGGCGGTGGCGCTTTCATCCATGACGAGACACGCGCCCTGATAAAGGACAAAGCGCTGTCAGTATGGCTGAAGGCCGATATCGACACGCTGATGGAGCGGGTCTCCCGGCGTGATACACGCCCGCTCTTGCAGACAGACGATCCACGCGCGGTTATGGAGACGCTGCTGGCCGAACGCGGACCGGTCTATGCCGAGGCCGATATTCACGTGACATCGCCCGATGCGACCCATGAGGGCGCGGTGCTGGCGATACTGGAAGCCATGGCAGAGCGCGTGGAGGCACAAGGGTGAGCGAGCTTTTCCGTATTCCCGTCAAGGCCGCCTCGCGTGCCTATGATGTGCTGGCGGGTGCCGGCGCACTGGAGGCTGCTGGCGCCAGTCTCGCCCGGCTGTGTCCGCGCGGGCGCGCGGTCATTCTGGCTGACGCGGCCGCGCTGGCGGGACATCGCGCGCGGCTGGAGAGCGTGCTGGCCGGGGCCGGTCTGACGCCTGACTTCATTCTGCTGGACGGCGGTGAGGGGGTCAAAAGCTGGGATGCGTTGCGCATCGTCATGGATGCGCTTCTGGACCGTGAGATGGCCCGCAATGAGTGCCTGATCGCTTTCGGTGGCGGCACGGTGGGCGATCTGGCCGGATTTGCCGCGTCGATCATGAAGCGCGGATGCGGCTTCATCCAGATGCCCACAACCCTGCTGGCACAGGTGGATTCCTCTGTTGGCGGCAAGACAGGTATCAATACACGCCACGGCAAGAATCTTGTCGGGAGTTTCTATCAGCCGGATCTGGTGATTGCCGATAGCGGCTTTCTGGAAAGCCTGCCCCGGCGCGAGCTGGCGGCTGGCTATGCGGAGATCGTGAAGGCCGGCCTGATAGCCGACAAACCCCTGTTTGAACGCCTGGAAGCAGGCGGAAGCGGCGATCCGCTGGCGCTCGGCCGTCTGGCAGCTTTCATCGCTGATGCGGTGCGTTTCAAGGCGCGGATCGTGGCAGAGGATGAGCGCGAAGCGGGTGTGCGCGCCCTGCTCAATCTGGGGCACACCTTCGCGCATGCCTTTGAGGCTGATGCGAGCAAGGGCGCGCTGATCCATGGCGAGGCAGTTGCCTGCGGTATCGTCATGGCGCTGAAATTTTCGGCCCGGCTCGGCCTTTGCGGGCCTGACGGGGCAGAGCGGGCTGCCGCCGTGCTGGGCAGGGCCGGACTGCCGGTTTCGATCCGTGATTTGCCGGGCGGGCCCTATGACCCAGCTTCGCTGACGGCGCGCATGGGGCAGGACAAGAAGAATGCCGGTTCGGGCATCACGCTGGTGCTGGCCCGCGGCGTGGGCGAGGCCTTCATATCGCCGGGGCATGACCCGGCACAGATCAACGCTTTCCTCGAAGGAGAGGTCTAGATGGATATCGCGTTAGAGCCGTGGATGGGTTGGGCGTTTGCCTCCATCGTCCTGCTGCTCCTCTTGTCCGCCTTCTTCTCGGGCTCCGAGACCGCGCTGACGGCCACGTCCAAGGCGCGCATGCTGGCGCTGGAAAAGGAAAAGAATGGTGCAGCGGCGCGTGTCGGCATCCTGATCGAGGACCGCGAGAGCCTGATCGGGGCGATCCTTTTGGGCAATAATCTGGTCAATATCCTTGCCTCCTCCATTGCGGCGGCGGTGTTTCTGGCCATGTTTGGCGAGGCGGGCGTGCCGATTGCCACACTCGTCATGACGGCGCTGGTGCTGGTGTTCTCCGAGGTGATGCCCAAGACCTATGCGCTGTCCAACCCGGACCGGCTGGCCATGTTCGTGTCCTTGCCGATCCGGATCGTGACGGCGGTGTTCGGGCCCGTGGTGGCGGGCGTGCAGGTGGTGGTGCGCGGCACGCTGCGCCTGATCGGTGCCGATGTCACCGGGCCGGTCCTCTCTGCCCATGAGGAGATACGCGGCCAGATCGACCTGCATCTGCAGGAAGGCGGCGTGGTCAAGCATGACCGCGACATGCTGGGCGGGGTGCTCGACCTGCGCGAACTGACCGTCGATGACGTGATGGTTCACCGCAAGAACCTGCTCATGCTGGATATCGACCAGCCGGTGGAGCAACTGGTCGAAACGGCGCTGACCAGCCCGCATACGCGTCTTCCGCTCTGGCAGGGGGAACCGGAAAACATTGTCGGCATTCTGCATGTGCGTGATCTGGCGCGCGCGCTGCACGGCGCGAGCGGCGACAGCTCCAGAATCGATATTGCCGGGCTGAAGCGCGAGCCCTGGTTTGTACCGGAGACGACCGAGCTGTTCGATCAGCTCAATGCCTTCAGGACCAAGCGCGAGCATTTCGCGCTGGTGGTCGATGAATACGGCGCGCTGATGGGCGTGGTGACGCTGGAAGATATCCTGGAAGAGATTGTCGGCGAGATCGAGGACGAGCACGATCTGGCCCCGCCAGGTGACTTCAAGCGTGAAGCCGATGGTTCTGTCATTGTGGATGGCGCGACGGGCATTCGCGAGATCAACCGTGCGCTGGACTGGGAATTGCCCGATGACGAGGCGGTGACGATTGCCGGTCTTGTCATCCACGAGGCCCAGACCATCCCGGAGCCGGGCCAGCGCTTCCGTTTCCATGATGTGCAGTTCGACATACTCGAACGCCGCCGCAACCAGATCACACGCGTGAAGCTCACCCCGCTGGGCGAGGAGGAATAGGCCTACTCCTCCTTCCCGCCCTTGATGACGGTGAAGCGCGGGCGGGCCCCAGGCGGTGACGGTACTGGCGACGGCGCTGGCGCGGGGGTGTTGCCGGACGGGTGCGGTGTCTCCGGGACATCGGACACATCGTCATTGATGTCCCGGATATTGGCTTGGCGTTCCGGGCGTTTTGAAGAAAAGCCGGAGCGCCGGGCCTTGTCCTTCGGCTTGAAGCTGGAGCGCTTCCAGGGTCTGGTTTCCTTGCCCTTGGCTTTCGCTTCCAGCTCTTTCAGCTTGGCGGCCTGCAGCTGGGATAACGGCTCATCGAGCGAGCCCTTATCCGGATCGGTAAAGGCGGAACCGAACGTGTTCAGCCGTTCCTCCACGCTGCCGAGGAACTCATCCTCCCATTCGGTGAGGAGGGCACGCGCCTCACGGGCGGCCTCGGCATCGCCATCGGCTTCGGCCTCGGCGAGCGCCCGGCGCACCCGGTCGAGGCGGCGCAGGGCTTTCTTCTTCTTGCGCTCGTCAATCTCGCGGCTCATGGCCTCGCAAGTGTATACCGATAGAGGCTCCAGGCTATCTAAAGATCGCCCAGCGCGCCGAGATAGGTTTCCAGCACCGCTTCCATTTCCATGCGTTCCTGGCGGTCCTGCTTGCGGATGCGGATGACCTGGCGGAGCACTTTCACGTCAAAGCCATTGCCCTTGGCCTCGTCATAGACCTCCTTGATGTCGGCCATGATGGCCTTCTTTTCCTCTTCGAGCCGCTCGATGCGCGCAACGATGGCGCGTAATTGCTCATCGGCCTTGGGCGTGCCGCCCTGGACAGGTGCGCTGGCGGCATCGGAAGAAGGCTGGTTGAAGGGTTCGGCCATGGGGCGTCCTCATCTGGCAAGGGGCTTGTCTCTGGCCTGATGGCTTAGGACGCGAACGCCAGCCGGGCAATGCCACTATGTGCCTAATCCACACCTGCCGCGCGTGTCCGTACGGCGCGGATCGCCTCGGCCACCTGGTCTGCATGGGCAAAATGGGGATTGTGGCCAGCCCCTTCGATCAGGATCAGTTCGGCATTGGGCATGGTTTCGGCCACCGGCACGGAATGCCGGTTGGTCGCCACTACGCTGTCTTCAGTGCCTGCCAGAATGATCGTGGGCTGCGTGATCTCGCCATAACGCCCTTCCTGGGCTTCCAGATGCGCGTTGACATTGGCCATGTCTGCAGCATTGGCCTTCCACACGCGCGCCTCCAGCAGGAGGGCGAGGGCGGTCTCTTCCACATAGCCCTCAGGCACGGGTTCGGGCGCAAAGGCGCTGGCGGCGCCCGATTCCAGCTGGGCCCGGCCATAGGTCGGCACGATGAGCCGCGTGATCACCGGGCCTATGAACGGCCAGTGGGTGGCCCGGTTGTAAAGCGCGGCCTCGCCCACATTGGCCCGGATGGCGGGGGCGATCAGCACAATGCCTGACACGGCTTGCGGATGATCCATGGCCAGACGCAGCGATATGGCTGAGCCCCAGGAGTGGCCGGTCACGATGACCGGGCCGGCTTCCACGGCGCCCAGAAATTGCGCGATCAGGGCGGCCTCGGCTTGCGGGTTCCAGCGGCCGGATGGGCGCTGCGAGTGGCCAAGGCCCGGCCGGTCCAGCCAGATCACGCGCTGGTCTGACAGTGCGTCTCCAAGCCCCATGAGCGGTTCGCGCAGATTTGCCGATGCGCCGTGCAGCACCAGTACGGGCGGCGCGTCTGCCGGTCCGGTCACGTGATAGTGCAGGCGTGTGCCCTCAATCTCGATGAACTGGCCAATGGGTGAAAGCGGATCATCGCCAACAGGCATGGCACGGCCTCCGGCACAGGCGGTGAGCGTCAGAAAACACGCGGTGAGAAAGGTCAGATTAAAGCGCACGGCCTGCCAGCTGGTTTTCAAGGCGTGCGCGAGCCTGACGGGCTTGCGGATGCCAGGGATGGACACGTAATGCCTCTTCATACGCAAGCAGGGCCGCTGCTGGTTCACTTGCCTGTTCGAGTGTGCGCCCCAGCAGCGCGTAGGCATCGAACCGCCGCGGTTCCAAGCTGACAGCCTGCGTTAGCGCATCAAGCGCGAAATCCCAGTCGCCGCCCGCCATGGCGAGCCGGGCCGATGCCACCCAGCCCTCGGCGAAATCGGGCTCCAGAATGCGCATGTGGGCGTAGGCGCGCTCGGCCGCCGCGGTGTCACGCTCGGCGATGGCCTGCTCTGCCCGGTCCAGCAATAGCGAGGCGGTGGCTCCGCCCGACTGGCGCCAGATAGAGCGCACCTCATCGGCGATCGCTTCGCCTTCGCTTTCCGACGAGGCTGCGGCGAGCGCAGCCAGCCGCTCATCCAGGCGCTCTTCCAGTGTCATGGACGTGCGGGTGTCGTCCTGCCCTTCCGGGGTCAGGGTAATTCCGGGCGGCACCGCGGCGAGCGCCAGAACCAGCGAGGCGAGGAACGCAATCATGCACGCAAGGATAGCGGCGTGATGCGGCGCGGCAAGCCGGTGGTCTCAGCGTCAGGCCCGAAACCTTTATGAGTACAGGCCCTAGTGAAGCTGTTCCATGAGTACAGCGCCGCGCCATTCGGCGGGCCGGACCAGCCCTGCATGGGCAATGCGCACCGAGTGTATGACGGCTTCTATTTCGCGCCGCCAATGGTCGAGAAACTGTTTCAGGCGCGGAAAATCCGGGGCGATGTCCTGCGTCTGCCAGCTGAAGCTCTGCAGCAGGCTCGGAAAATCCGGGCGGTAGTAGAGGATTTCCGCCGTCGTCAGGCGCGCGCCCCTCAATTGCGCGGCAAAGTCTGTCTCGCTCATGGCCCTCTCCATAACCGACAGGGGAAAGCTTGACGAAAGCCACCCTGTCAGGCAAGAGCCTGCACACAAAATCCTGAATGATTTCTGTATGTTGTTAGCAGCCAGATGGTCTGTGTGCTAACAGCTAGCCGCCCGTGCGGCGCGCCTCATTGATGCGGCCGCGCAGGACCAGCGCCTCGACATTCTCGCCATCGCGCGCCAGTGCCTCGCCAAGGTCTGCGGCGGCGGCGTCCAGATTGCCCTGCTCGAGGTGTGCCTGCGCCCGGATCTGCCAGCCACGCACCAGCGCCGGATCAAGCCTTATGGCATCGCTGGCCGCCTGCTCGGCCATGTCCCAGTTTTCCTGCAAGACGGCCGCCTCGGCCACCCCTAGTGCCAGGCCCGCATCATCGGGTCCGAAATCGCGGCCCCGGCTGAAGGCGCGCCCGGCATTGGCCGGTTCACCGGCAGCCAGCCAGGCATCCCCTGCCTGACCGAACATGATGGCGCGCGTGGCGTCGGTGGCGACGACGGCGCCTTCGGCTGTGCTTTCAAGCCGGCGCGCAGCAATGCCGTATTGCTCCAGCGCGACCTGCGACAGGGCGATGCAGTGCATGGCAGGCCAGCTGCCGCCTTGCGCACGCCAAGCGAGGCCTTCCTCGTAGGCGGCCTCCGGGTTTTCATTGATCAGGTTCAGGCAGGCCTCGTACTGGACCTGTTCGAAACTGGCCCCGGCCTCCTGCGCCAGTGCCGGTCCGGCGAGCCCCGAAAGCAGCGCAGTGGCGCTCAAAATCCCGCAAATGCTGCGCATCGGCCTATATCCCGTCCCTCTTGAACTGGCAGGCACGCTAACGTGTCAGACCCGCCATGGTCTATGGGTGATACCATGAATGTGCTCTTCCTGGGCTTTGGCTATGTCGCGCGTGCAACAGCGCGCGCACTGGCCGGGCGCGCCAAAATGACAGCCACCACGCGCGATGCTGCCAAGGCGGACAGCCTTGTGGCGCAGGGCATCACACCTGTTTTCATGCGCGATAATGCTTGCGCGCTGGAGGATGCCGTGCGCGCTGCCAGCCATGTTGTGGCCAGTGCGCCGCCGGGCGGGGATGGTGATCCGTTCCTGCCCCTGATTGATCCTGACCTCGTGAAAACCCGCTGGACCGGCTATCTCTCCACCACCGGCGTCTATGGTGACCGGGGCGGGGGCTGGGCCTTTGAATGGGATCGTCTCGATCCGGTCGAGCCGCGCTCGGTCCGCCGGGCACAGGCCGAAGCCCGCTGGCAGGCCGCGGGCGCCAGGGTGTTCCGGCTGGCGGGCATTTACGGCCCCGGCCAGAGCGCGTTTGACAAGCTGCGCGAGGGGCGTGCGCGCCGCATCATCAAGCCAGACCAGGTGTTCAGCCGCATCCATGTGGATGATATCGCTTCGGCCCTGTTGCTGGCGATGGCGCGGCCGGAGGCAGGCGGCGTGTTCAACCTCGCCGACGACTTGCCCTGTGCGCAATCGGATGTGGTGCTGGCGGCAGCGCGCCTTCTGGGCATGGAGCCGCCGATGGAAGAAGCCTTCGATCCGGGTGCGATGAGCCCGATGCAGGCGAGCTTCTATTCGGCAAACCGGCGGGTTTCCAATGCCAGGGCCAAGCAGGTCTTAAGCTGGCGGCCCGCCTTCCCCACGTATCGCGAAGGGCTGGCGGCGATTTACGAGGCTGAAAACGCGTCCACCGCGCCCGCCCCGTAAAATCCGCGCGCGCGCAGGGCCATCAGATCGGCGAGCTCCACCCCGCCGAGCGCGAGAACGGGCGTTTTCACCTGCCGCGCCATACTGGAGGCCCGGATGAGCCCCAGCGGCGCGCCTGCGCTGGCGCTATTGGAGGTAAAGACGGGCGACAGGAACACGCCATCGGCAAGGCTGGCCGCGCGGCGAAGCGCAGCAGGGCTGTGGGCCGAGGCCGTAACCAGAAGATGCGGCGCTTTCAGCCGCCAGCGGCGTATCTGTTGCACCTGACGCTCCGGCCAGTGGACACCGTGCGCTCCGGCTGTCAGGGCCAGCACCGGATCGGCAGCGATGAACAGAAGAAGGCCCTGTCTGCGGGCCAGCCGGGCCAGCGGGACGGCGAGGCATTTAAGGTCATCGCGCCCGAAATGGCGCAAAATCATTCCGGTGCCTGCGGGCAGGGAGGCGGCCAGGGCGAGCGGATCGGGCGTGCGTGCCGGGTCGGTAAGGGCGAACAGGCGGGGCAATGCGGCAGCGCGGCGGCTTGCCAGCGTGCGCGTTGGCGCATAGTTGAGGCCCGTCATGACACACACTCCAGCAGATTCCCGCACGATCGCAGAGCGCCGCAGCGCCATCCTTGAGGAATTGGCCGCCGCCGCCAAGGCTGGCGGGCGCGCGAGCGCAGATGTGACGCTGGTTGCCGTTTCGAAAAAGCAGAGCGAGGCCCGCATCGAGGATGCCCTTGCCGCCGGCCAGCGCGTGTTTGGCGAAAACCGGGTGCAGGAGGCGCAGGCGCGCTGGCAGCAGCGGCGCGAACATTATCCTGATCTGGAGCTGCGTCTTGTCGGCCCGCTGCAGACCAACAAGGCCGAGCATGCGGTCGCCCTCTTTGACGTGATCGAGACGCTGGACCGCGAAAAGCTCGCCCGCGCAATCCTCAAAGCCATGGACAAGACCGGCCGCTCCCCGCGCCTCTATGTGCAGGTCAATACTGGCGAGGAGGCGCAAAAGGCCGGCATCGCGCCCAAGGACGTGCCCGCCTTCGTGGCGGAGATGCGCGCCCTGATGCCACAAGGCATTGAAGGCCTGATGTGCATTCCCCCGGTGGAGGAACCGGCCAGTCTGCACTTTGCCCTGCTCGGCAAACTCGCAAAGGCGGCGGGCGTTGAAAAACTCTCCATGGGCATGAGTGCGGACTACGCCCTTGCCGCCCGCCTCGGCGCGACGTCGGTGCGCGTCGGCTCGGCCCTGTTCGGGGAGCGGGAAGGGTAGGGGGTTTTGACCTCCGCACCCTCTCCTTTCGTCATTCCGGAAGGCCCGTCAGGGACTATCCGGAACCCAGGCTTTTTGAAAAAGGGCTGGTCCCCGGCTCGGGGGCCGGGGACCCGGTGTCTATCACCGCGCCTCTCAACCGGGTTCCCGGGCTTGACCCGGGATCCATTCTTTTTGTTCTTCCGGATATCAGACCCTTATCCCCCACCCTTCGTTTCCCCGACGAAAGTCGGGGTCCAGAAAAGTGGACTGGGCACTGGCTTACGCCGGTGAAACGCGACAAGAGGGAGTTGGAGCCTGTCACTCCTTCTCCACATACACCTCACCGCCCAGCTCCTTGAACTTCTCGCTCATCTCCGCCATGCCCTGTTCGGCCTCTGCCTCGTTTGGCGCGCGCGCCGTGCCGAACTGGTCGCGAATGTCCTGCGTGATCTTCATAGAGCAGAATTTCGGCCCGCACATGGAGCAGAAATGCGCCACTTTGTGGGCCTCTTTCGGCAGGGTCTGGTCGTGGAAATCGCGCGCGGTATCGGGATCGAGCGAGAGGTTGAACTGGTCCTCCCAGCGGAACTCGAAGCGGGCGCGGCTCAGCGCATCATCGCGCAGCTTGGCCGCCGGGTGGCCCTTGGCGAGATCGGCCGCGTGGGCGGCAATCTTGTAGGTGATGACGCCGGTTTTCACATCGTCGCGGTCGGGCAGGCCCAGATGCTCCTTCGGCGTGACATAGCAGAGCATGGCGCAGCCGAACCAGCCGATCATCGCCGCGCCGATGCCGGACGTGATGTGGTCATAGCCGGGCGCGATATCGGTGGTGAGCGGGCCCAGCGTGTAGAAGGGTGCCTCGCCGCACGCCTCCAGCTGCTTTTCCATATTCACCTTGATCTTGTGCATGGGCACATGGCCCGGCCCCTCGATCATCACCTGACAGCCGCGTTCCCAGGCGATTTTGGTCAGCTCGCCCAGCGTTTCCAGCTCGGCAAACTGGGCGCGGTCATTGGCATCCGCGATGGAGCCGGGGCGCAGGCCGTCACCCAGCGAGAAGGAGACGTCATAGGCGCGCATGATCTCGCAGATTTCGTCAAAGCGCTCATAGAGGAAGCTCTCCTTGTGGTGGGAGAGGCACCATTTGGCCATGATGGAGCCGCCGCGCGAGACGATGCCGGTCACGCGGTTCGCGGTCAGCGGCACATAGGGCAGGCGCACGCCGGCATGGATGGTGAAATAATCCACCCCCTGCTCGGCCTGCTCGATCAGCGTGTCGGCGAAGATGTCGAAGGTCAGGTCCTCGGCGATGCCGCCCACCTTCTCCAGCGCCTGATAGATCGGCACCGTGCCGATGGGGACAGGTGAATTGCGCAAGATCCATTCGCGCGTGTTGTGGATGTTCTTCCCCGTAGAGAGGTCCATCACCGTGTCCGCGCCCCAGCGGATCGCCCAGACCATCTTGTCGACCTCTTCCTCCACTGAGGAAGCGACGGCCGAATTGCCGATATTGGCGTTGATCTTCACCAGGAAGTTCCGCCCGATCACCATGGGCTCCAGCTCGCCATGGTTGATGTTCGCCGGCAGAATAGCCCGGCCGCGCGCGATCTCGCTGCGTACAAATTCCGGCGTCACGAACTGGGGCACTTCCGCGCCGAAGCTTTCGCCATCTGCATGGCGTTCAGCGGCACCGGGCAGGGCGCGGGCGCGGCCCAGATTTTCGCGCTCGGCGGCGTAGATCATCTCCTCGGTGATGATGCCGGCCCGCGCAAACTCCATCTGCGTGACGGGGCCTGTGCCGGCGCCGCGAAGGGGCGTGTGACGCACCGGGAAGGCGCGCGCGAGATATTTGCCGGTGGCTCCGCCATTGTCGAGCGGGGAGAGCGGGCGGCCTTCATATTCCTCCACATGCCCCCTTGCCTTCACCCACGCGGTGCGAGTGCGAGGCAGGCCCTTTTCGACATCGATGGTTGCCGCAGGATCGGTATAGGGGCCGGAGCAGTCATAGACGCGCACCGGCGGCTCCATCGCGGTGGGGTGCAACTCCACCTCGCGATGCGGGACGTTGAGGTGCGGCGCGGCCTCGGGGCGCGAATACACCCGGCGCGAACCGGCCAGCGGCCCTGTGGTGACTTTGGGGGTGGGAAATTCGGACTGACTGACGGGCTTGTTCATGGCGGTCTCCTCGCGCATTGCAGGCCATCGCGGGCGGAGAGAGGCCGGTTGCCGGGCGCCGGTCGCGCGCCCTTCAGAGCCGTTCCATCCCGACGCCGGCATGACCCGGATCCGGTCCTGAGGGTGCTGTCTCAGCCCCGTACAAACACGGGACGCCCCTTGGAACTATTGCTGCGCACCATGAGGGAATCGCGGTTCCGGCGCAAGGGGAAGGGGAGCAGTACCCATTTTCTCAAGCGTCATGCCCGCGCAGGCGGGCATCCAGAGATCGTCGGGCGAAGACAGTGCCAAGCGGCTCTGGGTTCCCGCCTGCGCGGGAACGACGACCGGGAGGGCGGGCCTAATAGTTAACAGTTGCGTTACCGTTCGGCACACGTTTTGCGTGTACACCTCCAGACACAACCCGTAGTCGCAAAAATGGACAAGTACATGCGAACGCTCTTCGCCCCCGGTCATGGCCGGCTGGAAGATCAGGACAATCTTTTTACCCCCATGCGCATGGCGTTTGCAGGGATCGTCCTCTACGCGCACGCGCTGATGATGGTGCTGCCCTGGCCGGTCATGGGCCCATGGGCGCAAACGATAGACTTTGCAGGCCAGCATGCGCTGAACGCGTTCTTCGTGCTCTCCGGCTACATGATACTGGCGAGCCTGCGCGCCTCGCGCTCCGTGCTCGCCTATGCCATCAACCGGGTGTTTCGCGTCTTCCCGCTCCTCATCGTGGTCACGCTGCTGACCGTGATGATTGCCGGTCCCGCGCTTTCCGGCATCGCCCCCCTCGACTATCTCGCCCGCGCAGAAAGCTGGGCCTATGCGCTGGGCGTCATCTCTCAGGCCCATCCCACCGCGCCCCTGCCCTTTGAGGCCTCAGGCCTTCAGGCAGCGCAGAGCGCCAACGCGCCCTTATGGACCGTGCGTTATGAACTGATCGGCTATTCAGGGCTGGGCGTGCTGATGCTGGTGGGTGCTCTGCGCAAGGGTTGGGCGCTGCCAGTGCTTCTGGCGGTGATAGTGGGGGTGAGCGCGTTACACGCCAATACCGGCTATACTGGTCCGCACCCGGAGGGCGTCTCTGCCGCCTTGCGCTTTGCCACCGGCTTCCTCCTGGGGGCGGTGCTGTGGGACTGGCGTGACCGGATAGGGCTTAGCTGGGCGCTGGTGCTGGCAAGCATATGCGCGGCAATTGCCACCTATGGGACACCCTTCCACCAGAGCTTTGACATCCTGGCGACAGCCGTCCTCGCGCTGCGGGTAGGTTATCTGAAACTGCCAGCCACCCGCCTCTGGCAGCGCATCAAGGGCGTGGAAGACCTCTCATACGGCATTTACATCATTCACTGGCCCGTTGGCCTGTTGATCATGGTGCTCGCCAGTCAGATCGGCTTGCAGCCGGGTACAACCAGCGTTGCGCTCGCAATGACGCTGATCTCGGTGGCGCTGGCCTGGCCCTTGCGGATCTTTGTGGAGCGGCCATTCCAGCGCTGGGGCAGAATTATCGCGCGGGGGCGCTGGGCCGTGCGCGTGGCTCGGGCACCGGCGGCCGAGCCGCCGCCCTTTCCCCGCCGGGTGCAGGCGCCTACCAGAGCCCGAAACTGCCGGCCAGCAGGACAAGGCCCAGTAGGGCCGCCACAGCGCCCCAGATCAGCGAGACGAGGGGGTTTGTGAACCAGGGCGCAAAGAACGCCATGAAGCGGTTCTGCAGCCACATGATCAGCGCGCCTTCAACAATCGCGGCCCAGCCGACAAGCGTCACGATAATGGCGAGCGGATTATCCCAGCGTGTATGCAGGGCAGCCACTGTCAGGCCGATCAGAAGGGCAAGAATGCCCATCGTGAAGATGATCGCGATGTCATCTTGCAGGCGGGCGATCAGGCGGGTGACCAGCGTGCGGTCGATCAGTATCGCCACGCCCGCGACGAGCATGTAGCCGCCCAGAATCTGGGCAAGGATTACCGTTATTTCAGCCATGATGGCCTCTCCATCACGGCATCGTCCCCAGCCTCAAAACGCTACGTCCGGCGGGCAGGAGGTGCAAGCACCAACACAAAAAAGCTGGATCCCGGGTCGAGCCCGGGAACCCGGTTGAAAGGCTTGATGATAAACACCGGGGTCCCGGCCCCCGAGCCGGGATCTATTTTTTAGTGGCTGCGAGATTCCGGTTCAGCTTTGAAAGGGGCTGCGAGTGAAGCCCTCCCGGTTACCTACCGCACCGCTGCCTCGGCCCCGCGCATGACGCGCAGCACATTGCCGCCCCACAGCTTGGCGATGTCTTCTTCCGAATAGCCCCGGCGCAGCAGTTCTGCCGTCACGTTGGGCGTCTCGGATGCATCGTCCCAGCCGCGCACGCCGCCGCCGCCATCAAAGTCGGAGACTATGCCGACATGGTCGATACCGGCGACCGAGACAGCGTGGTCGATATGGTCGGCGAGGTCGGAGACGGTGGCATCCGGGTATTCGGCGCGCAGCGCGGCCACCCGTTCCTGATAGGCCGCGCGGCTTTCAGGGGTGGAGCGCTCCCACCCGCCCGGCTGGTCCAGCCCGAACTCGGAACGCAGCTCGGCAATCGCCGCCGTCAGGCCCGGATCAATCGCACGCAGGTAAGAACGGAAGGCGACCATCTGCGCCACGCCGCCATTATCGCGGATGGCTTCCAGCAATTCATCGGTCAGATTGCGCGGATGGTCATAGACCGCCCGTGCGCCGGAATGGCTGGCAATGACCGGCGCGCGCGACATCTGGATCGCTTCGAGCGAGGTCTGCGGACCAACATGGGAGATATCGACCATGATGCCATGATCATTGAGCAGTTCGACGAGGCGGCGCCCCAGGTCGGTGAGGCCTGGATCGCCCATCGGGTCGCCGGCCGAGAGATCGGGGTTGGAGCTGCCGCCGAACTGATTGTTCCTAAAGTGGGTAAGGGCGGCATAGCGCGCGCCTCTGGCGGCCCAGAGCGGCACTTCCTCCTCGATATTCTCGCCCATGAAATAGCTGTTCTCGATACCGATCAGGGCAACGAGGCGCCCTTCGGCATGGATCGCCTCCACCTCGTCGGCGGTGGTGGCCAGCGCAATGCGTTCCGGGTTCGCGCGCACCATGCGCATGATCGCCTGATACGTCTGCTCGGCGCGGGCGCGCGCGGTCGCATAGCCCTCGCCGGTCAGATCACGCTGCTGCACATAGACAATGAAGAAGGCGGCATCGAGCCCGCCGGCGCGCATCTTGGGCAGGTCGACCTGCAGGCGCGTCCAGGTATTGGGGTCGAGGGTATGCGTGGCATAGCCGGACGGAATATCGACATGGGTGTCGAGCGTGAAGATGCGGTCATGGATTTCGCGCACCTCCAGCTCGGAGAGTTCCTGTGCGAGCCCCGCCCCGGCAATAAACGGTGCGATGGCGGCGGCAGTGATGAATTTGCGCAGCATGAGAAATCTCCCCGTGGACCATGTTGTCGGCAGCTAAGTCGCTGGCACTGCGAAGGGCAAGGTGCGGGGGTGTAGTTGGGGGCCTACCCCTCCATACCGGCTTCCGAGATCACCGTGCGGAAATAGCTGACCATGCCGGGCAGGGCGTCGATGCGGATGCGTTCATTATCGCCATGGATACGCGAGAGATCATCCATCTCCATGCGCATGGGCGCATAGCGGTAGATATGGTCGGCCACATGCTTGAAGGCGCGCGAGTCCGTGGCGGCGGTGAGCAGGTTCGGCACGACAGGAGCATTTTCGGGCAGGTGGCTGACCGCAGCGCCGGCAATGATCTCCCAGGCCCGGCCAGAGGTGGGGCTGATCGGCGGCGCATCCGAGATACGGCCCACCGGCTCTATCGTTACGCCTTCGAGATGACTCACCGCGCCGCGCATATGGGCAAGCGCACTTTCGGCGCTGTCGCGCGGGTGCAGGCGCAGATTGATGGTCGCGCGCGCCTCCTGCGGCAGCACATTGGCGACCGTGCCGCCGGTGATGATGGTCGGCGCGATGGTGGTGCCGATGGTGGCTCTGGTCGCGTCATCGGCCATCATCTGACCACGCAGGACCGAGCCGAAAAGCACAGGGCGCGCCATGACAAAGCCCGCCATCCCGTCCATGTCCGGGGCGAGCGCGCGCATCATGTCGGGGACGGGGTGGTCGATGCGGTGCTCGAAAGGCTCATCCACAATCGCATTGACCGCGCGGGAGAGGAGGCCAATGGCGGTTTCCGGTGGCGGGGTGGAGGAATGCCCGCCGCGCGCACGCGCCGTCACCTCCACCGAGAGAAAACCCTTCTCGCCCACACCGATCAGGCCGACCGGCCCGCCCGTCATGGGGAAGTTTTCAAGCGAGGTGCCGCCTTCATCCAGCACGAACCAGGCCCGGCGTCCCTCAGCCTCCAGCCGCTCGGCCATGGCCATCGCGCCGGTGCCACCCACCTCCTCATCATGGCCAAGCCCGATATGGATGGTGCGTTCGGGCGTGAAGCCCTCTTCCAGCAGGGTCTCCATCGCGGCGATGAGCATGACGAGGAAGCCCTTCATGTCGAGCGTGCCGCGCCCCCAGACATAGCCATCGGCAATCGTGCCGGAGAAGGGCGGATGGTCCCACTGATCCTCGGTGCCCGGCTCCACCGGCACCACGTCCTGATGGGCGAGGATCACAATCGGATCGAGCGCGGGGTTCGTCCCCTCCAGCGTGTACCAGAGCGAGCCGTGCAGGATGTCTTCGGGCGCCATCCGCTCATGGACCAGCGGGAAGCTCATCGCCAGCCAGTCGCGGAAAGCGTCGAACTCGGCGCGGCTGGCGTCCGGGTTACCCATCTCGGAAATGGTCTCGAACCGGATCGCCTCAGCCAGCGTCAGCGCCAGTGCCTCTGCTGAGCGGCTGGAGGGGTTCGGCTCGATGGCCTCGGGCGTGGCGGGAGGCTGCGCACAGGCACTCAAGGCCAGCAGCCCTGCGCCGACAATCGCTGCGAGATGATGTTTCATAGGCCCCGCCCTCCCCGTAGTTCTCATTGTGTTGCAAGGAGGCTAGAACGCGGCTGATGAAACGCCAAGCCACGAGGATGCCATGAGCACAACCGAGACAGACCTGCCGCCAGAGCCTAAGGGCCGCGTGTTGATAATCGCTGGATCGGACAGCTCCGGCGGGGCGGGCATTCAGGCCGATATCAAGGCGGTGACGGTGCTGGGCGGCTATGCGGCGACGGCTATCACCGCGCTGACCGTGCAGAACACGAAGGGCGTTACCGCCGTTCATGGCGCGCCGATGGAGATCGTTTCGGGTCAGATCGCGGCGGTGCTCGATGATATCGGCGCGGACGCGATCAAGACCGGCATGCTGGCCAGCAAAGAGGTGATCGAGACCGTGATCGCCGCGCTGGACGAGGCGGGCGCCGAACTGATCCCGCTCATCGTTGATCCGGTGATGGTGGCGAGCTCCGGCGCGCGCCTGATCGGCGAGGATGCGGTTGAAGCCCTGAAAACAAAGCTGATCCGCCGGGCCACGCTTATCACGCCCAACGTGCCCGAAGCCGAGGCGCTAACCGGCATCAAGGTTGAAGACGTGGAGGGCCAGCAAGCAGCAGGCGAGGCGCTCTTGAAGCTTGGCGCGCGCGCGGCGCTCATCAAGGGCGGGCATCTCGATGGCCCGCAGGTGATCGATGTGCTGGTGACGCGCAATGGCATGCGCGTCTTCTCCCGCCCGCGCATCCGCACCCGCCACACCCATGGCACGGGCTGCACGCTGGCGAGCGCGATAGCGGCCCTGGTGGCGCAGGGCGCGCCGCTGGACAAGGCGGTGGAGGAAGCGGGCGACTACCTGCACGAGGCGATACGGCGTGCGCCGGGCTTTGGTTCAGGGGCGGGGCCTGTTCATCATGGATGGATGCTGGATATGGAGCCGGCTTCGGAGGCGCCCTCCGGCCCGCTGGCGGCCGGGCTGGCCGGACTGTCGGGGCCCGGCAAGGACACATAGGCGGTTTCACCGCCCGCGCCCGCCTGCAGCAGGATAAGCGCGGCAAGGGTGATCTCGGCCTGCGACGGGGTGCGCCAGCGGGGTCCGGCATGTTCCGGCCCGCGCCCGGCCAGCCAGTCCATGGCGTCCAGTCCGAGTGCAAAACGGACAATGTCCGGGCCCTGCAGCGCGCGCTCCAGCACACCGGGCAGGGCACGGTGGCGGGCGATCTGGCGGGCAAGCGCCAGTGCCATGTATTGCTGCATCCGGTCATCGTCTGCGGTGCTGGCAAAGGCGCGGTCCACAAATAGCGTGTCACCGGCCAGCCACACTGCCTGACGGCGCCCGCCCGCCAGATTGATGCTGACCAGCCGCACCAGTGCCGCGCAGGCGGGTTCCGGTTCAAGCACCAGATCAAGCCCTTCCGGCCCGCGCTGCACGCGCAGACGCGCCGCGCCCCGGCGCAAGGCGGCCGGAAAGGTGCGGGCGCGCAAATCATCGTGCCAGCGGGCATTGGGTTCGCTCCAGTGTCCGTTCAGGCTGAGGAGCACGTCGCCGGGACGCAGACCAGCGCGGGCGGCAGGGCTGCCCTCTGCGACGATCCAGACGGCGGCACGCGGATCTGCGCCAAACGCGGCCCGGACCTCATCACGTTCGCCCGCCGGCCAGTCGGCGATATGGGTGGTGACAAGCCCGGTGAAGGGATGGAGGCGGTGGCAATAGGGCGCGTTTGCGGTGATGAGGGGCGTGGCCAGCGCTAGGATTCGCGCCTGCAGCCGGGTCTCCTCGGCCACGGCAAGGCGCGGCTCCATGCCGGGGGTCAGCTGGGTGGAGAGCGTGGCGCAGGCGGCAAGGCACAGCGCGGCGCCGCCGGCCAGGATACCGGCCGCCATTCGCTTGCAGGTTGAAGCCCAGCCCGTCATTAACCATAGCGTGGATTCGGTGTGCGCCGGTTTCAACCGGAATCTGATCTGATCCGCAAACTGAGCATTTGACGTTAGCCGATGCGCGTCTTACGCCATCGTTCACCGATGCACGCCATCAGCCGGATTTGCCCCATGCCGAGCCAGCCCTCCATACGCCCGTCTGATCCGCGTTTTTCCTCCGGTCCAACAAGGAAGCGCCCTGGCTGGGAGCCTGGCGCGCTGGGTACCGGCTCTCTGGGGCGCAGCCATCGCGCAACCCTGCCAAAGCAGCGCCTGGGTGAGGCGATAGAGCGGGCCGGGGCCATCCTCGAAATCCCGGCTGACTACCGGATTGTCATCACGCCGGCCTCCGACACGGGCGCGTTCGAGGCTGCAATGTGGTGCATGCTGGGCGCGCGGGGCGTAGACGTGTTCAGCTGGGATGCGTTCGGCGAGCGCTGGCTGAAGGACGCGAAGAACCAGCTGAAACTGCCTGATCTGCGGGTCTTCGAGGCCCTCTATGGCGCCCTGCCGGACCTGTCGCAGGCGGATCCGGCGCGCGACACGCTCTTTACCTGGAACGCGACTGCTGCGGGCCTGAAAGTGCCCCATGCCGACTGGATTTCGGACAATCGCGAGGGTCTGACTTTTTGCGATGCCACATCGGCGGCCTTCGCGATGGAATTGCCTTGGGACAAGCTCGATGTGACGACATTCTCCTGGCAGAAATGCCTGGGCGGCGAGGCGCAGCACGGCATGATCGTATTCTCGCCGCGCGCGCGTGAACGCTTGCGGGACTGGCGGCCCGCATGGCCGGTGCCGGGCGTGTTCTCGCTCTTTGATGCCGGTGATGAGCAGTCGGCCATGTTCGAAGGCTCCACCATTAACACACCCTCATTGCTGGCGACCGAAGACTTTCTCGATGCCTTGCGCTGGGCGGCGAAAGAGGGCGGGCTTTCCGGCCTGGTGGCGCGCTCACAGACCAATCTGGCGGTGCTGGAGGCCTGGGTGGAACGCACGCCCTGGATCGATTTCGTGGCCGGGGACGAAGCGGTGCGCTCGAACACCTCGGTGACGCTGAAATTTGCCGGGCCGGACATGGCCGGCATGGATGATGAGGCGGTCCGGGCGCTCGCCAAACGCATGGCCCAGCTGCTCGAACGCGAGGGCGCCGCGCTGGACATCCTGGCCTATGGCAAGGCCCCGCCGGGGCTTCGCATCTGGTGCGGCCCGACGATTGACGCGGATGATCTGGCTGCCCTCTGCCCCTGGCTCGACTGGGCGTATGAAGAGACGAGGGGGTAGGAAGGTTTCTGAGCCTTCCTCTCGTTTTCCCGACGAAAGTCGGGACCCAGAAAAAGACTGGGCACCGGCTTGCGCCGGTGAAACGCGAGATTGGCGTTGTTACCGTGCAGGCGGGAACCCGGTCGGGGGTCCGGAGGATGACAACACCTACCCCAGCCGCTCCACGGTCAGATTCCCGTTCGAGAACACGCAGATCTCTGCAGCGATCTCCATCGCCTTGCGGGCAATCACTTCCGGGTCTTCTTCGTAGGAGAGGAGTGCGCGGGCCGCTGATAGCGCGAAATTGCCGCCCGACCCGATGGCCGCGATGCCGTGTTCGGGTTCGAGCACATCGCCAGCCCCTGTGATGAGGAAGGTCTCGGTCGCGTCGGCCACTATCAGCATGGCTTCAAGACGGCGCAAATAGCGGTCCGTGCGCCAGTCCTTGGCGAGCTCCACACAGGCCCTTGCGAGCTGGCCGGAATGGGCTTCCAGCTTGCCTTCAAGGCGCTCAAAGAGGGCAAAGGCGTCGGCGGTCGCCCCGGCAAAGCCTGCGATCACCTTGCCGCCGCCAATGCGGCGGACTTTGCGGGCGCTGGATTTGACCACCGTATTGCCGATGGAGACCTGACCATCACCTGCCATGGCAACGGCCTTGCCCTTGCGCACGCATATAATGGTCGTGCCCCGCCAACCGGGAAAGGCGCGCTCTTCGCTCATGGGTTATTGTCCTTCGTCAGTCGTTTGCACACAGACATGGCCGGTCGGCGCTGGCAGTGCAAGGCTTTCTCCTGCCCCTACGCGGTTTGACGGGACACGAAAATCGTCTAGGAGAAGCGGCTCTCCGCAAGACCGCTCCGCCAGAGATGAAGGCCGCCCCATGAAGCCGTTTCCCGATCGCTACAAGCCGCAAGATGCTGAGACGACATGCAATGCGCGCTGGCTGAAGGACGAGGCCTTCAAATGGGACCCGTCACTGCCGGCCGAGAGCGATTATGTGATCGACACGCCCCCCCCGACCGTCTCCGGCACGCTGCATGTCGGCCATGTCTACAGCTATACGCAAGCCGACATCATGGCGCGCTATTTCCGTATGGCGGGCAAGAACGTGCTCTATCCCATCGGCTGGGATGATAACGGCCTGCCGACCGAGCGGCTGGTGGAGAAGAAGAAAAAGGTGCGCGGCGGCACCATGGCGCGCGAGGAATTTGTTGCGCTCTGCCGCGAGGTGATCCCCGAATACGAACAGCAATTCCGCGACCTGTTTACCCGGCTCGCCCTGTCTGTCGACTGGAGCCGGGAATACCAGACTATCTCCGATGAAAGCCGCACCGTCTCGCAAATGTCCTTCCTGGACCTCTACCGGAAAGGCCTCCTGGAGCGGCGTCTTGAGCCCACTCTGTGGGACCCGGCGGACCGCACGGCGATTGCGCAGGCGGAAGTGGAAGAGACCGAGCGCGAAGGCAAGCTGAACCATGTCGCGTTTGAAATTGAAGGCGGCGGCGAACCGGCCGTCATCGCGACGACGCGCCCCGAGCTGATCGCCGCCTGCGGCGCGCTGATCATTCACCCGGAGCACAAGCGCGCCAAGGAGCTGATTGGCAAACGCGCGATCACGCCGCTCTATGGCGTGCCGGTGCCGATTGTCGCTGATGAGACGGTGGACCCTGAAAAGGGCACCGGCATGGTGATGTGCTGCACGTTCGGTGATGTCACCGACATCCAGTGGTACCGCACGCACAAGCTGCCGCTTCGCATCGTCATCGGGCCGGACGGCAAGATGATCGAACATCTCGACATTGGGTCTGACGACTGGCCGAGTGTCGATGTGGAGGGCGCGAAAGCCACCATCGCTTCGCTCGCTGGCCAGAAGGCGGAAGCGGCCAAGGCCGCGATCATCGATATGCTGCGCGAGAAGGGCGTGCTCCTGAAGCAGGAAACGACCCATCAGGTGATCCCGGTCGCCGAGCGCTCGCGCGCGCCGCTAGAGATCATTGTCACGCCGCAATGGTTCATCCGCACGCTGGATTTCAAGGATGAGATCCTCGCCAAGGGCAGGGAAATAAGCTGGAAGCCCGAATACATGCGCCAGCGCTTTGAAAGCTGGGTCGAGGGGCTGAAATGGGACTGGGCGATCTCGCGCCAGCGCCATTTCGGCGTGCCGCTTCCCGTCTGGTATTCGCGCCGTCCGGGCGAAGAGGGCAAGGTGATCGTGCCGGACACGGCTGACCTGCCTGTCGATCCGACGACCGACCTGCCGCGCGGCTATACGCGCGACGAGGTGGAGGGCGAGCGCGATGTGATGGACACCTGGGCGACCTCATCGGTCAGCCCGCAGCTCGTGACCCGCTCGATCAATGAGGATTTCGCGCTGGACATGGATGTCCACAAGCGCCTCTTCCCGATGAGCGTGCGCCCGCAGGCCCACGAGATCATCCGCACCTGGGCCTTCTATACGATTGTAAAAGCTCTCCATCACCAGAACACGGTGCCGTGGAACACGATTGCGATTTCAGGCTGGTGCCTTGCCAGCGACGGCTCGAAAATGAGCAAGTCCAAGGGCAATGTGATCGATCCGATCAAGCTCCTGGACGAGTATGGCGCGGATGCGGTGCGCTATTGGACGGGCACCTCGCGCCTCGGCCATGACACGGCACTTGCGCCCAACGTGCTCAGCCAGGGCAAACGCCTCGTCACCAAGCTGTGGAATGCAGTCAAGCTCGCCCACATGGCGCTGGAACAGGCGGAGATTTCGCCCGTTTCGCCGAAAGCCGACATTGAGGCGGGCCTCATCACCCATCCGATGGACAAATGGCTGCTGGGCGAGCTGTCCGAGACGGTAGAGAAGGCCACGAAGGCGTTTGAGGCATACGAATATGCGCAAGCATTGCGCGTAACCGATGATTTCTTCTGGCGGACCTATTGCGACAATTATCTGGAGATCGTGAAAAGCCGTACCCGGTTTGAAGGCAAGCCCGATGCCGGTCAGGTTTCGGCGTTGCACACGCTCTGGCATGCCAGCATCATCCAGCTGAAACTGTTCGCGCCTTTCATCCCCTATGTCACCGACACGCTGCATGACGTGCTGGCCGGCAAGGAAGGGGCTGACACGCAAACCCTCCATGCGCGCGGCAATTGGCCGAAGCTCGAAGAGCAGGCGGACAAGGACGGTTTCCGCGCCGAGGGCGACGCGTTCGTGTCGATCCTTGCCGGTGTGCGCAAGGTGAAGAGCGAGCTTCAGGTCTCGATGAAGGCGCCGGTCCAGGTGCTCACGGTCGTCAGCGATGCCGATCAGGACATTGCCGATCTGATCGGACCGGTCGGCGATGATCTCAGGGCCGTCACCAATGCGCAGGAAATCCGCATGGGGCTGGCGCCATCAGGCGCGCGCATTTCGCGCTCACCCGATGAGCGGTTCGAGATTGCGCTGGAAATGGCGCCGGCAGAGGACGGGGCGTAAGGCAGCGCGGCCTCAGGCAGCGCGTGATCCGTCGGCTGGCTGTGTCAGCGGTAAGGTGAAGTGGAAGTGTGAGCCCTTGCCGGGGGCAGTCTCAACCCAGATCTCCCCGCCATGACGCTCCACGGCCTGCTGACAGATGGCAAGGCCGATGCCAGTGCCGTCATACTCTTCCCGCCCGTGCAGGCGCTGGAAGGGCGCGAAGACCTTCTGCGAAAAGCGCGGGTCAAAGCCGATGCCGTCATCGGTCACCGTGAACTGCCAGCCCGTGCTCTGCCGGGTGGCTGATATCGACACCGATACACCCTCGCCCTTGCGGTATTTGAGGGCATTGGAGACAAGGTTCTGCAAAAGCAGGCGCAGCAGGGTGGGGTCACCCTCAACCACCGGCAGGCCGGAGGTTTCGATGTGCGCGCCGGCTTCGCTGGCCATCAGTTCCAGCTCGGCGAGAATTTCCTTCATCAGATTGTCCATGTCGACAGGCCGCACCTCGAGGGGCCGCTTGGACGCGCGCGAATAGCTCAACAGATCATCGATCAGCCGGCGCATGCGCCCGGCCGCGTCGACGAGAAATTCGAGGCTGCGGTCGGTTTCGGCGTCCAGCATGCCCTGATGGCGGCGCTTGATGAGGCTGGCGAAGGCGGAAATCTTGCGCAGCGGCTCCTGCAGGTCATGCGAGGCGACAGCGGCAAACCGGTCCAGCTCGCGATTGGTGCGCTCCAGCTCTGCGGCGTAGCGCTTGAGCTCGCGGTCCTTCGCCAGTTTCTCGGTCACGTCGATACTGATGCCATGTATGGCGACGGGCTTGCCATCCGGCCCCCGCTCCACCGTTGCCGAGGAGATGGTGTCCATGATGGTGCCATCGGCCCTGGTCATCTGGGTATAGATATCATCCATACCGCCTGCAGCGATCAGGGCATCCATGCCGCCAAGGCGCTCCATCATTGCCCGCGAGGCAGGGGTGAGGAAGTCATTATATGGCTGGCCGATCACCGCCTCGCGCTCATGGCCGGTGGAGGAGAGCCAGTATTCACTGACACCCAGGATTATCCCTTGCGGGTCTGTTGAGGCCAGCATGACTGGCGTTGTCGTATATATCTGGCGCAGGCGCTCGCGCTCGATATCGAGCGCTTCGGCGAACTGCTTTTCTGCGGTGATATCAATGACGACGCCGCCGGATCTTATGGGCTTGCCGCTCTCGTCCCACGCTGTTGGCTGGCCTTTGGAGCGCACCCAGCGCCAGCTATCGCCATCGCGAAGCCGGTAATCGATCGGGCCAGCGGCCCTGCCTGCCATGATTTCTGCCAGTGCCTTGCGCGCCAGCTTGCTGTCGTCCGGGTGGATGATGGGCTGCCAGTCGGCGGCTTCCAGCGCGTCCTCGCCAATCTTGCGGCCCATCCATTCCAGCAGGCGGCCGCGCACCGACTGGATGCCGGTCTGGAGATCGATACTCCAGATGGCCGAAAGGCCCGCATCCATCGACTCGTTCAGGCGCTTTTCGCGTTCTTCCAGCTCCAGCTCGAGCAGGCGGCGTGCGGTGATATCAAACAGTGTCCCGATCGCCTCGACCGGTTCGTCCTTGGCATTATAGGCGCTGATGGCACCGCGATCCTCGATCCACCGCCAGCCACCTTGCCCGTCAGCGACGCGATAGACAGCGTTGAGGCGTTCGCCACCGATCATGGCGCTCACCCCGGCTTCGCACAGATGACGGTCCTCGGCGCAGATCAGGCCTCGCCATTCATCAAGGGTAAGCCTGCCGTCATGGCCCGCCGGCAGACCCATGATGAGACGGGCAAACTCGGAGAGTTCTACCTGTCCGGTCCCGATGTTCAAACGCCAGGTGCCCTGGTGGGCGCTTTCCAGCGCGCGGGCCAGCCGTTCCTCGCTGTGCGCCAGGTTCTGCTCCAGCGCCTTGCGGTGCGAGATATCCAGGACAATGCCGGCGCAGTCAGCGCGGTGGCTTTCCGGGCCAAGCCGGCTGCCGCGTGCCTCCACCCAGACATATTCGCCGGTGCGATGGTCCATCACCCGGTATTCTGCCGTCCGGCTCTCGCCGGGCTGGCTTTTCATTATACCGCCGACCGAGCGATCAAGGGTGGAGCGGTCCTCCGGATGGACAAGGTCGCGCCAGCGTGAGAGCGGGACCCAGTTCTCCATGCCATCCAGGCCGAGCATGGCCCGGATTTCGCCTCGCGGCAGAAATTCGCCAGCCTTGTAATCAACCTCCCATGCGCCGAGCGTCGCCGCCGATACGGCGTGGGACAGCAACCGTTCGCTATCGGCCAGCCGGCGCTCCTGTTCCTTGCGGCGGGTCGTCTCGGCAAATACGCCAGACGCGCGCAATGGTTTGCCGTTACTGGTCTGGGCGCTGATACCGCCCCGCAGGCTGAGCCAGATCCAGTGCCCGCCCTCTGTGCGCACGCGGAATTCGACATGGGTGTTGCCGGTACTCGCCATGGCCGCCAGCGCATCGCGAACGCGTGCCTGGTCACCCCGGTGGATACGCGCCCTGAAGTCGTCGGTGGGCAGGGTGAGCGGTCCTTCAGGCAGCCCAATGGCCGTCAGGATGGGGCCGGAGAGCGTGACCAGGCGTTCCGCGTAGTTGTAGGACCAGCCGCTCAGTCCGGCCCGGTCGAGCACGCCTGCCAGATCGGTATCGAGCGCTTCAACTATCTCTTCGCGATGATGAGGCAGCTCATACCAGAAGCCGAAAGCCTTCATCGAACGCCGACGGCCATCGGTTGACGGCTCGAGCTCCCCCCAGCTGCGATACCAGAGCCAGTGGCCGCTTTCGGCGCGCAGGCGGAAGGTTTCGTCATAATGGCCGCCGAACTGCAGCCCCATAAAGGCGGCGTAGACGCGTTCTGAATCGTCAGGATGCAGCCGGCTGCGAAGAACGCCCTCGTTCATTTCCTGCGTTCCGGGACCCGCTCCGAGCGCGAGATTGACCGGACCTGTCATTGTGCCGTTGAGCGTTTCGAAATCGAATGTCCAGGTGCTCAGGGCGAGGGCGTCGACCAGCAGCCGGGTCCTGTTGCGTTCGATGCTGGCGCGCGCCTCGGCCCGATCGTCTGCCGCCACATCGTGGACCAGCCCTGTCACCCGCAACGGATTGCCATCCCCGTCACGCTCAACGACACGCACATCATGGCGTGTCGGCACCCAGCCGCCTTCGCGCGTGCGCATCCTGCAGTGAAAACTGATGACCGTGTCGGCGCCTGACGCATTGCCTTTGAGCGCGGCGCGCGCGCGTGCCAGGTCTTCCGGATGCAGAAGTGACAGCCAGCGAGCCAGCCGGAGGGGCTGGTCGGCGCCGCCCGGGCCGACAAAGCGCTCAAGCAGGCCGGACACCACGACGCGGCGCGAGCGGAAATCGGCGCTGTACGCCCCTTCGCTGTGCTCCTCGAACGCCATGGCCACGCGCTGGCGCGCCGCGCGCAGCTGCATTTCACGTTGTGACATGTCCACAGCCGGTTCGATGGTGGCCAGACGCATGCCAGGCTGGATGCGGCGGATATGCAGGCGTACGGCGCATGGCTCCCCGTCGCTGCCGCGCAACAAAGCCGTGTCCACGATTTCATCGGCCTCGGCATTGCGTGATCTTTTCCACCGGGCAGTCAGCCCGTCCAGCGGATCGCAATAGAGCTGGGCAAGGCCGTGTCCCGGTCCGACATGTTCAGAAAAGCTGGCGGAAAACCGGGCGTTGGCTGCGACAATGCGTCCGTCATCATCCAGCAGCACGCATGCGCCAGGCAGCGCGTTGAACGCGTGTTCGAACATCTGCGCGCTGACCATTATCCGTCTTGTTCCGTTTCGGCCCGGCCGACACGAATCAGCCGTTTGTGCGTATAGTAATGGAAGGAATATTAAGCAGGAGCTATCGTTCCGGCCTATCCAGCGATTTGGGCGCTTGCCCGGCAGAGATTTTTAGTGAGGACGGATTGACCGACGCATCTGCGCCGATCCTTGAAGTTCGCGGCCTGAACGTGCGCTTTGATACGCCTGATGGTGAAGTGCACGCCGTACGCGGCATCGACCTTGAGATACGCTCCGGCGAATGCCTGGCGGTTGTGGGAGAGTCCGGTTCCGGCAAGAGCCAGACCTTCCTCGCTGCCATGGGGCTGCTGGCCTCGAACGGCAGGGCAGATGGCTCAATCCGCTATCGTGGACAGGAAATTCTCGGATTGTCGCCCAAGCGGCTCAATACCGTGCGTGGCAAGTCCATGACGATGATCTTCCAGGATCCGCTGACTTCGCTGACACCCCATATGCGGGTGGGTGACCAGATGAAGGAAGTGCTGGCGGCGCATTTGTCGCTGAAGGGCGAGGCCGCCGAGAAGCGCTGTATGGAATGGCTTGACCGCGTGCGGATCCCGGAGGCCGCCCGGCGGCTGCGCCAGTATCCGCATGAGCTGTCTGGCGGCATGCGCCAGCGCGTGATGATCGCGATGTCGATGCTGTGCGGTCCGGACCTTCTGATTGCTGACGAGCCGACCACGGCGCTCGATGTGACGGTTCAGGCCCAGGTGCTCGACATCATGGACGAGCTCAAGGCGGAAACGGGCGCGGCCATCGCCCTGATCACCCATGATATGGGCGTGGTGGCGCGCATGGCCGACCGGGTGCAGGTCATGCAGAACGGCGCCTATGTGGAGACCGGCGGCGTTGATCAGGTGTTCGCAGAGCCGGCCCACGCCTATACGCGCATGCTGCTTGATGCAATGCCGCGCCTCGACAAGGCCGACCGGGTTACCGGGCCGATCACGCAGACACGCAAGGCCGTGGAAGGCGAGAAGCCCGTTCTCGAGGTGCAGGATCTCAAGGTCTGGTTCCCCGTGCCCGTCGGTGGCGGCCTCATCCCCAGGACCATCCCTCTCAAGGCCGTTGATGGCGTCAGCTTCGACCTCCTGCCCGGCGAGACCATCGGCGTCGTGGGGGAATCGGGTTGCGGAAAGTCCACGCTGGCGCGCGCGATTCTGCGGCTGGTCGAATCCACGGACGGCGCTGTCAGCTGGATCGGTACCAACCTGCTGGAGAAGAATGCGCGGGACATGCGTCAGGCACGCAAGGACATGCAGATCGTGTTTCAGGATCCGCTCGCCTCGCTCAATCCGCGCATGACTATCGGCGCGTCTATTGCCGAGCCGCTGATCACGTTCCGCCCGGAGGTGCGCGGCAAGGAGCGCGAGGAGCGGGTGCGCGCGATGATGAAGCGTGTCGGGCTCGATCCCGACATGATCAACCGGTATCCCCACGAGCTCTCCGGCGGCCAGAACCAGCGTGTCGGCATTGCGCGCGCGATGATCCTCAGCCCCAAGCTGGTGATCTGCGACGAAGCGGTGTCAGCGCTGGACGTGTCCATCCAGGCGCAGATCATTGACCTGCTGGCGGATCTCCAGCGCGATCTCGGCCTGTCCATGCTGTTCATATCGCACGATCTGTCGGTGGTGCGCGAAGTGTCCCACCGGGTGATGGTGCTGTATCTGGGGCGGATCGTGGAGTTCGCCACGCGTGATGCGATTTATGATGATGCGCGCCACCCCTATACGCGGGCGCTGATCTCTGCGGTGCCTATCCCGGACCCGCAGATCGAGCGCAAGCGCGAGCGGATCAAGCTGTCGGGCGACCTTCCCAGCCCGCTGGACAGCCGGGCACAGCTGCGCTTCCTGAAATCGCGCCTCGTGGACGGAGACGATGTGGAGCAATACCGTCCCAAGCTGATTGAGGTCACGCCCGGTCACTGGGTCGCCGAACACGACCCTGTCTGACATCTGAAATTGCCGGTCAGGAGGCTTGCGCGGCTGCAGTGTGGCAGGAGTGTGAAGCCTTTTTCATTTGAAGCTCGCTCAGCGTGCCTTAGTTTCGCCCGAATGATGAACACGGCCATGATCCGGGGGAACTCCATGAAAACCGTCCATGCAGGCAGGAGCCTGTTCGCCAGCCTATTGTTTCTGGCACTCGCAGCGTGCTCCGGTGACCCGGCGCAAACGGGCCAGCAGCCGGCGGACGAGCCCGCAGCTTCGGGCATCGAAACGGAGTTTGCCCACCTGACCAGCGGTATTCCCGCCGATCCGGGCATGCGCTTTGGCCAGCTTGATAACGGCATGCGCTATGTGATCATGCCCAACTCCACGCCGAGCGGGACAGCAGCGCTGCGCCTGGTATTCAATGTCGGCTCGCTGGCCGAGGCCGAGCATCAGCGCGGCCTTGCCCACTTCATCGAGCACATGGCCTTCAATGGCACGACCAATGTTCCAGAAGGCGAGATGATCCCGCTGCTGGAGCGCTATGGCCTGGCGTTTGGCCCGGATACCAATGCGTTTACCGGTCAGCAGGTGGTCGGCTATCAGCTTGATCTGCCGTCGGTGGACGAGCAGATCGTCAAGACCGGCCTGTTCCTGATGCGCGAAACGGCCACCGAGATGGTGATGGACCAGGACGCGATTGACGCAGAGCGGGGCGTTATCCGCGGCGAGATGCGTTTCCGCGATACGCCCATCCAGCGCTTCCTGATGAGCTATTACGGCTTTCTCTATCCCGACACGCTGGTGTCCGAGCGCAGCCCTATCGGTACCGTTGAGGTCATCGACAATGCGCAGCGCGATGCATTCATCGAGTATTACGAGGACTTCTACGTTCCGCAGCGCGCGCTTCTGGTGGTTACCGGCGATGTTGATGCCGATGCGGTCGAGGCGATGATCCGCGACGGGTTCGAGATCGAGCTGCCGGGTCTTGAGGTGAGCGCGGTTGAAGGGTTTTCCACCTGGGAAGCGCCGGCCGATGCGCCGCCACATCCCGATATCGGCTCGGTCTCAGCGGTTGACGCTCCGCGCTTTGGCTATTTCCACGATCCGGAAGTGTTCACGCTCATCAACTATGATGTTGTGGTTCCCGGCGGGCCGCGGGCTGACAGTGCGCAGGCGCGCGTTGACTCCACCTTGCGACAGCTGGGCAATGCCATCGTGCAGCGCCGCCTGCAGTCGCAGATCAATTCGGGGCTGTCACCGCTGGTACAGGCCAGCTTCTCCTATTCCAATGATTTCGATCTGGCGCATCGTGCCGGCGCGTTCGCGGTGTCCTCGCCCGAGCGCTGGCGTGAAGGGCTCGCCGTGATCGAGCAGGAAGTGCGCCGGGCCATGGAGCACGGTTTCAGCCAGGCTGAGCTCGACGAGCAGATGTCCAATCTGCGTACCAGCATACGCAATGCGGTCAATGCTGCGCGCACCCGCCGCACGCCGCAGCTGGCGGACGGCATCTGGCAGGGCTGGCTGGGTGAAACGACGCTGAACCACCCTTCCTGGCAGGCCGAGTGGCTGGAGGCGAGCGAAGAGCAGCTCACACTTGAAAATGTCGAGGCCGCGTTCCGTGCCATGTGGGCGGCGGCTCCCCCGCAGATCTATGTGGCCGTCAATGAACCGCTCGAAGACGGGGCAGCGGCTGTACAGGCCGCCTGGGAGGAGTCGCAGGCCACACCGGTCGATCCGCTCGACGATGCGGGCGCTACCGAATTTGCCTATACCGATTTCGGCCCTGCCGGTGAGGTGGTGTCGCGCGAGTATGTCGAGGATCTCGATTTCCACCAGATCGTTTTTGCCAACGGCGTGCGGCTCAACGTCAAGCAGACGGACTTTGAGGACAATATCATCCGCATCCGGGCCGAGTTCGGCGCCGGTGACCTGACGCCCCAGCCGACGCAGGCGGCCGGTACCATTCTGGGGGCTGTGTTTGGCGGCGGCGGCCTGGAAGCCCATGACCGGGACGAGTTGCAGCGCCTGTTTGCCGGCCGGTCGGTGGGCTACGGGCTGGGCGTGGGAGCGGACAGCTTCTCGTTCACCTCGGCCACCACGCCGGAAGATTTCGAGCTGCAGATGCAGGTGCTGACGGCCTTCATGGTGGCGCCAGGCTGGCGCGATGACGGGCTGAACCAGTTCCGCTCGATTGCAGAGGAAATCCGCCGTGGTCAGAACGCGCAGGCCGTACAGGTGGCCGTGAACCGGGTCAGCCGGATGCTGCGCGATGGCGATCCGCGCTGGGGTTTTCCCGAACGCGCGGAGATCGAGGCGTTCACGATGGATCATGCCCGCGCGCTGGTGGCCGAGGCGCTGAGCTCGGCTCCGCTGGAGATCACCATTGTGGGTGATATCGCCCCTGATGCGGCCATTGCGATGACCGCCAGCACGTTTGGCGCGCTGCCTGCGCGTGCGGAGAGCTGGCCGGACTATGATGATGCCCGCCAGATCAGCTTCCCCGATGCGCGCGAGGAGCCCGCTGTTGTGGAATTCAACGGCCAGGCCGATAGCGGTATGGCGAACATCTACTGGCCTGTAGGCGACGCGTTTGACGCGCGCCGTGCCCGCGCAATCGATCTCATGGCAGAGGTTTACAGTCTCAAGGCCACCGAACGCTTCCGCGAGCGGGAGGGGGCTACCTATTCCCCGATCGTGTCCAGCCAGGCGTCCATCATTTTCCCCGATTACGGCTTTCTCTGGGTCGGGCTGGATGTGGACCGTTCGGAAGTGGAGCGCATGTACGATATCGCCGACGAACTGGCAGCGGCCATGGCGTCCGGTGACATCACCGAGGACGAGCTGCAGCGCGCCCGCCAGCCGGTGCTGGAACGCCTGAGCCAGAGCATGGAAAGCAATCCGATGTGGCTGGGGCAGATCAGCCGCTCGCAGACCTATCCGGAGCGTCTCGACCGGCTGCGCACGGCGGCCGAGGACTATAACGCGGTCACGGTTGAGGAGATCACCGCGCTGGCGGCGGAATACCTGCAGCCGGAACGGGCCTACAGGGTTTCGATCCTGCCGCGCGATGCGGCTGCAGCCGCAGAATAGCAGGCCCGGCGGGCAAAGCGGCCTGGCATTGCCAACGGCAGTGCCAGGCCCCGGATTTCATGGAGAGTGACGTGATGAAGTATCTGGCCTTGGGTATCAGCGCAGCCCTGACGCTGTCGGGGCCGGTGTTTGCGCAGGACGCGCCGGAGCGTGTCACGCGCGGCAATCTGGTGATGGAGAATATCCCCGAGATTCCCCGAGAGGTGCGTGAACGCCTGCGCCAGTACCAGAATGTGCGCGGGGCGGGCTTTTCCGATTTTGCGCCCGATGGCGGGATCTACATCACCACGCGCTTTGGCGAGACGAACCAGATTCACTATGTCGCCCAGCCCATGGGCGCGCGCCGCCAGATCACCTTCTATGACGAACGCACCAGTGGCGCCAGCGTACGTCCGGACGGCTCCGGCCAGTTCCTGTTCACCCGTGATGTCGGTGGTGACGAGTTTTTCCAGGGTTTCCTGTTCGATCCGGAGCGTTCGCGCTCTGTACAGTTCACCACCGATCAGATCCGCAATCAGGGCTTCTCCTGGTCGCGTGATGGCCGGATGATCGCGTGGGCCGCCGCCGGCTGGGGTGATGCGGACTACACCATCTATATGGCCGATCCGGCCGACCCTACGACCGCGCAGGAGGTGCTGCAGGGCGAAGGGGCGATGAGCCCGGTCGACTGGTCTCCCGACGGGTCGCGCCTGCTGATCGGACGCTATTTCTCGATCAATGAGGCAAGGCTATACGTGCTCGACATCGAGCAAGGCACGCTCACCCAGATCAATCCCGACGAGACCAATGCCTATGGCGCGGCCCGGTTCTCGGCCAGCGGTGACAGCATTTTCGTCGTCACCGACGAAGGCGCGGAGTTTCGCCGCATCATGGAAATTCCCGTTGATGGCGGCGAAAAGCGCGTGGTGGCCGAGCATGACTGGGACGTGCAGGCCATGGCGCTGTCACCCGACGGCTCGGTCATCGCCTACACGACCAATGAGGGCGGCATCTCGGAGATATACATCATCAATGCGGCCACCGGCGAAAGTCTGCCCGGGCCGGATCTGCCTGTCGGCCTGATCGGCGGTATAACCTTCAGCCCGGATGGCAACCGTATCGGCTTTACCCACAGCTCGGCAGCTTCTCCCGGCGATGCTTGGGTCTATGATCTTGTCTCGGGCGAGCTTGTGCGCTGGACGCAGTCGGAAGTGGGGGGGCTGGACACCAGCCGCTTCTCGGCGCCCCAGCTGATCAGTTTTGAAAGTTTTGACGGCCTTGAAGTCCCGGCCTTCATCCACCGTCCGTCCGGTGAGGGTCCGCACCCGGTCATTGTCTCGATCCATGGCGGACCGGAAGCGCAGGCGCGGCCCGGTTTCAGCTCAACCTTCCAGTACTGGCTGCAGGAGCTGGGCGCGGCTGTGGTGGTGCCCAATGTGCGCGGCTCGGCCGGTTACGGCAACGAATATGTCAATCTGGACAATGTGTTCCTGCGCGAGAACTCGGTGCGCGATATCGGCGCGCTTCTCGACTGGATCGCTACCCAGCCTGACCTCGATGAAAACCGCGTGGTGGTCTATGGCGGCTCGTATGGCGGCTATATGGTCCTGGCTTCGCTGGTGCATTATTCCGACCGGCTGGCGGGCGGCATCAATATTGTCGGCATCTCGAACTTCGTGACCTTCCTGGAAAACACGGCCGGTTACCGTCAGGATCTGCGCCGCGCGGAATATGGCGATGAGCGTGACCCTGAGGTGCGTGAATTCCTGGAGAGCATCTCGCCTGCCAATCACGCCCACCGCATCACGGCGCCACTCTTCATCATCCAGGGCGCCAATGATCCGCGCGTGCCGCTCTCCGAAGCCGAGCAGATCCTTGCCGCGGTGCGTGAGGCGGGTGGCGATCCGTGGTATCTTGTCGCCATGGATGAGGGTCACGGCTTTGCGCGCCAGTCCAACCGCGACTTCCAGCGCGAGGCGGAAACCCTGTTTCTGAGGGATGTTCTGGGGCTCGACTGATGCGCCTGTCTGCAATCCTTGCGCTGCTGTTTTTCGTGATCTCTCCGGCTGGGGCACAGGACTTGCCTGCGCCCCAGCCGGAGCGCGCCATAACCGCCAGCGTGGTTGTGGACCTGCCAGCGGCTGAGGCCTGGCGGCTCTGGACCACGAATGAGGGCGTCACGAGCTTCTTTGCGCCAGCGGCCCATATCGAGCTGCGCCCGCAAGGCCCGTTCGAGTTCTATTTCGCGCCGGATGCGGAGCCGGGCCAGCGCGGCTCGGAAGGCACCATCATTCTGGGCTATCAGGAAAACCGCATGCTGTCGGCCAGCTGGGCGTTGCCGCCCTACATGGCAGACGTGCGGCCCCATCACACGCATTTGCTGATCCGGTTCGAGCCGCTGGGCGAGGCGCGCACCCGCGTCAGCCTCGTCCATTCCGGCTGGGGTGAGGGCGAGGCGTGGGACACGGCTTTCACCTATTTCGAGCGCGTCTGGCCGCATGTTCTCAGCTCCATGCCATCGGCGGTAACTGACGCGGCGGGTGACTGATTGCGTCCATCTGGTATGAAGGGGCAGGGCTGATTGCAGCCTGCCTGTCACCAAGCTCTGGAGAGTGTTCATGCCGATCCGTCTTGCCGCCACAGCTTCTATTGCCGCGCTGGTCCTCGCCGCCTGTGGCGAGAGCCCTGCGCCTGAGGAGAGCGCCCCGGCGGACGCCGCACCTCCGGCGCAAGAGGCGGCACCGGTTGATGCGAATGATTCGGATGAAATCACGCTCTCCCCGCTCGAGCCGGAGGAAAGCGCCGAAGCCTTTCGTGCTCGCGTGGAAGGCATGAGCGAAGAAGATCAGACGGCAGCCGTGTTCCAGCGCGAGCTGCGCGCCGCACGCGGATGCGAGCCCGGCAATGCGCCGCTGCACCGTTTCGAGCCGCGTGAGCGCGGCGAGGACGAAGCAAGCGCCGATTACAATGCTGCGATCGCGGAAGAATTCCTTCGCAGCAATGTCGAACAGCCGTGCGTCTACACCACGCCATCGGGCTTGCAATACCGTATCGAGCGGGCAGCAGGCCCCGCCAATCCCTCGCCGGTACGCGGCGAATATGTGCGCGTCCACTATGCCGGCCAGCTCCTGGACGGCACCGAGTTTGACAGCTCCTACGCGCGCGGCGAACCGGCCGAATTTCCCTCCGACCGGCTGATCGCGGGCTGGGTGGAGGCCCTGCCGCTGATGCGCGTCGGCGAGAAATGGACACTCTATATCGCCCCGGAACTGGCCTATGGCGCACGCGGCACGCCGGGCGGGCCGATCCCGCCTAACGCGGCGCTGGTCTTCCAGCTGGAACTGCTTGGCCTGCCGGACCGCGAATGAGCCGGAGCCCGCAAGCCATCGCGCTGCTCGAACGCCTGATCGCGTTCGACACCACCTCGCGCAATTCCAATCTCGCCCTGATTGACTGGGTGGAGGACTATCTGACCGGGCTGGGCGCGCGCTGTCAGCGTGTGCCGAGCCCGGACGGGCTGAAATCCAATCTGCATGCCTTTATCGGCCCGGAAACCGATGGCGGGGTGATCCTCTCCGGCCATACGGATGTGGTGCCGGTCGACGGGCAGAACTGGTCGACCGATCCGTTTGTGCTGACGGAAAAGAACGGCAAGCTCTACGGGCGCGGCACGTGCGACATGAAGGGCTTTGTCGCCTGCGCGCTGGCGGCTGCACCCGATCTGGCAGCGGCGCCGCTCAAGCGCCCGGTCCATTTTGCCTTCTCCTACGATGAGGAGGTGGGCTGTCAGGGCGCGCCCTCCATGATCCGGGCGATCGCCGCCGGGCACCCGAAACCGTCTGCCGTGCTGGTGGGCGAGCCCACCGGCATGAAGGTGGTGACGGGTCATAAGGGGCTATACTCGGTGCGCGTGGAGATCACCGGCCGCGAAGCGCATTCCAGCCTGGTCAATGCCGGCGCGTGTGCGGTGACCAATGCCGTGATCCTGATGGAGTTCCTGCGCCGCGAGGGCGAAGCCCTGCGCGCCGCAGCTCCTGAGGACAGTCCGTTCGATCCGCCCTTTGGCACGCTGACCATTGGCCGGATGGGCGGCGGGTCGGCGATGAATATCCTTGCGAAAGACGCCTGGTTCGAGGCGCTGATGCGCCCCGCGCCCTGGGACGACGGTCCGGGGGTGGGGCGGCGCCTGCGCGAACTGGCTGCCGAGGTGGAGGCCGATATGCGCCGGACAGCGCCGGAAGCGTCAATCCGTATCACCGAAGTGTCCAACGTGCCGCCCTTGCGCCCCGAAAAGGATGGCGAGGCCGAGGGCATTGCCCGCGCCCTGACCGGCGATAATGCGCCGCGCGTGGTCTCCTACGGCACTGAAGGCGGGCAGTTTCAGGATGGCGGCATGTCGGCTGTCATTTGCGGGCCCGGCCATATCGATCAGGCTCATCAGCCTGATGAGTTCGTAGAGATCAGCCAGCTGGAGGCCTGCATGGTTTTTCTGAAGAAGCTGGAACAGCGCCTGAGCGCCTAGTGAAGTTCCACCACCGTTTCACCGGCCTCCAAGGCAGCGCGAATTTGCGGTCAAGCTTCTGAAAACCGCTCGATGAGGCGGTTCGTGGACATGTTGCCGACGCGCACCCAGACCAGCCGGACGACGGGGTTTTAGCGCAGCGAAAGGTTCAGAAAATCAGCGTCCTTTGTCATGATGACCCGACCCTCTGCCTGGGCGTGCTCGCATAGAAGGGTGTCAGGCGCGCGCTCAAGCCCGGCATCATGGGCATGAATGGCGTCGGCTTCTCCGGGTGCAAGCCAGCTGGCTAGCGCTCTTGGCAATTGCATATCGACAAGGAATGCGGGCGCGCTCACTCCGCCGCGATCACGCGGTGGCCGGTGAGCCGGGCCGCATAGGCCAGTTCAGCGCGGATATCGTCGGCCTCCAGGTAGGTGTAATCAGCCAGAACGTCTTCGCTGGACATGCCAGAGGCGAGCAAGCCGAGTATGTCGCTGACCCTTATCCGCAGACCACGCAGGCATGGTTGCCCTCCCATCACGGCGGGATCGGTGGTAATGCGCTCGAGCAGGTTTGCGGTCATCGCTTCACCCTTGTTCGAGAGGCCATTCTACACTGCGGCGAGTCCCACCGCAAAGCATCGCGGCTCGTGTATGGACGCGGGGCGGGGAAGCGTCTAAACCCCGTGCGCAATTGCCCGGCGCGGCGTTGCCGCTGCAGGGTTCCCAAAAGTTTCTAGCGGATTTTCAAGGAGCGCGTCATGGCTCTTCGGGTGGCGATCAACGGGTTTGGCCGTATCGGGCGTCTGGCCCTGCGGGCGGTGCTGGAGCATCAGCGCTGGCACGAGGTGGAGGTCGTTGCGATCAATGACAGCGCCACGCCGGAGGTGAACGCACACTTGCTGACCTATGACAGCGTGCATGGCCGCTATCCGCGCGAGATCAAGCTGTTTGATGACGGGTTTGATGCCGGTTTCGGCAAGATCACCAAGGTCTCCAACCGTGATCCCTCCCAGCTGCCCTGGAAGGATCTGGGCATTGACCTCGTGCTGGAATGCACCGGCAAGTTCAACGACAAGGCGGCGGCTTCCGCGCACCTCTCCTCCGGCGCGAAACGCGTGCTGTGCTCTGCACCGGCCAAGAATGCCGACAAGACCATCGTCTACGGCGTCAATCATGCCAGCCTGACGGCGGATGACATCATCGTCTCCAACGCCTCGTGCACCACGAACGGTCTCGCCCCCGTGGCCAAGGTGCTCAATGACGCGATCGGCATCGAGCACGGTCATATGACGACCATCCATGCCTATACCGGCGACCAGCCGACGCTGGACCGCAATCACAAGGATCTGCACCGCGCGCGGGCCGCTGCCATGTCGATGGTGCCGACGACGACCGGCGCTGCAAAGGCCGTTGGCGAGGTGCTGCCCGAGCTGAAAGGCCGCCTTGATGGCTCTGCCATCCGCGTGCCGACACCGAATGTCTCTGTGATCGATCTGGTGTTCACGCCGGGCCGCGAGACCAGTATCGAGGAAATCAATGCGGCGATCTGCGCGGCCGCTGACGGGCCGATGAAGGGCGTGCTGGGCTATGACAGCCTGCCGCTGGTCTCCATCGACTATAATCACGATCCGCGCTCGTCCATCGTCGCGATTGACAAGACCAATGTCATCGGCGGCAGACTGGCCCGTGTGATGACCTGGTATGACAATGAATGGGGCTTTGCCTGCCGTATGATCGATACGGCGGTGGCGATGGGCCGGCTGATCTAGGAACCGAACAGACCCATGAGCGAAGGCAAGATCGCCCGTCTGGAAGAAGCGCAGGTTACGGGCAAGCGCGTGCTGGTGCGCGTCGATTTCAACGTGCCGATGGCCGATGGCAAGGTCAGCGATGACACGCGCCTGAAATCGGCCCTGCCGACGATCGAGTGGCTGACCGGCAAGGGCGCGCGCGTCATACTGCTTGCGCATTTCGGCCGTCCGAAAGGCAAGGCCGATGCCAGCCAGAGCCTGAAGCCGGTGACCGCGCCACTGTCAGACCTGCTGGGCACGCCGGTGCGCTTTGCCGGTGACTGCGTGGGCCGGCTGGCGGAAAAGGCGGTGGCCGAGCTGAAGGACGGCGATGTGCTCCTTCTGGAAAACACGCGTTTTCACGCCGGTGAAGAAGCCAATGATGCGGAGTTTGCCGCGCAGCTGGCCGCGCTTGGCGATGCCTATGTGAACGATGCCTTTTCGGCGGCGCACCGCGCCCATGCCTCCACCGAAGGCGTGGCCCGCCTGCTGCCCGCCTATGCCGGTCTCGCGCTCCAGCGTGAGCTGGACCATGTGACGGCAGCGCTGGAGAACCCTGAACGTCCGCTGCTGGCTGTCGTCGGTGGGGCGAAAGTATCGACCAAGATCGACCTTCTGATGAACCTTGTGACCAAGGTGAACCGGCTGTTCGTCGGCGGTGCCATGGCCAATACCTTCCTGGCGGCCAAGGGCGTGGATGTCGGCAAAAGCCTCTACGAGCCCGACCTGCTGGCCACGGCGCGTGAGATCATTGCGGCGGCGGAAAAATCCGGTTGCCAGCTCATCCTGCCTGAAGACGTAGTTGTCGCACGCGAGCTGAAAGCCAAGGCCGCGCGGCGCGTGGCGGGCCTTGATGAAATTGCCCGCGACGAGATGATCCTTGATTGCGGCCCGGCGACGATTGATGCGCTGGCCGATTCCATCGAGAGCGCAAAGACGCTGGTCTGGAACGGGCCGCTGGGCGCGTTCGAGATGGCCCCGTTTGACACCGGCACGGTAGAGGCGGCCCGCTTTGCCGCCCAGCGCCTGCGTGAGCGCAAGCTGGTGGCGGTTGCGGGCGGCGGTGATACGGTGGCCGCGCTCAATCATGCCGGCGTGGCGGACGATTTTACCTTTATCTCCACCGCGGGCGGCGCGTTTCTCGAATGGCTGGAAGGCAAGCCCCTTCCGGGTATAGAGGTTTTGCGGCGGGCGCCGGAAAAGAATTAGGGTCTGGCAAGCTGGCCCAGGCCGATGGCAAGCAGGATTTACGGGGGAATGTGACTATGGATATCGACGCGCTCTACGAAACCGCGATGCGCATGGTGGCGCCCGGCAAGGGCATTCTGGCGGCAGACGAGTCCACCGGCACGATCAAGAAGCGCTTTGACACGATCAAGCTGGAATCGACCGCCGACAGCCGCCGGGACTGGCGTGAAATGCTGTTCCGTACCGAGCCGGCGATGAGCGAGCATATATCCGGCGTCATCCTCTATGACGAGACACTGCGCCAGAAAGCCAAGGACGGCACGCCGCTGGCCGAGCTGATCGCCAAGACGGGCGCCGTGCCGGGCATCAAGGTGGATACGGGCGCGAAACCGCTGGCTGGCGCGCCGGGCGAGATGATCACCGAGGGCCTCGACGGTCTGCGCGAGCGTCTGGCGGAGTATCATGCGCTGGGCGCGCGTTTTGCCAAATGGCGCGCCGTGATCAATATCGGTTCTGGCGGCGATGACAGCGTGCCGTCCCAGTACTGCATCAACACGAACATGCACGCGCTCACGCGCTATGCGATGCTGTGCCAGGAAGCGAACATTGTTCCCATCGTGGAGCCGGAAGTCATCATGGATGGCGACCATGATATCGACCGTTGCTACGAGGTGACCGAGTTCGCTCTGAAGCGCCTTTATGCGGAACTGTTCGATCAGGGCGTGGTGCTGGAAGGCACGATCCTGAAACCCAATATGATCATTTCCGGCACGAATTGCGCCACCCAGGCGAGCCGCGAGGAAGTGGCCGAAATGACCGTGCAGTGCCTGACCAATTGCGTGCCGGCCTCGGTGCCAGGCATTGCCTTCCTGTCGGGCGGGCAGTCGGATGTGGACGCCACTGCGCACCTCAACATCATGAATGCGGGCTTTGACTTGCCCTGGCCGCTGACCTTCTCCTATGGCCGCGCGCTGCAGGCCGCGCCGCTGGCCGCTTGGGGCGGCAAGGATGACGCCGCTGGCCAAAAAGCCTTCAATCACCGGGCGAAGATGAACGGCCTTGCCGCGCTCGGCGAATGGGATGAGGGCATGGAGGGGTAGGCGCCTTCTGCCTGTACTCATGAAAAAAGGCCCGGCATTGCCGGGCCTTTCGCGTTTCAGGTTTGGGTAAACCCGGAACCTAATACTCGGTGAAGTACACCACCGCCTGGGCCGTGCCGCCCGAATAGGTGCCGACCCAGATGTCATACTGGCCGGAGCCGGACAGGGTGACGCGCGGGTTCAGACCGTCGAAATCGTCATTGCAGTACCAGCGGCCATCCGGGCCGTTGACGACGATGGTGGTGTCGGCGTTCGATTCAGCGCCGATGGAGATGCGGCCGCCATTGAAATTCAGGCGGACATCCGGCGCGTCGGAGATGGCACCGGCGCAGGCGCCGCCCAGATGGCCGGCATCAATAGTGCCGCCAGCGATGACGTTCACGACCTGCGGGTCCGGCAGGAAGCCGGCGCTGAGCGAATACGTGCCGAAGTTCGGGTTGAGCCCGTAATTCTGGGCGGACGCAGCAGCGCCCATGGCCAGCGCGGCCAAAGTGGCGCAGGCAACAGTTCTGGCAATCATGAAAGTCTCCATAAGGAACGGGGCATGAGGCCCCCTCAATGCCAGCGCATGATTGTACTCACCGCTAACATCTTGATTGATAGCAGGCTTCAATAAGGGAACTAAGCGGTTTCTTTGCCGTCGCACAGTTTGCCGCCGGGCGGCCAGCGAAACGGACGGCCTGACCGGCTTCCGCTGGCCCTTCGAAGCGTGTAACCAGCAAACCCATGTCACGCTGCCAACTATATCTCATCACCCCGCCGCGCATTGATGCCGGTTTTGCCGAGCTGCTGGATTCGGTGCTGGCCGAGGGTGTGGCAAGCGTCCTGCAGCTACGCCTCAAAGATCAGCCTGAAAATCAGCTGCCGGGCCTTATCCCGCCGCTGGTGAAGGCAGCCAAGCGCCACGGCGTCACCGTGCTGATGAATGACCGGCCGGATCTTGCCGTGCATTATGGCATGGACGGGGTGCATGTCGGGCAGGAGGATGCGCCCTATGCCCAGGCGCGCGCGGCGGTGGGCAAGACCGGCATTGTCGGCGTCACCTGCCATGACAGCCGCCATCTGGCGATGACAGCCGCGGAAAAAGGCGCAGACTATGTCGCCTTCGGCGCGATGTACCCAACTGCCACGAAATCGCCCAAGGCATCGGCTTCTGTCGATATCATCGAGTGGTGGAGCGAAGTCTTTGAGGTGCCATGCGTAGCGATTGGCGGCATTACGCCGGAAAATGCCAGCCCGGTGATAGAGGCGGGCGCGGATTTCATCGCGGTATCGGGCGGGGTGTGGAACCATCCGGCCGGTCCGGTGGAGGCCGTACGGGCCTTTGGAGCGCTGCTCTCGGCGCGCTGAGCGCGCTGTCGCTGGCCACATCGTTGGCCGCTGCACAGGAACCGGCCCTGCCGCCGGGCCTCGCCGGCGAGGCTGAACGCAACCGGTCCGGGGAATCGATCGAGGAGCGCAGCCCGTCCGATCAGGCCATGGCACGGGCATCTGCTGCCTATGTCACCGGCGACTATCTCAGTGCGCGCGTCCATGCCGAAAGGGCCGCCGCCGCAGGCGAGCCGCGCGGCGCGACGCTTGTGGGGCACATATTGCTGCACGGGCTTTCAGGGACAGCTGACGACACGGGCGCGGTGCGCTGGCTTCGCCGGGCGGGCGAGCAGGACGATATCGATGCGCTGATCATTCTGGCCTCACTGGCAGCCGAGCGGCGGGGCGGGCTGGAGCCATTTCAGGCACGTGAATTTTTAAGTCAGGCCGCCGAAACCGGCGATGCGCGCGCCGCCTTCGAGTACGGCGCGCATTTGCGCGATACCGGCGATCCGGGCGTGTCGCACCTGGCGCTGGACTGGCTGCGGCTGGCCGCAGAGGCAGGCATGCCGCGCGCCATGGCGGCCTATGCGGCGGCGCTCGATGACTGGGTGCACGGGCCGAACGATCCAGCGTTGGCCCGGCCCTGGTATATCCGTGCCGGCGAGGCCGGTGATGCGCCGTCTGCTGCCATTGCAGGCATTATGCTGATCAACGGAGAGGGCGGCGATGCCGACGAGGATGCCGGCCGGGCGATGCTGCGCATGGCCGCGGAGATGGGCCTGCCCGCGGCGATGGGCGATTATGCCCTGCTGCTGATGCAGGATGCTGAAAGCACGGGCGGGGATTTTCATGAGGCGGCCAGCTGGGCGCGCCGCGGAGCCGAGGCTGGCGATGCGCAGGCCCAGTTCCTTTACGCGGGGGCGCTGGCGACGGGCCGGGGCGTCTTGCGCAATATGGAACAGGCCTATGTGTGGGTCAGGCGGGCAGGCTATCCGGGGGACAATTCGCTGGCGGATGATCCGCAGCGCGACCGGCTGGAGGCGCAGCTGGAGGAGCTCTTTACCCACGATACGCTGGCCCGGCTGGAAGCCGAGGCCAACGCCGGAATGATGGGCAGATTCCGGCTCAATCCGGCCGGGGACTGAAAGGGCGCATACTGGCGGGCCTGATGATCTCCAGCCCGCCGGAGTCCTGCCCATGTCCAACGCTTTCGCTGCAGCCCTCGCCCATGTGCTGATCCACGAGGGCGGGTATGTCGATCACCCGGATGATCCCGGCGGCGCGACGAATTTCGGCATCACGCTGGCCACGCTGCAGGGCTGGCGCGGGCGCAGCGTGACCAGGGCGGATGTCCGCACGCTGACGAGGGGTGAGGCGGCCGAGATCTACAAGGCGCGTTACTGGGATCAATGCCGATGTGACGAGCTGCCGGGGCCGGTGGCCTTCATCGTGTTCGATGCGGCGGTCAATCACGGGGCAAGCCGGGCCGTGCGCCTGCTGCAGGAAGCGCTGGGCGTTACCGCCGATAGCCGCATCGGACCGGCAACGCTGGCCGCCGCCAGACGGGCGGACCCGCGCGGGCTTGTCAGCGAGATAGCCGCCCGGCGCATGGTGCTCTACGGCAATCTCGCCCATTTCCGCACATTTGGCCTTGGCTGGTCGCGGCGCCTGATGGGGACGCTTGTGGGGGCGTTTTCCCGCGTCCTGACCTTCCAGGCCTCCTAATCGGTGCGCACGCGTATGTAAGCCCGGTCGTCAAACGACACGGCATCCGGGCCGACGGCCTTGGTCGTGGCAAATTCGCCGATACGCAGCGGATCGCGCATGAGGTCGTCTTCGAGACGCTGTTCGGCTTCTGCCAGCGTTGCGGCGGGACCCAGATAGCCATCAGAACACAGGACGATGTCTGCGCCGGGCGGTACCGGGAAAACCTCCACGCGGCCGATACAACGCCCGGAGCCGTCGAGCACTGCGTAGGACAAGGGGTCTTCGGCCGGCCCGTTCTCAAACATGTCCTGCCGGCGCAGCAGGGGCAGGATAGCTTCCCGGCCCGGGTCTGAAGCGCGCAAGGCGAGCGCGTCGTGGCCTTCCAGCAAGTAGGTGCGCAGCAGGGCGGCACGATAGGCAGCGGCAATACGGTCCACGAGCTTTTCGCCAGGATGGGTCTGCTGGCCAATCCGCACCGAAATATCGCCGACCCGCCAGATTTCCCGCCGCGCCCGGCTGTAGATGGCGCAAACTGCCTTGGGTGTTTCGCCGTCTGTGCGTGATGCGGCTGCGCTGATTGCGCTCTCGATGCGGCGAAAGGCGTCATCGGGCGCAATGCCGGCTTCGAAAGAGGCGATTGCGGTCATCGCGGCTTCGGCCGCCCGCGCACCAGGGCTGGGCTGGTCCTTCATCGCCTGGCCCGACTTGGCTGTTGCGCCGTCTATAACGGCAACGAAGCTGGCGCCGGTAAAGAGGCGGTCCTCGCCCCCATCATCGCCGCCCTGTTTGGAGCGCAGGAAGGTTTCAATCACTTTCATGCGTGCGTGCCAGGTTTGAGCGGGCGGAAAAGTACGGTCTTCATTGTCAGATCAAGATGCTGGTCGACGGTGATCTCTGCCAGACACAAAAACCGGCGTGGCAGGAAAAAGCGCTTCTCGATCAGGTCTTCACGCAAGAGACGCCCTGCGGCGCCGGTTCCATATGTGTGGCTGCCGGCGAACAGGAACACGCGCCGCCCATTGCAGAACGGGTTATCCGTGACAAGTACCAGCGCGTAATCCTTTTGTACTGCGCCGTTGCTCACCAAGGTCTCGTATCGCACGCCATCCAGAACGATGATGTTCTCGTCGTCCGGGTCAAACCGCAAGCCGACATCGTCAAACACCGCATCAAGGAAGCGCCGGGTGACGGTGTTGTTCTTCGAACCTCCGACAAGGACAAGGTCGCAGCGCACGGCCTCCGCCGGCATGCTCTCGCTCATGTATACTGTCGGGTCGGCGTCCTCCCCATATGCCTGCTTGAGACTGTGGGTAATGTCGCTCAAGGCGCGAACCTGGCCGACCCCGGTGGCATAGCGGGTATACTTGCCGGTGTTGGTGGCTGCCGAGGTTGCCACGCACAAGGACATCTGGATGGGGCTGCGCAAACGCCAGAAGCCGCGGTGACGGCGCCGTCTTGCGATCCGCAGGACAACGGTGGCCGCGCCGGCACCTGTCGCAAGCGCTATCAGCACGTCCAGCGTCTCGATGAGTTGCACGATGCGATCGAGGATATCCACGCCGCTTCCCCGCTATTGCCTTTGCCGTCACCTTTCCCGGAACCGTGCAACGAGGCAAGGTCAACGTCCCCACTCCCCAGCAGCCTTGCCGCATGACGCTGCCGCTGATACACCCGCGCCCGATTTGATGTGGCATCCCTGCCGCCTTGGCCGGCAGGGGTCAGTGGGAAGTTTTCCGATGAAGATCAACGGTAACGAAATCAAGCCGGGCATGGTGATCAAGCACCAGGACACGCTGTGGACGGCGGTGAAGGCCGACCATGTTAAGCCCGGCAAGGGCGGCGCGTTTGCGCAGGTCGAGCTGAAGAACATCCTTGATGGCCGCAAGCTCAATGAGCGCTTCCGCTCGGCCGACAAGGTGGAGCGCGTGCGCCTCGATCAGCGCGACTATCAGTATCTCTACCCGGAAGGCGAGATGCTGGTCTTCATGAACACCGAAAGCTATGAGCAGATCTCGCTGCACATCGATTTCGTGGGCGAGGAGCGTGCGGCCTATCTGACCGATGGCATGATGGTCGTGGTCGAGTTCTACGAGGACAAGCCGATCGGCGTTGAGCTGCCCCAGCATGTGGAGCTGGAAGTCATCGACACCGAGCCGGTGGTCAAGGGCCAGACGGCGGCCAATTCCTACAAGCCTGCCATCCTGACCGGGAATATCCGCTCTGCCGTGCCGCCCTTCGTGGGCGTGGGCGAACGTGTGGTGGTGGCCACCGAAGACGGCAGCTACGTACGCCGCGCTGAAATGGGAAGCTTCTGATTTGGCGCAGGTTTCTGCCCTCATGCAGGTGATGACCGGCGCCGTGCGCAAGGCGGGCCGCAAGCTCGCGCGCGATTTTGGCGAGGTGGAACACCTGCAGGTCTCGAAGAAGGGCCCGGCCGACTTCGTCTCCACGGCGGACGCCAAGGCCGAGGAAACCCTGTTCGAGGAGCTGTCAAAGGCGCGTCCCGGCTATGGCTTCCTGATGGAAGAGCGCGGGGTCGTGGAAGGGACGGACAAGTCCCACCGCTGGATCGTCGACCCGCTGGACGGCACGACGAATTTCCTGCACGGCCAGCCGCATTTCGCCGTGTCGGTGGCGCTGGAGCGCGAGGGCGAGCTGATCGCGGGCATTGTGTATAATCCCGCTACCGATGACTTCTTCCACGCCGAAAAGGGCCGCGGCGCCTATATGAATGACCGGCGCCTGCGCGTGTCGGGCCGTATCCAGTTCGATGAATGCGTGATTGCGACCGGCATGCCGTTTGCCGGCAAGTCCGGTCACGCAAAATTCCTCACCGAGCTGCACGCCATCATGCCCCATTGCGCCGGTATCCGGCGCTATGGGGCGGCCTCGCTCGATCTGGCATGGACGGCAGCGGGCCGGTTTGACGGGTTTTTCGAACGCAATCTCAAAGCCTGGGATATTGCAGCGGGCATCGTGCTGGTGCGCGAGGCGGGCGGCTATGCCGGTTCACTCGATGGCACGGGCGATGTGCTGGAGACCGGCCATATCGTGGCCGGCAACGAGTTCACCTTTGCCGAGCTGAAAAAACGCCTCGCCAAGGCGGGCGGCTAGCTGCTTCCGCCCAAAAACAGACAAGAAGCTTGTCTCTGATGGTCAAACGGGTCATGCCTTGACCCCTGCCGGAACAGAGGGACAGCTCACCCATGCCTTCACGCGAACTGCCGTTGCCGCCCGAAACCCCGCAGCCGCGCAAGGTGCGTTTTACAGGGCCCGGTCAGTATATCATCTGGATGGCGGTCTTCCTTGCGGTGGTGGCCGCGCTGGCCGCTGTTCTGCATGAGCCGCTGATCACCGCGTTCCAGGCTAATGCCGCGATCAATGGCGTGATCCTGGGCGTTCTCCTGATCGGCATTCTCTACACCTTCCAGCAGGCCCTTGCGATCGGCCCCAGCGCACGCTGGCTGGTCAAGCTGCGTGACAGCGCACACCCCGACCAGCTGGGCAATCCGCCTTCGCTCATCGCGCCGATGGCGGCGCTGATAACCGATGCGGCAGACGGGCGCGCGCGCCTGTCGGCGGCGTCTGCCCGGGTGGTGCTGGATTCGGTGGCCGCGCGCATGGCCGAAAGCGGCGCGTTCACGCGCTATTTCGGGCGTCTCCTGATCTTCCTCGGCCTGCTCGGCACGTTCTACGGCCTGCTTCTGGTGGTCTCGGATGTGGGCGAGGCCGTGCGCGCCGTTTCGGCGACCTCCTCTGGCGCTGGCGAGGTGGAAGCGGCCCGGCTCATGGCGGCCATTGAAGACCCGATACAGGGCATGGGTACGGCCTTTGCCTCCTCGCTTTTCGGTCTTGCCGGCTCGCTCATCATCGGCTTTCTGGAACTTCAGGCCAGCCGGGCGCAGAACCGTTTCTATAACGAGATCGAGGAATGGCTGTCTTCCATCTCGCGCCTGTCGGCGGCGGCGCCTGTGGGGTCTGGTGAGGGTGATACGTCGAGCGCGTATGTGGGCGCGCTTCTGGAGCAAACCGCCGATACGGTGGACCGGCTCGCTTCCACCATGGAGCGCCATTCACGCCAGCTGGAAGTGACGCTGACCCGGTTTGCCGATGATGCGGCGGAAGCCAACCGGGAGGCCGCGCGCCTGCTTCGCGACGAGATCAAGGTGCTGGTGCGTGCGCTGGAAGCGCAGGCCCGGCTCAACCGCCGGGACCAGTAAGCCATGGCGCTCTCCCGCCTCCAGCAATTGCGCGAGACCGATAACGGCGATTACTGGCCGGGCTTTGTCGATGCGCTGGCCACGCTCCTGCTGGTCATCGTCTTCCTGCTCGCCGTGTTTGTGACGGGGCAGTACGCGCTCTCCACCGCCCTGACGGGGCGGGACGAACAGCTTGCTGATCTCAATGCGCGCCTGTCCCAGCTCGCCAACGAGCTGAACATGGCCGAGGCGGAAAATGCCGAGCTGACCCTGCGCGTCAGTACGCTGACGGCCGAAAATGAGAGCCTTTCAGAGCAGCTGGAGGCGACCACGGCGCGCATCACGGCGCTGGGTGACCAGCTGGATGAAGCTGAAGAGCTGTCCGACGAGGCACAGCTGACCATCGCCATGCTGTCTGAACAGATGGAGATATTGCGCATGGAGCTGGCGCGCCTTAATGCCGCGCTGGAAGCCTCCGAAGCGCGCGAGGCGGAGCTGGAAACGCAAGTCATCAATCTTGGCTCGCGCCTCAATGCCGCGCTGGCGAGCGAGGTGGCCCGATTGTCGCAATACCGTTCGGAATTCTTCGGACGCCTGGTGGAGATTCTCGGTAACCGCTCGGGCGTGCGGGTGGTGGGCGACCGCTTCGTGTTCGAGACCGATGTGCTGTTTGACTCCGCCTCTGCTGAACTGTCTCCCGAAGGCCAGGAGGGGCTGCGCCCGATAGCCGCCGCCATAATCCAGCTGACCCGTGAAATCCCGGACGATATCGAATGGGTGATCCGGGTGGACGGGCATACCGATGTGCGCCCGCTGGGGCCGACCGCGCAATTCTCGTCCAATTGGGAGCTGTCGACCGCGCGTTCGCTGTCGGTCATCAACTGGCTGGTGGGCGAGGGCGTGCCGGCCAACCGTCTGATGGCGGCAGGGCTGGGCGAGCATTACCCCATCGCGCAAGGCCGCACCGAGGCCGACCATGCCCGTAACCGCCGCATCGAGCTGAAACTGGAAGCGCGGTAGGGGTGCCATCACACTCCCGCGACGATTTCCACAGGATTCTGTACCCCGGCGGGGGCGTTAAGTTCTTGGGAAAAAACGCACTGAGTCTTGATCGCCCGCATGGTCTTGCGCCGCAGGCCTAGCGCGTATATACACCGCGGCTCATTTCTAGCAGACTTGTTCCGCCATACCACAGGCCAAGGCCGGTCTGGGCAGGGCGGACATTGAAGGCGGGAGCCGTCACATGAAACAGGATATCCACCCCGACTATCACTTCATCGAAGTGGTGATGACGGACGGCACCAAGTTCAAGACCCGGTCGACCTACGGCAAGGAAGGCGACCAGATTTCGCTGGATATCGATCCGCGCACCCACCCGGCCTGGACCGGTGGTTCGCAAACCCTCGTTGACCGCGCGGGCCGCGTTTCGCGCTTCAAGGACAAGTTCAAAGGCTTCGGTGTATAACCGCCCACCCCCCTCACCTGGGCGCGTGTCGCCAAGACACGGCCGGGGCCTTTAGAAGAACGCCCGTAGCTCCCCTCAGCTGCGGGCGTTTTTTCGTCTTTGGTTCGGGCAACGCATCCCCCGGTCGTAGCCGGCGCCGGGCCGCCTTGCGATATTCGGCGAATACCCGCCTGCGCGGGCACAGGCATTCGTGGGCGGCCGTTCGGCCTTTTGGCCCCTGACGGGGCCGGAAAGTCACCCCGGCGCGTAGTTTTCCTGATGCTCCGCACATCCGTGCGTCGCGCCTCGCATAAGCTCGGGCGCGCTGCCTGTCCTCGATTTGATCGGGGATCGCGCTTGCGGCGCTGCGTGCCGAACTATCCGCTAGCTCCGTCCGGCAAAGGCGCTTTCCAGTGCTGACCATTGGCCAGCGAGCGGGTTCTGGCCCGGCGCTCCGCCGGGTGCTTCGCGGAAGAGATTGTCATCAAGGCGTTTCAGGCGCTCGTGAAGGCTCTGCGAGCGGGCGACGAGATCGCCAAGGCGGGGCGGGCAGGGGTCATCGCCAGCTGGCCACATGCCCTCGCGCGGATGTGTCTTGCCGCCGAGGCGGTACTTCTCGCTGGCCGCTTCAAAGGGCGTCATCTCGCCTTCGCTCACCGCGCGCTGGGTGAGAAGCCAGGAGGCGGACTGCATGAGCTGCGTGGTGAGCGTCATGGATTCAGCGGCATAGGCGAGCGCCCCGGAGCGCCCGAGGCGCTTGGCATCGTCACGTCCCGGCCCGTCCAGATAGCTGGCGGTTTCCTCCACCAGATCCATGCCCTCACGGAACAGGCGGCTGAAATGTTCGGACGCCGCAAAATCGGCCACACGGATGGCCGCTTCGCTCGCTGCGCGGTCTGTGCCGGACTTGCCGGTTTCGGTTTCCATCACGCCCCTCATCCCTCACGCATGTCCCGGCCGCCTTGCGGCGCGGGCGTCAATCGGTGCAGCACCTGCCTTGCCCATATCGGGACGCAGCATGCCTGTCTGGCTGCCTACCTAGCAAGGCCGGGGCCAGTTCGCGATATTTTTCAGGCCTTTTTGAAGAAGGCCTCGGCAGCGCCCAGCTTGTCCTGCTTGTGATCAATCATCGCCTCGGCCCGTGCAATTTCGCTTTTCAGCGCCGCAATGCGTTCCTGCAGGTCCGCGACGGACAGGCTGGAAACATCTTCTCCCGGTGTGATGGTGAGCCGTTTGCTTCGCGGCAGTTCATCGTCAAACATGGGTCATCACCTCCCTGTCATGCCGTGTGCACATATCGGCTGCCTGCCGTCATTATGGGCTGCACAATAGCGCAATCCGGGCCAGCATGCGCCCCCCAATTGTGTGCAGATACGGATAATCAGCCATGAAGCCTGCCTACGCGACACGCATTGTCACCGCCCCGGAGCCGGGCGGCCCGGACGCGCTGCGGGTGGAGGAGATCACGCTGGATCCGCCAGGCCCCGGCGAAATCCTGATCCGGATCGCGGCAGCGGGCGTGAACCGGCCTGACGTGATCGAGCGCATGGGCTTTTACCCGCCGCCGTCCGGCGCGCCGAAGGGGCTGGGGCTGGAGGTGTCCGGCACGGTGCTGGCGCTGGGCGAGGGGGTGAGCGGGTTTGATACCGGTCAGAGCGTGTGCGCGCTAGTGGCCGGCGGCGGCTATGCGGATATCGCGCGTGCGCCCGCTGGGTCAGTGCTGCCGGTGCCGGAGGATATGGATATCATCGCGGCGGCAGGCCTGCCCGAAACCGTCTTCACTGTCTGGACGAATGTGTTCGAGGCAGGTGCGCTGAAACCCGGTGAGCGCCTTCTGGTGCATGGCGGGTCGAGCGGGATCGGCACCACGGCCATCCAGATGGCCAAGGCCCATGGCGCCATCGTGATGGCAACGGCGGGCAGTACAGACAAGTGCGACATCTGCCGCAGGCTGGGCGCAGATCACGTGTTCAATTACCGGGAGGACGCTTGGGTTGAAGGCGTGAAAGCGGCAGGTGGCGCGGATGTGATCCTCGACATGGTGGGCGGGGACTATGTGGCGAAGAATCTGGCCGTGCTGAACCGCTTCGGGCGGCTTGTGCAGATCGCCTTCCTGAAAGGCTCGCGCGTGGAGGTGGATCTGATGGGCCTCATGCTCAAACGCCAGACCGTCACCGGCTCGACGCTGCGTGCCCGCTCAGCCGGGGAGAAGGCCGCGCTGGCTCAGGCCGTGCGCGTGCATGTCTGGCCGTGGATCGAGGCAGGCAAGGTCAAGCCGTTGATCGATTCCACCTATGCGCTGGCGGATGTCGCAAAGGCGCATGAGCGGATGGATTCCATGGCCCATTCCGGCAAGATATTGCTGATCCCCTGAGCGTTCCTGCAGTGTCAGGAAAACCCTCTTTCATGGCGCGCGCTCACGCGTTATAAGCACCGCAAATCCCGTCATTGTTATCCGGTGTCACGAACGCCAGCTTGACGGGTCGGATCGACCGAAACCCGGCGGACCGCGCCGGGTTTTCTTATGTCTCCGGCGCATCCCCTCGACAAGGAGCCAATTGCCATGTCTGACATCCTCATGCCCAAGGCGACAGCCGTCTGGCTGGTCGACAATACCAGCCTTTCCTTCGAGCAGATCGCCGATTTCTGCGGCCTGCACCGTCTGGAAGTGAAGGGCATTGCCGATGGTGATGTCGCGGCGGGCGTGCGCGGATCAGACCCGGTCGCTACCGGACAGCTGACATCGGAGGAGATCGCGAAGGCTGAGGCTGACCCCAGCTACCGCATGCAGGCCAAGCGCCCGAAATATGCCGAGCTGCAGGAAACCGTGCGCAAGAAGGGGCCGCGCTATACCCCGCTTTCGCGCCGCCAGAACCGCCCTGACGCGATTGCCTGGCTGGTGCGTAATCACCCCGAACTGACCGATGGCCAGATTTCCAAGCTGGTCGGCACGACCAAGACCACCATTGAGGCAGTGCGCGACCGCACGCACTGGAACTCGGCCAATATCAAGCCGACCGACCCGGTTTCGCTGGGGCTTTGCAGCCAGATCGATCTCGATGAACAGGTCCGCAAGGCCTCCAAGCGCCGTAAGGAGATGGAAGACGCCGGTACGGTCAAGATCGAGGAAGATGTGCTCAAGCCGGCTGAAGAGACAGCACCGGCAGCCTCCGGCCCGACCACGCTCGACGAGCTGTTCGGCAAGAGCGCGCCGCAGGATGGTGACGAGGATTAGGCTGCACCGGCGTTCCGTTTTGGAGCGTGATATGCGCGAAAATCGGTCAAGATCAGGAGCAGGCCCGATGGAAGGGCCGCTCCCTTTCGAGGGACTGCGACGTAATAGGGGGCGATTTTCGCCATGCCTCTTCGAGGCGCGGCGGATTTCGCTCCTGACGGCGTCGAGCCGTCCTTGTGGAGAGAGGCTCCACGGCAGCCGTCTCTCCTTGCCAGGAACCAAATCCGCTACGCCCCGGCAAGCGGCTACAAGCCGCGTGCCTCATTCAGCAAAGAGTCGGAGCGAACTAAAGTTCGCTCCGGGGCCCGAAACCTGAATGCCGGTGCAGCCTAGTCCTCGTAATCCTCGCGCTTCATCACATAGTTGAGCGCGAGGCGGCCACCGTCTGCATAGATGCAGCTGCCGGTGATGTAGCTGGCTTCACGCGAGGCCAGGAACCAAGCGATGGAGGCAATCTCGTCCGGGTCGGCGATCCGGGCGAGCGGTGTCCGCGACAATACCATGTCCATCGCTGCCTTGTCCTCGTTCACCGATTTGAGCATGTCGGTGTTGACCGAGCCCGGCCCTATGGCATTCACCCGAATGCCGTAGGGGGCGAGTGACAGGGCCATGGCCTTTGTCATCTGGTTCAGCGCGCCCTTGGATGTGGAATAGGCCAGCTGGTCGGCAATCGAGACCACGGCGTTGATCGAGCTCATGTTCACGATCGCATAGCGGCGCCGGGCATCGTCGGCGCGGGTGTCATCGTCCTCGATCTGCCGGGTCATCTGGCGCGCAGCGGCGCGGGCCACCAGGAAGGCGCCGCGCAGGTTCACGCCCAGCACCTTGTCGAAATCGGCCAGCTCCAGCGACAGGATGTCCCCGCGCGCCAGCACGGCGGCATTGTTGACGAGGATATCGAGCTGACCGAAGGCCGAGAGCGTCTCGGCCATGAGATTGGCCACAGAGAGCTTGTCGGAGACATCACAGCTGACAAACAGGGCGCGTCCCTTGGCGGCGCCAAGATCCTGTGCCAGCGCTTCACCGGCCTTCTTGTCGATATCGGAGATGACAACGCGCACGCCTTCATCGGCCAGACGCCGCGCGCAGGCCGCGCCTATGCCGCTGGCTCCGCCTGTGACGATGGCAACGCGTTCCGAACCGGCCATGCGGCAAACTCCCGTGTCAGAATGGACAGGCCCTAGTCGCCGCGCGCAGCGCTTACGCGGGCATAATCACCGGCTATCGTTGTATTGTCCGGCTCCAGCTCGTAGGCGCGGGCAAAGAGCGGATAAGCCTCCTCATCTTCGCCGACCTGCTCCAGGGCCGCTGCCAGGGAGTGGAGAATGGCGCCCGAATCGGGCTCTGCCTCGACGGCCGCATAGCAGATATCCATGCCTTCAGCGGCCCGCTGCGCCCTGACCAGCGCCCAGCAAAGCGCGTTCAGCGCCGAGCCGTCATCCGGCGCAATGGCAACGGCCTCGCGCCCGTCTTCGACCGCGCGGTCCATAAGCTCCAGCTCGATGAAGGCAGCTGAGCGTCCGATCCATCCGCCGGGCGAGTCCGGGGCCAGGCGTATCGCATTGTCGTAGGCGGCGATGGCCTCCGTGCCGCGGTCCAGCTCCATATAGGTGCCACCCAGAAGGATGTGGACGAAATCGTCCTGCGGCATGCCGCGCTCGGCGATCAGCAGGTCTTCCAGTGCCTCTTCCGGACGATCCAGCTGCAACAGAGCAACCGCGCGGTTGCGCCGTACGATCGGGATGTCGGTATTGCCGCCATTATCGCGCAGAAGCGCGATCACCTGGTTATAGGTGAAAAGGGCCGCCTCGCTCTCTCCAAGCGCGAGCTGGCTCGCCCCCAGGCGCACACGCAGCTCGGCCTCGGTCTGCCAGGGATGAAGGCGCGCGGACAGGCAGGCGCGCAAGGCGGCAACAGCGGCCTCGGCGTCACCTGAGGCCATGGCCTCATTGGCGTCTGGACAGGCAGCTGCACCTTGCGGATTGCCGGCAGATGGCTGGGCGAAAGCCGGGGCTGCCAGACAGCCAAGCAGCAGCAGGACAAGCGCACGGGAGAAAGTCAGCATGGCGGGCCTTTGGGCGCGGGTTTCAGATCTGGTAGCGCATGATAGGCATGGCAGGTGGCCCGGTCCATTGGGGCGGGCAGGGATGTGCCGTCAGCCGATATGGTCCATGGGCAGGGCGCCCGCGTTGAATACCGATGAATGCCGGCGCTCTTCATAAACGGACAGGACGGGCGGCGGGAAGCCAGGGTCGGCAAACATGCCTGCGGCGACAGCGACAAAACCGGGAGCACCAGCCAGCTCGCAGAAGACGGTGGATGCGCACAGCGGGCAGGAGTGGAAGCGTGTTGACTGGCCGCTATCGCCCTGACGGCGCCACTGGCGCGTCTCCCCGCTCATTGTCAGGTGTTCGCGATGGAAGCGGGCCTGCACCACGTACACGCTTCCGGTGCGCTTCCGGCACTCAAGGCAGTGGCAGATGGCAACGCGCACCGGTTCGCCCTTGCACTGCACCTGCAACTACCCGCAACTGCACGAGGCCGTGCGATGGGTCATGCCTGCTTCCTCCGGTTCAATCCGGTCTGTAAGCGGTAGTTCTGACCCGTATCACGAAAAAGGGCGGACCATTGTTGGTCCGCCCTTCGGTCATGTGGTGAATTGCCGCAAAATGCGTCAATGTTGGCGCCGGAGGGTTTCAATTTCCTCCTTGAGGCGCAATTTCTGTCGTTTGAGTTCCGCAAGGCGCAGCGTATCTGCCGAAGGGTGCTTGAGTTCTTTCTCGATGCGGCTTTCCAGTTGCGTGTGACGTTGGTCAAGCTCACGGATACGCGCTTCAGCTGGCATGTGTAGCCTCCTTCGCTGGATCAAGGACCAGAAGTGAAACATCAAACCCCCCTCCCTAGCAATGGTGAAAAATGTCCGTGTAGCGGAAGGGTTTCCCATGTCTGAAGCCAAGTCCTTGCCCCGGCGGATGATTGTCGGTCTGTCGGGCGCGTCTGGTGTTGTTTACGGCATGCGCGCCCTTGAGGCCCTGCATGATCTGGGAATCGAATCCCATGTCGTGGCCAGCAAGGCCGCCGAAATGACACTCGGCTACGAAATGGGCCTGAAAGCGGCCGATATCCGCGCACGGGCAAGCCATACCTATGCCTTTCCCGATATCGGTGCTCCCATCGCGTCCGGCTCCTTTCAGACGCTGGGCATGCTGATTGCCCCGTGCTCGGTGCGCACGATGAGCGAGATCGCGACCGGCGTGACATCCAGCCTTCTCACCCGCGCTGCCGATGTGGTGCTGAAGGAGCGCCGCCGTCTGGTGCTGATGGTGCGCGAGACGCCGTTTCACCTCGGTCATCTGCGCACCATGACACAGCTGACCGAGATGGGCGCCATCATCATGCCGCCCTTGCCGGCCTTCTACGCGAGACCTGAGACCCTTGATGACATGGTGGACCAGTCCGTAGGCCGGGCGCTGGATCTCTTTGGCCTCGACTGGATGCCGACACGGCGCTGGGGGGAGGATATCAAGGAGGGCAGGCGCCCCGGCGCAGCCCGCAAAGGCAGGGCGTGATGCAAGGCTCGCACGGGCAAGGCCTGTGGGATTTCTCCGTCACGCTCTATGCGCATGCGCCGGTGAAGGCGGCTACCCTGGCGCTCCAGGACGCCGGTCTGGACGTGAATATTGCCTTCTGGATTGTCTGGACGACAGGGCAGGGGCGTGATCCCGGGCCGATGCTCGATGATGCGGTGCGCGTCACTGCTGACTGGCATGCCCTCGCCACCGGGCCTTTGCGCGGTGTCCGTGATGCCTTGAAACACGTGCCGGCCCCCGTTCCAGCTGCACCGGCGCAGGCATTGCGCCAGCAGGTTCTCGATGCCGAGCTGGCAGCTGAAAACATCGCTCAGGCGCTGCTGGAAAAGCTCGAGACAGTGGGCCTGGCCTCGTCGTTTTCCTGGCCGGAACGGGCCCTTGCGGGGCTGGAGCTTTATGCCGCGCACGCGGGTAGCAGCGCACCCGTTATCCATTTCAAAGAAGCCATTTTCTCCGCGCTCGAAAAAGGGTAATGTCCGCGCCCCGCAGACCGGGCTGGCCCCGGGCGGGAAACGGTCTTGTCCACGTCTTTGCAATCGTCACCTGCCTTGCCCGGCGGGCCGGTTGCATTCCAGAACAGGTGTATTGGCTGAGAATGTTCGGTGATCTGGACGAAGATGCGCTGATTGCCAAGCTGGCCGAGCTGCGCCGCGAACATCGCGCGCTGGACGCGGAAGTGCGCGCGGCGCAGGAGTGCGGAGTGGTCGATCAGCTCAAGCTGGTCCGGCTGAAACGCCGCAAGCTGATGCTCAAGGACATGATCTTCGCCATCGAAGACCAGCTCAATCCCGACATCATCGCCTGACCATCAGTGCGGGCGAAAGCTCGACGCGGGCGGTTTGCCGCTTTAGCTTTCCGGCAAGGACAAGATTGCAGGGAGGCTAGATCCATGAGTTTGCGTCTCAGACACCGCCTGGCGGCGGCCGTGCTCGCCAGTGCCTTCATCGCCGTGCCGGCTGTGCATGTGCCCGCGCTGGCGCAGGAGCAGGAGCAGGAAGAGGCCAGAAGCGTTTCCATCAATGATCTGTTTGCGCTGCGTCAGGCCGGTCAGGTCATGATTGCACCTGATGGCGGTGCGGTTGTGTTCACTGTTTCGGTGCCGCGCGATATCCGCGCGGGCGACAGTGACGGGGCGCCGTCGCTTCACCTTTATGCGGCGGACTCACCGGGCGCTGTGCGGGCACTGGTCGCGGGTGAAGATACGGTCAGCGGTGTCGCGCTGCATCCTGATGGCGAGAGCGTCACCTTCATGGCGCGCCGGGAAGGTGATGAGCGTCCGGCCCTTTACCGCATCGCCCTGGCGGGTGGCGAGCCGGAGCGCCTCTATCACCCGGACACCGCCATGCAGGGCTATACGGTGTCTGCTGACGGGCGCTGGGTCTATTTCATCGGCCGTGACCCGGATCAGCCGGATGACAGCGCGCTGCGCGAGCGCGGCTTCCGGGCGAATGTCTACGAGGAAAACCAGCCGTTTTCCCATGTCTGGCGGGCAGGCCTGGGTGATAATGAGCGCGCAGCTGAAGCGCTGGACCTGACCGGTCACGCTTCGGCCATCGAGCTGAGCGCGGATGGTTCGCGTCTTGCCGTCACACTGGCGCCGACGCCGTCCGTGGACGATTCCATGATGGAACAGCGCTGGACCATCGTCGACACGCAGAGCGGCGATGTGATCAGCACCATCCAGACGCCGGGCAAGCTGGGCATGGGCCGCTTCTCGCCTGACGGATCGCAATTTGCCTTTCTGGCTGCGATCAACCGTTCTGACGCGACGGCGGGCACGATCCATGTCGCGGATGTCCAGACCGGCGAGTACGTACAGGTGGCGGCCGATGCCGAGCAGCATATCCGCAGCTTTGAATGGCATGACGGGCAGGTTTTCGCGCTCGCCCATGTGCGTCAGGACAGTGCCTGGGTGACCTACACGCCTGAAGGCGGAGAAGTCTCGCGCGAAGCCCATGGCGGCTATGTCGCCCATTCGCTGAGCCTGGATGCCGATGGCGGGCATATCGCGTTCGTCGCCGACAGCCCGGCCCATCCGCGTGACGTGTATGTGGCCCGTCCGGGCGAGGCTCCGGCGCGCTGGGCCGACCTCAATCCGTGGCTGGCGAACCGCACGCTGGGCGATCAGCGCGTGGTGCGCTGGACGGCGCGTGACGGTGTCGAGGTTGAAGGCGTGCTCATCACCCCGCAAGGCGAGGCGCCCGAAAACGGCTGGCCGATGATCACCGTGGTCCATGGCGGGCCGGAAGCGCACGATCATAATGGCTGGCTTACCGGCTATTCGCGGCCCGGCCATATCGGCGCCGGCGAGGGCTTCGCCGTCTTCTACCCGAACTATCGCGGCTCTACCGGGCGCGGCTTTGCCTTCATCGAGTTGGACCATCTCAACCCGCCGGGCGAGGAGTTCGAGGATATTGTTGATGGCGTCGGCTATCTCGCCAATGAAGGCCTGATCGACCCGGCCCGCGTCGGCATTACGGGCGGCTCCTATGGCGGGTTTGCGTCTGCCTGGGGCGCGACCGTTGCCAGCGAGCATTTTGCCGCCTCGGTGCCGTTCGTGGCGCTGACCGATCTGGTGTCCTTCATGGGCAATACCGACATTCCGGTCGAAATGGTCGATGTCCACTTCATCCACTATCCGTGGGAGAACTGGGAGTGGTATTTCGAGCACTCACCGATCATGAACGCGCACGGCTCGACGACGCCGACGCTGGTCATGCATGGCGAGGTGGACACACGGGTTGCGCCCTCGCAGGGCTATATCCTCTACCGCTATCTCAAGCTGGCGGGCGAGGCGCCGGTGCGCCTTGTCACCTATCCGGGTGAGGGTCATGGCCTGCGCAATGCGGCGGCGCAGTTTGACTACGCCCACAGGCTGATGGGCTGGATGCGCCATTACCTGCAAGGGCCGGGCGGCGAAATCCCGTCTTCGGAGCTCGACTACGACGCGCTTCTGGCTGCTGACTAGCCAGAGCCGCCAATGTTTCCTGCCGCCGCGCGTCTCCGAACGGGCGGTGGCAGGCATTTTCATAATCATATGAGGACCGGAACATGACCGAGACGGATTTGCGCGTGGACGGCAAGGTGGCACTGATTGCAGGCGCCAGCCGTGGCATTGGCGAGGCGGCGGCCAAGCGCCTTGCGCGTAACGGGGCCATCGTGATCGCGGCAAGCCGCAAGGTGGAAGACTGCGAGCGCGTAGCCTCGGAAATCCGCGAGGCGGGCGGCAAGGCGCGCGCCATGACGCTGCATCTGGGCAGCGCGGGAGACCGCAAGGCGGCGCTGGAGGCCATCCGCAAGGAAGAAGGCCGGCTCGACATCCTCGTCAATAACGGCGCGACCAGCCCGTATTTCGGCCCCGTTGAAGACACGCCCGAAGACGCCTTTGACAAGACGTTCGACGTCAATGTGAAGGGGCCGTTCTTCCTCTCCACCGGCGCGATCCACATGATGAAAGAGACAGGCGGCGGCTCGATCGTCAATGTCGCCTCGGTCAACGGTCTGCGCCCCGGCTTCTTCCAGGGCGTGTATTCGATCACCAAGGCGTCGGTGATCTCGATGACGCAGGTGCTCGCCCAGGAGGCGGGCGGCCACAAGATCCGCGTCAACGCGCTCTGCCCGGGCCTCACCGAGACCAAGCTCGCGAGCGCGCTCACCTCCAATCCCGGCCTGGACGACATGATGAAGCGCAATTTCTCGCTGCAGCGCGTCGGCCAGCCCGAGGACATGGCCGCCGCCATCCATTTCCTTGCGAGCGATGCCTCCAGCTATATGACCGGCCAGTGCCTTGTTGTCGATGGCGGGATCATGGGCAGGGGGCCGTTGTAGAGGCAAATTAGCTTTCTCCCCCGTTTGCGGGGGAGTGGCCCGAAGGGCCGAGGGGGGATTGTTCTGAAAAAGCTCCCCTCCGTCAGCTTCGCTGACACCTCCCGCGTAAACGACGGGGAAGGAAACAAGGAGCCGCAAGGCACGCAATACCATGACCCGCATTATCGACATCTCCCCTGCCATCCGCCCCGGCCTGCCGGTCTGGCCGGGTGATACGCCGGTTCAGTTCCAGCGCACCTGGGACATGGGGAAAGGCTCGCCGGTCAATGTCTCGAAGCTGACCATTTCCACCCATACCGGTGCGCACGCGGATGCCCCTCTGCATTATAATGCCAAGGGCGAGGATGCCGGCGCGATGGCACTTGATGTCTTCATCGGGCCGTGCGTGGTTATCCATTGTCTTGACGAGGGTGAGCGGGTGAACGCCGATGTGCTGGCTGCGCGGCTGGAGGCGGTGTGCGGCGGCGATGTGCCCGGCCGCGTCCTGATCCGCACCTGCCACGTGGCGGCTCAAGATGCGTGGGACAGTGATTTCACGGCTATGGCGCCAGAGGCTATCGATCTTCTCCATGCCCGCGGCGTGATGCTCGTCGGCACTGACGCGCCCTCGGTTGATCCGGAAACCTCAAAGACCATGGATGCCCACAAACGCGTGGCCGCGCATGACATGCGTATTCTGGAAGGGCTGGTGCTCGATGATGTGGCCGAAGGGCGCTACGAGCTGATAGCCCTGCCGCTGAAGCTCGCCGGGCTGGATGCAGCGCCGGTACGGGCGGTCTTGAGGGAATTGAGCTGATGCAACTGGATGATGCGCGCGCGCTGGACCGCAATGACCCGTTTGCCCAAACCGCCAGGCTGTTCGACCTGCCGCAGGGCGTGATCTATCTCGACGGCAATTCGCTGGGCCCGCCGCCGCGTCCGGCGCTCGATGCGCTGGCAAGGGCTGCGCAAGCAGAGTGGGGCCATGACCTCATTGCCTCATGGAACAGCGCCGACTGGATGGGCCTGCCGCTGCGCACCGGCGTGCGCATTGCCCGCCTGATCGGCGTTGACGAGGCCAGCGTGATCGCGGGCGATTCCGTGTCGGTCAATCTCTTCAAGCTGGCGGCTGGCCTTGTCATGGGCGGGGCCAAGGGCGTCGCGGTAGAACGCGGAGATTTTCCGACTGACGGTTATGTGATGGAAGGGCTGGCGCGCCTGTCAGACTCCACTTTCACCTATATCGAGCCGGGCGCAGGCGTGGCCGGGCTGCTCGGCGGCGTGGATGTGCTGGTCAGGAGCGCGGTGCACTACAAGACCGCCGCCATTGTCGATATCGGGGCGGAAGAGCGCGAGGCTGCGCGGCTCGGCAAGACAATCATCTGGGATCTGTCGCACGCGGCGGGCCTTGTTGACCTGCATCTGGAGCGTGATGGCGCCAAGTACGCCGTGGGCTGCGGCTACAAATATCTCAATGGCGGGCCGGGCGCGCCTGCCTTCATCTATTGTCACCGCGATGTGGTCGAAGAGTTTGCCCAGCCGCTATCAGGCTGGATGGGCCACGCCAGCCCGTTCGCCTTCAAGGACGGCTACAAGCCCGCTACAGGCGTTTCCCGCTTCGGTGCCGGCACACCCCCCATCCTCTCCATGAGCGCGCTCTACGGTGCGCTGGAGGCGTTTGAGGGCGTCGACATGGGGCACGTTGAAGCCAAGGCGCGCGCGCTGGGCGATACTTTCCTGGCGGCTATTGCGCCGCTCGGCCTTGAGACGATCTCGCCGCCATCGGCGCAGCGTGCCGGCCATGTCAGCCTTGTTCATGAGGACGGCTATGCCATCGTGCAGGCGATGATCGCCGAAGGCGTGATCGGGGATTTCCGGGAGCCTGACGTTATGCGTTTCGGCTTCGCGCCGCTCTACCTCACGCATGCGCAGGTCTTCCGCGCCGGCCAGATCATGGTGGATATCGTCCGGTCAGGCCGCTACCGCGAGCCGCGCTTTGCCAGACGCAACCCGGTGACTTGAGACGGGCCGGCAGGCGGTCAGCCCTTGCCAAGCGCGTGCCTTTCAAGGGAAGCTTTACGCCAGCATGGACGCGTTCAAGGGGGCGATGATGGCGTGGATTATCCGGCTTGTGGCGGTTCTCTTTGGCCTGTTCGGGCTTGCCATATTGCTGCTGTTCGGGCCGGGTGCGCTCGATGCGCGCTATTTTAACCCGGCCCCGCCCGATCCCGCGCTGGAGGCGCTGTTTGCCGATCCGGTCGAGCCGGTGCTGACCGAAGAAGGGCTGCACGGGGCAGAGGATCTCGAACCCGGCCCGGACGGACGGCTCTATACCGGGCTTGCCGATGGCCGCATCATGGCGCGCGCGTCCGAGGGCGGCTGGGAGGAAGTGGCCCATACGGGCGGGCGGCCGCTGGGCCTTGCCTTCTCGCCGGACGGCGCCTTGCACGTTGCCGATGCGCTTCGCGGCCTGATCCGTCTTGATGAAGGCGGATGGACAGTGATCGATGAGCCGGGCGAGTTCCCGGCACTGGTCTTCACCGATGACCTGACCATTCTCGAGGACGGCACCATCATTCTTACCGATGCGTCGGGCCGCTACGGTTATGGCGAATACATGGAAAGCTTCTGGGAGGGCGAACAGACGGCGCGGATACTCGCCTACACGCCCGATGGCACGCGCCGCGTGCTCGCCGATGATCTGGCCTTTGCCAACGGGGTCGCCCACGACCCGGACTCAGGCGATGTCTTCATTAATGAAACCTGGGCGCGTCAGGTCCATGTGCTTGATCCGGTCACCGGCAATCTGCGTATCCTGATCGATGGCCTGCCCGGCTATCCGGACAATATCCACTGGGATCCGGAAGAGAACTTGCTGTGGATCGCCATGCCCTCGCGGCACAGCGAACTGATGGAGTTCTTCCATCCGCGCCCGCTGCTCAAGCGCCTCATGCGCCGTTTTGCCGATGTGTTCGGTGAGCCGGAGCTGCCCGCCCGCCCGGTCATGGGGCTGGCTGTGAACCGGCTGGGCGAGCCGGTCCGCGTGCTCTACGGGCCGACGCGCGAGGGCGAGCTGGGCGCGACCACCGTGGTGCCGTGGCAAGGGCAGATATGGACGGGTGGGCTGGACCGGCCAACGGTCGACGCCTTCCCTGTGCCGCCGCGCCTTGATGAGACCGCAGAGGAATGACTCGCATCCTCATCACGGGCGGGTCCAGCGGGATCGGTCTGGCGCTGACGCGCCGGGCGTTGGAACGCGGCTGGCAGGTTTCCTGGATCAGCCTTGATCCGGCGGAGATCAATAGTGCGCAAACCGCCCTGAATGGCGATTATCCTGATGCGGAGATTGATGCGCTGTGCGCCGACCTGACCGAAGCCGATGCCCTGGAACGCATCACCAAATGGGTGAAGAAGACCGCCGCGCCGGACATTCTGGTCAATAATGCCGGGATCGGGTTTTTCGGCGCTTCGGCCAGCCTCGACCCGGCGCGCGAACAGGCCATGATCGCGCTCAATATCTCTGCCCTGCACGCCATGACGCGCGCCTTTGTTCCCATGATGGAGAAGGAGGGCGGGACCATCGTCAACATCGCCTCCAATTCCGCTTTTCAGCCTGTGCCCTTCATGGCGGTCTATGCCGCCACAAAAGCTTTCGTGCGCCATTACTCGCTGGCGCTGGACCGGGAGCTGAAAGAGGCGGGCTCGAGTGTGCGCGTGATGACCGTATGTCCGGCGGCCGTGAAGGACACGCCCTTCAAGGGCGCGGCGGGCATGGAGGGCTTGCGCACGTTTGACAGCTTCACCTCGACAACCGCAGACGAGGTGGCGCGTGACGTCATGCGCGGGCTGGACGGGCGCAAACGGTTTGTGGTGTCGGGTGCAAAAATGCGCGCGGCATACATTCTCACCAAGCTCGCACCGGCAGGGCTGGTGCAGGCCATTGTCCGGCGCGAGGTGGAGCGGGTCTAGAGCGTTACCCCTGCTGTTCGGGCAGGCGCACGACCAGGCCGTCCAGCGCGTCGCTTACCTTGATCTGACAGGAGAGGCGCGAGCTGGCTTCCACGTCCGAGGCAAAATCCAGCATGGATTGTTCCATGGAGGAGCGTTCGCCGGTTTTGTCTTCCCAGGCCGGGTCGACATAGACATGGCAGGTCGCGCACGCGCACGCGCCGCCGCAATCGGCATCGATGCCGGGCACCATGTTGCGGATGGCGGTTTCCATCACGGTCAGCCCGTTGACGGCTTCCACCGTGTGTTCTGTGCCGTCATGCTCGATAAAGGTGATTTTCGTCATAAGATGCCCTGATCGGTAACTAGGTGTTGGCGCGGTATTTAGGCGAGAAGATCGCGCATCGCCACATCGAGATTGCGCAAGGCTTCCGGATCGACCGGTTTGCCGCTGCTGATCAGCTTTTGCGCTGCCATGTATTCGGGTCCGGAATTGACCGCCTCGCAGGCGATGATGCGTCCGGCTTTCAGGTGAAACACGGCAAAATTGCCCATTTCAGGATCGCCGCGCCGCACGATCGAGTCCGCGCCCTCTATCAGCCCTGCAATTTGCAGTTTGAGCGCATACTGGTCGGACCAGAACCATGGAACGGGGTCATAGTTCACGTCGGCGCCTGTAATGGCGGCCGCGACCGCCTTGCCCTGCTCGATCGCATTCTGGACCGACTCCAGCCGGATCGAGCGGCCATAGAGGCCCGAATGGAAGCGGGCGATATCGCCGCAGGCGAAAATGGACGGATCACTGGTACGGCAGGCCGCATCGACCAGAATGCCGTCCTTGCAGTCCAGCCCGGCGGCCTCGGCAAGGCCTGTATTGAGCGCAAGCCCGGCGGCGAGAAGTATGCAGTCCGCCTCGACCGTATCGCCGTCGGCGAGCGCGACGCCGGCGGCGCGGCCATTGCTGTCCATGATGGAGGCAACCGGTGTGCTGACGCGCAGATCGACGCCGTACCCGCGATGGATGGCGCCAAACCAGCCGCCGAGGATCGGGCTTGCCGTGCGCGCCATGGGCCGTTCTGCTGCTTCCAGCACCGTTACGGCGAGCCCGCGCTTGCGCGCCGATGCCGCCACTTCCAGCCCGATATAGCCCGCCCCGATAACGGCGAGCGATCTGGCGTCATTCAGCGCGGCAGAGAGATGATCGGCTTCTGCAAGCGTGCGCAGCACTTCCACGCCGGGCAGGTTGGCGCCAGGAATGGGCGGGATACGCGCCTCTCCGCCCGTGGCAATCACGCAGTGATCGAAACCGATGCGCTGGCCATCAGCCAGTAGCACTTCGCGGGCATCACACTCGATGGCGGTGACGCGCGTGCTGGTCAGGCAGGTGATGTCAGAGGCCGGGTAGAAGGCCTCAGGCTTGAGCCAGAGCCGCTCCTCCGGCATTTCGCCGGCGAGATAGGCCTTCGACAGAGGCGGGCGCTGATAGGGTAATTGCGGTTCAGCACCGATCAGCGTGACCGGGCCGTCATATTTGCGGCGGCGCAGTTCTGCCGCGCACGACAGGCCCGCCTGGCCCGCGCCGATGATCACCGTTCCAGCATTCGTGCTCATGACTGCTTTCTTGGCCGGTTTGCGGCGGGCCTGCAAGGGGAAGGGGCTGCCCCGGCACGCGGCGGGGCTCTTGCTGCCGGCGCGATTGCGCGCCTTACTGCGCGCCATGAAGGACAAGGCGATTCATCTGGACAGTATCGGAGCGACGCAGGTTCTGGGCCGGGCACTGGCCGGACTGGCCGTGCCGGGTGATGTCATCCTGCTGACCGGCTCGCTTGGTGCAGGCAAGACGACGCTGGCGCGCGCTTTTGTTGGCGAGATAGCGGGCGTGGAGGAGGTGCCCAGCCCCACCTACACGCTAGTGCAGGCCTATATCGCACGCGCCGGGTTTGATGTGCTGCACGCCGATCTCTACCGGGTTGAGGATACTTCAGAACTGATCGAGCTGGGTCTTGAGGATGCCGCGCAAACCGGCGTGCTGATCATTGAATGGCCGGACCGGCTGGATGATCACTTGAGTGAAAACAGGCTGGAGATCAGGCTGGATTTTGAAGGCGCGGACGGGCAAGAGCACAGGCGGATTGCGCGCCTCGCCGCGCATGGCAGCTGGGGGGAGCGCCTTGCCCGTATCCATGTCTGAGGATGAGCGCACCGGTGAGCGCTTAGCGCTTCTGGAACGTGCCGGCTGGGGCGGTGCGGTTCTCACCGCCTTCCCGGGCGACGCCTCCACGCGGCGCTATTTCCGCGCCAGCAGGGGGGAGGCGCGCGCCATACTGATGGACGCGCCTGGCGCTGCCGAAACACCTGTGGCACCAGACCATGCCAGCCCGCAAGAGCGTCATGCGCTCGGCTACAATGCGGTTGCGCGGCTGGCCGGAAACAATGTCGCGGCCTTTGCCGGTATCGCGCAGGCGCTGATCGAGCGCGGGTTTTCCGCCCCGCGCATTCTGGCGGCTGACATGGACGCGGGCCTTCTGCTGATCGAGGATCTGGGCGAGGCGCTGTTTGCGCGCGCCATCCCAGCCGGCGCCCATGAAGGAAAGCTCTATGCCAGCGCGGTAGACACGCTGGCCGCGATCTACCGCTCCAGCTTTCCCTCCGTGTTCGAGGCGCAGGGCCAGTCCTGGCGCGTGCACGCCTATGACGAGATGGCGCTGCTGGCGGAGACCGGGCTTTATCTCGACTGGTATTTGCCCCGCTTTGCGGCCCGGCCTTCAGATGATTTCCGCGCCGAATGGGAGGGTGTCTGGCAGGCGGTTTTTGCGGCCCTGGAGGCCCATGCGCCGGGGCTGGCGCTGCGTGACTATCACGCGGAGAACCTGATCTGGCTGCCGGACCGTGAGGAAGAGGGGCGCACCGGATTGCTGGACTTTCAGGACGCGCTCTTCGCCCACCCGGCCTATGATCTGGTCTCGCTCATTGAAGACGCCCGCCGGGACGTGTCGCCTGATCTGGCCGGGCCGCTGAAAGACCGCTTCTTCAAGGCAGCCAGGCTCAAGGACCGGGCTGCGTTCGATGCCGCCTATGCGGTGCTGGGCGCCCAGCGCAATGCTAAAATCCTGGGCATTTTCGTGCGTCTGGCAGAGCGCGACGGCAAGGCACGCTATCTCGATCTCATCCCCCGCGTTAAAGCCCATTTCGACCGTGATCTCGCTCACCCTGCCTTGCGCGATGTGGCCGCGCTGGTGCGCAAAGCCGTGCCGGAGGGTGCGCGATGAGGCCGTCGCGCGCCATGGTCATGGCGGCAGGGCTTGGCACGCGCATGCGGCCCCTGACCGATGACCGGCCCAAGGCGCTGGTCGAGGTGGGCGGGCGCGCGCTTGCCGACTGGACGCTTGATGCGCTGGCGCGGGCGGGTGTGTCCGATGCGGTGGTCAATATTCACCATTTTGCCGATCGCATGCGCGCCCATCTGGCCAACCGTCACGGGGCGCCGCGCATCCATATTTCCGACGAGACCGATCAGCTATTGGAGACGGGCGGCGGGCTGGTAAAGGCTGCGCCCCTGCTGGGCGCGGACCCGGTATTTGTCGCCAATATCGACGCGTTCTGGGTCGATGAGAGCGGCGCGGAGCTGGCGCGTCTGGCGGACGGATTTGATGCAAGGGTGATGGATTTCCGGCTGTTGCTGGCGCGCAAGGGCAATCTGCTCGGCCTTGAAGGGGCAGGCGACTTCGCCGTGCTGGAGGGGGGGCGGCTGGTGCGCTTTGCGCACGCGCCCGACGGCGCCGAACCGCTTTTCTATGCCGGGGTGCAGATCATGCATCCGCGCGTTCTGGCGGGCTGGCCGTGCGAGCCCTTCTCCACCAACCGCATCTGGGACAAAGCGCTCTCGGCAGGCCGTATCACCGGGCAGGTGATGGACGCGTTCTGGATGCATGTCGGCGATCCGAATGCGCGGGACGCAGCCGAGAATCGGCTAGCTTCAGGGGCATGAGCCCGCCACCGCGCATATTCGATACATCCTCCCCGCGTGTCTTCACGCTGGCGCCTGCGGCGGATTTCCTCAAAAGCCTTGCGCGCACATTGACAGCCGAGTTTCCGGACCCGGAAGCGCTGGCGGGGGTGACCGTGCTGCTGCCGACACGCCGGGCGGGCCGGGCGCTGGGCGAGGCGTTCAGCGCCATACAGGCCGAAAGCGGCATCAGCGCTGCCATATTGCCGCTGATCCGTCCGCTGGGCGATGTCGACGCGGATGAGCCGCCGTTTGAACCGGGCGAGCTTGAGCATCTGGCGCTACCGGCGATCAGTGCTGCACGGCGGCGTTTCGAGCTCGCCAGCCTGATCCTTGCCCGCGAAGAAGCCGCACGCCGGGAGATGACGCCCGATGGTGCGCTGGTGCTGGCCGATGCGCTGGCAAGCCTTCTCGATGAGCTTGCATCGGAGGAAATCACCGGGCTTGGCGCGCTGGAAGATCCGGCTGTGCGGGCCGCCCTGCCTGCCGACCGGCAGGAGGCGGCGCTGTTCCTCGATATCGTGCTGGAGCAATGGCCGCTGCATCTGGAAAGCCTTGGCTTTTGCGATCCGGCCTACAGGCGTTCGGCCCTGCTTAATGCGCTGGCAGACCGCTGGCAGGAAAGCCCGCCGCCCGGTCCCGTGATCGCGGCTGGCTCCACCGGTTCCATCCCGGCATCGGCGCATCTGCTCAGCGTGGTAGCAGGGCTTGAACGCGGCGCGGTCGTACTGCCCGGCTTTGCCGGCTTCATGGATGAGGCGAGCTGGAAGGCGATTGATGAAGGCCACCCGCAACGCGCCATGAAGGCGCTGCTCCGGCGGATCGGAATTGGCCGCAATGATGTGAGGGAATGGCCACTGGCGCCGGTAAAGGTGGCGCGCGATACCTTCAGTGCTGACAGGCACGAGGCACGCGCGCAGGCGCGGGCGCGCCTGATCACCGAGGCGCTGCGTCCGGCGGATGAAACCGCCGACTGGCTGAAACGCATCCGCGTGCTCGGCGAAGCCTGGGGCGGCGATGTCGTCGGGCTGGGTATAGACGGCCTATCCGTCATCGAGGCGCGCGATCCGGCCAGCGAGGCACGTGCCATCGCGCTGGCCCTGAGAGAGACGCTGGAGACTCCGGGCAGGACAGCCATGGTGGTGACGCCGGACCGGGCGCTGGCGCGGCGCATCACCACCGAGATGAGCCGGTTCGGCGTGGAATTGGATGACAGTGCGGGCGAAGCCCTGAGCGATACCGCGCCGGGGGCCTTTCTGATGCGCGTTCTGGAATGCGCCACCGATCCCGGTTCTGCGCTGGCGCTGGCGGCTCTGTGGGCATCACCGCTGTTTGCGCTGGGTGAGAAGCGTCCCGCCCTGATGGCCGATATCGCGGCCATGGAACGCAAGACCTTGCGCGGACGCAGGCCCGGCAACTGCTTTGCCCACGTGATCGCACGCGTGGAGGCCGGCAAGACATCCCGCTGGGTGGAGATCGTCACGCGGATCGAGACCGCCCTTGCGCCCCTGCTGACGCTGGAAGGCGATCAGCCCGCCGCAGTCTTTGCGCGGGCGCTCGCGCAAGCCGCCGAGAACCTGGCCGCCAGCGATACCCTGCGTGGTGCAGATCGGCTGTGGGCAGGCGAAGCGGGCGAGAATGCGGCCGGGCTGATGCGCGAGTTTCTCGAAGAGGCGGAGGCCTTGCCGCCGCTCTCCTTGCGGGCCTTTGCCCGCGTGTTTCTGGAAACCGCGCGCAGCCGGCGGGTGCGTCCGCGTTCGGGCGCGCATCCGCGCCTTGCCCTGCTGGGTCCGCTGGAAGCGCGCCTTTTGCATGCCGACCGGGTGATCCTCGCCGGTCTCAATGAAGGCGTCTGGCCGCAAAAGCTGGGCAGTGATCCTTTCCTCTCCCGCTCCATGAGGAAGGCTGCCGGCCTGCCGCCGCCGGAAAGGCGGCTAGGCCTTGCGGCGCATGATTTCGCCGAGCTTGCTTGCCTGCCCGATGTGATCCTGACGCGTTCGACCAGTACGGATGGCGCGCCGACGGTCGCCTCACGCTGGCTGTGGCGGCTGCAGACGCTGACGCGCGGGGCGCTGAAAGAAGGCATGGCGGAAAACGCGCTTAAGCCTCTCCACGACTATCTGGCGCTCGGCGCGCGTCTGGACGAGCCCGGCGCGCTCACACAGATCAGTGAACCTCTGCCCTGTCCGCCATTGGAGGCCCGGCCCAGCGCCCTGCCGGTGACGGCCATCGAGAAATGGGTGCGCGACCCCTATTACATTTATGCGCAGCGTATACTGAAGCTGGACGTTCTCGATCCGCTGGACCGCGAGCCGGGTCCGGCCGAGCGTGGCACCGCCTGGCACAGCGCGCTCGAGCTCTGGGTGAAGGAGCTCGGTGACCGGCGCAAGCTGCCTGATGATGCGCTTGAACGGCTTGTTGCGCTTGGTGAACGGGAGCTGGTTGAGGCGGGCTTTACGGAAAGCGAGATGGCGGTGGAGCTGGCCCGCTTTGCCCATGGCGCACGCTGGATGGTGGACTATGAGGCCGAGCGCCGGGCGCAGGGGCAGCTGCCGATACTGGCCGCCCTTGAAACGCGCGGCGAGATCAGTTTTCCAGCAGGCAATGCCCGTTTCACGCTCTCGGCGACGCCAGATCGCATAGACCAGGCGCCGGAAGGCTATGTGATCCTCGATTACAAGACGGGGACGGTGCCGTCAGAGCCGTCCGTGACGGCCGGCTTCTCTCCGCAGCTGACCCTGACCGGGGCAATTCTTTCCAGTGGCGGCTTTGCTGCCGTGCCCAAAGGGCCGATCCACCGCTATCGCTATATCGCAGTCAAAGGCACAAAGACGCCGGGCGGCGCGGTGGAAATTCCCGGCTTTGACGGCAAGAAGAAACAGGTGAGGGGCGACCCGGAGGAGATGCATGCCAAGGCGCTGGAACGCCTGAAGCGCTATGCTGCGAAGTTTGCGGACCTCGAACAGCCCTACCGGAGCCAGCCGCGGCGCCAGTTCGTCAACGAGTATGGCGATTACGATCATCTGGCACGGCGCAGCGAATGGTCCACCGCTCCGGATGCCGACAATCGGTACGCGGAGGACGGGGCATGAGCGCGCCCGGCTTTGATCCCGCCATCGCCGCGTCTGCCACCACCGCCCAGCGCGCGGCGGCCGATCCGCGCGCCAGCGTGTTCGTCGAGGCCAATGCGGGGTCGGGCAAGACGCGCGTGCTGGTCGACCGGGTGGCGCGCCTGCTGCTCGAGGGCGTGCCACCGGACCGCATATTGTGCGTGACGTTCACCAAGGCGGCAGCGGGCGAGATGCAGACCCGGCTATTTCTGAAGCTGGGCGACTGGTCGGTCATGGCCGATGACAGGCTGCGCGCCGAACTGCAGAAGTTGACAGGCGAGGAAGCGGAGCCGGATGCGGGCCGTCTGGCGGAGGCGCGAAAGCTGTTTGCGCGCGCGCTGGAAACGCCGGGCGGCCTGAAAGTGCAGACGCTGCACGCGTTCTGTGATTCCCTTCTGCGCCAGTTTCCGCTGGAGGCCGGCCTGCCGCCGGGCTTTGCCACGCAAGAAGACGCCCAGAGCGCGCGTGTGCGCCGCGAAGCGGAGCTGCGCGTCTATGAAACCGCGCGGCGTGAAGGCGGTGGCAAGCTCGCCGCTGCCATCGAGGCTATCACGGTGCGCGCTGGCCCGACGGGCTTTGAAGCCGTGTTCAAAAAGGCCGCCCATGAGCGCCACCGCCTGTCGGAGCTGTTCGAACATGCGCAAGGCGAAGGCCCGCTGATTGTGGAGGCTGCGCGCCTTCTCGGCATTGATCCGGATGCAGATGAAATGCGCCTGAAGGCCGATTTCGCCGCCGGGCTGGACCTTGAGGCGCTGCAGAGGTGCGCGGACGCGCTGGCAGGTTCATCCAAATCCCGCAGCACAGACGCGGCACCGCATTTGTATGCGACGCTTGAGGCTGTGCGATCGGGTGATACCGGGCGAGCGTGGGAGAGCTATTGCGGCTACATGCTGACGGCCAAGCAGGACAAGATCACAGCGGCCAGCCACCTCTATACCGGCGATGCCACCGCCGTCTGCCCCGAACTGGTCGAGCTGTTTGGCGAAGCCGGCACCGAGCGCGTCCGTATGGAGGCGGTGCTGCGCCAGCTTTCTGCCTCGCGCCTGCACGCGCTCACCTCTGCCAGCCTCACGCTCGCGCGGGCCTTCATCATCGAATATGAGCGCCTGCTCACGCGTGAGCGCGCGGTGGATTTTGCCGATCTGGTCGTGCGCGCCTCACGGCTTCTCGGCACGGCCGAGATGGCGGCCTGGGTGCGCTACAAGCTGGATGGCGGGCTCGATCATATCCTCGTTGACGAGGCCCAGGACACCGCCCCGGACCAGTGGGATGTGATCGATGCCCTGGCGGCAGAGTTTTTCGCCGGAGAAGGGCGCGAGCGGACGAGCGAGCTTGCCCGCACCGTGTTCTGCGTGGGCGATGAAAAGCAGTCCATCTATTCCTTCCAGAACGCTGATCCCGCCCGCTTCATCGCGCAGGGTGTGAAGCTTGCCGGGCTGACCGAGGGCGCAAAACTGGATTTTGTGAGGCCGGAGCTGAAAACCTCCTTCCGCTCCGCGCCGGAAGTGCTTGAAGCGGTGGACATGGCCTTTGCCGATGTGCGCGCTGCGATCGAGACCAAGGCGCTGGCCGGCGCGCCCGACACAAAATTTCACGATGACCGCGAACGCAAAGCAGAGGCTTTGCCGCTGGCCGGCACACATCCCTTTATGGCCTATCGGGGACATGAGGCGGCACGGCGCGGTACGCCGGGCTGTGTGGAAATCTGGCCCTTCACACCCCGATTGCCGAAGGGTGAGGCGGACAGCCTCGACGAAGAGGCGGACGGGCCGGTTGATACGCGCCCGCACAACTCCCCGCGCAACCAGCTCGCCGAAGCGGTTGCGCAGGAGATCAGGGCAATAATCGACCGCGGCGACGCGGTGTGGGAGGAAAAGCCTCAATGGCACAAGCGCGCGGCGACGCCGGGTGATATCGTCATACTGGTGCGTCAACGCAGCGGTCTCTTTGCGGAGATCATCCGTCAACTGAAGATAAAGGAAGTCCCGGTGGCGGGCGCGGACCGCATGGTTCTGCCAGGCCAGCTAGTGGTGCAGGACATGCTCTCACTGGCGCGCTTTGCCCTGCAGCCAGGTGATGATCTGGCGCTGGCTGAAGTACTTAAAAGTCCGGCCTTCCACCCTGTCGGCGCAGAGATGCCGCGCATCAATGAGGATGTACTGTTCCGCCTCGCTTATGGACGCAGGGGCACGCTCTGGGAGGCGCTCCAGCGCAGCGACGAGCCTGCTCTCGCTGATGCCAAAGCTGCGCTGAAGGCCGTGCGCGGACGCGTCGATACGCTGACCCCTTATGCCTTCTTTGCGCGTTTCCTGAGCGAGGCGTCCGATACCGGCGAAACCCGCGCGGCGCGCATCTATGCCCGCCTGCGTGAGGAGGCGCGCGATCCGCTGGAGGAGTTCCTCTCCCGCGCGCTGGCCCATGAACGCGAGGGTGCGCCCTCGCTCGCCCGCTTCATTGATGCCGTCACCCGCTCCGACAGTGAGCTGAAGCGTGATCCGGAAGGCGGGCGCGACGAGGTGCGGGTGATGACCGTGCATGCCGCCAAGGGGCTGGAGGCGCCCATCGTCTTCCTGCCGGACACAACCAGCCCGCCGTCCAAAGGCCATCCCCAGATTGCAGACCATGGGACAAGCGGGCTCCTGTGGTCGGAAAAGGATGCGTTCGCCCCGGACATTGTCACCGCGCTGCGGGACGCGTGGAAGAGGGATCAGGAGAACGAATCTGCCCGCCTGCTCTATGTTGCGATGACGCGCGCGCGTGACCGGCTGATCGTGTGTGGCCATACATATAGCAAGGATAAGCAGCCGAGACCGGACACCTGGTACGGTCGTCTCGCCGCCGCCTGGCGGGGCGATAGCTGGCGCAGCGTAGACACGGCGATTGACGATATTGCTGCCCATTATGAATGGGAAAGCCCGTTACAGGCCCGGCGCTATGGCGTGGACCCCCGCCCGGTGAAGAAGAAGTCCGGCGCGCCGGACGAACGCGTGGACGACCCTGTCCGGATGCGCACGCCAGCCCTTATCGAGACCATTGCCTCCCGCGCAATCGCCCCTTCGCGCCTGCTGGCCGGGCTGGAGGCGGGCGGAGAGCCTGCCGGCTTGTCTCCGCTGGCCGATGGCGGACGGGCGCGTTTCTTGCGCGGCACGCTCATTCACAAGCTGCTGCAGACCCTGCCCGACCTGCCGCCCGCCAGCCGTGCCGATGCGGCAGACCGGATGCTGGCGCGTCACCGCGAGCTTGATGAGGCGGAACGCCAGACCATTGCGCGCGAGGCGCTGGCGGTGCTGGCCGATCCGCAATTTGCCGGCCTGTTCGGTCCGGGTTCGCGCGCCGAAGTGGCGCTGTCGGGCAGCGCGCCGGGCCTTCCCTCCGGTGTGCGGGTCAACGGCCAGGTGGACCGGCTGCTGGTCACGCCCGACAGCGTTCTGGTTGTCGATTTCAAGACCAATCGGCCGCCGCCCGATAGTGTCGATGACGTGGCACCCGCCTATCTGGCCCAGATGGGGGCTTACAGGGCGTTGTTGCGTGTGCTCTATCCGGGCCGGGCCGTGCGCTGCGCGCTGGTATGGACGGATGCGGCCCGCCTGATGGAGCTGCCCGATGCAGCCATGGACGCGGCGCTGGAGCTGGCCGCACAGCCCGGCGCGCTTGACCGTTCGGGACCGGCTTCCTAGGTGTACGGGCATCGAGGCTGGCGGGCGTGCCGATGTCCGGGTGTCCGCTGTAAACCTTCCAAGGGAGAAAGCCCATGGCGACCAAAGCGGTGTCTGACGATTCTTTTGAAGCCGATGTTCTCAAGGCGGGCGGGCCCGTGCTTGTGGCAGATCTCGCCTGCGCTCGACCAGATCGCATCCGAGCACTCCGGCAAGATCACCGTAGCCAAGGTGAATATCGACGAAAATCCGATGACGCCGGGCAAATATGGCGTGCGCGGCATTCCCACTCTGATGATCTTCAATAATGGCGAGCTGGTCTCCACCAAGGTGGGTGCCATGGCCAAGGGCAAGATCGAGGAATGGATCAACGCGACGATCTAGCGGTTTCGCTGTTGGAATTGAAAAACCCCGGACGGAAACGTCCGGGGTTTTGTTTGAAGGATCAGGGTGTCATCCTCCGGCCGCGAAGCGGTCCGGGGGACCCATGCCTCTGTTAGTTCCGCAACGCATCCGCTGCATCGCTATTGTGTAGAAAAACAACACAATGGGTCCCCGCTCGGGGGCGGGGACCCCGGTGTTTATCACCGAGCTCCTCAACCGGGTTCCCGGGCTTGACCCGGGATCCAGAGATCATGGAGCGAAGTCAGTGCTGGTTGGCTCTGGGTTCCCGTCTTCACGGGAACGACGAAAGTGGGGTCAACTTCCCGCCATCTCCGCGTTGATGGCCAGCGCCGCCGCTCGCGGGTCGCTGGCGGCGTTGACGGGCCGGCCAACCACGATGCGCGTTGCGCCCATCGCGATGGCGTCCGCCGGTGTGGCAACGCGGGCCTGATCGTCGGCAGAGCTGCCTGCCGGGCGGATGCCGGGCGTGACAATGTCGAAGTCCGGCCCGAAGCGGGTCCGCAGCTCTGCGGCTTCGTGTGCGGAGGCGATCACGCCGTCACAGCCCGCTTCCAGGGCCTGTTCGGTGCGCATCAGTACGAGGTCGCGCGCACCATAGGCAAAGCCCATCTCCTTGAGCATGGCATCGTCATAGGAGGTCATCACGGTGACGCCGAGGAGCTTCAGAGCTGAACCTTCCCGGCCCTTGTGGGCTGCGCGCATCACCGGCGGCTCGGCATGGATGGTGAGGTAATCGGCGCCTGAAGGCGCGATGGAGCGGGTCGCCTTCTCTACCGTGGCGGAGATGTCGTGTAGCTTGAAATCAAGGAACACGCCGTGGCCTGCGCTTTTGAGCTCCCGGCACAGATCCATCCCGCCCAGCGGGAAAAGCTGCAGCCCGATCTTGTAGAAGCAGCCCGCATCGCCGATGGCGGCAACGAGCTTCTTCGCGCCCTCGACCGTCGGCAGGTCGAGCGCGGTTATCAGGCGGGCATCGGCGCTCACTGACCGGCTCCTGCGCGTGCGGCCATGCGCCGTTCCTGTGCGCGCATGATCGCCCGGCCCACCGGGTCGGGCAGGATTTTCGAAAGCGCGGTCAGGAATTTGTACCAGGCGCCCGGCACGCGCAGCACGATGCCGCGCTCCACCGCGTCATAACCGGCCGTGGCGACCTCCTCGGCGGTGAGCATCCAGAATTTCGGCATTTGCGACACGGTTGCCCGGGCGCCGTTCACATCGTGAAACTCAGACCAGGTGTAGCCCGGCGCGACCGCGCTCACATGCACGTTCTTTCCGGATAGCTCCAGATGCAGCGCCTCGGAGAATTTGATGAGCAGGCTCTTGGCGCCCGGATAGAGCGTGCCGGAAAAACGGGTATGGGCATTGGCGCTTGGTAAGAGCGCGGAGACCGAGGATACGTTGATGATGCGGCCAAAGCCGCGCTCTGCCATGCCCGGGGCCACAAGATGGGCCAGCGCCAGATAGTTCGTCACCATGAGCTGCAAAAAGCGGGTCTGGTCGGTCCATTTCGTCTCAATGAAATGACCCGGCTGCCCGGCGCCTGCATTGTTGACGAGGCCGTCAATCTGGCGGCCCGCATCTTCAACCGCCTTGACAATCTCTTTGGGTGCGCTCGCCTTTGAGAGGTCTGCCGGGACGATGAGGCTGTCCACGCCGAAGCGGGCCTTCATTTCCTCCGCCAGCTCCTTGAGACGATCCTCGCGGCGGGCAACAAGCGCAAGGTCCCAGCCCTTGCTGGCGAACTGCCGCGCGAAGGCCGCCCCGATACCCGATGAGGCTCCTGTTACAACAACCAGACGGCGGGCCATGGCATCGCTCCTTGTACTGTCCGCTTTGCGCGGAAAGTGGCGATGCCCGGCCTCCTTGTCCAGATCAGGTGTTAGCGGGCGTCACCACAGGTGTGGGCGATGATCTCTCCCGCGCCTTCGGCGATCAGGGTCAGCGCGTCTGGCGACATGGCATGCGGGGCTCTGGCATAGTCTGCCGGGGAGCCGGTTTCGCTCGCCTGGAAAAGATGGTTTACGCCGGGGACAATGCCGATCGTGGCGGGCAGTCCGGCGCGCGCCTCGCGCATGCGCTGCGCGTTGACCTCCGCCAGCACCTGCAGATCGTTCTGGGCAAAAATGCCTAGCACCGGTCCGTCATAGCCTGCCAGCGCGGCAGCAGGATCAAGTGCGGCGGCTTCCTGTACATATTGCTGACCCCAGAAGGCGGCCTGCTGGCGGGCTGCGTCTGCAGGAATGCCATGCGCCAGGAAAGCGGCCTCGACGGCGGCCCCGGCTTCACCGGGCGGAGCGCTGGCCAGTGCCTCCAGCATGGCGAGCTGGCGGGCGCGGGTTGCCTCGATGACGTCCTCACTCGCGCCCATGACGCGGTTCATCGCTTCGCCCTGCTCCAGCAGGGTTTCCTCCAGCGTCCCGGCCTGTGGTGCCAGCGCGACGATGAAATCGGGCTGACTGGCATCGGGCAGCAGGAAGGCGATGATGCCGCCCTCCGAATGACCCAGAACGCCCGTGCAGCGTGCGTCCACGCCGTCTGCCGTGCGCAGAAAGGCCAGCGCCTCGCCCGCGTCGCGCCCCAGCTCGCGCGGACCGGTGGCAGGTGTACTGTCCGATCCGCCCATTCCGCGGTCGTCAAGGCGCAGGCTGGCAATCCCGGCTTCAGCCAGCGTCTCGGCGAGAACCGCAAAGATGCGGTGATTGCCAATGGTGACATCGCGATCCTGACTGCCGGAACCGTTGAGCATGAGGACGGCAGGGTGCGGGCCGTCGCCTTCCGGCAGGCGCAGCGTGCCGGCGAGACGCACGCCGGCATCGACGAACACCTCGCTTTCGCCCGGAGCCAGCTCAGGGCCCGCCGCTTCAACAGCGCCGCGCGCCATTTCCAGCGGGAACTCGGCCCCACCCTGAGCAAATGTGCCAACAAGGCGTCCATCGGTCAGCCTTGCCGTATAGCGTGCGCCAGCAGCGGCCATCTGCAGGTCGATTTCGGGATACTCGATGGCAAAATCGGAAACAGGTATGGCCGACCCACCCTGATCGACCGAGACCATGACGGCGCTGTAGCCGTCCTCGTTTTCCTCGATCCGCAGCTCCAGACGCAGCTGGGCTGCGCCGACATCCAGAACGCCGTTCCAGCTGCCGGCCAGGCTCTCCTGGCTTTGGGCATGTCCGGCCATGGCCAGTGTTACAATGGCCAGTGCGGCCAGCATCGTGCGGAACATTACCTGTCTCCCCTGTCCGTGATTACGATCCCAGAAAGCATGAATGGCGCTACGTGATCCTTACTGCAAGATGACTTTCCGGACATGTAAGCCTCGATTATGGTGCGCCGCCGCAATACGAGCCGTCAGGAAGGATCACCGCCCCATGTCCAAATCCGTGAAGAAAATCGTGCTGGCCTATTCGGGCGGACTGGACACTTCGGTGATCCTGAAATGGCTGCAGGACCATTATGACGCCGAGGTCGTCACCTTCACAGCCGATCTGGGGCAGGGCGAGGAGCTCGAACCGGCGCGCCGCAAGGCCGAAAAGGCCGGTGTGAAGGAAATCTATATCGATGACCTTCGCGAGGAGTTTGTCCGCGATTACTGCTACCCCATGGTGCGCGCCAACGCCGTCTATGAGGGCCAGTATCTGCTGGGCACCTCGATCGCGCGGCCGCTGATCGCCAAGCGCCTTGTCGAGATCGCCCACGAGACCGGCGCGGATGCCGTGGCCCACGGCGCGACCGGCAAGGGTAATGACCAGGTGCGCTTCGAACTGGGCGTGGCTGCGCTCGACCCGGATCTGAAAGTCATCGCGCCCTGGCGGGAATGGGATCTCAACTCGCGCACCAGGCTGATCGCCTATGCCGAGGCCAATGGCATCGAGGTAGCCAAGGACAAGCGCGGCGAGGCACCCTTCTCCGTCGATGCCAATCTCTGGCACACCTCGTCGGAGGGCAAGATTCTTGAAGACCCGGCGGAAGAAGCCTCCGACATCGTCTATCAGCGTACCAATGATCCGGAGTCTGCGCCCGACAAGGCGGAATACGTCACAATCGGCTTTGAACGCGGCGATGCGGTGTCGATCAATGGCGAGGCGTTGTCGCCGGCAAGCCTGCTGACCAAGCTCAACGAGATGGGCCGCATCCATGGCATCGGCCGTCTGGATCTGGTCGAGAACCGTTTCGTCGGCATGAAATCGCGCGGCATTTACGAGACGCCGGGCGGGACCATATTGATGATGGCCCACCGGGGTATCGAGCAGATCACGCTCGACCGGGGTGCGATGCATCTGAAAGACGAGCTGATGCCGCGCTATGCCAAACTCCTCTATGAAGGCTTCTGGTTCAGCCCGGAGCGCGAAATGCTGCAGGCGGCCATCGACCACTCCCAACGCCATGTCACCGGCGAGGTGCGGTTGAAGCTCTACAAGGGCAGCGTGACGGTGGTGGGGCGGTCCTCGCCTGCGACGCTTTACTCGCTGGCCCATGTCACATTCGAGGAAGACATGGTCTATGACCAGAAGGATGCGGAAGGCTTCATCCGCCTCAACGCCCTTCGCCTGAAGCTGATGGCCCGGCGCAAGCGCGTGCTGGGGGAGAATGACTAGGCTGCCCCAACCGCCATTAGCGCTTGCCTTGACGGGCGCAGGCGGCAAACGTTCTGCCCATGATTATACTTGCTCTTGCCCTTGCGGCCTCGCTCGCCCTGTCTGATACGCCTGCGCCGGGTTCGCTTCTGGACCAGTCACAGGCCTTGCGCGCCGAGACACGCCTGCTCGCCGCTGAAGGCGACTGGGCAGGCGCGGCGGAGGCAAATGCGGCGGCGCTGGCGCTGCAGCCGGGCCATTTTGGACTTCTGACCAACGCCGTGGCGCTGACGGCCAATGCCGGTGATCTGGACGGCGCGCTTGATGCGCTTGATGCGCTGGCACAGGCCGGGTTTGCGCTGGATCTCGCCGCCGCGCAGGGGCTGGCGGAGGCGCTGGCTGCGCATGATCCTGAAAGGCTTGCCGGTCTGCGCGAGCGTATGGCGCAGAACATGGAGCCGGCTGGGCAGGCCGAGCGCTACATGTCGGTTCCCTTGCGTGATGCGCTCGTGGAAAACTTTGCTGTCGATATCGATGCGGAGCGGATTTATCTCGGCACGGTTGCCGATGCGTCGCTTTATTCGGTGCGCCTTGATGATCCGCAGAACCCGCGCCTGCTGGCCGGTCCGGAAGACGGGATGGGCTCGGTGTTCGGCCTCGCGCTCGACGGGCGTAACCGTCTGCTCTATGCGGCCACGGCGCGCATTCCGCTCTCGCCGGAGGGTGTGCCCGGTGACCGTGAGACGGCCCTTGTCGCGTTTGACCTGATGACTGGCGAGGTTTCCGCCCGGCACCGCTTCGCCGGGGCGGGGCGGTTCTCCGATGTCGTGGTGCAGGACGGCATCGTCTATGCCAGCGATAGTGTGGAGGGGCGTATTTACCGGCTGGAGCGCCCCGGCGGTGAGCTGGAAGTTTACGCCGAGGACAGCCGCTTTGCCTCGCTGCAGGGCCTGGCCCTGGCACAGGGCGCGCTCTGGGTGGCGGACTATGCCACGGGGCTGTGGCGCATTGATCCGGTCAGCCGCGAAGCCAGCCGGGTGGAGGTGCTGGAAGGCAGCCTGATCGGCTTTGACGGGCTGGCGGCGGACAGCTATGGCGAGCTTTACGGGGTTCGCAATGGCGTGCAGCCGCACGGTGTCTTCCATATTGCGCTGGAGCCTTGGGGCGGCGGCGCGCGCGTGCGTCCGGTCCTGACCGGCCACCGCGACTTCGACGAACCGACAACGGTGCGTGTGTCCGACGGACGGCTGTTTGTTCTGGCCAATGCGCAGTGGGAACTGTTCCCCGAGGATGGCTCGCCGCCGCAGCGTGAACGGCGTAATCCGGTCATCCTTTACATGCCGGTGCCCTGAAAAACCGCCATTTGATTAACCGGCATTTACCAGCCGGGAAGATTTGCCCCTCACACTGGGGCGTGACATGGCCAGACACTCTGCCTCCGATACCCGCGCCGCGAACCGCGATGCGCCCGTGCCAGCCCGTGCCGGACTGATTGCGCGCGTGCGCGCGGTGCTGACCGGAGGCGCGATGAGTTTTGCCGGCGCGCTGACGCTCATTGCCCTTTTCAGCCACAACCCGCTTGATCCGAGCCTCAATGCCGCGACCGGCCAGAGCGTCACCAATCTGGCAGGGCCATCGGGCGCCATTGCCGCTGACCTTCTCTTGCAGACCATGGGCTGGGCTGGCGCGGGCCTTGCGCTGATCGTTCTGGGCTGGGGCCTGATCCTCACCCTTCAGGGGCCGATACGGCGCCCTCTGCCGGTTGTCCTGTTTCGCATATTGTGCGGCGCGTTTGCGCTTTGCGGGTTTGCCGTGGCGGTTTCGGCGCTGCCGGTGCCGTTAAGCTGGCCCTTCGCATCAGGGCTCGGCGGACTTCTTGGTGACAGCCTGCTGTCGGGTGTGTCCGGGCTGGCCATGCAGGCCGAGATAGCCGGCGCCAACGCGATTGCAGCGGTGATAGGGCTTCTGGCGGCCATTCTCGGCACGTTTTTCTGTTTCGGGCTGAATACACATGATCTGGCTGCGGCGAGTGCGGCTGCGGTGCGGATATGGGAGAGAGTGCGCAGCTGGATCGACCGGCTGGCCGATGAAATACCGGCCAGCTGGCGCAGCGCCGAGGACCGTCCGCTGGAGATATCCGGAGAGGCGCGCGCCGAGAACGCGCCGGCCATATTGCGTGGCGGGCGTGCCCCTGCGACGGGCGCTGTCACGCCGCGCCGCAATATAGAGACCGCAGCGCGCACCGCCCCTGACGTGAAGATTGCGCCCAAGGGCAAGCCGAAACCCTCTGACCGCGAGGCGCGCGAGGCCCAGACCGCCCTGCCGTTCAGCTCCGGCTCGGAGTTTGAAATGCCGCGCCTCGACCTGCTGGCGAAGGCGGCGGCGCGCAAGGATGTGGTCGATGCTGACGGCTTACGCCAGAATGCGGAATTGCTGGCTGCGGTGCTGGGTGATTTCGGCGTCAAGGGCGAGATCGTCGAGGTGCGCCCCGGCCCCGTGGTGACGCTCTACGAGCTGGAGCCGGCACCGGGGGTGAAGACCAGCCGGGTGATCAATCTGGCTGACGATATTGCCCGCTCCATGGCCGCTGTTGCCTGCCGTGTGGCGGTGGTGCCGGGGCGCAATGCCATCGGTATCGAGCTGCCCAATACCAGCCGCGAGACGGTGTTTCTGCGAACGTTGCTCTCATCCTCCGGTTTTGAGAAGAACCGGGCTGAGCTGCCGCTGGCTCTGGGTGAAACGATTGGAGGAGAGCCATTTACAGCCGACCTTTCGCGCATGCCGCACCTCCTGATCGCGGGTACGACGGGTTCGGGTAAATCGGTCGGCATCAACGCCATGATCCTGTCGCTGCTCTACCGGCTGCCGCCCGAAGAGTGCCGGATGATCATGATCGATCCGAAAATGCTGGAACTGTCGGTCTATGACGGCATTCCGCATCTGCTCTCGCCGGTGGTGACGGATCCGAAAAAGGCTGTCGCGGCGCTCAAATGGACCGTGCGCGAGATGGAGAGCCGGTACTTGCGCATGTCCAAGGTGGGCGTGCGCAACATGGCCGGCTTCAACGAGAAGGCGGCCGAGGCGCGCGAAGCGGGCGAGATGCTGTCACGTACCGTGCAGACGGGTTTTGACCGGGAAAGCGGCGAACCGGTCTATGAGACCGAGACGATCGAGCCGGTCCATATGCCCTATATCGTCGTGGTCATCGACGAGATGGCCGATCTGATGATGGTGGCGGGCAAGGAGATCGAGGGCGCGGTGCAGCGTCTGGCGCAGATGGCGCGTGCAGCCGGTATCCATGTCATCATGGCCACGCAGCGTCCGTCGGTAGATGTCATCACCGGCACGATCAAGGCGAACTTCCCGACGCGCATTTCCTATCAGGTCACATCCAAGATCGATTCACGCACCATTCTGGGCGAACAGGGGGCTGAACAGCTGCTGGGCCAGGGTGACCTCCTGCTGATGGCAGGCGGCGGACGCATACGCAGGCTGCACGGTCCGTTCGTCTCCGACCGCGAGGTGGAAGAGGTTGCCAGCTTCCTGAAAAAGCAGCGCGCGCCGGAATATCTCGATGCTGTTACCGAGGAAATTGACGAGGAGGGCGGCATTCCCGGCCTGGATGGCGGGGAGGGTGGTTCGGGCGATGATCTGTTCGACCAGGCCGTCGCCGTGGTTGCGCGCGACCGCAAGGCCTCCACGAGTTATATCCAGCGCCGGTTGCAGATCGGCTATAACCGGGCCGCCTCGCTTATCGAACGCATGGAAGATGAAGGCATGATCGGCCCGGCCGATCATTCCGGCAAACGGGAGATATTCCTGCCGGAGCGGGAGCGGGTTTAGGGGTGCTCCATCTGCACTCGTCATTCCAGAAGCGGCGAAGCCGCTATCTGGAACCCAGCTTGTTGTTAAAAGTGCCGGGTTCCGGGTGTCGCTACGCTCCCCGGGAATGACGAAGGATGAGCATTTCAGGTGTCCACGCCACCCCGCCCTTGCCAGCCTTGCCCCCTCCCGCTAGCTCCACTGCCATGAGCGAAAAGTCCAGAAAGCCCCGCAAAGCCCCCCGTCCCCGCGCGATTCCGCGCGCCGAGGCAGCCGCGATCTTCGAGACGCTGTCGCGTATCATGCCCGAGCCGAAAACGGAGCTGGAATACTCCAACCCGTTCACGCTGGTGGTGGCAGTGGCGCTGTCAGCGCAGGCGACAGATGTGGGGGTCAACAAGGCGACGCGGCGACTGTTTGCCGAGGCCGATACGCCGGAAAAAATGCTTGAGCTCGGCGAGGATGGTGTGCGCGAGCACATCAAGACCATCGGGCTGTTCCGCAACAAGGCGAAGAATGTCATCGCGCTTTCGCGCATGATTATCGAGGAGTTTGGCGGCGAGGTGCCGCAGACCCGCGACGAGCTGATCCGCCTGCCGGGCGTCGGGCGCAAGACAGCCAATGTTGTGCTGAACGAGGCGTTCGGCCAGCACACGATTGCGGTCGATACCCATATCTTCCGCGTCTCCAATCGTACGAGGCTCGCGCCCGGCAAGACGCCGGACGAGGTGGAGGCAAGGCTGGAGCGCATCACGCCGCCGGAATACCTCAAAGGTGCCCATCACTGGCTGATCCTGCACGGGCGCTATGTTTGCAAGGCCAGAAAGCCGGAATGCTGGCGCTGTGCGATTGCCGAGTATTGCCGGTTCAGGCCGAAGACGCCTCCGCCGGGCAGCTAGACGCAAGCAGAGGTGCAAGGCGGCCTGTTATTCAACTCGCAATGCAATTCCGGCGTGTTTTGAGACGCATGGTCAAGCGATGGCCGATTTTTTGAGACGCCTGTCCTAACGGCGCCTCTGCGTCGCGGTTAATTTTCTCCTACCAGAAAGCGCGCCCTCAAGGGCGGCGCGAGCAAACAAGCTCTTGGTGGGGAGATCATCATGACCATTGCAACCAGTCCTCTGGCGGGGAACGGCTCCGTCATTCGCAAGAAGCCGGCGGTCGCGGGAGTATCCGCCCTTGCACTGATCGCGGCGTGCGCATCGGCGGCGCTTATGGCCACGCCTAGTGCCGCCCTGGCGGCACCGGCCGATGCGTGCCGCCTTGAAGACAACACGATAGGCGGCGCCTCGGCAGGCGTGGACGCTACCGCCTGCGGTCGGCTTGCCACCGCGAGCGGTGAAGGCTCGGCAGCCTTCGGTCACATGTCTGTGTCGAGCGGCCTTCAGAGCGCGGCCTTCGGCAAGAACTCGCAGGCGCTTGGGGAAGCATCCACGGCGCTCGGCTATAATGCCCGGTCTGACGAGGAAGGCGGGCTGGCGATAGGCGCGCTTGCCTGGTCACAAAATGTCGGCGCACTGGCGATTGGCGCGCAGAGCTCAGCCACCGCCGATATGGGTATTGCATTGGGTTCCGGCGCGCAGGTGAGCGGTGAAGGCGGGGTCTCCATCGGCGCCGAAGCAGATGCGGCCGGCACAGCGTCGGTTGCCGTCGGCCTGCAGGCCGAGGCCCTGGCGCTGCAAGCCACGGCGCTTGGCGGCGGCTCGGAAGCCAATTTCGACTACACGACCGCAGTCGGGTCGCAAGCCATCGCTGATGCCGCGGGCGCAAATGCTTTCGGCTATGATGCGCAGGCCACGGCCACCAATGCGTTCGCGCTGGGCCGCTCCGCGCGCGCAGGCGGCACGGACGCGATGGCGTTAGGCCGCGAGGCCGAAGCCACCGGCACGCTTTCCATCGCCTTCGGCCAGGGTAGTGCGTCCTCCGGATTCAACACTATTGCACTGGGCTCGGGGTCGAACGCTTCGGCAACTGGCGCGATGGCGATGGGTGCGCTTGCACAAGCCAGCGGGCTCTCCAGCACGGCGCTTGGCTTTCTTGCCAATGCCAGCGCTTTGAACGCGATGGCTTTCGGACGCAGCGCGGCGGCCAGCGGGGATGAAGCAATCGCCATTGGTAGCTCGGCCTCGGCGGCGGGGCTGTATGCGTTGGCCTTCGGGCGTGAAGCTGATGCGCAGAACTTCAACTCCATTGCCTTCGGGCGCGGTGCCACGGTGACGGCGGACAATGCGGTAGCCATCGGCGCGTTCTCGCAGGCGGTGGAAGAAGACACGGTCTCCTTTGGCGACATCACCAGCGAGCGCCGTCTGGTGAATGTCGCTGATGGTATCGCGGACACGGACGCGGCCACGGTAGGACAACTCAATGCCCTGACGGGCGGTTCGGGCGTGACGTTTGACAGTTTTGGCAGCGATATCGCCAGCTTCTTCGGCGGCGGGGCGGCCTATGCTGCCGGGGCGTTCACGGCGCCGGCCTATGTGATCCAGGGCACGAGCTTCGGTGATGTCGGCAGCGCGTTCGCGGCGCTTGACGGCAAGGTTACCGAGAACGCCACGGAGATACAGGCGATCAAGGATGCGGCACCGCCATCGGGTGACAGCTCGGCCGAAATTGCGGCCCTGCAGGCGCAGATCGAGGCCCTTCAGGCCCAGATGCAGGCGCAGATGGAAGCCTTGCAGCAGGCCTCGACACAGCTGGCCGAGTTGCAGACCGGCGGTGTCCAGGGCGGCCAGACGAGCTCTGGCAATGATATCGCCATCGGTTCGGGCGCGCAGGCCGGCTCCCAGGATGCCGGTGGCTCGGGCCTGGCTTCTGCTTCTGCGGATATGGGGCCGGCGCAAACCGGATCAGGCTCGATTGCCATTGGCGTCAATGCGCAGGCAACCAATACGAACGCCATTGCGATCGGATCGGGTGCCGAAACCACGCGCGACAACCAGGTGGTGATCGGTACTGCCAGCAACACCTATACGTTTGCCGGCATCAACTCGGCTGCCAGCCGCGCGGCCCAGTCCGGCCCGACCTACATGGTAACGTCCGACGCGTCTGGAAACCTCGCAACCATGGACTTCCAGCCCTGGTTTGACCGGGTGGACGGGCTTGAGACCAGTGTTGCGGCCCAGAGTGAGCGTCTGCGCGATCATTCTGACGGTATCGCCATGGCGATGGCTCTCAGCGGGGCAACGATCCTGCAACCGGGACAGAGCTTCGCCTTCTCGGCCAATTATGGCCATTACAGCAATTCCGGCGCTGTCGGCTTCGGCGCGATCGGCCGTTACCGGGAAAATGTCTTCCTCAATGTCGGTGTCGGGACCGGCTTCCGTACCGGTCAGGTTGCTGGCCGCGCGGGCGTGAGCTGGGGCTGGTAGGGCCTTTAGCTTCGCGTTGAGGAGGGAAGGGCCGGAGCCACCACTCCGGCCCTTCGCACGTCTGTGCCGATGGAACCGGCGGCTGACGGGCACGTTCTTCCTTGCACACGCCTCGTGGCGGGGCGGAAAGAGGGAGTAGGATAATGCGTTCCAACCGGAAGCTGGTTTATGCAGGCGTGGCGGTTTTGCTGATCGCAATCGGAGCGGTCGCGTACGCCGTCTGGCGCGACAGCCAGACCAATACCATGGAAATCAATATCGGCGACGAGACCTTGCGGATCGAGACTGACGGGCGCTAGCCGCGCTACCCGATAGCCCGGTGATAATGGCTGATGGCCACGCTCGCTTGCGTGATAAGCGGGTGAAGCTGTTCCAGCGGACGGATGATGCGCGCCTGAATTTCAGGATAGCCCCGCAGTGCTGGTGAATCGGTTGTGCTCGGCTCCTCGATGGCGTCGAGCGCACCGAGCGCTTCGCTGGCTTCGGGGAATATCTCGTCCAGGGCGGCGACCGCTTCCGGGATGCGCAAGGCGAGCACGAGGTCGATCAGGTCAGCGCGCGTAAGATCGTGGCGCGGCGAGAAGCCCGGCAGGCGTGAAATGATGAGGAATGCCTGCATGATCAGTGCCTGACGCACGGCGTGCAGCGCCTCAACTGCCTGCCGGTCCGGGTCCTCGCGCCATTCACGGCCCGCGATCAGCTGGTCGAACTTCATCAGATCGGCCGAGAGATGGTTTGCCAGCCGGACCAGCGCCGTATGGCGGGACTGGTCGGACAGGCGTCCGGCCAGATCCAGAAAGGCATGCTGCATGACGGTTGATTTTGCCCAGGCGGCACGTCCGGTCCACTCGCTAGCGTCAAACAGGCGGGCATAGCCGCGCAGCGCGCTGAGACTGGTCAGCGTGCGCGCGCGCATCACCATGGCAATCAGGCTTTCCATGCGCGGCGAACGGGCGATGAGGTCCATCATGCGTTCGGGCTCGGACTGGGTCGACGCGCCTATGCCGCCAGACACATTGACCGGAATGGCCAGCTGCTGCAGCGCTGCATTGTGCGGAATGGCGCGCAGCATGGACAGGTCAAGCGCCTGGCCCGGCGCGCCGGGACGCTTGGCTTTGCGTGAGCCTGACTTCACCAGCATGTTGGGGGCGAAAGCCGTGATCGCGTTGCGGTAGTCGGTATTGGCGAAGAGGTCTTCCTGCCAGCTTTTGAGCGCGCGGTAGATGTCCCAGGTGTAGTCGATCTCCGCATAGAAGGGGTCGGCCCTGTTGCCGTCGGGAATGTCCAGGGCATGCAGCGCCGTTTGCAGGACGACCGAATCGGCGAGTTCCTGACGGGCAAAGTGCACGAAGCCATCGCCCCCCTGATAGCTGGTCTCGTGGATCAGCGGCACGCCGGCGGCCTTGAAACGTGACCGCGCCCAGGGGGTCAGCAGATGGTCCAGCCGCTGCGTCAGGCTGCCGGGATGGGCGCCGCGCCCCATGGACTCCCCGTGCGTATTGAAGACGACGATTTCAATATCTTTCACGCCGTGCCGGGCCAGCGCCCGGGCGACGAGAATATGCAGGCGTTCAATGGCCAGCTCCGCGCCGGCCTGCCCCATGAAGCGCCCGGCGTCAGAAAATCCCAGCTGGATGGACAGGCGCCCGCGGGCCTCAACATAGCCGCGGTAGGCGGGTTCGCTGATCAGCCGGTCCATCAGGCGGCCGCCGCGCTCCAGCGCGTCGGGTGTTTCGAACAGGGGTGAGATATCCACCTTGTCCGCCACCCCATAGAGCCGGGCCAGATAGACGGCGCCCATCACGGTGGCGGGGGTCTCGCATTCTGCCAGCAGGAAGCGGATCGGCGTGTCAGCGTCGATGTGCTTGAGGAATTGCGCGCACATCATGAACTGACGGCGTGCTGTCATCTGCTCGAGGAAAACGGAGGCAAAGCTGACCGCGTGCAGCTCTGCGCTCTGCGCACGTTCGGCGGCGCGGGCGAGGGCGAGGCGTCCGAAATCCTCCTCGTCTTCCTCCAGACCCAGATCGGCGCGCACCGCGCTTTTCAGCTGGGCTGCGTTAATGCGCAAATGGATGTGGGCTGCGCCGAGGCCTGCAGACGCCATTTCGGCGCGCAGGGCGGCAAGTGCAAGCTTTGTCTCGCCTGATGCTTTCCCGGCAAGGCCATCGAGTTCGGCTATCAGCGCGTCTAGCGATACCAGCCTGTCGGGATGCGCGGCGGTCAGGGCGTTCGCGGCGCGCACAACCGTGCCGGGGTCTTCCAGATCGCCTTCGAAAAGGCTGGCATGCTGGCGCGCCAGTTCGCCAGCACGCTGCAGACTGCCGGCAATGTCATCCGCACCGGCATTGGCGGCCAGCCCGGCATAGCGCTCCAGCTGGATGGCTTTCTCCTCCAGCCGGAAGGCAATGGACCGGCCCCAGTGAATATCTGTGCGGCCATCAAGATCATAGCCGACCCAGCTCGCCAGCGAGATGAGATCGGGGTTCAGCGTGTGCCAGCGGTCCGGGAAGTGATGGCGGGCTGTGTCGAGTATCAGCCGGTCCAGCTGCGCCAGGGCGGTGCGTGCCTTTGACAGCGCTTGCTTCACTTCCGCGTGCTCGCTCAGGAGAGAGATATCATCATCGGGCCCGTGCTCCAGCCGTTCGGGATTGGCTGGTGTGCCGTCAACAGCGGCGTTGGCGAGTGCGGTCCGCATGGCCTGCGACAGGGCAAAGGTGGGGTGGGCGGTGAAGACGATACCGGCCTTGCGGCGGGTCACGGCCTCTGCAAAGGCGTCAAAGCCTTTGGCAGCGAGGGTGTCCAGGCGGACCTTGAGCGCGTCCAGCGCGGCACCGGACAGCCCGTCCGCGTGGAGGGCTCGCAACGCGTCTGCGCGTCCGGCAAGCCCCAAATCGGCCAGTTCACGCACAAGCGCGCCCAGCCCCTCCACCGAAATTGCCCCGCGGTGCAGGCCGGAGAAAATCTCGTTTGCAAGATCGCCTACGGCGTTCTTCAGCGGGGCGTCCCAGTCATCACCCCACCCGCCTTTCAGCGCATCAAGGCAGTACCGGGCGAGGGCGCCGGGTGTGCCGGGCAGCCGGGTGTCTGGATGGTCTTCTCGGCTTGTCATCGGATGGCCTTGGCTTGCATGGGGATGAGGAATGCTGGCGTGAATGCTGCGCGGCGTCAGGCGCTGCCGGATGTGTTTTGCGGTTTGGCGTAAAGCCGGTTGATATACTCGGTCAGAATACGGTCACGCGCCGTATGGGGCAGCGCATCCATCAATGCATTGATCGGGCGCATCTCGGCACCGGGACCGCCGGCGCGTGCCTCGAATACGCCGCTCATGGAATCGAGGAGTTCAGCCGGATCCATCGCGGCGATGCCGGCTATATCCTCTGGCTTGTGCGCAGCCACCTTGTAGGCCGCGTCGGCGCGCAGACGGGCGGTTTCGGCGCGCAGATCGTCCAGCATGGCATCGACATTGGGCGCGTTCACGAAGCCGACCGAGATGTGCAGATTGGCCGGTGACGGACCAAATCCGAACTGGGGCTGAAGATACCAGCCCCTGGCCTTCATGGCGTCGGACAGGGCGAAAATGTCGAAATCCTCGGCGGCAAAGGCCAGCAGGTTGCCCGGCGGATTGCCGAGGAGCTTCAGACCCTCGATTTCGCGGATGGCATCGCAGACCTTGCGCGCGCCCTCCTGTGTCGCCCGGGCAAAGCGCAGATAGCCTTCCTCGCCGATGAAGTTCAGCGCGGCCCAGGCGCCGGCAATCGGACCGCCAGAACGGCCCGACTGGATGGTCGGGTTGACGATGGTGTAGCCGGTCCAGCCTGACCAGGCGAAGATCTGGTGCTTTCTGAGCTCGCCATCAGTGTAAAGAATGCACGAGGCACCTTTCGCGGCATAGCCCCATTTGTGGAAGTCGAGCGACATCTGCGTCACGCCGGGCGTCGAGAGGTCGAAGTCGGGGATGTCGGCGCCCAGCTGGCGCGCGAAGGGCAGATACATGCCACCAACGCAGCAATCGACATGGAAGAGAAGCCCGGCCTTCATCGCGATCCGGCCAATATCGGCAATCGGGTCGACAACGCCGTGCGCATAGGACGGTGCGGAGCCCACCAGCATGACGGTCTGGCTGGTGATCGCCTTTTCCATGGCATCCGGCAGGGCCGTGAAGGCTTCAGTGTCCACCGGCGTGACGACCGGCTTCACATCGAAATACTTGCACGCCTTGTAGAAGGCCGGGTGGGCCGTTTCCGGCAGGACCAGCTCTGGCTCCGTAATATGGGGTTTCGTGGCGCGGGCATGATCGCGCGCCGTCTTGACCGATAGCAGGATGCTTTCGGTCCCGCCCGTGGTGAAGCTGCCCTTGGCGCCGGGCGGCGCGTTCTGCAGGTCCAGCGCCATGGCGATGACGTCGCGTTCCAGTTCCAGACAGGACGGGAAGGACGTCGGATCAAGCCCGTTCTCTGTCAGGAAGGCGCCATAGGCCTGTTTCACCGTCTCCATGGCTTCCGGTCCGGCGTCATAGACATAGGCAAAGACGCGGCCCTCCTTCCAGCGCACATCATTGCCCTTGCGCGCTTCCAGTTCAGCCAGCAGCGACTCGGCCGTGCGGCCTGTCTTCGGGAATGCCATGTAGGAAAGCTCCGTGAAATGTGAGGTATGCGAGGCGTGCTACGACGCTAGCGGTACTTGCGTCCGGATCAAGCCTGCGGCGGCATACAAAAACGCCCGGATGCGGGTCAGCATCCGGGCGTCCGGGTTTACGTCAGTCAGGTGCCGGTCAGGCGGCCAGATCGAACCGGTCCGCGTTCATCACCTTGGTCCAGGCGGCAACGAAGTCCTTCACGAACTTCTCCTTGTTGTCGTCCTGGGCATAGACTTCCGAGTAGGCCCGCAGGATCGCATTGGAACCGAGGACCAGGTCGGCACGCGTGGCCGTCCAGCGGGTCTTGCCCGTCTTGCGGTCGACGATCTCGTACAAATTCTTGCCCTTGGGCTCCCACTTGTAGCCCATGTCGGTCAGGTTCACGAAGAAGTCGGTCGAAAGCGCGCCTTCATTGTCGGTGAACACGCCGTGCTTGGAGCCGCCATGATTGGCGCCGATGACGCGCAGACCGCCAATCAGAACCGTCATCTCCGGACCCGTGAGGCCCATGAGCTGGGCGCGGTCGAGCAGAACCTCTTCCGGCTTGGTATCGTAGTCGCTGCGGATCCAGTTGCGGAAACCATCCGCGAAGGGTTCGAGCGATTCAAAGCTCTCGCCATCGGTCATCTCGTCGGTGGCATCGCCGCGGCCGGGGCTAAACGGCACTTTCACGTCATAGCCACCGGCCTTGGCGGCTTTCTCGATACCGACATTACCGGCCAGAACAATCACGTCGGCGATGCTGGCGCCGGTTTCTTTCGCGATCGGCTCGAGCACCGACAGCACCTTGGCCAGGCGGGCCGGCTCATTGCCTTCCCAGTCCTTTTGCGGGGCAAGACGGATACGCGCGCCATTGGCGCCGCCGCGCTTGTCCGATCCGCGATAGGTGCGGGCGCTGTCCCAGGCGGTGTTGACCATTTCAGCGATGCTCAGGCCGCTGGCGGCAATCTTCGCCTTGACCTTGTCCACATCATAGCCGGTCGGGCCTTGCGGCACCGGGTCCTGCCAGATCAGGTCCTCGTCGGGTACGAACGGGCCATAATAATTCGCCTTCGGCCCCATATCGCGGTGGGTCAGCTTGAACCAGGCGCGGGCAAAGGTGTCAGCGAAATAGTCCGGATCCTTGTGGAAGCGCTCGCAGATGGCGCGGTAGGTAGGGTCGACCTTCATCGCCATGTCGGCATCCGTCATGATCGGATTGTGCTTGATGGAGGGATCGGAGGCGTCGGGGAACTTGTCTTCCTCGGCAATGTTGATCGGCTCCCACTGCCAGGCACCGGCGCGGGACTTCTTCACCTCCCACTCGTATTTGAAGAGCAGGTCGAGATAACCCATGTCCCACTTGGTCGGGTTGGTCGTCCAGGCGCCTTCCAGGCCGGAGGTGTGAGCGGTGTTCGCCTTGCCGTCAAAGCCCGGATTGTCCCAGCCGAGGCCGGCCAGCTGCAGGTCGCTGGAGGCGGGGTCTGCACCGATACGGTCAGCCATCGTGCCGCCATGGGCCTTGCCGACAGTGTGACCGCCTACCGTCAGGGCAGCGGTTTCCTCGTCATTCATCGCCATGCGGGCGAAGGTGGAGCGCACGAACTTGGCCGTCTTGGCCGGGTCCGGATTGCCGTTCACGCCTTCCGGGTTCACGTAGATGAGACCCATGTGTGACGCGGCCAGCGGATTGATCATGGTGTTCGGGTCGTCGATGGACGTGACCCGCTCGTCCGACGGCGCGAGGATTTCGCTGTCACTACCCCAGTTGATATCGATCTCCGGGCCCCAGATGTCCTCACGGCCAAAGCCGAAGCCGAAGACTTTCAGACCCATATTGGCGTAGGCGACCGTTCCAGCCAGGGCCAGAAGGTCGGCCCATGACAGGGCATTGCCGTATTTCTTCTTTACCGGCCAGAGCAGGCGGCGCGCCTTTTCGAGGCTGGCATTGTCCGGCCAGGAATTAAGCGGTTCAAAGCGGATATTGCCCGAGCCGGCGCCGCCGCGGCCATCGCCCAGACGGTAAGAACCGGCCGCGTGCCAGGACAGGCGGATGAACAGGCCGCCATAATGGCCCCAGTCAGCCGGCCACCATTCCTGGCTGTCGGTCAGCAGGGCATCGACATCATTCCAGACACCCTTGAAGTCGAGCTTCTTCACCGCTTCACGGTGATTGTAATCGACATCCATCGGATTTGCCCGGGCACCGTGCTGGTGCAGGATGTCGAGATTGAGCGCGTTCGGCCACCAGCGGGTAGGGTGCGTCGTATAGCTGGTATTGCCGCCATGCATGACCGGGCATTTGCCGGTCCTTTTCGCATCATTTCCGTCCATGTGAATCTCCCATCGTGGTGGCGTGTCTTGAGGGGCAGACGCGCTACGCCAGAAAGGGCGTGCCCAGCGCCCGGTAGGCTATCTCTATCAAGCGGGCCGTGCGAAATTAAATCGATTATCCTGATTGGCGGTATAGCCCGGGTTTATGCTGCATGCGCGAAGCAGAGGAATTTTTTATAGATTGCGACCCGCTCGCAATTCGCGCCGGCTGTCGTTGAAGGAAGTTTGCGATGACAAACAAGCAGTTGGCACTGGCGACTGTGCTGGGCGGGGCAGTCTGGCTTGCCGGCTGCGGGCGTGACCCGGTCGTCGAGGCCTGCCTGCCGGTAAGCGCGCCGGACCCGGAAGCTCCAGGATCGGGCATGGTGTGGATTCCACCCGGCACGGTGCAGCTGGGATCAGAGGATTTCTTCCCGGAAGAGCGCCCGGTGCGCAATGCCAGAGTGGACGGATTCTGGATAGGTACCCACGAGGTGACCAATCTGGAGTTTGCCGCCTTCGTAGCCGCAACCGGCTATGTCACGCTCGCCGAACGCGAGGGCGTGGATGCGGGCGGCGGGGGTGTGTTCGGTCCCGGCGTGCAGGTGCGCGACTGGTCTGACATCCGCACCTGGTGGCGGTTTGACCCGGGCGCGAGCTGGCGTCATCCGCAAGGGCGCGCCAGCACGATCGAGGGCCGGGACACCTTTCCCGTTGTCCAGATTGCCTATGAGGATGCGCTGGCCTATGCGCGCTGGCGCGGTCATGACCTGCCCGGTGAGGCCGAGTGGGAGATGGCTGCACGCGGCGGCCTGACCGGCGCGCCCTATGTGTGGGGCGCAAACGTGCGCCCGGACGGCACCTATATGGCCAATCACTGGCAGGGAGTCTTTCCGGTGCAGGACAATGGCGCGGACGGCCATGCGGGGCTGGCGCCTGTGGGCTGCTTTGCGCCCAACGGGTACGGGCTTCACGACATGGCGGGCAATGTCTGGGAATGGACGCGCGATGAGTGGGAGCAGCCGGGCTTCCGCGTCATCAAGGGCGGGTCATTCCTGTGCTCGGACAGCTATTGTCACCGCTACCGCCCTGCGGCGCGCCAGCCGGGGGATGAGCGGTTCTCCACCGAGCATCTGGGCTTCCGCACAATCTGGCGCGGGCCGGCGCCAGACTAGATTCTTTGCGCCAGGTCCCGGCTCTGCTGCGCAGGCCGGGAGTTCAAGGCAGATGTATTTTAAGGGTGAAACCCCGGAACGCATGAAATGCGTATCCGGGGCCATTTTCCGGTTCAGCGCTGGCGGGTGAGCACCAGAATGAGGCCGCCCCCCAGCAGCATCACCACAAGCATGCCCAGCCCCGCGAGCATGAGGCCATGCTGGTCGAAAAAGGCCTTCCATCCCAGTGCGGCGATTCGTTCGGATGAATTGAAACCGTCCGGCACCGGGATTACGCCCACCCGCGCTTCATAGGCGCGGTAGGCCTCCATCATGGAGGCGAAGATTTCCGGCTCCGCTTCAGAGAGATCGCGCGCCTCGCCCGCATCCTCGGCCAGGTTGAAGAGGCGCCACTGTCCGTCACCGTGGGGCGGCATGCTGCGCGCCAGTTTCCAGTCGCCGCGCCAGAGGGCGGACATGCCGGACATCTCAAGGCCTACCGCCTCGTCGGGTCCGTACACGCCGTCGGCTTGCCCTGTCAGGACCGGCAGGAGCGAACGGCCCGTCATGGGCTCGCGTCCCGGCAGGGCTTCGGCTCCGGCCATGTCGAGCAGGGTCGGGGCTATATCGGTGACAAAGCTGAAGCCGGAGACCAGGCCACGCGCCTCCACTCCCGGCCCGGCCATGATGAGGGGTACGCGCACCCCCCCTTCGCCAGCGTGAAACTTGAACAAAGAGAGGGGCGAGGCGGAAGCGCTCGCCCATTCCGGGCCGATGAAGGCGTAAGTGCCCTGTTCGCCCAGGTTTTCGGTATCACGCGAATAACCCTGCATGGCGAGCCACATGCCAAAGGCCCAGTTGTCCGTAGGGCGGTTAAACTCCGGCCCGTTGTCGGACAGTATCACGACCAGCGTGTTGTCCAGCTGACCTTGCGCCTCCAGCCAGCCCAGCAGGCGGCCGACATGGTGGTCGGCAGCCTCCAGCATGCCGGCGGCAACCTCCCGGCTGGCAACGGCAAACTCGCGTTCGCGCTCTGGCAGGCTCTCCCAGTCGCGCAAGGCCGGCGGCTGCTCTGCCAGCTGTGTGCTTTCAGGCACAAGGCCGCGTTCGATGGCCGCGCGGCGGCGTTCCTCGCGCAGCGCGTCCCAGCCCCCATCATAGCGGCCCGCATAGCGCTCGGTGAACTCGCGCGGTGCCTGCACAGGTATATGGTTGGCCTGCAGCGACAGGACGGCGAGGAAAGGCCGGTCGGGATCACCGTCCTCAATATAGCCAATCAGCCGGTCGGTCAGGAATGCGGAGGAATAATGCTCGTGGGTGAATTCCAGCACCGGCTCGAAATCCTCCCACCATTCCGCGCGGGTATAGTGGGGCAGGTAGGTACGGTGCTCCCAATTGTCCGCGCCGGAGGAATCCAGGATGAAGCTGCGGTCGAAGCCGCGCGCGGCGGGCAGGGCGGTTCGTGATCGTCCCAGGTGCCATTTACCGGTGATGAAGGCCTGATATCCTTCTGCCTGCAAATGCTCGGCAATGGTAGCCACGGCCGTATTGAGTTCGCCCTCATGACCGAACTGGCCCTGATATTCCGGGATCACCATGTGCTCAAGGGTTGGAATGCCGGTGCGGTGACTGTCGGCGCCGGTCATCAGCATGGCACGCGTCGGGGCGCAGGTCGGCGCGACGTGAAAATTGGTGAATTGCGCGCCGCGCGCGGCGAGCGCATCCATGTTCGGCGTTGATATCTCGCTGCCATAGGCCCCCAGATCGGTGAAGCCGATATCATCCAGTATCACGAGCAGGATATTGGGCTGCTCGTCGCCGAGCGCCGGAGTACTGAGGCTGAGCGACAGGGCGATGGTGGCAAGGACGCGCCTAATTGGGCCAGTAGACATACTCGTCCTCCTCGCTCTCGGGCTGGCCGAGTGGCTGGTCGATACTCACGGGCATTTCGGCAATGGACGGCCACAAGGGCTCGCTCTGCGTGGCAGCATGGGCGTCCAGCAGGGCGATCAGCTCTGCCACCCGCTCCGGTTCGGTGGCGGAAAGGTCACTGCGTTCCTCAGGGTCAGTGGCAAGGTCGAACAGCCAGATGCGGTCCGGGCGTGCCGTGCGTTGCAGCTTCCAGCCGCGATGGATCACCGCCTCGTAATGGCCGCTGCGCCAGAACAGGGTTTCACGCGGCTCGCCATCCATTTCGCCGGTCAGGAAGGGGGTGAGGTCCACGCCGTCCATCACCCGGTCCGTGACCGGAGCGGCCCCGCCAAGGGCGGCGAGCGTCGGGGCGAAGTCGATATGCTGGGCAAGGCCGGTCATCTCGCTGCCCGGCTCTATTACGCCTGGCCAGCTGACAAAGGTGGGCACGCGGATACCACCGCCGAAGAAGGTTGCCTTCCAGCCCCGATAGGGCGCGTTGATATCTTCAAGGCCGATATAGTGCGCGCCGCCATTGTCCGAGGTGAAGGCAATGACGGTGTTGTCCGCGATGCCGTTGGCTTCCAGCGCGTCCAGCACCTCGCCAATACCCCGGTCGAGCGCGCGGATCATCGCCGCATAGACGCGAAGCGGGTGGTCCTCGATATGAGCGAGCGCGTCATAATCCTCACGCGTGGCCTGCAAGGGCGAGTGCGGCGCCCAGTGCGCCAGATAGAGAAAGAAGGGCCGGTTTCGGTTGGCCTCGATCGCTTCCACCGCCTCGCGGGTGAAATAGTCGGTGATATAGCCGTCAGGCTCGAAGCGCGGCGAATTATTGTGCGTGACGGCCGCCCGGCCAATCGCCCAGTAGACCTGATCGATGGGATCGAAATCCTGACGCGCTTCCACGATGTCTGGTGAACCGGCAGGCGCATAGAGCAGGCCGGCCAGCTCCAGGCTTTCATCAAAGCCCTGGCTGAGCGGGTCTGACCCGTTTGTATTGCCCAGATGCCATTTGCCGATATGCACGGTGTGATAACCGGCCCCGGACAGCATTTCCGCCAGGGTGACTTCCTCGGTGGGCAGGCCCATATCGGCAAACTCGGGTATCTCGCGATCCGTTTCGCGGATCAGGAAAGGGCGGCGCTCTGACTGGCCGCGCTCCACATGACGGATCACTTGCGTCATGCCGGGCGGGGTGGGGGTGAACTCAAAGCCGATACGGGTGGGATAGCGCCCGGTCATCAGGGCGGCGCGGCTGGGGGCGCAGGTGCCGCTGGCGGCATAGGCATTCGTCAGCTGCACACCCTCGCGGGCTATGCGGTCGATATTGGGCGTTGGTACGCTGCCGCCGGCCACACCGCCATGCAGACTGATGTCATTCCAACCCAGATCATCAGCGACGATGAGGATGATATTGGGCGGGCGCGCGCCCTCATGAGCGGTATCGGGTCCGCGCTGCCAGTCCACCGCCCTGTTTGGCCCTATCGGGTTGCGGATGTCCTGCACGATACCCGGCAGATAGATGAAATAGCGGTCGAACGCCCAGAAGCCTGCCAGCGCCAGTCCGGCAAGGATGGCTGCGCCGACGAGCAGCGCTCTGACCCAGACGGATTTCACCATGTGCAGCCTCCCCCGGATTTGGCTTGCCTCTTGTGGCCAGCTCATTATTATACAATTGTAAAAATATTAGCCTGCCTTGTCCAATGGATTTTTCGATTCCCATGCCCGACCTGCCGCCATCACGCGCCGACAATCAGAGAGGACCGGGCCGTCCGGCCAAGATGGCGCCCGACGAGCAGCGCCGGCGGATTCTCGATGCGGCGGCGGCGCGTTTCGCCCGGCACGGATTCGATGGTGCCTCCTTGCGTGACATCGCGGCCGATGCCGGCCTCGCGCACGCCGTGATCCGTCATATGTTCGGCAACAAGGACGATTTGTGGGATGCGGCGGCGGCAGATCTGTTCGGCCAGATGAATGACGCGATACTGCAGGCGCTGGCAGATGTGGACATGAACAATCCGCGCGCGCGGATGGAGGCGCAGGTGCGCGCAACCGTGCGTACCGCGTCACGCATTCCCTGGCTGGCGGCCTTTGTCATGCAGGCGGGACTTGCCGGCGGGGAACGCTATGAGAGGCTGGTCGAGCAGCATTTGCGCCCGGCCTATGCCTTCACGCTGGAGCCGTTCTTCCAGCTGAAAGAGGCGGGCCGCGCGCACGCTTTCGATCCGCATTTCCTGTTCATGCTGTCGACCAATGCGGCCATCGGCCCGTTTGCGCAGAGCGCCAATGCGCGCGCGCTGGCCGGCATGGAATTGTCCGATCCGGAGACAGCAGACCGCTATGCCGACGTGCTGATCGCCGTTCTCAAACACGGTGCCCTGCGCCGCGCATAAAAATATTCAGGGAGTGACATGCCATGATGCCGTGTGAGTACATCGTCTACGGAGCCGACCCGTCCTACTTCACCCGCAAGGTGGAGGCCGCGCTGCGCTATATGCGCATTCCCCATGCCGCAAAGCCCAAATCACCCGATGTCGCGCCAAGGCTGGAAGCGCGCTCCGGCACCCACCTCATCCCGGTTGTGGAAACGCCTGAAGGGTGGGTGATCCATGATTCCACCCATATCATCGAACTGCTCCACATGCGCTTTCCCGCGCATCCGGTGATCCCGGCGAGCCCCGTCCAGTACATTGCCTGCCGCCTGATGGATGACTGGATCGATGAATGGTTCACCCGCGCGGCGCTGCACCTACGCTGGATTGACGATGCGGATGCTGCTGTCTGTGCGCGCAAGATCGCCATGGATATGGGCGGCGGCACGCATGACCGCCCGCTGACGGCGCAGGAGGAAGAGTCTGTTGCCGCGACAGCCGCCTTTATCCAGCCCTGGGGCCGCAAGGCGATGACGGTGATGGGGGCGGGGCCGGAATATCAGGACGGTTTGCGCGCCGAGTTTGCTGATTTCCTGCGCCAGTGTGCGGCTATCCTTGGCAAGGATGGTGGCCTGTTCGGCCAGCGCCTCTCCATGGCTGATCTCGGGCTTCTCGGCGCGATGAAGGCCCACTTCGCGGCTGATGATTACGCGCGCAATTTTGTACAAGGCGCGGCACCGGCCATGCTGAACTGGACGGATAAGGTCTGGGAGCGGCAGGACGAAGGCGAGAGCTGGCTGGCCGGCGATGCGCTGCCCGACGGCATGTCTGGTCTCTTCGCGCTGATGGCGGGCGGGTTTGTCCCTTATATGGCCGCCAACCGGGCGGCGCTGAAAGCGGGCGAGAAGTCTTCGTACTTCACCATCGCGAGCGGGCAGGAGGTGCGCATGATCACCCGCAAGCCTGTGGAAGATACCCGTCTTGCCACCAAGGCGGCGATTGATGCCCTTCCCGAAACGGGCCGCAAAAAAGTGCGCGAACTGCTCGCGGCTCACGGCCTTCTCGCCGTGTACGGAGATTAGGCGATGTTCAATCTTTACACCGCGCCGACGCCCAATGGCTGGAAAATTTCCATCGCATTGGAGGAGCTTGGCCTGCCCTATCAGGTGCATGTGCTCCAGCTCCTCAAGGGCGAGCAGAAAAGCCCGGATTATCTGAAGATCAATCCCAATGGCCGCATCCCGGCTCTGGTAGATCATGATGAAGGCGGCCGGGCGGTGTTTGAGTCCGGCGCCATCCTGATGCATCTGTCTGAAAAGACCGGAAAACTCCTGCCCGGAGACGCGGAAGGGCGCTCGCGCGCCATCCAGTGGCTGTTCTGGCAGATCGGCGGGCTGGGGCCGATGCAGGGTCAGGCCAATGTCTTTTTCCGCTATCTGCCGGAGAAAATCCCGCTCGCCATCGAGCGCTATCAGGGCGAGACCCGCCGTCTTTACGAGGTGATGAACACCCGCCTTGCCGACGCGCCATATCTTGCCGGAGATGAATACTCCATCGCCGATATTGCCTGCTTCCCCTGGGTGTTCGCCCATTTCTGGGCGGGCGTGAAGCTGGACGGGCTCACCTATCTGCTAGACTGGAAAGCCCGGCAGGAACAGCGCCCGGCGGTCCTCAAGGGGCTCTCCATTCCGCCACTGCCGGACCTTTCCGGGCTGGAAAAGGCGGGGCAAGAACTGGTGAAGCCATGAAGACGCTGCTCCCGCAAATCGTCACCAGCCCGGCTCTGCGTTCGGTGCAGCGCACTCTGGCCGCGGCGCGGCGGCGGCTTAACCTCTCTCGCCCCGTGGTGCGCTATTTCCATCAGGTGGATGATCCCTATTCGGCACTGGCCGCACGCGCCCTGCCGCATCTCGAAGCCGTCTGGGGCGCAAGGGTAATACCTTGCATCGTCCCGCCGCCCGATGTGGCCGCGGCGCCGGATACGGAGCGGTTGACGCAATGGTCGCTGCGCGATGCGGCGACGCTGGCAGACGGGCTGGGGATGGAGGCGAGCTTTACCTCAGCGCCGTCAGCCGAGTTGCTGGCGCGCGCGCAGGCCGCACTGGCGGGGATCAGTGATGCAACGGTGTTCTCTGCGATCTCCAGCGCTATTGAGCGCGCCTTCAGGACCGGCAAGGCGTCTGCCATTCCGCTGTCGGACGGGGATGCGCGGGCGGCTCTGGCACGTGGAGCGAGGGCACGGCGAGGACACTATCTGGGCGGCATGTTCCAGTTTGAGGGGGAGTGGTATTGGGGCCTCGACCGTCTGCCCTATCTGGAAGACCGCCTAGCAAGAATACGTCCGGGCGGGGTGCGCTTCGCCGAACGGCTCGAGGTGCGCCTGGAGGGAAAAAAGGCGTCCGCAGGGACGGTGATCGAGGCGTTCGTGTCCTTGCGCAGCCCTTACACCTATATCGCGATACCGCGTCTGAGGGCGCTGGCTGAGGTGACCGGCGCGGAGCTGCGCCTGCGCCCTGTCCTGCCCATGGTGATGCGCGGACTGCCCGTGCCCTTGCCCAAGCGTCTCTACATCATGCGCGACACCAAGCGGGAGGCAGAACGCCTCGGCCTGCCTTTCGGCAAGGTGTCAGACCCGGTGGGCGCGCCTGTGGAACGCGGTCTTGCCGTGCTGTTTGCCGCCATGGATCAGGGCAAAGGGGCAGACTTCCTCTATTCCTTCCTGCGCGGCGTGTTCGCTGAAGGTGTTGATGCGGGCACGGATGAGGGGCTTGAAAAGCTGGGCGTGCGCGCCGGGATACGTGCTGACGCCATGCAGGCTGCGCTGAGCGATGAAAGCTGGCGGGTGAAGGCTGAAGCCAACCGCGCGGCCATGCTGGATGCGGGCCTGTGGGGCGTGCCGAGCTTCCGGGTCAATGACCGCTCCGCCCATTGGGGGCAAGACCGGCTATGGGCGGTCGAAGCGGACCTTAACGCCGCTAGCGCCCGTAATACTCCCGGAACCAGCTGACGAATCTGGCGATGCCGGTGCGTATGTCCGTCTGCGGACGATAGCCGGTCAGGCTCTGCAACAGGCTGGCATCGGCCCAGGTGGCGGGCACATCGCCGGGCTGTATGTCCATGTAGTTGCGGATCGCCTTCACCCCTAGCTCCGCCTCGATGATGTCGACAAAGTCCAGCAGCTTTACCTGGCTGGAGTTGCCGATATTGACGATGCGATAGGGCGCAGCGGGGCTCAAGGAATCGCCCGGCGCAATGTCTGCGCCGCTTGCCGGGCGCACCGGCACTGCGTCCATCAACAGGCGGATACCGCGCACCAGATCGTCCACATAGGTGAAATCGCGGTACATCTCGCCATGGTTGTAGATGTCGATCGGCCGGCCCGCGAGGATGGCATCGGCGAACTTGAAGGGTGCCAGATCGGGGCGCATCCACGGGCCATACACGGTAAAGAAGCGGAACATGGTGGTGGGCAGGTTCCAGAGGTGAGCGTAGGTGTGGCCCATCACCTCATTGGCCTTCTTGGTCGCCGCATACATGGTCAGCGGCGTGTCGGCCTTGTCGGTCTCTTTGAACGGCATCTCCTCATTCGCGCCATAGGCGGACGAGGTGGACGCCATCAGGAGGTGCGAGACTTTGAGCTCGCGCGCCAGCTCCATCACATTGAACGTGCCGACAATATTGGCCTCGATATAGGCGCGTGGGTTTTCAAGGCTGTAGCGAACGCCTGCCTGCGCGGCGAGATGGACGATGATGTCGGGCGCAAAGCCGTGTACGGCTTTTGCGAGCGTGTCATTGTCCTCCAGCATGGCTTCGGTTTTGCTGAAGCCCGGCATGCCTTCGAGAATGCGGTGGCGGGCCTGTTTCAGGGTGACATCGTAATAATCGGTCAGACCGTCATAGCCATGGACCTGATGGCCTTCCTCCAGCAGGAGGCGTGCAAGGTGAAAGCCGATAAAGCCTGCCGTGCCGGTGATGAAAACGCGCTTCATGGTCAGGCTGTATCTCCCGCAAGTCCTTGCCGGACCTTATGCGCGGTGACGCGCGGGAGGTAAAGCAGTCAGCGTCCGTTCTGGCCCTGGCCGCTGTCGGCGTCGGTGCGCCGCAAGGGCTCGGAGAAGCGTTCCGGCACCTTGCCTTCCATCTTTTTCAGCCAGCGGTCAAAGCCCGGATTGTTTTCCCGGCGCCGGTGCAGCCATTTGCGGGCGGTCTGCGATGTCGCCACGATCAGGGCCAGACCGATCGGGATCAGGACGATGCCAAGCGGGATGGGCGACCAGGCCACTGCCAGGCCCGCAATGACCAGCAGTATGCCAAATATTTTAATTAAAACAGACATGTGACCTCCATTGTTCCGATGAAGAAGCGCGGAGAGGCATCAATCCCGTCAGGGTGGTTGTCAGGATCGTTCCACCTTTTCAGGCTTGTTCTTGCGGGAGGTGGAAGCGAGGTCTTCCAGTTCTTCCTCGCTCATCGTCTCAACCATCTCCCTTGAAGCCCCTTTCAGCTCACTCTTGCTTGTTTCGCCACGCTTGGCGGCCAGCGCCGCACCGGCGGCTTTCTGCTGGGCTTTGGATTTTGCAGGCATGTATCATCTTTCCTGTCGCGGCCGTTCAGCACCGCACGCATAACCGGAAAACAGGTATGCAGGCATATCGTTCCGGGAAGGCTGCGGACGGGGCGTGGAACCATCGCGTCCCGGACGGGTTGATCCAGTACAGGAAAACCGGGCAGGAGGGCGGGATGCTCCTAACCCAATGGCTATTCAGGACGGTGCCATGACCCTCATGACGAGCGGTCAGTCAGCCGCCTATTGCGGACCGGCGCCCCGGCCGGACGGTCTGCTTGCTGCGTGGAACGGCGATCCTTGGCTGATTGCAGCGCTGATCGGGCTGGCGCTGGCGGGCGGCGTATTCGCTGTGCGCCGTGGCACACCGGCAGGGCCGCGCAACCCGGCACTGCTGGGCGCGTGGCTGCTGGCGTTCGCTCTCTTCGTCACGCCGCTTTGCGCAATGGCGGTTGCGCTGTTCTCCATGCGCGCGGTCAATCATCTCCTTCTGGTGGCTGTCCTGGCGCCCCTGCTCGCCTACGGCCTCGGCGGGCGGCGCTTTTCCGGCGCGCCGGGCGCAGCGGCAATTGTGCATGCCATCATCTTCTGGTTCTGGCACGCGCCTGCCCCCTACGCCGCCGCGCTGAGCCATGATGGCATTTACTGGCTGATGCAGCTCAGCCTTCTGGCGAGCGGGGTCTGGTTCTGGCGGGCCTTGATGGCGCGCTGGAGCGATATCGTCTCCACGGCGGCCACGCTGGCCGGCTTTGCCGCGCAAATGGGGCTGCTCGGCGCACTGATCGCATTTGCCCCTGATCCGCTTTATGCGCCACACGCCGCGACGACGCCAGCATGGGGCCTCACCGCTCTTGAAGACCAGCAGCTTGCCGGCCTCATCATGTGGGTGCCGGGTGTGCTGCCCTATCTCGTGGCATTGGGGCTGGCGGTGGCTGCCGCTCTTTCCCGTAGCGGGGAGACAGCAGCGCGGTGATGCTGGTAGCGCTCAAGACAATTCATATCATGGCCATAGCCGTATGGGCGGGCGGGCTTGTGGCCCTGCCTTCCCTGTTGCGCCGGGACGAGGAAATGCCGAGCAGGGCCGCTATCGTGCGCCTGCACCATTTTTCCCGCTTTGCCTATGACGCCCTGGTGTCGCCGGCAGCCGTTCTGGCGATTGCTACCGGCACAGGGCTGATCTTCTTCGTGGTGGCTGATGACTGGCTGTATCTGAAGCTTATCGCGGTGGCCGGCATGGTGGGCGTCCACATGCTGATTGGCCGCGTGCTTGACCAGCTGGAATCGCCCGATGCCCGTCCAACGAGCTGGAAGCGGGCTGCGCTTCTGGCGGGCGCGGTCATCACCATTCTCGCCGTGCTGGTACTGGTGCTGGGCCGCCCGGACATCCCGGAAAGCTGGATGCCCGGATGGCTGCTGGAAGGTCAGGACGGGGAATTGCCTTTCATATCGGATGGTTTCAGCGCCGGATCGTTGTCCTCCTCCGTGCCGGGCAGGGAGACACCGACCTGATGTTCAAACACCAGCTTTCCACCATGCCAGCCTGCAATACCGACCAGGCCGAGCGCCAGCCAGCTCAGGATCAGGCCCCAGGGGAGGATCGCCTCCGCACCCTGCTGCAGGCGCAGCGACCAGCTGGCGGCCATGACGCCAAGCAGCACCATGGCGGCAACGGCATGGCTCCAGGCCGCGGCACGGCGGCGCACGCCGGGTACGAGCAGCAGCTCGGCGGCACCGGCAAGGGCCGCAAGGCAGCCCATCGCGAAGCCGCCACCGCTCGCCCACAGCGCCGCGCGCGCCCAGAACGGGTCGCCTGTCCACCAATAAGCGACATCGCAGAAGGCCAGTGCGAAACTGCCGGCTATCGGAAAGGCGACCAGCATGGCGTGGATGGGGTGGCCGGCCAGCGCGATGCGGCTGTCGAGGTCATGATAGGCCGGATCGGCCGCAGAGGGGTTGTGAAACGTCTCGCTGCCCGCGCTGTCCTTGTCCGCCATGGATTGATCCCCTTGTGTGTGGCCCCGGTGCTTGCCGGGTGTGAAGGCGCTCTGTCCAGTCTGGATCCCGCCGGACCCGCCGCCCAGTCCATCGCGGGCGTATGGTGGGTGATGATGGCCGGATCGCTGGTCATTCTTGCCCTGATGATGGGCCTGATACTGTTTCCCTTCTGGAAACGGCACCAGCCGCGTGAGGTTCCCGAAACGCTGTGGCTGTGGGGCGGCGGGCTCGGTTTTCCGCTGGTGGTGCTGGCGGCGCTGCTTGCCTGGGGCCTGCCATCGGGACAATCCATGCTCGCAGGGCGCGAGACGCCAGTCTACACGGTGGAGGCCGAGGCCTATCAGTGGGGCTGGAATTTCCGCTATCCGGGAGAGGACGGCGTGACGCCGGAGGTCCTGCACATCCCGGCGGGCGAGCCGGTGGATGTTGCCATCACCTCGCTCGATGTCATCCACGCCTTCTGGGTGCCGCGCCTTGCAGGCAAGGTCGATGCGATACCGGGCACAACCAACACGCTGCGCATTCTGGCGCCGGAGCCGGGCATATATGAGGGCATGTGTGCCGAATTCTGCGGGCTGGAGCATGCCACGATGCGGTTCCGGGTCGTGGCTCATGCGTCAGATGAGTACGAATCGGCGCTTGATGCGGCGCTCGCCGGGCAGGAGCAGCCATGAGCGGTAACACACCTGTCAGCCTGCACCGCGCGCTGGACGCGGTATGGCGCGCACCGAAAGGCATCGCGGCGCTGTCGGCGGTCAATCACACGGTGGTCGGCCGGCGCTTCATCATCACGGCTTTCATCTATTTCGCCATTGGCGGCCTTCTGGCCATGCTGATCCGGGCCCAGCTGGCCCGGCCGGACAATCCCTTTCTGGGAGCGGATGCCTACAACCAGATCTTCACCATGCACGGCACGGTGATGATGTTCCTGTTCGCCATTCCCCTGATCGAGGGGATTGCGCTTTATCTCCTGCCGAAAATCCTCGGCGCGCGCGATCTTGCCTATCCGCGGCTCTCGGCGTTCGGCTACTGGTGCTATCTGTTTGGCGGCACGATAATTCTGGCGGCCATGCTGATGGGTGTGGCGCCCGATAGCGGCTGGTTCATGTACACGCCGCTGGCATCCCAGCCCTATTCACCCGGCATCAACTCCGATGTCTGGCTCCTGGGCGTCACCTTTGTGGAGATTTCGGCCGTCTGCGCGGCGGTGGAGATCGTGGTGACGGTGCTGAAGGTGCGCACCGCCGGGATGGCGCTCACGCGCATGCCGCTCATGGCGTGGTATCTTCTGGTGACAGCCGCGATGATGCTGATCGCCTTTCCGCCCCTCATCCTTGGCAGTGTGCTTCTGGAGATCGAACGCGCCTTCAACTGGCCCTTCTTCGATCCTGAACGCGGCGGCGCGCCGCTTTTGTGGCAGCACCTGTTCTGGCTGTTCGGCCATCCGGAGGTCTACATCATCTTCCTGCCGGCAGCCGGCGCGGTATCGACCCTGATCCCTGTCTTCGCTCGCACGAAAATTGTCGGCTATGCGTGGATTGTCGCAGCGATCATTGCGCTTGCTTTCCTCAGCTTCGGGCTGTGGGTGCATCACATGTTCACCACCGGCATACCCCATCTGGCGCTCGCCTTCTTCTCGGCGGCCTCCATGCTGGTGGCGGTGCCGACCGCGGTGCAGGTATTTGCCTGGATCGCGACGCTGATGCGCGGGCGGCCGCAGATGACGCTGCCCATGCTCTATCTGATGGGGTTTTTCTCGGTCTTCATCCTCGGCGGGCTGACTGGGGTCATGCTGGCGCTCGTGCCCTTCAACTGGCAGGCCCATGATACGCATTTCGTGGTGGCCCATCTTCACTATGTGCTGATCGGCGGCTTCGTGTTTCCCATGCTGGCCGCAGCCTATTACTGGATGCCGCTGATGACCGGACGCCTGCCCGTCTTCCAGGTCTCCAAGGCGGCATTCTGGCTGATCTTCCTGGGCTTCCACGGCACCTTCCTCATCATGCACTTTACCGGGCTGATGGGCATGCCGCGCCGGGTGTTCACCTATGAGGGCGGGCTGGGCTGGGACATTCCCAACCTCATTTCGTCAATTGGCGGCTTCGTGATGACGGCAGGCTTTGCGCTGTTTGTAATCGATATCGTGCTGCAGACCCGGTTCGGACGGCGTTTCCGGCGCAATCCCTGGGGCGGGACGGGGCTCGACTGGGCCATGCCAACCCCAGCACCGAGCTATAATTTTGCTTCCCTGCCGCTGGTGACGGGGCGTGATCCGCTGGGGGACAATGCGCGCCTTGGCGCCGATATCGCGGCGGGCAAGGGCTATCTGCCGGGGGCGCCCAGGGGCGAGATGGAGACGCTGTGCGTCGACATGGCAACCGGCGAGCCGGAGCATGTGCTGATCTTCCCGAAGAATGACTACACGCCTTTTTTCATGGCGGCGGGCCTGGCGGTCTTCTTCGTGGCCTTCCTTTTGAGCGCCTACTGGATCGCCCCGCTCGGACTGATCATCGCCACGATCTTCGGCTGGCGCTGGTTGTGGTCTCTGGGCGCGAAGGCAGATCCCGACCCCATCGATGCCGGTCACGGCCTCAGCCTGCCTGCGCATTACGTAGCCGGATCGGTGCCGACCCTGCTGGGCCTGAAATACTTCCTCGCCGCCAATGCGGCCTTCTATGGCTCGCTGATGTTCGGCTATCTCTTCTTGTGGACGACCGCACCCGACTGGCCGCCGCCGGAGTTTCTTGGCGCCAACCCGCTGCTGGTCGCAGCCATTGCCATCGGTCTCGCGGCAGGGTCCGGGTTTGCCTTCAATGCCCGGCGGGCCAATCTTGCGGGCAGGGCTGGTGCGCGACGGATCCATCTGGCCGGCTCGCTCATCGCGAGCGTCGCGGCGCTCGCCGGGCTTGGCGTACTGGCCGTTGCAGAAGCGCCTGCACCTGATGGCCATGCCTATGCGGCGGTCACCATGGTGGTGATCGGCTATGTAATGCTGCATGTCTTGCTGGGCGTCCTGTTTGCCGCCTATGCGCTGGCGCGGTGTCAATCGGGCTTTGTATCCGCCCTGCGGTCAGCCGATATGCGCGGCACGGCGATCTGGCAGCTCTACACCGCCATTACAGGTCTCGGCGGGCTCGCCCTTATCATTCTCGCACCGGGAGGCATGGGATGAGCGGTGCGCTTCGCAAGGTGCGCGGGCCGGACCTGATCTGGCTGATCGCCGGGTTTAGCGTGTGGGGCGCTGGCTTCTCGGTGCTCTATGGCCTGCACGCGGTTGGTTGCCGGGCAGGCTGGGAAGAGGCGGGTATTGCGGGCCTGTCGGCCAACCGGATCATGCTGCTCGCGGTCTATCTCGGTCATGGTGTGCTCGGCGCGGCGCTCTGGTTCCCGCTGAACCGGATAGCCGGGCGCTGGGAGGGCGCGTCCGCCGATACCGTGCGGCGGGTGGCGGTCATAGTGACGCTGGCAGCAGTGATCTCGACGCTGTGGACCGGCGCGCCGGTGCTGTTCCTGGAGGCGTGCGTCTAGCTGTTCACGATAAACGCGAAGCCCGCGGCCAGCGCGATCGTGAAGGCAATCAGAGCGATAGCGATGACGAGAGCGAGGACCGGTCGCATTCAGCTCTCCTATACCAGATCGAAGATTTCAGAATCGATGGCGGTGAGCGGCACACCCATCGCCTGCAGATCGGACTTCACCGCATCGGTCAGCGGCCCCGGACCGCACAGGAAGTGCGGCCAGCCGCGCGTCTCTTCGGGCAGATGTTTGGCCAGGATCATCCGGTTGATGAAGCCGGTCTCGCCCTCCCAGCCGTCTGGCGGGTTTTCAAGTACATGGACGATCTTGAGGTTCAGCTTGCCCTCGAGCTCTGCCAGCTCATGGCGGAAATGGGCGCTCTCCCAGTCCTTGTTGCCGTAGATCAGGATGACCGGGCGCGGATCATCGCGCTCCTGCAGGGCGTGAATATTGCTCATCATCGGCGTGATGCCGACCCCGCCGGCAATCATCACGAAGCCCCTGGCGTCCGGATCATTGTCGATGGAGAACGCGCCATAGGGGCCGTCCAGATAGGCTTTCGTGCCGGGACTGGTATGCACGGCCCACTCACTGAAATCGCCCAGCGGCTTGATCGACAGCGTCACTTTCGGGCCATGCTCTGGCGGGGTGGAGATGGTGAAGGGATGCTCCTTCAGGGCAAAGGGCGTTGCCCCCAAAGTCAGCCAGACAAACTGGCCGGGACGCCAGTTCTTCAGGCCTTCGCCCATGGGTTCGAGCACGAGCGAATGCACGCCGCCTTCGCGCGGGATGTTCTCCACGATGCGCCAGGGATTGCGCCACAGGCGGAAGGGGCGGATCGCGCGTGTCCACACCATCAGGCCTATCCAGCTGACGGCGACGCCCAGCCAGAGAATGCGTTTGTCGGCCTCGGCGGTGAAATGCCCAACGCCGATAATGTGCGTGACGGCTGCGCCAAAGGCGATGATGGCCAGCGCGATATGGCCATAGCGCCAGAGCTCGTAAGGGATACGCAGCGTCTTGCGGAACTCGGACGTAATGACGAGCAGGATGAACGCGCCGAGCGCGACACGCCCCATGGTCAGCTCCCATCGCGCCGTCAGCGGGTTGAGATCGCCCAGCGCCTCCTCAAACCAGATATAGAGGATAGCGAAATGGCCCAGCATCAACGCGACCGCTCCAATCGCGAAGTAGCGGTGGAACAGGTAAACGATGTCAATGCCATAGGGCCGGGTTATCGGCTGGAATCGCGCGGTCAGCACAAATTGCAGGCCAGCAGCGGCCAGCGCGCCAAAACCCAGCCCCATGGAGAAATCCCATAGAAAGCTGGTGCCGGATGCGCGCTCCCCGGTCAGCAGGACGATAAAGGGCAGGGCCAGTGCCAGCGCTGCAACAGCGATCCAGACAAGCGCCTTGAGTGACAGGGAACGGACAGCGAAGCTCATGGGATGGGAACGCGTGAGGGGCGAACGCGTTGCAAGCCGGTGGTGGTATCTTTCGGGGGCTGCCTTGGATTACACTGGCTGGATACGCGCGGGCGCGCCGCGCGCTCACATCCCGATTACGGAGATTACCCATGGCCACATGGCGGCAGACGCTGATCAGCAAGCCCGTCATGGGCTGGTATGCGGGGGTCATCCCGCCCATGTCCCAGACCGAGGCGGAGGCCATTGAGGCGGGCACGGTCTGGTGGGACCGCCAGATCATGTCGGGCCGGCCCGACTGGGCCTATTTGCGGAATGTGGAGACCGGCAGGCTTACCGATGCCGAACAGACCTTTATAGATGGTCCTGTCAGAAAGCTTTGCGCGCTTCTGGACGACTGGCATATCGAAAACGAGGCGCGCGATCTGCCGGAAGAGGTCTGGGAGATGATTATCCGCGAAGGCTTCTTCGCGATGATCATCCCCACCGAATATGGCGGCAAGGGCTTCTCGGCGCTGGCGCATTCGGAGGTCGTGCGCACCATCGCCACGCGCTCGATCACGGCGGCGGTAACGGTGATGGTACCCAACTCGCTCGGGCCGGGCGAATTGCTGATGCTCTATGGTACACAGGCGCAGAAAGATCATTACCTGCCGCGCCTTGCCAGCGGCGAGGATATTCCCTGCTTCGCCCTTACGGGCATTGAGGCGGGGTCTGACGCCGGCGCCATGACCGATACCGGGGTGGTCGTGGAGCGCGAGATTGACGGCAAGCGAGTCCTCGGTATCGAGATCAATTGCGACAAGCGGTATATCACGCTAGCCCCTGTTGCCACGATTGCGGGCCTTGCCTTCCGCTTACGCGATCCTGACCGGCTTCTGGGCGGCGAGGAGGAGCTTGGCATCACGGTCGCGCTGGTGCCCACCGATACGCCGGGGCTGGACACCGGGCGGCGGCACATTCCCTCAGGGCTTGCCTTTCAGAACGGGCCGGTGCGGGGCAAGGACGTTTTTATTCCCCTCGATCAGGTGCTGGGCGGCGAGGAGCAGATCGGCAAGGGCTGGGGCATGCTGATGGGCGCGCTGGCGGCGGGGCGCGGCATCTCCCTGCCGTCCATGAGCTGCGCCGGGGCGGCAGTGTCGGCGCTTTCATCGGGCGCTTACGCCCGGGTGCGCGAACAGTTCGGCCTCTCAATCGGCAATTTCGAAGGGGTGAGGGAACCGCTCGCGCGCATCGCGGCCAGTGCCTATCTGATCGATGCGGGCCGCCAGCTTACGGCTGCCGGAATCGATCTCGGCGAGAAGCCTGCGGTGATTTCCGCGATCATGAAATATCACGCAACCGAGCGTTTGCGGCAGGCGGTCAATGACGCCATGGATATTCACGGTGGCCGCGCGATCATGGAAGGGCCGCGCAACTATCTGGCCACGGCCTACCGCTCCATTCCTGTCGCCATTACGGTGGAAGGCGCCAATATCCTCACGCGCAGCCTGATCATTTTCGGGCAGGGCGCGATCAGGTGCCATCCCTATCTGCTCGATGAGATGCAGGCCGTGGCCAACCCGGACAAGCAGGCCGGGCTGGAGGCCTTCGACAAGGCGCTGTTTGCCCATATCTGGCACGATATCAGGAACTTCACCCGTTCCTTCGTGCATGGGCTGACCTTTGGCCGGTTTGCGCATGCGCCGGCAGGCGCCGGCAAGCTTGCAGCGCGTTACCGCCAGCTCACCCACGCCTCTGTACGCCTGGCGGTCGTTTCAGAGATGGCGCTGGGCATTCTGGGCGGAGCGCTCAAGCGCAAGGAAGCGCTGTCGGGCCGTCTGGGAGACATCCTATCTGAGATATATCTCTTGTCCGCCGCGCTGAAGCGTTTCGAGGCCGACGGGGAGCCCGAGGCGGACAGGCCGCTGCTGGATCTGTGTTTCGAGGACGGTCTCTATCGCATCCAGCAGCGCCTGCGGGACGTGATCCGCGAGTTTCCGGGCCCGCACTGGCGGATTGCACTGCGGCTGGTCCTGTGTCCGCTTGGCCAGCACAGAAAGCCACCATCGCACCGGCTGATGAATGCGGCTGCGCAATGTGTGCTGGAGCCGGGCGGGACGCGGGACCGGCTGACCCGCGGGGTTCACACCGGCGAGGGCAATGACCCGCTGGCGGCGCTGGAGCGGGCCTTCCACGCCATAATCCGGCGTGACGCGTTACTGGCAAAACTGAAAGAGGCCGATGTCACGCTGGAGGATGACGCCGCGAGGCGTATCTTAAGCGAGGCGGAGATCAAGGAGATCAGCCAGGCCGATGCGCTGATCCGCGAAGTGCTGCTGACGGATGATTTCAGCAAGGAGGAGATGGCCGCCATGTCCGGCACGTCCTCCCCGCGCAAGTCCGGCTGAACAACAAAAGGGCAGGAACCGTCCTTGTTCCTGCCCTTCTTCCGGCTCATTCCTCTGGCGCAAACAGGCCTAGCGCCCGGTCTCGCCGTCTTCGGTGCCTTCGGCTTCCTCGTCTTCCAGCGGGCCGACATACTGCCAGTTCATGAAGGGCTGGCTGGCGAAGGACACGCGCCAGGCACCCGGCTCTCCATAGAACTCCACGCGGTCAAACGGGCCGCCGGCGCGAAGGCCGGTCACCTGCTCGAACAGGCCGGAATCGATCTGCTCGAAATACTGCGTCTGGCCGAGCGAGGTAATGGTGATCGCGTTGGGGCCGACGGCCTCCACCACGGCATGCATCAGCGGATGCGGCTCGCGCGCGTGATCACGCCGGTTCACCAGATAACGGCCTTCGAACTGTTCGGCCTCTGCCACTTCGCTCCAGCGGGGGGCAGGGTCTTGCGGGAACAGGCGTCCGGTAATGGCGGCGCTCAGCTCGCCTTGCGCGGGCCGTCCGGCAGGGGCCGCCACGATGGACAGGAAAATGCCGGTGCCGGTTTCGGGCGACAGGATCATGTTGGAGCGGAAATCACGCATCGCGCCCGCGTGCCCGATCAGGCGCGGGCCTTCCTCGCGATAGACGAGATAGCCGTGGGCCATGCCCGGCAGGCGGGGCGCGTTGGCGATCGAGTTGGCTTCCAGCAGCGCCACAGACTCTTCTGACAGGATGCGCGTCCCGTCGAGCGCCCCGTCATTCATCATGGCGATCATGAAACGTGCCATGTCCGGCCCGCTGACGGTAGCCGAGCCGGCCGGCATGACCATGGAGTAGTAGTCGAAGCTGCGCGCGCTGTAGCGGCCATGTTCCAGATCGTGACCGAGAGCAATGCGCCCTGCCAGCGCGTCGGGAAGCGGTTCGCGGAAGGTGGACGAGGTCATGCCCAGCGGTGCGAAGATATGGTTCTCCACATAATCGGCGAAATGCTCACCGGACACCTGCTCGACGATATAACCCGCCAGCGACGTGCCCCAGTTGGAGTAGGCGACTTCAACACCCGGCGCCATCACGCGCTGCGGAACGTTGTTGCGCGTCCATTCGGCGTGATCGATCAACTCTTCCAGATTGCCGGTGGTGAAGCCCCCGACATCGCTCATTCCGGGGGTATGCTGGAAGAGGTCGCGCACGGTGATGGGCTGGCCGTCGAAGGGTTCGATCTCGAAGTCGATATGCTGGTTCACGTCATCGTCCAGCGAGACACGCCCCTGTTCGATGAGCTGCATCAGTGCAACCCAGGTAAACATTTTCGAGATGGAGCCGGGCCGGAATAGCGTGCTGTCGCCGTCCACGGGTATGCGGTTTTCGACATCGACAAATCCGTAGCCGCGGCTGAGAACGATCTCGCCGTCATGGACCACGGTCACAAGGGCGCCGGACACCTCGCGCGAGGCAATCTGCTGGGCCATTACGCCGTCGATGAAGGCAGGCAGCGTGTCGAGTGCCTCTTCGTTAAAGCTGGCAGCAGGCTGGGCCGGCTGGGCCATGGCCGGCGCGAATGCCGCCGGGGTGATGGCAAGGACGGCGGCCGATGTCGCCATCAACAGTGTGCGGATCGTGGTCATTGAGGTCTCCCCTGGTATCAGATCTTGTTTTTGTGGTGGTCAGTCTGCGACCGCTTCAAACACGGCTTCGGCAAGCGCCGGAGCACCACGCGCGGCCGGGCCGATCGTGTTGACCAGCAACACGATGGTGACCTCTTCGTCCGGGTAGTGCATCAGCGAGGCGTTAAACCCGTTGATAGATCCGCCATGGCCGATAAAGCGGTGCCCGTGGCGCTCGCCGACCATTATGCCGAACCCGTAATCCATGCCCGCGAGAGCCGGGTGCGGGTCCTCGAGATATTCACGCGCGAGGCGGCCATCGTTCAAGCGGGCAGGCGCCAGCATCTGCTCAAGGCTTTCCTGTGAGACCACGCGCCCGTCCAGCAGCGCATCCATCCACACCAGCAGATCGTCAGGCGTGGACCGGATGGCTCCGGCCCCGGCGGCAACCGTCAGCGACAGGTGGGTCGTGTTGGTGAAGCCGGCCGGGCTGTCCGGCGCGCTGTCATAGCCCTGAGCCCGTCCCGGTACGATTTCGGCGGCATTGTCCATGCGGGTATGGTTCATGCCCAGCGGGTCGAAGATGCGCGTGCGCAGGAAATCGGCCAGCGGCTCACCCGCTACACGTTCAGCGATATAGTCCAGCAGCATGTAGCCCGAATTGGAGTAGCTCCAGCCCGTGCCGGGGTCGAAATCGTAGAGCGGATCGGCGTTCGCGATATAGGCGACCATACGGGGCTCATCATGGTCCAGCGGCGCGGTGGTGCCCATAAAGCCTTCAAGCGAGGTGTAGTTGCGGATGCCCGATGTGTGCTGGAGAAGCTGGCGGATCGTCACTTCATCACTGCGCGGAAAATCGGGAAAATACTGGTCCAGCGTGTCGTCGAGCGACAGCCGGCCCTCTTCCGCCAGCAGCAGGATGGCTGCAGCGGTGAACTGCTTGGTGACCGAGCCGATGCGGAAGACCGTATCGCCGGTTACTTCCACCTGATGCTCCAGATTGGCGAGGCCATAGCCGCGCACCAGCAGTGTCTCGCCGCCGCGGGCGATGCCGATCGACAGGCCGGGCGCCTGGCTCTCGTCCAGCACATTGCGGGCAAAGGCGTCGACTGCGGATTCCAGCTCGCCGGCTGCGGCAGAGGCGGAGGTCTGCGGACCGGTTTGCGCGGCCACGCTGGCAGGCGTGTAGGCCCACAATAGAAGTGTCGAAGCGGCAATCAGAAACAGTCGGTTCATGGGTCCCTCCCGCCAGCAAATTCTGGACTTGGCGATAAAGGAACCACCCGGAAACGGAAAAATCAATCCTGATCAGAAAACTTAATCCTGAACAGGATGTAATGAAGGTGCAGCAGACCGCAGCCAAGCTGGTGGTCTGCGCGCAGTGCTGGTGCATGCAAATGCCGGGGAAATATACAGTCCAGGACGATGGGCCATGCTGCGCGAAGGCCGCAGGGCTGATCAATGGCGGTGAGGGTGGGATTCGAACCCACGATACGGTTTCCCGCATACACGCGTTCCAGGCGTGCGCCTTCGACCACTCGGCCACCTCACCGCAAGGCGGCGCAAACTATCTGAGAACCCCGGCCAGTCAAGCGCGCTGGCAGAGGCGCGCTGTGCAAGGCGCACTGCGAGCTCTTGAGGGCCGTGCGGGTGGCGCCTGTCTCCACCACGATCTGCGTAATGCACAGATGGTGCCGGGCTAACCGGAACCTTGGGCCAACTTTGCTCCGGAACGCTGTCATGATCGATATGAACCGTATACTTGATGCCTTTCAGAATGCCCCCAATGCCCGGCGAACCGCCATGGTGGGTGGCGGCGGTCTGGCCGCCGCCTATACCGCCATGGAGGCGATGTAAGCGGCATAAAGAAGCAGGAAAACAAGACCCGCCAGGCGGCCAATGCGGCGCTGCCGGATGACAATGGCCAGCATAAGCAGCGTCACGGCGAGCATGACCACAAGATCGAACCCCGCCAGGCTCCCGGTAACCTGAATGGGCGAGATCAGGGCTGTAATGCCCAGAATGCCCAGAATATTGAAGATGTTGGAGCCGACGATATTGCCAAAGGCGATCTCCCCTTCGCCCCGGCGTGCGGCACTGAGCGAGGTTGCCAGCTCAGGCAAGGAAGTACCCACCGCGACGATCGTCAGCCCGATGACGGCCTGTGATACGCCCAGCGCGCTGGCGGCGGCGACCGCGCCCTCCACCAGCAGCCAGGCCCCGCCGATCACGCCGGCAAACCCCGCCGCCAGAAAGGTCAGATCGATGCCGAGGCGGCCAGCCGGTACAGCTGCCGGACCGATATCTGTTGCAGCCGCCGCATCCTGCCGGCCTGTATGCCAGGAGATCGCGAGATAGGTCACCAGCCCTGCGAGCAAAATGGCGCCGCCCCAGCGCTCCAGTCCGAAAAACGCAATCAGACCAGCACCCAGCAGGGCAGAGAGCGCCAGCGCCGTGCCGTCACGCCGGAAGGGGCCGGGATCGACCGCCAGCGGGCGGACCAGCGCCGCGAGGCCCAGGATCAGCAGGATATTGGCGATGTTCGAGCCGATGACATTGCCGACCGCGATGTCCGGCGCATTCTCCAGGGCGGCGGTGATCGAGGTCGTCAGTTCCGGCATCGAGGTGCCAAAGCCCACCACGACCAGACCGATCAGCAAGGAGGGCAGGCCGAGCCGTGCAGCCAGCCCTGACGCGCCGCGTACCAGGCTTTCGCCGCCGGCCACCAGCAATACAAGGCCGCCAGCGATAAATGCGGACATTGCAAGGAGGGACATTATGTTGTCTTGCCTTTCGTGATCCTGCCGCGCCGGGCAGTTGCTGCGAGTGATCATCACAATGCCATCATGGCGCGTTGATGGCAGTCCGGTCATCGCGGAACGATTTACTGCTTCTCGCACAGGTGGCAGATGACGGCGGCGGCCCGGCTACCTATGTTCATGACAGATCAGATTTTCAGGAGTGCCATGGATGCGCCTGCGCAGCGATACGCAATGGAAAACAGAGCTGGTGCCCGCCGGCAAGGCCTTGCCGGGGCGTATCCAGTCGATCCCGACGGCAGCCACGCATTTTGTGAAGGGCGGCACGCTCAAGGCCCCGGTGCCCGCAGGTCATGAGGAAGCGATTTTCGCCATGGGCTGCTTCTGGGGCGTGGAGCGTGTGTTCTGGCAGTTGCCGGGCGTGGTGAACACGGCTGCGGGCTATGCGGGCGGCATCACGCCCAACCCCACCTATGAGGAAGTGTGCTCAGGGCGCACCGGCCATACCGAAGTGGTGCGCATTGTATTTGACCCCAAGCGGATCAGCTTTGAGACCCTGCTGAAGGTATTCTGGGAAAGCCATGACCCGACGCAAGGCATGCGTCAGGGCAATGATATCGGCACGCAGTACCGCTCGGCGATCTACTGGACCAGCAAAGACCAGAAAAAAGCCGCTGAGGCTTCAGCGAAAGCCTATGAGGCGGCCCTGAAAGAGGCGGGTCGTGGCGCGGTGACAACCGAGATCCGCGAGGCTGGCCCGTTCTATTATGCCGAGGATTATCACCAGCAATATCTCGCCAAGAATCCGGACGGTTATTGTGGCATTGGCGGAACGGGTGTGACCTGCCCGATCGGAACGGGCATCAGCGCCGCGGGTTAGTCTCCGTAACGGCAAGGGACGGGGGCCGATGGCACGCATCATCATATTCGACGTGGATTCCACGCTTTTGAAGGTGGAAAGCCTCGACTTTGCCGTGGAGCGCGCGCTGGCCGGTCAGCCGGGCGGCAAGGCGCGTGCGGCAGAGCTGGCAGAGATTACCGACAAGGGCATGGCTGGCGCGCTGGATTTTCGCCAGTCGCTGGAGGTGCGGATCTCCATGGCGGGCCTGACGCGCGGCGATGTCGAGGATGCGGCGCAGGCGCTGGCCTTCGAACTCACACCGGGGATGGCGGAGCTTCTGGAGAAGCTGCGCGCCCGTTCAGCGGGTGTGTTCGCCGTCTCGGGCGGATTTGCCGAGCTGGTCAGCCCCGCGCTGGACGCTTTGGGCTTTGCGCCGGGGGATATCCGTGCCAACCGTTTCGTGTTCGATACAGATGGCAATGTCAGCGATTTCGACCGCGACAACCCGCTTTCGCGCTCTGGCGGCAAGGGGCCGGTGGCGGCGGCGCTCAAAAGCCTCACCGGCGCGGATCTCGCCGTGATGGTGGGCGACGGCATTACCGATTACGAGGCCTTCGCCGGTGGCGGAGCCGATGCGTTTATCGGCTTTGGCGGCGTGGTGCGCCGCGAGGCTGTGGCGCAGCGCGCACCGGCCTTTGCCGGTAGCGTGGACGAGCTGGCGAAATTGCTGGGGGTCTAGTTCTCCGGGAGTGGTCCGAAGAACCGAGGCGGATTATTCAATAAAGCCTCCCTCAGTCAGCTGCGCTGACACCTCCCCGTAAACGGGGGAGGACATCGTCCACCCTATCCGAACATGTCCCCGACCGGCAGCGCCGCATGGCGGACAAGGCGGCTGTCGGCCACGGCCGCCTGACGGTGCGGTACGGCGTTCTGCTGGTAGTGCGGGTCTGTCACCATTTCCAGAAACGCATTGGCGCTGGGATAGCGGGCGATGAAGGCCATGTCCCAGCGCTCCTCTGACGGCCCGATCAGCGTCAGCTGTGGCAGGCCGCGCCAGATGATCTTGCCGCCCACGCGCTGGAAGACGGGCGCGCTTTCGCGGCCATAGGCCTTGTAGGCGTCCTCCCCGCTCATCTTGCGATCATCCGGATAGGCGGCAATCTCGCGGAACCTGAGCAGGTTGAGCATCTCGACCGGCTGGGTGCGGTCGAGACCCTTGAACAGGGTGAAGGCGTCGCGTGTGGGATCAATATGGCTCATGGTCCAATGGTGCGATGCGGCGTGCGTGCACGCAAGCGGGTGATTGCGCACACGGCGCGGGCATGCACACTGACACACCAATAAACGAAACGGGGAGGGGGCGCTCATGCGTGCAGGACGGATCATTCTCATCGCGGTGCCGGTGGTGCTGGCGCTGGCGGTCGCGGTCGCGTTTGCCGCCGGGCTGCGCCTTGTACCGCTGGAAGTGCGCAGCTTCGACGAAGATGTGGCGCTTGCCGAGGCCATGCATTTCGAGGCGGAGATTTTCCGCGATGAATGGGGCGTTCCGCGCGTGCTGGGAGAAACCGATGGGGACGCCGCCTTTGCGCTGGCTTACGCCCATGCGGAAGATGATTTTGCCACGATCCAGTATGCGCTGCGCGCCGCTCTGGGCCCGGAAATGCTCGCCACCGACGAGAGCGAGGCGCGCGGCGCGTATCTCGTACAGGCGCTGGGTGTCACCGATCTGGTCGCAGCCGAGTACGAGACCCAGCTTACGCTGGATACGCGCGCCTTGCTCAGCGGCTATGCGGCGGGGCTGAACTATTACGCGGCGCTGCACCCGGACGAGCGTGTGCGCGATCTCTTTCCGGTGACGGGCCGCGATGTGGCCGCGCTTGCCGCCTTCTACTTCCCGCTCTTCTACGGGATGAGCGATGTGCTGACCGAGCTCTTTGCGCCGGATGTCGAGCGTGATGGCGCGCGCGGGCAGGAACTTCAGGTCCATTTCATCGCTCCGGGCGAGCAGCATGAGCTTGGCTCCAACGCAATTGCGGTCGCGCCCTCGCGCTCTGATGACGGGGCAACCCGCGTGGTCATCAACTCCCACCAGCCGGTCGAGGGCCCCGTCGCCTGGTATGAGACCCACATGATGTCGGACGAAGGGCTGAACTTTGCCGGCGGCACGTTTCCGGGCGTTCCCGTACTGCATCTGGGTGCCAATCCGGGCATGGCCCATGCCGCGACGATCAACCGGCCGGACCTCATCGATGTCTACGAACTAACGCTGTCTGAGGATGGCCGGTCCTACCTGCTCGATGGCGAGTATATGCCACTGGAGCGCTCTACCGCGCGCATGCTGGTCCATCTATGGGGGCCGTTTGCCTTTCAGGTGACGCGTCCAATAGAGCGCTCCGTTCACGGTACGGTGTTGCGTACCGAGCGCGGCGTCTACGCCATCCGCCACGCCACGCAAGGAGACTTGCGCGGGGTGGAGCAGACCTACCGTCTGATGCGGGCGCGCAATCTTGCCGAATATGAAGAGGCGATGGGTATGCGCGCCATGGGCAATACCAACCGGGTGGTAGGCGATTCCACCGGGCGCATCGCCCGCTATTACAATGCCCGCATGCCGCTGCGCCTCGACGAGCCGGGCCTCGACTGGCGGGGCATTCTGCCCGGCGACCGTTCCGATCTGGTCTGGAGCGAGTTTGCGCCGTTCGATGCGCTGCCGCACATGGTTGATCCGCAAGCGGGCTATGTGGTGGACGCCAACCACACGCCCTTTCGCGTGACGCTATCGGAAGAGGATCCGCAAGAGGCTGATTTCCCGCGCAATTTCGGCATCGAAACGCACATGACCAATCGCGGCCTTGTCGCCACGGCGGCGCTCGCCGAGCTGGAGACGATCAGCCGCGACGAGCTTCTGGCGATCAAGTGGGACCATTCCTTCCATCCCGACAGTCAGGCCATGCAGCTTCGTGCAGAGCTGCTGGCCATGGACTGGAGCGATGACCCCGTGATGGCCGAGGCGCTCGAGATCATCGAGGCGTGGGACGGACGGGCTGATTTTGACAATCGCCATGCCGCCCTGTCGCTCCTGACCTATCAGCCGGTGGGGACGGCGCGCGCCGCGGGGCGGGCCGGGCCGCCGCTGGATGAGGCGTTCCGCGATGCGGCAGCCTATCTCGCCGAACATCACGGCCGGCTCGATCCCCTCTGGAGCGAGGTCAATTTTCTCCGGCGCGGCGATGTGGCTATCCCGCTTCAGGGCGGGCCGGACACGCTGCGTGCCGTCTACGGCCAGCGCAATGGCGATGGCACGCTTTCCATGGTGGCCGGTGATGGCCTTGTCATGTTGGCGGAGTGGGATACAGACGGCGAGCTCTCGCTGTGGGCGGTTCACCATTTCGGCTCGTCCAATCGTCCCGGTGCGCCACACTATACCAGCCAGATGCAGGTCTTCGCCGATGAGGAGCTGCGCCGCGTGCCGATGAGCGTGGACGAGGTGCGCGGGAGCGCGGTGGAGGCTTACCGTCCGGGCGAGCGGGGTTAGTTTTCTCGTTACCGCGTTTCACCGGCGCAAGCCGGTGCCCAGTCTCTTTCAGTTCCGCAGCCTATTCCCCGCCTGCGCGGGGACAGGCCGGGCTGCGATGTTCCGCGAATACCTGCCTGCGCGGGCACAGGCAGTCGCGGGCGCCAAGGCCTGTCCCCGGCTTGATCGGGGATCGCGCTTGCGGCGCTGCGCGCCGTAACCGGGTGATGACAACTGGAGATATCGAAGCACCGGGGGCAATGCCCGCCATTTCCCCGCAAGACAGTCCGCCCGTCTTGCGTTAACCTTTACACCAATGCTCCGGGGAGGGTTTTTGCATGATCCGCGTCATTCTGATTGCCATCGGCCTTATTATCCTGATCGCGCTTGGGCGCATTGCCTATATGATTGTCCCGGCGTCCGGCATGCTTACGCCTTATGAGCCGCGGCTTGCGGAGCGCTGCGAGAGCCTGGAGGTCGCGCCCGGCACCGAGGATGTGACCATCCACCCGCAATCGGGCATCGTGTTTGTCTCGGCGGCTGACCGGCGTTCGGAAAACCCGGAAGCTGGCGGTATCTGGACGTTCGATATCGCCGATCCGTTCCAGACATTGCGGTATGCGAGTGTTGACGGGCCGGAGGATTTCCAGCCGCACGGGATCAGCCTTTATATAGGCGAGGACGGCCGCCAGAGGCTGTTTGTGATCAATCACCCCCTGGCCGGCGGGCACACGGTAGAGGTGTTCGAGGTGGACGAGGACTGGCGTCTCTTCCATGCCGAAACCATTGCCTATCCCGAATTGTCCTCGCCCAATGATCTCGTCGCGGTCGGCCCCAACCAGTTCTACGCCACGAATGATTCGCGCTATCAGTCAGGCATCATGCAGCAGCTGGAAGCCTATTTCGGCCTGCCGCTCGCCGGTGTCAGCTATTTTGACGGCGAGCAGGGCCGGATTGCCGCGGGCGGGATGATCTATGCCAACGGCATCAATGTGTCGGCGGACGGCGGGACTCTCTATGTGGCCGAGTTTCTGGGGCGGCGGGTCAACGTGTTTGACCGTGACCCTGAAACCGGAGGGCTGACCCACCGGCGCGCCATCCCGGTCCGCACCGGAGCCGACAATATCGAGATCGACGAGAGCGGGCATTTGTGGATCGGTGCGCATGCGCGCGTGTTCGATTTTCTGGCCCATGCCGAAGACGGGAACGCGCTTGCGCCCTCCCATGTGATCCGTGTCGATCCCGAGAGCGGCCAGGTGGTGACTGTACTCTACACTGACGGCGAGGAGCTGAGCGGATCCAGCGTCGGGGCGCCCCATGGCTACCAGTTCGTGGTGGGCGGCGTGTTCGATTCGCGTGTGCTGATCTGCCCGCGCGGCTGAGTGCTTGGCGAATAGGGCTTCACACGCGCCAAACGCGCTCTAACCTCTCCTTCTGACAGACGGGCAAAAGCCCGCGATTTTGAAGGGGAGGAACTGCCTTGGCCATTGCCAGCCCGCCACCGGGGATACCGGTGACCCAGCCGCTAGCGCCCGGCGCTCGCCGCTATGCCGTCGGCATGCTGCTTGTCATCTATATCTTCAATTTCCTTGACCGGCAGATCGTCAATATCCTGGCCGAGCCGATCAAGCTGGAGCTCGGCCTGGCCGACTGGCAGCTGGGAATGCTCACCGGCCTTGCCTTTGCGGCCTTCTACACGGTGCTCGGCATCCCGATCGCGCGTTACGCGGAGAAGGCCGACCGGGTGAAGATCATCTCCGTTGCCGTGGCTGTGTGGAGCGCTTTCACCATTGCCTGCGGACTGGCAGCCAATTTCACCCAGCTATTGCTGGCGCGTATTGGGGTCGGCGTTGGCGAGGCCGGGTGTTCACCGCCCGCGCACTCGCTCATCACGGATTACACGCCCAAGGAGGAACGTGCCTCGGCGCTGGCCTTCTACTCCATGGGTATTCCGCTGGGTTCGCTGGCGGGTATGGCACTGGGCGGGCTGATTGCCGATGCGTTCGGCTGGCGGGCGGCCTTCTTTGTTGCCGGGGCCCCGGGGATTATCCTGGCGGTCATGGCTTTCCTGACCTTGCCGGAGCCGCGCCGGGGGCTGGAAAAAAAGGTCGTGCCGGTCAAGGGGCCGAGCTTTGTCGACGCCATCAAGGAGCTGAAATCGAAGAAGTCCTTCTGGTGGATTTCCATTGGCGCGGCCTTAAGCGCCATGGTCGGGTATGGCCATATCGCCTTCTACGGCTCCTTCTATCTGCGCAATCACGGCGAGGGGCTGACGGCCATGGCCGTCAGCGTGAACGAGATGATCGGCGTCAGCTTCGGACCTATCGGTTTTGTCGGCACTGCGCTTGGCCTCATCATCGGCGTATGCGGCGCGGCGGGAACCTTCCTGGGCGGTGTGCTGGCCGACCGGGCGGCGCGCAAGAATGTGGCCGGTTATGCGACCGTGCCGGCGATTGCAGGTCTCGTGACGGTGATCCCCTTCATCGCGGCCATGCTGGTGGACAATGTGGCGCTGTCTTTCCTGATCCTTGCCGTGCCGGTCTTTGCCGGGGCGATCTGGTACGGGCCGATCTTTGCCAGCGCGCAGAGCCTTGTGCATCCGCAGACGCGGGCAACGGCGGCGGCGGTCCTGCTGTTTATCATCAACCTCATAGGCCTTGGCCTCGGCCCGCTTCTGGTGGGCACGTTCAGCGATATCTTCGCCCAGACCATGGGCCCGGCTGAAGGTATCCGCTGGTCAATGGTGACGTTTGGCGGGGTGGGGGGCATTGCCTCCATAGCCTTCTTCCTCGCCGCGAGGACGCTGAAGGACGAGGTGGTCGCCTAGATGAGGCCAAGAAGCGGCAGGGCGAGGCCCATGGCCAGCCCTGCCGCTACGAGCGTCATTACACCGCGTTTGAAGGCAAAGGCCAGAACGGCGCAGACAGCCGCAATCGCGAGAATGGGGGCATTGATACTGGCCGGATCAAGCGTGATAAGCCGGAAGGGGCCGAAGCTTATCTCGCCGGTCACGGCGAACATGACCTGTGTGGCAAACCACACTGCCAGACTGGCAATCACGCCCACCACGGCAGCCGAAATGCCGTTGAGCGCGCTTTGCAGGATTTTGACGCGGTTCAGGCGTTCCATCCACGGCGCCAGCGTGAAAATCGCGATGAAGGATGGTAGGAAGACGGCCCATACCGTCAGCAGCGACCCCAGCATACCCGCCAGCAGGGGTGAGAAGGGCGCGCTCTCGCGGAACGCCGCCAGAAAGCCCGTGAACTGCGTGACCAGAATGAGCGGGCCGGGCGTCGACTCTGCCAACGCCAACCCGTCAGCCATCTCGCCTGCGCTTACCCAGCCATACTGCTCGACACCGGCCTGCGCCATGAAAGCGAGCACCGCGTAGGCCCCGCCAAAGCTGACAATCGCCAGCCATGAGAAGAAGGCGGTGATCTCCGTCAGGCGATGCGCGCCGCCCAGCAGCACAAATACAAGCGCGAGCGGAGCCAGCCATAATGCCAGCCCGGACAGGAAGGTGATGGCGCTGCTGCCGATCTGGCCGGGCTGATCGGGGTTGGAGGGCGCTTCGGTCCTATCGCCGGTGTCAGCCTTTTGTGTCAGCCACAGTCCTGCAAAGCCCGCGACGACAACAATCGCCGGGAAGGGCAGGCCGAACAGCAGGGCCACAAAGGCGCCAGCCGCAATTGTGAGACTGCCGGCCGACTTCAGTGTCCGCTTTCCAAGCCGCAGGACGGCGCCGGCCAGAATGATCAGTACGGCGGCCTGTACGCCCGTAAAACCGGCGCCGACCAGGGTGAGGTCCGCCGCATAGGCGTAGAGGGCCGATAGCGCGAAAATCACCAACACGCCGGGCAGGACGAAGAGCCCGCCCGTTATCAGCCCGCCGCGAATGCCTGCCATTCGCCAGCCGATCCAGGTGGCCAGCTGCATGGCTTCCGGACCGGGCAGGAGGTGGCACAGATTGAGCGCGCGCAGGAATTCCTGATCGCTGATCCAGCCGCGCTCCTCCACGGCCAGCTCATGCAGCATGGCAATTTGCGGGGCAGGCCCGCCGAAGCTGAGAAACCCGATGCGGGCAAAGTCGCGTGCAAGGCTGGTGAGCGGCGGACGCGGGGACATCAGGCGGCTCCGGCCCGGCGGACGATGAAGCGCGCCCCGGGCCGGGCAGCACCCGGCCTTGCATCTTCCACTTCGATGGTCAGGCCATGGCGGCGCACCACGGCGTGAACGAAGGAGAGGCCCAGCCCATGCCCGCGCGGTCCACCATGGCTGATGCGCGCGAAGCGCATGAAGACCCGTTCCCGCCAGTCGGCCGGGACGCCAGGGCCGTTATCCTCCACGATCAGGACCGGGCCTTCGCGCACGATCACCGTCACCTCGCCGCCCTCAGGCAGGAATTTGACCGCATTGTCGACCAGATTGGCGATCAGCCGGCCAAGCTGGGCCGGGCTGCCGCGCATCATCACCGGCCGTGGCGCATCCAGCTTCACTCTGGCTCCTTTCTCACCCGCCACATCATTGTAGAGCGGGGTGACCGAGCGCGCGAGGGCAGCCAGATCGAGCGTTTCCAGCCCCCGGGTATCGCCGATCTCGGCGCTGATGGCGGAGATGTCCATGAGGGAGTTGATAAGCTCACCCAGCTCAGCGAGCTGTTCGCGGGCCTGTTCGATCCGTTCAGGGCTGTTTGCGGCATCAGCGAGGGTCCGGTCGATGCGGACCAGTGGCGTGCGCAATTCGTGCGCGGTCAGGTCCGACACGTCGCGCTGGGCGCTGATCAGGCGTTCAATGCGGTCCAGCATGGCGTTGATATTGCGCGAAAGGAGGCCGAACTCGTCGGCCCCCTCCGCGCCCGGCGCGCGCTGGTTGATGGCGCCGTCCCGCACGGCATGGCAGGTGCGGTTCAACCGCTCCACTCTCTGCATGATCCAGCTGGCCGCGATCAGGCCGGCAGCAATGCCCAGGGTCAGCGTGATGAAAAAGCCCGCCGTGAAGATGGTGCGCAGGCGGGCCAGCGCCTCGGCCTGACTTGTCGTGGACCGGCCGACGAACAGCCGGTAGTCCTGCGGCATCAGGAACGCCCGGCCAATCAGGGGCAAGGCCTCTCCGTCCACGGTAAAGACCCCGCTCACCCAGCTGGCATCCAGTAAAAACGCCTCCGGCCAGGCGGCCAGATTGCCGGCCAGCGGATTGCCCTGCGGATCGGTCAGCAAATAGACAGGCCCTTCGCCTTCCAGTGGCCGGAAGGCCAGCCGGTCCTGCAAGGAGCGTTGCAATCCCGCCTCGCCCTCAATGGAATATATGTCCACCAGGCCCGCTGCATCGGTGTCTACCAGCTGGCGCAGCGTCTGGTTGGAAACGAAGGCGAAGGCAAAATACGCGATCAGGAACACCGCTGTTGCCGCGGCGCTCACCAGGGCTGCGATCATGGCGGCAAGCCGTGCGAAGCTGGAGCGCAGAATGCGCCAGTGCGCCCCTTTCCGCTGCGGGCGTGTTTGGTCTAGGCTGGTGTCCGCGTTCATGAAAGCAGAGTTCTCCGATGCACCAGCGCCTTTGCGCCCTTGCGATTGCCGTTGTTTTTGCCGCCGTGCCGGCGGGCTGTGCGTCGCAGCAGGCTGTGACGGCCCTGCCTGCCGTTGGCGAGCCCGATGGCCAGATATTCGCCGCGCTTGATATCGGTCTGCGCGCGGAAGCGGCCGATGACGGCGCAGCATTGCTGGCGGCGGCCAGCCTTCTGGAGGCCAGCGGCGCACGTCCGGGTGATGGGGAAACCGATCTTGCCGCGCGCTGGTATGACAGGGCGGCCGAGCTTGGCGAAAGCGTACCGCCCTCGCGTGGACGCATTGCCGGCCCGGCTTACCGCAACGGCGTTGTCGGGGCCGGGGAGACGGCCCTGTTGCGCGACAGCTTCCATTCCGGCCGTGCGGCGCGCGTGTCGCTGCAGGCCCGCGGCGCAGGCACTTTGCGCCTCGCGATCCGGCGCAATGACGGCGAGCCTGTGTGCGAGGCGGTGGTCAGCACGGCACCGGTCAGCTGCCAGTGGGTTCCTGTCTGGTCGGAACCTTTCACGATTGAGGTCGTCAACCTCACGGGCGCCCAAATCCCCTATTATCTGATCACCAACTGACATTGGCGGCTACCGGCCAATGAGGGCAAATGGCCCCCATACGCCCGGATGCGCGCTCCCGGGTATCGCCTCATCCCGCATGAGTTCCAGCACGGCGCTGCGGAAAGCCTGCGCGCGGCTATCGCCCGACAGACTGCGCCCGGCGGTTCTTGCGGTGAGGTAGGCGGCCGCATCATCGCGCACGGTCCAGTGGGAGACCAGAAGACTGCGCGCACCGGCATAGAGGAAGGCCTGTGCCAGGCGGTCGGGCGCGGTTGCCATGCCACCGGCGGCGAATGTGTTGCACGCCGAGAGCACCACCCAGTCCGCATCAAGCCGCAGCCCGGCAATTTCCGAGGCGGTCAGCAGGCCGTCATCCTGCGCGCCGGGCTCTGCGGGCGGGGTGAAGGCGAGCGCGGGTTCAAGGACGGTCTCCAGCTCGCCGGGCAACAGGCCGTGCGTGGCAAATACAAGAACGCTGGCGCGGAGAAGGTCGGCTGATTTCACGGCCGCTTCGGTGGCCCATAGTCCAAGGCGTATGTCAGAACGGTTTTCGCCAAAAAGCCGGGCCAGTTCCTCCAGCTCGGCGCGCGCGCCGGGCAGGGGAGGCAGTGAGGACAGGGCCTGCACGCCATCGGTGCTGCGCATCAGAGCGGCCAGTGTGACAGGCTCTGAAGGGGCCTCGCCGGAAAACACCGGTGCCCCGAAACCGATGAGATAGGGCTCGACACTGTCCGGCCTGGCTTGCCGGTCTCTCAGCGCTGCAAGGGATGCAAGTGCTGTTACCGCATGGCGCGTGATCAGCCAGGGCGCATTGCGATGGGCGGCCTCGCCGTCCATCGGCGCGTCAGGCAGCGCCGTCAGCAGGACCGGGAAGGGAATCGAGCGGTAAGGCCCATCGGCCAGGATGGAAAGCTGTGTGTCCGGCTCCAGCCCGCTGGTCAGGCGGGGCGTGAAAACGCCCGCGTAAAGCTGATGGGCTTCAGCCGCCGGAAAGGAGCGTGTCAGGCCCGCTGCGGCGCCTGTCTGGAGTGCCGGGCGCAGGACCGTCAGGGCCGATTGCGCGTCCTCGCGGCTTATCGCCAACCTGTCCATCACGATGCCGGCGCGTGTGATACGCAGGCTGACCCCGCCGCCGGGTGTGAAAGCAAAGGCGATGATATTCTCATCCGCCTCCAGCGCTTGCTGCACGTCTTCCAGCGACAGCGTTTCCAGTGCGGCAGCGCCATGGCTGGTGCTCGAAAGCCCGTCAAGATCGGCCCGGGCCCTCTCGTAGGCGTTGCTTGCGGCCGAGAGAGCGTGCGGATCGGGTGAACCACTGGCCGAGCGGATGCGGACATAGTTTTCTTCCGCCAGGCGCAATGCGCGCCAGCCATCCTGCCGGGCGCGGACAAGCTCTGCGGCTGCGCCGGCGCCGCTGCGCGTCCTCACGGCCGTTGCCTCGGCAGCGAGCGCCAGGCCGGTGGCGTGGACCAGCTGCATGTAACGCAAGGCCGCCCGCTGGTCGCTGGCGGCAAAGGCGATGTCCAGGGCGCGGCGAAAGGCGCGCTGGCGGGTGCGGGCCATGTCGCGCGCGCTATCGACATCGGCCAGATCAAGATCGGCGGCAAGGGCGGAAACGGCTGTATCGACCTCCTCGGGAACATGGCGCATCGCATCGCCGGCCATAGCCGAAATCCAAGCCTCGTCTATCGCCAGCTCATGGCGGCGTTCATGGCCTTCGGGCAGGTAGCTGGCCGCAAGCACCCGTGCATCAGCCAGATAGCGGTAACCCTCTGACGGGTTGCCGTCCATCGCCTCCAGCGCAGCCAGTTCGGCCAGAACCCTGATCCTGTCGGCGCCCGTTGTTCCGGCTGCGTCGAACACGTCCAGCACATTGAGCCATTCGGTGCGGGCATCGCCGTACAGGCCGAGCGCAAACGCCGTGTCGGCTGCGTTCATCTGCATGCGCGCGGCCTCGACAGACTCGGCACCTGCGGCATTGCGGTAGATGTCCCGTGCGGCGAGGAAAAGCGGTCTTGCCTCGGCGGACCGGCCCTGCCCGAACAGTGAAACCCCGAGATTGTTCAGCGTATCGGCGACTTGCGGGTGCGCGTCGCCAAGGCTGGCACGCCGGTCTTCCAGAATACGCCGCAACAGGGGTTCAGCGGCTTCATAACGGCCCCAGGCATTGAGCGCGCCAGCATAGCTGGACCGGGCAAAGCCGATAAAGGGGTGACCGGGCGGCAGGCCGGCCTCAAGCTGCTCGGCAGCCTCGCGCGACAGCTCGGCGGCTTCGGCAAAGCGATAGGCCCGGATAAGGATTGCAGCCAGGCTCACCTGGGTCATCGGGATATGCGGATGACCGGCTTCCAGAACCGTTTCGCGGATGCGCAGCGACCGCTCGACCAGGGCAACGGCATCGTTCAGCTCCCCGCGCGCATTCAGTATGGCGCCGAGTTCAAAATAGGACCGCGCGATCTGGACATGGTTTTCCGGATAGAGCCGCTGGCGGATAGCCAGCACGTCGCGGGCCGCCGCTTCTGCTTCATCCAGCCGGCCCAGCGTGGCAAGGATCGAGGCCACATTGCCGAGCGCCTGTTCCAGCGGCTCAAGATGGTCCGGGCCCGCTGTCTCGAAGACGCTGGCGGCCTCCTGGAAAAGCTGGAGCGCTTCCTCGCGCCCTCCTGCGTAAAAGATAGCTGATCCAAGCTGGTTGAGGATGGCGGCGCGGTCAGTTGCGGCAACGCCATCAAGCGTCAGGACGGTATCGTAGGCGCTCTGCCAGGCAGCGCGGGCACCGGCCGGATCCTCTTCCATGTCGATCGCTTCGGCGGTTTCGATCAGGGCGCGCGCCTCCGGTTCGGTGACCGATGGCGCGAGCGCCGGGGCCGTTTCCTGCGCCAGCGCGCAAGGTGCAGCCAGCAGGGACAGGACAAGTGCCCACGTCCTCAGATGATTGCGTGCCATTAGTTAGCACCTCCCCTTGCTCGCCCGCAGAGTGCCCATGATTGCGTGGCGCGCGCCTGCTGGCAAACACTTGCGGGAGGGCGGGTCTGACAAAGGCGGACAGGCTTGGCGCCAGCCGCTCGACAGCCCGTGTTTCCTGCCACAAAGTTCGGGCGGATCAGGGGTCGCTGTGACAAGGGGGACCAGCGCAGATGAAGATGTTTGCGGGAGTGTGTGCCTCGCTGGCTGTGCTGGCGTTTCAGGGCACCGCGATGGGACAGGGCTGTGAGCTTGAGCCGGAGCGCGTCGAGGCGCTCGACCTGTCGGAGCTGGAGCTGGATGTCTCCGAGCAGGTGGCACTCTATTTCGACCTTGGCGGCTGGCGCAGCGATTGCGGCGATACGGAGGGTGCCCGCGCCGCCTATGCGCAGGCGCGCACCCTTATTGCCATGGCTGATAGCGTGGAGGGCGCGTGGGCGCACGGACTTGTCAATGAGGCCCGGCTGGAAACCTCGCAGGGCCGGTTCGACCGGGCGCGCGAAATCCTCGACGAGGCCTATGCGGTTCTGGAGGAAGCAGGCGCAGTGCGCGCGCGTGATTTCCTCTATCTGATGGAAACCGCGCTTGCCGTCGAGGCTGCGGCCTCCGGGGCGAGCGAGGCACACAGTCTTGAAGGCGCGCAGGCGGAGCTGGCTGTCCTGCGGGCCCGCATTGCGCGCGAGGATGAGGAGGCGTTGACGCGCGATCCTGAGGCGGGAGCCGATGCTGATCATGTGATAGTGCCGGTTTTCTATGGGACGAACCGCGTGCGCACCGGCTCTGAAGATCCCAACGCCTATTACGGCGTAACCGCAGCGCCGCTCGACCTGGGCGTGGTTACCGTCTCGGTGCCGCGCAATCGTGAGGCGGGTTCGATTCCGCGCCGGCGCGATTATCCCGGCGATCTTGACCAGTACCGGGCGGACTATTTCATCCTTGAACGCGTCGAGCCGTTCGCGGACGACTATGCCTTTACCAGCGCGCTGGGCGAAGCGATGGACGCGTCAGAGCGCCGCGAGCTCCTGGTCTTCATCCACGGCTTCAACTCTGATTTCCGCGGTGCGGCGGAGCGTGCGGCCCAGCTGGCGGTGGATCTGGAAATCGACGGTGTGCCAGCGCTCTACTCCTGGCCATCGCGCGCTTCATTGCTGGGATATTTCGCCGACGGGCGCGAGGTGAACGACGCCAATATCCGCGATCTTGTGGATTATCTCTATCTTCTGATGAACGGGGCGAATGCGGACCGCATCCACCTGGTTGCCCATTCGATGGGCAATCGCTTTCTGGCCCGCGCGCTTGAACAGCTGGGCGAAAGCTATCCAAATCCGCCCGAACCGCTCTTCGATCAGGTCGTATGGGCTTCGCCGGACGTGGATGCCCGGGAATTCATGCATCTGTTGCCGCGCATTGATCATCTGGCCAGCGGCATGACGCTCTACGCCTCCAGCCGGGACCGCGCCCTGCTGCTGTCGCGAAGGATCAATGGCGGCAATCCGCGCGCGGGCGATTCCAGTCCGCCTTACCCGGTTGTGGTTGCAGGGCTCAGCACAGTCGATACGACAGCGGCGGGCGGGCGCGGCCTTGGGCATTCGGATTATGCCGGGCCGGCCATGGATGATTTCCGGGCCCTGATCTGGCTTTCGCTAAGCCCGGACGAGCGCTGCATCCTGCATACCAATACCGGCGAGATGGGGCAGTTCTACGCCGTGGACCCGGAAACCGGCGGCAATTGCGAACCGGACGTGTTCAAATACTCGATCACAGCGCTGCGCCGCAGCGGTGAGGATGGCGAACCGATGGAAATCCTGCAGAGTGCCGCTGCACTGCCCGGAACGGCGATTGCCGGCCGGCTGGAGGATGTGCGTCAGCTGATCACCCGGCTGATGGCAGAGGGGCGTTAGCGCTACTCTGCGGGCCGGTTCTGCCCGACCAGCACGAAGGGTGCCCACATGGCCGGGTGGGCAAACTGGGGGTCATCCATCATCGACATCATGGACTGGCGCAGCGCCTCGGCGCGCCCGGCCGACGGGTTCGCGTTCATGGCAGACAGCGTGCCGGTGGTAATGCGCCGCGCGGCGGCGTCGTCGACAACCCAGTGCGAGACCAGAAGAGCGCGCGCGCCTGCGTAGAAGAAGGCGCTGGCGAGCCCTGAGAGGCTTTCTGCGCCTGCGCCGCCGGGCGCTGCCGTGTTGCAGGCTGACAGGATCACCCAGTCGGCATCCAGTGTGAGATCGCGCGCAATTTCAGAGGCTGTCAGCAGGCCGTCATCGCCTTCACGGGCTTCTGCTGGCGGGGTGAGGACCAGAGCCGGCTCGGTCAGGCCCGGCAGCTCGTCGGCGATCAGGCCGTGCGTGGCAAAGGCGATCACCTGACGGTCTGAGAGGCCCGCTGCACTGCGCAGATTGGCTTCTGTCGCGCCATCCCCCACCAGCAGGTCACGGCCGGTATGTGCGCCGAAGGCCTCTGCCAGCGCAATCAGTTCGGGGCGCGTATTGGGCAGGGCGCTGAGGGCGCGTACCGCTTCGACATCGGCCATAAACACACCGTCAGACGATGCACTGGCGTTGAAGACGCCGCGCGTGCTGCCGCCGCCACGCTGCGGGCGGTCCCCTGAGCTGGAGGGCGCACGCTCGCAGCCGGCACCGGCGCGCGCGCCAATGCAGGGGTCGCCTACACCCAGGAAGGGGGCTGATGCGCGGCTTGCGCCGAAGCGTGTCAGTGACCGCAGCGAGGCAGGCGAAGGCAGGACTGTCATCGCATAGCGGCGTCCGAGCCAGGCGGTCTGGCGCAGCGCATCGACCTCGTTGTCTGCTCCGGATGGCGGTTCGGTAACCAGCAGCGCCAGCGGCAGGCTGGAAAGTGCGCCGGAGGGGACCGCGTAGACATGGGCCTTGCCCTCTAGGCGTGCCTCGACCGGCGCAAGAAGCTGCTGGTAGAGGCGGAAGGCCGCCTGCCGGTCAAAGACGGGCAGGCCTGACGCCGCGCTGCTGGCCTGCACGGCGACCGCATTCCACGGACCGCGCCCGTGATTGAGATCGACGCCCTGGCGTAACAGGTCGACCGCCTCGCCGAGCTCGGCTGCCGTTATCTCCACGCGGGCCCAGTCAATCCCCTCCTGGTCGATGGCAAAGACGAAGGTGGATCGGTCCCCTGCGAGGATCAGTATCAGCGCCTCATCGCCGCGCAGCAGGGCCTGTGTCGCCTCGACCGACAGGGGCTGGGGGCTAGTCAGCTGGGTGTATTCGGGGAAGTCGCGCGACAAGATGGTGTCGATTTCCGCGAGGCGCCCTGATACTGCCTCAAGCGTGCTGCGCGCTGCCGTGCCGGCCTCTTCACGCGCCGAAGCATCTGTGATGGCGAGCGCCTCGTATAGACGGCTCTCGGCGGCACTGCGCTGATCGGCCAAGCGGCGGCGCTCGGCGACCAGAAGGCCCAGCGCGTCGTCACTGGAAGCAAAGCGGGCCCCGACCTGTGACAGGGCGCGGGCCGCGGAGGTCTGGATCGCCCACTGGGCCGCCCAATACCCTTCCGCGCGCAGGCAGTGATACTCCATCGAGCCTTCGGTACAGGCGTCAGAGCCTTGTGCGATGGCCGCGCCGGACATTGCAGACACGGACAGGGCGGTTGAAGCGAGCAGGGTGCGGACAAGGCGGGCCGTTGTCAGATACGGCAACTTCAAGGCATGCATGGCATTACTCCCCGGCGCCCGGCGGTATCAGCCGCCACTGGAACATGATGGTGCCCGCGCGTGCATCCAGCGCCGGGCGTGCGCGCGCGCTGCGCGTCGCAGATCCGCCAAAGGCGGCCATGCTCATAAGCTCGCCGAGCGGCGAGTGCTGCGCATCGTTCACCGCGCCATCGGCGGACCGGGTCAGGCTGGCCTGGGTCAGGAAGCTGAAATCCATCGGGATGGCTGCGTCCGGCTCGCGCTCCACTGCCAGCAAGACGAGGCGTTCCAGCCCGGCGCTCGCCGGATAGCCGCTGGTCCAGTCGAACGTGCGAAGCCCGGCCCAGACGATACGTGGCTGCTCACCCGGTTCGATGCGCGTGGAGGCGCTGGAGCCGAGGAAGGGCAGGCGGTGGATACCGGCCTGACTGTCGATATAGAGCGGGGTGACATCAATCGGCCGGTCGCCGGTATTGGTCAGGCGGACATAGACGATATCGCAATGGCTCAGTTCGAGAGCGTTGAGATCGCTTGTTCCCAGCTCATCGAAGGAAACGGCGTCGGCCGGAATGGCGGACGGATCGGGCAGGGCGCAGGCCCAGTCATCGGCTGCGCGGGCATTGGCCGTCAGACGCGGCGGCGTGGCGCGCCAGACAAAGGCCTCATAAGCGAGGTTTTCCAGACCGCTGGCGCCTTGCAGCGCGCTGGCGGCATTGAGGACGTTGCGCACCCGCGCGAGCTTTTGCAGCTCGCCTTCTATCTGACTCATCAGCGCGTCACTGCTGGCGGCATCATCAATCACGATGCGCGCGGAGCGGTCACGGCCGGTAGCAATTATGTCCGGTTCGCCACGCAGCAGCCAGATCGCGTCATCCTGCACGCGGATACGGATATCGGCCGGCTCGCCCGGCTCGCGGAAATCAATCGGTGCGATCAGTGTTTCCGGGTTGGCTGCTGCCAGCCGGCCGAGCGCATCCAGTGCCAGCTGCTCGCGCGCATTCATCTGGCCGCCCGTCTCCTCGAGGGTGACCGAAAGCCACAGGCGCACACCGGGGTCGGCAAGACGGGCGGTCATGTAGGCGGTGCGGCCGGGCAGGGAGCGGGCGGCCTCATTGTTTTCAAAAGCGGTCAGCACGGCGCGGGTTGCGGTCTGGCCGATCTCGGCCGCCTCCACATAATAAGGGCCGGGGAAGGCGGGGTGCGGGCCTTGTGTATCGGGGTCGCGCACGATGATCTCGAACACGGCGCCCTCGCCTATGCCTTCGAGGAAGCCCGCCTCGATTTCAGCCGTGTCGCGGGCCACAAAGCGGGCATGCCATTGCGGAGAGCGCACTGTGCCGCCCTGGCCGAGAAGCGCCCTGTCCAGATCCCCTTCGAAGAGGGGGGCCGGCGCCCGGCTGCCCCAGTCATTATAGCCGGAGAGCACCCGGTAGGCGAGATCGCGATAGCTTGCCACGCCGCCAGCCAGAAGCCCGTTGGCGATGTGAAAGGTCATCACGCCGAAATTGTCACGCGCCTCGGCAGCGCCCACTTTCGGCATCAGGCCCTCAAGGGCCAGCTGGCCGGAATGGGCCGCATAAAAGGCTACAAAGCCGCCTTCACCCAGCGTGACCGGGGCATCGGGGCGCGGCGAACCTGCTCCCGAGCGTGTGGCCTGCGCGCGCTGTTCAGCGGCGGTGCGCGCCTCGAGGGGAATGCCCAGCAAGTCCTCGGTAACGGCACGGGTGCGGAACTCGCCGCCAGGGCCGGCCCCGCGATTGGCGCCGCCCGAATGGCAGGTGTCGACGACCAGCCAGACAAAAATGTTGCGCTCTCTCAAGGCATCGAGAAATTCGCCGATCTCGTCATCGAGCAGCGCGTTGTGCACGCCGGCCTGACGGTCGCCGTGCGCGCCTTCCCAGTGACCGATATCCAGCGGCAGGAAAATCTCGTCAAACCCGTTGGCCTCGGGCTCGGGCGCGCCCTCCGGCTGGGGCTGGCGCGATCCATGGCCGGAAAAATAGACCAGCACTTCGTCGCCTGGCTGGACGCGCGTCAGCATCCCGGCAAAGGCAGCGAGGATCTCATCACGGTTGGGATCGCCGTGGGCGGCAAAGTCGATACCTGTCTGGTCCAGCCCGTCGGCGAGCACCAGCATGTTGGTATCGGGGACATTATAGGCCCGGAGCGCGCGGATCATAAGCGCCACATCATTGCGCGGCCCCAGCAGTTCCACACCCGGTCCGATGCGGCTCTCGTCATAGCCGGACGCACCGATCAGGAGGGCATGGCGGCGGGGCGTATCGGCTAGCCCCGGCGCTCCGCACGCCAGCAGAGTTGTCAGAACCGCGATGAACCTGATTGTGATGCGCAGCATAAGCTGTATTCCCCGTCCCGAACCTTGCCGGCCAGACTAGCGCGAGGCGTGCCGGGGCTGCGAGCATGTGTTTTCTGACAAAGGCCGACAGCCATTGGCGTGAACGGGAGAGAAAAACGGCACGGACGGCGAATGGCTGGCAGGCCATTCGCCGTCCGCCTGTCCGGTTTCCGGCGGGAGCGTCCGGAAAGCCGGGCCGGTCCCGTCAGGCCAGGGGCCTAGTTGGTGACCATGTTGTAGCTGACGCCTACGCCGCCCAGATTGCGGATCTGGACCGTGAACGTGCCAGTCCAGCGCGGGGTCCAGAAGCAGGACATCCGGTCGGAATAGTCGATATGGCGGCAGATCAGATTGCCGTTCTGGTCATAGACATACATGTCCAGATCGGTGCGGCCGGGGCCGCTGGCCCAGATCGCAGCGCGCTCGCCGCCGCGGAAGGTGATATTGTAGCTGGTCGTGCCGCGTGCGCCGACCCAGCCCGAGGCGCGGCCCGGTCCACCGACCCGGCCACGGCTTGCATCGGCTTCGACTTCCGCGATCAGGCCGGCAAGGGTCTCGTCGCCGCGAGCCAGGACGCGCGCTTCATCCAGCATGTCGGCAGCAGATGCGAATTCGATCTCGGCTTCTTCCGGCTCGCCATCCTGTTCGGCGATCTCGTACTCGCGTTCCTCGACCTCCACGCCCTGACGGATACGCGCGGCAACGACCAGCGCCAGCGGATCACGGGCATCGACGCCATAGGCGTAAAGTTCCTGCGACAGGGCAAGCTGTTCGACGCCGGTGGTTTCCTCGCTGCGCTGGTCCTCGGCGAAGTTGGTGCCGGTCTCGTCAGCATCCTGGGCGATAACAGACCCCGTCAGGGCGATGGCTGCTGTTGCAGCAAGCAAAGACGACATTTTCATTTCATTTACTCCTGTAAAGACAATTACCCGCATTTGCCAACAGGCTTCAGTATTTAATGTGCCCGTTTCGGGAGCACTTTCTCCTGCTGTCTTATCCAGCCCTAACTCAACGGGTGATGCCGGAAAAGCCGGAAAAAAAGACTGTCCGTTATTGTCAGAAAGCCCGGCCTGCCTGTGTCTTTGCTTTCCTGACAGGCCTTGTCAGTAGCTGTGGCTTTGCCACCGCGCCTAGATTTGTCCCGAGACATGCGGGAGCCCTGTTCATGTACGATTCCGGCCGGCGCGCCCTGATTGCGGCAGCAGCTATCACCGCCCTGCTGGCAGGTGCCCAGCTCTTGCCGGTCCGCCCGGTAGCCGCAATGCCGGCGCCCGAGCGCGCCCCTATGCCTGTTGCGCAGGCCGAAACCGCTATCCGCTCTGTTGTCACCGTGTATGCCGAACGGGCGGTCAGTCAGCCGGTAATGGTCCTGAACGAGGGCGGGGGCGAAGGAGCACGCAATAGCAGCGAGGATCAGACGGGCTGGTCCTGGCGCTCCGGCTCCGGGTTCGCGGTGGCCGAGGGTGGCTATGTGCTGACCAATTTCCATGTCATTTCGGGTGCACGCCGGATCGAGGCCCGCCTGGCCAATGGCAGACGGGTGGCAGCAGAACTGATCGGCACCGATCCGCTGACCGATCTGGCCCTGTTGCGCGTGCGGGCGGAGCTGCCGGTGCTGGAATGGGGTGATGACGCGGCGCTGCGCCTCGGTGCGCCGGTTCTGGCGGTCGGCTCGCCTCTGGACTTTCACCTCTCGGTCAGTTCGGGCGTCATTGGCGGGTTTGCCCGGGCGTATGACGGTGCTGATCCGGTTGGCTATATCCAGCATGACGCGGCGTTGAACCCCGGCAATTCCGGAGGGCCACTGATCGATGGCCAGGGGCGGGTAGTGGGCGTCAACACAGCGATACCGCAGGAGGCATTCTTCAATGTCGGCATTTCACTGGCCATCCCGGCCGATATCGCGAGGCAGGTTGCCGCAACACTGTTGGCGCGCGGACAGGTGGAGCGGGGCTATCTGGGATTGACGGTGCGCACCCTGCACGGCCCGCTGGCGAGCGCGATGGGGCGCCAGAGCGGGGAGGGTGTGCTGATCGAGGCGGTCGATCCGGACTCGCCTGCTGCCGATGCCGGTATCCGGGCCGGCCAGACCCTGCTGGCGGTCAACGGGATAGAGCTATCTACACCGCGCGACCTGGCGCGCGTACTCCTGCTGGCCCGTCCCGGTGAGTCAGCAGGGCTGAGCCTGCATGACGGACAGGCGCGATACCGCGTCGAAGCCCTGCTGGACCGCCGCCCGGAAGGTGACGTACTGGCAACCGGCCGCGATCTGGGATTTGAGCCTGCCAGCAGGCGTGGCTACGGCATCAGTTTTGCTGCCAGCGACACGTCCGGGGTGCAGGTGGCCTCGGTCGTGCCCGGCAGTCCGGCCGCGCAGGCCGGCCTGCGCGAGGGCGATACGGTTCTGGCTATCGGGGCGACTGACATGACAGACCCTGACGAGGCGCAGGTGCGCCTGATGCTGGCCCGGCGGCAGGTAGCGTTGCGGGTATTGCGTGGCGGCGACACGGCCCCCCGCTATATTGCACTGGCGCTGGATGAGGGCACGGCGGCACATGCGCCCGATCATGCGGCGTTCGCCGATGCCTCCGGCGGCCCGTTCTGACAGATTGCCTGCACGCGCGGCGCATTCGGGGAGACGTGAAAATGCAGATACTTATGGTCGAGGACGAGGATGTGTGGGCTGACAAGGCCACTGAAGCCGTCACGGCCGAACCCGGCTGGACGCTTGAACGGGTGGCAACAGGCAGGGATGCGCTGGCGCGCGCCGCATCCAGCGCCGTTGACGTGCTGGTCATTGACCGGGTGATCGAGACCGACGGCACGGACGGGCTCGACCTTCTGACGCGGCTGCGGGACATGGGTGTCGTCGCGCCGGCACTGATCCTGTCCAGCCTTGGCCAGACCCATCAGCGCGTTGAAGGGCTGGAGGCCGGCGCAGACGATTATCTTGCCAAGCCGTTTGAGGCGATCGAGCTGCGCGCCCGGCTGAAGGCGCTGGCCCGGCGGGCCGGCTTTGCCGCGAACCCGGAAGTCATCGTGCTGGGCGGGCTGGAGGTGCGCGTCAAGGCACGCACCGCCCACTGGCACGGCGCCCACATCCCGCTCTCGCCCCAGGAATTCAACATATTGAAGCTGCTGGCCGAGAATGCCGGCCAGCCCGTCAGCCGCGACACGCTATGGGCGCAGGTGTGGACCGATTTTCCCAACCTGCCGCCGCAGATCAATGTGATCGATGTGGCGGTTGCGCGCCTGCGCCGTTCGGTCCGTGCTGTGGTCGGTGACGACCTCATCGAGACACAGAGGCTCAAGGGCTATGTGCTGCCTCTCCAGGCAGAAAGCGCGCCCGCCTGACCATCAGGGCAGTGTCCCTGACGGCACCCGGAAATTTTGCATGAAGGGGTGAACTTGCGCCGTCATCATGCAAAGGTGTGGCGGCCTTTTCTGGGGCAGGCAGGGAGGACAGGTCATGGGGATTTCCAACAAAGCGCTTTTCCACGCAGGTGCAGCGTCCTTGCGGCGCCTGGCCGCTCTGGCAGGACTTGCCGGTGCGCTGGTGCTGGCCGGGTGCGGCGATGATCCTGCCTCAACCTCGCGCGAGCACGGCGTGGCCCTGCAATCGCGCTCCGCGGAAGCACCGCGCGCCACACCGGAAGTCTCTGACCGTTTTGAGTATCTGCGCTATGCGGCCGACATTGATGGCGATGCGCCGCGCCTGTGCCTGACATTCTCCGGCCCGCTCGATCCCGATACCGATTACAGCGCCTATGTGGAGGTGGATGAGCCGGTCGCCCTCAGCGTGGACGGGCAACGCCTGTGCATTGGGGGCCTCAGCTTTGGCCAGACGCGCACGCTTATCCTGCGCGAAGGCCTGCCCTCGGCCGATGGCCGCCGTCTGGAAACAGAGGAAACCGATACACTGAGCTTCGCCTCGCGTCCGGCCTTTGTCGGCTTTGCCGGTACGGGCGTGATCCTGCCGCGTGTGGACGCGGATGGTGTGGCCATCGAGACTGTCAATGTCGACGCGGTGCGCGTGACCGTGACACGCGTGACGGACCGGGCACTTGCCTTCCGGCAGATCGTGTCCGGCTTCAATGCATCGTCTGGGGACTGGTACTGGCTGGACTCCGAAGAGCAGCCCGGTGATGCCGGCTCGCCTGTCTGGCAGGGCGAGATGGACACGCCCGGTCAGGCCAATGCAATGACAACCACGGTCTTTCCGCTGGCCGAGACCATCGGCAGCCTGCGTCCGGGTGCCTATTTCCTGCGCGCGGAAAACCTCGCCGAGATCGATACCGACCGCTATGGCGAATATGCCCGCGCGGCGCGCTGGCTGATCGTCACGGATCTGGCCTTCACCGCCTATCGCGGTCGCGACGGGATCGATGCGATTGTGCGTTCCTTGCAAACCGCCCGGCCCCAGGCCGGTGTCGAGGTGCAGCTGATCGCGCGCTCCAACGAGGTGCTGGCGACCGCGCACAGTGATGAGCGCGGGCGGGTGCGCTTTGGCGAGGCACTTGTGTCGGGCCGGGAAGGCGACGCGCCGCGCCTGTTGCTGGCCTATGGCCCGGATGGTGATTTTGCGGTGCTGGACCTGTCCCGCGCGCCGGTGGACCTCTCCGCCCAGCCGGTTGACGGGCGTGACCGCGCAGAAGGTGCGGACGGTTTCATCTGGCTGGACCGCGGCATTTACCGGCCCGGAGAGACCATTCATGCCTCGGCGATGATCCGCGATAGCGAGGGCCGTGCGCTGACGGACCGGCCGGGCACCATCGCGCTTTATGCGCCCAATGGCCTCGCCCATGAGGAGGTGCGTTTTGAGCGCGCCGCGCAGGCCGGTGCCGTGTTCCATGATTTTGAGCTGCCGCGCGAAGCGGCCCGTGGCCGCTGGCGGCTGGCTGTTAGCGTGGACGGCGTTGGCGAGGTGGCGAGCCAGAGCCTGTCGGTGGAAGACTTCGTGCCGCAACGCGTCGCGCTGACGCTGACCGCCGACACAGATACGCCGATCCGTGCCGGTCAGACGCGCATGGTGGAAAGCTTCACGCGCTTCCTCTATGGCGCGCCGGGGGCTGGCTTGCAGCTTCGCGGCACGGCCCGCATCCAGCCTGATCCCAACCCCTTCCCGGAGTTTTCCGGCTTCCGCTTTGGCAAGCATGATGAGCGCTTTGCCGAGGAAGTGATCGATCTGCCCGATACCCTGACGGACGGGCAGGGCAATGCGGCCATGCCGGTCGCGCCGGGGCGGGCGGGCCGCGATTCCTCGCTGCCCTTGCGGGCTCGCGCCGTGATCACGGTGGAGGAGCCCGGCGGGCGTGCCGTCAGTGATGATGTGCGCATCCCCTACCGGCCGCGCGACCGCTATGTCGGCATCCGGATGGCCGGTGATGATGATACTGTGCGGCGCGGCGAGGCAACGCGCCTCTCCGTCATCGGTGTCGGCGCGGACGGCGAGGCGCTGGCCATGGAGGCCGGCTGGCGCCTGATCCGCACAGACTGGCAGTATGACTGGTACCGCACTGATAATGGCGAGTGGCGCTGGCGGCGTTCGCGCCGGGTCGTGCCGATCGAGTCCGGTGTTGTCCGGCTTGATGGCGAGACCCCGGCCATTGTGGAGACGCCTTCGCTTGATTGGGGCGATTACACCCTCATCGTCTCGGCTGAGGGCGAAGATCTGGCGAGCTTCGGCTTCTGGTCGGGATATGGAGGACGGCCCGAAGATGGCGAGGCGGCCCCTGACCGGGTGCGCCTGTCCGGTCCGGCAGAGGCGCCTGAAAGCGGCGAGACGGCACGCGTGTCGATCTTTGCGCCGTATGCAGGCCAGGCAGAGCTGGTGGTGGCAACCGACCGGGTGATCCTGTCACGCACGCTCGAAGTGGGTGAAGGCGCCACGGAGGTGGAGCTGCCCGTGACTGCCGACTGGGGCGCCGGCGCCTATGTGATGGTATCGGTCTTCACCCCGCGTGATGCCGTGACACGTCCGACGCCGCGCCGCGCCGTGGGCGTGCTGCATGTGCCGGTCAATGTGGACGACCGGACATTCGAGCTGACACTGGATGCGCCCGAACGGATCAATCCGCGCGAGCGTTTCGAGTTTACCGTGACAGCGAGTGACGGCCCCGCCCGCGAACAGGCTTATGTGACGGTGGCCGCCGTCGATGAGGGCATATTGCTGCTGACCGGCTTTGCCTCACCGGACCCGGAAAGCTGGTTCTTCGGCAAGGCGCGCCTGGGCGTGGATCTGCTGGATGATTATGGCCGCCTGCTCGATCCCAACCAGGGACCGGCAGCGCCCGTACGCTCTGGCGGCGACGAGATTGGCGCAGCGGGTCTTTCCGTCGTGCCGACCCGTACTGTCGCCCTGTTCTCCGGCCCGGTGCGTTTTGACGGGCAGGGCCGCGCGCAGGTCAGCTTCGACATCCCGGACTTCAACGGTGAGCTGCGCCTGATGGCGGTGGCGTGGTCGGATCGCGGGGTCGGCTCTGCGAGCCAGCCGCTCACCGTGCGCGATGATGTGCCGTCAGAGCTGATCCTGCCGCGCTTCCTCGCACCAGGCGATACGGCGTCGGCCACGCTGACCATGGACAATGTGGACGGTGCTCCGGGCGATTATGCCGTGGCTCTGGACGCAGACGGTCCTGTCAGCTTTGCGGACACTGCCTTCACCCAGAGCCTGCCTGCCGGGCAGCGTACGGACCGCGCTGTCGCGCTTTCCGCCGCGTCTTCGCCGGGAGTGGCAGAGCTCTCCCTGTCGGTGACCGGACCGGACGGCGAGGCCGTGGTGCATGAATACCCGATAGAGGTGCGATCGGCCTTCCTGCCGATGACCTCCATCACGCGGCGCACCTTGCGGCCGGGCGAAAGCTGGCAGCCGCCCGCAGACGCGCTCAGCGCTTTTGCGCCGGGGGCGAGCCTGCGCCTGTCGGTTGCGGCAACCCCGATTGATGTTGCGGCCATCTACGAGGCGCTGTCGGCCTATCCCTATGGCTGCACCGAACAGATGGTCAGCCGGGCCCTGCCCTTGCTTTATGCCGGGCAGATGGCCGGGCTGTCGGGCGCGGACGCGCCTGCTGACGCGGACAATATCGTGCGCCGTGCGGTGGAGTCGGTGCTGGCCCGCCAGAGCGAGGACGGCGCTATCGGCCTTTGGCGCATCGGCGACGGCCAGGCATCGCCCTGGCTGGGGGCCTATGCCACCGACTTCCTGATGCGGGCATCGGAGGCCGGTTACAGCGTGCCGCGCGCGGCGCTGACCCGCGCGCTCGATGCGCTGGTGCCAGTGGCGCGCGGTGATCTGTGGCAGGCCTATGGCTATGACACGAGCGCGCCTGATCCGCGCTGGAGCCGCGATACGGCCGACCGCATCAATCACCGCAGCACGGCCTATGCCTCCTACCTTCTGGCCCGCGCGGGCCGGGCCGACCGGGCGCGTCTGCGTTATCTGCACGATGAAATGCTGGGCCGGATCGAAAGCCCGCTGGCGCGCGCCCAGATCGGGGCCGGGCTGGCATCCATAGGCGATCGGGCAAGGGCTGTCAGCGCGTTCGACAGCGCCACCTCCGTGCTCGGCTATAACAATGCCGGCGACTGGTATCAGACGCCCGTGCGTGATCTCGCCGGCGTTACCGCTCTGGTGGCCGAGGCTGGCGTCGAGGATCGCGTAGAGGGTCTGCTGGCCCGCCTGTCGCGTGATCTGCCTGAAGCCTCGCGCATGACCACGCAGGAACAGGCCCATGTCCTGATGGCAGCGCGGGCTTTTGCCGGGGATGCTGAAGGCTTGTCGGTTGAATGGGGCGGCGCAGCGCTGGAGGGTCAGTCTGTCACGCTCGACGCCGATGGTCTGGCTGAGGTGCGCGAGCTGACCAATCGCGGGCAGCAGCCGGTCTGGGTCACCGCCTTTGCGCGCGGTGTGCCGCTGGAAGCGCCCGATGCGGCGTCTGAAGGCGTGAGCGTGGCGCGGGCGATGACGGACCGGCGTGGCAATTCGGTCGACACCGGTGCGATCCGGCGGGGCGACCAGATCATTGTCAGCCTGACCATCACGCCGGAGCAGACCCGCGCCATGCCGCTGATCGTGGCGGATCTCCTGCCTGCAGGCTTCGAGATCGAAGGCATTCTGCGCCAGAGCGATGCCGGCGAGACCGGGCCTTATGCCTTCCTCGGTGACCTTGCGTCCACGCAAGTGGCTGAAAGCCGCGATGACCGCTTCATCGCGGCCATCAATACGAGCGGGCGCGATCCGGTGCGGGTGGCCTATATGGTCCGCGCCGTCACGCCGGGCGAGTTTGTGCAGCCCGGCACGGTGGTGGAAGACATGTACCGGCCGGACGTGTTTGCGCGCTCTGAAGCCGGCCAGGTCACCATCCGCCCGTAATGGCAGGCGGGCCGGCATTATGGGCAAGGCGGGCGAGCGTGCCGCTCGCCTCGCTCATCGCTGCCGGTGTGCTGCTGGCAGGGCTGGACCGGACCCTGCCGCCTCCCCCCATGCCGGAGGTCTCCGCGCTGGTGACAGACCGGGAAGGGCGGGCCTTGCGTGCCTTCCCGGTGGAGGATGGGCGCTGGCGTCTGCCGGTTGATCCTGAAGCCGTTGACCCGGCGTTTCGCGCCGCCCTGATCGAGATCGAGGACCAGCGTTTTTACAGCCATCACGGTGTTGATCCGCTGGCGATGGCGCGGGCGGTGGGGTCTCTCGTCAGCACGGGCCGGATTGTCTCTGGCGGCTCGACCATCACCATGCAGACGGCCCGCCTGCTGGAGCCGCGCCCGCGCCGCACCATTGGTGCCAAGCTTATCGAGATGGTGCGCGCCATCCAGCTGGAGTGGCGCTATTCCAAGGCTGAAATCCTGCAAGCGTATCTGACGCTCGCGCCCTATGGCGGCAATCTTGAGGGCGTGCGCGCGGCAAGCTGGGCCTGGTTCGGGCATGAGCCGGACGTGCTGACGCCTGACGAGATTGCGCTTCTGATAGCCCTACCGCAAGCGCCAGAAGCGCGCCGTCCCGATCTGCGCCCGGACGCGGCCATTGCCTCGCGTGCGCGGCTGCTCGCCCGCATGGAGCGCGCAGGCCTTATCAGTGCAGACCGTGCCGCCGACGCTGCAGAAGAGCCCGCACCGATGCGCCGCGCCTTTCCGGCGCTTGCCTGGCACGCGGCGGAGCATCTTGCCCGCCCGGGCGGTGAGGTGCGTTCTACGCTCGATATCCGGCTTCAGACTGCGCTGGAGAGTCGTCTTGCCGAGCTGGCCGCGAATGCCGGGCCGGATGTGCAGGCTTCCGCCCTGGTCGTCTCGCTGGACGGGCGGGAAGTGCGGGCAGCCGTGGGATCTGCCGGGCGTGACCGTGCGGGCGGCTGGATTGATCTGACCCGGCGGGCCCGCTCGCCGGGTTCGGTCTTGAAGCCCTTCATCTATGGTCTTGCCTTCGAGGACGGGCTGGCAGGCCCCGGCACGCGGATTGCCGATCTCCCGCGCCGGTTTGCCGACTATAATCCGGAGAATTTCGACCGTACGTTCAGGGGCGATGTCACGATTGCCGAGGCGCTGCAGCACTCGCTCAACGTGCCGGCCGTGCAGGTGCTGGATGCCGTGGGTGCCAACCGCTTCCTCGCCGCGATGAGCTTTGCAGGCGGGCGTGCCATCGTGCCGCGTTCGAACGAGGGCGATGCGGGCCTTGCCATTGCGCTGGGCGGGCTTGGCATCACGGCGGAGGAAATCGCGGTCATGTTCGCGGCGCTCGGCGCGGGCGGTGAGGCCTTGCCGCTGGCCTGGACGGAAGGGGAGGCCGCAGCCAACCGCTCCGGGACAGGCTACCGCCTGCTGGGAGCGCGCGCCGCTGCAACGCTGGTGGAGGTGCTGCAGCGCTCACCCGCCCCGCCCGGGCGCATGCCGGCCCGTCTGACCAGCGGCGCGCCTGCCATCGCGTACAAGACCGGGACGTCCTATGGTTTTCGCGATGCCTGGGCGGCGGGTGTGTCGGGCAATTATGCCGTGGTGGTCTGGGTGGGCCGGGCCGACGGGGCGCCGCGTCCCGGAGAGACCGGCCGGCAGGCGGCCTTGCCTGCCCTGTTTGATATTTTCGATGTCATCGCGCGGCGTGATCCGTCCGGTATCTCCGCCCTGCCTGAAGGGCCTGCTGTCCGCCGCGCCAGCGGTCCGCTGGCGCGCTTTGAACGCGGCGTCTCCGGGCCCGATATTGTATTCCCGCCGGACGGATCGGATGTCTGGGCGGATGGCCCGGGCCGCGCGTTCGCGCTTTCGGCCCGGGGCAGCGCACCCTTGCGCTGGTATGAGCGCGGCACCCCGCTGGAAATCGATGCGGCCGGGCAGTCCGTGTGGCAGCCGCGCGGGCCGGGCTTTTACGAGCTGACGGTCGTTGATGCGAACGGGCGCAGCGCCCGCACCCGTGTCAGGGTGCGGATGCCCGGCCCCTCTTGAATGCGTAGTCTAGTCACCGCCATACCAGTAGAGGCTCATATTGCGGACGCGGTCTCCGCCCACCTCCATGCCGCCGGTGAAGGCAGGCTCTCCGGTGTCCTGCGCACGCACCACATCACCATGCAGCGTGCCGTCAATGATTACGGTGCCGAGCTCCGGATCGGCGCCTTCGAAGGTGAATGCCCCGTCCTCAATCCGGTAATAATCGGCCCGGACGCGCGTCGAGACCTCGTAATACTCCTGTCCTAGTTCATTGGTGCCCATCGGGCTGCTGACATCTTCAAAGACGGCAAAGACCGGACCGAAGGGCATGGCGTCGCGGCGGCCACCGGCTTCCCATGCCTCGAATTCAAAGCCCGGAGCAATGTGAATGTGGTGAAGGCGCCAGTTGCCGAACTGCAAGCTGCCTTGCGGCATGTAATAACCATAGGCGTCGAAATGCTGTTCACGTGTCGAGACGCGTTCCTGTGCGGCGTGATCCGGTTCGGCTGCCGGCGTCGTGGCGGCTTCCTCGACATCGACCCAGCCGGCGGTTCCGGCATTATCCTCGCATGCTGCCACACCGTTGAGCGCCAGCGCCCCGGCGCCCGCCGTCAGCAGTCTTGAAATTGCCGTCATCAGCCTTTTCCTCTCATCGCTGTCGTTTTCGAGTGTCCCCGCGCCGGGCCAGAAGGTTAACGGCCAGATGCGCCATCTGGAAGTGTGTACTGGCCAGAAATCCGTGATGGGCTAAAACATTTCGCCATGAGCGCGCCCGCCAATCTTGAAACGCCCTATGAGGGCCCCCGGCTGTGGCTTGTGGGCACGCCTATCGGCAATCTGGAAGATCTGACGCCCCGCGCGGCGCGGACCCTGTCGGAGGTGAGCGTGATTGCGTGCGAGGATACCCGCACCACGCGCCGGCTTCTTGATCTGGCCGGTATCACCCCGCCGCGCCTCATTGCCTGTCATGACCATAACGAGCAGAGCAGTGCGGCCGGGATTGTGAAACTGCTGCAACAGGGCGAGAGCGTGGCGCTGGTGAGCGATGCGGGCATGCCCGCCATCTCCGATCCCGGCTACCGCGTGGTGCGCGCGGTGATCGAGGCAGGCTTCGAGGTCAGTGCGGTGCCAGGGCCTTCGTCCGTGCTGACGGCGCTTGCCGTATCAGGCCTGCCGACCGACCGTTTCACCTTTCTTGGCTTTGCGCCGCGAAAAAGCGGCAAGCGCCAGCGCTGGCTGGAGCCGTTCAAGGCTGATCCTGCGACGTTGATCATCATGGAAAGCGCGCAGCGCCTGTCAGAGACGCTGGCCGATGCCGCCGCCGTGCTGGGCGAGCGGCAGGGCGCGGTGGCGTTCGAGCTGACCAAGGCGTTTGAACGCGTGCATCGCGGCACGCTGTCTGAACTGGCCGCACGTTATACAGACCCACCGCTGGGCGAAGCGGTGATCGTCATCGCCGGGGCGGTGGTGGTGCGCGAGAAGGTCAATAAATACACGCCCGATGGGGGCAAGAAGAAGTAGCCAGAGTTGTCATGGCCCGGCTTGTCCGCGCCACCCATGCCTGAGAGTTGGGGGCTAGGGGGGCAGGCCGCGAAGCGGCCTGAAAAGCGCGACTGCGCGCCCGCGACTTTTCGCGGAATATCGCAACGCGGATGCGTTGCGGAACTAAAGAGGCATGGGTCCCCCGCATAAAGCGGGGGATGACAAGCCGGACGAGGGCTTCACCCCTACCGCGTCCCGTAGCGCATTTTCGCGGCTATGGCGGCAAAGTCCGGCAGACCCGCAAGCTGCTTGTTCACCTTCGCTTTCACCTTCTCGAATTCCATCACATTGGCGATGCGCCGGTCGAGGAAGGCTTTCGTTTCGGGCTTCTCCGCGTCCGCCTCGGACAGCCAGATGGCAAGGGTGGAAGTCCACACGCCGGTGAGGATCGCCCGCTTGGAGTACCAGTTGGCGTCTGTCGAGGTGTCGCCAATGGCCCGCCAGATCATGCCGGAGGTCTTCCATGTCAGCTCGGCGCCGGTGGCAATGCCATCCGGCAGGAGCAGGCGGGCTCGCGCACGGGCCAGGGCATCTTCATGGCCCTTGCCTGCTTCCAGGCGCAGAAGGACCGCCCGGCGGATGCGTTCACGGATCTTCGCCGGTGATTCTCCCGTCGCGATAGATTTTCGCGCGCTTTCATCCATCTGCCGCCACCAGAAGACGATCAGGCTGATCACACCCTCAGGGCAGTAGAGCGCCAATTCGTCATCACTCATGCCGGCATCACGCGCAGCCAGGCGCAGGAGCGATCCCGACCAGCCCTCGAACGGAACAAGCGGCAGGGCGGCGTCCAGCAGGCGGCCGCGGGCCTGATCGGCATGCGAACGGTTGGGGCGGGCTTCGTTCATGTTGATCTCCATGCGCGCCAATCTAGTGCGAAATCGTGTGCGCGTCATCGCGTCAGCATGCCGCGATGCGTATGGACACGGACGCGCCGCTCTGGTAACACCCGCGCCATATCGCAATGTTTCAGGCGGAACGCGCGATCGATTGTCGCGTTGTTACGCCTATATTCGTGTTGAAATTGGGTGACCGGCCAGGCCGGACCCGTTGCAGGACCTGGGAGAGTAGACCATCGTTCAGATCGTCGTGCGCGATAACAATGTCGAGCAAGCGCTCAAGGCATTGAAAAAGAAAATGCAGCGGGAAGGTACTTTCCGCGAGATGAAGCGCCGCAACCATTACGAAAAGCCGTCTGAAAAGCGCGCCCGTCAGAAGGCGGAGGCGATCCGCCGCGCCCGCAAGCTGGCCCGCAAGCGCGCCCAGCGCGAAGGCCTGCTGCCGCGTACGGCAACGGCTCGCCGCTAGGCAGCTTATCCCTTTACGGGACTGCAAATGAATTGCGCCGCGCCGGAGTTTCCGGCGCGGCGTTTTGCGTTGCGGTTCTCAGAACATATGCCCCGGGGGCGTACGCTCGCGCATGGCGGCACGCCGGGCCTTGTGATCGGGCATGATCCGGTCCAGCAGGGCGTAGAAGCGCTGTGAATGGTTCATCTCGATGAGATGGCAGGCCTCGTGTGCGCAGACATAGTCGACCTCGGCCTCTGGAAAGGCGATCAGGCGGGTATTCATGCGGATGACACCGTCGGATGAACAGCTGCCCCAGCGCGATTCCTGCGCGCGGACCTTTACCTGCGGGGGCGCAAGCCCCAGCTCCCGGGCATAGTGCGCGATGCGCGGCGTGTAGTGGGTAAGGGCAATATCAGCGCGCCAGCGTTTCACGGCCCGCAGCACGGTGGCATCGCGCAGTGACGGCTCCAGCCGTTCATCGATCTGCACCCGCAAATGACGGTCATGGACGCGGACCAGGGTGCGTGCGCGCCCGTGCGGTTCAATCACCAGTTCGAGTTCTCGGCCCAGATAGCCTATGGACTGGCCATGTGAGCCTGTGAAGTGTGGCCTTGCGCGCGCACGCCATTTCTCAAGGCGGGGCAATATCCATCCGGCGCGGTCGCGGGCCACACGGTCGGCCTCGGCAGCGGGGGTGCGCCTTGGCAGGGTGATGGTCAGCCCGTCCGCATCAATGCGCAGCCCTATCGTGCGCCGCGCAGTGTGGCGGACATGATAGGTGACGTCCGTGCCGTCCAGTTCGACTGTGCGGGTCTGCATGGCGCAATGAAAGCCTAGTTCGGCCTCAACGTCAGCCGGCGTGACCCTTGCGGCGCACTCTCAGGCGTCCAGTCATCGCGGATCTGGAAGTACTCGCCGCGTGACCACAGCGCCGCCAAGTCACGATAATGCGGCGAGAGCGGATGGCCCGACTGTCCGGGCCCGTGGATGAAGCGCGAATTGTTGAGGTCTGCCAGATCGTAGACAGCCCGCAGGGATGCGGCATGAACAATGTCGAAGCCCTCGCCGGCATAGCTGAAATTGGCGACATTCACCGTGGTGCCGTCACCGCCAACGGGCACGCGCACACCGAACATGTCTCCCAGCAGGGGAAGGGAATCCATCGGGTGGGCGAAATAGCCCTGCGCATGATCGCCCCAGCGCCAGCTGGAGATATCGCTGCCATTGGTGCGCGCCAGTTCGGCCATGGCGGTATCGAGCGCCAGTCCGGCAATGACGGGACAGGTTTCCACCGGGGTGGTCGTGACATTGTTGCACCAGGACGAGGCATCGCCCGTGAGCACCTCCTGCACGAAGACAGGCCGGGGGCCGCGGAAATAGCGCGCCATGCTGCCCAGCTCATCGGCCCAGACAGATTCGGTCAGCACACGCAGCCAAGCCGACAGGATGAGGCCTTCGGGGCCATCGGCGTCCAGCGACGCGTTCCAGCCTTCCAGCCGGGCAAGCGCCTGAAGCCCCAGCTCGCTTTCGGGCTGGGCTGCCAGCAAGGCCGGCAGAATGGCCTGTGCCAGCGCAGAGGTGACGTCCATCTGCATGGTCATGAAGCCTTCCAGCGAATGGCGGCGGCGCTCGGCCAGCATCTCCTCGATGCGCACGGCGCGGTGCACCGCATAGCGGCCGGGCAGCGGATAGGGATAGGCGGCGCCCGCAGGCAAATTATTGCCCGAGGCAATGGAGCCGCCCGCCGGATTGGCGATACGCGGCAGTTCCTCGAAGGGGACAAAACCTGTCCATTCGCCATCCTCATCGCGGATCGGCAGCAGCCCGGCCGTGGTGTAGCCGATCGTGCCGTCCACGCCGGCATAGTGCATGTTCTGCATCGGCGCGGTCCAGCCGCGTCCGGCCTCCACGAACTCCTGCCAGCCGGTAGAGCGCATGATCGAGAATGTGGCATCGGCAACCCGGTTATCTGGGTCTGACACCGTGGACCGGCGTACCACGAGGGCTTCGGAATCAAATCCGGTGAGGTCGAACCATTGCGGATCGAGTACCGGACCTTCGGCGGTCTCGCGTACGGTCAGTTCGAACGGATCGCGCTGGCCGCGGACTTCAATGGTCTCGATACGGGTGTTGAGCTGGACGGTCTCAGGGTCGCGCTCGAACAGGTCGATGACCTTGAAGCCGGTATTGGTGAAGCCCCAGGCGCCATGGGCGTTGCGCCCCAGCGTGATGAAGGGCGTGCCCGGCAGGGATGCGCCCAGCACCGGCCCGAAGGAGAGATTCAGCCGGGTGAAATACCAGATGGAGGGTGCCGACAGGCCGAGATGGGGATCATTGGCCAGCAAGGGCGCGCCGGTCTCGGTGCGGTTGCCTGAGACAACCCACGCATTGGAGCCGGGCTCGTTATCGGGCTGGGTGCCGGGAGGCGGTGGCAGGCTTTCGCGCCGTATGGCGCCGAAGGCGGCATTGATATCGTCATCTTTCAGCGTGGTTGGCGCCCAGTCGGGGAAGGCAGAAAGGAACTGTTCCAGCATCAGGCCGTCGAGCACTTGTGATGCACGGGCGCGCTCGCGGTCCTCCCCTTCGCCGGCGGCCAGATCGTCAGCCAGCACGATCACCACAGAGGCGGAATCGGCCAGCGTCCAGGGCTCCGGCCGGGTGCGCAAAAACAGGTATTCAGGCGCCGGATTGCCCTGTTCGAGACGGGCGTTCACGCCGCTGACATAGGCCTCGATGGCAAGGCGCGCCTCGTCAGACAGGTTTGCCAGCGCATGGCGCGCGGCCTCGGGAAAGCCCAGCGTGCGTGCGCGGATATCGGCGCGCAGCGCGCGCTCGCCGAAGAGCTCCGACAGACGCCCCTGCGCCGTGCGCCGGTAAAGGTCCATCTGGAAAAAGCGTTCGGCGGCATGGGTATAGCCAAGGGCGAAATAGATATCGGCGTCGGTCTCGCCGAAGATGTGGGCAACGCCATACTGGTCGCGGACCACGTTTACAGGTGCGGTTACGCCCTCAAGGCGGATCTCGCCCTCAAGACGCGGCTGCGAGCCCACAAAGCGCCAGCCTGCCCAGCCGGTTACGGCCAGCACCAGGATCAAAACCAACGCCGCAACGCCGATGACGCCGCGCACAATCCATTTCACCATGATAGCCCCCTCGACTCAGGCCCCGCGCCCGCAAGCGGCGCGAGCTTATCAAGCTGAAAGCGTGTGGGAAGCGGTGAGCGCTTACCCCGCCTGCAGTTTCTTGAAAAATTCAAACAGCTTTCCGTAAGGCGGTGCCATCAGGCGGATCGGATGCCAGACGGGCGCATGGAACACGCTGCGCTCATGGCAGAAGGTGCGGAAACCCTCCTCGCCATGATAGGCGCCATAGCCTGACGCCCCGGTGCCGCCAAACGGCAAATCCTCGACCGACAGGTGCAGCATGGGCACGTTGACGCCCACCCCGCCTGACATGGTCTTGTCGAGGAAGTTCTGCGCGGTCGCCTTCGATTTTGTATAGACATAAAGCGCGAGTGGCCGGTCGCGCTCATTGATGAAGCGTGCGGCCTCTTCAAGGCCGTCATGGCCCAGCACCGGCAATACGGGACCGAAAATTTCCTCGGTCATCAGCTTTGAGTCCGCAGGCGCATTCAGCACCACGGTGGGCGGGAAGGCATGATGATTGCCGCCTGTGCCGCTTTCGCTCGGAACCTGCAGCACGGTCGCCCCGCCCTTGCGCGCTTCCTCCACCATGTCGGTGATGCGCTTGTAGTGCCGCTCCGAGACGATGCCGGTATAATCGTCATTACTGTCCGGGCCGGGCCAGAACTTGCCTGCATTGGCAATGATCGCGTCGGCGAGGGATTGCTCGCTGCCCTTGGGGGTCAGCACATAGTCCGGCGCTACACAGGTTTGGCCGGCATTGAAATACTTGCCCCAGGCGATGGTTTTCGCCGCTTCCTCAATGTCGAAATCGGGCGCGATGACGGTGGGTGACTTGCCGCCCAGTTCCAGCGTCACGGGGGTGAGATTCTTCGCCGCTGCCTGCGCCACCATGCGTCCGACATGGGTGGAGCCGGTGTAGAAGAGGTGATCGAAGGGCAGATCACAAAAAGCCTGGCCCACCTCCGGCCCGCCCGTGATGACCGCTACATGGTCTTCCGAATAAAGGCTGCCAAGCGTTTCTTTCAGGAGGTCAGCCACGCGCGGCGTGTATTCGGACGGCTTGATCATCACCCGGCACCCGGCGGCAAGGGCTGGCACCAGCGGGGCCAGCGCCAGCTGGATCGGGTAGTTCCACGGCGCGACAATGCCAACAACGCCCTTCGGCTCGCGGCGGATATAGGCCTTGCCGGGCGCCAGCGTCATCGGTACGGGAACCGAACGGTCTGCCATCCAGCTTTTCAGTTTCTGGCGGGTGTGCTTGGCGGTCGCCAGGGTAAAGCCGATCTCGGCGATCTGGGTCTCCGCGGCCGAGCGGCGGCCATAATCGGCTGATACAGCGGCGGCGAAGGCGTCGGCCTTTTCCTTCACCATGGCCTCAAGCTTTTCCAGATCGGCCTTGCGCTCGCCATAGGGGCGGGCCTTGCTGGCCCTGAAGGCCGATTTCTGCGCGTCGAAGACCGATTTCATCCGCTCGATCTGGCGGGCTGCGGCATCACTCATCGGTTTACTCCTCGGCTCCGGGAAAGAAAGGTGTCAGGCGCTTGCGGTAATCATGTCGGCGGCGCGTGTCGCAATCATCATGGTAGGGGCGTTGGTGTTGCCGCCGACCACGCGCGGCATCACCGAGGCATCAACAACGCGCAAGGCTTTCACCCCGCGCACGCGGCATTCGGGATCGGTGACGGCAAGCTCGCCCGATCCCATCGCGCAGGTGGAAGTGGGATGGTAGAGCGTCTCGGCGTTGGCGCGCACATGATCGAGAAGCTCCGCGCGCGTGCCATCGGCCTTTGCAGGCAGTTCCAGCTCCCTGAACTCGCCGTCGAAGGCGTCGCTCAAGAGGATGTCACGGGCGATCTCCAGGCAGTCGGTCATCACCTCCGCATCCTCCTCATGATCCATGTAGTTGGGATCGATGAGGATGGCATCGCGCGGGTCGGCGCTCTTCAGGCGAAGATTGCCCCGGCTTTGCGGATAAAGGTGGCAGGCATGGATCATCATGCCATGCCCGGTCATGGTCTCACGCCCATGGGGTGAGCCGCGTGCCGGGATGAAGACGAGTTGAATATCGGGCAAATCCTTTGCCCGGCTGGATTTGACAAACCCGCAGCCCTGCACCGGATTGACCGTGAAATTGCCGGTGCCGGTGACGGCCCATTGCAGTACGTCGCGCGCCGTCGCCGGGAATTTCTTCAGCGAATAGCCGATGGATTTCGCCGAGCGCGTGGAGGCCCGTGCCATGATATCGAGATGGTCCTGCATGTTCGCGCCGACGCCGGGCATGTCGGCCTCGACCGATATGCCGTGCTCGCGCAGATGGTCCGCCGGCCCGATGCCAGACAGCATAAGCAAGTGCGGCGTGTTGATCGCCCCGCCCGACAGGATCACTTCCCGGCGGGCGCTGACTACACAAGTCTCGCTTTCGGTCTCGATCTCGATGCCGGTCGCCCGGCCTTCCTCGATAATCACCTTGCGCGCGAGCGCGCCCGTGATGACGGTCAGGTTTGGCCGCGTCATGGCGGGTTTCAGGAAGGCGTCCGCCGCCGAGCAGCGTTTGCCGTCCTTTTGGGTCACCTGATAGACACCGAAACCTTCCTGCTTCTCGCCGTTGAAATCGTCATTCCAGGGCAGTTGCCGGCGGCGGCAGGCCTCGTAATAAAGCTCGGTCAGCGGGTTGAGCGGGGAGATGGACTTGACGTTCAGCGGCCCGCCCTTGCCGTGCCAGGGCTCGCCATGGTTTTCGTTGTTCTCCACCCGCTTGAAGGCTTCGAGCGCCGCCTCGCGGCCCCAGCCGGTAGCACCGTAAGCCTTCTCCCACTCGTCGTAATTTTCCCACGCGCCACGCATATAGTGCATGGCGTTTATGGAGGATGAGCCGCCGAGCGTCTTGCCGCGCGGCCAGTAGAGCTTGCGGTTTTGAAGGTTTTTCTGCGGCTCGGTCCAGTAGTCCCAGTTGATGGAGGGCTCGGTGATGGCGAACTGCAAGAGCATGGGTGTCTGAATGATCGCCTTCCTGTCCGAGCCGCCCGCCTCGATCACGCAGACCGTGACAGACGGGTCCTCGGACAGGCGGGCTGCCAGTACCGACCCGGCGCTGCCCGCGCCCGCGATCACATAATCGTACACGGACGCGGCGGACATTATTCGCTGCCCTCTTCCGTTGCCTCCTCCAGAGGCTCCTCCTCGACACCCAGCGGAGCATCCAGAGCAGGTTCCTCGACATCCTCGACCGGTTCCGGCTCCACCTGAAGCGGCGAGACCGTTTCGGCAATCGCGCGCATAACGGCGAACACCTCCGAGCCGAGACGCCCCCAGGCCGGGTTACCGGCATTCTGGGCGATGACGACGCCGCGCCGCTCATCGACCCAGATATACTGGCCGTAGACGCCGGCGAAGAAATACTCCCCGTCATGGCCTTCAGGGATCCAGAAATGCAGGCCATAGCCGCGCGGTCCATAGGCGGGTGTCGCGCCTGTCTCATGGGCAGGCGAGACCGGGCGTGTGGCCTCCATCACCCAGCCTTCGGGCAGAAGGCGCTGCCCGTTCCACACCCCGTCCTGCAGATAGAACTGACCCATGCGGGCATAGTCCTCGCTGGTCGCCTGCAGGCAGCAATACCCGACCGCGACGCCGCGATCGCCCGGCACATGCTGCAGCCAGGTCGCGTCCGCGCCCATGCCGAGCGGCGTCCACAGGCGCTCCTCCACCACTTCGGCGAGCGAGCCGCCGAACACATTGCGGACAACGGCGGAGAGAACCTGCGTATTGGTGCTGGCATAGTGGAAATGCTCGCCGGGCACAGAATCGCTGGCGCCAAAAGCGCTGGCAAGCTGGTCCGGGCTGCGGCCCAGGATGAAAGCGTTGAAGAAGAAGGGCCGCACATCGGACGGGCGGTCGGGTGAATATTCCTCGTTGAAATCCACGCCCGCCGACATCATGAGGAGGTGGCGCAAGGACACCGACCCGTAATAGGTGCCTGCATATTCCGGCGCATAGCGTTCTGCCGGATCGTCGAGGCTTTCGATTAGTCCCTCGCCGACGCCCATGGCGATCAGGGTGGCAACAAAACTCTTGCCGACCGACCATGAGGTGAAGCGGGTGGCTTCGTCCGCGCCGTGGAAGAAGCGCTGGTGGATCATTTCGCCGTTGCGCAGAACGGTGAGCCCTGTGACACGGCCGTTTTCCAGATACTGGTCGAGCGTTCGGGTCTCGCCTTCCCACTCATAGCTGACATCAAGGGGCTGGAGATTGCGCGGGAGGGCTTGCGGCGCCGCCGCGGCGATGGTGGCGCTGGGCAGGATTTCATCCATGCGCTGGAAGGTGGTCACATATTGTTCGGGGTCATCGAGCGCGCGCACGCTGGCAGGTGAAAAGTCCGACCAGGGCCGGTAGTACCAGCCGGCAGCCACCAGACCGGCAACAATGATAACGGCCAAAAGGCCGATCAGAATACGCTTCATGCGCGCCTCCCCTAATGTTCCAAGTGCCGCGAGCGAATCCGTTTCCGCAGCCTTGTGTTTGGGGGAAGTGAACACCTTTCACGGCCCGAAGGCCAGCCCCTTCACTGAGCGGTGTGTCAGTCCGCCGGCGAGAGACGCAGGACCGCACCATTGGCATGGTCGGTGAGGACATAGACCAGCCCGTCAGGGCCGACCCGCACATCACGTATGCGCGCGCCCTCATCTGCCAGCAGGATTTCCTCCGCTATCGCCTGGCCGTTTTCTACGCGGACCCGGTGCAGGGCCTGTCCGGCCAGCGCGCCGATCAGAAGATCGCCATTCCAGTTGGGGAACGCCTCGCCGCGATAGACCGCAAGGCCGGACGGCGCGATAGAATCCGGCAGCCATTCGCGCAAGGGCGCGGTGTAGTCCTGCCCGTGTTCGGTGAAGGGCGAGATGCGCGCACCGGAATAATCAAGGCCCGCCGTCACGATGGGCCAGCCATAATTATTGCCGCCTTCGATAATGTTCAGCTCGTCCCCGCCGCGCGGCCCGTGCTCATGCGCCCAGACAATGCCGGTCGCAGGGTCGATGGCGATGCCTTGCACATTGCGGTGGCCATAGGTCCAGATATCGGAAAGCGCGCCGTCTTCTCCCGCCAGCGGATTGCCGCTCGCCGGTGAACCGTCCGGGTTCAGCCGCACGATCGTGCCGAAATGGTTTTCAAGATTCTGGGCTTCCTCGCGGAACTCGAACCCGTCCCCCAGCGTGAGCAGCAGCGTGCCATCATCCATGAAGGCGATGCGCCCGCCAAAATGCGCGCCGCCGGTCTTGTTCATCTGCGAGGTCCAGATCACTCCACCATCCAGCAGCGCGCCATCCTCGTAGCGCGCGCGGTAGAGCGCGGTGTTGTTGGACTGGGCCGTGCCGCTGGCGAAGGAGAGGTAGACAAGCGAGCTGGTCTCGAAGTCGGGCGGCAAGGCGATATCGAGCAGGCCGCCCTGCGAGAGTGCCAGCACCTCCGGCACGCCGCTGACCGGCTCTTCCGCCAGCGCGCCATCGCGGATCAGCCGCAGATCGCCTGTGCGTTCCGTCACCAGCATGCCGCCGCCGGGCAGGAAGGCGAGGCCCCAGGGGTGCTCCAGCCCCTCAATGACCGTCTCCACAAGGACGGCGTGGCCGGTGGCCGGCTCAGGCAGTTCCACCGCCTGGCGATTGTCTGCACAGCCACTGGCGAGAAGACCGAGCGCGCAGATGACAAGGGCGGAACGATAGATTGCGCGTATTGACATGAGCCTGACCCCTGAGCGTTAAAAATGCGTCCGCGCAAAAACAGAGATTGGCCACGCGGCGCTTTGCGGGGCATCATGGCCGCAAATCAGCCATTGACCAAGACGGTTCCCGGGAAATGGCAAACCGAGATGTCCGCCGGACACGAGAATGGGGAGGCGCCGCATGGCATGGTTCAGATACCCGCTAGGAGTCGTGCTCGCCGCCGTGTTCATGGCGTTGGCGGGCGTCATCGTGCAGACACAGTTCGTCCTGTCCGCGCTGGCGCGGGCTGGCGCGCAGATTTCCACCGGAGACCGGATATCGATGACACTGGCCGATATCGCCGGCCTCGGCCCGCTCTATCTGGTCTTCATCCTCATCGGTTTCCTCATCGCCTTCCTGGCCGGCGCGCTGGTGGTACGCTTCGCGCCTCTGCCGCGCACCCTGGTCTACGCGGCGGCCGGGGCAGTGTGCATGTTTGTCATGCTGATGCTGATGCGCGAGGTGTTCTTCGGCGTTCCCGTGATTGCGGGCGCACGCAGCCTGGCCGGCGAAATCTCGCAAGCCGTCTGCGGCGCGCTCGCGGGTGTGTTCTACGCACGGATCACAAACCGCCAAGGTTAATTTCCGTATGAGTGTGACGGGAATGCCGCACTTGACTGACAGACCACTAAAGACCCGATGACAAACCCGTGAAATCGCGCCTACAGTGCGCACCGGAGCCAAGTGGACGCGCGAATCCGCAGGCTGAACATATCCAGAGGGGGAGGAACCCAATGAAGCGTTTTTCAAGAGCCGCCGTGCTCGGTGCGACCGCGTTGGCCGCTGGCCTTGTCGGCACCGCTGCCCAGGCGCAAGTCGAAATCATCACCGTTACAGCCCAGAAGCGCGAGCAGACACTGCTGGAAGCGCCCGTCGCGGTAACCGCAGTTACCGGCGAAACGATTTCCGAGGCGCAGATCCGCGACGCAGCCGATCTGCAGACTCTCGTGCCGTCTCTGACCGTGGGCGAGTTTGCCGCATCCACCAACCAGACCTTCAATATCCGCTCTCTGGGGTCGTCCTCGTTCAACCCTGGCGTCGAACCGTCGGTCGGTGTGTTCATTGACGGCGTCTATGTTCCGCGTCAGGGCGCGTCGATCAACGACTTCCTGTCGCTTGAGCGCGTCGAGGTCATCCGGGGTCCGCAATCCACGCTGTTCGGCCGTAACACGCCTGCCGGTGTTGTCAGCTTCCACACCCGCCAGCCCGAATTCGAGTTCGGCGCCGAGGGTGAAGTGACGGTCGGCAATTACAACGCCCGTGTTGTTGGCGCGACGGTAACCGGTCCGCTGGTAGCCGACCAACTCGCCTTCCGCCTCGACGGCTCGATCAATCAGCGTGACGGCTTCATCACCAATGTTGACGGGCGCGAGTTCAACAATCGCGACCGCTGGAGCGCGCGCGGCCAGCTGCTGTGGGATAGCGGCGGCGCCACGACGGCCCGCATCATCGCCAGCGCCGGCAATATTGACGAGAATTGCTGCGCGGCGCCGTTCTCCAATGTCGCTCCGTCCGAGCTCTTTGCGTTCAACCAGCTAGGCGCGGTCGTCCCGTCCGGCGACCCGCATGACGGCACGACGGCCATTAACGGCCCGCTGGCTACCCAGGTCGACACGTGGGGGCTGTCGGCAGAGATCAACCATGATTTCGGCGGCTTCACGCTGACCTCGATCACGGCCTATCAGAACTATGAGGAAGATCAGGTCATCGACGCTGACTTCACCACGCTCGATGCGGCCGGTGCCCGTCAGCAATATCAGGACTATAATGCCTTCACCCAGGAATTCCGCATCGCCTCGAATGGCGGCGAGAATTTCGACTGGATGGCTGGCCTGTTCTATTACAATAACGAGCTGACCTTCCAGAACGAGACGCCCTACGGCTCGCAGCTGGCGGCTTTTGCCAACCTCGCCTCCTCGCTCGATCCGTCCGTCGCCGCGCTGGCGGCTGGCCTCGGCCTTGGGGCCGGTTCGGGCATTCCGGCGATCATGAACACGATCATTGGCGGCAATAATGCCACTGGCGTTGGCACGCTGGCTCCGACGCCGTCGGGCAATGCCATTCCGATTGTGCCTGCCAATGGCTATCTCGGTGCGGGTCAGGGCCTGGTCAACGAGACGTATAACTACGATACCGAGGCCTGGTCGGCGTTTGGCCAGGTGGACTGGCGGGTCACCGACCGCTTCACGATCACGGCCGGCCTTCGCTATTCACGCGAGACCAAGGACTATACGCCGAACGTGACGATCAACGATCCGTTCTCGCAGCTGGATGCGGTGGCACTGGGTCAGGATCTGCGTCTGCCGAGTGCGGCAACCTGTCTTGCGTTTAACCCTGGGCCGCCCCCGAGTCCGATCGGCGACACGTGCGCCTTCTTCGTACCGGCAATCCTTGCCGCCGGGGGCGCTCCGTTCAATCCGGCGGTTCCGCTCACCCCGGCACAGGCGGCCAATCCGGCCATCAACTTCCTGCTGCCGCTGATCGAGGGGTCGGGCCTGCAGTTCAACGTGGTCAACGCGCCGTTCACGCCGGGCTCGCGGACCGACGAGAACGTCTCCGGCTCGATCATTTTCGGTTATGACTGGAGCGATACGCTCAACACCTATCTGAGCGTCGGCACCGGCTACAAGCCGGGTGGCTTCTCGCTGAGCTCCAACTCGGCCGCGACCGGCCTCTTCCAGTTCGAGGAAGAGACCACGCTCAATATCGAGGTGGGTGTGAAGGGTACGGCGTTCGACAACCGTATGGTCTACGCCATCGCGCTGTTCGACCAGACCAACAAGGACTTCCAGACGGAAGTCTTCGTGGGCGGCGGCTTCTATCTCGACAATGCCGGCGAGATTTCGGTGCGCGGCCTCGAGGTCGAGGCAACCCTTGCCCCGACACAGAACCTCGTGCTGGCCGGCGGCTTCACCTGGCTGTTCCAGAACCGCTATGAAAGCTACGAATTCGGGCCTTGCCCGCGCACCTCGTCGCTGACCGAACCGGGTCTGGCGGGCAATCCGCTGTTTGCGGACTGTCTGGCAACCCGCGTCAACCAGAACGGCTTCACGGGACGCTTCAACGATTTGTCGGGTGTTGATCGCGGCTCGCCGGAATTCACCGGCTTCCTGACCGCCATGTATACCCAGCCTCTGGGCAACGGGCTTGAGTTGCGTCTGCGCGGCGAGACGTCCTACGTCTCGAGCCAGAACCTCAACGGTGCGCTGGCAGCCATGCCGAGCTTCGAGCAGGACGCCATTACGCTGGTCAACGGCTCGGTGGGTATCGGTGCCGAGGATGGTGCCTGGTCGCTGCAACTTTGGGGCCGCAACCTCACGGACGAGACCTACTACCGCGGTACGTTCTTCTCGGTCGGGACTATCGGTCCGAGCACGAACTCCTATCCCAGCAATCCGCGTACCTACGGCCTCACGCTGCGGGCACGCTTCTAGAACCTTTCTCCTTCGGGGGACAGGGCAGGGCCGGGAGGGAAACCTCCCGGCCCTTTCTTTTGGTCCTCCCCCACATCCGTGGGGTCGGTCCTCGCTTGCCACTCGCTAAAGCTCGCTATCGCTGCGGGCGCGCGTTCGCGCTCTTCTCACGGCCCTTCGCCGTTCCCAAACCACAGTTTCTGAACTCCCGGAAGCGCGCAGCGCTATCCGGGACCTGGCGCAGTGTCATTCTGATAGAGGCCCCGGATATCGCTTCGCGGTTCCGGGGTTTCAGGTATCAGGAGAAAATTTACTCCCCCTGGACGTTCCGCATCACATCCACCCGGTCGGTGATGATGCCATCGACGCCGCGGGCGATGAATGTCTCCATCTTTGCAGGATCATTGATCGTCCAGACCTGCACTGCGATGCCGCGCGCACGGGCGGCTTCAATCAGGCGCGGATGGAGAGCGTCGAGGCCGGAGGCGCGGGGCGGCAGCTGCATGGCCTGCGCCGGAGTGGGGTGGAATTTGGCGAGGCCGAGGCGGGCCATCACATAGAAGCTGAAAGCCTCGTTGCGGGCCATGCCGGTGGCGATTTCCGGGCAGGCCTCGCGAAAATGCCTCATGGCACTGTCATGGAAGGAACCGACGAGCACGCGCGTCTCCATGCCCGCTTCCCGGATCGTCTCGCACATCACGCGCGCAGCCTCCTCGGTGTCCGGCTTGATCTCGACAATCCAGCGCATGGCCGGGAAAGCCTCGAAGGCTTCGGCCAGCGCCGGCACGGTGATGCCGTTCGCGGCAAAGCGCTCTGCCGGTTCGCCCTCATAGCCGAAGGCAGCGTTGAGAGTGCGGATTTCAGCCAGCGTCAACGCGTCCACCCGGCCGGTACCGTCCGTGGTGCGGTCGACCGTGTCGTCATGCATCAGCACCAGAGCGCCATCGGCGGTCAGCTGGGCATCAACCTCCAGCACGTCCGCGCCGTCGGCAACCGCCCGTTCCAGCGCGGCGAGCGTGTTGGCGGGTGCCCGGCCAAGACCACCGCCATGGGCGATGCGCTCTGTGCGCTCGTCCGCCCTGCTTTCCAGCCACGGGTGAGAGACCGGTTCCGGGCCGGGCCAGAGCAGGGCTGTCCCGAAGGCTGCCGCCAGAACCAGCAATGTGATCAGCATACCGCGCATCATCTATCCTCCCCGCCCGGTTCCGGGGTTAGGATATGGCATGAAGGCATGTCAGTCAGGTGACGGGCAGGAGCGGGAGAAGGACCGGGGTCTATGGCGCGTATCATCCTTATCGGGGCCGGTATCCTTGCCGGCATTGTTCTGGTGGCCGCGCTCGCCGCCCTGATGATTGCCCGCTCGCTCTTTGCCGAACCGGGCGTTGAACGCCTCATCGATCTGCGCGGCGAGCTGGGCGAGGCCGGACTGCTGTTCGTGTTTGCCCATCCCGATGACGAAATCACGTCCAATGCGCTGATGGCGCGCGGCGTGGCCGAAGGTGTGCCGGTCCATCTTTTTACCGCCACGCGCGGCGAGGCCGGCACGCAATATCCGCCTGTCGTGGACCAGCCGCATCTGGGTATTGTGCGCGAGGCGGAAGCCAGAAAGCACGGCTTCGCGCTGGGTGTCGCCTCTCACACCGTTCTCGATCTGGGTGACGGCCAATTGCGCTCACGCCCGTTCGATCAGCTGGTGGAGCGCGTCGCCGCGGAGATTGAACGCACGCGGCCCTCTGCTGTCATCACCTTCCATCCTGAAAGCGCGATCTCGCTCCACCCCGATCACATGGCCATTGGAGAGGCCACCCGGCAGGCAGTGGAGACGTTGGACCAGGATGCGCCGCGCCTTGTCTATGTGCTCGCCCCGCGCCCGGGCCTGCGCCGGTTTGGCGGTGAACGCGGACGGCTGATAGCCGATATCCAGCCCGATCCGGACTTTGCCGTGCCGTCACCATCGCGTGACAAGCAGCGTGCCTGGCGCATCCATGAAAGCCAGTCGCGCTATCTGCAGGCGACCTATGGCATCGGCCCGCGCGTGATGTATGCGCTCTGGACGCGCGAATACTATGCCTTCGCGGATGCAACTGACTGAGTGAACGCTCAGCGGCTTGCGCTCCGGCGGCAAAGACAGCAAGTATGGGACGCATGGATGATAGCCCTCTAGCCATTCTCGCCGTACTGGCTGTGTCCGCCCTCGCGGTGAGCGGTCTCATCGTGCTCAACCGGCTGATTGGCGGCTGGCAGGATATCCGCTTTGACGATACTGCCCTGCCTTCACAGCGCCTGGAGGAAGACGTGGTGGGCTTTCGTGCGGGCGAGGGTGTGGTGTCGGCCAGCGGGCTCGCTGCGCTGGTGATGGAACAGGGCGAGGAAAGGCTGGGGCTGGTGCTGGCCCGCGCGAACCGCTGCGTGACACGCGTGATACGGCCCGGCGAAATTGACCGGCTGGAGGCGGACGGTCCGCGCTTTCACATCCATTTCAACGATTTCACCCTGCCGCGCGTGACTATCGATCTTGATGACGCGTCAGCGCAGGGATGGGGCGAGCGTCTGCGCCGCTTTGTCCGCCAGAGTGAAGCCCAAACACGCGGAGAGGGTCATGCCCGAGCTTCCTGATCCCATCCTGATCGCCATTCCGTTCTTCGTCGCGCTGATCGTCGCGGAGATGATTTATGCGCGCATGACGGGCAAGGCCGAGTTCGAGCCGAAGGACACCGCCGCCAGCCTTGCCATGGGGCTCGGCAATACCGTCTCGGGCGTGCTGCTCGGCTTCATCGCGCTCGCCTGGTTCGCCTATATCGAGCGCTTCGCCCTGTTTGACATAGGCTGGGCGTGGTGGGCGTTTGTCATCTGCTTCGTGCTGGACGATTTTCTCTATTACTGGTCGCACCGCTTTGCGCACACCGTGCGCTGGTGGTGGGCCGATCATGTGATCCACCACTCCTCCCAGCACTACAACCTGTCGACCGCGCTTCGCCAGCCCTGGCTCAGCCCGCTCACCTTCAAGTTCATCTTCTTCGGCTCCTGGCTGGTGCTGCTGGGCTTCCCCATCGCGATGGTGGCCTTTGTCGGCGCGCTCAATCTCGTCTACCAGTTCTGGATCCATACCGAGGCGGTGAAGCGCCTGCCCGCGCCCATCGAATGGCTGTTCAACACGCCCTCGCACCACAGGGTGCATCACGCGACGAACCCGCTTTATCTCGACCGCAATTATGCAGGCGTGTTCATCATCTGGGACCGGATGTTCGGCACCTTCCAGAAGGAGCTGGACGAGGAGAAGTGCCGCTACGGTATTGTGAAGAATCTGGGCACCTACAACCCGATCCGCATCTGCCTGCATGAATGGGTGGGCATCGTGAAAGACGTGTCTTCGGCCAGGTCCTTACGCGATGCGCTTGGCTACTGGCTCGGCCCGCCCGGATGGTCGCCCGATGGCAGCCGTGAGAGCTCGAAAATCATCAAGGCGCGCTGGGCCGAGGAGCAGGCGGCAAGACGCGGCGAGACCGGCCCGGCCAGCCCGCGCGAGGCGCCTGCCGCCCAGCCGGCAGCGGCGCCCGCCGAATAGGATCACGGCCCCTCCACCACGTAGCCAGTTGCGGCAAGGCGGGCCTGAATACCGTCGTCTGACAGCCAGCCTGCTGCGCCGACCACGGCCAGCGTGACGCCGCCGGAGTTTACCGCCTCGCCAATGGCTGCGGCCCATATGCCCGAATAGTCGATATCGCTGGTCGTCGCGCCGCCGAAGGTACGAAATCCGCCCATCTCGCGCTCCATGGCGTGCTGGCATTCCATCCCGGCACGGCGGCTGGCGAAGCCGCGCAACGTGTCCACGTCACCGCGCGCCCAGGCCTGCGCGCTGATCCATGCCGAGGGCAGATCGGAAGTGGCGAAAGTCACGGCTTCGGATATGCAGATCTCGTTGGTCTCGCGTGAGAAATCCTGCACCGAGCGGATGACGGCGGAAATGTCCGATACCGCCAGATCATAGCTCTGCACGGCGCGCACCGGCACACGGTTGCGGCGGGCCAGGCGCGTCACGCGGCCTTCAATGGCCGATGCGCCTTCCAGATCAACGCTCTCGGCGGCCCTGCCTATCAACGTCATTGCCTGAAAGAAGGGATGCATCCGGCCAGGTTCCAGATTGGCGAGGCGCTCGGCGAGCGCCGCCTCTTCCGGCTCATCCAGCAGGGCCTCTGCGCTCATGTCTCCATCGCCGCGCCGGGCCGCCCGCTGCAGGTCCCGGCGTCTCTGGTTGCGTTCTTCGGCGATAGCGCTGGCACGGTAGAAATCCGCCGCCAGCGCCGCGTCCACCCGGTCGGCCAGCGTCGTGCCCCTGGGCATCATGATCCGGCTGCGGCTGAAGGTGATGGTGCGCAGCATCATGGCGGCCATGCGCGCCGTGCCGACGGCACCGGAATTGACCTCGAACTCGGTCAGGACCTCGCCTGCCTCCTCCAATACGCTGGCGACAGGGCGCTCATTCCATTCAAGGCTTGCCGGCAGCCAGGGGACGGTGATGAAGACATAGACCTCGCCGGTGTGGTCTGGATGGTGCACGCGCCAGAGCTGGGGGCCGGATCGTTCACCGCGCACCACAATCACTTCTGTAGTGACAGGTTCGTCGGCTGATGTGGCTTGCGCCGCGAGTGCGGCGGAGCCGATGGCAAGCGGGATGAAGACAGCACAAAGCACGCGCAGCATGGTCACTCCGGTTCCGGGGAGGCGATGGCGCAGCTTTGCCCGCGCCCGGTCCGGCCCGCCAGTGAATTCGAGTCCATGAATTTTCACTGACTGGTTAGTCAGGGGTAGACAGGGAGGCCCTCCCGGAGTCATGCTCTGATCAGCGGGTGAACGGCGTTCACCCGCCACAGACGAGGACCGGGCAGCGCCCGGCAGGGTTTGCACGCGCTGCACCGGCTTCCCGCTAAGGAGGAGAGCTGAAGCGATGACGGCCTTGCGCGACTTGTATCCGATGCCGGGGATTGATGATCACTGGCACGTGCCCCAGCAGTTCGACGCGGTGTTTGACTGGCGCTTCGATGAGGGCCGCACGACGCTGATGCACCTCTACCAGAAGGGCAAGGACATGCAATGGGATGCGCTCAGCCGCATCGACTGGACGCAGGAGCTCGATCCGGAAAACCCGATGCAGATGCCCGACGAGGCGGTGGCGATCTATGGTTCGGATGTCTGGAACAAGATGACCAAGAAGGAACGCATCGAGCTGCGCCGCCATACGCAGGCCTGGAATATCAGCCAGTTCCTGCAGGGCGAGCAGGCGGCGCTGCTGGCCGCCTCGAAGATCGTGTCGTCAGTTCCCGATCTTGATGCGAAATTCTACGCCGCCACGCAAGTGATGGACGAAGCCCGCCATGTGGAGGCCTATCGCCTGTTGCAGGGCAAGTTCGGTGTCGCCTATCCGATGACCGATCCCTTGCAGGAGCTGGTCAATGACGCCTTGCGCGACTCGCGCTGGGACGTGACCTATCTCGCCATGCAGGTGGTTATTGAGGGGCTGGCACTTGCCGCCTTCGGCACGATACGCGATCTGGCGCAGAACCCGCTGGCGCGCATGGTCAATGCCTATGTCATGGAGGATGAGGCCCGGCACGTCGCCTTCGGGCGGCTCTCGCTTCGCGATTACTACCCTCAACTGACCCAGAAAGAGCGTGACGAGCGCGAGGAGTTTCTGGTGGAGGCCTGCTATCTCATGCGTGACCGCATGACCCAGAGCCACGAACTTTATGACGTGCTCGATCTGCCGGCGGCCGAATGCAAGGAGTTCGTGGAAAACTCCGAGATCGTGAAGCTCTACCGCACGCTGCTCTTCCAGCGCATTGTGCCGATCGTGAAGGATATCGGTCTGTGGGGACCGCGTATCCGCAAGGCCTATGAGGATATGGGCGTGCTGCACTATGCCGAGCTGGACCCGCAAACCCTGCAGGATGAAGATGAGCGCATCGCCGCGCAGATCGACGCCAACAAGGCGCGCAGCGATTACGTCCACGCGGTCGCCGGGCTGGCGGAATAGGGGGCTCACCCGGTACCACTTTGCCCTCGTCCTTCGAGACGCTTCGCTGCGCTCGCCCTCAGGATGAGGGTCAGGCCTTACCCCTCATATGCCGCCTTCAGCGCCGCGATATCCAGCTTCTTCATGGCGAACATGGCCTGGCGGGCGCGGCTGCGCCCCGCCGGATCGGGGCCGTTGATATAGCCTGTCGCGCCTTCGGGGATGACTTGCCAGCTCAGCCCGTAGCGGTCGGCGAGCCAGCCGCACTGTTCGGCTTCGGGCACGCGGGTGAGCGCATTCCATACCCGATCGGTCTCTTTCTGGTCTGCGGTGAACACCTGCAGTGACTGACCCGGCGTGAAGCCGAAACCGTGATCGTTTGGCGAGTCAAAGGCGATGAAGGTCTGACCGGCGATCTTGTACTGGCCGTGCATCAGCAGGCCTTCATTGACCCCAGTGCCCGGCGGGTAGTGGTTCACCTCAACAGGCCTGAAACCGCCCAGAATTTCACCGTAGCGCGCCATTGCCTCCTCGGCCTTTCCGGCTGCGCCTTGCGTGAACATGAGGGCCGGAACGATCACCTGACCCAGCTCGCCCGGATCGGCCGTCATCAATTGCCAGCTGACGCCAAAGCGGTCTTCCACCCAGCCATAATGTTCGCACCAGGGGTAGCTGCCCAGCTCCATCATGGCCTTGCCGCCCTCGATGAGGGCCGCCCACAGCCGGTCGATCTGCGCCCGGTCATTGATAAAGACGAAGAAGGACATGGCGGGGTTGGGCGTGAATACCGGGCCGCCATTCAGGAGCGTGAAGGCCTGTCCGCCGAGCGTGAGCTCGATCACCATCACGCTGCCGTCCGGCTGGCCGTGATGCTCAAAGCCCTCCTTTGAGAAGTACGCTGTTTCGCCGATGGAGGCGCCGGGGAAGAGGCCGGTGTAGAAATTGGCGGCCTCTTCGACCCAGCCGTCCGACCAGATGCAGGCGCTGATACGGATCATGGGTTGTCTCCCGTCAGAGGTCTACCACGGGGACGAACCCGCCATAGATCATGCGCTTGCCGTCAAAGGGCATCGGGTTGTTGGCGGGGTCCATGCGCGGGTCTTCCATGATTTTCGGCATGGCAGCATCCAGCGCCGCTTTAGACGGCCAGATATACCAGGAGAAGACCACCGTCTCGTCCGGCTTGGCCTTCACGGCCATCGGAAAGGAGGTCACTTCCCCGTCCGGCACATCATCGCCCCAGCATTCCACGCATTTGAGAACGCCATATTCCTTGAAGATTTCGGCAGCTTCCTTTGCATGCTTGATGAAGGTGTCCTTGTTGGCGGTGGGCACCGCCAGAACAAAGCCCTGTACGTAATAGCTCATGGTTCCTGTCCTTCCCTGTTTGCCAATAGTGTGTTTATGCGCCGCAGCCTTCGGCCTCGTTGAACGCCCACTGGATCCCGAACGGGTCGCGCACCAGCCCCCACCGGTCGCCCCAGAACTGCATCTCGAAGGGCATGACGATCTCGCAACCTGCCTCGACCGCCCGGTCCCAGCGCGCCTGCGCGTCTCCGGCCACGATCTGCAGGTGAAAGCCCTCACGCTCCGCGGCCGCGTCGCGATGGTCGGTCATCATCAGTGTGCCGCCATTGATCTCTATCTGGCAGTGGGCGACGCGGCCCGCGCTCTGGCCCGGCACATGACCGATTATCTTCGCGTCAAAGGCTTTCTCGTAGAAGGCGGCCGCTTCCAGCGCCTTTCCGCCCATGTCGAGATAAGGGATAACCCCTTTGGTGGTTTCGGGATTGGTGATGGATGTCGTGAGATCAGCCATGGGCAGCGGTTCTCTTTCTCAAGTGGGCGGGATTCATTCATCGGTCTCTGCAAAGCTGCCGGTGCGTGCAGGTCCGGCCGGTTTGTAAGTGCTGATGACCACGCCGGATGCGGCGGGCTTTGAAGCGATCAGTGTCAGCCCGGTGGCCGCCGCCGTGTCCGAAAACACGCGCTTGCCCCTGCCGAGCAGGACCGGAAACATGAGGAGCATGACCTCGTCAGCCAGTCCGTGTTCGATCAGGGCGGATGTGATTGTCGAGCTGCCCCAGACAATGAGATTGGGACCGTCGCCCGCCTTGATGCGGCGGATGCCCTGCACGATGTCACTGCCAAGATCTTCCGCCGGTCCCCAGCCAAGGCTGTCCGGCCGGTGCGTCGCGACATATTTGCGTGCGGCGTTGAGCTGATTGGCCATTGGCCCGGTCTGGTGAGGCCAGTAGTCCGCCCAGATGTCATAGGTGCGCCGGCCCAGCAGAACATCGAAATGTTGGCCATGGGCGGCATCTATCGCCTCACCGACTGCCTCATCAAAGTGATGAAAGGCCCAGCCGCCATGTGCGAAGCCGCCATCCATGTCCTCATCCGGGCCGCCGGGGGCCTGGATCACGCCGTCCAGCGACATGTGCTCGATGATCCGGATCGTTCTCATGCGGCGCTCCTGTCCTCTGCGCGCGTGGCGCTGCCCTCGAAAATGAAGGCGAAATAGCGTTTGAGGTGTGCGACGGCATCAAGGGCCGGTCCCTTGTGACCAGCGGCCTTGGCCGTGATGAACCCGCCCTGGAGGACGGTCTGGGTGAGGAGGGCGAGGCTCTGGGCGGTAAAGGGCGCGCCAACGCCGCGCATATCCATGGCGGCCTGAATGTCGGCCTCCAGCGTGGCGGCATGCCCGGTGATACTGGCGTTGCAGGCCGCGCGGATCGCGTCGCTGGAGCCATAGGTCTCCTGCACCATCGTGCCGACAAGGCAGGTAAACCCGGCGATCTCGCCATCGATCAGGGCGGCGCGGAAGTCGAGATAGGCAAACACCCGGTCGAGCGGGTCTTGCGGCGCGTGATAGGGCGCGTCCGCAAACATGGCCGAGGTCGTTTCCGACCAGTAATCGGCGGCAGCCGCTCCCAGCGCTTCCTTGCTGTCGAAATGGTGGAAGAAGGCACCCTTTGTGACGCCCGCCTCCTTGCACAGCGCATCAACACTTGTGGCGGCAAAGCCCTGCTCGCGGATCAACCTTAGCGCCGTATCCAGCAGGCGTATGCGTGCTTCGCCGCGTGGAATGCGCGTGGGGCGGGCGGGTTCGGGCGGGTTCGGCGTGTTCATGCCGGAATAAATACCAACCGGTTGGTATGTTTGCAAGCCCGGAAGACAGGATGACTTCAACGGGCGGAGGAAAGCAGCTCTTGCGTGCCCGTCGCGCCTGGATGCCTGTCGGGGGAGCAGGAGGCTGCCGAAGCAGGGCTGCACGGCCAGTCCGACTTGAGGGACAGGGGGGGAGCGCGCTAGCGCGGCGGCCATAACCAAAAGGGGTGGCGGCATGTTCGAGATTCGCGAAGACGATATGACGGGCGAGGCTACGCGTGCGCTGCTCGCGCTACATCTGGCGGGCATGCATGCCAGTTCCCCGCCCGGCAGCGTCTTTGCGCTCGATCTGTCAGGCCTTCAGCTACCAGGCATCACGGTCTGGACCGCGTGGCGCGATGAGCGGGTTGCCTGTGTAGGAGCGCTGAAGACGCTCAGCGCCACGCATGGCGAGGTCAAGTCGATGCGGGTGCATCCCGATTTTGCCGGACAGGGGGCCGGGGCAGCCATGCTCGACCATATCATCGGGTCAGCGTGTGATCGTGGCCTCACGCGGCTAAGTCTGGAGACCGGCAGGGGCCCTGCGTTCGAGGCGGCGGTGAGGCTCTATGCCCGGCGCGGATTCCTGCCGGGTGACGCCTTCGCGGACTACCCGCAAACCGCGTTTAACCAGTTCTTCCATCTCGATGTCGGCACCGGGCGCTAAAGGCTGGCAATCACGTTCCTGACCACCTTGAAGACCGGCTCGCTCATGGCATGGCCATGGGCCGGCACGATGACGAGGCGGGCATCGGGTGCAGCATCCTTCAGATCGAAGGCCGATTGCAGCGGGCACACCATGTCATAGCGGCTGTGGACGATATGCACCGGCATGTCCAGGCGATGCGCGTCGGTGATCAGCTGGCCTTCTTCGAGAAAGCAGCCATTGGAAAAATAGTGGGCCTCGATGAGTGCGGTGGAGACCAGCTTGTCACGCCCCTTGTTGCGCAGGTTTGCAAGGGCGCTCTGCGGGGTGGCTTCGAGATGCGAGAGGAGTTCCTCATAAGCGATCCAGCGGAAAATCATGCTGTCCCGGAGGGCTGCCTCGCCTGCCGGGTCGTCAAGATGGCGAAGGAGCGGCGCGCCGGCGGCCAGCTCGGTCTGCATGGCTTCGAGCGCCCAGCGCGCGAAGCCCGGCGGATCGTCATGCAGCGCTGGCGGCACGCCCTGCATGAGCCAGTCGTGGGCATCAGGATAGACCGCGCCTGCGCCGCCCTTGCCATGCCACCAGCCCAGCTCGCGTCTGGTGGCCAGGAAGACGCCTTCCACGAGCACGCTGGCCACGCGTTCGGGATGCGCCTCGGCATATGCCAGCGCCAGCGTGGTGCCCCAGCTGGCCCCCATCACGCAATCGAAGTGTTCAAGGCCCAGATGCTCGCGCAAGGCCTCGATATCAGCGATGAGGTGAGCGGTTGTGTTGGCCTGCAGCTCGAACAGAGGCGCTGAACGCCCGCACCCGCGCTGGTCGAACTGTATGGTTTCCCAGATTGCCGGATCGGCATAGCGGCGGTGGCGCGAGCTGGCGCCCGAGCCCGGTCCGCCATGCAGGAAGAGCAGGGTGCGTCCCCCCTCCTTGCCTGACCTTTCCCAGTAAAGGCTGTGACCGTCCGAAACGGGCAGCAGTCCCGCCTCCCGGGCCGCAATATCCGGAAACAGCGCGCTATGCATGCCGGTAGTCAGTACGGTCAGCTCTGGCCTCCGCTTCGCGGCGCCGTGAGGTTCGCTATCAGATCGCCGGCCATCGGGAACACGATGGTGTTGGTGCCCTTCTGGCCTATATCGGCGAGCGTGCCGAGATAGCGCAGCTGCATCGCGCCTTCCTGTGTGGCGAGAATTTCGGCGGCCTCGGCGAGCTTGGCGGCGGCCTGCTGCTCACCCTCTGCGGCGATGACCTTGGCGCGCCGCTCTCGCTCGGCCTCGGCCTGCCGGGCGATGGCGCGGATCATCGACTGGTCGAGGTCGACATGCTTGATCTCGACATTGGAGACCTTGATGCCCCACGCCTCGGTCTGGGAATCGAGGATTTCCTGGATATCGGCATTGAGCTTGTCGCGCTGGGAGAGCATTTCATCGAGATCGTGCTTGCCGAGCACCGAGCGCAGCGTGGTCTGCGCCAGCTGGCTTGTCGCCTCGCGAAAATCGCTGACCTGGTTGATCGCGCGCTGCGGATCGACAATGCGGTAGTAGAGCACGGCGTTCACGCGCACAGAGACATTGTCCTGGCTGATCACGTCCTGGCTGGGCACATCTTCCGCCACGATGCGAAGGTCAACCTTCACCATCTGCTGCACGATGGGGATGAGGATGATCAGGCCCGGCCCGGACGTGCCCGAATAGCGCCCGAGCGTGAACACCACGCCGCGCTCATACTCGCGCAGGATCTTGATTGCCGAGGACAGGAAGGCGAACACCACCGCGCCAAGGCCCAGAAGAAACCCGATATTCATGCCCAGTTCCGCCATAGCGTTCTCCTTGCTCGTGGTCTTGTGTACGGCCTAGCTGCGGCCCGATGATTTCACTTTTAGCGTCAGCCCGTCCACCGAAACGACCTTCACACCGTCGCCCGGTTGCAGATCATCAGATGATACCGCCTGCCAGCGTTCGCCCTCGACCTGGACATGGCCTGCGCCATTGGCCCAGCTCAGCACCGTTCCGATGGCTCCGGTCAGGCCCTCGCGGCCGGTGACGATCCTGCGCGCCTGAGCGGCAAGGCCGTAACTGCCCGCCAGCAGAACCGAAATGCCCATCACGGCGCTCATCACCAGTACCAGCGGCCAGTCAATGCGCAGGCCCTCCACATCGGTATCCACCAGCATCAGCGCGCCAATGGCAAACGCCACCACCCCGCCGAGTGCCAGCAATCCGTACGAAGCGACGAAAACCTCCGCTATCAGAAGGCCCAGCCCCAGCACGATCAGCGCCGCCCCGGCATAGTTCAGGGGCAGGGTGTTGAGGGCGTAGAGCCCGACAATAATACAGATCAGGCCCGCCACGAATGTGACCGGCTCCAGCCCGTTATAAAAGCTCACCAGCAGGCCGATAAAGCCGAGATTGAGGACCAGAAACGCAATGTTGGGATCGGTAATGACGGTGAGTATCTGGGTGGGCAGGCTCATTTCCACGCGCTCGACGCTCGCGCCTTCCAGCGCCAGCGTCACTTCACTGCCATCGCCCAGCATGACGGTGCGTCCGCTGGCCACGGTTAGCAGCTCTGTTGTCGATGCGGCCACGAAGTCGGCGGCATTCTGCTCTACCGCCTCGCTATAGGTCAGGCTCACCCCTTCGCGCACGGCGCGCTCGGCCCAGTCGCCATTGCGCCCGCGCAGCTCTGCCAAGGCGCGGATATAGGCCACCGAATCGTTGACCATCTTGTTGCGCATGGCTTCGTCATTGCCCGGTGCCTGCGGCGATGCGGGCGCGGTGCGCTCGCGCGCGGCGTCTTCCAGGACATTGCCGTTATCGCCAGCCTCTCCCCCCTCGTCACCCTCGTCAGGCGTTTGCGGCGGACTGCCCGGTGCGCCGCCCATGGTGACGGGTGTTGCCGCGCCCACCGTAGTGCCCGGTGCCATGGCCGCGACGTGGGCCGCATAGAGGATATACGCCCCGGCGCTGGTCGCGCGCGCGCCCGTCGGCGCGACATGGACGATCACCGGCACAGGAGAGGCGAGAATGGCATTATTGATGTCGCGCATCGCATCGACGAGGCCGCCGGGCGTATCCATCTCGATGATGACGGCGTCTGCTTCTCCTGCCGCACGCTCGATCACGCGTACGACATGGCCTGCCCGCGCGGGCCCGATAGCGCCCTGAAGGCTGACGAGGTGAACCGTCGCGGCTGCGCTTTCAGACTGCCGTGCCAGCGCACCGGCAGCGAGCATCACAGCACCCAGCGCAATCAGGCCCGCGCAGAACAACCGCACAGGCGTCATCAGCATTTTGGCAGAGTATCGTCGCGTCACGGACATGGAGGGGTTCCGTCAGCTGAAGGCCTTACAGCAAACCTAACCCGGAAATGGCGAAAGCCCAATGCGGCGATGGGGGAGAACAGCGCTTTTCGGGCTCCGCGGCAACCAAGCGTGTGATTTCCCCAGCGCCGATCAGCTCTTCCCCTGAAGGGCCATGGCTTCCTTCTCTGCGACGCACTCCCGCCAGCTTGAAACGCTCAAAATACTCAAAAGTTGAAAAATGCGGCAGAGCTGGGATGATGTGGAGTAGTTTCGCAGCGGAAGGAGTCGTGCGATGGCGGAGATGAAAACCATCGAGATAGATTTCGAGGTTCACCAGCGGATCGAGGCGGCGCGAAAGGGATTTGGTGAGACCCCAAATACTGTGTTGCGCCGCTTGCTGGAAATTGACCGGCCTGGCCGGGCAACGCCGCCGCCTGGACCGACACAAGCCTTGGGGCGAAGCAAGCGCGAGCCCCGGCCGTGGTTCGGCAAGGGTGTGACGCTGCCGCATGGGACACTGGTGCGGATGGATTATAATGGACGGGTCCATTCCGGGCAGATTGACGATGGCGGCTGGCTGGTTGAAGGCAAGCGGTTCAAGAGCCCGTCCGGAGCGGCAAGCGGTATTGCGGTCACTGGGCGGGGGGACAAGACCCGGCTGGATGGATGGAAATACTGGTCGGTGAAATTGCCTGCGAGTGATGTATGGCACCACATCTCAACACTTCGCCGGGCAGGCTGAGCGGACGCAGAAGGCACCCATGAACCTCGAAGCCCGCTTTGCGCGCTGGGCGCGCGGTGGACAATCGCGCCTGGCCCTGTTTGCCGCCTCCTTCCTGGAGGCGACAATCCTGCCTGTACCCATAGAGCTATTGATGATCCCGGTCATGCTGGCTGACCGCGCCCGGCTCTGGCAGGCCGCCGCTGCGGTGCTGGCGGGGTGCCTGGCCGGAGTGGCGGCGATGTATCTGGTGGGCGTGATCGCGTTCGAGACGGTTGGCGCACCGGTCATTACGGCGCTGGGGCTGGAGGCGCGCTACGAGGCCTTCCTGGGCTATGCCGAAGACAATGGCGTGATGGCGCTCCTGATCATCAATGTGACACCGATACCGCTCTTCGTTGCGGCTCTGGGTGCGGCGGTGTCCGGGCTCTCGCCGGTGACCGTTTTCGGCATTATCGCGCTCACGCGCGCGGCGCGCTATTTCGGCCTGGCGCTTCTGGTCTGGCTGTTCGGCACGCGCATACTTGCCATGCTTGAGAACCTGCGTGACCGTCCGCGACTGCGGCTGGCGGTCTGGGCGGCGGGCATCGCGCTGGCGGCAGCCGCGCTGGTACTGCCGGTCATCGTATAAGGCGAACAGGAAATGGTGCCGCTAGAGTGAATTGAACACTCGACCTCTCCCTTACCAAGGGAACGCTCTACCCCTGAGCTATAGCGGCCTTCGGCGTATGGGGCGGACGCCTCGCGCCTGCCTTGCCGGAGCGGGGCGTATAGCCCAAGTTTGCGGCCGCGCCAAGGGCACGCTTGCGGTCGTTTGCAGGGGGAGCTCTTCTGGTTCCGCAGCCCATCGGGGCTGCGTTGTTCAGCGGACCCCCACCTGCGCGGGGGCAGGCAGTCGCGGGCGCGCGTTCGCGCTTTTCAGGCCACAAAGCGGCCTGTTGCCTTTGAGTACAACTCACCACGCGTTTCACCGGCGCAAGCCGGTGCCCAGCAATTTTCTGGATCCCGGCTTTCGCCGGGAAAACGAAACAGATGGAAGCCGACGCAGGGCAGTGCCCGCTTGACCGGCCCCCCTCTTGGCGGCACACCAGATCCATGAGCAAAAAGTCCGACAGGGGCTCACGCCCGCCAGAAGAGTCCGACAGCCGTGAGGCGCGTCTGGCAGAGGCCTTGCGCGCCAATCTGCGCCGGCGCAAGGCAGCCGCCAGACCGGCGAAAGGCGGCGCTGAAAAAACGTCTGGCACAAAGCCCGCCGGTCAGGGCTAGGATAGGGACAAATCCCATCCTACATGGCAGGCATATCGCCGCCCTGCCTCACCCGTTTTCAGGACCGTTTTCATGGATCGCATCGTCATTCGCGGGAAACAGCCACTTTCCGGCACCATTCAGATTTCCGGCGCGAAGAACTCGGCTCTGAAGCTGATGGCGGCAAGCCTGCTGACCGAAGGCGAGTTGCTCCTGGAAAACATGCCGCGCCTGGCGGATACGCGCTTCATGGCGCACCTTCTGGCCCATCTGGGCGTGGAGGCTGAAGAGCAGGCCGGCAACCGGCTGAGCCTCACGGCTGCGAACCTTTCGGGCACGACAGCGCCCTATGATCTGGTGCGCAAGATGCGCGCCACCTTCAACGTGCTTGGCCCGCTTCTGGCGCGCGAGGGCAAGGCGAAAGTCTCCCTGCCGGGTGGCTGCGCCATCGGCGCGCGCCCTGTCGACCTGCACCTGAAAGCCATGGAGGCACTGGGCGCCAGGATCACGCTGGAAGAAGGCTATGTGCTGGCCGAGGCACCGGCGGGCGGGCTCAAGGGCGGCCATATCGTCTTTCCGTTTGTCTCGGTGGGCGCGACCGAGCACGCCATGCTGGCAGCGGTGCTGGCGAAGGGCACATCGAAGCTGGAGAATTGCGCGCGCGAGCCGGAGATTGAGGACCTGGCCAATTGCCTGGATGCCATGGGCGCGAAGATCTCCGGCGCGGGCACCGGCACGATCATGATTGAAGGGGTTGCGAGCCTCAACGGGACGGTCTGGCCCGTCGTGGCCGACCGGATCGAGACCGGCACCTATGCGATGGCCGCCGCCGCCGCGGGCGGCGATGTCACCCTGACCGGCATGGTTCCGGCGCATAATCAGGCGCTGTGGGCGGATTTGCGGGAGGCCGGCGTGACGGTGGAAGAGGGTGAAACCTCGGTGCGTATCGTGCGCAAGGGCCCGATCAGGGCCGTCGACATGCAGACCGCGCCCTATCCGGGCTTTCCCACCGACCTGCAGGCCCAGTTCATGGCGCTGATGTGCCTGGCCGATGGGGCTTCTGTCATCCGCGAGACGATATTTGAAAACCGTTTCATGCATGCCCCGGAGCTGACGCGGCTGGGCGCGCGTATCGATGTGCGCGGCAATGAGGCGGTGGTGCGCGGGCCTGCGCCGCTGAAAGGCGCGCCGGTAATGGCAACCGATCTGCGCGCTTCCGTTTCGCTGGTGATAGCCGGGCTGGCGGCGGAAGGGGAAACCATCGTGTCGCGCGTTTATCACCTTGACCGCGGCTTTGAACGGCTGGAGGAAAAGCTGTCGGCCTGCGGGGCTGATATCCGCCGCGAGAAGGAAGAGGCATGAGCACGAAGCCATTACGCCTCATCGGTCAGGACCAGGATGATGTCGCGCCGGTTTCGGCGGCGCTGCAGGATGCGATTGCGCGCATTGCCGACCTGAAATTCGAGGCGCGCGCCCGGCGCTTCACGGCCGTCTTCACGCGCTATCGCTGGGAAAAGCCTGCCGGCAAGGGTGAGCGCATACGCTCCGGCCTGCAGATCGGCTCGGTCACTGCGGCAAAGGCCCAGCGCCTGCGCAAGGGTGCGCCCGATGCCTTCGTCTCCCTGCTCTCGCTAACCTTTGAGCCGTCAGAGGGGCACGACGATCCGTCCGGCACGCTGGTATTCACCTTTGCTGGCGGCGGCGCGCTGAAGCTGGATGTAGAGTGCGTCGATCTGGTGCTCGCCGATGTGTCCGCGCCCTGGAAGGCGTCGGCACGCCCCGACCATGAAAGCGAAGGCGCGCCATGAGCGAACATGCCCCTGAAGACCGGCTGATCGCGATCGAGCTGGACGCGGCCAGTATCGGCAAGGCGGAAGAAAATGTCGAACATGAGCGCCGGGTGGCGATTGCCGATCTGCTTGAAGCCAATCGTTTCCGCCCGGAAGACGGGCCGGGCGGCCCCTACCGGCTGCGCCTCGCCATCGAAGAACAACGCCTTGTCTTTGATGTCAGCGCCGAGGACGGCACGCCGGTGCGCCTGTTCGTCTTCTCGCTTGGGCCGCTGCGCCGCATTCTGAAAGACTATTTCCTGATCTGCGAGAGCTATTACGAGGCCGTGCGCGATGCCTCCCTCGCCCAGATTGAGGCGGTCGATATGGGGCGCCGGGGCGTCCATAATGAAGGTTCATCGCTCCTGAAAGAACGGCTGGAAGGCAAGATCGATGTCGATTTCGACACGGCACGCCGCCTCTTCACCCTGATCTGCGCCCTGCACCGGAGAGCCGGGTGAGCGCGCCCCGGGCTGTCTTTGTATGCGGGCGCAATTCGGTACGTTCGCCCATGGCCGAGGCGCTCTGGCGCGCGCGGTTTGGCGCAGGTGCGCGTGTGCAGTCGTGCGGTATCGAACCGGCGAGCTGCGCAGACGGTTTCATGATCGCGGTGATGGCAGAGCTCGGCAGCGATCTCTCCGGCTTCGAGCCACAAGGCCTTGAGGCGGTTCACGCCAGCGCGGATACGCTCGTCATATGCCTTGCGCCGGAAGCCGATGAGGCCGCAAAAGCGCTGGCGAAAAGCGCCAAGGCGCGCATCGAGCACTGGCATTTCGCTGATCCGGCAGACATTGAAAGCAGCCGTGAGGCGCGCCTTGATGCCTACCGGGCCATACGCGATGCGTTGAAATCGCGCATCAATGCTGTGGTTTTGTGAGCCAATACTGCGCCAAGGCTCGACGTAAGCCCCATACAGGGACTATATAGCCCGCCACGCGCCGCGCCGGGCAAGGGCTGATTCCGTCATGACGAGGGAAAAGGCCACCGGCAGCCAGACAAGAGGAGCTGCATGGCGAAGGAAGAATTGCTGGAGTTTCCCGGTGAGGTCACCGAACTCCTGCCGAATGCCACTTTCCGGGTGAAGCTGGAAAACGATCACGAGATCATTGCCCACACCGCCGGCAAGATGCGCAAGAACCGCATCCGCGTGCTGGCCGGTGACAAGGTGCTGGTCGAGATGACGCCCTACGACCTGACCAAGGGCCGTATCACCTACCGCTTCAAGTAATCGCGATGACTGCCGATGCGCGCCTTGTCCTGGCGAGTGCCTCGCCGCGCAGGCGCGACCTGCTGGCGGGGATAGGCTTCCCGCCGGACGCCATTGCCCCTGCCGATATCGATGAGAGCGAGCAGCCCGGAGAGCTGCCGCGCGATCTTGCCCAACGCCTGACGCGGGCAAAGCTCGCCGCTGCCACCGGCCACGAAAACGCCTATGTGCTGGCCAGCGACACGGTGGTCGGTGTTGGCCGGCGTATCCTGCCCAAGACCGAAACCGAGGACGAAGCCCGCGCCTGCCTGTCGCTGCTATCGGGGCGCAATCACCGGGTCTTTACCGGCGTGGCGGTGCGCGCGCCTGATGGCCGGGTGGCGAGCCGGCTTTCCATGACGCGCGTGGCGGTCAAACGCCTGAGCGCGCAAGAGGTCGATGAATACATCGAAAGCGGCGAATGGCAGGGCAAGGCGGGCGGATACGGCATTCAGGGCCGGTTCGGCGCGCATATCATCCAGATCACCGGCAGCTATACAGGCGTGATGGGCCTGCCCGTCTACGAGACCCGCCAATTGCTGGTTGGCCTTGGCTACCGTCCGGGGAGCGCGTCCTGATGCGCATTATCGTGGCAGAGCATGTGGGCGAAACCCGCGCCGCCATCTTTGAGGGCGACCGCGCGGTAGAGCTGCATGTCGAGCGCTGGAGCGAGCGCAGGAGCCGCGCCATTCGGGGCGAGATTTACCGTGCCCGCGTGCGCCGCATCGAGCCGCAGCTCAATGGTGCCTTCCTCGATATCGGACGCGGCCCCGATGGCTTCCTGCCGTTCGGTGCAGCCGGCCGGCCGGCCGGCTTCCACGAGGGCGCTGCCATCGGCGTGCAGATCGCGCGCGAAGCGTTTCAGGAAAAAGGCCCGACGCTGACCCTGCATGAGGTGGACCCCGGCGACGCGCCAGAAGCCCTCCTCACCGCGCCGCCACTGGCAGAGCGCCTGTCCGGGCTGAACGACGCGCCGATCGTGCCGGCGGTGAAGGCCGGGATTGATCTTGATGGCGAGTTCGAGGCCGCGCTGGAAGCCGATGTGCCTCTGAATGGCGGCGGGCGGCTCATTATCGAGCCCGTAACGGCGCTGACAGCCATTGATGTCGATGCCGCCGGACGCACCGGCGGGAAGGGGAACTTCGCCTTTGATCTGAACCGTACGGCTGCGCGCGAGGCGGCCCGCCAGATACGCCTGCGCGGGATTGGCGGGGTGGTCGCCATTGACTTCCTGCCCCTGAAGAAGAAGGGCGATCAGGCGGCGCTGGACGCGACGCTGAGATCGGCCTTCAAAAATGATACGGCCAAGGTGGATATCGCCCCCTCCTCGCGCTTTGCCATTGTCGAGCTGGCCCGCCAGCGCCTGGCGCGCGCCCTGCACGAACAGATGTGGGAGCGCTTTGGCGTGGAGAGCCTTGAGACCCGCGCCCTTGCCGCCCTGCGCGCGCTGGAGGCCGAAGGCAGGGCCAGCCGTGCCAGCCAGCTCGTGCTGGAAGCTGGCCCGGACGTGTATGAGTGGCTCGCCCGCGATCCTATTGGCTGGAACAAGGCGATGGCCTCGCGGCTCGGCGCGCGCTTCACCCTGAAACTCTCTGACCGTCTGCCGCCGCGCGGCTTCGCTGCGGGGAGGGCATGATGAGCGCGAAAGCCAGATGCCCGATCTGCAACAAGCCGGTGGTGCATGAATTCCGGCCCTTCTGCTCCAAGCGCTGCGCCGATCTTGATTTGCAGAAATGGCTGTCGGATTCCTATGCCGTGCCCGGTGAGCCGGTCTCGCCCGAGGCGCTTCCTCCGGAGGAGGGGGAGTAGGGTCCGCACCCCAAGCCTTTCCGCTGGCGCCGTGCCACGCTAAACACCCGCCAAACAATCAGACGGAGGAAATCGCCATGGCCGATATTCGCAAATGTCAGGTTCTCGTTGTCGGCGGCGGACCGGGCGGTTATCCGGCGGCCATCCGCGCAGGCCAGCTCGGGCTTGATACGGTGATTGTCGACAAGCACGGACTCGGCGGCACCTGCCTCAACCGGGGCTGCATCCCCTCCAAGGCCTTCATCCATGCCGCCTCAAAGTATGAGGAAATGGCGGGCCATGTGGGCGAGGGGGCGCTTGGCATTTCGCTTAAAAATGCCCCGGTGCTCGACATGGCAGGTGTCACCGCCTGGAAGGACACCATAGTTGGCAAGCTCACCAAGGGCGTCGGCCAGCTGCTCAAATCCGCCAAGGTGGAGGCCGTCTCCGGCTGGGCGACATTCTCCGATGCCAAGACCTGCACCGTCGAGATGGAAGATGGCAAGACCCTCACCATCGAGGCGGAGAATGTGATCCTGGCCACGGGTTCAAAAGAGACCGAGCTGCCCTTCCTGCCGTTCGGCGGGAAGGTCATCGGCTCCACGGCCGCGCTGGAACTGACCGAGCTGCCCAAGAAGCTCGTCGTTGTAGGCGCTGGCTATATCGGGCTGGAACTCGGCATTGCCTTCGCCAAGATGGGCAGCGATGTGAGCTTTGTTGAAGCCGCCGACGCCATCCTGCCGCTCTATGATAGCGAGATGACGCGTCCGATCACGCAATGGCTCAAGCGTCACAAGATCAATGTGCATCTGAAAGCGCGCGCCAAGGGCGTGGAGGAAAAGGACGGCAAGAGTTTCCTCGTCTTCGAGGATTCCTCCGGCAAGGCGGAAAAGCTGGAAGCGGACCGCATTCTGGTGGCCGTGGGCCGCAAGCCGGTCACCGAAGGCTGGGGGCTGGAGAATATGGGCCTCGACATGGCGGGACCCTTCGTGAAGGTCGATGACCAGTGCCGGACGCCCATGCGCGGCGTCTACGCCATTGGCGATCTGGTGGGCGAGCCTCTGCTGGCCCACAAGGCGACCGCTCAGGGCGAACTCGTAGCAGAGGTGATTGCGGGCCATCGCCGCCGCTTTGATCCCAATGCAATCGCCGCCGTGTGCTTTACCGAGCCGGAGATTGTCGGCGTGGGTCTTGGCCCCGACGAGGCGAAGAAGAAGGGCGAAAACGTCATCACCGGCAAGTTCCCGCTGGCTGCGTCAGGCCGGGCGCTCTCCATGGAGGGCGGGGCCGATGGCGGCTTTGTGCGCATCACGGCGCGCGAGAGCGATCATGTGATCCTTGGCATTCATGCCGTCGGCAAGCACGTGAGCGAGCTGTCAGGGGAATTTGCGCTTGCCGTCGAGATGGGCGCGCGCCTGGAGGACATTGCCGGCACGATCCACGTCCACCCGACCCTGACCGAAGGCTTTGCCGAGTCCGCGCTGGCGGCGCTGGGCCATCCCATTCATATCCCGGCCTGATCCGCATTCCGGCAAAAGCCGGTATGCGGTTTCTTTTGTTTTCGCAGCCCATCCGGGCTGCGATGTTCCGCGAAAAGTCGCGGGCGGCCGGTCGGCCTTGCGGCCCCTGACGGGGCCGGATGGTCACCCCGGCGCGCAGCGCCGAAAAGCGCGACCGCGCGCCCGAGCCTATGCGAGGAGCGACGCCCGGATGGGCGGAGCATCACTTAAAATTGTGCCCCCACGCGCACATAGGCCACCCGCCCGCGCGGATCATGAACCTTGGTGTCATAGCCCAGCGGGGTCGGCACGAAGGGGGCAGACTCATCGGTGATGTTGAGCGCGCCCGCGGTGACGGTCACAGCCGCTCCGGCGAGGTCGAGCGTGTAACGCCCCTGCAGGTCGAGCACGGTCCAGCTTTCCACATCGCTGCCCGCGCCCTCATCATTGCGGTATCCGGCAATGTGGCGCACGCCAGCGCGGGCGCCGAATGCGCCGCTGGTCCAGTCCAGATACGCGCTGGCGCGCCAGTCCGGTACCGAGCGGGCAAAATTGGTGAAGTTGCGATTGCCCAGAGCGTCAATCTCGCGATCAAGCACTGGGTCGACAATCGTGAACTCGCCGATCCAGCTGGCGTCCACGCCCCACCCCAATGATCCGCCTGCCAGATCGAGCGGATCACCGCGCAAGGCGAGGTCAATGCCAGATGCATCGACGCGCGGCGCGTTGACGAAAGCGGCGCGCACCAGCACCACGTCGCCCGCCGGGGACAGCTCGATGCGCGGATCGTCAAACTGGCCGTTGTCCGCCAGGTCTGCGGCGATGATCGCGTTCGCGCTTTCCCGCACGATCAGATCCTCATAGCGCACCCGCCAGCCGTCCAGCGTCGCGCTGATGCCGGCAAAACGCGCCGACAGGCCCGCGGAGAAGGTCTGGGCACGTTCCGGATCAAGGTCCGGATTACCCACCGTGCGCACCGGGCGGAACAAAGCCTGCGTGCCGATGGTCAGCGATTGCAGCGTGGTCGTCGCCGAGACCTCCTGATGGAGCGACGGTGCGCGGTAGGAGCGCGACCAGGACGCGCGCAAGGTGATGGCGTCGTTCAGGTCAAACGCGGCGGCAATGCGCGGATCGGTGGACGAAAAATCGCCCTGACGCTCATGGCGGGCGGCAAGCTGCACGCGCAGCGCTTGCGTAACCGGAATAATTGCGTCGGCGAAGACTGCCTGTGCGCTGCGCGCTCCCGAATAGTCCGGCCCGCCGACGATGAACAGGAAATTGTCCGCGTTGAAATCATCGCCGTGATCCACACGCAGGCTCTCGCGGCGCAAATGCACGCCGAAGGCCGCCGAAACCGGTCCGGCGGGCAGGGTTAGAAGCGCCTCCGTCGCGGCTGTGAACTCACCCGTGACGAGATCAGCGTGCGAATTGCGGATATTCTCGCCGATGATGTAGTCGATCACGGCAGGGTCGTTATAGCGCGGGTCGGACGCGTCGGTGACGAGCACGCCGGAGCCGAACGGGTTGAAGAAGAAGCAGCCCTGTGACGGGTCGCCGGCTGCGACGCCCTGCCCGGACGCCCGTACCGGGCAGTCTGCCCCGCCAAACCCGGCGAGGGCCGCGTTGAAATTGTCTGCCAGCGTATCGGTGATGGTCGCGCGCAAGCTGTTGCGCGAGTAAGTCAGATCGGCGCTCAGCGTCCAGTCGCGGTTCATGGTCTGAACATCTTGCTCAAGGCTCGCTTCGGCGCGCCAGGTACGGTGTTCAAACTCCCTCCGTGCGGCACCGGCGCTCTCGCCCAGAGGGCGGCCGAGCCAGACGACATCGCGCCCGAACGGGTTGCCCGGGTGGGTTTGCGGGATTACCGGAAAACGCAGGTTTGGCAGGGAGGGCGAGTTGCCGCGTTCGACGTCCTGCGCATTGCCGGCAAGGCGAAAGGCAAGGCGGGTGTCCCCGAAATCGCCGGACAGGGCGGCAAAGCCGGACAGGCGCTCCTCATCGGTCAGAACCGAGAAGAATTGTCCGAAATCCAGCCCGCACGAGCCGATCTGGCCGAAGGCAGTCTGTGCGCCGGTGGCAAGCGGGCGTCCGCCTGCGGCCACACAGTCGGGATCGAGCACCGGGGCCGGGCCGCCTGTGGCATTGGTCACTTCAAACCCGCCGCCGGGCGCGAGTATGTAGTAGGAGCCTGGGGATCCCAGCGATGAGAGGCCCGTACCCGGCGCAAACGGAGTCTCGAAGCCTTCCAGCCCCTGCCGGTCAAACCATTCGATCGCACCGGTGATATGCCAGTTGCCGCTTGCGCGGCCTGCGATGGCACCGAGCGTATAGCCCGCGCCTGAGCCGGAGAATTCTGTGGGCCCGCGCCATTCGGCGAAGGCTTCAACCCCCTCGAAGCGGTCGCGCGTGATGACATTGATGACGCCTGCCACCGCATCGGCCCCATAGACCGGCGAGGCTCCGTCGCGCAGGACTTCCACCCGCTCGACCGCCAGCGAGGGCACCAGCGCGTTGAAATCGACAAAGCTGGAGCCGTCATCTGCGGCCACGCTGGCAACCGTCTGCCGCTGGCCGTTGACCAGCACCAGCGTTGCGCCAAGCCCCAGCCCGCGCAAGTTTACGTTTGACGTGCCGGAGGTGTCATTCTGCGTGCCGGGATCCTCGTTGAACTCCGAGCCGGTGACGAAGGTCTCAAAGACAAGCGCTTCGCCGATGCGCGAAAAGCCGGCAGCATCGATTTCCTCGCGGCTGATCGTGGACACGGGACGGTCTGCCCCGAGTGCGCCGGGCGCGCGTCCGCCAGTGATCGTAATCACATCGCGCGGCTCGCTGGCTAATTGGGCGAAAGCGGGTCCGGCGATCGCACAAAGGGCGGTGCTGGCCAGAAGGCCGCGAAGGATAGCTTGCATGGGAATATGTCTCGTCAGGCAGGGAACGGGTCGGGATCAGCCGGTTAGCAGTGCACATCGCGCCGGGCAAGGCGTGACCGGCGTTCACATAGTACGCGGCGTTCATGTGCAAAGCATGGGCGCAAGATGCGCCAACCCCCATGGACAGGGGCAAAAACCGGTCCTATAAACCGCGCTTCCCGGCCCGCCCGGGTGTGCCCAGGTAGCTCAGTTGGTAGAGCAGCGGATTGAAAATCCGCGTGTCGGTGGTTCGATTCCGCCCCTGGGCACCATTTTTCTGCTATCCCGTCTGTCCTGCTTGCTTTCCTCCCGTCCTGGCAGTAGCGGAGCCCGGCCATGCTGGATTTTATCCGCACCAATGCGCGCTGGCTTTCCGCCGGTCTGTTGCTGACCTTCGTCTCGTCCTTCGGACAGACCTTCTTCATCGGGCTTTCCGGCAATGACATGCGCGCCCGGTTCGGCCTGAGTGAAGGGGAGTTCGGGCTCATCTATATGCTGGCCACACTGGCCAGCGCCGCCATTCTGCCCTGGCTCGGGCGCTCACTGGACCACGCCGATGCGTGGAAGGTGGCAGGCTTTTCCCTGCCGGCGCTGGCGGCGGCTTGCCTGCTTGTCGCCTTTGCGCCGCATGTGGCTGTGCTGGCGCTGGCCATCTGGCTGCTGCGCCTGTTTGGACAGGGCATGATGACACATATCGCGCTGACCCAGACCGGGCGCTGGTTCGCGGCCAATCGCGGGCGGGCGGTGTCGCTGGTCGTGCCGGGTCATCAGCTGGGCGAGGCGCTGCTGCCTGTGGTCTTTGTCTCTGCCGCCGCCCTTCTGGGCTGGCAGGGGGCGTGGATCGCGTCAGCGGCCCTGATCGCGCTTATTGCCTGGCCTCTTGCGGTGGCCCTGCTGCGGCGGGAGCGTGTGCCACAGGGGGATGACATTGCTGCATCAGCCGGAGACCGGCAGCGCCAGTGGACGCGCGGCGAGGTCTTGCGCGATCCGGTCTTCTACCTGCTGCTGACCGGTGTGCTGGCCCCGCCCTTTATCGGAACCACGATCTTCTTCCATCAGGGCCATTTCATCGGCTTGCGCGGCTATGACCCTCTGGTCTTTGCCAGCGCCTTTCCGCTGATGGCGGTAACCACGATCATTTTCGGCTTTGTATGCGGCGCTCTGATCGACCGTTTCGGCACCGTGCGGATATTGCCCTTCTTTCTCGTCCCTCTTGCCATTGCGAGTCTGAGCGCAGGGCTGCTGACGCCGGTCTGGGGCGTCTATCTGTTCATGTTCCTGGTCGGGGTGAGCTATGGCTTTACCGCGACCCTGCTCGGTGCGCTCTGGCCGGATGTCTATGGCGTCACGCATCTTGGCGGCATACGCGCCATCATCGTATCGGCCATGGTGTTCTCCACTGCCCTGGGGCCGGGCCTGACGGGTGTGCTGATCGATCAGGGGATCGATCTGCCAGACCAGCTGATCTTCATGGCCGGATGGTGCGTGCTGGCCTCGCTGTGCCTGTGGTTTGCGGCGCGCACCCTGCGGCGGAGGCAAGGCGGGCCTGAATAAATCATGCATGCCGGCGGGCATGTCAGGAGCGCCATGGCCTCCGCTCCTGACACCGGGCTGTCTACTGTCCCTGGCCCAGGGAGAAGCCGGGCTTGCCATCGAAATTGTACAGCTGCTCGGTCTTGATGAAGTCGATCCCCTCGCGGGCAAGGCGGACCATCAGCTCGGCCACCATGCCGCGATTGCCCAGGCCGTCGAACATGAAGCGGCAGCGCCAGTGATCGGTCCTGAAGGTTTCCGGCAGGCCATCGGGCCAGACTTTCACGCCCCGGTTGGAGATCATCACCAGCTCCGGGCCGCCATCACGCACAGCGGCGCTGACGGCCCGGGCCAGCGTATCGGGATCGTCACCCGTCCAGTGAACGAAGACGTCTATGCCCGCCATCTCGCGCTTTTGCGGCGTGCGGCGGATGACGGAAGGAATGGCAGGCGCACCACGCCCGCTATCGGCACTGACGGCTGGAAGGTGTGAAGGCGTCTCGCCCAGCCGGGCAATGACGGCATCGGCAAACGCCGATGTGGTCACCATCTGGCGGGAAGTGGCGGCCCGGAAAATGTCATTGGTGTGGATGCCATCCTCGATCGTTTTGGCCCACGCGTTCTGGACGCGGGCCGCCGCCTCGCCCTGACCGATATGGGTGAGCATTTGCACGCCGGCGAGCAGGAGGCCGGACGGGTTGGCGCTGTTGTGGCCGGCGCGGCGCGGTGCGGAGCCGTGAATGGCCTCGAACATGGAACAGTGCTCGCCGATATTGGCCGAACCGCCGAGCCCGACCGAGCCGGTGATCTCGGCGGCCACGTCGGAGAGGATGTCGCCATAAAGATTGGCCATGACGATGACGTCGAACTGGCCGGGATTGGCGGCGAGCCTGGCTGCGCCGATATCGATGATCCAGTGCTCGGCCTCGATCTCGGGATAGTCCGGTGCGATCTCGTCAAAGATGCGGTGATAGAGGCCGTCGGTCAGCTTCATGATATTATCCTTGGAGAAGCAGGTGACCTTGCGCCGGCCATTGGCGCGCGCGTACTCGAAGGCATAGCGGATGATCCGTTCGGTTGCCGGACGCGAGAAGAGTTTCAGGCACTGATAGACCTCGTCGGTCTGGCGGTGCTCGATCCCGGCGTAGAGATCCTCCTCGTTCTCCCGGATGATGACGACGTCCATGCCGGGGTGCTTCGTCTCGACAAACGGATGCAGCGAAGCGCAGGGGCGCACATTGGCAAACATGCCCAGAGACTTGCGTACAGTGACATTGAGCGATTTGAAGCCGCCGCCCTGGGGCGTCGTGATGGGCGCCTTGTAGAACACCTTCGTGCGCCGCAGGCTCTCCCAGGCTTCCGGCTCGATCCCAGCACTGACGCCGCGCAGATAGATCTTTTCGCCGATCTCGATGGGCTCGGGCGCTATACATGCGCCCGCCGCCTCGAGAATACGCAGGCACGCCTTCATGATTTCCGGACCAATACCGTCGCCGTGGGCAACCGTCACCGGGACGGGCACGCGCGTGGCGGTCCGGAACGCTGTCGAGGGACTCGGCTGGTGGTTCATCTTTCGGTCTCCATGATCGCTGGCGGGCGCGGCATGCGCCCTTGCGCGGGGACACTGCTTCAGGCATTCAGATTTGAAAAATTGAACAGCGCACCTCAATCAATGAGGAAAACTCATGATTACCCTGGCCGACCGGATCGATCTGGACCTTGTCAGCGCCTTTCTGGCGGTGGCACGCACGGGCAGTTTCACGCGCGCCGGTGAGGAGGTGCTGCGCACCCAGTCGGCGGTGTCCCTGCAGATCAGACGGCTGGAGAGGGTGCTGGGCGTGCGGCTGTTCCGGCGCAATGCGAGGGCTGTCACCCTGACACCGGCGGGCGAGCGGTTCCTGCCGTTCGCGGAACGGCTGGCCAGCCTGCATGACGAGACGCTGGCCGCGTTCCGGACCGGTGATGTGACTGGCTTTGTGCGCCTGGGCACGCCAGAGGATTTCGCGACCGCCTATCTGCCGCGGGCGCTGGCCCGGTTCGCGAAAGCCTATCCGGGGGTGCAGCTGGAGGTGACGTGTGACCTGACGCTGAACCTCATGGACATGTATCGCGGTGGCAAGCTGGATGTGGTTCTGGTCAAGCGTGAACCGGCCTCGGGGGCCGATCCGCAGCGCGTATGGGCGGAAAGGCTGGTCTGGGTAGGCGCGGGACCAGAGCTTTTCGAGCCGGGCGAGGTTACAGGCCTCGTCGTCAGCCCCGAGCCGTGCGTCTACCGCAAGCGGGCGGTGGAGGCACTGGCACGGGCCGGCCGGCGGGCGCGCCCGGCTTATGTGTGCGGGTCACTGGCGGGTTGCCTGGCGGCGGTGCGCGCGGGTCTGGGTGTGGCCGTTCTGCCGGAGGGGATGGCGCCGGACGATCTGTGCATTGATGCCGGCGAGCGCATGCCGGCACTGACTGATGCGGAGATCGTTCTTCTGAACCTGCCCGATGCCGGCTTGCCAGCGCGGCGGCTGGCCGATCATTTGGCGCGTGAACTTGAACAGGTGGCACGAGAGCGGGCGTAGCCATGCCCAATATATCCTGAATGCGTGCATACCGGCCATGCAGGCCGGGATTCGCTCTTGCCATGGTGCGCCGCAGCATATAGAGCGGCGCTGAACAGCGCTCCCGCCCTTGCTGCGGCTTGGCGCGCAATCTGACATCGGTGTCCGGCGCCGTGGCTGCTTCTTTCAGGGACAGCCATAGGCCGGGCTCATGCCTTGCGAGGCCCGCACATGACATTGCCCGGTTTTGATTCCGAGATTCTCCGTCGCATTCGTAGCGAGTGGTTCGGTAATGTGCGAGGCGATGTACTGGCAGGCCTGGTGGTTGCGCTCGCGCTGATCCCCGAGGCGATTGCCTTCTCGATCATTGCCGGTGTTGATCCGGCGGTCGGACTCTATGCCAGCTTTTCCATCGCGGTGCTGATCGCCTTCACCGGCGGGCGTCCGGGCATGATCTCGGCGGCAACGGCAGCGACGGCCGTGCTGATGGTCACGCTTGTGCGTGATCACGGCCTGCAATACCTGCTGGCCGCGACCGTGCTGGCAGGCCTTCTCCAGATCGGTGCGGGGGTGCTCAAGCTCGGCTTTGTCATGCGCTTTGTGTCGCGCTCGGTGCTGACCGGCTTCGTCAACGCGCTCGCGATCCTGATCTTCCTGGCGCAGATCCCCGAACTGACCAATGTGAGCTGGGTGACCTACGCCATGGTTGCCGGCGGACTCGCCATCATTTACGGCTTTCCGTATCTGACCAAAGCCATTCCCTCGCCGCTGATCTGCATCGTGGTGCTGACGGGGCTGGCGATATGGCTGGGGCTCGATGTGCGCACCGTATCGGATATGGGCGAACTGCCCTCCACCCTGCCGATGTTCCTGATTCCGGACATTCCGTTCAACTTCGAAACCCTGATGATCATCCTGCCCTACTCGGCGGCGGTAGCGATGGTGGGCCTTCTGGAATCGCTCCTGACAGCGCAGATCGTCGACGATCTCACCGACACGCCTTCGGACCGCAACCGGGAGTGTATCGGGCAGGGCATTGCGAATACTGCCACCGGCTTTATCGGCGGCATGGCGGGTTGCGCGATGATCGGCCAGTCGATCATCAACATCAAATCGGGCGGACGCGGGCGATTGTCCACGCTGATGGCGGGTCTGTTCCTGCTCTTCATGATCCTGGTACTGGGCGATTGGGTGGGGCTGATCCCCATGCCCGCGCTCGTCGCCATCATGATCATGGTGTCCATCGGCACCTTCTCGTGGCGCTCGGTGAAGAATCTGCGCGATCACCCCAAAAGCTCCAGCTTCGTAATGATCGCGACGGTTGCCACGGTGATCTTCAGCCATAACCTCGCGATCGGGGTGGGCGTGGGCGTGTTGCTCTCCGGCATTTTCTTCGCCTGGCGTGTCTCGCGCAATTTTGCCGTCACTACCATCGCCAGCGAAGATGGCCGCGAACGCACCTACATTGTCACCGGACAGCTCTTCTTCGCCTCCTCGGAGGACTTCATAAAGGCGTTCGACTTCCGCGAAGCGCTGGACAAGGTGACGATTGACCTGTCGGCTGCCCATATCTGGGACCTCTCCAGCGTGGCAGCGATCGACATGGCGGTGCTCAAATTCCGGCGTGAAGGCGCCGAGGTGGAAATCAAGGGCATGAATGATGCCAGCCGCACGCTTGTTGACCGGCTGGGCATTCACGACCAGCCGGGCGCGCTCGAACGCCTGATGGGCCATTAGGAGGCTGGACATGACCCATATCATCGCCCTGATCGACGGTTCCATCTACGCAAGCAGCGTGTGTGCTCACGCAGGCTGGGTTGCCGGCAAGACAGGGGCCAGTGTCGAGCTGCTCCACGTGCTGGGACGGCGCGGCACGGCCAGCCAGCCCGTCAATCTCTCAGGCAATCTCACCCTCGGTGCGCGATCCGACCTGCTGGAAAAACTCGCGCAGCATGATGCTGACCGGGCAAAGCTCGCGAAGGAACGCGGACGGGTCATTCTGGACGCCGCCAAGGCAGAACTTGAGGCGGCGGGGATCACCAGCGCTACGGCACGCCTGCGCCATGGCGATATCGTTGAGGCGATACACGATGTCGAAGCCAGCGCAGACCTGATCATCATAGGCAAGCGCGGCGAAGCTGCGGACTTTGCCAAAGGCCATCTGGGCTCGAATCTGGAGCGTATCGTGCGCGCAGCTACGAAGCCCGTGCTGGCATCGTCGCGGGCCTTCCAGCCTGTTCAGCGCGCCCTCATCGCGTATGATGGCGGAGCCAGCGCCGACAAGGCTGTTGCTCATCTCGCCAATGGCAAGCTCCTTGCCGGCATACCCATCGATATCGTCTCGGTGGGCGAGGATGCGCCAGCGCGCCGGTTGAAGCTGGAAAATGCAGCCGGGATACTTCGCGCGGGCGGGCATGATGTGACGGCCGAGATCATCGCGGGCAAGCCGGAAGATGTTATCTCGCAGCGTATTGCGGTGCGCGGGATCGGCTTGCTGGTGATGGGGGCGTATGGCCATTCACGCATCCGCAATCTGGTGATTGGCAGCACGACCACTGAGATGCTGCGCATCTGCCCTGTGCCGGTGATGCTGTTTCGCTAGTATCGGGACTGATGACGGACAAGAGCCACTCCCGCGAAACACTTGCTGCCCGTTTCCGCCCGCTGATCGAGGCCGAGCTGGAGCAGTTGCGGGCGCTGACCGAGGCGGGCAATGCGGACCGCTCGCCGGTGGAGCTGGACCAGCAGAGCATCGGGCGCGTTTCGCGTATCGATTCGCTGCAGGTTCAGGCCATGGCCCAGGCCTCAGAGCGCCGCCGGACCGCACGCCGCAGGCAGTTGCAGGACGCCCTCTCCCGGCTGGAGGCCGGCGAGTTCGGCTGGTGCGATGAATGCGGCGAGGCTATTGCGGTGAAACGGCTGGAAATCGATCCGGCCGTGACGCGGTGTGTGGACTGTGTCCTATCCTGAAGCCGGCGGGTGAATTACCCCGGTTTACCGGCATCAAAGACTTGCTCTTGCGCTCAGTCCGGTGCTGGATAAGTGCCCGCCTTTCGGCTAGCACTGCAATAAATCACAAAAGAGCTGGGGTCCCCTCATGAGCAATTCCTCTTCTGCCTCCAAATCCTCCAAGATCGGCATTCCTGACAATGGCGAGGATCTCGCCTTCTTCATGGGCGAAAAATGTTCCGTGGAAGGTGCCGTCCTTGATGTTGATGGTGCCGCGCGCATTGACGGCCAGTTCAGCGGCAAGCTGCGCGCCGTCCATCTGATCGTGGGCGAGAAGGGCCATGTCGCCGGCGACATCTCCAGCGAAACCGCCGATATCATGGGCAGTGTCGAAGACACGCTGGTGCTCTCGGGCAAGCTGACCATCCGGGAAGCCGGCCGCATTGAAGGCCAGATCACCTATGGCTCGCTGGAAGCCCATGAGGGTGCGCAGCTTGTCGGGCAGATCAATACGCAAGGGCGTGCCACGCGCACCGAAGGCACCTCGTCGCTGAGCAATCTGCGTTCGGCGATCTCGCAATCGGCACGCGACACCGGCTCGGCGCCCAAGCCCGCAGAGAGCTCCTCTCCGGCCGGCGATGACGACAGCGAATCCTGATCTGCACACTGATCGTGGCAGTTGAGGAAAGCAGGACGGCAGGGCCATGAGCTGCACCACCGTTATGTTCGCGAACGCCAAGGGTGGTGCGGGGAAGAGCACGCTTGCCTTCCTCAGCGCCATCCATTTTGCCGCGACGCATGATCTGCGCGTGTGCGTGATCGATTTCGACCGGTTGCGCACCACCTATAACGCCGTTCGCCGGTTCTCCGGCTCGGGTGTGCAATCCTTCTATCTGGCCGATGAGCATGGCGAGGGGCACAGGGTTGCGCCCGATGCCGTCAGGTCCGCCCTGGACAATCGCCGGGCTTCCAGCGATGTGCTGTTTGTCGATACGCCGGCGGGATTTCCTGCCGAAACCATGGTGCCGGCCATCAGGCCGGACATCATCTTCGTGCCGGTTGCCGTCTCCGACGCCGATATCATGGCGACCAAGGCCTATCTGCCGGAACTGGAGGAGGCCGCCAGCCGCATGTCGGAGCCGACCGGCGTGAAGCCGCGCATCATGCTGGTTCCCAATCAGGTGTTCAGTGACGATCAGGCACTGCGGGTCCGCGATGCCTTCCGCGGGCATTCGGTGCGCATCGCGCCTGCGCTTGCGTTCTCGCGCACTTTGCGCGAAGTCTTCCACTTCGAGCCAGGCGATACCAATATCGCGTCGGTTTTCCTCGAAGATGGCGGCTTTTTCCGATGGATGTCGGCGGATATTTTCTCGCTGCGGCAGATGCGCTCCCGCGACGGCTGACGGCCCTGCGGGCTGTCATCGGTGCCATGTTGGCACTGGCCTCGGTCAGCGCCTGCGCACCCACGCTTCGCGTATCGGACTTTGCCGAACTTCCCGGTGACGTGGCGCGCGAGCCGGTACTGACCGTATCCGCCCGGGCGCCGACACATGATGCGACGCTGTTCGGCCGGGAGCGCGCCGAGACACTGAGCTATGGCGTGCACACTGTCTCCGTTCCGCCGGACCGTGAGCCGGGCCGCATCCGCTATCCGCGCGGCACGCCGGACCCGATGCGCCATTTCACGCTCGCCTTTGCCGAGACGCTGCACGGGGAGGAGGCCTTCCTGGGCGCGCTGAACCGCAAGCTGTCCCAGCTCGACGAGGAGGAGCGCATCCTCGTCGTTTTCGTGCATGGCTATAACGAAACCTTCGGCAGCGGCCTGTTCCGCTTTGCCCAGATGATGCACGATTTCGAGATACCCGGCGTGCCGCTCTACTTCGCATGGCCGAGTGCCGGTGACCCGCGCTACTATGCCTACGATCTCGACAGCGTCTTCATCAGCCGGGACGGGCTCGCCAGCACGCTGCGCCTTGCCTCACGGGCACAGGCCGACCGCATCATGATCATTGCCCATTCCATGGGCTCCATGCTGACGCTGGAAACATTGCGCGACCTGTCCGAGGCTGGCGATAGTGCGGTACTGAACCGGATCGGGCAGGTGGCCCTGATGTCGCCGGATGTTAGTGTGGACGTCTTCCGCAGCCAGCTCGCCACGATTGGTGACGCGTCCGACATTGATTTCATCGTCTTTACTTCTACCCGTGACCGGGCCCTGCAGGCATCGGCGGCTCTACGCGGACAGACCGACCGGCTTGGGTCACTCAGATCCATCGAGGAGGTGTCGGACTTGCGCCTCACCGTTGTGGACGTTTCCGGCTTCGATACGGCTGATCCGCTGCGCCACTCCACGCTGACCATGTCGCCGGAACTGATCGCGCTTTTCGCGGGCACGCGCGATTTCGGGGTCGAGGCCGCGCCCCGGGCGGGCGCCGTGCGCGGGCCCTTGAGCCTCTCGATCAATGTGGTGCGTCAGGCAACCGAGATCATACTGGCACCCGCTGCAGCGGCGGCCGGTGCCATTGAAGGCACCGGCGCACGCCAGCAATAATTACCCGCCCGGCATCTCGTAGAAGGTTGGCGAACCGGGGCCGACCGGCAGGCCGAGGCCGAATGTCCACAGGAAGAACAGCGCGACCCAGGTGACGAGGAAAAAGATCGAATAGGGCAGCATCATCGCGATGACGGTGCCGATCCCGAGCTTTTTGTCATAGCGGGTCATCCAGGCGAGGATCAGGCCGAAATAGCTCATCATCGGGGTGATGATATTGGTGGAGCTGTCGCCAATCCGGTAGGCGGCCTGAATGACTTCCGGCGAGTAGCCGACCAGCATCAGCATGGGCACGAAGATGGGTGCGGTGACCGCCCATTGCGCGCTCGCCGAGCCCAGCATCAGGTTCACAAAGCAGCACATCAGGATGAAGCCGACAAAGATGGCCGGGCCGGTAAGGCCGGTATCCTGCAAGAACTGCGCGCCGGTGACGGCGGTGATCGCGCCGAGGTTCGACCAGCCGAAAAACGCCACGAACTGGGCTGCAAAGAAAACCAGCACGATATAGAGGCCGAGCGTGGAGATGGCAGACGCCATGCCGTCGATCACATCGCGGTCATTTTTCATCGTCCCGGCGGCGCGGCCATAGGCAAAGCCCACGATCAGGAAGAAGAGGAAAATCCAAGTCACGAAACCGGTAAAGAAGGGCGCCTGCTGGAAGATGGAGCCGGTGTCGGGATTGCGAAGCGCACCCCAGCCGGGCAGCCAGCTGGCCAGATCGATCTCTGGCATCAGCGTCCAGGCCATGGCCGCGAACACGGCCAGCGTGGCGATACCCGCCCAGGCAAGGCCCTTTTTCTCCGTGCCGGAGACGGGCTGCATCATGTTCTTGTCGAGCACGGCCGGGTCAGCGCGGCTGGAATCGTAGGGTCCGAGTTTCGGCTCCACGATGAAGATGGTGACCAGCGAACCGACAATCGTGATCATGAAGGTGGAGATCACCATGAAATACCAGTTGGCGGGCGCCGACACGACATAGGCCGGGTCGATCAGCTGCGCGGCCTCGGTGGTGATGCCGGCCAGCAGCGGGTCAATCGTGCCGATCAGGAGGTTTGCGCTATAGCCGCCCGACGTGCCCGCGAAGGCGGCGGCCATGCCCGCCAGCGGGTGGCGTCCGAGCGCGTAGAACACGGCGCCGGCCAGCGGTACCAGCACGACATAGCCCATCTCCGAAGCGGTATTGGACAGCACGCCCGCAAACACCACGGCGACGGTAACGGTATGCCGGTTGGCACCCAGCACGATGGAGCGCACGGCGGCCGACAGAAGGCCGGATTTCTCAGCGACGCCGACGCCCAGCATCGCCACCAGCACCACGCCCAGCGGCGCAAAGCTGGTGAAATTGGTGGTGAGGCTGGTGAAAATGCGCCGGAAGCCATCCTCGTTCATCAGGCTGACCGCGCGGATCATGCCGTCGGCGGCGCGTCCGCTGGCGCCTTCGGGGCGCGGGTCTTCCACGGCGACTTCCAGAAGCCCGCCAAACAGGCCCGATGCCAGGATCATCAGGCCGGCCAGGATCGCAAACAGGGTGACAGGGTGGGGCAGGAGATTGCCCAGCCACTCCACACCATCAAGAAAGCGGGTCATTACACCGCGCTTGTCGGCGCGCGTCGCAGGGCTCGTCTCTGTCACGGGGCAAACTCGTCAGCTGTTCGGGGAAGCGCCTACCATGCCCGGCGGGGCTGTACGGGTCCAGTCCTGCAAATGCCTCAGCTGCGCCAGCGCAGCGTGGCGGGTTGAACCGGGTTTTCGAACCCCGCGCGCATGCCGCCACCCTTTTCCCAGGCGTCCTTCAGGCGGAAATACCATTTGGCCTGCACATCGCTGTCATTGATGAGCATCAGGCGGGGATCAAATTTCAGCCCTTCCTTCTGGATGTTCACCATGTCGCCATCCTGCTTCAGGAAGGAGCGCACGAAGGGCCGCAGTACGGGCTTCAGCGCGCCCAGCACGGGCAGTGTCCAGTAGAAGCTCTGTGTCACCTCGGTGGAAGTTTCGGTGAGCGGGGTCACTGCGGTCAGTCCGACAACACGGCCGCGCGTGCCGGCCGTGATGTGCTCCACGCGCACGCCCGGCAGGCGGAAGCTGATCGCGGTGGTCAGATTGCCGCCGAGGATTTTGTAAAAGCGCGAGTTTTTCGACGGCGTGTGCGGCAGCATTGTAAAGCCGAGCTCGCTGGGTCCGAACGCTTTTTCCTTCTCGTGCATGGATTTTTCCGACCGCCAGAAGACCGAGCGGTGGACATAAGGCCCGTGTGCCGGATCCATCAGGCCGATAACGGCGTGATCGACATGGCAGTCGAAGACCATGCGCTCGACCAGGGCAGGCATACGTTCGCCCACTTCCGGCATGACCGGGGGTTCGTGGTCGGGCTCTGGTGTATCGCCCAGCACAGGGCCGTCACTCGCCGTAGGCATCCATATCCAGAGATTGCCCTGCAGCTCGCGGACCGGATAACGCCGAACGCGGATCCTGCCGATATCCATCTCCTGGCCTTCAACCAGGCAGGGTATGGCCCGGCAGCTGCCATCGGGTCCAAAGCGCCAGCCATGATAGGGGCATTCGATCTGCGGCTCGGACAGGGTCTTTCCGTCAATCGTGCTGCCCTGCGCGCACAGCCGTCCGGCCGATAGCGGCACGCCGCGATGGGGACACAGATCGCGCAGGGCGAATACCTCGCCATCCCTTGCGCGCGCAATCACCACCGGTTCGCCCAGCAGGACCTTGTGCAGCATCTTGCCCGGCTTCACATCCCCGGCCGGGCAGGCATAATACCAGATATTGCGCAGAAACATGGGCACGCCGGCTCCCGGTCATCACGGACGGACCGGTTATCGGAGGCTGGCGGCGCATTATCAAGCCTTTGCTGCGAGACCGGTACCGAACAGGGTCACCAGATCGGCAAAGAAGCCGCTCATGTCGAGCGGGCGGGCCTCTTCGCCGTGCAGCAGGCGCTGGTGCAGTATCGCAAACAGCATGGTGGAATAGAGCGCCAGGGCGCTGTGGCGAACCCGATCAGGGCTTTGTCCGCCCGGATCGATGCCGGGGCCCAGGCGTGCCTCTATGGCTTTCAGGGACGGCTCGACGACGATGTCGAGATAAGCGCGCCCGACCACCGGGTCATGAATGGACTCCACCAGAGCGAAGGCGTGGGCCTGCACGAAGAGGGAGTTGTCAAAGCCCTGAAGCGCGAGATCGAGATAGCCCTTGACCGAGTCCTCCAGATTGCCGCCCGCTTCGGCTGACCTGGCGAGCCATGCCTCCGCCTGCCGCGCGAAATGGTGGAGGATGGCGATGACGACGCCCTGACGGTCCTTGAAGAAGTGCCGCAGCGTGGGCTCGGAAACGCCTGCCCTGATGGCGAACTGGCGCAAGGACACCGGCCCTGACCGGTCCGCCACGGCGGCGACCGACAGCATGTCCAGCAATTCGCGTTGACGCTCCGAATGCAGGACAGGGGATGCGGTCATGGCCGTCTCCGGGCGAAGGGCATGCGGCGTGTTTGCCGTCTGGTTGTCGTTTCCGGGCGCAGGGAATCGCTCCGGTGCCAGTTCGTCCATTACGACACTTCTCCTCGCAATGCACGCGGGGCATGGGTGGTCCGGGCAAGCGGCGGACTGTGTTCGGCTCCGCCTCCCGGATCACGCGTATCCGCACAACCGGCGAAAAAGCACACCACGCCCTTGTCCGGTCTATATACTATTGCATATCCGATACAGCATAACACTTTCAACCTTCCAAGAGGGAGACCGAGATGAGCTTCAAATTCGGCAAACCGGCCCTGAAGGCCGGACTCACGGCGTCTGCGCTGGCCCTGGTGCTCGGCGCAGGCGCGTCCGCGCAGCAATATGTTTCGGCATCTGCCGGGTTCAATTTCCAGCGCGACAGCGCCAATTCCGGCAGCTTCACGCAGGACTTCACAACCGGCGACGGTGTCGCCGTGCCGGCAGGCACAGTGCTGCCGTCCGGTACGCCGCTGGGCTGGAGCACAGAGTTCGACACCGGCGCCTTTGTCAGCGCGGCCTATGGCTGGCGTCTTCAGAGCGGGCTGCGGATGGAAGCAGAAATCGGCTATTCATCCAGCGATGTGGATACCCATACCGACGTCTCGGCCGGTGGCAATCCGATCGGCGGCGCTGATGCGGCCGTGCTGATTACCGGCTCCCCGGCGCTGGGCGTGACGGTGGCGGATCTCGTCGCTGACGGGCGCGGAGTGATCCGCAATACCAGCTTCATGATCAATGCCTATTACGATTTTGACCTGCAAGGTCCGCTGGGGCTCTATGCCGGTGCCGGTATCGGCGCGTCGAACGTGAAGGTCCGGTACAACCCGTCCGATGTCGACATCATCAATGACAGCGAAACCGTCTTTGCCTACCAGCTCATGGCCGGTGCGAGCTACGATGTGTCAGATCGCGTCCAGCTGTTTGGCGGCTATCGTTACCGCGCAACGCAGGACGTGGACTTCAACGTGAACCTGTTCCCGGCCACGCTGGATGTCGAAAACCAGTCCAACATTCTGGAAGTCGGCCTGCGCTTCTACTTCTAGGCGGAAACGCTGACGCTTGAACGGCCCTGCCGGCAGCTTCGCGGACAGGGCCGTTTGCCGTCCAGCAAGGCGCAGGGTTCGCGCATTGCCCTTTGCGGGCACCAGCCTTTATGGTCTCGCGCAACTGACCTGACCTGTTCGAGAGAGGACACCCCCATATGCGCGCTCTGATCTGCAAGGAATTCGGCCCTTACGAGAATCTGGAAGTGGCCGAGGTTGATGCCCCGCCGCTGAACGAGGGCTTTGTGCAGGTCGATGTGAAGGCTGCAGGTGTCAATTTTCCCGACATTCTGCTGGTTGAAGGCAAGTATCAGGCCCAACCGCCCTTCCCATTCATTCCGGGGACGGAATGCGCGGGCATCGTGTCCGAGCTTGGCAAGAACACCAGCGGCTTCCAGCCCGGTGACCGGGTGATCGTGGCGACCATGCTGGGCGGGTTTGCCGAGCAGGCCGTCGCGCCGGCTGCGCAAGTCATCCCGATCCCCGATTCCATGAGCTTTGAACACGCCGCCGCCTTCACGACGATTTACGGTACCTCCTATCACGCGCTCAAGCAGCGCGCGAAGCTGCAGCCGGGAGAGACCGTGCTGGTGCTGGGCGCTGCGGGCGGGGTTGGGCTCGCCACGGTGCAGCTGGCCAAGGCCATGGGCGCGAAGGTGATCGCGGCGGCCAGCACGGCTGAAAAGCTGGAAATTGCCAAAGAGGCGGGCGCCGATGAGCTCATCAACTATACAGCTGAGGACCTGAAGGCCCGGGTGCGCGAGATCACCGCGAACAAGGGCGTCGATGTCGTCTATGATCCGGTGGGCGGCGATTATTCCGAAGCTGCCTTGCGGGCCACGGGGTGGGGCGGGCGCTATCTTGTCATCGGCTTTGCTGCCGGTCTGATCCCGAAAGTTCCGCTCAATCTGGCCCTGCTCAACAGCCGCGACATTCTCGGCGTGTTCTGGGGCGCCTGGGCGGGCCGCAATCCGCGCGAGAATGCGCAGAACATGAAAGAGCTTTTTGACCTCTATGAGGCCGGGAAGATCGTGCCGCACATTTCAGCGGCCTATCCGCTGGACGAATTTGCCAAGGCCTTTGCCGACATCATGGAGCGCCGGGTGAAGGGGAAAGTTATCCTCACCTTCTGATTTTCAGCTATTCTGACCTGCTGCCAGCCAGTCATGGAGTTGACGATGATCCGTGTCCTGACCGCCTTTGTTTTCCTCGCCCTTGCCGCCCCTGCCGCCGATGCGCGGAACGAGAGCGCAGGCGAGCTGGAATGGTCGATCATCATCCACGGCGGTGCCGGGGTGATCGAACGCGGAGCCATGGATGCCGAAACCGAAGCGGCCTACCGTTCCGCCTTGCAGGCCGCGCTGGAGCTGGGCGGTGCCATGCTCTCCGGCGGAGCGGACGGGACAGAGGTCGTGGAGGCGGTAATCCGCGTCCTTGAAGACGATCCGATGTTCAATGCCGGGCGCGGCGCGGTGTTCACGGCCGACGGCCGGGTGGAACTCGATGCTTCGATCATGGTGGGTGATACGCGCGCTGCCGGTGCCGTCGCCGGGGTGACAGGTGTGCGTCATCCGATCTCACTGGCGAGAGCCGTGATGGAACACAGCCCGCATGTCATGCTGGTCGGTGACGGGGCGGAAGGCTTTGCCGCTGAACGCGGACTGGAAACCGCCGACCAGGCCTTTTTCTTCACCGAGCGCCGCTGGCAGGCCATGGAACGCCAGGTGCAGCGCATGGGGCTGCCCGTGCCGCCGCGCCCTGAAGGCGCGCCTGCCCCCGAGCCGGTCCGCGAGGGCGCGCTGGACCTGATGGAGCGCGAACACCGCTTCGGCACGGTCGGCGTGGTTGTGATGGATACCAGTGGCGTGACAGTAGCGGGTACGTCCACAGGCGGCACGACTGCCAAGCGCTGGGGCCGCGTGGGCGATACGCCGATCATCGGCGCGGGCACCTGGGCGGACGATCGTTGCGGGCTCTCGGCCACCGGCACGGGCGAATACTTCATCCGCTTCAATGTGGCAGCTGCCATCTGCCATGAGGCCAACCGGCTGATGTTCGAGCAGCACAGCTTTGAGGAAGCTGCCCAGATCGCCGCCGACCGCATGATGGAAACCCTTGAGGCCGATGGCGGAGATGGCGGCATCGTCATGCTGTTCGTTGGCCAGCCCGTCTGGGCAATGAACACACCCGGCATGTACCGGGCGAGTTGGGGCGAGGGCCGCGAGCCATACGTCGCCATCTATGATGATGAATAGGGTTGCCGCCCGTCATATAGCTGTTGCGTGAACCGGCTATCGGGTCCGGTGGCCGCTATAATCTTGTTCCGGAGCTCTCATGCGCCTGTTTGATCCTGCAATTTTGAAACTTGCCAGCGTCTCGGCCCTGTCCCTGTTTCTGGCTGCCTGCCCGGAGCCGGTGGGCGAAATTGAAATGCCAGAGCCGTCCGGCGAGCTGTCGGAAGCCGAGCGGCGTCTGGCGGAAGCGGCGCCAGCGTCCGACACGCTGCCCGAGCCCCTGGTAGCGGCGGTGGCGCCGGACGGGCAGTCCATTCCCGATGTGCTGCGCTGCCTGATGGACCGCGATGTAACGCTGGTTAGCGCGCACCGGGGCGGTGTGGAGCCCGGTTATCCCGAGCACGCGATCGAAACCTTCGCCAACACGCTGTCGGGCGGACCCATGCTGCTGGAAATGGATGTACGGCGTACCGCCGATGGCGTGCTGGTGATGATGCATGATGAGAGCCTTGACCGCACGACGAACGGAACCGGCAATATTTCCGAGATGACCTTTGCCGAGCTGTCGGCCTTCCAGCTCATCGACAATGAGGGCGAGCTGACGCCCTACCGTATTCCCAGCCTGTCAGAGGTGCTCAGCTGGGCGCGCGGGCGGGCCTTCGTCCAGCTTGACCTGAAGCGCACCGTGCCGGTTGAAGATCTCGTGGAGGCTATCGTCGCCAATGATGCGCTCTCCTATGCCATGGTCATCACCTATGAGACCGAGGACGCGCTGCGCGCTGCGGCGGCCAGTGACGAGGTGGTGATCTCCATCCAGCTGACTGACCCTGAACGCCTGGAGACGCTGACCGAAGCCGGCATTGACCCGGCCCGTCTTGTCGGATGGGCAGGGGTGCAGCGCGAGCTGGACCCGACTGTCTGGGCGCATCTGCTCGAGGCGGGTATTCCGCCGGTTGCCGGCACGCTCTGGCATATTGACAGCGAGGTGCTGGAAAGCGGCGATACGTCCATCTATGCCGGATTTGCCGATGCAGGTGTTGCCATGATTGCATCCGACCTGCACTGGACAGTCTATGAGGCGCTCGAAGCCCGCCAGGACACGGTGGCGTCCTTCCGCGCGTGCACGGCGCAATAGGGCGTCCGCCCGCCTTTGCCAGCCTGCCAGCGTTCAGGCACACTGACGTCATGCAACCCCCTTGCCGGGAAGCCCCTTCCATTTAGTTTCAGATGTAACTAAATTGATGACCCGGCAGAACGGAGAATGTGTCATGGCGCGCAAATGGATCTACACCTCCCGCAGCGAAGGCGATGCCTCGCGCCAGGCCCATGCTGATTTCCCGGAACATGCGCCCTATGAGCGCGAAATGTCCAAGGAGGGGTTTTTCGGCCCCGCGGCCTTCCTGCATCACAAGCGCCCGCCCACCGGCTGGGTGAAGTTTGAAGGCCCGCTGCAGCCGCGCGCGTTTGATCTGGCGCGGCTGAACCGCCCGGATGATGTGCCGTGGTCCAGCCCGTCCGTTCTGCACAATAATGGCTGCGATATCCGTTTCTGGAAGCTGGAAAAGCCGATGACAGGCCTTGCCCGCAACGGCGATGGCGACCAGCTTCTCTTCATCCATACCGGCAAGGGCTCGCTGTTCTGCGACTTTGGCCATCTGGCTTACGAGGCGGGTGACTACATCATCCTGCCGCGCGCCACGATGTGGCGGCTGGTGCCGTCTGAAGCCACGGCCGTTCTGATGGTGGAGGCCACCAACACCCACTACACCCTGCCTGACCGGGGCCTGCTCGGCCCGCATGCGATCTTCGATCCGGCGGTGCTGGATGTGCCGGCCATGGACGAAGCCTTCCGCGCGCAGCAGGCAGATGACGACCATGAATGGGTGGTGCATGTGAAGAAGCGCGGAGCGGTGAGCCGCATCACCTATCCCTATAATCCGCTGGATGCTGCCGGCTGGCATGGCGAGCTTTATCCGGTGCGCCTGAATGTGCGCGATATCAGGCCGCTGATGAGCCATCGCTATCATGTGCCGCCGAGCGCGCACACGACCTTCCTATCGGACCGGTTTGTGGTGTGCACCTTCGCGCCGCGCCCCTTCGAGACCGATCCGGGCGCGCTCAAAGTGCCCTTCTTCCACAACAATAACGACTATGATGAAGTGCTGTTCTACCACGCGGGCGATTTCTTCAGCCGCGACGGCATTGATGCGGGCATGATGACCTTCCACCCGGCAGGCTTCACCCACGGCCCGCACCCGAAAGCGCTCGCCAACATGTTCACGCAGAAAAAGCCCGCGACGGACGAGTATGCGGTGATGATCGACACCCGCGATCCGCTCGATGTGGGTGAGGGGGCAGCGAGTGTGGAGAATCTCGACTACGTTCACTCCTGGAAGCCGAAACAGGCGGCTGAGTAGGCATAGTCGGAGCCGGGGGGCGGGGCATGGATATTTTCACGCTGGCGGAAGCCAATCTGATCTCCCCGCCCATCCTGTTCTTCGTGCTGGGGCTGATCGCGGCGTTCGTCCGCTCAGACCTCTCCATTCCGGAGGCCATCGCCAAGGCGCTATCGCTCTATCTGGTGATGGCGATCGGCTTCAAGGGTGGGGCGGAGATGGCCGTCGGCGACCTGAACTGGTCGGTTGGCGGAGCGATCCTGTCCGGTATCGTGCTCTCGGCGCTGCTGCCGGTGCTGGGCTTTGGCCTCTTGATGCTGACCACGAAGGTAGGGCGCATTGATGCGGCGGCCATCGCGGCCCATTACGGCTCCATCTCCATTGTTACGTTTATCGCTGCGAGCGACGCGGCGCGCTTTCTCGAAACGCCGGGTGAAGGCTTCATGGTGGCGGTTGCCGCCGCCATGGAAGCGCCTGCCATCGTTACCGCGCTGATCCTGGCGGGCTCGGCTGCGCGCGCCTCCAATGGCGGGGAGGGGCATGCCGAGAGCAGGCTTTCGGTCCTGAAGGAGATTGCGGCTAACGGCTCGATCGTCCTCCTGATCGGGGCGTTTTTCATCGGCTGGATGACCGGCCCGCGCGGCATGACGGCTGTTGCCCCTTTCTTCAACGACATCTTCCGCGGCGTGCTCTGCCTGTTCCTGCTCGATATGGGGCTGGTGGCGGGCCGGGGCCTTCTTCGCAACTGGCGCGTCCTCAAACCCGGCGTCATCGGCTTCGGCCTCTACATGCCGCTGATCGGTGCACTGGCAGGGCTGGGAACAGGGCTTCTCGCCGGGCTGGATGCGGGCAGTCTGGGCTTGTTGATGACGCTCGCGGCCTCTGCAAGCTATATCGCGGTGCCGGCGGCCTTACGCCTTGCCCTGCCCGAAGCGCGCCCGGCGATTTCGCTGACGCTGGCGCTGGGGATCACTTTTCCGTTCAATCTGGTGGCGGGTATTCCGCTCTATTTCTGGATCGCCCGGCTTGTAACCGGCACTGGAGGCTAGACCGATGCAGACCAGCCTGAAAAAGCGACTGGAGATCATTATCGAGATGCCGGCCGTCCCGCGCCTTGAGAGCGTGCTGGAAAAGGCGGGTGTAAAGGGCTGGACCGTGCTGCCCGCCAAGTCCGGCCGGGGCAAGAATGGCAGCTGGGCGCGCGAGGGGCAGATCACCGAAGCCGGGCGCATGGTGATGGTGCTGGCCGTTATCGATCCGGCCGTGCTCGATACCGTGCTGGAGCGTGTCTACGCGCTTCTGGAGCGTCAGATCGGCATTGTCATGGTCTCGGACGTGCAGGTGGTGCGCGCCGAACGCTTCTGACCCGCCCGCTTGCCGCCCGGCCCATCGAAGGCTAGACCGCCAGACATGATACCTGACCGTCTGCATGAGGGCTTTGCCCGTTTCCGCGCCGAGCGTTTCGAGCGCAAGCAACGCATCTGGCAGAATCTCGCCAAGGGGCAAAAACCCCATGCCCTGGTGATCGGCTGCGCGGATAGCCGTGTCGACCCGGCGGCGATCTTTGATGCCGGACCGGGCGAGCTGTTCATCATCCGCAATGTCGCCAATCTGGTGCCGCCCTATGAGCCGGACGGCGCGCATCACGGCGTCTCGGCCGCGCTGGAGTTCTCCGTCAAGGCGCTGGGCGTTCCCCATATCGTCGTGCTGGGTCACAAGAGCTGTGGCGGGGTGCACGCAGCGGCGACGGGCGGAGCGGCTGGCACGCAGTTCATCGAGCGCTGGCTCGACCCGCTAAAACCGGTGCTCGACGAGGCCGTTCGCGAGCTCGGCGAAGATGCCGATACTGACCATCTGTGTGATGCGATGGAGCTCGGCTCGATCAAGCGGTCGCTGGAGCGGCTGATGTCGTTCCCCTTCATCTCCGAGGCGGTGCAGGCCGGTACGCTGACCCTGCATGGCGCGCGTTTCGGCATTGCCGATGGCGAGCTGGAATGGCTCCATTCCGATGGCCGCTTCGCCGCCGTTTCACCCGATAATTTCCTCGAAGCCTGACCGCGCCCGGCGCGAAAGGAGCAATCCGATGAAACTTGCCAGCCTGAAGAATGGTACGCGCGACGGCCGTCTTGTTGTCGTCTCGCGGGATCTCGCCTGGTGCACTGACGCCTCCCATATCGCGCCGACCCTGCAGGCGGCGCTCGATGACTGGGCTGCGATCGCGCCGAAGCTGGAAACCCTGTCGGACGAACTGCACCGCGAGACCATTCCGCGCGAGCGCTTTCATGAGCATGACGCGCTCTCGCCCCTGCCGCGTGCGTATCAATGGGCGGACGGCTCGGCCTATGTGAACCATGTGGAGTTGGTCAGGAAAGCGCGCGGCGCGGAAATGCCGGAAAGCTTCTGGACCGATCCGCTCATGTATCAGGGCGGCTCTGATGCCTTTCTGGCGCCGCGCGATCCCATTCCGCTGGGTGATGACAGCTGGGGTCTCGATTTCGAGGGTGAAGTGGCCGTCATCACCGGCGATGCGCCCATGGGCTGCACGGCCGATGAAGCAGCAAAGGCCATCCGCCTCATCATGATCTGTAATGATGTGTCGCTGCGCGGCCTGATCCCGGGTGAGCTCGCCAAGGGTTTCGGTTTCTTCCAGTCCAAGCCGCCGACAGCCTTTTCACCCGTCGCCGTGACGCCTGACGAGCTGGGCAAGGCGTGGGACGGGGCGCGCCTGCACCTGCCGCTGCGCTCTCAATATAACGGCCAGCTTTTTGGCGAGCCGGATGCCGGGGTCGACATGACATTCGGCTTCCCGGAGCTGATCGCGCATCTGGCGAAGACCCGGCCCGTGACGGCTGGCACCATTGTCGGCTCCGGCACGGTATCAAACAAGCAAGATGACGGTCCCGGCAAGCCGGTTAGCGAAGGCGGCAAGGGCTATTCGTGCATCGCCGAGATCCGCATGATCGAGACGATCAATGACGGCAAGCCGAAAACGCCCTTCATGACGCCGGGCGACACGATCCGCATCGACGTGCGCGACGGCAGCGGCAAGTCGATCTTCGGCGCTATCGAGCAGGAAGTGGTAGGTTACGGCCGGTAGCTAGTTCGCCCTGGAGGCGATCTCGGCCTTCACCTTGTAGCGGGCACCGTCAAAACCTTCGAATACAGCGGCTGCTTCCGGGTGGCCGATCGGGCCGTTATGGGCGTCGGGCAGCAGGTTCTGCTCGGAGACATAGGCCGTGTAGTAGCTCTGCTCATTCTCGGCCAGCACGTGGTAAAAAGGCTGCTCCTTGTGCGGGCGGATACGTTCGGGGATGGACTGGTACCATTCCTCGGTATTGGCAAATTCCGGGTCGACATCGAACACCACGCCCCGGAAGGGGAAGAGCCGGTGACGGACCACATCACCAATCGCAAAACGCGCGCTACGCACGGAAATCTCCTTTTTTCCCAGTCTTTTACCGTTCAAGTATGGCGCTGGCGCCGTAAATCCAGCCCTGTGCTGCATGACACACTCGCAAGCCTAATACCTGTCATCTTGTCACGATCGTGTTATCATTGTCTTCAACACACGAACCAGACCGGTCTTGCCGGGCAACGGGCTGCGCGCCGGAAGGTTGCGCGCCTTGCCAGACAGGCCGGGCAACAGGACCAGACAGTTCATGGATACGCATGACCCCGGCGCACGCCCGGGGACCGATTCGCGCAAGACATCCAAAGGCCGGCACCGGCACGATGTCATTTACGGTGCGATAGACCTTGGCACCAATAATTGCCGTATGCTGATGGCTCGCCGCGCGGCGCGCGGCTTTCGCGTGGTGGAAAGCTTTTCGCGCATCGTGAAGCTGGGCGAAGGGCTGGGCGCCAGCGGCGTCCTTTCCGAGGAGGCGATGGACCGTGCCGTCGAGGCGCTGGGTGTGTGCGCCCAGAAGCTGGAACGGCGCAAGGTGACGAAATTGCGCGCCGTGGCGACGCAGGCCTGCCGCATGGCGTCCAACGGGCAGGCATTCCTTGACCGGGTGGAGCGGGAAACCGGCCTGAAGCTGGACCTGATATCGCCGGAGGAGGAGGCCCGCCTGGCTGTCCAGGGCAGTCTGGATCTGCTTGATGACAGCTTCGATGCCGCTGTTGTGGTCGATATTGGCGGAGGGTCTACCGAGCTGTGCTGGCTGGATCTGGCTGAATGGCGCGAACGCGGCGGCTATCCCGATGCAGGGCGGCCGGGTATTCGCGGCTGGACAACCATTCCGCTGGGTGTTGTCACCTTGTCCGAACGCTGCCCCGAACCGGAAAACGCCACACCTCAGGAGCGTGCGGCCTGGTATGAGGCGATGAAGGCCGAAGTGCGCAAGGAGACACGCATCCCGAAGGGCGCGCGCCGCCTGCGCCCGCTGTTTGAACAGGGCAAGGCCCATATGGTCGGCACATCGGGCACGGTTACCTCGGTGGCCGGGGTTCATCTCGATCTGGTGCGCTATGACCGCAATCGCGTGGACGGGCTATGGATGGAGGCGCATGAGGCGCGCGCGGCCTGTGACCGGCTGTCAGGCAAGGACGCTGAAGGACGTGCGGGCGAGGGCTGTATCGGCACCGAACGGGCCGATCTGGTGGTGGCAGGTTGTGCTATCCTGGAAACCGTGATGGATGGCTGGCCGGTGCCGCGCCTGCGTGTCGGGGACCGGGGGCTTCGTGAAGGCCTGCTGCTCAATCTGATCTATCCCAGACGAAAACGCGGCCGCCGCGGCCGCAAGGGACGGACACGCAAAGCCGGCCCGGCAGGAGTTGAAGCATGAGTTCCGGCAAGGATGATGCCCCGCCCGAGGAAAAACGCCGCAGACGCTCCGGCCCGGTCACCAAGGGCGGCAGCAAGCGCGCTGACAAGCAGTTCCACGAGCGCGTCAAAACCGCCAAGAAGCGCAAAGTGTCGTCCCAGCGCTGGCTGGAACGCCAGCTGAACGATCCTTATGTCCAGCGTGCGAAGGCTGAAGGGTATCGTTCGCGCGCGGCCTACAAGCTGATCGAGCTGGACGACAAATTCGGCCTTTTGAAGCCCGGCATGCGTATTGCCGATCTGGGCGCCGCGCCCGGCGGCTGGGTGCAGGTGGCCCTCAAGCGCGGGGCCAGCCATGTCGTCGGTATCGACCTTCTGGAGATGGATCACATCGCGGGTGCCGTCCTGATGACGATGGACTTTACCGATGCGGGCGCGCCCGAAGCGGTGAAAGAGGCGCTGGGCGGACCGGCTGACCTTGTCATGTCCGACCTCGCCCCCTGGACCACCGGTCACAAGAGCACCGACCATTTGCGTATCGTCAATCTGGTGGAGGCGGCGGCAGACTTTGCGCTGGAAACGTTGAAACCGGGCGGGGCCTTCATCGCCAAGGCGTTCCAGGGCGGCACCGAGAGCGAAATCCTTGCACGGCTGAAGCCGCGCTTTGACAAGGTCAAACACGCGAAGCCCGCCGCCAGCCGCGCCGACAGCTCGGAGACCTATCTGGTGGCTCTGGGGTTCCGGGGATAGGGCTACATCATTCCCGCTACAAAGCCCTGGCCAGCGCCCGATGCCCCGATGACTAAGCCCAGCGCTGTGAGGGCAGCGACCATGGAGCCACCGGACACGGTTGCCGGGTGCAGCTTGCCCAGGGAGCGAAGGTCGTGGGCCGCCATGGCCGCCAGAAGGAGTAGCGACACGATCAGCGCGATCGGCATGGCAGGCAGGTCAGGCGCAAACCCGTTCACGATGCGGAAGGTGGCCGGCAGCATGAAGGCGATGCTCGCCATCATCATCAGGCGCTTGTGTGCGGCACCGGTCTGACGAAACACAATCGCGAGGGCCACCAGCAGGCCGAACGCCACCAGGGCGAGAATATCAAACCAGATCAGCACCGAAATGACCGGCAGAACCGTTTCGGCCTCTAGGTTCTGTACCCATAAACGGGATTCCCAAATCAGCTGGGTCGTGATTCAAGCTCCTTGAAGGGAGTTTGATCATGGCCCGATTTGATTTGAGTGATGCGGAGTGGTCGATCATCATGCCGCTCCTGCCGAACAAGCCGCGCGGCGTGCCGCGCACGGACGACCGGCGTGTGCTGAACGGGATTTTCTATATTTTGCGGACGGGATCGCCCTGGCGCGATCTGCCGGAGCGCTACGGCCCGTACACGACGGTCTATAACCGCTTCAACCGGTGGGCGAAGGCGGGGGTATGGGTGAATGTTTTCAATGCTCTGGCCGACCAGTCTCCAGAGTCGATGACGTTTATCGACAGCTCCATCATCCGCGCTCACCAGCACGCTGCAGGCGGAAAAAAGGGGGGCCGGATCACGCCATCGGTCTCTCTCGCGGGGGACTGAGCACCAAGATCCACGCCATCGTGGACGATCAGGGCTTGCCCATCCGCCTGGCCCTGTCTCAAGGCCAGGCCGGCGACAAGAGCGCCGGCGCCGAGCTGATATCCACCCTGCGACGCGCCCGCCATGTGGTGGCCGACCGCGGCTACGACGCCCGCGCCCTTGTGGAGCAGATCGAAGCCATGGGCGCCACAGCTCACATCCCGACCCAGAAAGACCGAAAGGTCCAGAGGTCCGTCGCGCCGCACATCTATCGCCAGCGCAATCTCGTCGAGCGCTACTTCTGCAAACTCAAGCACTTCAGACGATGCGCCACACGCTTCGAAAAGCTGGCCAGAAACTTCCTGGCCGCCATCGCACTCGCATCAGCAAGACTCTGGGTCAGAGCTTATGAGTCCACGCCCTAGACCGGCGGCGATCAGGCGCGGGGCGAAGCCCGTGATCACCGGAATAGCGGTCGCAATCATGGCCACGGCTAGACCGAGGCCGAACACCCCCATCATCTTGTGCAGGCCATAGGCGCGCCGCCCGATGAGGAATGTCTGGACGGCGAGCAGCACGTACCAAGCAGTCATCACTGAGCCGTGGATGTAGAGTTCGCGCGTCATGAACGCGTCAGTCATGAAGGGGGCCTGCTCAAAGAAGGCGCGCAGGTAAAACGTCTTGGAGAAACCTGCCAAGACCAGCGCGAGCAGGGTCAGCGACATGTAGAGGAAAAAGCGCGATCCAGCCGGATTATCCGGCACATCGCCCGATGCGGTATCCAGTACAGTATCAGCCATCCTTTCGCCCTTCCCAACCTATTACAGGGCGGACGTTCCAAGCTGACCGGTGCCGTGTCAAGTTTTGTTGGAGAGGTGACCGTGTGTATTACGTCCGCCAACGCAAGGTCGCGGGCTTAACCGGGTTCACGAACTCGCGCCCCTGGGCGCGGGAATCGAGAATTTCCTTCTTGATGCGCTGGTACCAGATGAAGAGTTGGTCGGCGTCGCGGATCAGCATGCCCTTCGCGCCGAAGGCGAGACCCTTCTGGCGCAGCGCCATGATGTGCACGTCCTGTTGCAGGAAGGGCCGGGTGAACAGGCGCGCTATCGGCTTGATGGCGGTGAGGACCGGCGTGTCCCAATAGAAAACCTGGCGGATCACGGTGCGGCTCGCGTCGATGGGTGTGAGGACGGTGACACCGAGAACCGTGTGCTTCTCGTTCCAGATCCGCTCGATGCGCAGGCCCGGCAGACGGAAGGCGATCAAGACCCGGATCGAGCCGCCAATAATGTTGTAGAGCTTCGAGTTAACCGGCTCATGCGGAACCATGGTGAAGCCCAGCTCGCTTGGCTCGTAGGATTTCGCCTTGTCTTTGAGTGTCTTGGAGCTGCGCCAGATCGGGCTGGCATGGACGTAAGGCCCATGGGCCGGGTCCAGCAGGCCATAGGCGGCGTCATCAATATGGCAGGGCAGCAGGGCTTCCTCGACAAAGCGCACCTTCGCGCTGCCCGGCCCTTCGAACGCGGGCGGCGCGCTTGCCGGTGCACTGCCGGGCTTTTCCGGGATGAAGACCCAGATCAGGCCTTCCTGCTCGGCGACGTGCAGGGCTTCACCATTGCCGGACTGTCCGGTCACCGGGTCTGCAGCATCGCCGGTGCGCGTCAGTTCGAGGGCAAGGCCGCAAACGCTCAGGCTCTGGCTGCGCCCGGCTTTCAGTTCGCGCGCAGGCAGGGCAACATACCAGAAATCACGCAATATGCCGTCATCAGCCAACGGGCAGGCAGCGTCGAGCGTAGCATCGGGTGTGTCTTGAAACATGGGAGATACCGGGAAGGGCGCGGTCATCGACCGCGTGAATCAGAGAGGGCTAAAGGCGCTGGTGAGCGCGTCTCACATCCGGTTTGCTCCCCCATGCTATGCACAGTGTTACCGGTCTGTAATCCAGGCTGCAAGCCGTAAGCGCTGAGTGACCGGCCTCGCCGGTGCAATCGGTCCGCCTTCACCCCTGCCGATTGCCCCAAGGCGTGCTAGTTTTGTTCGCTCCCGTTCGAATCGACTGCTCAGCATCAAGGCCGCCATGAATTCTGTCCCCTTGTCCCAACAGGCCTCTGCCCGTCCGCCATCTGGCGGAGAGACGGGGCTGCCGGGCTATCTGAAGGGATTGAACGCAGAGCAGCGCGCCGCTGTGGAGGCGACTGACGGGCCGGTTCTCGTGCTCGCGGGGGCAGGCACCGGCAAGACGCGCGTCCTGACCACCCGGCTTGCTCATATCCTTGCCACAGGCCGGGCCAATCCGTGGGAAATCCTCTCGGTGACCTTCACCAACAAGGCCGCGCGCGAGATGAAGGAGCGTGTCGGCGCCATTATCGGTGAGGCAGTGGAGGGCCTGCCCTGGCTTGGCACCTTCCACTCCATCGCCGCGCAAATCTTGCGCCGGCATGCCGAGCTGGTGGGGCTGAAACCCTCCTTCACCATCCTGGATACCGATGACCAGCTGCGCCTGATCAAGCAGATCCTCCAGGCCGAGGGGATAGACGACAAGCGCTGGACGCCGCGCCATCTGGCCAGCCTCATCGATGGCTGGAAGAACCGGGGCATCCGCCCTGAAAAGCTGGGCGAGGAGGACCGCTGGACGTTCGCGGACGGCAAGGCTGATGTGCTCTACCGACTCTACCAGGAGCGGCTGAAAGTCCTCAATGCCTGCGATTTCGGCGATCTCCTGCTGCACAATCTGACGATCTTCACCGAAAATGCCGATGTGCTGGCGCTTTATCACCGGCGCTTCCGCTATCTTCTGGTGGACGAGTATCAGGACACCAATGTCTGCCAGTATCTCTGGCTGCGCCTCTTGGCGCGCGGGTCTGGCAATGTGTGCTGTGTGGGCGATGACGACCAGTCCATCTATGGCTGGCGCGGCGCGGAAGTGGACAACATTCTGCGCTTCGAAACCGATTTTCCCGGCGCCACCGTGATCCGTCTGGAACGCAATTACCGCTCTACGGGGCATATTCTCGGCGCGGCCTCCGGCCTCATCAGGTCCAACCGCTCGCGTCTTGGCAAGACGCTGTGGACCGAGGATGATCCCGGCGAGAAGGTACAGGTGCGCGGCCTGTGGGACGGGGATGCGGAAGCGCGTTTCGTCGCCGACGAGATCGAGGCCTTTGTCCGCTCCGGCAACCAGCACAATGATATCGCCATTCTGGTGCGTGCGTCCTGGCAGATGCGCGCGTTTGAAGACCGCTTCATCATGCTGGGCCTGCCCTACAAGGTCATTGGCGGTCCGCGCTTCTTTGAACGCGCGGAGGTGCGTGATGCCCACGCCTATATGCGCCTTGTGCGCTCGGCCGAGGACGATCTGGCATTCGAGCGGATCGTGAACGTCCCCAAGCGGGGGATTGGCGAGACCAGCGTGCAGAAGATCGCCGCAGCGGCGCGCTCAGCGGGTGTCTCGATGAGCGAGATGGCGGGCCTGATGGTCCAGACCGACGAGATACGCGGCAAGGCGCGCACCGCCTTGCAGGTTTTCCTGCGCGATGTCGAGCGCTGGCGGGCGCAAGCCGACACGATGCGCCATGACGAGCTGGCCGAGATCATCCTCGATGAAAGCGGCTACACGGCGATGTGGCGCGAGGACAAGAGCCCGCAGGCCGCAGGCCGGCTTGATAACCTCAAGGAGCTCATCCGCTCCATGGGCGGGTTTGACACGCTGGAAGCCTATCTGGAGCATGTCTCGCTGGTAGCGGATCTCGATCAGGCAAGCGATGGCGATGAAGTGTCCCTGATGACGCTGCACGCCGCCAAGGGGCTGGAATTTCCGCTGGTTTTCCTGCCCGGCTGGGAGGAGACGGTGTTTCCCTCGCAGCGGTCTCTGGATGAGGGCGGCACGGCGAGCCTGGAGGAGGAGCGCCGCCTCGCCTATGTCGGCATTACCCGCGCGAGGGAGCGCGCCATCATCTCCTTTACGGCCAACCGGATGATTTTCGGGCGCTGGCAGTCCGTCCTGCCCTCACGCTTCATAGACGAGCTGCCGCCCGAACACGCCGAAGCGAAGTCCGAAACCGGCTATTATGATGCAGGCCCCGGTTTTGCCGGCGTGTCAGAGCCTGCCGATCCCTTCCGCTCGGCCTATGACAGTCCGGGCTGGAAACGCTTCAAGGCGGCGCAGGAAAGCGGAGCCCGCCGCGATCCGGGCGTGATTGAAGGCAAGGCAAAGCTGATCGAGAGCGGGGACAATGGCGCTGGCGGGTTCAAGCGCGGAGACAGGGTCTTCCACCTGAAATTCGGCTATGGCCGGATTCTGGTGGCCGATGGCGCCAAGCTGACCGTCGCCTTCGACAAGGCAGGCGAGAAGAAGGTCGTGTCGAGCTTCGTGGAGAAGGCGTGAAACGGGCAACGACTTGTTGCCAGCGCACACTATCGACCTTGCGCCGCAATGGCTCTAAACCTTTGTCCATGAGCACGAAAACACAAGTCCGCCCGGCGCGGACCAATGAGCGAGAGGCGCAGAGAGAGGCGACGCAGAGCCGTATCCTCGATGCGGCCATTCCGCTGTTTGCCCAGCGCGGGTTTTCCGGCGCGTCGGTGAGCGATGTGGCGCGCGCCTGCGGTGCGCCGGTACCGCTCATCATGTATCATTTCAAGTCCAAGCAGGGCGTGTGGGAAGCCGCGGTTGAACGGCTTTATGCGCGGGTCAATGCCAAGCTGCAGGACGAGATGGCCGCTCTGGAGGGGCTTAGCGGCCTGCCGTTCTACAAGGCTGCCATAAGGGCCCATATAGCCACGCTGGCGGCATACCCGGAGCACATGCGGCTATTGCTGCAGGAAGGCGCCGAGCGCACGCCGCGCCTGGAATGGCTGATTGCGCATCATCAGAAGCCGCTGAACGATCTCATCATCTCGTTGATCAGCGCCGCACAAGGCGAGGGCCTGATCGCTCAGGGTGACCCCGAACACCTCAAATTCGTGCTATCCGGCGCGTTCTCCCTGCCCATCGTGCTCGCGCCCGAATACGAGATACTGACCGGCAAGAATCCGATCGAGCCCAGCCAGATCGAGGCGCATATCGATGCCTGCCTTGAGCTGATCCTCAAGGCGTGATGCCGGTCAGCCTGCTTTCAGCGTCAGGATCGCCCAGCCCTCGATGATATCGGTGTGTTCGGTAACAAGGCCAGCCCCGGCATAGGCCGCCTCGACGCCTGTAATCTGCTCTTCGAGCAGGCCGGACAGGACGGCCCGGCCATCGGGCGCCAGACGCTCCGCCAGTGCGCGCGCCAGCTCCTGCAGCGGTCCTGCGAGGATATTGGCAAAGATCAGGTCAAACACCGCGCCCTCGAAAGCGGGGTGATCAAACCCGTCCGCCGTGATGGCCTCAATCCGGTCAGCCACGCCATTCTTGGCGTTATTGATCGCGGTTTCCGCCACGGCTTCGGGATCAATATCGGTCGCGAGAATATCGGCATCGGGCCAGACAAGAGCCGCCGCGATGGCGAGTGCGCCCGTCCCGCAGCCCAGGTCCAGCACGCGTGCGGCTTTCAGCCCTTCGCGTTCCAGCCTGTCGCAGGCGATGAGGCAGCCTTTGGTGGTTCCGTGATGGCCAGTGCCAAAGGCGGGGCCGGCTTCTATCTCTATCCCGATTTCGCCGGGGGCCAGTTCCGCTTTCGCATGCTCGCCATAGATAACGAAGCGACCGGCCTTGACCGCGGGCAGGCCGGCGAGCGACAGGCGCACCCAGTCCTCTTCGGGAAGCGGCGCGAACTGGACATCAATATCGGCGCCCGTCAGCCCGATTCCGGCCAAAAATCGGTCTACATCAATCTGCTGATTGAAAAGCACATCAAGCCGCCAGACCTCCTCGCTGCCATCTTCAAAGAAAGACCAGGACAGCATCGGCCCGTCTTCCCACGCATTCAGAGCCGCGTCGGCGGCCTTCATGGGCGCGGCAGGACCGATGGCGAGCAGGCGCCAGAGCGTGGACATGGCAAGCGTTTCCCTGTGCTAGCGCTCGCGCCGGTAAAGCCACATCGTCACGGGTCCGAAGACCGCAGCGATGAGGCCAGGCGCGAGCAGGGCCAGCAATATAGCGCCAGCGTCCGGTGTGCCAGCCATGATATCGCGTATGGCACTGACCAGCAGCGAGACCGGATTGACCGACACCACGGCCTGCAACCAGCCGGGCATGGTCGCCGGGTCGACATAGATGTTGGAGGCGAAGGTAAGCGGCATCAGCACCAGCCAGGCGAGCGTCATCACCGTGGACGGCGTGCGGACAGAAAGCGCCAGCGCGGTGAATATCCAGCCAAAGCCGAGCGCAAACGCGTTCATCAGCATGAGGGCGGGAATGACGGCGATGAAACCGCCTTCGGGCCGGTAGCCCATCAATGTGCCGATAATGAAAACGATCACACCGGATGCCGTGAAGCGGAACACATCGGCCAGCATCGCACCCGCGATCGGGCCGGGGCTCCACACGGGCAGCGAGCGGAAACGGTCAAACACGCCCTTGGAGATATCGGTGTTGAGTGTGAAGCCGGTATAGACGGACGTAAAAACAATCGTCTGAACCAGAATGCCCGGCAGGAGGAATTGCAGATAGGCGTCTGTAGACCCTGCCAGCGCGCCGCCGAACAGATAGGTGAACATCACCGTGAACATGATGGGGGTGACCACCACGTCGAAAAGCTGTTCAGGCATATGCTTGATCTTCAGGAGCGCCCGCCAGGCATAGGTGAGGCTCACCGATACGGGGCGCGGCGGGCGCGGCGCGATGGCCGGGGCTGACAGCACCGCGTCCTGCGCCGCCTGCTCCAGGGGCTTGGTCATCTCGCTCATAGCGCGGCCTCCGAATCCGTCGCGTCGTCCTTCCCGCTTTCCTGCCCATTCTCCGGCTCTGGCGGGCGTCCGGTCAGGGCAAAGAAGACCTCATCGAGGCTGGGCTGGCTGAGGCTGTAGCCCGTCAGCGCTATGCCAGCGGCGGACAAGGCGCCGAGCGCCGCCAGACCGGCGGCGGGATCAGCGACGTCCACATTCAACGATGCCGCGTTGCCGCTCGCGCGTACCTCGCCCACCAGCATGTCAGACAGGATGCGGGAGGCATCCTCGCGCCGTTCAGCGCTGGTGAGATGGATCTGCAGCACGCCGCCGCCGACTTTCGCTTTCAGCTCCGCGCTGGTGCCGCGCGCAATGATGCGGCCATGATCGACCACCGCAATTTCGCCGGCCAGCTGGTCGGCTTCTTCCAGATATTGCGTGGTCAGAAGAATGGTCGTGCCGCTGGCCGCGAGCCCGCGCACAATGTCCCACACCTGATTGCGCGAGCGCGGATCAAGCCCGGTGGTCGGTTCGTCCAGAAACAGCAGTTCAGGCCGCCGGATAAGGCTGGCGGCAATATCGAGCTTGCGGCGCATGCCGCCGGAATAGTCTTTGGCCTGCCGGGCCGCCGCGTCGGACAGGTCGAAGGCGGCGAGAAGCCCCATCGTCCTGTCCTTCGCTTCTGACCCTTTCAGGCCCGACAGGCGCGACAGCAATAGCAGGTTTTCATAGCCTGTGAGGTCTTCGTCCACCGAAGCGAACTGGCCCGTCAGGCTGATCTTGCGGCGTATCTCGCGCGCCTCGCGTTCGATGTCGTGGCCGAGCACGCGTGCGCTGCCGCCGGTGGGACGCAGCAATGTCGCCAGCATGCGCACCAGCGTCGTCTTCCCGGCGCCATTGGGGCCGAGAACGGCGAAAATCTCGCCCCGCCGCACATCCAGATCAATACCGTCCACGGCCCGTTTGTCCCCGAAATGGCGGGCGAGGCCTGTGGTTTCTATTGCGGGAGCGGTCATGGGCAGGCTCGGTCAGCTAATGCAGGGGCGCGCCGGTTTAGCCGAACCGGCGCGCTGCACAAGCCTGCAAAATATTACCGTTTGGACAGGAGCGTACGTGGCTGTCAGTCCTTTGCCAGATCAAAGGCATCGATGGTTTCGCCCTCTGCGTTGATCGCGCGGTAGGACAGGGTGCCGGCAGCCGAGTCCATCTCGATGAGCTGGTAGGTGCGCTCATTCGTGGTGCCAAAGGCGGCGATATCGCGCAATTCCTGCTCGTACATCTTCGTGCCGGAGACCGCGACCAGATAGATCGTGCCATGCTCGCCGGGTTCTGCCGGGCGGTGACCGCGCATCGGCACGGTGCGCATATAGGCGTGGTCATGCCCCTGAAAGGCGATGTCGACATTGTGCCGGTCGAAGATCGGGCCCCAGGCATCGCGCAAGGGCTGGTTGTCGCGCCCCGGACGCGAGGCATAGAAGGGGTGGTGGTAGATCACTACCTTCCAGCGCGCATCGCTTGCCCCCAGCACGCGGTCCAGCCATTCGGTCTGTGTTTCCGGCTCGATCAGGTCATAATTGGAATCCATCACCACGATCAGCATGTCCTGATAGGTGAGGTGATAGGTGCGGCCCGGATCGAGATGCTCAGACCCATTATCGGGCAGGGCAAACTGTTGAAGATAAAGGGTCGGGTGGCCGCCATGACTGTCATGATTGCCGATGGCCGGAACCACGGCGGAGCGGTCGAACACGGTGGAGCCTTCAGCGAAGAACTGGTCCCAGTTATCGCGCTCTGTGCCATGATCGATGAGGTCGCCGGCAATCATCCAGAAGCGGATTTCCGGAAATCTTTCATAAGCCTGGCGGATGAGATCGCCCCATTCATCGAGCCCGTTCTGCGGATCGCCCAGATAGACGAACCGCCAGGTCTGCGCGCCCGGTTCGGCGGCTGTGTGGAAGTGCCTCACTTCACTCCAGTTTTCGCCGCCATCGGCGCTGACGCCAAACGCGTACTGCCCGCCCGGCTCGAGCCCCGTCAGGCGGACGCGGTGCAGGTCAATCGCAGGGTCGTTGACGACCTGACGGCTGCGCAGCGTCATCGTCTCCGCGCGGGCGTAGGCGACAGATTCCGCATCGTTTTCAGGTGCATACCAGAGCACCGGATCGCTGGCCGCGCCCGCACTTGTGCGCCACTGAATGGTGATTTCCGTTGCCGGATCGCCCTGCCAGGTCTGGACGATATGGTCGGGGGTGGCGGAGGAGGGGTAATCCGTGGTGCGGAAAAACCCGACCATGCGCGAGACAAATTCCCAGCTTTCATAAGACCTTAGGACGGGGAGGCCGTCGAGCTCGGCGGGCAGGGCGTTGAAATAGTCATTGTCATCGATGAAAGGCTCACCGCCCTCGGCGGCGATCTGTACATCCGTACCGGCGACAAGCGGAGTGATTTCAATAGCTTCGTCGCCACCCAGAGGCGCTGCAAAAACGACATAAGGCTTCAGCTCGCCGGAGAAGGAGGGGATGCCAAGACGCACCTCCCCGGCCTCGTACTCGCGCTGCCAGACCTCATACGGATCTTCAACATCTACAATGAAATCAAGGTCTTCGCGCCGTTCAAAGCCCAATTCCTCAAGCCAGAAAGGCTGTTCGCCATACATGCCGTCATAGGCGATATAGATGCGGGCCGGGCGGTCAATGGAGAAATGGACGAAAGCCGTTGAAAGATAAGCCCTTTCTTCCCCGGTCAGGAAGGCGAGGACGACTTCGGGGGTGAGGGCGACGAGTGCTTCGGGCTCCATGGTGGCGGCGAATCGGTCAAGTATATCAGATACTTGTGCTTCCAGCGCAGCATGGGGGCTGGTTTCCGGGGCGCGGGTATGGCCGTCTGCAAAGCGCGCGCCAGGATCAGCATAACTTACTGAAATATAAAGGAAAAAGGCGCCCAGCAGCGCAACGGCGAAGCGGATCATGGCGGACTCCCGGTAGACTATCCCCGCCCTATATCGCGTTTAACCCTTGTTGTGTGTGACAGTTTTTGCAAAACGGCGCGGCCCTCTCCTCCGGATAGTCCGGCCCCGCCCGGCCGGATAGACGGCCCGCAGCACGCCCCGATTGATCGCCGCCAAGAGGGGGATTAGCTTGCCCCCATGACCCATATTATCCCCCGCGACACCATCCAGACCTTCACCCCCAAGGGCGGCCCCGCCAATGGCCGCAAGGCCTTGCCCCTGCTTCGAAAAGAGCTGGCGCGCCAGGGCCTTGACGGCTTTCTCGTGCCCCATGAGGACGAGTATAATAACGAATATGTCCCCGCCAGCGCGGACCGCCTGGCATGGGTAACCGGCTTCACGGGCAGTGCCGGGGCGGCGATCGTGATGCGGGACAGGGCCGCCATCTTTACCGATGGGCGCTATACCCTGCAGGTGCGCGACCAGGTTGATGGACAACTCTTCGCCTTCGAGGGCTTTCCCGAACCCGGAATCGCGGGCTGGATCGCCGCAAACGCCCGTAAAGGCGAGACAATCGGCTATGATGCCCGCCTGCACAGCCCGGATGCCATCACGCGGATAGAGGCAGCCGCAGCCCGCGCGGGTATCCACATGCGGATAGTTGATGAGAACCCGGTGGATAGAATCTGGGAAAACCGCCCCGCGGCCCCGTGCGCCAAGATCTATCCCCACCCGGTCAGCCTGGCCGGGCGCAGCGTGGAGGAAAAACTTGACGAGGTTTCTCAGGTACTTAAAGAGGCTGGCGCCGATGCGGCCGTGCTGTCAGACCCGGTTTCGGTGGCCTGGATCCTCAATTTGCGCGGCGGAGACGTCGCCTGCGCCCCTATAGGTCTGGGACGGGCAATCTTAGGTGCGGACGGGTCGATTTCGGGGTATTTCGACCCCGAAAAAGGGGTTTCTGAGCTCTATCCTGTGGGCGGCAACAAGATATCCATCGAATCTGAAGACAGCTTCGATTCCGCGCTCGCCGCGCTCGCCGGGAAGACCGTTCTGGTGGACCCGGCCATCACCAGCGCCCACGTCTTCAACCAGCTTGAAAAAGCCGGCGCGATTGTGAAGCGCGCACCCGACCCGGTGGCCCTGCCGCGCGCGATCAAGAACGCGATCGAGGTGGAGGGCGCGCGCCAGGCGCATATCCGCGATGGCGCGGCCATGGTGCGCTTCCTTCACTGGCTGGATACGGACGCCCAGTCCGGCCATGAGGACGAGATCAGCGCGGCGGTGAAGCTCGAAACCTTCCGCCGGGCGCTGCCTGAGTTTCGCGATATCAGCTTTGAGACGATTTCCGGCGCCGGGCCAAACGGCGCGCTGCCGCACTACCGCGTCTCCACCGACTCGGTGCGCAAGCTGGAGCGCGGCACGCTTTATCTCGTCGACTCCGGTGGTCAGTACCCGGACGGCACCACCGACATCACCCGCACCGTGCCCATCGGCGAGGCTGGCGCAGACATGCGCCGCGCCTTCACGCTGGTGCTGAAAGGGCATATCGCGCTGGCGCGCATCCGCTTCCCCGAAGGCACGACCGGATCACAGCTCGATGCCCTGGCGCGCCAGCCTCTGTGGATGGCGGGGATGGATTATGACCATGGCACCGGCCACGGGGTCGGCAGCTATCTCTCCGTCCACGAAGGGCCGGGCCGCATCGCCAAGGCGCCGAACTCGATTGCGCTCAAACCGGGCATGATCTTTTCCAACGAGCCGGGCTTTTATAATACCGGCAAGTGGGGCATCCGCATCGAGACGCTGCAGGTCGTCACCCCGCCGGAGGATCTGCCCGGCGGCGAGCGGCCGATGATGGGGTTTGAAACGCTCACCTTCGCGCCCATCCACACCGCTCTGGTGGATGTGAGCCTGATGACGGAAGAGGAGCGTGACTGGCTCAATGCCTATCACGCGGCGGTGCTGGAAAAAGTCGGCCCGCTGGTGGCGGGCGAGCCAGAGGTGCATGCCTGGCTGAAAGCGGCCTGCGCGCCGGTATGAGAAGGCTCGCCCAGCTCCTCCTCCTCGCGCCGGTTCTTATGCTGGCGGGCTGCTTTACCAGCGAGGTGGAGCTGATCGGCGCGCGCGATGCCAGGCGCGCCATGCCGCCGGGCGAATACACCCATACGCCATTCGATACAGAGGGCGTGGAATGGGGCGGGGTAACGTGGCAGGGGCGGATCGATTACGGCTTCTTCTCGCGGCGCTATACGTCCGATACGCCAAACTTCCCGCACCAGAACTCGCGGCTGCGCCGGCTCTCCGGCGATATCCATATCGGCCAGTGGCCGCGAGAGGACGGGATCGGCTATGGCATTGTCTTCATCTATGAGGACATGACCACCTATCACCAGCCCGATTGCCATATCCTGACGGCTGAACAGCTCGCCGCCGCCGGCATAACGCGCGACCCGGAAGGCTTCTGCACTATCGAAACGCTTGACCAGCTCGAACAGGTCATACGAACCTATCTGGAGTTGCTGGACGGCGATGTGCGGATAGACGGGATTTACCGCAGGGTGAGGTGAGGATTGCTTCTCAGCAAGAATCGTGTTCTTTATATGTTCCTTATGGACTCGTGGAGAGGCACATGCCGTATTATTGTTTGAACAAGAATGCGCAATCTACAGGTGAACGCGAAGTTCACGACAAAACCTGCAAATACGCGCCAGCTACGTCAAATCAGATCGATCTTGGATGGCATTCGGATTGCCACGGCGCTGTGAAAGAGGCGAAGAAGCACTACAATAACGTAGATGGTTGCGCTCATTGCTCGCCTAATTGCCATACTAAATAGTATTTAGCTCTGTATTCTCAGAGGCGGATTTTTCGAGTTCAGCTTCGTTTGGAGCTCGAGAATAATTTCGCTTGGCTCCGGCGGCGTTCCTTCTCGCAGTGATGTTTGAATTTCATCCCATTCTGAATATATAATATCAGCGTTTGCCAGAGAGTAGTTGTTGCCTGATTTCTTTATTGGGTAACTGAGCCACGTAACTTCGCTATTGCTGGCGGTGGTCTCTTTGAATGTTGGCAGGTGCGAGAAGAAGTGGCTATCCACGACCACAAAGAACTTCTTTCCCCATCGGCGGAAAACAGGAACCTTCAACTGAAGCTGAGGTGCCAATCTTTTCTGCGCGGACGAACGAAAGTCAGGGCGACGGTCTGAGTTTGAAATGTCCAGTTGCCCATGCTCCAGGTAGTAATTCATAGGCGACCTCGTTTCGCCGCCGGAAAAATAAACTGCTTGAACCTCGATAGCTGCAAAATCTGATATTTTATCCGATTCTATTCTTCCAATTAGAAAGTCTACTTTTCCAATTTTACGGGTCTTTTTGCCTTCGTTGGCAATTTTGAGAATACGGATTTCCGGAAATACAGCGAACTCTGCTCCTTCGCCGAAAGCGATGCGGGCGGCATCGCGGAAAATTTTTCCGCCTTCCAGAAAGCGGACCGGGCAAAGAGATGCGGCTGTGTTGCCGTCGGACAATGAGCAAATACCGATTGGATCGGACTTACTGGCCTTCGTGCAGGCGGAATTTCTAAATGGGCAAAGCTTCTGGCCGCGCGAGGAGCGCGCTTTCGGGGTTTGGTCGTCTACTCCAAAACCAAAAATTTCAGAAATCAGCATTATTCGGCCGCGACTAACTTTTCAGTGGACCCGAAATAAGCATCTGCTTTCAAAATCGCTTCGCCTATGCAGCGGCCCAGCAGGGGCGGAACCGCGTTGCCCACCTGGACATATTGTTCGGTTTTTGAACCCAAGAACTCGAACCAGTCAGGAAATGACTGCAGCCGAGCCGCTTCTCGAACACTAATCGAACGGTTTTGCTCGGGATGGATGTAAGCTCCCCAATGCACGTCACACTTGGTCAGCACGGTGCAGGAGAGGCCATCCCACTTCATTCGCCCGTACCGCTTGGTGTGGTCGCAACGGCGAGCCTTTTTCATTCCGTTCGGCAAAAGCTCGAATGGAATGTCGCGCCAGCTGCCGCCTGGCGGAATATGGCGCATCCGTTCGATATTGATGGACGACAAGCGCGGGGCCGCGTGGTTGAGAACTCCATTCGATCCATCGCGCACCAGATACTGAAAGTGGCTGCACGGCTCTGCAGCGTAGTTCGTCACACCTTGATCTTCGCCGTTCTCGAGTAGCGGCAGATCACCAATTGCATCCTTGATCGTGTTGAATGGCAGCCTGCCCGGCCCGTGTGTCGGCTCAGGCCAAATGATCGGTGCGCCTACGCGATTTGCGATAAACACCACCCTACGGCGCTCTTGCGGAACGCCATACTCTTCAGCCTTGAGCGTCCGATGTTCAACGTTGCTGTAGCCAAGCTTCTTCAAGCCATCGATAATCGCATCGACGGCTGCACCATTGCCAGCCGAGAGAATGCCCGTGACATTCTCCATGACCACCCAGCGCGGATGGAGGCCATCCACGAGCCTAAGATACTCGTGAAAAAGCTGGCTCCGTGCGTCGTGCATGCCACGTTTGTGGTTGTAGACGCTGAATGCCTGGCAAGGTGGACCGCCTACGAGGCAATCAAGTTCGCCCCTTCTCAAGCCTGCCGCTCGAAGAAAATCTTCCGCATCAATGTCCTGAATAGGGCCCGGAAGAAATTTGGCCTCGCGGTGGGTATGGGCAAAGGTCGCTCCGGCAGCAGCATCGTAGTCGTTGCCCGCGAGAACATGGAAGCCAGCTTGGCGAAGCCCTTCAGAAAGGCCGCCAGCGCCGCAAAACAAGTCGATTGCCGTATATTTGCTCGCCATGATGCCGTCCCGCTTGAGCGAAGAAGAATCGCATTTGGTTAACGATTCTACCTACACGCAGACGAATTCGTTAACGAAAAGCACCATATGTTCCGCAAATGTTCTTGTAAAGAGCAGGCGCTTCCCCTACTCCCCCAGCGCCTTGATCTCGTCGCGTAGCCGTGCCGCTTCCTCGAATTCGAGATTGGCGGCGGCCTCGCGCATGCGTTTTTCAAGGTCGGCGATGACCGCCTTGAGGTTGTTGGGTTCGAACTTTGCCTGTTCCTCACGGGCGGTCAAGCGATCGTGACCCTGCTGGCGGCCGCGCGAGCCACGGCCGGCGGCCGTCTTCTCCATCACGCCTTCGAGCACATCGGAAATGCCGCGCACAATCGTGCGCGGGGTGATGCCGTGGGCTTCGTTATGGGCGATCTGCTTGTCGCGGCGGCGTGCCGTCTCGTCCATCGCCCGCTGCATGGAGCCGGTCACGCTGTCCGCATAGAGGATGACGCGCGCATCGGCATTCCTCGCCGCGCGGCCGATTGTCTGGACGAGGCTCGTTTCGGAACGCAGGAAGCCCTCCTTGTCGGCATCGAGAATGCCCACCAGCCCGCATTCGGGGATGTCCAGCCCCTCGCGGAGCAGGTTGATGCCCACCAGCACGTCATAGGCGCCAAGGCGCAAATCCCGGATCAGCTCGATGCGCTCCACCGTGTCGACGTCCGAATGCATGTAGCGCACTTTCAGGCCCTGCTCGTGCATGTATTCGGTGAGGTCTTCGGCCATGCGCTTGGTGAGCGTGGTGACGAGGGTGCGATACCCGGCAGCGGCCGTGGCCCGCGCCTCCTCGATAATGTCATCGACCTGGCTGAAGCCCTGTTTCGCGACGGGGCGCACCTCCACCGGCGGATCGATAAGCCCGGTGGGGCGGATCACCTGCTCGGTAAAGACGCCGCCGGTCTTGTCCAGCTCCCAGCTGCCGGGGGTGGCCGAGACGTGGATGGTCTGCGGGCGCATCGCCTCCCATTCCTCGAACTTCAAGGGGCGGTTATCCATGCAGGAGGGCAGGCGGAAGCCGTGCTCGGCGAGCGTGCGCTTGCGGCTGAAGTCGCCCTTGTACATCGCGCCGAGCTGCGGGATCGTCACATGGCTCTCATCGGTGAAGACGAGGGCGTTTTCCGGGATGTATTCAAAGAGGGTGGGCGGCGGCTCGCCGGGCTTGCGGCCCGTCAGATAGCGCGAATAGTTCTCGATACCGTTGCAGCTGCCTGTGGCCTCCATCATCTCGATATCGAACTGCACGCGCTGGGCGAGGCGCTGGGCCTCCAGAAGCTTGCCATTGGCCTCCATCCATTCCAGCCGCTCGGCGAGCTCCGCGTTGATATGGGTAATCGCCTGATTGAGCGTCGGGCGCGGGGTGACATAGTGGGAGTTGGCGTAGACGCGCACCTTCTCCAGCGCCGCCACCGCCTTGCCGGTGAGGGTGTCGAACTCGGCAATGCTCTCGATCTCGTCGCCAAAGAAGCTGATCCGCCAGGCTCTGGCGTCATAGTGGGCGGGGAATATCTCCAGCACATCGCCGCGCACCCGGAACGTGCCGCGCGTGAAGGCGGCGTCATTGCGCGTGTATTGCAGGCTCGTGAGCTGGCGCATGATCTCGCGCGGATCGGATATATCGCCGACCTTCAGGTCGAACACCATGGCGGTGTAGGTCTCCACCGAGCCGATGCCATAAATGCAGGAGACCGACGCCACGATGATCACGTCATCGCGCTCCAGAATGGCCCGCGTCGCGGCGTGGCGCATCCGGTCGATGGCCTCGTTGATCGAGGACTCTTTCTCGATATAGGTGTCGGTGCGCGGCACATAGGCTTCGGGCTGGTAGTAGTCATAATAGGAGACGAAATACTCCACCGCATTGTTCGGGAAGAAGCTCTTGAACTCCCCGTAAAGCTGCGCGGCGAGCGTCTTGTTGGGCGCCAGGATCAGGGCCGGGCGCTGCGTCGCCTCGATGATCTTGGCCATGGTGAAGGTCTTGCCGGAACCGGTGACGCCCAGCAGCACCTGATCACGCTCGGAGCCTTCAAGCCCCTCCACCAGCTCGTTAATGGCCGCGGGCTGGTCGCCCATGGGCTGGAAATCGCTGACGACCTCGAACACCCGCCCGCCCTCGGACTTGTCGGGCCGGTCGGGCCTGTGCGGCGTCCAGTTGGCGGGCAGTTTCAGCGCATCGTGGATGCCCGCAGGCACCGCATCGCGCGTGAAGGCCGCCTGGCCCATATCGGACACGCCGCCAGGGCTGGCGGCCTCTTCCGGCGGGGCGTAGGCGGTATCGTCGCGGGTCAGTTTCACCATGAGAACATATATGCAACACGCAGGCTGTGAAAGCGAGGGTGCTGTTGCACCAGTGCCGCAAGTTTTGATTAACGCTGCGGGTGCACAATGGCCGATACCAGTCGCGAATCCATCGGGCGGAGCATGTCAGGCAGTTTTGAACGCGTGCGGGTCCTTATCGTTGAGGACAACGCGCACATGTCGACGATCCTGCGCAAGGTGCTGCAGGGCTTCGGCGTGCGCACCGTAATCGAGGTGCGCGATGCGGCGGACGCGTTTGAATCCATGCGCTCGGCCAACCCCGACGTGGCGCTGGTCGATTATGCGCTGGGCGATGTGGACGGGCTGGAGTTTACCCGCCTGGTGCGCACCGCCTCGGACAGTCCCAACAAGTATCTGCCCATCATCATGGTCACCGGCCATACCGACCGCACCCGCATCATGGAAGCCATCAATGCGGGTGTGAACGAGTATCTGGCCAAGCCGGTGCGCCCGGTCGATCTCTATAACCGCATGGTGGCGCTGATCGAGCGGCCGCGCCGCTTTATCAAGTCGGGCAATTATTTCGGACCCGACCGCCGCCGGCGCACCGACCCGCGCTATCCCGGACCCTTCCGCCGCGCAACGGACGAGGAAAACCAGAACCCCGAAGACGAGGTCGATTTCGGGTAGGGGGTGGGGGTGCTGCCCTCTCCACCGGGGCCCCGGTCCCCGAGCCGGGGCCTATCTTCAAAACACCATCAGATCATTCAGTTCCGGGTATAGGTCGTGCCAGCCGGGATTGTGCGCCTCGATGAGGGCAACCTTCCATTCACGATTCCAGCGTTTCATGCTGCGTTCGCGGGCGATGGCATCATGGGTGGTGCCGCAATGCTCCAGATAGACAAGGGTGAAAACCTTGTACTTCCAGACAAATTCAGACCCTTTGCCGATGCGGTGCAGGGCGATGCGCTCGGCCGGATTGGCGCAACTGCCAGTATAGAGCGTGCCGTGGCGCTTCGAGGCGAGGATATAGACATAGGCCGACATCGCCGGAGGGTCAGTCAGATTTCGCGTTTCTGCAAGGTTTTATGGGTCCCGGCTCGGGGACCGGGACCCCGGAGCTTGAACCCCATCAGAAATTTTCAAGGTTTTTCACTGCCCTCTCCACCGGGGCCCCGGCTTGTGTTCCGCTTTCGATAATTCTGCCGGATTTACCACCGCCCTCTCCACCGGGGCCCCGGTCCCCGAGCCGGGGCCTATCTTCACTTGATGCTCCACGCATCCGCGTGTCGCTGCGGGCAAAAGTGCCCGGCGGCCGGTCGGCCTTGCAGGCCGCAGAGCGGCCTGAAAAGCGCGAACGCGCGCCCGCGACTTTTCGCGGAATATCGCAACGCGGCCTGCCCCCGGCTACGACCGGGGGATGCGTTGCGTAAGACAAGATTGCCCCTCCCGCCCCAACACGGCTAGCGTGCGGGGGTAAGGGGAGACGCGCGCGGGCCATGAGTGTGATTGCCAGTTATTTCGAGAAGATCGCCGCGACGTACAAAGGCGGGCAGGCGACCGAGCACAGCTATCGCCCGGCGCTTTATGAGCTGTTCAGCGCGCTCGATGACAGGATCAGCGTCACCAACGAACCCAAGCGCGTGGCCATCGGCGCGCCGGACTTCATCTTCATGCGCGGCGATGTGCCGGTCGGCCATTGCGAGGCGAAGGATGTCGGCACCGATCTGAAGGGCCTGAAGGGCTATAGCGTCGAGCAGAAGCAGCGCTATCTCAAAGGCTTCACCAATCTTCTCTACACGAACGGGCTCGATTTCGAGTTCTATCGCGAAGGTGAGCTGATCCGCTCCATCTCCATTGGCGAAATGCTGATGGGTTTGCAGCCAAAGCCCGAAGCCTTCGCAGAGCTGGAAGCCCAGCTGAAGGATTTCGTGGCGCAGACGCCGCGCACCATCACCTCGTCCAAGCGCCTTGCCGAGCTGATGGCGGCCAAGGCCGTGCTGATCAAGGATGTGATGGGCCGGGCGCTGGTCGCCGATCTGGAGCGCGATGCGTACACGGACCTCACGGCGCAATACCGCGCCTTTCAGGAACATCTGATCCACGACATCACGGCGGCTGACTTTGCCGACATCTATGCCGAGACGATTGCCTATGGGCTGTTTGCCGCGCGCCTGCATGACCAGACGCTCGATACGTTCAGCCGTCAGGAAGCGCTGGAGCTCTTACCGAAATCCAATCCCTTCCTGCGCCGCCTGTTCGGCTATATCGCGGGGCCGGATCTCGATGACCGCATGGCGTGGATCATCGATGACCTGACCAAGATTTTCCTCGCCTGCAATCTCAATGAAATCATGGCCGATTTCGGCAGGCTGACCGGCCAGAACGACCCGTTCCTGCATTTCTACGAAACCTTCCTGGCCGCCTATAACCCGGCCAAGAGGAAGGCCAGAGGCGTGTGGTACACGCCAGAGCCGGTCGTCAATTTCATCGTGCGGGCGGTCGATGAGGTGCTCAAGAGCGAGTTCGGTCTGGCCGATGGCCTTGCCGACACTTCGAAGATTCGAGTTGAGTTGGAAACTGGCCAGAAAGAGACAACGAAAAGGGGCCACATCAAAAAATCTGGGAAAAGATCCGTTGAAATAAAAGATGTCCATCGCGTCCAGATTCTCGACCCCGCCACCGGCACCGGCACGTTCCTGGCCGAAGTGATCAAGCAGATCGGCGCCCGGGTGAAGGCCTCCGCCCCCGGCCACTGGTCATCCTATGTGGAGACAGAGCTGATCCCGCGCATTCACGGGTTCGAGCTTCTCATGGCCTCTTACGCCATGTGCCACATGAAGCTGGACATGATCCTGACCGAGATGGGCTATACGCCGTCGGGCGAGCCGCCGCGCCTGTCGGTCTATCTCACCAATTCGCTGGAAGAGGGTGAGCGGGTGGAACAAACCTTGTTCGCTGAATGGTTTACTCGCGAAGCGAAGGGCGCGAGTGCGATCAAGCGCGACATGCCGATCATGTGCGTGATCGGCAACCCGCCCTATTCGGGCGAGAGCGCCAACAAGGGCGCGTGGATCATGGGCCTGATGGACGCCTACAAGAAGGAGCCGGGCGGCAAGGAAAAGCTGAAAGAGCGCAACCCGAAATGGATCAATGATGACTATGTGAAGTTCATCCGTTTTGGCGAGCACATGATCAAGAAGAATGGCGAGGGCATTCTCGGCTTCATCACCAATCACGGCTATCTCGATAACCCCACCTTCCGGGGCATGCGCTGGCATTTGCTGAACACGTTTGACGCCATCTACGTGCTGGATTTGCATGGCAATGCCAAGAAGAAGGAAGTCTCGCCCGACGGCTCGGCTGACAAGAATGTCTTCGACATACAGCAGGGCGTGGCGATCATCATTGCGGTGAAGAAAGGCAGGGCTGGCAAGGACAAGAAGCTGGCAAAGGTCTTCCACGGCGATCTGTGGGGCACGCGCAGTGGCAAGTACAAAGCGCTTGAAAAGGCCGGGCTGAAAGCAAGGCGTTTCAAGTCGCTCAGTGTTCGAGCCCCGCATTACGTGATGACGCGGCGCGATTACGCGCTGGAGGAAACCTATCTGCGAGGCTTCGGCGTGCAGGAATTGATGCCCGTCAATTCGGTGGGCATCGTCACCGCGCGCGACGCACTCACCATCGAAATAGACAGAGCTGAACTCTGGCGGCGGGTGCAGGATTTTGCCGCCCTGCCGGTGGAAGACGCGCGTGACAAATACCAGCTCGGCAAGGATGTGCGCGACTGGCAGGTTGGCTGGGCGCAGGCGGACGTGAAGAAGAATTTCTCCGAAGACCGTCTGGTCCCGATTGCCTACCGCCCCTTCGATACGCGCTGGACCTATTACACGGGCAATTCGCGCGGCTTCATCTGCTATCCACGCAATGAGGTGATGCAGCAATATGCAGGCCATCGAAATATCGGGTTGCTTGCACCCGTCGCGATCAGGGATCGCGAATTTCACCATGCATTCGTCACGTCCGTAATCTCAGAGGTGATTTTCCTGTCCGGGACGACGGCGTCCAACGCCAAGAACTTCCCCCTCTACCTCTACCCGGAGGAGGGATCGCCCGACCAGCCGCGCCGGGTGAATTTCGATCCGAAAATCTGGCGGAGGCTCCGTGAGCTGGCCAGGGACGACGCCCATGGCGAGCCGGACGAGATCGCCATTTTCGATTACATCTATGGCGTGCTGCACAGCCCGGATTACCGCGAGACTTTTGCCGAGTTCCTGAAAACCGATTTCCCCCGCATCCCGTATCCCGCCTCACCCGATATTTTCTGGCATGCAAGTGAAAAGGGCGGGCAGCTTCGCCGCCTGCATCTGATGGAGCCTGCCGCCATCGGCGAGACGCCTTATCCCTTCATGGGCGATGGCGACAGCGTGGTGGAGAAGCCGTCCTTCGATGCGGGCTGCGTCTGGATCAACAAGACCCAGCGCTTTGAGGGCGTGCCGGAGATTGCGTGGAGCTTCTACATAGGCGGCTACCAGCCCGCGCAGAAATGGCTGAAAGACCGCAAGGGCCGCGCGCTCTCCTTTGCTGACATCCAGCATTATCAGCGCATCATCAAGGTGCTCGCCGAAACCCACCGCATCATGGGCGAGATCGAATTGCCGGTGGAGGGGTAGTCCCTTCTTTCGTCATTCCAGAAGCGGCGCAGCCGCTATCTGGAACCCAGCGTTTTTGATCTCTGGCTTCCGGGTCTCGCCAAAGGCTCGCCCGGAATGACGAGGGGAAGGGGCGGGGACCCCGGTAGTGTTGGCTAGCGGAAACCCTTGCCAACTTCCCGCTGACCCCGCCACCGGGTTCCCGGGCTTGACCCGGGATACATGTTTTCAGCCATCGGGCGTTGCCATGGACCCCGGCTCGGGGGCCGGGGCCCCGGATCGCTGCGTGTCCGGGGTTTCAGCAAGCGGGAAAACCTACCCCCTCACCGCCTCTGCGCTCTCCCATTGCTCCACCATGATGAGCATGGAGGTGTCGAAGCCTTGTGTCTCCAGCCAGTCGAGGCGGTCCTCAAGCACGGCCTCGTCCATTTGCGGGGTCCGCGAGAGGATCCAGAGGTAGCGGCCTTCAGGCTCCGAGACGACGGCCCAGCTATAATCGTCTGCCAGATCGATGATCCAGTAATCGCCCCAGAACGGGCCGAAGAAGGAAACCTCCAGCTGCGCGTTCGCCGTCTCGCCGGCAATGCGGGCGCGGCCATTGGCGGTTTCAACTTCGCCATCCAGCCCGCCCTGGTAGCAGGTGTTGGTGACATCGATGAGGCCGTCCTCACGCCGGGCATAGTCGGCGGTGACGCCGGTGCAGCCGCGCTCAAATCCATGGTCATAGCGGGCAATCTCGAACCAGCGGCCCAGATAGCGGTCAATCTCCACGTGCTCCACGGTTTGCAAAGGCGGGGCATCGCTCCCGCGTCCCGATGGCGGCTGACAGGCGGCGAGCGTGAACGCGCCGAGCGCGGCAAGGGCGGCAAGGGCGGTTCGGTGCATGGGGCAATCTCCTGACAGGCCCGGAGCGGGACATAGTGCGTTCATAACGCGCGCACAGGCCGTCCGGCTCCATGGGCGGGATGAAAAATCTTGCGTTAACCCGATATAAAGGTACCCGGTGTCATATTGATTCAGTAAACGCATTCAGTTAATTCAATAAGTGAATAGCTGGTGCGAGAGTTGAGGTCACTTCCGGGCGGGGGGTTTTCCAAATGCTGTCATCGTCACGCGCCGAATTTGCGCTTCGTGATCCGTCGGCCCTGTCGGCGCTATTGTCCTATGACTGGCGTGCCCGCCAGGTCCTGACCGATGGCGAATTGCTGGGCGAGGGCCGTCATGCGCCGGCGGTGGAGGGCGATGCGGCGAGCCTTATTCGTCCGCTGCAGCGTCAGGGGTTTGTAAAGCCCCTGCACGGCGTGCGGCCCCATGGCGGGCGGATGCGGCTGTGGTCACTCGGCGATGTACTGAAAATCCAGATTGTGGCCGATCTCCGCCAGATCAGCGATCTGAGCATCAATGCGTGCCTGCGCCATCTCGGCGAGGATGAGGGCAAGGCAGTGGCGGCCGCGCTGGCCGGCTGGCAGCACCATGCCGGAGAGCCGGGCGATCATTGTGCGCGCCTGCGCCTGCGCATGGAGGGGCTGGCACGCCTGCCTGAGGGCGCGGAGCTGGCCGAGTTCGCGCATTGCTCGGTCGCGCGCTTTGTCCATCGCAACCGGTTTGACGCGATAGAGCGCCCGGCCTTCCTGGCCTAGTCAGCCCGTTTCAGTACCACTTCGAACACCGTACCGTCCGGTCCGGTTGACTGAAGGGTGATACGGCCCTCCATCAGCCCGGCCAGCTCGCGCGCGATGGACAGGCCCAGCCCGGTACTGCCCTCGCCGCCGCCAGAGGAGAAGGGCTCGAACAGGCGCGCCTGCACGGCCTGCGGTATGCCAGGCCCGGTATCGGCGAACGTGATGTGGACCTCATCACCGCGGGTTTCAGCGCTCACCGTCAGGCGCGCTACCTGCCGGTCCTTCATCGCCGTTGCCGCATTGCGCACGAGATTGCCGAACAGGCGGTGCAGGCTGTCGCGGTCGGCCATGACCGCGATGTCTGGCGCAATGGTGTTGTCAAATTCGATGCGCGTCTCCGTGCCCAGCAATTCGCCGGCGATCTCGTCGACAAGGGGGGCAAGGGTGACCGCTTGCAGATCGGGGCGCGTCTCGCCGCTGCGGCCGTATTCCAGCACGTCCGAGCACAGCCGGATGCCGCGCCCGATGGCGCGCACCAGGCGCTGGCCCATGGCGGCGGTGCGTTCATCCTCGCTGGTGGCGAGCCGGTCAGAGACGAGCTGGGCCGAGGCGAACACATTCCTCAGATCATGGTTGATACGCGCGACGGCGAGGCCGAGGCTCGCCAGCCGCTCGCGCTGGCGTATGGCGGCCAGGATATCGGCCTGCATGGCGGCGAGCGCGCGCTCCGCCTCGCCGATCTCGTCATGGCGCGTTCCGGGCGACAGCACGCGGCGCGCGTCGGACGGGTTTTCCTGAAACCGCGTCATGGATAGCGATAGCCGCCGCATCGGGCCCACGAACAGGACCAGAAGGGCCAGATAGATCAGCGCGCCGGTGACCAGAGAGGCAAACAGCGCAAACCAGAACAGCCGGGCCGAGAAGCCTATCAATGCCTCGCGCAGCGGCGCCTCGGGCAGGATGACCAGAATGCGCTCATCAGGGCGGGTCGGCGGAATGGCGGTCAGCACGATCAGCCGGTCTTCCGGTCCGGTGAAGGTCGCGATGACCGCGGCCATCTCGCGCAAGGGGCGGCGCCGGGTCTGGTCCTCCTCCCGCAAGGGTGCATCGCCGGTATCGGCGCCCAGCACCAGCTCGGTCGCGCCGCCAGTGATGCGCGCCACGGCGATGGCGTCCGCGCCATCCAGCAGTTCACGTACCGCTTCTTCGGAAAGATTATTGCCGGCAAGCTCTGCCGCGATGGCGGCCAGATGGGCCGCATTGGCCCGCTCGCCCAGCCAGTTATTGCGGAAATTTGCCGCCGAGGGAAAGAAGATCAGGATGGATGCGGTGAGGACAAAGGAGATGGTCAGCACCAGCAGGCGTCCGCCCAGCGAGCCGGTGCCCGCCCGGATCATCCGCCCGGCGCGTCCCAGTCCTGCCGTGATCACCCCTTTGGCCAAGCCGCCCCCGCGATTGCAAACGCAAATCAGTGCAGCGCGGACAATAACCCGGCCCACGCTTTCGCGAAGGGTCCAAATACCACAGGCTCGAAATGTTTGCCTGCCGCGCGTTTGATGGCCTCGCCTCGCGTGGGATAGGCCAGGACAGGGCTGGTCAGGTCGCGCACCGTCCCGCCCCTGGCCATCGTTACGGCTGCCAGCGCCGCGATATCGTCGGCTCGTGCGCCTGCCACATGCACGCCCAGGAGCTTGCCGCCCTTGCCAAGGACCAGCTTGATACTGCCTGCCGTGTCGCCCTCGGCAATGGCGCGGTCATTATCGGCAAAGGGCCAGGAGGTGACGGACACCTTGTCCCCGTGCTGTTCGCGCGCGCGGCTTTCAGTCAGGCCGATCTGGGCAAGGCCGGGAGAGGTATAGACGCATCCGGGGATGGGACTGGAGGATTGCCTGGTGGGCAGGCCGTAATAGAGGTTTCTGAGGATGACAGAGCCGTGCCAGCCGGCCAGATGGGTCAGCGCGCCCTTGCCGGCTATGTCGCCTGCCGCGTAGACGCGCCTGTTGGCCGTGCGCAGCTTGTCATCGCAGACAATCCCGCGCGCGTCGGCCTCAATACCTGCTGCTTCCAGCCCCAGTGTCCCGGTGACGGGTTCACGGCCCGCGGCGATGAGAAGGTGAGAGGCAGTGATCATCTCCCCGCCCGCCAGATGGGCGGTGAGGGCGCCTGCTTGGCCCGAAAAGCGCTCCACGCCGGTGCCCTCGATCAGACGCACGCCATCGGCGGCGAGGGCGACGCGCAGCACGTCCACATGCTCCGGCTCGAACGCGCCGAGGGCTTTGCCGGCCTCCACGATGGTCACCTTAGATCCCAGCCGGGCAAAGGCCTGACCCAGCTCGCAGCCAATTGGCCCGGCGCCCAGAATGAACAGGTGCGCAGGCAGGGTATCGAGCTGCCAGATCGACTCATTGGTGAGATAGGGGATGTCGCTGAGGCCCGGTATGGAAGGAATGCGTGCGCGGGTGCCCGAGGCGATGACAAAGCGCTTGGCCTTCACGTTGGCGCTGTCGCTTTCCACGGTGTCGGGTGAGGTAAAGTGCGCCCATTCGCGGATCACGTGCACGCCAAGCCCCTCAAAACGCGCTTGGCTGTCATTGGGTTCGATGGCGGCGAGGGAGGCGCGCACGTGGTCCATCACGGCGGCAAAATCGATCTGAGGTTCACCTGCCTTGACGCCGAGCTTTGCCGCCGTGCGCACGCTATGCGCGGCGTGGGCGGCAGACAGGATCGCCTTGGACGGTACGCAGCCGAAATTGAGGCAATCGCCGCCCATCTCGCCCGCTTCAAACAGCACCACCTTGCGGCCCAGCATGGCCGCGCCCGCGGCGGTGACCAGCCCGGCTGCCCCTGCGCCGATAATGCATAAATCTGCCTTGATGCTCTCCCGGCTCATGCGGTGTCTCCTCCGGCGGCAGGCGGTTTCTTGCCGGTGACGCGCTTGTAGATGAAGGGCAGGAAGCCAACCAGCGCGAACACACCGATGGCGGCGATCAGCTCCGGCGTCAGCAGATCAAGAAGACCCGGCACGCCGCCAGCGGCCCGGCCAATGGTCGATCCCACCGTGGCGTAGACATAGGCCAGCGGCATGACGCCGATTAACGTGCCGAGCACATAGGCGCGAAGCGGCACGTTAAGGAGCGCGGTCGCGATATTGATGCCGAAAAAGGGCAATACGGGAATCAGGCGCAAGATCAGCACATAGCTGAAGGCGTCAGAAGAGAAGCCGTCCTGCAGGCGCTTTACCCAGCGTCCGAACCTGGCGCGCGCCCAGTCGGCAAAGGCATAGCGCACGGCAACAAAGATGATCGTCGCGCCGATGGTGGAACCGGTAACGGCAACGCCGGTGCCGACAATCGGCCCGAACAGGAAGCCCGTCCCGATGGTGAACCAGATCGCGCCCGGCACCGATATGGAGACCGCCAGCGCGTAGATGATTGTGTAGATCAGCACCGCCAGGATCAGGTTCGCCGCGACATAAGCCTCCAGCGCGGCCTGGTTTGCCTGCAGGGTCTCAAGGTTGAGATCGCGCCACACCCCGCTTGCCAGCACCGCGATCAGCGCCGCCACCAGAATGAGGACCGGCAATAGCCGCAGCCATAGCGGCTTTGCTTTTACCGGCGCTTCGGGGGGCGTGGGAGCGGTCATGGCATGTCCTTGGGTGGGGTGGTGCAGGGGACGGTCATGGAAGCAAGGGCTAAGCAGTGGCCCTGCGGGTCATTCGTTCATCTTACGCGGAAAGTTACAAGGTGGACTTTCCCGTGCCACTCACACCCACCCCCGCTTGACACTTGCCCCTACCGCCGGTAGTTACCGCGGCTCGATTTTCGCCGGGTTTTGCCCCGTCCCTCGCGCGTGAAGCGCGGACGTGATGAGACCGGCGCGTTTGCCTTTTCAGGAGCCAGTGCCGTGAAACGTACATTCCAGCCGTCCAAACTCGTCCGCGCCCGGCGTCACGGTTTCCGCGCCCGTATGGCCACCAAGGCTGGCCGTCAGGTCATTGCCCGCCGCCGCGCGCGTGGCCGCAAGCGCCTGTCGGCCTAATCGCCGCACTTTTGAAAGCGCTGCAATATCCAAATCGCGCCGCGCGCATCCGCGTACGGCGCGATTTTTTGCGTGCGCGTGACGGGCGCTCGGCCGCCCGGCCCGGCCTGGTCGTGCAGATGATCGCCCGCAAACCGGCCGAGGGGCCTGCCAGGGCAGGCTTTACCGCTTCGAAGAAGGTCGGCAATGCGGTTCAGCGCAACCGGGCGCGCCGCCGCCTCAAGGAAGCCGCCCGCCAGATTCTCCCCCTCCATGGCCTGCCCGGCACTGACTATGTGTTCATCGCCCGCGCGGGCACGGCTGCGCGTGAATGGGAGGCTTTGCTTGACGATATGAAAAGCGCATTGCTAAGCCTCGCCGCGCCGTCCCGGCCCCGGAAAACCGCGAAGGACTGACCCGCTCATGGGTGATACCCGCAATATCCTCCTCGTCGTTGTGATCGTTCTGGCGATCTTCATCCCGTATCAGCTCTTCATCGTTGAACCGATGATGGCCGAGCAACGCGCCGCTCAGGAAGCTGCGGTCGAGGCCGAAGGCGGCGAAGCGGCACCTGGCGATGAGACGCCCGGCGCGTTTGGCGGCGAGGATGCGCCTGCCGCGCTCGGCGGGTTCACCAGCCGCGAGGACGCGCTGGCGCGGTCTGACCGGATTTCGATTGTCACCGATGCGCTGGAAGGCTCCATCGCGCTGACCGGTGCGCGCTTCGACGATCTGCGCCTGCTGCGCTATGACGTGGCAGTGGGATCGGACGAGCCGGTTACGCTGCTCTCTCCGCAAGGCACGCGCGGCGGGCATTATGCGGTCGATGGCTGGACGGGCGCTGCCGGTGCGCCGTCCGGCCTGCCCGGCCCGTCGACGGTCTGGCAGGTCGCGGGCAATAGCACGCTGACGCCCACCAGCCCGGTGACGCTGGAGCATGTGGCGGGTGACCTGACCTTCCGCCGCGTTATATCGGTCGATGAGGACTATCTCTTCACTGTCACCGATACGGTGACGAATAACGGCGCCGACGCGGTATCGCTGTCGCGCTTTGGTGTGGTGCGCCAGGAAGGCATTCCCGAAGACATCACCAATTTCTTCATCCTGCACGAAGGCCCTATCGGTGTGGTCGGCAATTCGCTGATGGACCGCAAGTATAACGGGCTGGAGCGCGATGGCTCCATGGAGCGTACCGGCGCGGGCGGCTGGATGGGGATTACGTCCAAATACTGGCTGACGGCAGTGGCGCCCGGCGATGACGGTGAAATCCGCGCCCGCTTCGAGGCGCGCCAGTCCGGCGGCAGGACGATTTTTGAATCGAGCTATGTGCGTACCGCCGAAACGATTGCGCCGGGCAGCTCGATCACCAGCGTCTCGCATGTGTTTGCCGGTTCGAAATCGGTGCCGATCCTGCAGCGCTATCAGGAGGAGGCCGGTATTCCCCGCCTCGACATGGCGGTGGACTGGGGCAATTTCTGGTTCTTCACCCGTCCCTTCTTCTGGCTGCTGCACACCTTCTACCAGTGGACGGGCAATTTCGGCGTGGCGATCCTCTTGCTGACCGTGCTCATCAAGATCCCGCTCTTCCCGCTCAATAACCGCGCCTTTGCCTCGATGGCGAAAATGCGCGCAGTGGGCCCGAAAATGCAGGAAATCCGCGAGCGCTTTGCCGCTGACAAGCAGCGCCAGAGCCAGGAGATGATGGAGCTCTACAAGCGCGAAAAGATCAATCCGCTCGCGGGGTGTCTGCCGATCCTGCCGCAAATCCCGATCTTCTTTGCGCTCTACAAGACGGTGTTCGTCTCGCTGGAGGCGCGCCACGCGCCCTTCTTCGGATGGATCCAGGACCTCTCTGCGCCCGACCCCACCTCCTTGTGGAATCTGTTCGGCCTGCTCCCCTACCAGGTGGACGGCCTGTGGCTGATCGGTGATTACCAGCTGGGTATCTGGCCGATCCTGATGGGCCTGACCATGTGGGCGCAGCAATCGCTCAATCCCCCGCCGCCCGATCCCATGCAGCGGCGCATTTTCGCCTTCCTGCCGATCGTGTTCACCTTCATCCTGTCGCCGTTTGCCGCGGCGCTGGTGATCTACTGGACGTGGAACAACTTCCTGACGATCCTGCAGCAATACGTCATCATGCGCCGCCACGGCACCTACACGGAAGTCGACAAGCTCGCGGCGCGCCTGCATTCGCGCGTCACTGGCAAGCCGGTGCCCGAATTTGCCTTGCCGGGTGCGGCACCGGGCCTGACGCCAGCGGCAGCAAAACCCGCCAATGACGTCAAACCGGCCAAGGGCAAGGCGAAGGACGCCAAAGCCGCCTCTACGCCAGTGGATGTGACCGAGCAGGTGGAAAGCAGCACAGCCGAACCGGCCAAGCCCGCGCCCAAACCTGCCACGCCGGGGCGGCGCACCGCGTCCAACCCGGCAGCGAAAAAGCCTAAAGGCGCGCGCAAGGCACCGGCGAAGAAGCCTGCCACGAAGCGTCCCGCCACGCGGCGTACCCCGCCGGCCAAGCCGGAGGGAGAGGGCTGAGCGCGCCCGACGAGCCAGGCGAGGAGGAAGCGGCCCGGCTGGCCGCTGGCAAGCGCCTGTTCGCCCAGCCGGTAAGCTTCATCAAGGGCGCGGTCGGCATGGACGGGCTGCCGCCTGCCGACATGCCGGAGATTGCCTTTGCCGGCCGGTCGAATGTGGGCAAGTCCTCGCTCATCAATGCGCTGACTGGCCGCAAGGATCTGGCGCGCGCCTCTGGCGAGCCGGGGCGCACCCGCGAGCTCAATTTCTTTGATCTGGCAGGGCGCATCCGCATTGTCGACCTGCCCGGCTATGGCTTTGCCAAGGCGCCGAAAGACGTCGCCGCGCGCTGGATGGCGCTGACGCGCGACTATTTGCGCGGGCGGGTCAATCTCAAACGCGTCATCCTGCTGATCGATGGCCGTCACGGCATAAAGCCTGCCGATGAGGCGATCATGAAGGTGCTGACCGAGGCGGCGGTGAGCTATCAGGTGACGCTGACCAAGCTGGACAAGCTGAAACCTGCCGAGCGCGAGGCGATGATTGCCGCCACGCAGGCAGCCATCGCAAAGAAGGTCGCCGCCTTTCCGGTCATTGCTGCAACATCCTCCTCCAAACGCCTTGGCCTTGACGCATTGCGCGCCGATATTGCCGATCTGGCATTACCGGAGCAGGAGCGATGATGCGGATTGTCATGGTGCTGGCGGTGCTGGTCCTGGCGGGAATTTTCGCCCCGCAGGCGCGCGCGGGCGAGGTGTGCAACGAGACCAGCTATTACGTGGATGCCGCCAAGGCATGGGGCGGTCAGAACGGTATCTCCGCGCAAGGCTGGCAGCGCATTGCGCCGGGTTCCTGCGTGCGCTTTTCCGGCGTTCCCGCCGGCGTTCCGCAATTTCTGTATGCGCGCACCAGCGAGGCGTATCTGGGCGGTCCGCGCGAATGGCGGGGCCTGACGCCGGTGTGTGTGGACCGGGCCAATTTCCAGATCGAGGGTGCAGAGGACTGCGAGGCCATGGGGCTGGAGGTGCGCGAATTCCGCCAGCTTGCCCCGTCAGAGCGCACACGGGCCGTGCTTGTGGAACCGGATGATTTCGGCAGCCGGGCGCTGGAGGCGGGTGTGCAGCGCCTGTTACAGGCGCTGGGCTATGAGGTGCGGGTGGTGGACGGCTTTGCGGGGCGCCGTTCGCGCGCACAGATAGCCGCTTTCGAGCGTGATACCGGTGCGTCCTTCGGTGGCAATTACGAGCGCCTTGTCGAGCGCCTGCACACAGTTGCGCTGGAGCGCAACCGGGAGGTGGGCCTGAATGTCTGCAACCAGACATCCGGCCCCGCCGGTATTGCGATTGCCCGCCAGCGCAATGAGCGCTGGCAGAGCCGGGGCTGGTGGCGCATCGAGACCGGCTCGTGCATGCGCGTCGTTGCCGAACGCCTGCAGCCGGGCGAGGTCTTCCTCTTTGCTCAGACCATTGACGGGGAACGCTCCGAACCCTTGCGGCGCGGGGTGGAGGCGTTCTGTGTGGCGCCGGGCCGGTTTATGTCCGAAGGCCGCTCCAGTTGCGCCGAACGCGGCTATACCCAGGTCATGTTCCGTCCGAGCCCCGTGCCCGTGGACGGCGTTGCGCGGGTGACGCTTGAAGACGCCGATTTTGAGGATCTCGTCCAGTGAAACGCCTTCTCCAGCGCGATGTCTGGGTCTTTGATCTGGACAATACGCTCTATCCTGCGCACACGGCGGTGATGAGCCAGGTCGAGGCGCGCATGACCGAGTTCGTCATGCAGCTTCTGGGGCTGGAGCGTGAAGAGGCGTTCAAGGTCCAGCACGGCTTCTGGCATGATTACGGCACGACGCTGAACGGGCTGATGGTCAACCACAAGATCAAGGCCGGGGATTTTCTCGATTTCGTCCACGATATCGACCATTCGGTGCTCGAGCCCAACCCGGTGCTGGCCGGCCATATCGCAGCGCTGGACGGCGCGCGCATCATCTACACGAACGGCTCGGTGCGCCATGCGGAGAACGTGATGGCGCGCCTTGGCATTGATCATCTGTTTGACGGCATATTCGATATCGCCGCCGCAGACTTCACGCCCAAGCCGCAGCGCGAGAGTTTCGACCGCTTCATCAGGCGTCATGCCGTCAATCCGGCGCGTGCGGTGATGTTTGAGGACAGCGCGCGCAACCTCGAGACCGCCGCCGGGATCGGCTTTGCCACGGTTCTGGTGCGTGCCCGCGAGAATGTCGGCAATGGCCACACGGCCGGGCCCGGCGAGCACCCCCCATTCGTAGACTATGCCGTCGACTGCCTCGACACCTTCCTTGGCGAGGTGGTCGATAGCCGCAAGGAGAGACCCGCATGAGTGATACCGCCGCGCTGAAATCGGTAATCGAGGCCGGCTGGGAGGCACGCGAGGGCGTCTCCACCGCGACACAAGGCGAGCTGCGTGATGCGGTGAACACTGCGCTGGCCGAGCTGGATGCGGGCCGTCTGCGCGTGGCCTCGCGCGACGGTAATGGTGACTGGCAGGTCCATGAATGGCTCAAAAAAGCCGTGCTGCTCTCCTTCCGGCTTGAACCCAACCGGCGCATGGGCCTGCCCGGCGCGCCTGTGCCGGGGCCGTGGTGGGACAAGGTGGCGGTCAAGTGGGAGGGCTGGTCAGCCAGCCAGTTCGAGGCTGCGGGTTTCCGCGCCGTGCCGGGATCGGTCGTGCGCCGGGGCAGCTTTGTCGCCAAAGGCGCGGTGCTGATGCCGTCCTTCGTGAACATTGGTGCCTATGTCGGTGAAGGCACGATGGTCGATACCTGGGCCACGATCGGCAGTTGCGCGCAGATTGGTGCCAATGTGCATATCTCCGGCGGGGTGGGCATTGGCGGCGTTCTGGAGCCCTTGCAGGCCGCCCCCGTCATCATCGAGGACAATGTCTTCATCGGCGCACGCTCTGAAGTCGCTGAAGGCGTGATCGTGCGCGAGGGCGCGGTCATCTCCATGGGCGTGTTCCTGGGCGCCTCTACCAAGATAGTCGACCGGGCAACGGGCGAGGTAACGCGCGGGGAAATCCCGTCCTATGCGGTCGTGGTGCCGGGCACGCTGCCCGACCCGAAGGGCGGTCCGTCGCTGGCCTGCGCCGTGATCGTGAAACGTGTTGATGCGCAGACGCGCGCCAAGACGGGCATCAATGCGCTGTTGCGCGACTGACGCAAAGCAGGGACCTGGCCCATGACGGTCTCCAACGAAGACGAGCTGGACGGGCTGAAACTGATCGGCCGTATCGTCGCCAACACCATGCACGCCATGGCACGTGCGATGGAGCCGGGCATGACCACGCGCGAGCTCGACGCTATCGGCGCCGCGCTGCTGGAGCGCGAGGGCGCGCTCTCCGCGCCGCAATCGGCTTACGGCTTTCCGGGCGCCACCTGCATCAGCGTCAACGAGGAGATTGCTCACGGCATTCCCGGAGACCGGGTGCTGGCGCGCGGCGACATGGTCAATATCGACGTGTCAGCCTCGAAGGACGGATATTTTGCCGATACAGGTGCGACGTTTACCGTCGGCCCGTTGCCGGCCTCGCTGGAAACCCTGCGCCGGGACGGCAAGCGCGCCATGCATATCGGCATCGCACAGGTCAGTGCGGGCCGGCCGCTGGCGGGGATCGGCCATGCCATCGGCCAGTTTGCTGAACGGCGCGGCTACACGCTGATCCGCAATCTCGCCAGCCACGGCACGGGCCGTGCCTTGCACGAATACCCTGAAGAGATTGCCACCTGGCCCACACGCAGCGACCGGCGCCGGATCAACAAGGGTCTGGTGATGACGGTTGAGCCCTTCCTCTCCAGAGGCGGGATATGGGCCGCTGACGGCGATGATGGCTGGACGCTCTATAGCGAACCCCACGCACCGACCGTCCAGTTCGAGCACACGGTTGTGGCAATGGATCGCGGCGCGGTCATCGTGACGCGGCCTGACCTGGCCTCCTGAACTCCCGGAGGCCCTTGAGGGCCATCCGGGACCTTATGCAGGATGATTCTGAGAGAGGCCCCGGATACCGCTTCGCGGTTCCGGGGTTTCAGCTTCGGAGTTTTTGAACCCTAAAGCTCCATCACCTTCACATCATCATCCTCGCCGACGATCACCACGCGGGCCTGATCGAGAAAGAGGCCGTGATCGACGACGCCGGGCAGGGCCAGCAGTTCGGCGTCCACGCTGTCCGGGTCCTCGATCGCTCCGCACGCGCAATCGAGAATGTAATGGCCACCATCGGTGATGAAGGGTTCGCTGCGGTCGCCCTGCCGGCGGATATCGACCAGAGGCCGCTCCACGCCTGCGCGGCGAAGTGCATCGAACACTTTCTTGGCCGTGATGGTCCAGCCGAACGGATCTATCTCGACCGGCAAAGGGAAGGCGCCCAGCGTCTCCACCAGCTTGGTCTCGTCTACCAGCACCACCATCAGGTCGGCAGCGTCGGCGATGATCTTCTCACGCAGCAGGCACCCGCCCCCGCCCTTGATGAGGCGGAAACTGCCATCAACCTCGTCGGCTCCGTCCACCGCCACATCAATGCGGTCTGCCTGCTCTATCGGGATGAGGGGCACACCCGCCTCGCGCGCGATCTGTTCGGTTTCGCGCGAGGTGGGGATACCCTTGATGGTCAGGTCACCGGCCACGCAGCGGCGCCCCAGCGCCTTGACGAAGAGGGCGGCGGTGGAGCCTGAACCCAAGCCCACAATCATGCCGCTCTCTACATAATCCAGTGCGGCTTCGGCGGCTCTGGCTTTCTGGCTCTGGGCGCTCACTGATCGACCCCGCCCAGGAGGACGAATTTCAGCTCGGTGAACTCTTCCGCTGCCCACTTGCCGCCCTCGCGGCCAATGCCGGACTGTTTCATGCCGCCAAAGGGCGTGGCAGGCGAGCCGACCATGGGCGCGTTGACGCCGATCATGCCGAAATCAATGCCTTCCGAAATGCGGTGCACGCGTCCGGCATCGCGCGTGTAGAGATAGGCTGCAAGGCCATAAGGCGTGTCATTGGCGAGCCGGATCACCTCGTCCTCGTCCTTGAACGGGTAGAGCGCGGCGACGGGGCCGAAAATCTCGTTGCAGGCGAGGCTCATCGAGTGGTCCGCGCCGCTGATGAGGGTCGGCTCGAAATACGCGCCGCCCATCTCGTCGACGCGGGACTTGCCGCCGGTGAGCACCCTGGCGCCCTTGGAGACGGCATTCTCCACCAGCTCGGCCACCCGGCTGACGGCTTCCTCATGGATGAGCGGGCCGACATCGGTACCGTCTGCGAACGGATCACCGAGCTTCAGTTTCGCGACGCGCGTTTTCAGAAGCTCGGTGAGCTTGTCGATCACGCCTTCCTGAACGAAGACCCGGTTAGGCGATACGCAGGTCTGGCCGGCAGCGCGGAACTTGCCCTGCACCAGACCGTCAGCGGCTTTTTCCAGATCGGCGTCATCCATGATGATGAAGGGCGCATTGCCGCCGAGCTCCAGCGCGACACGCTTGATGGTCTTGGCGGCCTGTTCCATCAGCAGCGCACCGATTTCCGTCGAGCCGGTAAAGGCGACCATTGCCACCTCCTCCGAACCGGTCAGGACCGGGCCGATCTCGCGCGCCTCGCCGGTCACGACATTGAACACGCCCTTGGGGAAGCCTGCACGGTCTGCGAGCTCCGCCAGCGCGAGCGCGGACAGCGGGGTTTCAGACGCCGGCTTGATGACGATGGGGCAGCCCACTGCCAGAGCCGGGCCGCATTTGCGCGTGATCATGGCCGACGGGAAATTCCACGGCGTGATGCACGAGACGACGCCGACGGGCTGGCGGATTGTCCAACCGCGCGCGCCGGGCGTCGGCACGGGCAGTGTCTCGCCGTGGACGCGCCGTGCTTCCTCCGCGGCCCACTGGACGAAGCCTGCGCCATAGGCGACTTCGCCCTTTGCCTCTTTCAGGGGCTTGCCCATCTCGGCGGCGAGGATGATGCCCAGATCGTCCTGGTGCTCCATGATGAGCTCGTACCAGCGCTGCACGATGCGCGAGCGTTCGAAGGCAGAGGTTTTGCGCCAGGCAAGGTTGGCTGCGGCGGCGGCCTTCACGGCGCGCTTTGCGCCCTCGGCGCCGACGCTGGCCACATCGGCCACCTTTTCGCGGTTGGCGGGGTTGTTGACGTCGAACCGGTCATCGCCTTTCACCCACTCGCCATTGATGAAGGAATCGGTGCGCCACAGGCCGGCATCTTTCAGGCGGGACTTGTAATCACTCATGGGGGAGATCCTTTCGTTGTGGCGTTTGAGGGGCCGGTGATCCGGTCTATTTTGCTTTGCTCTTGTCCTTGCGTGCCTGCATCATCTGGCGGAAGCGCGCGGCCCAGCCTGGCTTGTTTTCCTGTCTTGCGCGTGACAGGGCCAGCGCGTCATCAGGCACGTCTGATGTGATGACGCTGCCCGAGCCTGTAAAGGCTCCGTGCCCGATCGTGACAGGCGCCACCAGCGAGGAGTTGGACCCGATAAACGCGCCATCGCCGACAATGGTTCGATGCTTGAAGAAGCCGTCATAATTGCAAGTGATGGTGCCCGCGCCGATATTGGCCTTCGCGCCAATGTCCGCATCTCCGATATAGGCGAGGTGATTGGCTTTCGCACCGGCGTGCAGGACCGCGTTCTTCACCTCGACGAAATTGCCGATTTTCGCCCCTGTTTCCAGCACGGCGCCGGGCCGCAGGCGGGCATAGGGGCCAACCGACGCGTTCGCGCCAATGTGCGCGCCTTCCAGATGGCTGAAGGCGTGGATCACCGCCCCGGTTTCGATCCGCACGCCGGGGCCGAAGACCACGTTCGGCTCCACGATCACATCATTGGCGATCTGCGTATCGAAGCTGAAAAACACGGTCCCGGGCGCCACAAGCGTGACGCCTGCCTCCATCGCCGCGGCGCGGGCGCGTGACTGAAAGGCCGCTTCAGCCTCAGCCAGATTGGCACGCGAATTGACGCCCAGCACCTCGTCGGCATCCGCGCGGACCGCGCGGGCGGTGTGCCCGGCAGCGACACCCAGCGCGACAATGTCGGTCAGATAATACTCGCCCTTGGCGTTATCGTTGGTGACCTTGGAGAGAAGATCGAAAAGCAGCGGGGCAGGGGCCGCCATGACACCCGAATTGCATAGGCGCACCGCCTTTTGTTCCGCGCTGGCTTCCTTTTCCTCGACAATGGCGGTGAGGGCGCCTGACGCATTCTCGATCAGGCGGCCATAGCCGGCCGGGTTTTCCGGCTCGAAACCCAGAACGGCGATGTTTGCGCCGCCGTCCAGCGCCGCGAAAACCGCCTCCAGCGTCCCGGTGCGGATAAGGGGGGTGTCAGCGAAGAGTACCGCCACATCGCCATCAAAACCGGCCAGCGCGTCGCGCCCGCACAGTACGGCGTGGCCTGTACCCATAGGCGGATCCTGCAGGGCGGTAACTGCGCCTGCGGCCTCCGCCCGGGTTTTCACCTCCGGCCCGTGGGCGCCCCAGATGACGACCTTGCGGTCCGCGCCGCATTCGCCTGCCAGCGCCAGGCTCCAGTCCAGCATGGAGCGTCCGCCGACAGCATGGAGCGGCTTTGGCAGGGCCGACTTCATCCGCGTGCCGTGACCGGCTGCCAGAATGATGACTGCACGTGCCTTTGCCATCGGGTGCCTTTCCTTTCCTTGCCTGCCTGCCGCGGGGCGCTGTTATCACAAGCCCGCCCGCGCTATAGCCCATCGGGCGCATACTTGCGAAGGGGAAGACTGGCCATGGCGCATTTTGAGGCCCTGAGGGGGGCATCCATCGCATTTGACCTTGATGGCACGCTGGTGGACACCGCCCCTGATCTGGTGCGGGCGCTCAATGAATCCATCGCCCGCTTCGGCCTTGATCCGGTGCCGGTGAGTGATGTGCGCGCCATGGTCGGACGCGGCGCCCGGGCGCTGATCGTGCGGGCTTTCGACCGGGCGGGCGCCGTGCTGGAGCCGGATATGGCCGAATCAGCCCTGTCTCATTTCCTCATGACCTATGGCGCAGATATCGCCGCCCATAGCCGCCCGTTCGAGGGCGTGGAGGCGGCGCTGGATGTGCTTGGCGCATCGGGCGCGCGCCTGAGCGTTTGCACCAACAAGCCCTCTGCCCTTGCCCGCCAGCTGATGGACGCGCTGTCGCTGACGCAGCGGTTTGAACGGATATGCGGGCCGGAGGACGCACCGGCGAAGAAGCCTGATCCTGCGCACCTGCTGGCCGCCGCAGGTGAGGGCGATGCCAGCCGTTTTATCGCGCTGGTAGGCGATTCCGAGCCTGATGCGCTGGCGGCGCAGGGTGCTGGCGCGGCCAGCGTCCTGTTTTCGGGGGGATATAGCGAAAAGCCGGTCAGCACGCTGGGCGCTGACCGGCTTTTCGATCACTTTGACGATCTGCCTGCGATCCTTGCAGAACTGGCTGCACACAGGCGATCAGCCTGAATTTACGCGCTGCGGCGGTTCTCGCCGCGGTCATTGGCCGGACGGGGCATGCCGTTGACCAGGTTGGAGCGCACATCCGTGCGGGCCGAACGCATGGCGGGCATGAAGCCGGCATCCACGAGATCAACCGTCACATCGTAGCCACGCTCTTTCCAGTAGGCTTCGATGCGTTCTTTCAGGCGGCGCGCGCCTTCAGGCGTGCAGAGATCATTACTGGCCATGTCGTATTCTCCTTCGGACGCGCTTAGGGCCTCAAGCGGACCGGCATTGGGTGACTGTCGGGTGTCATACCGGGGCGGCGTCATGCGCCCTGCGGTATGAGCCATATAGATGCTTTGCGTTCTTGACGGAAGTGTGACGAAAGGCCTCCTCGCGATTTTGTTATCCAGCCAGTGAACGTGTGCAGTGAAAAGCGGCAGGCGGTCCAACCTCGCGCTTGACCGGGCGCATGTTTTACCTCTATACGCCGCTCCCTCCGGGCGATTAGCTCAGCGGTAGAGCACTTCGTTCACACCGAAGGGGTCACTAGTTCGATCCTAGTATCGCCCACCAGATTTCCTCATTAAATCTGTGTAATACCGGATTTTCGACTGCCCTGAAGGCTCATGCCTGCAAGGGCAGTCGATGCCGGTTTGCGCGTAGTTCAAGCTCAGCGGCATGCGACGTTCCGAAGATCACTTTAAAGTGACTATTGCCCCTGGAAATTTTTATCCCGCCACTACGGAAATGTTGTGTTTCCCCTTGGGAAATGCCGGTCGCTCCGGAGCGGGTGCAGCCCAGCCCGATTAATTCAGACCTGCTCTTGCGAAGCGTTCGCAAAACTGGCATGACGGCCGCACAACGGCGCCGGAGCCTTCTGAGCCAAGGTTCTTTGTGCCGCCGCAACCCGTGAGAGGAATGCCATGTCTGACCGTCTCCGACTTTGTGTGATTGGCGCGCTGTGCGCCTCCCTTGGCCTTGCTGCCTGTGGCCAGCCCGAGCAGGACAGCGTGGTCAACGTATTTTCCGCGCGCCACTATGCCTCTGACCAGGAGGTGTTTCGCGCCTTCACTGAAGAGACCGGGATCGAGATCAATCTCGTGGAGGCCGATGGCGACCTTCTGATCGAGCGCGTCCGCGCCGATGGCGAACGCTCGCCGGCCGATGTCATCATCACGGTGGATGCCGGCCGCCTGCACCGCGCCGAACAGGCCGGCCTGTTCCAGCCGGTCGATAATCTTGGCGGGATGCTGGACCGTGTACCGGACTCCCTGGTGCATCCCGATAATCTCTGGTTCGGCTTCGCGACCCGCGCGCGCGTCATTGTCTATGCCCGCGACCGGGTGGACCCGTCCGAGGTCCAGACCTATGCCGACCTCGCCCGTCCGGAGTTTGAGGGCCGCGTGTGCGTGCGCTCGTCTTCCAACGTCTATAACCAGTCGCTGGTGGCCGGCATGATTGCCGAGGATGGTAGCGAGGCCGCCGAGAGCTTTGCCCGCGGCATTGCGCAGAATCTCGCGCGCACCCCGCAGGGCGGTGATACCGACCAGATCCGCGCCGTGGCGGCGGGTGAATGCGATGTGGCCATCGTCAACCACTACTATCTCGGCCGTCTGATGAATGCCGAGGACAGCGCGGACCGTGCCGTCGGCGAAGCGGTCGGCATCATCTTCCCGGATCAGGGCCAGGGCGGCACCTATGTGAATATTTCCGGTGCGGGCCTGGCGGCCAATGCGCCCAATCCGGAGGCGGCGCGCGCCCTCCTGGCCTTCCTGCTCTCCGAGCGGGCCCAGCGCGCTTTTGCCGAGCTTACCAACGAGTTTCCCGCCGACCCGTCTGTCAGCTATGACAACACGGTTCTTGAAGGGTTTGCCGGTTTCGAGGCGCGGGATATGAACGTCAACGCGCTCGGCGAGAACGGTGCCGAAGCCCAGCGCATCTTTGACCGGGTGGGATGGCCATAGCCGATACGTCAACACTGCACCGCAAGCTGACGGGCCGGACAGGACTGCATCCTGTCTGGCTCGCTGCTTTTGCAGGCCTGCTCTGTGCCGCGCCGCTGCTGGCTGTGGTGTGGCTCGGCATGTCCGGCGCGTGGAGTGATTATCTCATCCACATCGCTAATACGCGCCTTGCCGAGTTTCTTATCAATACTGCCATTGTCGGCCTGACGGCGGCGTTACTGGCAGGCGTTATCGGCACTGGCACGGCCTGGCTGGTCACGCGCCATGTGTTTCCCGGCCGTAATCTCTTCCAGTGGATGCTGGCCCTGCCGCTGGCCATGCCGGCCTATGCCGCGGCCTATGGCTGGTATGACCTCACGCAAGGCGCCGGACCGTTGGGCGGGCTGGTGCCGGCGGTGCACGGCCCCTTCGGTGCCGGCGCGATCTTTGGCCTGGTCTTCTACCCTTATGTCTACCTGCTGGCCCGCGAGAGCTTCTCGGCGCAGTCGGCTGATGCCTATGACGCGGCTCGCACGCTTGGCTGTTCGCCTTTCCAGGCGTTTGCCCGTACTGCCCTGCCCATGGTGCGCCCTGCGATTGCAGCGGGCCTCGCCCTGGTGGTTATGGAGGCGCTGGCAGACTATGGCACGGTCAGTCACTTAGGCGCGCCGACCCTGACGGTTGCCCTGATGCGCGCCTGGGCGGGCGAGGGTTCGATCCCCGATGCGGCGCGCCTTGCCATGCTGCTGGTCTCGATCAGCTTCCTCATCTTCATGGCTGAGCGGGCGCTGCGCCGGCGTGCGCGCCAGACCGCGGCATCAGGCCATGTGCGCGCCTTCCGCCGCCAGCGGCTTTCGCCGCTTGCCGGAATGCTGGCGGTCCTTGCCTGCCTTCTGCCCGTGCTGATGGGCCTTGTGATACCCGCGGCAAGGCTGGGCTGGCGGGCGGCCTATACGCCCGCAGCGACCGGATTGATGGATGCGGCCGTGAACTCGCTTACCCTGGCCGGTGTGTCGGGCCTGCTGGCCGCCGGGATAGGGCTGGGCCTGGCTTATGCCATTCGCACCCGCAAGCTTGCAGGGCGCGCGTCAGCGCGCATCGCCTCCATGGGCTACGGCGTACCCGGCGCGGTAGCGGCACTTGGCGTGCTCATCATTTTCGGCGGTGTGCAGGGCTGGCTTGATACGCTCTGGCGCGGGATGACGGGCTCTCCTTTCCCGCTGGTGCTTACAGGCAGTGCGCTGGCGCTGATCTTTGCCTATCAGGCCCGCTTCATTGCCGCCGCGATCGGCCCCAGCGAAAGTGCGCTGTCACGGGTTACGCCTTCGCTGGACGCAGCGGCGCGCACGCTGGGCGCCCGGCCGCTGACACTGGCCCGGCGCGTCCATTGGCCGCTGGTCTCGTCCGGCGTTGCGCTGGCCGGGTTGCTTGTGTTTGTGGAGGTTCTCAAAGAACTTCCCGCGACCATGATCTTGCGGCCTTTCAACATGAACACGCTGGCGGTGACCGCCCATAATTTCGCAGCCGACGAGCGGCTGGGCCAGGCGGCCCTGCCAGCGGTGCTGCTGGTCGCTGCCGCCCTGCCTGCCATGATCTGGATTGCCCGGCGCATAACCGCGACCGAGCGCAGCCGCGACACCGTACCTCCCTCCGAAGCGATTCCGGGGCTGGCCGAATGACCAAGATGGCCAGCGATACGCCGCGTGTCGTGATTCGCGGTGCTGAAGTGCGCCTCGGCGGCGCAGATGGTGTCGCGGTAAGCGGAGCGGACCTGTCGCTGCGCGCCGGCAGGGTTACGGCATTGCTCGGCCCGTCGGGGGCCGGCAAATCCACGCTGCTGCGCGCGATCGCAGGGCTGGAGCGTCTGCATGCGGGCGAGATCAGCTCCGACGGCACTGTGTGGAGCGGGCCGGGCGTGCATCTGGCGCCGGAGCGGCGCCGCTGCGGCGTCGTGTTTCAGGACTTCGCCCTGTTTCCGCACCTGACGGCCATGCAGAATGTAGCCTTCGGCCTGCGCCACTTGAGCAGCGATGAACGCCGTCAGCGCGTCGTGGAAAGCCTTGAGGCGGTGGAGCTGACACACCGGGCACGCGCCTATCCCCATGAGCTGTCAGGCGGCGAGCAGCAGCGCGTGGCGCTGGCCCGCGCGCTCGCGCCTGAACCCTCCGTCATGCTGCTCGATGAGCCCTTCAGCGGGCTCGACCGGCGCCTGCGCGCGGATCTTTCGGCCATGACGCTGGACGTGTTGCGCCGCTCCGGCACGGCCTCGCTCATCATCACGCACGACGCCGAGGATGCGCTCGCCAGCGCGGACGAAATCGCGCTGATGGAGCGCGGCACCATCATCCAGTCCGGCACGCCGGATGCGCTCTATCTCGCCCCCGCCAGCGAGAGCGCGGCGCGCATGCTGGGCGATGCGGAGGCCTTTGCCGGCACGGTTGAAGGCGGAATGGTCGCAACGCCGCTGGGCGTAGTGGCGGCCTCTCAGCCGGACGGCAGCGCGGTCAGCGTGCTGGTGCGCCCGGAAGGCATTCTGGTTGGCGCAGATGACGAAGGCGCGGCGGCGGCCCGTATCGTCTCGCGGCGGGCCGCAGGCCCCGTCGTGGTGTTTCTGATCGAACTGGCGCCGGGCGGGCGCGTGACGGCACGCGCGCCGGTGAGCCATCGGGCGAAAGCAGGCGACACCGTATCCCTCTCGCTGGATCCGGCGTTTGTCAGCGTGGTGTCGGGGTAGGGTTTTCACGCTCTGGACGTTCGCGCTTGCAGGCCGCCTGGCGGCCTGAAACACCATCAATCTACCCTTGTTTGCGTTTCACCGGCGAAAGCCGGTGCCCAGTTCTCTTGGCTCCGCAACGCATCCGTGTTGCGATGTTCCGCGAAAAGTCGCGGGCGCGCAGTCGCGCTTTTCAGGCCGCATAGCGGCCTGCGAGGCCGACCGGCCGCCGGGCACTTTTGCCCGCAGCGAAGCCCGGATGGGCTGAGCATCAAAAAGAGACTGGACCCCGACGTGCGTCGGGGAAACGCGGATAGGTTGCTGGCCGGGAGTTCACGATGGGGCTTCCCCCTAAGGCTGGCGTGCCACCCCGTCCCGGCGTGGATCGGCCCCGCCCTCCAGCGTGCCGTCTGCGGTCATGCGGATGATATGCAGGCCGGAATTCTCGCCCTGCTCGCCGCGTATGTCATGACCGAGTGCCCGCAAGCCCTTCAGCAGCTCTGCATCAAACCCGCTTTCAATCCGGACGACATCGCCGCGCGCCACGACATTGGGCAGCTCGATTGCCTCCTGCGGGGTCAGGCCCCAGTCCAGCATGGCCACCAGCGTCTTGGCCGTGTACGCGATGATCGATGCGCCGCCGGGCGAACCGGTTGCCAGCAGGAAATCGCCTTCCGCATCCAGCACGATGGCAGGCGACATGGAGGAGCGTGGCCGCTTGCCGCCGGCAGGGGCGTTGGGGTGGGTTTGTCCGTCTGCGTTGCGGGGCAGGAACGAAAAATCTGTCAGCTGATTGTTGAGCAGAAACCCGCCCTCGGTCATCCGGTTATTGCCGAAGAAGGCTTCCACCGTGCTGGTCATGGAAACGACATTGCCAAACGTGTCGCGGATCGAAAAATGGGACGTTCCCCTATTGTCGGGCGCGCTGTCAGGCATCAGTTCGGGCGCGCCTGGCGGTGTGCCGTGGCTTGCCTCGGCGATCACCCCTGACGGAGAGATGAGGCGGCGGCGCTCGGTGAGATAGCCGTGGTCGATCAGGCCATCGACGGGCACATCGGCAAAAGCCGGATCGCCGACATACTGGTCCCGGTCTGCATAGGCGAGGCGGCTGGCCTCTATGAAGAAATGCCACCCTTCCACCGTATCGGGGCCAAAGGCGCTCATCTCGAAGCCTTCCAGCATGCCCATGATGGCTCCAAGGGCCACGGCACCGGATGAGGGCGGCGGGGCCGAGCACACCCTGTAGATCCGGTAGGGCATGCAGAGGGCTTCGCGCCGGACCGGCTCATAGCTCGCCAGATCCTCCAGCGTCAGCACACCGCCGCGCGGCTCGTCTCCGGCAAGTGCCACGATCTGGGCGGCTATCTCTCCGGTGTAGAAATTGCGCCAGTCCGCGGCGATCTGCCTCAACGTGCCGGCATAGGCCGGATTGGTGCGGATAAAGCCTTCGGGGTGCGCGTTGCCTTCCTCGTCATAGAAGTAGGAACGCGCCGGTTCCCGCCGAGACAATTGCGAAATCTGCGCTACGCGGGTGGCCTGGGAATGGGTGCGGCCGGATATCGGAAAACCTGCTTCGGCAATCTCTATGCCCGCCTCGAAACCGGCTGACCAGTCGAGCCGGCCATGCTCCTCATGCGCCATGGCCAGCATGGCGACGGCGCCGGGCACACCGGTGGAGCGTCCGCTCTGCCAGGCATCGACAAAGCCCAGCGGATCGCCGTTCCCGTCCAGCCAGTACTCTTCTGTCGCTGCTGCGGGCGCCGTTTCGCGGCCGTCATAGACCGTGACCGCCCCTGTCTGTGCATCGTAGCGGACCATGAAGGCGCCTCCGCCGAGACCGGAGCTTTGCGGTTCGACCAGACCCAGCACCATCTGAACGGCGATGGCCGCATCGACCGCATCGCCGCCGCGGCGCAATGCCTCCAGTCCGGCCTCGACGGCCAGCGGATGCGCGGCGGAGACCATCGCCTCCTCGCTCCCCGCAGCGGGAGCGGCTGAGGCGTCGTGCGGTGCCTCACCGCCTGAGCAGGCAACCAGAAGAAGCGGGAGAATGGTGGCGGCAAGCAGGCGGTCAAGGTGCATGGATGGTCTCTCTTCTCGGATGGTGACAGACGGTAAAACTGTGTTGGCGGGTGCGGTTTGGCCAGGCCCTAGACTCCCGCTGTTTCAAAGGGCCGCGCCTCCTCGGCAAGAAAATCTGCGAGCGCGCGCGCAGCGCGGCTCAGCGGGCGTCCTTCGGGAGACAGCAGATGATAACGCCAGGACAAGGGCGTAACCCCGTCGGCGATCAGTGTTATCAACCGGCCCTCCGCGACGGCGTTTTCGGCAAGTGAGGCGCGCACCAGCGCAACACCGCGCCCGGACACAGCGGCACGCACGGCATGATCGGGCGCACTGACATGATCGCCCTGGGCCAGGTCGCTGCGGTGCAGCCCCCGCCGGGCCAGCCAGACCTGCCAGTCGGGCTGGGCCGGATCGCGCGTCGGGCTTGTATCGTGAATGAGCGGCAAGGCCAGCACGGCCTTGCGCCAGTCGCCATCGCACTGTTCGAGCAGGTCGGGCGCAACCGCCGGCATCAGGCTGTCTGACAACAGGGGGCGCACCACATAGCCGGGCCACTGCCCGTCGCCGAAGCGGATCTCAATATCCAGACGGAAGCGGTCAAGATCGTCCGCGCCGGGATCGCTGATCAGGCTGACATCATTGCGCCCTGCCCGGGCGAGGCGCGGGGCCAGCCAGGCGGCGGCAAAGGCACCGGGAACACCCAGCCGTACCCTGGCAGGCATCGCGCCGGCCGAGCGCAAGCGCGCACTGGCTTCGGCCAGGCTGGCAAAGGCCTCGTGCAGATAAGGCGCGGCGTCGGCGGCCTCCACGGTCAGCAGAACGCCCTGGCCGGTCCGCTCCAGCAGGCGGGTTTTGAGAACATCCTCCAGAAGGCGGATCTGTTGCGATACGGCACCCGGAGTCACGCCCAGCTCTCTCGCAGCTGCAGCAAGGCTGCCGCGCCGGGCAGCTGCCTCGAAGGCGCGCAAGGCATTCAGCGGCAGCAGGGTTTGCGGGGCCTCAGAGGTCTCGTCCGCCGTCTTCAGATTTTCTAATGCCATCGCTTAGGTTCGCTCGATTGTGTTTCCACTTGGCAACAGGCTCCCTGCCTACAAGATATTGCTGATCCTGTCGATTGGCTTCCAGTTGGCAGCAGGCTTTTTATACGGGGCATAGCGCATGACATTAGCTATTCTGGCGGTGAGACGTGGGGTGGAGGCCGCGGCACGCAGTGTTGCGCAATGGCCACTCACGTCACCCAACCGTCATGAACGCATGGCTGCAGGACTGGAAACCGGGAATCCGAGCTCAATGTCCGGACAGGTCTAGCCTCACAGAATGACATGTGCTGCAGGGCAGCATCGTCAAAACACCGCATTTTCCGAAGCTTCATCATCGAGGGGATTGGACCCATGAAAACACTACTCACCAGTACCGCCATCGCGCTCGTCGCCGCTGGCGCCGGCCTGGCCCAGCAACCTGCCGGCACCACCGAAGACATCATTGTGGTTACCGGCACGCGCTCGGAAGGGCGCACCGCCCTGCAAACCCTTGCTCCGGTCGATGTGATTTCCAATGCGCAACTGGAAGCCAACGGTTCGACGGAGCTGAATGTCGCCCTGAACTATGCGGTGCCGTCCTTCTCTTTCCCGCAACCCTCGCTGACTGACGGCACGGACAGTGTGCGCCCGGCGACGCTGCGTGGTCTTGGCCCGGACCAAACCCTCACCCTCGTCAATGGCAAGCGCCGCCATGTCAGCGCGCTGGTCAATCTGAACGGCTCGGTCGGCCGGGGTTCGGCGGCTGTTGACCTCAACACTATCCCGACCAGTGCGATCGGCGCGGTCGAAGTGCTGCGCGACGGCGCGGCAGCCCAGTACGGCTCGGACGCCATTGCCGGCGTCATCAATGTGCGCCTGCGCGAGGCGCGTGAAGGCGGCGGCGCCACGCTCACCTACGGGCAGAATGTGACAACCGTGCCGCTGCTCAGCGGTGACCGGGACGAAACCGACGGTGAAACCTTTACCGCCGCCGCCTGGGCGGGCCTGCCGCTGGGTGCAGACGGCTTCCTGACCATTTCCGGCGAGTTCCGCGACCGCAGCGCCACCAACCGCTCCGGCCCCGACCCGCGCCAGCAATACCCGGCGGCCGGTGATCCGCGCGAGGCCAGCTTCAACCGCCTCAATCACCGCTTCGGAAATCCGAATGCGCGTGACATCACGCTTCTGGCCAATGCCGGCATCCCGTTTGCCAATGGCAATGAACTTTACGGTTTTGCGAGCTATCAGAACCGCGAGGCGGACTCGGCCGGCTTCTACCGCCGCGCGCTTGATGCCCGTAACGTGCTGGCCATCTATCCGGACGGCTTCCTGCCGCTGATCGCGCCGGAAGTGGAAGACTATTCGGTGGGCGGCGGCCTCCGGGCGCAGCTGGGTGAATGGTCTGCCGATGCGAGCCTGGTCTATGGCCGCAACCAGATCGACTACACGATCGAGAACACGCTCAACACCACGCTCGGCGCAGCCAGCCCGACGGAGTTCTATGCCGGCCGGCTGGCCTACAGCCAGGCGGTGGCCAATTTTGATCTCGTGCGCCAGTACGCGGTCGATGCTTTCGCTGGCCCGCTCAATGTGGGTCTGGGGCTCGAGGCACGTTTTGAGAACTTCGAGATCGGTGCCGGTGAGCCCGGCTCCTACATCCAGGGCGCCTTCCCGGGCGCGCCGGGCAGCCAGGTCTTCCCGGGTTTCCAGCCCAGCAACGAGGTCGACGCCAGCCGCGAATCCTTCAGCGCCTATATCGACCTGGAGGCCGACCTTACCAGCCGCCTTACCGTATCGGTGGCGGGCCGGTACGAGAATTATTCCGATTTCGGTGATACGCTGAACGGACGCATTGCAGGCCGGTTTGAACTGACCGACGCGCTGGCGCTTCGCGGCTCTGTCAGCACGGGCTTCCGCGCGCCGTCCCTGCACCAGTCCTTCTTCACCTCCACCGCGACCGTGTTCACCGGCGGCGTTCCGTTTGAAACCGGTACTTTCCCGGTTTCCAGCCCCGTGGCCATCGCGCTGGGCGCAACGCCGCTCGAGGCCGAGACCAGTGTGAACTACTCGCTGGGCGCGGTGTTTGCGGCCGGCGGATTTGCGCTCACGATCGATGCCTACCGCATCGAGATCGATGATCGCATCCTCCTGTCCGAGAACCTGAACTCTCCGGAAGTGCAGGCCATCCTGCCGGCCGGTGTCACCTCTGCCCGCTTCTTCCTGAATGCCGCTGACAGCACCACTGAAGGTGTGGACATCGTGGCAAGCTATGGCTGGTCTGTGGAGAATATCGGCGAGTTCAACGCCACGCTTGGCTATAACTACAACACGGTGGAGCTGAGCAATATCCAGTCCACTGGCGTGCTGTCCTCGCTGACCCCGCCCCCGACAATCTTCGGGCGCCAGTCCACCTTGCGTCTGGAAGAAGGCACGCCGCGCGACAAGTTCATCCTCGGGCTCGACTGGTCTCGCGACCGTTTGGGCGGCTTTGTCCGCGCCACCCGCTTCGGCGAGACGCTGTCGCCGGGCACGGCAGCGGCCAGCGACGTGCAATTGTCCGAGCAGTGGGTCGTCGATCTTGAAGGCAATATCGATATCACCAGCCGCGTGAACTTCGCCCTTGGTGCCAATAACGTCTTTGACACCTATCCGGACAATGTTCCGGCCGGGCTGAACTTCAACGGCATCCTGCCCTTCTCCAGCTTCTCGCCTGCGGGCTTCAACGGCCGCTATGTCTATGGCCGGGTCCGCGTGAACTGGTAGGCTTTCCTCCCGTCTGCTGACGGTTTTGCCCCCGCAAGGTGCGCCTTGCGGGGGTTTTTCTTTCCGCAAGGGTCTGATCTGGCTAGCGTCGGGAGAGCAGACAGAGGGATCAAGCCATGCACAACGATCTTACCGACATTGCCGGGCTCAGCGTTGGACAGGCCGAGGACGAGACGGTGCGCACGGGTGTCACGCTCGTTCTGTTCGACGAACCGGCCATTGCCGCCATCGATGTGCGCGGCGGCGGGCCAGGCACGCGCGAGAGCGATGCCTTGCGGCCCGGCGGGCTGGTCGAGGGTGTGGATGCCATCGTGCTGTCGGGCGGGTCGGTCTACGGGCTGGGCGCAGCCGACGCGGTATGCGCGGCGCTGGGCGCGCAAGGGCGGGGCTTCGCCCTGATGACGCAGCCGGGCATACCGGCCTCACCCATCGTGCCGGCCGCTATCCTTTATGACCTGGCCAATGGAGGCAATAAGGAGTGGGGCGATCAGCCCCCTTACGCCAGGCTGGGCCGGGCCGCACTGGACGACACCCGAAAGCGCGGCCGTGTTCGCCTTGGCAGAGCCGGCGCGGGCCAGGGTGCCATGGCCGGAACGTTGCCCGGCGGAACCGGATCGGCTAGGGCGTGGACTCATAAGCTCTGACCCAGAGTCTTGCTGATGCGAGTGCGATGGCGGCCAGGAA
>NZ_BMFS01000002.1 GCF_014639075.1 Glycocaulis albus
AACACCCGGGGATCCATCGGCCTCCGTCCCGCAGCCAACATCGCACAATCGCAATACACAGGGATCCACGGGACATCACGAAAGCTGAAAAAGTATGGCCCCGGATCAAGTCCGGGGCCCCGGCATGGGAGTTTTGGCCCTTTACCGCCAAAATCATCCTCACCTCGTCATTCCAGAAAGCGCGGAGCGCTTATCTGGAACCCAGCCAAATTTCATGGAAAAATCTGGGTTCCGGCTTTCGCCGGAATGACGAGGAGAGGGATTGCGGCGCGCAGCGCCGAAAAGCGCGACCGCGCGCCCGCGCGCGGAAAATCGCAGCCCGGATGGGCTGCGGAACCAAGATCAGGCCTTCTCGCGGCCGGCTTTTTTGCGCTCGTGCTCCAGCAGCAGCTTCTTGCGGATGCGGATCGATTGCGGCGTCACCTCGACCAGCTCGTCATCATTGATGAACTCCAGCGCGTATTCCAGCGTCACGCGGATGGGCGGCACCAGCACCACGGCCTCGTCGGCACCGGCGGCGCGGATATTGGTCAGCTTCTTGCCTTTGAGCGGGTTGACGATCATGTCTTCCTCGCGGGCATTCAGGCCGATGATCATGCCTTCATAGACTTCCGTGGCGTGGCCGATGAACAGCTTGCCGCGCTCCTGGATGTTCCAGAGCGCATAGGCGAGCGCCTTGCCGGTTTCCATGGAGATGATCGCGCCCTTGGGCCGCTGGCCGACATCGCCCGCCTGCTTCGGCCCGTAATGGTCAAAGCTGTGGAACATCAGGCCCGAGCCCTGCGTCAGGGTCAGGAATTCTGAGCGGAAACCGATCAGGCCGCGCGTCGGGACAATGTAATCCAGGCGCACCCGGCCATTGCCGTCCGGCACCATGTTCTTCATCTCGGCCTTGCGTGAGCCCAGGCGCTCCATCACCCCGCCCTGGTGGATCTCCTCCACATCGATGGTGAGGTTCTCATAGGGCTCGCTTTCCACGCCGTCGATCATCTTGGTGATGACTTCCGGGCGGCCCACGGCCAGCTCGAAGCCTTCACGGCGCATGGTCTCGATCAGGATGGACAGGTGCAGCTCGCCCCGGCCCGACACCTTGAACTTGTCGGCATCGTCCAGCTGGACCACGCGCAAGGCGACATTATGGATCAGCTCGCGGTCAAGCCGCTCCTTGATATTGCGCGAGGTGACATACTTGCCTTCGCGGCCGGCAAAGGGGGAATCGTTCACCTGGAAGGTCATGGAGATGGTTGGCTCGTCGACCACCAGGGCCGGCAGGGCCTCGATATGTTCCGGATCGCACAGCGTGTCGGAAATGTTCAAAGGATCAATGCCGGTAAAGGTGATGATGTCGCCGGCGCTCGCGCTATCCATCTCCACGCGTTCGAGGCCATGAAAGCCGAACACCTGCAGCACTTTGCCTTTGCGCGTCTTGCCGTCCGCACCGATCACCGAGACCTGCTGATTTTTCGCCAGCTTGCCGCGCCGGATGCGGCCAATGCCGATCACGCCGGTATAGCTGGAATAATCGAGTGCAGAGACCTGCAGCTGGAGCGGTGCATTCGGGTCCACGTCCGGGTGGGAGACCCGATCCACGATGGTCTGGAACAGCGCGTCCATATTGTCGGTCTGGGTATTGGGGTCGAGCGTGGCAAACCCTTGCAGCGCCGAGGCATAGACTACGGGGAAGTCCATCTGCTCGTCATTCGCGCCCAGGCGGTCAAACAGATCGAATGTCTGGTCCACCACCCAGTCCGGGCGCGCGCTCGGACGGTCAATCTTGTTGATGACCACGATGGGCTTCAGGCCCAGCGCCAGCGCCTTTTTGGTCACGAAGGTGGTCTGCGGCATCGGCCCGTCTACTGCGTCCACCAGCAGCAGCACCGAATCGACCATGGAGAGCACGCGCTCCACCTCGCCGCCAAAATCGGCGTGGCCGGGCGTGTCGACAATGTTGATGCGCCAGTCACCCCAGGTGACAGCTGTGTTCTTCGCCAGGATGGTGATGCCGCGTTCTTTTTCCAGATCGTTGGAATCCATCACCCTTTCGACTTCTTCCCCGCGCGTGCCGAGCGTGCCCGACTGGCGCAGCAGCTTGTCAACGAGGGTGGTCTTGCCGTGGTCAACGTGGGCGACGATGGCGATATTGCGCAGCTTTTCGACCGGGAAGGTCATGGAGGTGTTCCTGACGTCTGGGGAGTTTAAGTGTTCTTTTCGCGCGCCCTCATACAGGCGGGCGCGCCTTATGGCCAGTGATGATGCAGGGGGAGGGGGTTTGCGGCCGCCTTGCCGCTGGGGACGCGACGGCGAGGTCAGCGGCAAACTGGCAAGGCTTTCAAAAAAAGGCAACACAACCGGGGTCCCGGTCCCCGAGCCGGGACCCATGATTTCAGAGTTCAAGCTCACACCGCGCGTTTTCCCGGCGAAAGCCGGGATCCAGAAATGAAACTGGGCACCGGCTTTCGCCGGTGAAACGCGAGGATGGGTGGATTGGGAAAATATGTAAGCTGGTGAGTAGACCGCAACGCGCTGCCCTGCGGAGGTCGGAATTGAACGATCAACGTCTTCATTCGCCGACCATGCCGCGCTACAGTGTTAGATGGTCAACAAGGACGGGCGACATGACAGCGTTGCGGCTCAATACGTGGTTCCATAGTCAGGCCATCATCTGGCCGCACCCGCTTGTTCGCGCGATACCGCTGATTTTTGGCGCAGCCTCTCTGGTCCTGTTCGCTGCCTTTGTCTCCACACTACTTGTCTTCGTCGTCGAACAGCAGGGGCATGCCGGGAGTGATATCTACCGGCTCCCCTTCATTCTGCTGGCGCTGGCCTCGCTCATGTTCACCGTCCTGAACATCGGCCGGCTTGGCGGTGCCGAAAAGCTCGACGCCCCGCACATTGTGGTGGCCTATTTCATCGCCTTCCCGGCGGCGGGTTTCTGTATCCTCCTCCAGACCCTGTACCGCATCTCCTAGTCTGGAACCTGCGGCCTCGCCGCTCCGACTCCCCGTTTCGTCATGCCCGTGAGAGGCGGGCATCCAGAGATTGAAGGGCGAGGACCCAACAACCTCGTCATTCCGGGCGAGCCGGAGGCGAGACCCGGAACCCAGGCCTTTTAGTTCCGCAACGCATCCGCGTTGCTATGTTCCGCGAAAAGTCGCGGGCGCGCGGTCGCGCTTGCGGCGGCCAATAGCCGCCAACTAGGTTCCAGATAGCGGCTCACGCCGCTTCTGGAATGACGAAGGAGTGAAATATGAGGACAGATTGCGGGGGATGGGATAACCGGCTGCCTCCTCCCCACCCTGTGGCGGTTTTGCCACATGTGAAAACTGGCCCTGAAAACCTATGAATCGGGGGTGTGCGTACCCACTTTCGGGGCCTTCGAACCTATAAAACGAGGCTTTCATACCCATGGCCGATTTTGACTATGATCTCTTCACCATCGGGGCTGGTTCAGGCGGGGTAAGGGCCTCGCGCCTGGTCGCCATGAAGGGGCATAAAGTGGCCGTGGCCGAGGAGCACCGGCCGGGCGGCACCTGCGTGATACGCGGCTGTGTCCCGAAGAAATTCATGGTCTATGCCTCTGGCTTCAAAAAGCAATTTGAGCTGGCAAAGGCCTATGGCTGGAGCGTTGAAAGCCCGCAATTTGACTGGCCAAAGTTCCGCGATGCGATGAATGCGGAAGTGGACAGACTATCCGGCATCTACGCGAAGAATTTGGCCAATGCGGGCGTCGAACTGATCTCCGAGCGGGCCGAATTCATCGATGAGCACACGATCGAGCTGAAAACCAGCGGACGGCGGATAACCGCGAAAACTATCCTCATCGCCACCGGGGGACGGCCCAATGTGCATGACGGGCTGGACGGGCTGGAACTGGCCATCACGTCTGACGAACTCTTCCACCTCAAACGCCTGCCCAAAACCATGCTGATAGCCGGCGGCGGCTATATCGCGTGCGAGTTCGCCCAGGTGTTTGCCGGGATGGGTGTTGACGTGACGCTGGTCTATCGCGGCGACACGGTCTTGCGCGGGTTTGACGATGACGTACGCGAATTCGTGCACGAAGGGCTGAAGGCGTCGGGCGTACGGGTCATCACCCATACCGTGTTCGAAAAGATCGTTGATAATGGCGATGGCACCAAGACCGTGCACCTGAAGAATGGCGACCAATGTCCTGTAGATGAAGTGGTTTTCGCCATTGGACGTGATCCGCATACCAGGGGGCTGGGCCTGGAGAAGGCGGGCGTCGAGACAGGGGAACGCGGCGCGGTGAAGGTCGATGAGTACTCACGCTCAAACGTGCCGCATATCTATGCCGTGGGCGATGTGACCGATCGGGTGAATTTGACGCCGGTCGCCATCCGAGAGGCGATCTGCTTTGCCGAAACGGCCTTTGGCGACAATCCAAGTGCCTACGATCACACCAATATCGCCAGCGCCGTGTTTACCCAGCCGCCGGTCGGTACCGTGGGGATGAGCGAGGCTTCGGCCCGCGCTGAATATGGCGATGTCGATGTTTATAAAAGCGTTTTCCGGCCTATGAAGGGTATGCTCGGGCCGAACCCCGACCGCATGCTGATGAAGATGATTGTGCAGCGCGGCACACAGAGGGTTCTCGGCGTGCATATTGTAGGCGATGATGCGCCAGAGATCATCCAGGCGGTCGGCATTGCCGTAAAAGCCGGGCTGACCAAGGAGCAGTTTGATGCCACCTGCGCGGTGCATCCGACCGTCGCCGAAGAGCTTGTAACCATGCGGGAAAAATGGATCCCGCCCGAACTGAAAGAAGCGCCATGAGTGGATGGAACCCGTCAAGCTGGAGGACGAGAAAAGCCCTGCAGCTGCCGAACTATCCTGACAGGGCCGCGCTTGAAGCGGTCGAGGCGGAGCTTTCGCGCCGTCCGCCGCTGGTCTTTGCCGGCGAGATACGCCGCCTGCGCCGCCAGCTCGCCAATGTCGCCTCGGGCCAGGCCTTCCTGCTGCAAGGGGGGGATTGCGCAGAGAGTTTCAAGGAGTTCTCCGCCGCCAATGTGAGGGATACGTTCCGCGTCCTTCTCCAGATGGCGGTGGTGATGACCTTCGCAGCCGCAAAACCGGTGGTCAAAGTCGGGCGGATAGCCGGCCAGTTCTCCAAGCCGCGCTCCAGCGACACCGAAGTGATAGATGGCGTTGAGTTGCCGTCCTATCGCGGTGATTCCATTAATGATATGGCGTTCACGCCGGAAGGGCGCGTGCCCGATCCGGCCCGCCTTGTGCGCGCCTATGACCAGTCGGCCTCGACGCTCAATCTCCTGCGTGCGCTGGCCTCTGGCGGCTACGCAGACCTGCATAATGTGCACCAGTGGACGCTCGATTTTCTTTCGGATAGTCCGGCCGGCGAACGCTATCAGGAATACGCCGACCGGATCACCGAGGCGCTCTCCTTCATGCGGGCCTGCGGGGTGACCGCCGACGCCGCGCCCTCGCTGGAAGGTGTTGATTTCTATACGTCTCACGAAGCGCTGCACCTGCCCTTCGAGGAGGCCATGACCCGGATGGAGACCCAGTCCGGGCGCTGGTACGGCACCTCGGCGCACCTGATCTGGATCGGGGATAGAACCCGCCAGCCGGACGGCGCACATATCGAGTATTGCCGGGGTGTCGAAAACCCGATTGGCCTGAAATGCGGGCCGACGCTCGACCCGGATGAACTCATTGAACTTATTGACCTTCTCAACCCGCGCAATGAGGCGGGGCGCCTCGTGCTCTACGCACGCATGGGCGCGGGCAAGGTGGAGAAGGGCCTGCCGCCACTGGTCCGAAAGGTCGTGGCCGAGGGACGCAATGTCGTCTGGTCGTGCGACCCGATGCACGGCAATACGATCAAGGCTGGAAACGGTTACAAGACAAGGGCTTTCGACCATATTCTCTCCGAGCTGAGAAGCTTTATCGAAGTGGTCCGCAGCGAGGGCGCCGAGCCCGGCGGCGTGCATTTCGAGATGACTGGCCAGGACGTGACAGAGTGCGTGGGCGGGGCCGGCCATCTGTCCGAGGCCGACCTCTCCAGCCGCTATCACACGCATTGCGATCCGCGCCTGAATGCCGACCAGGCCCTTGAAATGGCATTTCAAATTGCTGATGCCCTCAAGCCTGCCATGCCCGTGCGCGAGGCGGCGGAGTAAGAGGCAGGCCGGGGCCGATGGGCGGCAGGACGGGCGGCTTCCGCTGACGCCATTGTGCCAGCTGGCCAATGTGCATGGCTGTCACCATGTCTTGATCGCGCCGCCAGACCCGTTATGTGACAGTGCCGTGACGTTTCCATGACGGGCAATCGCCCGTAGCAGACGGGCGGCAATTCATGGTCAGGCTTTGGCAGATACTTCCCGCGGCGCTGGTCTGGCTGGCGGACGGCGCTGCGCAGGCACAGCAGGCGCAAGACCCTGTCAATGTTGAATTTTCCGGGTCGGCGCGCCTCCGCTATGAAAGTCTGGGCGCCGTCTACCGGGCCGGACTTGACGGTTCCGACCAGCTTCTTTCGACACAGATTTTCCTGCGCGGCGAGCTGAGCGGGGAATCGCTGCGTCTCGTTGGCGAACTTATCGATGCCCGCGGCTATCTGCAGGATGATGGCTCGGCCATCTCCTCCAGCGCCTACAACGCCGCAGATATCTTCCAGCTCTATATCGAAGCGGGGATCAGCGAACGGCTGACCGCGCGGCTGGGGCGCTTCACCATGCCACTGGGCTCGGGGCGCTTGTCTGACGCCAGCTCGTTTTCCAACGTCCCGGCAAGCTTCGAAGGCGTGCGCCTGCAGCTGGATATCGACGAAAACTGGCGCGCCATCGGGTTCTTTACCGCGCCGGTGACGCGGGATCCGGCAGACCGGCAAGCGCTGGCGAAGAACCGCATGGGGCTGGATTATGCCGACTGGCATACCCGCTTTTATGGCGCGCATCTGGCGCGCAACGGTTTGGCGTATGGCCTGCGTGCAGAGGCCTATCTCTTCGCACTCGATGAGAATGGCGGAGACCGCCTGATAACCCCTGGGCTGCGCCTGCGCCGCCCGCCGCAGGAAGGCCAGTACGACTTTGACGCCGAGTTGATGTTCCAGACCGGCCATCGGGTTGTCGGCGCAACGCGCCGCGATGTCGCCGCCGCCGCCTTCCAGGCGAATGCCGGCTATACATTCGGGCGTGAAAACCCGGTGCGGCTCTCGGCCCATATCAGCTACGCCAGCGGCGACCGGCAGGGCAGCACAGACTGGAACCGTTTCGATCCACTGTTTGGCGGACGCGGATCTGATTACGGCCATACTGGCCTGTTCGGCCCGATCGCGCGGGAAAACCTGCTCAGCTATGGCGCGCGCGCCGAGTGGACCAGCGGCCCGGTGCGCGCGCGGCTTGTGGCGCATGATGTCTATCTTGCCGCGCGCACGGACAGCTGGGGGCGGGCGCGCCTGACAGATGCCAGCGGTGCGTCAGGCCGCCATGTCGGTCAGGTGATCGACACCCGCATCCAGTGGGATGCTGTTCCAGACCGGCTGACGGTGGAATGGGGCGCTGCGGCCCTCATCAAGGGCGACTTTGCGCGCAACGCACCGGGCGCGCCGGACACTGGCAATTCGGTCTATAGCTATATCTCGCTGAGCACGCGCTTCTGAACGTATTATGCCGCCGGCATCGTGCCGGCGGCATAAGGCAGGCTCTGTCGTGGATCAGGCAGCACGCACCTTCTCAACAAATGCGCTCATTTCGGACTTCAGTGAGCGGGTCTGCTCTGAGAGCATGGAGGCGGCGTCCTTGACCTCTGCCGAGGCCTTCCCGGCGGCGTTCGAGGCTTCTGCGATGCCGGCCATGGACGCCGTGACCTCGCCGGTTCCGGTTGCCGCCTCGGCGACATTACGGGCAATTTCCTGGGTAGTGGCCTGCTGTTCTTCAGCTGCCGCTGCAATACCCTCCGAGCGCTCGGTAATGCCCGAAATCTGACCCGTTATGGCCTCGACCGCTTCAATGGATCCGGTAGCCGCAGCCTGCATACCCTGTATTTTCGAGCTGATCTCATCCGTTGCCTTGGCGGTCTGCTCGGCCAGCGCTTTCACTTCGCTGGCGACGACAGCAAACCCTTTGCCTGCTTCGCCGGCCCGTGCTGCTTCAATCGTGGCATTGAGCGCCAGCAAGTTGGTCTGCTCGGCAATGTTGGAAATAAGGTCGGTCACGGAGGCCACGGTCTCCACCACATCACGCAGCCTGGCCATGGCCTCCGCGGACTGGTTGGCCTGCTGGAGTGCCTCGCGGGCCTGTTGACGGGTCTGGCCGATCTGTTGTGCGACCTCGGTGATGGAGGCCGAAAACTCCTCCGCTGCACCGGCGACGGACTGGACGTTGGTGCTGGCCTGTTCGGCTGCTGCAGAAACAGTTGTCGCCTGGCGGTTCGTCTCCTCTGCGATGGCGGCCATGTTGGAAGCGTTGCCAAGAAGCTGCTCGGCGGCGGCGCCAACTTGGGTAACGATTTCGCCAACGGCCGTCTCGAAATCGTCGGCAAGCTGGTTCATTTCCTGAACGCGGCGTTCGCGGGCCCGTTCTTCGTTGGCCTCGGCTTCGGCCTCAAGCTCACGCGTGCGCTGGAGCTGTTCGCGGAAGTAGTTGGCAACGCCAGCTAGCTCCCCGATCTCGTCCTTGCGTTCGGTGCCGGTCACTTCGGTGTCGAGTTGGCCATCTGCAATCTGCTTGATGTTGCCCATGACGCCGGAAAGCGGCTGGGCAATACCGAAGCGGGCGATGAAAAAGCCGAGCGCCAGGCCGGACAAAATGCCGATGGCCGCCACCGCAATCAGCATCACCATGCTGCTTGCGGCAATTACCTCTGCCTCTTCAGCAATCTGATCACTATGAACGTCGAGCGTGGTTACTACCGCGGCCAGATTATCCCGCGTGGTCCGTGCGAGCGTCCGGTTGTCATTTGCCTGATCAATGACACGCTGCTGTGCCGAGGCGATGTCGACCCCCCGGGCACGTTCAGCGAGGTTCAGTGTCTGGTTTACACGCTGAATATAGGTATTGAGCTGGCCTTCGGCGGCCTCAAGCCGTGTCCGCGTGTCTGCATCGACACCGGCTTTCAGCTCGTTAAGCCGGCCACGGGCCTCCTCGACGGCGTCGTCAACAATACTGCGTGCCTCCTCAACCCCGGACGGATCAGCCGCCGCCATGAACTCGGCCCGGGTGATATCGATGATGTTCTGATTGAGGCGCGCGCCGATGCGGATGTTGCTGCCCGCCTCGTTTATCTCAACGCTGGCGTTGGTGACGGCCTGAAGGCCCCACACCCCGATACCGGAAATGGCTGCGGCACTCAGTGCCATGATCCCGATGATGATGAAAATTTTTGTCGCAATCTTGAAGCGTGAAAGCATGTTGAAACTCCCCTGAAACCCGTTTCCAAGCCGCTGCGCCCGCCACAATTGTAGTCAGAATCAACGCAACCGCTATTAGCTGGAGGCTGATGGCTGGTTACTTAATGAGGCGTTAGCGAAGTCGCCTGTCGGCCAAGTCCAGGTGGAATGAATTCGTTCTTTTGGCGAAGTGGTTAAGCGATTGGTCAACAATATCAACTGTATTCGCCCGCAGCTTTTTCAACTATGTAGGTTCGACATGAAATTATTCGCGCTTGTTCTCCCCGGACTCCTCCTGTCCGTCTCCGCACCCGCAATCGCCGCCCAGTCTGATGACGCGGCGGCTTCGCCCTTCACGCTCTCCGGCTCGGCGCGTATCCGATATGAATTCATCAATCCGCTCTTTCGCGCCGGATCGAGCGGCTCCGACCAGATGCTCTCCACCCGCGTGCGCATCAAGGGTGAATATGATGCCGGCCGCTTCGTGCTCGGCGGCGAATTTCTCGATGCCCGGGCCTGGCTGACCGATAGCGGTTCGGTGATCGCCAATGGCAGCGTGAATGCGGCTGAACTGCTGCAGGCCTATGTGCGCGTGCCCTTTGAGGGCGGCGAGTTTCAGGCCGGGCGCTTCGTGATGAATGTCGGCTCTGGCCGCCTCGCGACCGAACAGGGATTCCGCAACACGCCCAACAATTTCGAAGGCGTGCGCGGCCTTTTCACACCGGCGGAAAACTGGAGCGTCGAGGCCTTCTTCACCGCGCCGGTGCGTATCGCGCCGGGTGACCGCAACGCGCTGGAAAACAACACCGCACAGCTCGATGAAGCCGAATGGGGCACGCATTTCTGGGGTGTGCATGCCACGCGCACCGGATTTGCCGGCGATCTGAAGGCCGAGGCCTATCTGTTCGGCCTGAATGAGGAAAACGGCGCGGACCTGCTCACGCCGGGCTTGCGGATTTCCAGCCCGCGCGCGGCTGGCCGGTATGACTTCGAGGTCGAGCTGATGGGCCAGTTCGGCGAGCAGCCACAAGGCGCCGCCACGCTCGATGTGCGGGCCTGGTCGGCGTTTGCATCGCTCGGCTACAGCTTTGACGCGCCTTGGCGTCCGCGCCTGTCCGGCCAGCTTGTTTATGCCAGCGGCGACGACAATCCTGCCGATGCCGACTGGAACCGGTTCAACCCGCTCTTTGGCGCGCGCCGGGGCGATTTCGGCACGACCGGCCTGTCGTTCACGCATTTCCGCGAAAACCTGATCGCCTTCGGCCCCCGCCTGGACATGCGTGAGGGACCCGCGGCCATCTCCTTGCAGGTGCAGGAATCCTATCTGGCATCGGATACGGACCGCTGGCGTGTGGCAAACTTGCGCGATGCCACCGGCCAGTCCGGTGACCGGATCGGCACGCTGGCCGAAGCCCGTGTGAGCTACTGGCTGCGCCCGGACCGCTTGCAGCTGGAAACCGGCGCATCTGTGCTGTTCCGGGGAGACTTCGCCAGGAATGCACCGGGCGCTGCGGCCGATGACAACCCGGTCTATGGCTATGTCATGCTGACCGCGCCCTTCTAGGCGGGCTGCAGCGCTTCATCGCCGCTGCCTTGCGTGGCCTTATGCCTCTCGACAGCGCTCAGGCTCGCTACTTGACACGCAAACAAAAACGCCGCCGGTTGCCCGGCGGCGTTTTCATGAAGGGGGGTGCCCCGGCCCGTTGGCAGGCGGGAAACCGGAAATCCCCTAGATGTCCTTCAGCGCAGACGCCGGGCGGAATGCCAGCGAGGTCTTGGCCTTGGACTTCATTTTTTCGCCCGTACGCGGGTTGCGGACTTCACGCGCTTCGCGGTGCTTGGCGTGGAAGGTGCCGAAACCGGCGAGCTGAACCGTGTCGCCTTTCTTGGCCGAGGCAACAATGGAATCGACAAAGGTGTCGATGGCGTCGCCGGCCTGGGCGCGGGTGATGCCAGCCTTGTCGGAGATGGCTTTGGCGAGTTCTGCTTTGTTCATGAGGGTTCCCCCCGGTTGTTTGACGCCTCGCCAGCCGCACGCGGCCAGGTTGGCTGTTCATTGGACGGATGAATCAATCGCGATTCTCATAAGGCATAGCAAGGAAATACAGGCGAGTCGGCAGGTTTTACGCAGGCATCTGCCATTGATCCGATCCATATGGTAAACAAAAGCTTGAAATCTGGCCCGGTGTTTGCGCTACGGAAAGCATGGAACCCAAACGCGCCCCATTATTGAACATCATCGCCGCCACGGGCCTCGCGGTCAGCGTGGCTGTCCTGAGCTATGCCGGCTTCGAGGCCCTGTTTTCCAGTCCCACCCTGTCGGCCCTGACGGGCGCCGTTGTCGGCGGTTTCGTTCTGGGACGGGTCTTGCGTCAGCGCCGCGAACCGGCTCACCGCGCGTAGAGCAGAACCTGCGTGCAGCGGAAGAGGGCGAGCACCTTGCCATCGGCTTCGTGGCGGGCCGTCGCATCCCAGACCTGTGTGGTACGCCCCAGATGGACCGGCCTGGCTTCGCCCAGCACCCGGCCTTCGCGCGCCGTGCCCATGAAGTTCGATTTCAGCTCCACCGTGGTGAAGCTGGTGGCGCCTTCGGGCAGATTGGCCATCGCGCCATAGCCGCATAGCGAGTCGACCAGCGCTATGATGCTGGCCGCATGCAGGAAGCCGTTGGGGGCCAGCAAATCCTCGCGCACGTCGATGTGGCCTTCGACCCTGGCAGGATCGCCATTGGTGATGACCAGGCCGACCAGGCCCGGCAGCTTGCCTTCGCTGACGGCGTTTATTGCGTCGAGACCAGCCTCGCTCACACTTTCACCAGCATCTTGCCGAGATTGGCGCCGGTGAAGAGACCGGTGAACGCCTCCGGCATTTTCTCGATCCCTTCATAGACCGTCTCGCGGCTCTTCACCTTGCCGCTCATCATCCAGCTGGAAAGATCCTTGATGAACTCGCCCTGCAGGTCGAAATGCTCGGTCACGATGAAGCCGCGCATCATCAGCGACTTGGTGACGATATTGGTCATGTTGTGGGGCCCGGGCGAGGGCGCTTCATCATTATAGCGCGAGATCATCCCGCAAGCCGCGATCCGCCCGAACTGCTTGAGTACATCCAGCGCGGCCACGAGATGATCGCCGCCGACATTCTCGAAATAGGCGTCAACGCCCTCCGGCGCAGCATCCTTGACCGCCTTGCGCAGATCCGGCACCGCCTTGTAGTCGATCGCGGCATCGGCCCCGATCTCCAGGCAGAAATCGGTCTTGGTCTTGCCGCCGGCGGTCGCAATGACGCGCGCGCCCATGGCCTTGGCGAACTGGATGCCGGCAGAGCCGACCGCGCCCGCGCCTGCGCTCATCCACAAGGTCTCGCCTTCCTTGAGGCCGATAATGCGCTTCAGGCCCGCATAGGCGGTCAGGCCGGTCAGGCCCGCAATGCCCAGATAGGCGTGGGCGGGCAGCAGGTTGGCATCCACCTTCATCAGCCCTTTGGCTGGCGCCACATAGGCTTCGCGCCACCCAAACATGCTCATCACATAGTCGCCCTCTTTCAGGGCATCGGAGCGCGACTTGATCACCTTGCCGACGGCGCCGCCTTCCATGGCCTTGCCGGGCATGAACGGGTCGATATAGGTCTTCAGCCCAGCCATGCGCGGGCGCATGTACGGATCGACCGAGAGCCATTCATTGGCCACCAGCACCTCACCATCGGCAGGCTCGGGCAGCTCCACCTCGGCCAGTGTGAAGTATTCGGGCTTCACCTCTCCGGTGAAATGGCGAACGAGATGGATTTCACGCGATTTCATGGGCTTACTCTTCAGTCTGGAGCGGGGGAGGCGGCGCCTCCAGGGGACGGGAATCCTGATTAAGGCTAATCGACATGAGCTCGAACAGCGACAGATCATAATTCCACTGCAGGATCAAATGCACGCTGAACATGCCTGCGGCGAACATGAGAATGGTGGACGGCACGGTGATGATGAGATTGACCAGCAGGAATCCCGCCAGAAGAAGGGGCTTGAGCCCGTAGGCGCCAGACGCGACTCGCATGATGGCAATGAAGAAGACGATGGCCGAGAGTCCCTGTGTGGCTAGGAAGGCAAGCTCTCCGAGCAACAGCGCCGGCACACACAGCAACGATACGATCAGCATCGCATTATTGGCCGACAGATAGCACTGGAAGTGTGTCCACCAGCTCAGCGAAGGCCGGAAGGCTTTGATGACCACCAGGTAGGGAATCGCTCCCACCGCCATCAGGGGCCAGTTCAACAGGGCGCCCCACCGCCCCACCGTGGCGGACACTTCTGTGAAGCTAAGCCCTTGTTCGGCCAGATGGGCTTCAGCGAGATCCCACCCCGCTGGCGCCAGCAGGGCCTCCAGCGAATAGAATGCGGGCAGGCCAAAAAAGGCCGCTATGCCGAACTGCAGGCCCATCAGGCTGATAAACAGACGCAAGGGCGAGAAATAGGCGCGCGTGCCACGGACGATGTCGCGGGCCACACGCGGGGTGAAAATCAGGGTGTCGACAAGGGTCCTGAACGCCAGAGGTATCAGCGGCAGGCCGGTCAGATCGCTGGCGATCTGGCTCGCCGACTGCCCAGTCTCCGGACCGGCTGGCGGCGTCTCATTCTGATTTGCGCTCATAATCGCCCGCTCCCCCAATCGGGTATCATGGTAGCGATGCTGCGCCTGCGGGCAATGGGAACTTGCCTGCTTTCCCCCTTTGTCAGACCGCGTTCAAAATGCAAACTCCGCCGCCATGACACAGTCTTTTCAACCCTTGCGCGCCGGGGTCGTGGGCGCGGGCGTCTTTGGCGGCTATCACGCAGGCAAATACGCTGGCGATGAGCGTACCGAGTTTATCGGCGTGTTCGACCCGGTGCGTGACCGCGCGCGGGCGATTTCGCGTCAGTACGGGGCCATCGCCTTCACCTCGCTTAACGCGATGATCGAGGAAGCCGATATCATCACGGTGGCGAGCCCGGCCCTGTTTCACCACGACGCGGCGCACCGGGCCCTGTCGGCCGGACGCCATGTCCTTGTTGAAAAGCCGATCTGCGCCACGGTCGAAGAGGGACGCGAGCTCCTGGACCTGGCGGAGAAGTTTGGCCGCGTGCTGCAAGTCGGCCACCAGGAGCGCTTTGTCTTTGCCGCGATGGGACTGTTCGGCGACTTACCGCTGGCGCGTACCCTGTCCGCCCGCCGGATGGGCACGCCGTCACCGCGCAATCTGGACGTCTCCGTAACGCTGGACCTGATGATCCATGATATCGATCTTGTACTGGCGCTGGCGGGCAGCGTCCCGTCAAGGATCGAGGCACAGATGCGTGCCGAACGGGGCGGGCTTGCCGATCATGTGGTGACGCGGCTGGAATTTCCCTCCGGACTGGCGGCCGAACTGGAATCGAGCCGTGTCGCGCCTGAGCGCGACCGGGTCATGACCATCGGGTTTGAGGGCGGTGCGGTGCTTGATGTCGATTTCGTCCGCAAGCGCTTCGAGAACGGGGCGGGACTGGCCCTGAACCCGGACTTCGCGGAAGCGCCCATGGCGAAGGATTCGCTGGGCGCCAGCGTGCAGAACTTCGTCTCGCGCGTGCTTGATCCAGCCCATGCCAGCCCGGCGGCGGACGGGCGGGCCGGGTTGCAGGCTCTGGAGACGGCCATGGCCATTGACGCTGCTGCTGGCAGCCTCAGCCGAATGTAGGCGCGCCGCATTTGACGCCTGCCAGCCGGCATGGCAAAGCCAGCGACCTTCATCTCAGCCACGAACCACCATTTGGAAATCTGTCCATGTCCGTCAAAGTCCGCTTCGCGCCAAGCCCGACCGGGCTCATTCATGTGGGCAATGTCCGCATTGCCCTGATGAACTGGCTGTTTGCGCGCCGCGAGGGCGGGACGTTCGTTCTGCGCATAGACGACACCGATCTGGAGCGCTCCACCAAGGTGTTCGAGGACCAGATCATCGAGGACCTGCGCTGGCTCGGCCTCGACTTTGACGAGCGCTTCAACCAGTCGCAGCGTTTTGACCTCTATGAGGCCGCGCGGGCGAAGCTCGTCGAGACCGGCTTCCTTTATGCCTGCTACGAGACCGAGGAAGAGCTGGACCGCAAGCGCAAGCTGCAACGTGCACAGGGAAAGCCGCCGGTCTATGACCGCGCCGCACTCGCCCTGACCGATGTGGAAAAGGCAAAACTGGAGGCCGAGGGGCGCAAACCTCACTGGCGCTTCAAGCTGTCAGGCGGGCGCATCGAGTGGAATGATCTGGTGCGTGGTGCGAGCCATATCGATACCAGTTCGGTCTCCGATCCCATCCTGATCCGCGAGGACGGGAGCTATCTCTATACGCTGCCGAGCGTCGTCGATGACCTCGAGGCGAAGATTACTCACGTGATCCGCGGTGAGGACCATGTGACCAACTCGGCCGCCCAGATCGAGATTTTCGAGGCGCTTGGCGGCAAGGGCAGCGCGCCGGCCATGGCGCATTTCCCGCTTCTGGTTGGCTCGGATGGCGAAAAGCTCTCCAAGCGCATTGGCGGGTTGTCAGTGAAGGCCCTTCGCGAGGAGGAGGGGATGGAGCCGATGGCGATCCTCTCCCTGCTGGCCAAGCTTGGCACGTCCGACCCGATCGAGGCGCGCGCCGATCTGGCCTCGCTCGTCTCTGAGCTCGATTTCTCCAAGGTCTCGCGCACGCCTGCACGCTTCGACTTTGCCGAGATGGAGCGCCTGAACGCCAGATTGCTCCACGAGGCCAGCTTCCTCGCGGTGAGGGACCGGCTGGAAGCGCTGGGCATTACCGCGGGCGAGACGTTCTGGAATGCCGTGCGCCCCAATCTCAACCGGCTGAAAGACGCCGCGGACTGGTGGCAACTGGTCGAGGGCCCGATCACGCCGGTGATCGAGGATGCGGACTATGCCGCCAAGGCAGCATCCCTGCTGCCCGATGGCGAACTGACCCGCGAAAGCTGGGGCGCGTGGACCAGCGCCATCAAGGCAGAGACCGGCCGCAAGGGCCGCGAGCTTTTCATGCCGCTGCGCCAGGCGCTGACCGGACAGAACCACGGGCCGGAAATGGATATGGTGTTGGCGTTAATCGGCCGTGAGAAGGCACTGGCAAGGCTGTCAGGGCAGGCGGCTTAGAGGTTCTCACACAAACCCTCGTTTCACCGGCGTACGCCGGTGCCCAGTCTTTCTGGGCCCCGACTTTCGTCGGGGAAACGCGATCATTTCGCTGACACCTCGCCCACGAAGGGCGGAGGACCCCTCACAAAAACCCTTCCGGCACGGGCTTGTGCGTGCGGATTTCCTCGTCTGTCAGCTCTTCCAGCTCGTGCGGAAAGACCAGCCAGTCATTGGTCTCATGGACATGATAGTCGGGCCTCAGGGGCGTCTCATTGCGTTGCGGCTTGAACCAGGCGACGGCGGTACGCACCTCGTAGCGCCCGCCCAGAGCGTCGAGAACCGCCGCGAGCGTGTGGCCCCTGTCGAGCACGTCATCGACAACCAGAAGGCGGCTTCCAGGTGACAGAATGGACGTAAGCGCATCCAGACCGGATATGGCAATCTGCGCCTTGCGCTCATCAATGCCGGTGTAGGAATGGGCGGCAAGCGGCGAGTGCCCGGCATTCCAGCCCTTGAACGCCAGTGCTTCGTGCAAGGCAATGGCAACCGGGCAGCCTCCGCGCCACAGCCCTGCCAGGTGGTCCGGCTGCCATCCGCTGCTCATCACCGCCATTGCCAGCGTATACCCGTCGCGAACGAGGCTGTCGGCGGTAAGAAAGCGCTTCTCCATCAGGACTTTTCCAGCTTCATGTGAAGTTTTTTGCGAGTGCGGGAACGCAATTTGAAGGGCGGCGTTATCTGGTCGTGTCAATTATCGGAAAGGATAGCAATATGCTACGTCTAGCGCTGGCCTTCTTTATCGTCGCGATTATCGCAGCAGTGTTCGGCTTTGGTGGTATTGCCGCCGGTGCCGCCAGCATTGCCCAGATACTTTTCTTCCTCTTTGTGGTGCTGTTCCTGATCGCCCTCGTCGTTGGGCTGATCCGCGGTCGTTCGCCGAGGATATAGTTCACGCCCTTCAGGGCGGACCGTCAGTGAGGCCGGGCTTTCCCCTTAGCCCGGCCTTACTAGTGCGTGACGTTTCTTGCCGACAGAGAGCTTGATGACGCCGTCCTTGAGCTCGGCAATGGACAGGCTGAACGCCATGTCACCCGCTGCGGCGTCATTCACTTTCACCGCGCCTTCGCCAATCTTGCGCTTGGCTTCGCCCTTGGAAGCGCAAAGCCCCGCATCGACCAGCGCGTCGAGCAGGGCAATGCCAGCATTCAGGTCGGCCGTGATGGCCGGCAAGGCATCGCCCGCGCCGCCGCCTGCGAAGGTTGCCTTTGCCGTCGCTTCGGCCTTCTCTGCCGCCACCTTGCCATGCAGCATTTCGGTCGCGGCATTGGCGAGCGCGATCTTGGCATCGTTGATTTCCGCGCCCTGCAGCGCTTCAAGGCGCGCGATCTCGTCCAGCGGGATGTCGGTGAACAGCTTCAGAAAACGGCCGACATCGGCATCCTCGGTATTGCGCCAGAACTGCCAGTACTCGTAAGCGCTTTTCATGTCGGCATTGAGCCAGACGGCGCCGTCTGCCGTCTTGCCCATCTTGGCGCCCGACGCGCTGGTGATGAGCGGGGTGGTGAAGCCGAACACCTCGGCGCTGTCCACGCGGCGGCACAGCTCCACCCCGTTGATGATATTGCCCCACTGGTCCGCGCCGCCCATTTGCAGGGCCGTGCCGAACCGCCGGTGCAGCTCAAGAAAATCCACCGCCTGAAGCAGCATGTAGTTGAACTCCAGGAAGGTCATGGGCTGTTCGCGGTCCAGGCGCAGCTTTACGCTGTCAAAGCTGAGCATGCGGTTGATTGTGAAATGCGTGCCGTAATCGCGCAGGAAATCGAGATAGCCGTACTCCGCCAGCCATTCGTCATTGTTGACGACGATGGCCTCTTTCATGTCGAGCAGAGCGCCGAAGGGCTTTAATATACCCTCCTTGTTCTCTTCGATGACGTCCGGCGTCAGCATGGGGCGGCTGGTGTCGCGCCCCGTCGGGTCGCCCACTTTCGTGGTTGCGCCGCCCATCAGCACGACAGGCTTGTGGCCAGCCTGCTGGAGACGCCGCAGCAGCATGATCTGGACCAGCGAGCCGACATGGAGCGAACGCGCCGTCAGGTCAAAGCCGATATAGCCGCTAAGCGTTTCCCTGGCCGCGCGCTTGTCCAGCCCGTCAATATCGGTCGCCTGATAGAGATAGCCGCGCTCCACCAGCGTTTTGACGAGTTCCGACGCATAAGTGCTTGCGGCCATGGCTGAGGGCTTTCCTGTGAATGCGAATAGCGCGCTAATAGCAGCATTGCACGCGGGTATGGAAGGCGCAGGGCCACCGGATGGGTGAACTAACATGAAGCTGGTGGGCCTGATGAGCGGCACCTCGCTGGACGGGGTAGATGCCGCATTGCTGGAAAGCGATGGCGAAAGGCTGATCCGCTTCGGCCCCGGTCTTGAGCGCCCCTACACGCCGTCAGAGCGCAAGGTGCTGCAGGCGGCCGTCGATGCCGCGCTGCAATGGCGATGGCAAGGCGAAGCGCCGGGCGTGTTCGCCGGGGCTGAAGCTGTCCTCACCACCACCCATGCCGAAGCTGTGGAAGCAGTGTGCGCCAAGGCGGGCACCGCGCCATCAGAGCTCGATGGCGTGGGCTTTCACGGCCAGACCGTGTTGCATCAGGCGCCCAAAGACGGCGTGCCGGGCCGCACGCTGCAGATCGGGGACGGGCAGGCGCTAGCCGCGCGGCTGGGCTGCCGGGTGGTCTTTGACTTCCGCTCCGCGGATGTGGCCGCAGGCGGGCAGGGCGCGCCTCTGGTGCCCGTCTATCACCGGGCTCTGGCCGAATGGTCGGGGCTGGAGCGCCCGCTGGGCGTCATCAATATCGGCGGGGTCGCCAATATTACGCATGTCAGTACGGACGGCACGCTGACGGCCTTTGATACCGGCCCGGGCAACGGGCTGATCGATGCCTTTATTGAGGCCCATACCGGCGAAGCCATGGACAAGGACGGTGCCATCGCCGCGCGTGGCCGTATCCACGAAGCGGCCTTCGCGGAGTTCCTTTCCAACCCCTATTTCACCGCTCCAGGACCAAAATCACTCGACCGCTGGGATTTTTCCCTCGATGCGGTACGCAATCTGTCGCTTGAAGATGGCGCGGCGACCCTGACCGGTCTGACGGCAAAGACGATAGCCATGGGCGTTGCGGCCCTGCCAGGCGCGCCGGAGCGGCTTGTGCTGTGCGGGGGCGGACGGCGCAACAAGACGCTGGCCGAACTGATCGCGGCGGCTACAGGTTTGCCGGTCTACGCGGCAGAGGCGCTGGGCTGGCGCGGAGATCTGGTAGAGGCCGAAGCCTTCGCCTTCCTCGCCGCACGGGTGATGGCGGGCCTGCCCTACACCTTCCCCGGCACGACGGGCGTGGCAGCGCCGATGGGCGGGGGGAAGGTGGTGGAGGGGGCTTAGATGGATAAGGAACTTCAGCGGACCGCTTGAGAGATTTATTTTGACGTTGTGATGGGCCTTTTACGCGGGTTTCTGTTTGTGGCGCTCGCGATGCTGGTGCTGATTACAGTCTTGATCATCCACCACTTCATCGAAGACGGAAGGAGCTTGCAGGAGTGGTTGCAGCTTCTGCTTGTTTTGCCGGCGGCATTTGGTCTGCCGCCATCAAAATGGGTCCCGGCTCGGGGGCCGGGACCCCGGTATTTGCCGCCAAGCCTTTCAACCGGGTTCCCGGGCTTGACCCGGGACCCATGCGGGCGGGACACCGGCTTGCGCCGGTGAAACGCAGGAAAGCTGCAAGAGTTTGTGTCCCTGTCATCCTCCGGCCGCGTAGCGGCCGGGGGGCGCATGCATGCAAAGAACCCGCTAGCGTCAAGCTCTCAGGCGTGGATCACCGGCATCCCCGCCTCCGCGGGGACAGGTAAAGCGGGTGATGACAACGAGAAAGGGCGAGGGAAAAACCGCTAACGCTTGGCAATCTTCGGCTTGGGATTGTCCAGCTCGACGAGGCGCAGATCGAGATAATCGTCGATAGCGGTCTGCAGCGGCTCGACATGGTTCGAGAACAGATGGCCTGCGCCGGGGATAATCTGGCGCTTGATGTCGATACCCTTCTGGGCGCGCACCTTGCTCATCACCTTTTCCATGTCGTCATGCGGCACGATCACGTCCGCATCGCCGTGCGCCACCAGACCCGAAGCCGGGCAGGGCGCCAGGAAGGTGAAGTCATACATGTTGGTTGGAGGCGAGACGGAGATGAAGCCGGCAATCTCCGGGCGGCGCATCAATAGCTGCATGCCGATCCACGCACCGAACGAGTGGCCCGCGACCCAGCAATAGGGCGCATTGGCATTGTGGGCCTGCATCCAGTCGAGCGCCGTTGCGCCATCGGACAACTCGCCCAGACCCTGCTCATAGACGCCCTGGCTTCTGCCTACGCCGCGGAAATTGAAGCGCAGCACGGCAAAGCCACGCTGCTTGAACACTTCATACATCATCAGCGATACGGGCGTGTCCATGTGCCCGCCCCCGCGCGGGTGCGCATGAAGAATCAGTGCCACGGGCGCGTTCTCGGCTTTACCGGGCGTGTACTTGCCTTCGATGCGGCCGGCGGGGCCGGGAATGATAACGTCAGGCATGGGTGATCTGGTCTTCCCTGAAAACTGATTGTTCCAGCCGCCCTGTCAGGTATGCGCGCGGCTTATTGGCGCAAGCTGCAAGGGGCCGGACAATAATTCTTGACTCTGTAGCTGGGATACCTACTTCCGGTGGGACGAAAATATGCCAGCACGGCGTGCGCGCTCTTAGCATATAGCGCTGGTGAAATGCGAGTGCGGTAAACAATTCACCGTACTGCGCGGCTTGGGAGAGGCAGTGATGAAGCTGAGTACAAAGGGCCGCTACGCGGTAATGGCGATGGCCGATCTGGCCAGCCATACGGACGGCACGCCGGTGCCGCTGGCCGAGATTGCATCGCGCCAGGAGATATCCCTGTCCTATCTCGAGCAGCTGTTCGCGCGGATGCGCCGGGCTGGTATCGTAAAGGCCGTTCGCGGTCCTGGCGGCGGCTACCGGCTGGCCCGCGCCGCTGCCGACACGCGTATTTCCGACATCATTCTGGCCGTCGATGAGCCGGTCGATATCACGCGTTGCCAGCATCAGATGAAGGGCTGCATGGAAAGCGGCCAGCGCTGCATCACCCATGATCTCTGGGATGAGCTGTCGCGCCATATCCATCTCTATCTGAGCTCTGTCAGCCTTGAGGATGTCGTAAGCCGGCGGATCGCCGGTTCGGCCAGCGGGCCGCGTGGCATGGCCGCCGCTCTCAGGGCTGCTGCCGCAGAATAGCAGGAAGAATGACCGTCTATCTGGATCATAACGCAACCAGCCCGTTGCGCAGCCAGACGCGCGAAGCGATGGTGCGCGCCTATGATGCAGGCGGCAATCCGTCCTCGGTGCACGGGCCGGGGCGTGCGGCTCGTGCGATTGTGGAAACCGCCCGCGCGGCGATTGCGAAGCATTTCGTGACCCGCGCCGAGGATGTCGTGTTCACCTCCGGCGGCACCGAAGCGAATAATCTCGTCATCGCGTCGGCGAGGGCGGCGGGCGCCAAGCGTCTGATCATTTCCGCCATCGAACATGATGCTGTGCGCGACGCGGCAACGGCCAGCGGTATCCAAGTTGAAATCCTGCCGGTTACGCCTGATGGCGTGGCTGACATCGTTTGGCTGGAAAATCGCCTTACGGGCTGGGACCGCGATGCCGATGGCACGCCCTTCGTGGCGCTGATGGCGGCCAATAACGAGACCGGCGTCGTCCAGCCGGTTGAAGCGGCCGGACGCCTTGTACGCGAGGCTGAGGGCCTGTTCCACGTCGATGCCGTGCAGATGGCGGGCAAGATCGCGTTCGATTTTGCCGGCAGCCTCGCCCATTACGCGGCGCTGTCAGCACACAAGTGCGGCGGGCCGCAGGGCGTTGGCGCTCTGCTGCTGGCGTGTGATGCGCCGCTGAGCCGCCAGATGCATGGCGGGGGTCAGGAGACGGGCCGCCGCTCTGGCACCGAGAATGTCGCCGGGATCGCAGGCTTTGCTGCCGCACTCGAAGCCGTAGAGGCCGATGACGCTGCGCGCATGGCCGCTCTGCGTGACGCGCTGCAATTGCGGCTGGAATCGCTAGAAGGCGTGCGCATATGGGGGGCAGGGGCGGATCGCCTGCCCAACACGCTGTGCCTCTCTGCCGAGGGGTGGGCCGCCGAAATACAGGTTATCGCCATGGATCTGGCAGGCTTTGCCATCAGCGCAGGCTCTGCCTGTTCGTCGGGCAAGGTGAAGAAAAGCCGCGTGCTGGAGGCGATGGGGGCGAGCGAGGCGCAAGCCGCCAGCGCCATCCGTATCAGCTTTGGCTGGACGAGTACGCAAGACGATTTGGACCGCTTTGCGGACGCCTGGATACGCGAATACGCGCGTATCCGGCCCCGCCTGGCGGCCACCGGTTAGAGACTGACCAGACCATTCTTGCACATGCAAGAATGGCCAGGCCGAACGGCCGCCGCTTGAGGCTGACTAAAGGAAGGACGGGCTCCATGCCTGCTGTGAAGGAAACGATTGAAGACGTACGCCGGCTCGAGGCCGACAAGTACAAGTATGGCTTCACGACCGAGATCGAGCAGGAGTTCGCCCCCAAGGGCCTGAACGAGGACATCGTCCGCTTCATTTCGGAGAAAAAGGGCGAGCCGCAATGGATGCTCGACTGGCGCCTCGATGCCTATCGCCGCTGGGTGGAGATGGAAGAGCCCACATGGGCGAACGTCCATCATCCGAAAATCGACTATCAGGACGCGTATTACTACGCGGCACCAAAAAATGCCGCCAAATACAAGTCGCTGGACGAAGTTCCTGCTGAACTGCTTGAAACCTACAAGAAGCTGGGCATCCCGCTTCGTGAGGCCGAAGTCCTGCTCGGCGTAGAAGGCGCAGAGGACCGCACGGCGGCTGAAGCGCGCGAAGCGCCGAAAGTCGCCGTCGATGCGGTGTTCGATTCCGTTTCCGTCGCCACCACCTTCAAGAAGGAGCTGGAAAAGGCCGGCGTGATCTTCATGCCGATCTCGGAAGCCTTGCAGGAATACCCCGATCTGGTGCGCCAGTATCTCGGCAGTGTGGTACCCGTCACCGACAATTATTTCGCGACGCTCAATAGCGCGGTCTTCTCCGATGGCTCGTTCGTCTACGTGCCGCCGGGCGTGCGCTGCCCGATGGAGCTGTCGACATACTTCCGCATGAACGCGCAAGGCACCGGCCAGTTCGAGCGCACGCTCATCATCGCCGACAAGGGCGCTTACGTCTCCTATCTGGAGGGCTGCACCGCGCCGATGCGCGATGAGAACCAGCTGCACGCGGCGGTCGTGGAACTGGTCGCGCTCGACGATGCCGAGATCAAATACTCCACCGTGCAGAACTGGTGGCCGGGCGACGCCGAAGGCAAGGGCGGGGTCTATAACTTCGTCACCAAGCGGGCCGACTGCCGGGGGCGCAATTCCAAGGTCAGCTGGACGCAGGTCGAGACCGGCTCGGCGATCACCTGGAAATACCCGTCCTGCGTGCTGCGCGGCGATAACTCGCAGGGCGAGTTTTACTCCATCGCGGTCACCAATGGCCGCCAGCAGGCCGATACCGGCACCAAGATGATCCATCTGGGCCGCAATACGAAATCGCGCATCATCGCCAAGGGCATTTCGGCAGGGCGCTCCGACCAGACCTATCGCGGCCTTGTCTCGGTACACGCGAAGGCCGAAGGCGCGCGCAATTTCACCCAGTGCGACAGCCTGCTGATCGGCGATCAGTGCGGCGCGCATACCGTGCCCTATATCGAGGCGAAAACGCCCAAGGCCACGCTGGAGCACGAGGCGACGACGTCGAAACTCTCTGACGATCAGCTCTTCTATGCGCGCTCACGCGGGCTGGACGAGGAAACGGCCGTCGCCCTGCTCGTCAACGGTTTCTGCCGGGAGGTGTTGCAGGAATTGCCGATGGAATTTGCCGTCGAGGCGCAGGCGCTCCTCAAGGTCTCACTGGAAGGGAGCGTGGGGTGATGACTCACTCTCTTCGTTTCACCGGCGCAAGCCGGTGCCCAGCCCCTCTGGATCCCGGGTCAAGCCCGGGAACCCGGTTGAGAGGCATTAGCCTTAAACACCGGGGTCCCGGTCCCCGAGCCGGGACCCATCAAAAGAAAATGGATCCCGGCGTGCGCCGGGAAAACGCCGAAATGAAAGCCCAACCCAATGCTTGAGATCAAGAACCTCCATGCCCGCGTGAACCCGGAAGAGGGTGAAGCCAAGGCCATCCTGAAAGGCGTCGACCTGACCGTGCCTGCGGGCGAGGTGCATGCCATCATGGGGCCGAACGGGTGCGGCAAGTCCACGCTCTCCTACGTGCTGGCGGGCCATGAGGGCTATGAGGTGACGGACGGCTCTGTCAGCTTCCTCGGTGAGGAGATGGGCGAGCTGGAACCCGAAGAGCGTGCGGCGAAGGGCCTCTTCCTCTCCTTCCAGTACCCGGTCGAAATCCCCGGCGTGCCGACGCTTACCTTCCTGAAAGAGGCCGCGAACGCGCAGCTTAAGGCACGCGGCGAAGGTGAGATTTCGGCCCCGGAATTTATGAAGTTCGCACGGGAAAACGCCGCAAAACTCGGCATTTCCAGTGAAATGCTCAAGCGACCTGTAAATGTCGGTTTCTCGGGCGGCGAGAAAAAGCGTATGGAGATTTTCCAGGCGATGATGCTCTCGCCGAAATTCCTCATCCTCGATGAGACGGACTCAGGGCTCGATATTGATGCGCTGCGCGTGGTGGCCGATGGCGTCAACGCGCTGCGTTCGCCCGAGCGCGGCATGCTGGTCATCACCCACTATCAGCGCCTCTTGGAATACCTCAAACCCGATGTGGTTCACGTCATGGCGGACGGCCGCATCGTGAAAACGGGCGGGCCGGAACTGGCTCTGGAGCTTGAAGCCGAAGGCTATGAGAAATTTACCGGAGCGGCAGCCTGATGGGTGTGGCCCCCCAACTCTCCGCGTTTGAGGCGGCGCTCGCTGCCAGCCTGCCGGCGGGCGAGCTGCGTGCTGCGCTGGAAACGGCCGGCTTGCCGCACCGGCGCATTGAAGCGTGGAAATGGTCTGATCTGCGCGCTGCGCTCGCCAAGGCGCCTGCCAGGGCCGGCATGCTCTCCGTCAACGCCTCGCGCAAGGCAGACGAGATCACAACGCTGGACCGCCAGCCGGACCTGCTCATGCCGCGCCTCGCGGCGGGCCTGTCGGAGGGCTGCCCGGTCTATGCGCTGAAAGACGGCGAAAGCCTGTCGCTGGACTTTGAAGGCAGTGAGGGCGCATCCCACCATATCGCAGCCGTGAACGTGCCTGCTGGCGTCAGCGCGACGCTGCATGAGCGCTACCGCGTGGTGGCGGGCGGATTTGCCAATATCGCCCTGCGCATCGTGCTGGGCGAGGGCGCGACGCTGACGCGCATTGTCGAGCAGGATGCCTCTCCGAACGGCGTACTGGTCGTGACGACCGGGATCGATCTTTCACCGCGCGCCAAGCTGCACCAGACGACGCTTGGATTTGGCGCGAAGCTTGCCCGACTTGAAACCCACATCACCCATGCCGGCGAGGGCGCACAGCTTGTCCTTGGCGGCTCGTATCTGGTGGCTTCGGGGCTCCATCTCGATCAGACGGGTATTGTCCGCCATACAGGTACGAACGGGGCGACGCGCGAGCTCTTCAAGGGTGCAGCCGCCAAGGGCGGGCGCGGCGTCTTCCAGGGCAAGATCCATGTGGAACAGGCCGCTCAGAAAACCGACGCGCAGATGAACCATCGTGGCCTGCTGCTTGGCGATGGCGCTGAAATCTACGCCAAGCCGGAGCTGGAGATTTACGCCGACGATGTGGTGTGCGCACACGGCAATGCGCTGGGCGCTGTTGACGATGAAGCGCTGTTCTACATGCGCCAGCGCGGTCTCTCCGAGGCGCGAGCCCGCGCCGTGCTGACGCGCAGCTTCCTGGCCGAACCGCTGGACGCCATTGAAGACGAAACTGTTCGCGAGGCGCTGCTGGCCAGGCTCGATGCAGCTTTGGAGGCGGTATCGTGACAGCTCTTGCCCGCACCGCTTCCGGGTTTGATGTCGCCGCCATCCGCGCGCAATTTCCGATCCTGTCGCGCGAGGTCCACGGCAGGCCGCTGGTCTATCTGGATAGCGCCGCCTCTGCGCAGAAGCCGGAAGCGGTGATTGATGCGCTGGGCGATGTCTGGCGCGGCTCCTACGCCAATGTCCACCGGGGCCTCCATACCCTCGCCAACGAGACGACAGAGGCGTTCGAGGGGACGCGCGGCAAGCTCGCCGCGTTTCTTGGCGCGTCATGGCCTGAAGAGATCGTGCTGACGCGCGGGACGACCGAGGCCATCAATCTGGTGGCGGCCGGGATTGGCCATGGGCTGAGAGAGGGCGATGAAATCATCCTCAGCCAGATGGAGCACCACTCCAATATCGTGCCCTGGCACTTCCTGCGCGAGCGCAACGGCGTGGTCATACGCTGGGTTCCAGTGACGGACGAAGGGGTATTGGATTTAGAGGCTTATGAAGCTCTCTTCACGTCACGCACGAAGTTCGTAGCGCTCACCCACATGTCGAATGTGCTGGGCACGCTGAATGATGCGAAGGGTCTGACAGAGATAGCGCACCGCCACGGTGTGCCGATCCTGCTCGATGGCTCGCAGGCCGCCGTGCATGGCCCGGTCGATGTTTCGGCTATCGGGTGTGATTTCTACGCCATCACCGGCCACAAGCTTTACGGACCCAACGCCACTGGCGCGCTCTACGCCAAGGGCGATTGGCTGGAGCGTCTGCCGGCCTTCATGGGCGGGGGCGAGATGATCGCCGAGGTGAGCGAAGAAGGCGTGGTCTACGCCGCGCCTCCTCACAAGTTCGAGGCCGGGACACCGGCCATCGCCGATGTCATCGCGCTGGGCACAGCGCTCGACTGGATGGGCGCCCATGTGACGCCCGAGGCGCTGGCGCATGAACACGCACTGGCAGAGGCTGCCACCGCCGGTCTCAAAGCCATCGACGGTATCCGTATCCTCGGCACCGCACCCGGCAAGGGGCCAATCCTCTCCTTCGTCGTCGAAAACGCCCACGCGCACGACATCGCCCAGCTTATGGACCGCTATGGCGTGGCCGTGCGGGCCGGCCATCACTGCGCCCATCCGCTGATGAAGCGGTTTGGCGTCACCGCCAGCGTGCGTGCCAGCTTTGCCGTCTACAACACTGCCGAAGAGGTCGACGCTTTCCTCGACGCCTTGCGCCGCGCGCGCGAATTCCTCATCTAGGCTGCAGGAGATGACACCGGACATGCCGAACGATGCCACAACCGGAACGGCCCGCCAGCGCGATGTGATCGATCTGGGCGGCACACCTGCCCGCCCGGTCGCGCCTGAAACGCCGGCGGACGGCGAGGGCACGATTCCGGCCGACGAGATTGCCCGGATCACCGATGATGTGGTGACGGCGCTCAAGGGCGTGTTCGACCCGGAAATCCCGGTCGACATCTATGAGCTGGGCCTGATCTACAAGGTCGATCTGGACGATGACCGGACCTTGAAGGTGGAAATGACGCTTACCGCACCGGGCTGTCCGGTGGCCGGTGAAATGCCCGGCTGGGTTCAGGATGCCTGCAATACGGTGGACGGTGTGGAGCGCACGGAAGTGAACCTTACCTTCGATCCGCCCTGGACGCCCGACCGGATGACCGATGAAGCCCGCCTGCAACTGAATATGCTCTAGGAGCCAACATGGCCCGCGAAAGACCCAAGCCTGTAACCCTGACGGAGACCGCCGCAGAGCGCGTGCGCACGCTGATGGCACGCGAGGGCAAAGGCTATTTGCGCGTCGGCGTGAAGAATGGCGGTTGTGCGGGCATGGAATACACGATGGACTATGTCGAGGCGCCCGCGCCGCTCGATGAGCGCGTCGAGGATCAGGGCGTGGAGATCGTGATTGATTCCAAGGCGATCCTGTTCCTGCTCGGCAGCCAGATCGACTATGAGGTGACGCCGCTGCACGCCAAATTCGTGTTCCGAAATCCCAACCAGACCGATGCGTGCGGGTGTGGCGAAAGCGTCACCATTATTCCTGTGGCTAACGCCGTCTAGCCCGCTTGCCGGACGTGGTGCGAGTTTTTAAACCCGTGGCCTGATCTTCGGGGGCCTGTTATGCAGCTTTTCTATTCCCAGACATCGCCTTACGCCCGCAAATGCCGCGCGCTCATCATCGAGAAAAGCCTCGAAAGCAAGATCGAGCTGGTCGAAGTCTCGCCGCTGGATGATCCCGCAGAGCTGCATGCCGCCAATCCGCTGGGCAAGGTGCCGGCCCTGATCCGCAAGAGCGGGCCGGCGCTGATCGACTCGCCGCTGATCTGCGAATTTATCGACACGCTCGATGATGAGCGCTGGATTCCGGCAAAAGGTGAAAGCCGCACGCTGGTCATGCGCCAGCAGGCGCTGGCTGACGGGATGATGGATCTCACCATTGGCCGCCGCATCGAGATGAACCGTCCGGCCAACCGGCGCTACAAGCTGTGGATTGAGCGCTGGGAGCGCGGGATCGCCCGCACTCTGGAGCAGCTCGACAGCGAGCGCGGCCAGTTCGAGCGTTCGGTGGATCATGGCGCGCTGTCGATCGCTGTCGCGTTGTCCTATCTCGACCTGAGATATTCCGAGCTGGACTGGCGGTCGGCCCACCCTGAGCTGGGAGCCTTTCTCGAACGCTGGGAGCAGCGCGACAGCCTGAAGCTGACAGCGCCGCCAGCCGGCGCCTAGCTTTCTGGAAGGTCCGCCTGCCTGCCGATGCGTGCCTTGGCGCGCGCCGAGCATAGCCAGGCAATCAGGCCCATCATCGCGAACAGCATGCCGGAAAAGGCCGCGAGCGGCTCGGGCAGTATGAATGCCAGCGCGATGACCGCCAGGCTGAGAACGACAGTGCCGATCGCGAACTCGATTTCGAAGCGTGTCCAGCTGCGTTCCACGGGGGTGAGCTCCAGATCATCCGCACGCCGCAGGGCGTGTGCATGAAGGAGGGCGAACACGCCATAGACGGCGCCGAAAAATCCGCCATAAACCGCATAGAGCACCGGCACCTGTGACAGGGTCAGAATGCCGGTGATCTCCTCAACATTATCAAAACCGCCCGTGAAATAGCTCACGACGAAATCCGTCATGAATTTCAATGGGTAGATATAGATCAGCACCAGGAAGAGCAGCAGGGCATTCAGCCCGGTCACCCAGCCATCATCCAGCCCGTAGCGCCGGAAGAAGACATGGTGGGTACGCCAGATCAGGAGCACGAGCGCAAAGCAGATGGCGATGGACAAGGCTCCGCGCCAGAGCCCGATGAGCTCACTGAACGAGGACGGGATGCTCTGCAGGGCCGCCAGTGTCAGAACAAGAGCAAAGACGATGTCCGACAAGTTCTCCAGCCGTGAGACGCTTTCGCCACGCCAGCGGAAATCGGCTTCGCCTGAATACTGTCCTGCCATGAAAAATGTACCCCCGGTCGACGGAGGTGCATTCTTGTTCGAAACAGCGTTTATGAAAAGTGGCTTGCCTTGGGCGTTTAGGCGGCTGCCACGCCAGTATCGTCTTCAGCGCTGTCCACGGTAACCCGGTTCCGGCCGGTTTGCTTTGACTTGTAAAGATTGGTGTCGGCCCGCTCTATAAGTCCTTCGACCGCCTCGCCCGAAATATGCTGCGAAACGCCCATGGAAACGGTGATGTGACCCAGATCCTCGTTTGTCGATTTGCGCAGCAGGCGTTTGGATTCAACGGTGGCCCGGATTTTCTCTGCGATCATGGCCGCATCGGCGACCGTCGTCTTCGGCATCACAATGGCAAATTCCTCGCCGCCATAGCGCGCCACGATGTGCGTGTCTTTGGCGAAACGGGAGAGGCAGGCGGCTACGAAACGGATGATCTGGTCACCTGTCTGGTGGCCCCACGTGTCGTTGAAGCGCTTGAAATGATCGATATCGCACAGCACCAGGCAAAAATCATCGCCTTGCAGGTCTGAATCGCGGCGGGCCTTGCGCATGGATTCGTCGAAGCGCTTGCGGTTGGCAAGGCCTGTGAGGGCGTCTGTCATCGCCTCCTCGCGCACCTTTTCCAGATTGCCGCGCAGCTGGTTCACCTCGACGGATGTTTCCTGCAGCCGGCGCTCCAGCTCTCTGGAGCGGCGCTGCATGCGGGCGGTCGCCGAGACAAGGCCCTCTACCATCCGCTTGAAGGTTACCGTGTCGGTGGCGTCACCCAGCTGGCCAGAGGCGCCGGCCAGTGCCTCGCCATAGGCGGCGGTATCGCGTTCGGCCGCCTCCAGTGTCTTGACGACGGCGCCCAGCTCACGGCTCATGGCGCCGCCCGTATCCAGGACGGCGTCCTGAATGCGCTTGAATGTGAAGTGACGGTCATAGAGCTCGTCGCAAAGCTCGTCATCAATCGGGCCACCCTTGTCCACGGCGGTCTGAAGCGTCTCCGACAGCTCGGGGATGGAGTCGGATACGTAGGCAACCCAGACGGCGTAGTTTTGGGGGGTTGGAGCAACCTTGTGCTCTTCCATCAGGTCCAGCGCGCGCCGCGCCAGATCGATACCCTCGTTTGTTTGCAAGCGACCGTTCACGTGACATTCCCCGTTTTCGCAGACCGAATTCTTCGGACCAATGACTCCCTTGAGGCGGGAGATTAGGGGCGTTTTGGAAAGATGCGGTAAACGCGGCAGGCAAATTCCGAATTATTTTTCCCGCCTAGCCGAAGGCCGAACGCAACAGGAAGTCGGGCACGTGGTCGCCAAAGCCGGCCGCTTCAACATCCTTGTTCTTGGCCTGCCGAGCTCCACGCTTGCCTTTCTGGGCATCGTTTGCCGGAGCGGGAGCAGGGGGCGGCGCCTTGGCTGCCGCCTGATCTTCAGATTTTTCAGCTGCGCCGCGCGGCTTGGACCGGCTAGCCCGGCGCGAGCGGCTCGCCTTGACCTCGCCCTCCGCATCGCCGGCCTTTTCAGATGCCGAACGCGCCGCCGGAGCGGGCGTTGCCGCACCGTCCAGAACCAGTGTTTCCGGCTCTCCGCCGATCAGCTTGGCGACATTGGCGAGCGACTTCTTGTCGTCGCCGGTTACCAGCGTCACCGATTCCCCGGTCAGGCCTGCGCGGCCTGTGCGTCCGATACGGTGAACATAGTCGTCGGCATTGCGGGGAATATCGAAATTGAAGACATGGCTGACAGCCGGGATATCCAGCCCGCGCGCGGCAACATCGGATGCCACGAGGATACGTACCTGGTCTGATTTGAAATCCGCCAGCGTCTTCGTTCGCTGTGCCTGCGCCAGATCGCCGTGGATCGGAGCGGCAGAGAAGCCATGACGTTGAAGGGAGCGCGCGACAATGTCCACATCGCGCTTGCGGTTGCAGAATACAATACCGTTCTTGACGTTGTCGCGGTTTATCGCGGCACGCAGCGCCGCGCGCTTGCCGGCCGGGGAGCCGTCCGACACCCGCACTATATACTGCTTGATGGTCTCCGCCGTCTGTGCGGGGCGCGAAACTTCCACCCGTTCTGGATCCTTCAGGAAGGTGTTCACAATGCGCACGATCTCGTTGGGCATTGTAGCCGAGAAGAACAGCGTCTGACGGCGCGGAGGCACCAGCGAGAAAATTTTCTCGATATCGGGAATGAAGCCCATGTCCAGCATGCGGTCGGCTTCATCGACGATCATGATCTCGATGCCCATGAGCATCAGCCCGCCGCGCTCGAAATGGTCCAGGAGGCGGCCGGGCGTCGCGATGAGGATATCCGCACCCTTGTCGAGAATTTCCTTTTGCGGCTGGAAGGCGACCCCGCCAATCAGCAGCGCCATGGTCAGCTTGTGATTCTTGGCATAGAGGCGGACATTCTGCGCGACCTGGTCTGCCAGTTCGCGTGTCGGGCAAAGAATGAGCGAGCGTGGCATACGCGCGCGGGCGCGGCCCCGCGAGAGGCGTTCGATCAGCGGCAGGGTGAAGGAGGCAGTCTTGCCCGTACCCGTCTGGGCGATGCCCAGGACATCGCGTCCTGTCAGTGCCACCGGAATGGCACCGGCCTGGATAGGGGTGGGGGCGGTATAGCCAGCATCCTTGATGGCTGCCAGCAGGTTCGGGCTCAAGCCCAGATCATCAAAAGTCATGCGCCTCATATCCGCCCCGGCCTTTCCGGCGAGGGGCGCGCTGTCGTACGTTCGGGCGGGTTGCGCGGATCGCAAGCCGCTTGCGTCCGGCAACATAGGCACACGCTATTGGGTGTCAACGCGTCCTAGCGCAGACGTGATGTATCCGTGCCGCACTGTGGCCTAATGGCGATAGCCGTACTGCCCGTCCGGCACCCTCTCGGCATAGCGTTCGGCCAGGCGTGACTGGCGTGAACTCATGGACTGGTTCTCACCATCAATGACGACCGCGACAGGCGCGCTCATCACCTCGAGCGGATCACCGTCCCAGACCACGACATCGCCCGCATAGCCTTCCGCCAGTGCGCCATACCGGTCTCCGACACCATAGATCTCCGCCGGGGTCAGCGTGATGGCCCGGAAGGCATCGTCCCAGCTGGCGCCATTGGCGACGGCGTTGCCCGCATGCTGGGTGATCAGGCGCGGATTGAAGTAGAGGTCTGCACTGATCGTCGTGTAGGCGGTCTGCACGCCTGCTGCGTGAAGGCGGGCCGGGGCGTCCAGCCGCGCGGCCAGCACGTCGAAGCTGGCCGGCAGGTTGCGCAACGGGTCCATGATGACCGGAATACCCGCTGCGGCTATTTCGTCGGCCACCATCCAGGCCTCGGCAGCGCCCACAAGGATGAAGCGTGCCGACGGATGCTGCTGGGCAAAACGAAGGGCCCGCCGTATGTCGGAGGCGCGTTCTACCTGCAGCACGATCGGAATTTCCCCGCGCACGGCGGAAACCAGAGAGGCCGCGTCAAACCGGTTGATCGCATCACCTTCATGGTGGGACATGAACCGGCCCGGATAGAAACGGGCATCCTCGAAAGCGGCCCGCAAGTATGCCCAGGCCGCATTGCGTGATCCGCCAGCCGTCGATGCGCCCGATTGCGACAGGTCGACATAGAGGAAGGTGCGGTCGTCAAAGAGCGAATCCGGACGCCCCGAGCTGTTGGCCAGTGCACCGCGCCCGCCGATCACGCCCCGTGCCGTGGAAGGAAATACCGCAAAGCGCGTAATCCCGCGGCGGCGGCTGTCGGGGATATGCCCGCCCGCCGGGTTGAAGCCGTCGGCCACGTCGATGGCGGCGGTGAAGCTGGCGCCGGGCGCCGACACATCGGAGGTGGAGCTTTCAAGCCCGACCTCAATGAGACCCAGCTGGGTGTGCGGGTGAAAAATACCCGGCGTGATCCAGCCGCCATTGGCGTCGATTGTCTCCACACCGGCGGGAATGGTCACATTCGCGCCGGCTGCGACGATGACGCCGTCCTGGATGAGGACGGATCCGTTCTCGACAATGCCGGCGTCGCTATTGGTGACGATCCGGCCATTGGTAACGGCGATAGTCTGGGCTGATGCCGCGCCAAGGCTCATGGCGGCGAGGGCGGCTGCGGAGATAATGGATTTCAGCATCTTACAGCACTCCTTCGCCGGGTTGACCGAGGGTGAAGTCACGTACCGTGCGCCGTTCGGGATCCTCGCGGTCGAACATCAGCGCCCCGTCGATATAGACATGGTCAGCAACGGCATAGGTGGAGAAGGGGTGGGCAGACCAAAGCACGATATCGGCGCGCTTGCCTTCCTCGATGGAGCCGGTCTCGTCGAAAATGCCAAGCCCGCGTGCCGGGTTGGAGGTGAACCAGGCGACGGCCTCGCCGTCTGTGACCTCAATGCCGAGCCTGCGGCCTGCGGCAAGCGCCTTGGCCACCTCCTGATTGAGCCGCTGGATACCCAGCTGGTCATCGGAATGGATCATCGCGCATGCACCGGCGGCGTGAACGAGGGCGAGGTTTTCATTGATGGAATCATAGGCCTCCATCTTGAAACCGCCCCAGTCGGCCCAGACGGCCGCGCACACATCCTCTTCGGCCAGAAGATCGCCGATCTTGTAGGCCTCGACCGCGTGGTGGAAGGTGGTGACCTGGTAGCCGAACTCGTCGGCCATATCGAGTACCTGAGCCATTTCGTCGGCGCGGTAGCAGTGCATCTGGACTAGGATTTCGCCCTCAAGCACGCCCATCAGCGTATCGAGTTCCAGATTGCGCGTGGGCGGGGTGGCTTCCGCGTCGCCTGCGTCCCAGTAACGCTGCCAGCTGCGGCGGTATTCCACGGCGCGCTGCCAGGCCTCTCGGTATCCGGCCATATTGCCCATGCGCGAGCCGGGCGCGCGGCCCTGACTGCCATAGACGCGTTTCGGGTTTTCCCCGCACGCCATTTTCAGCGTGTAGGGGGCATCAGGAAACTTCATGCCCTGCACGGTGCGCGACGGCACGTTACGCAGCGTGATGCCGCGCCCGCCAAACAGGTTTGCGGAGCCCGGCAGCACGTGCAGCGTGGTCACACCGCCAGCCAGCGCCGCGTCGAAGCCCGGATCCTGTGGCCACACGCCATGTTCGGCCCAGACCTCTGCCGTTACCGGCGCAGTGATTTCATTGCCGTCCTGATGGGCGCTGACGCCCGGGGAGGGGTAGACGCCCAGATGGGAGTGAATATCGATGACGCCGGGGGTCACATAGCGCCCGCGACCATCAATGAGGGTTGCGCCTTCCGGCGCCTCAAGGCCTTCACCGATACCGGCGATGCGCCCGTCCTGCATGAGGACGTCGTAATTCTCGAACTCGCCGCCAATGCCGTCAAACACGGTCGCGCCCTGGATGAGCACCACTTCAGAGGGGAAGGGGGTGTAGGTGGAGGGGTAGGGGTCCGGGTTGAAGCGGACCAGCTCGCCATCGCCAGAGCCGCCATTGCTCCCTTCGCTATCGCTGGTGTCGCCATTGCACGCGGCAAGGCCAAGGGCAGCCAGCCCTGCCAGCGCGCCCGCCATGAGCGGCCAGAGCGCGCCCTTGTTCCGTGAACCGTGTATCGCCACCGTTCAACCCTCCCCGTGAGATTTCTTAGCGCCCAGCAGGTTCGCTGGAATCTGCCGGAGGGGGAAGGGGGTTATTGTGTTACGTCACGAGGAGTTGAGCGGTTAAGCCCTACAAATCAATCGCTTCCACAAACGGTGCGTGTTCCTGGATGTACTGGAAGCGCAGCTCTGCCTTCTTGCCCATCAAGGTTTCAACCAGATCATCAGCCTCCTCGCGGAAGGCGTCATCAATGGTCACGCGCGCGAGCGAGCGTGTCTGCGGGTTCATCGTGGTGGCTTTCAGCTGGGCGGGTGTCATTTCGCCAAGACCCTTGAACCGGCCCACCTCCACGCGCTTGCCCTTGAACTCGCCATTCATGATGGCGTCCTTCTCCGCCTCGTCCTGCGCGTAGAGCGTCTTGGCCCCGACGGTGAGGCGATAGAGCGGCGGCTGGGCCATGAACAGGCGCCCGCTCTCGATCAGGCCCGGCGTGAAACGGTAGAAGAAGGTGGCCAGAAGTGCGGCGATGTGCGCGCCGTCCACGTCCGCGTCGCACATGATGATGACGCGTTCATAGCGCAGGTCTTCAAGATCGAATTTCGAGCCCGGACGGGTGCCGAGCGCCAGCATCAGGTCGGAGATTTCCTGATTGGCAGAAATCTTGTCCGCCGTAGCCGACGCGACATTCAGGATCTTGCCGCGAAGGGGGAGAATGGCTTGCGTCTTGCGGTCGCGTGCCTGCTTGGCCGAACCGCCGGCCGAATCGCCCTCGACGAGGAAAATCTCCGTCCCGTCCGCGCCTGAGGTGGAACAGTCCGCCAGCTTGCCGGGCAGGCGCAGGCGGCGGGTCGCGCTCTGGCGCTGGACCTCTTTTTCCTTCTTGCGCTTAAGCCGGTCCTCGGCGCGCTCCACCGCCCAGTCGATCAGCCGGGCCGCTTCCTTCGGCCTCGCCGCGAGCCAGTGGTCGAACCGGTCGCGGATGGCGTTTTCGACAAGGCGCTGCGCCTCCGGTGTCGAGAGCCGGTCCTTGGTCTGACCCTGAAATTCCGGATCTTTGAGGAAGATGGAGACCAGTACGCCCGCCCCGCCCATAACATCGTCGGGCGTGATGAGGCCGGCCTTGCGGTTGCCGGCGAGCTCGGCGTGCGCTTTCAGGCTCTTGGACAATGCCGCGCGCAGCCCCGCCTCGTGCGTGCCGCCCTGCGGGGTCGGTACGGTATTGCAGTAGGAATTGGAAAAGCTGTCATGCTCGCCAAACCCGTTTGCAGAGAAGGCGACGGCCCATTCCACCGCGCCCATGCGTCCTTCGGAGCGCTCGACACGCCCGGAGAAGTTTTCCGTAACGAGGGCTGCGCCCTTGACCAGTTCTTCGAGGTGATCGGCAAGCCCGCCAGGGAAGGCAAGCACCGCTTCGGCAGGCGTGGGGGTGCCCTCAACCAGCTCTGCCGGGCATGACCAGCGTATCTCTACGCCCCGGCGCAGAAACGCCTTGGAGCGCGACATGGCAAACAGGCGCGCGGGTTTGAAATGCGCCCGGCTGCCGAAAATCTCGTGATCAGGTTTGAAGCGGATTTTGGTGCCGCGCCGGTTCGGCGCCGCGCCGATTCTTTCCAGCGCGCCCAGCGGCGTGCCGCGCTGGAAATTCAGGCCCCAGGCCGTGCGGTCGCGCGCCACTTCCACTTCGACGCGTTCTGACAGCGCGTTGACGACGGAGATGCCGACCCCGTGCAGGCCGCCTGCGGTCTGGTAGGCCTTGTCGGAGAACTTGCCGCCGGAATGCAGCGTGGTCATCACGATTTCCAGCGCCGACTTGCCGGGGAATTTCGGATGCTCGTCAACCGGAATGCCGCGCCCGTTATCGGTGACCGTGACGAAGCCTTCCTCATCGAGGCGCACCTCGATCCGGTCGGCATGGCCTGCCACGGCCTCGTCCATCGCGTTGTCCAGCACTTCGGCAAAGAGGTGGTGCAGCGCGCGCTCATCGGTGCCACCGATATACATGCCCGGCCGCTTGCGCACCGGCTCCAGCCCTTCAAGCACCTCGATCGAGGAAGCGTTATAGCCGGGCTGCGGCGGTGGCGGCGGAGAAGGGGAGGCTGCGGGCGCGCGCGGCGCAGACGGCTCTGCTGCTTTCACGGGCTCAGGCTCTGCACGCGGAGCGGGCGAGGCGGGTTTCGGGGCAGGCGCGCCGCCGCCAAACAGGTCATTTTGCGAATCGTGGGTCATCACCTTGCACCATGCCCGATTGCGGGCAGTGCGGGAAAGCGTTCAGAGCGGCTTGTCCCCTACCGGAACCAGCGCCTGCGCTGGCAGGAACGCAGCTGCGAATCATAACGCCGGGCATCTGCCTCTACCTGGCTGGCGGCGCGCTGCAGCCAGGCCTTGGAGTTGTGCGTGCCCCGGTTATAGCCGGTATGGCCTTCGTGATAGGCGAAATACAGATTGCGCGGGTCGTCTAGCGAGATGCGCGACAGGCGCTGGCTCATGGACGCGTACCAGCCGATGAAATCAACCGCATCCTCGAAATTGGTTCGCCGGGCAGAACGATTGCCCGTCTGCTCGCGATACCAGTCCCAGGTGCCGTCAAGCGCCTGCGCATAGCCATGAGCTGATGAGGCGCGGGGGCCGGGCAGCACGATGAGACGCCGGGTCCGTGGCGGCCGTGCGTTGGCAACAAAGCTGGATTCGCGGTTGACGAAGGCCAGCTGGGTGCCTTGAGACAATCCCCACCGCCGCTCGGCGCGCTCTGTGGCCCTGCGCCATGCCGGGTACTGGGTGAAGATGGCACAGGCGTTCTGGACCTGCGCTGGAGGCGCACGGTGGCTGCACGCGGTTACCAGAGCCGCTGCCGCCGCCAGAAATGCACAGAATAGGGCCAGACGTATAACCATGACCGGATTGTCCCCGGTCATGGTTAAAAGGCGTTAAACCGGCCTAGAAATTCATCCGCAGCACGAGGCGGAGCACGTGGTTCACGTATTCATCGCGATAATCGGCGTCGTAGGCGAAGGTGAACGTCGTGTAGTTTGACCCCGCAGAGAAACCGAAGCCAGCCAGCAGGCCGGCCGACGGCATTTCGGCCGCGCGCAGCGTGAAGGGAGTGCCGTTCTGGCCAAACCGCGCCGTGGTCTCGCCTGAATTGCCCGAGAAGTCGCCGCGATAGCCGACACGCGCATAGGGCAGCCACCAGCTGCCGGCCCGCTCGAAACGGCGGGCGACTGTAACGGTGGCGCCGCCCGTCAGCGCGCTGGTCGTGCGGCTATCGACAAAGAGGGCAAGTTCGGGCGCCGTATTGTCGAGCGCGATTTCATTGAACCCATCTTCGGAAATCGAAAGCCAGGTCAGCGAGGCTTCCGGCCTGACTACCCAATTGCCCAGCGGAATGTCCCGGCCTGCCTGGGCGGACAGGGAGTAGTGCCAGCCACCCCAGTCGGCCGAGGTGGAGCCGGTATAGCTGCCAATACCGATATTGCGTTGTGTTTCGAAGCGGTTGATGCCTGCTGAGGCGGTGAACGAGGCGTCAATACCGCCAAGGTCTATGGCAGCGTAGCCTGACACCTGACCCATCAGGGTCGTCATCGGATCGTTGTCGAGGCCGATCTGTTCGATCTCGCTGGCCGCCCCCGCCAGGCTCACGCCTACCGCATAGAACGGGCCGAGCGGGCGGTCGATGCCGACCGCAAGGCCGACACCATAGCCGCGATAGCCCGGGCCGAGGGCCGTGTCGGTCCTGTCGGCGTAATAGCCGAATTCCTGGATCCAGAGCCCTGCAAGCTCCGAGGGCGAGAGACGGGCATTGCGCAGGCGCGTGGATACGGCGCCCGCTGCTGCATCGTGAGAGGCCAGGGCAAACTGGATCGCGCTGGCCGCATACTCGGGCAGCAACTGGTCATAGGCTCTGTAGAACGCATCCGCATCGCGGATGGAGGCGATGGCATTGCCCAGCGAGCTGACATCATCGAACAGGGAAATGGCCGCGTCATAGACAGCAGCCCGGTTGGGGTCGAACCCGATCTGTTCGGCCGTCTTGCGTTCCAGGCTGAGTACCAGCGAGTTGGGATCGCCGGCGTCTCGCTCAAGGTTTGCCGTGTAGAGGAAAGGCGTGTCGACAGCTTCCAGGATCACGGATTCGTCGACCACCGTAAGTGTTCCGGCAGAAAGCACTCGGTATTCGCGGCTTTGCCCGACGAGCTCGGACAGCGATACTGACAGCTCCGAGCCATCTTCGAAGGCAATCTCGCCGGTCGCGATCAGGGCAGCGCTCGATGTGCTGTCACTGTCCAGGACAAGGTTGAGTACGCCGCCATTTCCGAAGCGCGCCGACGTGATATGTGTCTGACTAGTCAGGCCGAGTGCCAGAGTGGCGTCTTCGACATCAATCTCCAACTGGCCATCACCAGTATTCAGCGCCCCTCTGAATTCCGCACCGTGAACGATCAGCCGGTCAGCGCCATTGCCGAAATAAATATCGCCATCCATCCGGCCAGCCGTCAGTGACATGGTGTCGGCGCCGGCACCGAAATACACATCTCCGACAATTGCGGGCTCGTCAGCATCCTCGTCTGCCGGTGCGGACTGGCTGATAGTCAGGCCGGACGTCATCGCCCGGGCATCAACAGCGATGAGCGTTGGCGAGTTTGTGGCCTCATAGTTAGACGTAACGGCCCTTATGCGCCCGGTATTACTGATGTCGGTAACGGCGTCGGACGAAATGACGATGCCTGTTGCTGCAGATCCGCCAACATTCAGTGTTGCCGTAATGAGGCCCGAATTATCGATTCGTCCGACATCACTACCGGACTCGATGCTCAGGGCGACGGCCGTGCCCTGGCCGTACACTGGATCTCCGAACCCGTCACCGTCGTAGCCGCGGAAAACCAGTGCTGAAATTGTTCCGGAATTGTTGATTCCGGCCATCTGGGCCCCTTCACCGATCGTAATGGTCTGAGCGTGCCCGTCGAACGTCGTCGCGGTCGCGGTGCCTGTAACTTGCATCCCGGCTTCGGCGAGGATTACCGCTTGGATATTGCCATTAACATCGCGCCCCGAAATCAGAATTGCGCGTGTGTCGATTCCGTCAAACACACCCGCTGCGTTGACGTTGCCATCGATGACCAGGCCGTAGCCGCGTTCAACTGTAACGAGGTCGCCTTCTTCTGCTCCTTCTGACGTGTCAGGCTCTTCGTAGACAACTTCGCCAATCGTAACTGGTCCGGAGGCGTTTTCGCCGGGCTGGATGGCCAGCGCTGGCGCCGAACCGGTTACCTGCACGCTACCCCCCGCACTGTTGGTCGAAGTGGGGCCTGCGATGAAGACACCGTCTCGAACGGAGCCTGCAATGATGACGGCTGCCCCGGCGAGACGTGAATTCTCCGCAACATCGCTTGCTTCACGATCAGCCAAAGCTTCGAAGATTGCCTGGCTTGCACGATCGTTAATACGAAAACCGTTTGAACGCACCTGTCCCGCGATGCTGACCGCACCGTCCACATCGCCAGTCACGGACACAGCCGTCGATCCGCTACCCAGCGTGTTGACTGTCCCCCCCTGCAGAATTCTCACATCGCCAGTAGAGTTGCCCTCAATCGCGATGCCGATCGAGTTTTCACCGACGATATTTACGCCGCCGGAGAACGCGAGATCACCGTCAATGTCTGAGGCCACGCGGATACCATAGGAATCCTGGCCGGTGACGTTAATCGTACTGCCGCCTTCGACTATCACATCGCCGGAAAATGCCGCGCCGGCGGGGGAGCCGATCAGTATTCCGGTCTTGTCGCGTTCATTTGTGTAATTCTCGAATGCTTCGTCGAGGGATTGGTTGCCGTTAACGTCGGCGTCCGCCATTGCGATCCGGCCACCGTGGACAATTTCGCCTGTGCGGCCGCTCTCGGCGAAAATGCCGACTGCGCCATTCCGGTCGTTGATTGTGATCTCGCTGCCCGACGCGGTTTCCACCGAGTTGTCGGAATCGATCACCACGGCCGGGCCGCTATTTCCTGTGAGGGTTACACGCCCGCTCGAGGTGATGACGACATCACCTGCGGTGGAGGTGCGCACCGGGCTGGTGCGTTCATTGCTGATCTCTTCATCGGCCCAGACCGGCGATGAGCACAGGGCTGCAACCGATGCAGCAGCAAGAAGACGACGGCGCATAAAGACCCTCCGGCGGACATTCCCCTCTGGCCCGGCAATTGCCCGGCGCAGTAAGCCACGCAGAGTCTTAGACGATGCTTCTGCGCCCGTCGACCACTCAGACGTGCTTGTAATCTTTCCATGACAGTCACGAAAAGGCCCGCCGGAGAACCGGCGGGCCTGCTTCTTGCGAAGAATGGTCTGGCTAGACCTTGTAGTAGAGCTCGAACTCGACCGGGTGGGGGTGGTGCTCGATCCGGCTTACCTCTTCCATTTTCAGATCGATATAGGCATCGATCTGGTCATCATCCATCACGCCGCCCTTTTTCAGGAAGGCACGGTCGGCATCGAGGTTTTCCAGTGCCTCGCGCAAGTTCCGGCTGACCGTCGGGATGTCTTTGAGCTCTTCGGGCGGCAGATCGTAGAGATCCTTGTCCATGGCGTCGCCAGGGTGGATCTTGTTGGCGATTCCATCGAGGCCGGCCATCAGAAGCGCGGTGAAGGTCAGGTAGGGATTGCCGGCCGGGTCGGGGAAGCGCGCCTCGATGCGCTTGCCCTTGGGTGAGCCGACATAGGGAATGCGGATCGAGGCGGAACGGTTGCGCGCCGAATAGGCAAGGAGCACCGGCGCCTCATACCCCGGCACCAGACGCTTGTAGGAATTGGTGGTCGGGTTGGCGAACGCATTGATGGCGCGCGCGTGCTTGATGATGCCGCCGATATAGTAGAGGCACATCTCCGACAGGTCGGCATATTTGTCGCCTGCAAACAGCGGCTTGCCGTCTTTCCAGATCGACTGGTGGACGTGCATGCCCGAGCCATTGTCGGCATAGACCGGCTTCGGCATGAACGTGGCCGTCTTGCCGTAGGACGCGGCAACGTTGTGCACGATGTACTTATAGAGCTGCATCCGGTCGGCCATGTTCAGCAGCGTGGAGAATTTCATCCCCAGCTCGTGCTGGCTCGGCGCCACCTCGTGGTGGTGCTTTTCCGGTTCAAGGCCCAGCTCGCGCATGACGGCCAGCATCTCGGTGCGCATGTCCTGCGCCGAATCGATCGGCGGGACAGGGAAGTAGCCGCCTTTCGGCCCGGGCCGGTGTCCCAGATTGCCCCCCTCCATCATGGTGCCGGAGTTATATGGGCCTTCCTCGGAGTCGAGCACATAACCAGTCTCGTTCTGGGCGGTTTTCCAGCGCACATCGTCAAAGACAAAGAATTCCGCTTCCGGTCCGAAATAGGCGGTGTCGCCAATGCCGGCCGCTGCCATGTAGGTCTCGGCCTTCTTGGCAGTTGTGCGTGGGTCGCGATTATAGGGCTCGCCCGTAATCGGATCATAGATGTCACAGAACACCGCGAGCGTCGGTTCCTGGAAGAACGGATCGACGAAGGCACCGGCCGTGTCGGGCTTGAGCACCATGTCGGACTCGTTGATGGCCTTCCAACCATTGATGGACGAGCCGTCAAACATCTGGCCGTCCTCGAAGAAGTCGGCATCGACCATGGACTTGTCGAAGGTGACGTGCTGCAGCTTGCCGCGCGTGTCGGTGAAGCGCAGGTCCACATACTCGATATTCTCGTCCTTGATCTTCTTCAGGATCGCGTCTGACATGTCGTCCTCGTTTCAGTGTTGTGCGCCGAACAGGCGCTCGGGGATGATGGTAAGGCGGGGCGCGGCGTCTACAGCGCGTCGTCGCCGGTTTCTCCAGTACGGATTCGAATGGCGGTCTCGACCGGCATGATGAATATCTTTCCATCACCGATACGTCCCGTCTGGGCCGCATTCTGGATGGCCTCGACGGCGGCATCCACGCGGCTGTCGGGGATCACCAGTTCGATTTTGATCTTCGGCAGGAAATCGACCACGTATTCCGCGCCGCGATAGAGCTCGGTATGGCCTTTCTGCCGCCCGAAGCCCTTAGCCTCGGTTACCGTAAGGCCTTGCAGTCCGATTTCCTGAAGGGCTTCCTTCACGTCATCGAGCTTGAAAGGCTTTATGATCGCTTCGATCTTCTTCATGAAGCTGGTCTCCTTGATGGTCAGACGCATAGCCCAGGCGCGGCGCGTCTCAAGCTAATCCGGGCGCCACTCATCGCAGCAGGGCAGCCCTGCCCGAATGTGAGGCACGAATGTTCAGATGTATGGCAGCGGGCCTGCCAGGTCCCGAATTGCTGGACTGCGGCGCGATGCGCCGCTCAGACGCTTTTGCGGTCGATCAGGGTGTTCCATCAGCCGCATTGATGGAGCGGGCAGGACAGGCCGTCGCCGACGCTATCACTGCGCGGTGGGCGCCGCGCCCGGCGGCGATATTGTGTGGTCCGGGCAATAATGGTGGCGACGGGTGTGTCGTTGCGCGCCTGCTGGCAGAGCAGGGCTGGCCGGTGGAAGTGTTTTTCGCCAGTGACAGGGAAAAGCTCGCCGGGGATGCGCGCCGGGCATCCGATAGCTGGCATGGCAGGGCGCGACCGTTGACTGCCTTTGATCCGGCTGACTTCTCGCTGGTGGTGGATGCGCTTTTCGGGGCAGGGCTGTCGCGTCCGCTGGACGGTGCCGCGCTCCATGCGGTTGAGACCGCCAATTGTGCGGACCTGATCCGCGTGGCGGTCGATGTTCCCAGCGGGATAAGCGGCGATTCGGCGGCGGTGGAAGGTGCCGCGTTCAACGCGGATCTGACCGTGAGCTTTCACCGGCTCAAGCCGGCGCACCTGTTCGCGCCCGCCCGCGAACACTGCGGAGAGCTTGTCTGCTCGGGTATCGGGATCCCGCCCGGCTGGCAGGAAGCGGCGGGCCCGGTTGCGCGGCTCTCGTCGCTATCAGACATCGCCATGCCTGTCATGGCTCACCGCGCCAGCCAGCACAAGCATCAGCGCGGGCGCCTTTGCGTGCTGGCCGGTGGTCCTGGAGCGACCAGTGCGGCGCGGCTGTCTGCCGAAGCCGGGCTGGCCATGGGTGCCGGTCTGGTGACTTTGCTGTGCCCGCCCGCTTCGCTGATCGAGTCCACGCAGATCTCTGCGCCGGTCATGACCCGTCCGGTGCGCGAGGCGGATTTCGCAGACACGCTCGCCGCGCATCGCGCCAGCGCTCTGGTGATGGGGCCAGGAGCCGGTGCCGATCAGCGGCTCAAGGAGCGGGTGCTGGCCGCACTCCGGGCGGGAACACCGCTGGTGCTGGATGCTGATGCTCTCACGGTTTTTGAAGATGCGCCGGCAGCCCTGTTTGCGGCACTGCATCCGGGCGCGGTCCTGACCCCCCATGCAGGCGAGTTTGAGCGCCTCTTCCCCGGTGTGCTGAACGAAAGCGCGACACCGCTCGTGGCCGCACAACAGGCATCCGCGAGGGCGGGAGCTGTTATCGTGTTGAAAGGGCCGGCAACGGTAATAGCGCCGCCCTCCGGCGAGGCACACATCAATGCCTGCGCCAGTGCCCGGCTGGCCACAGCCGGAACCGGGGATGTGCTGGCGGGCATGATTGGCGGGCTGATGGCGCAAGGCATCGCGCCCTTCGCTGCGGCGGTCAGTACCGTGTGGCTGCACGGTCAGGCGGGCTTTCTGCTACCGCCCGGCGGCAATGCCGGGGATCTGGTCAGATGTATTCCTGCGGTGCTGTCAGCCGCACTTGATGAGCAGTCCCGCCAGCGCGCGCTCGCAAGGCTTTCCCGGTAACAGATAAACCATGGCCCTCCGGCGTGGGCGGGGCTATAGGCTGAAAGCTGACAACGCGAAGACGAATCCAGCTTCCGGACCTGCTCATGACCAAGAAGACCGCCGCCGAGACTGCCCAGTCCCGCACTGACGAGGACGCGCTGGCATTCCATCGCCAGGAACCGCCGGGCAAGCTGGCTCTGGCACCGACCAAGCCCATGGCCACCCAGCGCGACCTTGCGCTGGCTTACAGCCCCGGCGTGGCAGCGCCGGTCAAGGCCATCGCGGCGGACCCTGATGCCGTCTACGACTATACTTCAAAGGGCAATATGGTCGCCGTTGTCTCCAATGGCACGGCCATTCTCGGCCTCGGCAATCTGGGACCGCGGGCTTCAAAGCCGGTCATGGAAGGCAAGGCTGTGCTGTTCAAACGTTTTGCCGATATCGATGCGTTCGATTTGGAGATCGACTACGAGGATCCCGAAAAATTCATCGATTGCGTGGCCGGATTCGGGGACAGTTTTGGCGGCATAAACCTGGAAGACATAAAGTCTCCCGAATGCTTTGAAATTGAAGCGAAACTGCGCGAACGCCTGGCCATTCCGGTATTCCACGACGACCAGCACGGCACGGCGATAATCGCGGCTGCGGGCCTGATGAATGCCTGCCATCTGACCAACCGCAAGTTTGAAGACCTGAAGGTTGTGCTGATCGGGGCCGGGGCGGCTGGCCTTTCGGTCCTGGAGCTCATCAAGTCGCTCGGCGTGCAGCACGATCATGTCACCATCATTGATGTGAACGGCGTGGTGCATAGCGGCCGGGATGACCTGCATCCGCGCCTTGCGGCGCATGCCCGTGAGACAGACTTGCGCACGCTGGATGAGGCCATGGTGGATGCCGACGTGATGCTTGGCCTGTCGGCGGGCGGCATTGTCAGCCAGTCCATGGTCAAATCCATGGCCGCCGACCCGATCATTTTCGCCATGGCCAATCCGGTGCCGGAGATCATGCCGGACCTCATCAAGCAGGTCCGCTCCGACGCGATCATTGCGACGGGCCGGTCCGATTTTCCCAATCAGGTCAATAACGTACTGGGCTTTCCTTACATCTTTCGCGGTGCGCTCGATGTCCGTGCCACCACGATCAATGAGGAGATGAAGCTGGCGGCCGCGCGGGCGCTGGCAGACCTTGCCCGCACCGATGTGCCCGATGAGGTGGCCAGAGCCAATCGTTCCGCCCGCCTCAGCTTCGGGCGCGACTACATAATCCCCTCGCCATTTGACCCCCGCCTGATCTCGTTTGTGCCGCCTTACGTGGCACAGGCTGCCGTGGATAGCGGAGTGGCGCGCCTGCCCATGCCGGAGGCGGGGTCCGGCTACCGGGCCCGGCTGGCACGCCGTCTCGATCCGACTGCGGCGCTGCAGCAGCACATTACCGAGGTCATCAAGGCCGAGCCCAAGCGGATCGTGTTTGCCGAAGGCGAGGAACCCAGCGTGATCCGCGCCGCCGCTGCCTTCCAGGCACAGGGGCTTGGAACGCCGGTCCTGGTCGCGCGCGAGCGCATCGCCGAGGCCAATATGAAGGAGCTGGGGATCGATCCGGGTTCGCTGGAAATCTGGAATGCGCGCCTGTCGGACCAGAACCCGGATTATGTGGATTTCCTCTACGAGCGCATGCAGCGTAAGGGCTATCTGCGCCGCGATGTGCAGCGCCTGGTCAATAATGACCGCAATGTCTTCTCCGCCTGCATGCTCCGTTTTGGCGATGCGGACGGCATGGTGACGGGCGTCACACGTCACTTCATGAACACGCTCTCCGACATCCGCCTTGTACTGGACGAGGCGCCCGGCGGACGTCTGATCGGCCTGTCGCTGGCGATCAGCCGCGGGCGGACGGTTGTCATCGCCGACACGAATGTCACCGAATTCCCTGAAGCGCCGGAACTGGCCGATATCGCGTGTGGTGCGGCGGCAGCGGCACGCAAGCTGGGCCTGACCCCGCGTGTCGCCTTCCTGTCCTATTCCACCTTCGGCAATCCGCCGGGTATCCGCACCGAAAAGATACAGAGTGCGGTGCGCCTGCTGGACGCGCGTGGCGTGGATTTTGAATACGAGGGCGAAATGGCGGCAGACGTCGCCCTGAACCCCGATCATCACGAGGCCTACAGCTTCTCGCGCCTGTCTGGCGCTGCCAATGTGCTGGTGATGCCGGCTGTTCATTCGGCGTCTATCGCGACGCGGCTATTGAAAGCGACCGGCGGCGCGACAGTGATCGAGGGCCTGCTCGTGGGGCTCGAAAAGTCAGTGCAGATCGCCCGGCTCGGCTCGCCGGTATCCGACATCGTGAACCTTGCAGGCATGGCGAGTTTCGACCTTACCCACAGGCCGTGACAAAGAATTCATGAAGCGGCTCTGGCGGGACGGGATGGAGCGGCCTAAATGTGGGGGCAATTCCTGAACGACCGGACCTCCCTTCATGGCTCAGAAACGCAATGCCCGCGACCTGACGCAGGGCCCGGTGTTCGGGCACCTCATGCGCATGGTTATCCCGATGAGCTTCGGCATTGTAGCCATGATGCTCGTCGGCATTGTCGATGCGTACTGGGTGGGCCGTCTGGGCACGGTGCAGCAGGCCGCCGTACAGTTCGTCTTTCCCGTTTCAATGGCGGTGATGAGTATCGCCATTGGCCTAGGGGCAGGGGCCGTTTCGGTTGTGGCGCGCGCCGCCGGGCGCGGTGATGGTGAACGGACGAAACGCGTGGCCACCGATGCGGTGCTGCTGGCCCTTCTCATCACGGCGATCACTTCAGCCATCGGCATCGCCCTTATCGGTCCGCTCTTCCGTCTGATGGGCGCGAGCGAGGCGATGATGCCGTTCGTGCACGACTACATGACGATCTGGTTTGCCGGTATCATCTTCATGGTCGGCCCGATGATCGCCAGCAACATTCTCCGCGCGCTGGGCGATGCGATCCTGCCAAGCATCATCATGATCATCGCGGCTGTGCTGAACATGATACTGGACCCGATCCTGATCTTCGGTCTGGGCCCCGTTCCGGCGATGGAAGTGCAGGGCGCCGCGCTCGCCACGCTCATCTCCAACCTGGTTGTCTTCATCGTCGCCATGGCGATCATGATCTTCCGCGAAAAGATCATCGACCTGTCATGGCCGGGCTTTTCCGAAATGGCCTGGAACTGGGGTGAGATCGCGCGCATCGGCGCGCCCGCCGCTGGATCCAACATGATCAACCCGATGGCGATGACGCTGGTCTTTGCCGCCGCTGCGCAGTTCGGCGAACCGGTGGTCGCCGGTTTCGGCGTGGCAGGCCGTGTCGAGGCGCTGGCCCTGATCCCGCTTTTTGCGTTGTCAGGCTCCATTGGTCCCGTCACGGGCCAGAATGGCGGAGCGGGTCATATCGAGCGCGTGCGCGAGGCGTTCCGGTCAGCCTTCCTGTTCTGTGCAGGCTGGGGTGTGGCGATGGCGGCTTTACTGGCGGCACTCGCCTATCCGCTCTCCTGGCTTTTCCTGCCATCAGATGAAGCGCAAGCCATGGCGCGCCTGACATGGTGGATAGCTCCGGTGACCATGGGCGGTTACGGCATTGCCATGGCCGCGGCCGCAGGCTTCAACGGGCTGGGACGTCCCTTGCTGGGGGTTGGTGTCAATCTGATGCGGTGCTTCCTGCTTCTGGTGCCACTGGTCTGGCTGGGTGCCATACAGTTCGGCCCGGCGGGCATGATCAGCGGCTATGCGCTGGCCAACGTGCTGGCCGGGGCGGTTACGGCCTTTCTCGTGCTGCGCTACGCGCCGATGAGTGCCGTGGAGAGCAAGGCCCGGCCCGTTGTGCCACCGACACAGGCGGCAAGGGCCGGGGTGCCGGTAAAGCCCGCGGAATGATCAGGCGCTGATGACTTCCACCCGACGCTGGGTCGCCGTGGTCGACCAGATCAGCGCCACGACCCAGCCAATCACGGTCCAGCCGAGCAGCAGGTTCGTCAGGAAGATGGCAAAGCCATTGTGATGGCCGCGCAGCAGCGCGATCAGCGTGGGCAGGAAGTGACCAACCAGTATAAGAACGAGGATTTCCATGAACGGGCTCCTTTTATCGATTTTCGATAAAGGTAGTGTGTTTCGCGGCGACCGCAAGTGACAGGTTCGTAATTTTACCGAGGTGGTTTGGCGGGACGGGTTTCTTGTTGATGTCCGCCAATCCGTGCGTTGCGGAAACAAAACCGGGTCCCCGCTCGGGGGCGGGGACCCGGTTTTTATCACCGAGCTTTTCAACCGGGTTCCCGGGCTTGCCTGTCCCCGTGAAAATGGGGAACCCGGGATCCATGGCTGGGTTCCGGGTCTCGCTACGCTCGCCCGGAATAACGAGAGCTGGGCAGACCTACCCCGCGTCGGGGAACTGATAGTCCTTGTAGATCTCCCGCAGGCGGGTCTTGAGGATCTTGCCCGTCGCGCCGATCGGCATTTCGTCGATGAACTCGATGCCATCCGGCACCCACCATTTGGGCAGGCGCTCGGCCAGGAATTCCTGGATCGCTTCCACTGTCGGCGTGGTGTGGGGCTTGGGCTGGATGACCAGAAGCGGACGCTCCTGCCATTTCGGGTGCGGCATGCCGACGGCGGCGGCCATCAGCACGTCCGGGTGGCCCATGGCGACGTTTTCAAGGTCGATGGAGCTGATCCACTCGCCGCCGGACTTGATCACGTCCTTGGAGCGGTCGGTAATCGTCATGTAGCCGTCTTCGTCGAGATAGCCGACATCGCCGGTGCGGAACCAGCCATCATCTGTGAAGGCTTCTGCGCCTGCGCCGCGGAAATAGCTGTCGATGATCCAGGGACCGCGCACCTGGATATGGCCCGAGGACTTGCCGTCGCGCGGCAGCACATTGCCATCATCATCCACGGCGCGCATTTCCACGCCATAGATAAGCCGGCCCTGCTTCAGCTTGATCTTGATCTTCTCGTCGTCAGACAGGTCATCATGCTTGGGCAAAAGCTTGCCGACCGTGCCCAGCGGGCTCATCTCGGTCATGCCCCAGCCCTGCTGCATGTCGACGCCGTACTCGCTCTCGTAGGCGCGCAGCAGCGCTTCAGGCATGGCAGAGCCGCCCATCAGAACGTTCTCGACGCTGTCGATGCGCTTGCCGCTTTCACGCAGATACTGCAGCAGGCCGAGCCAGACGGTCGGCACGCCGAGCACTTGCGTGACCTGCTCCTGCTCGATCAGTTCCTGAAGCGATTTGCCGTCCAGCTGCGCGCCCGGCATCACCAGCTTGCCGCCGCCCATTGCGGTCGCATAGGGCACGCCCCAGGCATTGACGTGAAACATCGGGACCACCGGCATGATCGTGCCGCGTGAGCCGACGCCCAGCACGTCCTGACCGAGGCACGCCATGGCGTGCAGCACGGTAGAGCGGTGAGAATAGAGCGCGCCCTTGGGATCGCCCGTCGTACCCGACGTGTAGCACAGGCCCGCAGCGAGGTTTTCGTCAAACTCCGGCCAGTCATATTCCGGCGAAGCGCTGTTCAGCAGGTCTTCGTAGGGCTCGCACTTCGTCGACATTTTCGGTGCGTGCGCGCTATCCGTCATGACGACGAAGCGTTTGACGGTTTTGCACTTTTTCGAGATGGCGTCGATGATCGGCGCAAACGACACGTCAAAGAAGACGTGCTTGGCCTTGGCGTGGTCGAGCATCCAGGCGATCTGGTCGGGTGCCAGGCGCGGATTGACCGTGTGAATGACGGCTCCGACGCCCGAAACGGCGTAATAGAGTTCCAGATGGCGGTGCGTGTTCCAGGCAATCGTCGAAACACGGTCTCCCGATTTCACCTTCAGCGGACCGGTCAGGACGTTCGCGAGGCGCTTGGAGCGGGCGTGACAGTCTTTCCATCCGTAACGGTGGATCTGGCCTGTATCTGGCAGGCGGCTGACGATCTCGCGGCCCCCGTGATTGTCGGCCGCATGCTGTAGAATGCCAGAAATCATCAGCTGGCGATTCATCATCTGTCCACGCAACATGGCGTTTGTCCTCCCGCTCGGATGCTACCGGCCATTCACAGTAAGGGCGTGCTGCCCGCCTGTCTGGCCCGTTGTTTGAAGTTGCCGACATCAAAGTCTTGCCCGCGCTGCGATGCAATACCTTTTGCGCAACTCCTCCTCAGCGGATATGGCCGTGAAGCAGTCTGCGGCCAGCGCGAGGAGGCATTAGGATGCACCTACCCGGTTTCAACGATGTCGCGGAGGCGGCGGCACGCCTTCAGGGGTTTGCAGTCAGAACGCCGCTGCTCTGGAACCCTGCGCTGGATGAGGCCGTGGGCGGGCGTGTGCTGGTGAAGGCCGAGTGCCTGCAGCGCACCGGCTCGTTCAAGTTTCGCGGCGCATATAATGCCATCGCCCTGATGACACTGGCTGACCGCGTGCGCGGTGTTGTGGCGTTCTCCTCGGGCAATCATGCCCAGGGCATTGCCGAGGCAGCAAAGCTGTTCGGCATCCGGGCGACCATCGTGATGCCGGCCGACGCCCCGGCCATCAAGGCCGATGGCGTGCGGGCGCGCGGCGGCAAGGTTGTCACCTATGATCGCTCAAGCGAGGACCGGGAGGTGATTTCCCGGCGTTTGTGCGAGGAGACAGGCGCCACACTCATTCCGTCCTTTGACCATTTTGGTGTCATAGCCGGGCAGGGTACGTGCGGGCTGGAGATTGCCGATCAGCTGACGGAGCGCCGCGAGGCGGCGGATCAGCTTGTCTGCTGTGTCGGCGGCGGCGGACTGCTGGCCGGCATCAATCTGGCGCTGGCGGAACGCGCGCCGGGTATGGCGGTCTATGGCGCGGAACCGGAAGGTTTCGACGATCACGCCCGCTCGCTCCTTTCAGGCCAGCGTGAGCGTAACGCGCGAAGCTCCGGCTCCCTGCAGGACGCGCTTCTGTCGGACGCGCCAGGCGCAATGACCTTCCCGATCAATCAGCCCCGCCTGAAAGGCGTTGGCGTGGTCAGCGATGAGGAGGCCATGGCGGCTGTCGCCTTCGCCTGGCGCCACCTCAAAATCGTGCTGGAGCCCGGCGGGGCGTGCGCGCTCGCCGCCGTGCTTTCAGGGAAAATCGACGCGAAGGGAAAGACGACAGTGGTTGTTGCCACCGGCGGCAATGTGGATCCGGCCCTGTTTGCGAAGGCGATAGGGGGCTAACTCCCGCCATCCTCCGCGTCGACATCCGGGACCGGTGCCATCCCCAGCTCCTCGCGCGCGGCGGCATCCGCCGCCTCGATCTCGGCGAGCTGTTCCTCGGAGAGGTGGGGAAGGATACGGCGCAAGCCCGCGCCCGCGCCGACCATGTCGCGTTCAATGGCCAGCGGCACAGCCGTGTGTCCGGCCCGGCGGGCGCGGTAAACCTGCAAATTCTCGATCACGCGCTGGACGTAGTTGCGCGTTTCGGCAAAGGGCAGGCTCTCCACCCAGTCAATCGGGTCGATCGCTCCGTAGCGCGGATCGCCATATTCCTGCACCCAGCGGGTTACGCGCCCCCCGCCCGCATTATACGCCGCCAGCGCCATCACCAGTGAGCCGTCATAATTCTCCACGACCTCCTGAAGGTGGGCCATGCCAAGGCGCATATTGTAATCGGGATCATCGGTCAGCCATTCGAACTCGTAGGGCAGGCCGAGCTGACGTGCGGTCTGGCGGGCGGTGGCTGGCATCATCTGCATCATGCCGCGCGCGCCGGCACCACTCACCGCGCGGGCGTCAAACTCCGTCTCCTGGCGTATGACCGAGAGGGTCAGCGCCGGGTCAGCCATCACCGGCGCGTCGGTAGGCACCTCGATGACCGGGTAGGCGCGTTCGGCGAGGATCATGCCCTGCATGCGGCCAGCCTTGGCAGCCCGTACCGATTCACGCAGCCGGAGGTAATCCAGCGCAATGTCGGCGAGCATGGCCTGTTCTGCTGGCGTCTCCATGCGCCCTTCCAGATGCGCCGCAAACGTGCGGAAGAGGAAAGTCTGGTTCAACTCACCCAGCATGCGCAGCGCGAGCACCTGGTCGCGGTTGTTGAAGCCGGCCCGGTCAGCTTCGGTGATGACCGGATCCGGCGGCAAGTCGAGTTCGGCCGCGTCGCCGCCCAGTGCCAGAATGGCCAGCTGGCCGTAATAGGTGGTGGCGTGCTGGGCAGCAGCCATGAAGCGGTCGCGCGCCAGGACGGCATTGCCAGCTGCCTCTGCCGCGCGTCCCTGCCAGTATTTTGCACGGCCAAGGGAAACCGGCGTGGTCACGCCTGCTTCCAGGCGGTTGAAATGGGCGAGGGCATCTTCGGGCTGGTTCAGATGTACCAGTGCCAGCCAGCCGGCCAGAAACTCGGCATCGGCAAAGGCGACACCGGAACTCATGCCGTTCGATGCGGCCAGCCGGTAGGCGGTCTCATGGTCGTTTGAGCGCATCAGATCGAGAATGATCAGCTTGCGTTCACTCCACATCGATTCCAGCGCGGCGGTATTGGTATGCGCATCGGGCAATTCCAGTGCCAGCTGCAAGGCGCCATCGGCGTTGCCGGCGCGGCGGCGCCAGCGCGTACGCTCGAAGACGAGACCCGGATTGGTCTGAAGGGTGGAGGGAACGGCATCGACGGCCGCATCCACACCGGAACTGCGCGCCGCCAGCCGGATGCGCGCATCGGCAAGCCGCCGCTCACCGGCGCCAAGTTGTGGCAGCAATGCGCTCGCCAGGCTGCGCTGTCCCGCCCATAGCAGGAAATCCACGCGCTCGGCATGGTCGGCGGCTGTCAGGAAATCACCGTGCTGACGCAAGACCTGACTCTGATAGGTCTGGCGCAGGGACTGGGTGCGCCAGGCCTCGCGGATCTGCTCGCGGCCCTCCTCAACGCGCCCCAGCGCAATCAGTGCCTCGCCCCAGGCAATGCGGCCCTCACCGGTCAGGGGTTCACGCTGCGCGAACCAGCTCGCCGTCAGGTCCGGGCCAAGGCCGGAATCGGCCAGTTTCCACTCCGCCTCGCGCTGGATGGCAGCCTCGCGCGGCCAGCCTTCGAGCCTTTCCAGCGCCATATGCAGTTCGGAAAAGATCGCCCTGGGGTCCGAAGAGGCAAGCCGCCACAGAAGCAGGTTCTGCGCAACCGGGTGGCTGATGTTGAAACGCGCCTCGCGCACGAAGGTCCAGTCGCCGGCATCGGCGGCCCGCAGCCCCCGGCGCAGAAGGTCGAAATCGGCGTCGTTGAGTATGGCGGAATGATTGGCCATGGGCGGCTTCAGCCGCGGCACCGGCACATCGCCAAGAGCGGGCGAGCTCAGCGCGGCTACTGACAGGGCGAGCAGGGCGGCACGCAACAGCATGGTGGCAAAACCTCTTGGCGGCAGGCAGGGCTACAGACTCGTCGAATGCGCGCGCACTGTCCACAGCGATTGCAGCGTCTTGGCGCGCGCTGTTGCAATCGATATGGTCCGCGCCCATTTGCGCAGGCGCGCTGATCTCACAAGGCTATGCAAACCATGTTCCGCGGCTCATTTACGGCACTCATCACACCTTTCAGCAACGGCCGGGTCGATACCGCCGCGCTGAAACGCGTGGTCGAGCACCAGATAAAGGCCGGAACCCACGGCCTGGTTCCTGTCGGCACGACCGGCGAATGTGTCACGCTGAGCCATGACGAGCACCGCCATGTCGTCGAAACCGTACTTGAAACTGCGGCGGGCCGGGTGCCGGTAATCGCCGGGGCAGGCTCGAACAATACCGCGCATGCCATCGAGCTGGCCCGTTTTGCCAAGAGTGCGGGCGCTGACGCGGTGCTGGTCGCGGCCCCCTACTACAACAAGCCGTCGCAGGATGGGCTGACGGCCCACTATCTGGCGATTGCCGATGCGGTCGAGGTGCCGGTCTTCGTCTACAATGTGCCTGGCCGGTCAATCGTGGATATCTCGGTTGAGACCATGGCCCGTGTCGCGAAGCACCCGAACATTGTAGGCGTCAAGGACGCGACGGGCGATATTGCCCGCGTGACCCAGCACCGCCGGGCTATAGGCGATGATTTCATTCAGCTTTCCGGAGAGGATGCCAGCGCGCTGGGCTATAACGCACATGGCGGTGTGGGCGTGATCTCGGTATCGTCCAACGTCGCCCCGGCACTGTGCGCCACGTTCCAGAACGCGACGCTGGACGGGCGCTGGGACGAGGCACGGGAGCTGAATGACCGTCTGCAGCCGCTCCATGAAGTGATGTTCGCCTATTCCAGCCCGTCGCCGGCCAAATACGCCGCCAGTCTGCTGGGGCTTTGCTCCGCCGAAGTACGCCTGCCGCTGGTGGAATGCCCTGAGACGGTGAAAGAGCGGATCGCACAGGTGCTCAAAGAGTTGTCGCTGTTATGAGCAAGGGCGACGATAAGGGTGTGATCGCCGTAAACCGGCGCGCACGCTTCGATTACGAGATCGAGGATACGCTCGAGGCGGGCCTGCAACTGGTTGGCACCGAGGTGAAGTCCCTGCGCCAGGGCCGGGCCAATATCGCCGAGGCCTATGTCAGCGTGGAGCGCGATGGTGCGCTCTATCTGATCAATGCCGATTTCCCGCCCTATGAGGGCGGGAACCGCTTCAATCACGAGCCGCGCCGGCACCGTAAGCTGCTCCTGCACAGAAAGCAGATGGCCCAGCTGGCAGGCGCCGTGCAGCGCGAGGGGCGCACGATCATTCCCCTGCGCCTCTATTTCAATGACCGGGGCCTTGCCAAGCTCCTGATCGGGCTCGCCAAGGGCAAGAAGACAATCGACAAGCGCGAGACCATCAAGGAGCGCGAGTGGAACCGCTCCAAGGCCCGCCTGATGAAGGATTTCGGGTAGGGCGTCCCGGCGCTGGAGGACTTCGATGCGGCGGGCAGGCTGGCAGAAAAACTGACCCCGGACGCACGGCGGGACACCTATGCTCCCTATCTTGCCGCGCGATCTCGCGGGCTGAAGCGCATGCGCGCGGGGAACACGGCGATTGCGGGTCGAATACCTACGCGTTCAGGAAATAAGCCTGCAGCGGTCATCTGCCTTTCTCAAGTTTAATGCTGCGCTTCACCATGAACTGATAGTTTTGCGCCAAACTCGAGGGCAGGGAGACGGCGGTGGCAGGCACACAAATCTGGAGGGCTTCGCGGGTTGCCCTGGCGGGGCTTGTGTTAGCGAGTTCTGCTGCTTCCGCGCAGGATATGCGCTCTGTGATCGAGAACGCGCAGACGCGGGCTGTCCATGCCGGTACCGTCACATCAATCCCGATGGATGTCCGCATGGGAAAGCTGTTCGTGCGGGCCACCGCCAACGGGGTCGAGCGCGAGTTCATCTTCGACACCGGTTCGCCGTCCATAATTTCGGAGGAACTCGCCGCCGAGCTTGGCCTTGAAATCGTGGCGAGCAATACCGGGCGCGATGCCAATGACGACCCGGTGACCATGGGTATTGCTGTTCTGGACACGCTGGACATTGGCACGGCGCGGTTTGAACAGATTCCGGTGATGGTGTTCGACTTTTCAAGCCTTCCAACCGGACGGTGTGTGGTGGATGGCGGGGTTATCGGCTCGGAACTGCTGCCGCATGGCGTGTGGCGGCTGGACACCGAGCGGGGCGAAATGACCATCGCCCCGGAGATCGGCGCGCTGACGCCTTCGGCCGGCGCGCTGGATCTGGAATTGATGCAGGCAGGCTATCCCTTCCCGCCTGTGATCTCCTACCGCCTCGGCGACGTGGAGGACCGCGCGCTTTTCGACACCGGAAGTGCCGGTTTTGCAAGCGTGTTCGAAAGCGTCATGAATAGCCGCCAGGCCCGCAGTGCCATCGTGCCCGGCTCCTTGCGTGAAGGCGAGGGGTCGGAAGGCGAGTCCGCGGGCGGGCGCGGCCCTGTCCGGTCTATCGCCCACTATGAACTGAGCCGGCTGGAACTGGGTGGCCATACGCTTGAGGCCGTTCCTGCGCTTTCGCGATCCAATCCCCCAACCCTTGTCGGCGCAGGCCTGCTGGACCGCTACGCCGTGACCATCGACTTTGCCCGCCACAACCTTGTTCTGGAGCCGCGCGCTGAGCTGGCTACGCCTGATCGTCCGACCGGCTTCGCGCTGGCCTATACGGGCCGGTCTGTCGAGGTGGTTCAGCTGTTTGCCGGCACCGCCGCGGCGCAGGCAGGCCTGATGCTGGGTGATGAGGTAGTCTCGGTCGACGGCCAGGCGCTCGATACCACCGAAAGCGGTGTTTGCAACACGGTGCGCTGGCTTGCCGGAACGTTCGACGCCGCGAGCGTATCGGAGATTGTCGTGATGCGTGACGCTGAACAGATTGCCCTGACGATCCGGGCAGAGGGCGGGCGCTAGAGTCGCGCCTTCGCTTTCTCGAACACATCATGGAACATCGGTTCGGTAAGCCGGCCCGTATTCGTGTTGTAGCGGGAGCAGTGATAGCTATCGATCAGGGTGAGGGGGCCTTGCGGGCCCTCAACCAAGTGCTCAGCGCTGTGGGCGAACTTGAATGCCGCAGGACGCAGTCCCAGAGCGCGCAGCGTGTTCTCATGCGCGATGCGCCCCAGCGCGATCATCACTTTCAGCTTGGGCAGCGCCGCGATACGCGCGGCCAGGAAGGGGCGGCAATTGGCCATCTCGGCGCCGATGGGTTTGTTCTGTGGCGGCGCGCAGCGCACGGCATTGGTGATCATCGCATCATGCAGCGTCAGCCCATCGCCCGGATCGGCCCGGTAGGTGCCTTCGGAAAATCCGTACCGCTCCAGCGTCGCGTAGAGCAGATCACCGGCCCAGTCGCCGGTGAAGGGCCGTGCAGTCCGGTTGGCCCCGGTGCGCCCCGGCGCCAGCCCAACGATCAGCAGGCGGGCATTATCATCCCCGAACGAGGGCACGGCGCCATTGAACCAGCCCGGTTCCTGACGCGCATTTTCCTCTCGATAGGCGACAAGCCGCGGGCAGAGCGGGCAGTCGGGCCGGGGCTCTGCCGGGACCTCAAGCGTCATCGTCTTCGGCAGCGGCAGCGGGCGTAAAGTCTTCCCGGGCGCGCCGCTCGCGGCCAACCAGCCGGCCAAGCTCTGCCAGTTCTATGAAATTGTCGGCCTGACGGCGCAGATCATCAGCGATCATGGGCGGCTGCGATTTCAGCGTGGACACGACCGAAACCCGTACGCCGCGGCGCTGCACAGCCTCGACGACCTTGCGGAAATCACCATCACCGGAGAACAGGATGATATGGTCGAGATAGCCAGCAGCTTCCATGACATCCACCGCGATCTCGACATCCATATCGCCCTTGATGCGGCGGCGACCGTTTTCATCGGTATATTCGCGTGCTGCCTTTGTGACGATGGAAAACCCGTTATAGTCCAGCCAGTCGACGAGCGGCCGAATGGGTGTGTAATCGTCATTTTCCAGAAGGGCGGTGTAATAGTTTGCGCGCACGAGCCGGCCGCGTTTCTTGAACTCTTCCAGAAGCTTGCGGTAGTCGATGTCAAAATCGAGGGCGCGGGCGGCGGAATACAGATTGGCACCGTCGATAAAAAGGCCGATGCGCTCATTGGGATAAAAAGTCATGGGGCTCCTTATGGGGCTTATGGCTGGCTAAAATAGGCACTGCGTTGAATATCTACATCGCTTTTGGTTCAAACCAAGCCCTTGGACGCATAACGCCCCGGGAGCTGATCGGGCAGGCTGCTGACGCCCTGGAGGAGGCGGGTGTCCGGCTTGTGGCCCGGTCCTCCTTGTGGCGTTCACCTGCCTGGCCCGATCCGGCAGATCCCCCCTATATCAACGCCGTGGCGGCAGTGGAGACAAGCCAGTCTCCCGAACAGCTGCTGCAATGCCTGCATGCCGTGGAGGCCCGGTTCGGCCGTGCGCGCGGGCAGCGCAATGCGCCCCGTACGCTGGATCTCGACCTGATCGATTTCAATGGGTTAGTGTTAAATGATGGTGATGGCCTGATCCTTCCCCATCCGCGAGCCCATCAACGCGCCTTTGTACTGGCGCCGTTGCAGGAGATCGCGCCCGGCTGGACTCATCCGTTAACCGGAGAGGGGGTGGCAGCGCTGATAGACGCGCTGGCAGGCGATGACATTGCGGCGACAAGGACGGTTGCGGCGTTTACCGCGGCAGGCTGATGCTTTGTGCAGCGCAGCGCCGTGCTTGAAGCCGGGGCCGCACTAAGGTATCAGGAAGGTTCGCTATTACCCCCGACCCCCTGTTTGCATTTGGGAGCGTCCACGCTCATGGCTCGCGTTACTGTCGAAGATTGCATCGAAAAAATCCCCAACCGTTTCCGGCTGGTCCTCCTGTCTGCGCATCGCGCCCGCAATATCGCGGCCGGTTCGCAGCTTCAGATTGACCGGGATAACGACAAGAATCCGGTCGTGGCGCTGCGCGAAGTGGCAGACGAAAAGCTCGATCTTGATGCATTGGCGGAAAGCCTTGTCGCCGGGCTGGAGCGTGTCATCCCTGCGGATGACGATGAAGAAGACGCGCGCCATGAAACGGCGGACGCTCCGCGCGCCCTGCCTGCTCCGGAGATGGATGAAGCAGCCATGCTTCGCGCCCTTCAGAGCGATCGGGACGGGCCGGCAGACGGCCGTCTGTAAGCGTTGGGCGGGGTAGCGCTCAGCGCGTCCGCCGATGCGCCGGGAACGATCCCAAGCGCCGACGACCTCATTTCGCGTGTAAAGGCCTATCATCCCAATGCGGATGAGGGGCTTTTACGGCGCGCCTATGACTATTCACGCGACAAGCACGCTCACCAGAAGCGTCATTCCGGCGAGCCCTATTACGGGCATACGGTCGCCGTGGCGATGCTGCTGGCCGATCTTCATCTCGATGTGGCGACAGTCTGCACCGGGCTTCTTCATGATACAGTTGAAGATACAGACGCAACGCTTGAAGAAATAACGGAACTTTTTGGCGAAGATGTTGCCCGGCTCGTTGATGGCGAGACCAAGCTCAGCCAGATGGAGCTCATCAACAAGCGTACGCGGCAGGCGGAAAACTTCCAGAAACTCGTCCTGGCCATCACCGATGATGTCCGCGTGCTGCTGGTGAAGCTGTGCGACCGGCTGCACAATATGCGCACGCTGCATTTCATGCCGAAGCCGGAAAAGCGTGAGCGGATTGCCCGCGAGACGCTGGAGATTTACGCACCGCTGGCGCGGCGTATCGGCGTGAACAGGATTTGCGTCGAGCTGGAAGACCTCGCCTTCCGCAATATCAATCCGGATGCGTATGAATCCATCACCCGCCGGCTGGCCGCGCTGCGTGCCACACGGGCCTCGGCCATTGCCGCCATGTCCTCGCTGCTATCCCAGCGCCTGGAAGAGGCGGGCATCGAGTGCCGCGTGTTCGGGCGCGAGAAGCGGCCCTATTCGATCTGGCGCAAGCTGGAGCGCAAGGGCACGTCATTTGACGATATCGCCGATATTTACGCCTTTCGCGTGATCGTGAGCACGCCGGATGAATGTTACCGCACCCTCGGCGTGATCCACCAGAACTGGCGGTCGGTGCCTGAGCGTTTCCACGATTACATTTCCACGCCCAAGCCCAATAATTACCGCTCCTTGCACACCACCATTGTCGGTCCGCACAATGTACGCATGGAGCTGCAGATCCGCACCGAGGCGATGGAGGCCGTGGCCGAGACGGGGGTTGCCGCGCACTGGCGCTACAAGGCGGGCCGGTATGGCTACGATGCCAAGTCAGCCCGGGAGGCTGGCGGCGATCCGCTCAGCCGGTTGCGGGCGTTCGTTGAGATTCTCGAACAGGGCGGCGACCCGGACGAGTTTCTCGAACATGCCAAGCTGGAGATGCTGACCGACCAGGTTTACGCCTTCACACCCAAGGGCGAGCTTATAGCCCTGCCGCAAGGCGCAACGCCGCTGGATTTTGCCTTCGCCGTCCACACCGAGCTCGGCGCGGGGGCGGTCGGCGTGCGCATCAATGGCCGCGAACGTCCCTTGCGTACCCGCCTGCGCAATGGTGACACGGTGGAGATCATCAAGGGCGGGGTGCGTCAACCGCCTGCCGGCTGGGAAGACCTTGTTGTCACCGGCCGTGCCAAGGCTGCGATCCGCAAGCTGATCCGGGAAACCCAGCTGCAGGAGTTTGAGCGCCTGGGAAAGGTGATCGCCGAGCACGCCTTCCAGCGCGAGGGGAAGGCTTTCAAGGAAAACATGCTGAGCGAGGCGCTGGCGCGCCTGGATCTCAAATCGGCACAGGAGCTGTATCAGTCACTGGGCCGGGGGCAGGTCACCTCGACGCAGCTATTTGACGCCGTCTTTCCCGGCCAGAGGGAAAAGAATACCAATGATCCCAGCCAGCGTGAGCTGATTGATGATGAAAAGGGCGCTCTCTACGTGCACGGCAGCGGGCTGACACCGGGCGTGTCCCTGCACTTTGCAGCATGCTGCTCACCGCTGCCCGGAGACCGGATTGTGGGGATACTCCGCGAGGGTTCAGGCGTTGAAGTCCACACGATCGACTGCGAACGGCTGGCCGCCCTGGAAGAGGACGATCCGTCCTCGGGCGAGAACTGGATTGATCTCAAATGGACGCCCGAAGCGCGGTCGAATGCCGTTTCGGTGGGACGCGTGCTCGCCACAGTGCGTAATGAGCCCGGCGTGCTGGCCGAAATAGCCGGCGCGGTCGGAGAGGCACGCGGAAACATTACGAATATCAAGACGCTGTCACGCTCACGCGACTTCTTCGACATGGCCTTCGATATCGAGGTGGTGGACGTGCGCCACTTGTCCAATATCGTGGCTGCGCTGAAGACGTGTGACCGGGTAGTCAGTGCCGAGCGCGCCCGCTACGAGTAGCGCCGCGTTTTATCGGGAGGCCGGACATGATGACCGCAGATGACGTGCTGGACGAGTTTCGCGAGGCGGGCGCCTTGCTGGAGGGGCATTTCATCCTGTCCTCCGGGCTGCGCAGCCCGGTCTTTCTTCAAAAGGCGCTGGTCTTCCGGGAGCCGGCCCGCACCGAAAAACTGTGCAAGGCCATGGCCGAAGCGGTACGCGCGCAGGTGAAGGAGCCGATCACGGCCATCGTCTCACCTGCGCTCGGCGGGATTATCCCGGGCTATGAAACGGCCCGCCAACTAGGCCTGCCATTCGTGTTCGTCGAACGCGAGGAGGGTGAGTTTCGTCTCCGGCGCGGCTTCCAGCTGACCGCCGCTGACCGTGTGCTGGTGGTGGAAGACATCGTCACAACCGGCCTGTCATCACGTGAATGCATTGCCGCAATCAGCAAGACAGGCGCGAAAGTGGTGGCCGAGTGCTGCCTGGTGGATCGTTCCGGCGGGCGCGCGGACGTGGGTGTGCCGCTGATCGCGCTCGCGACAGTGGCCTTCCCGGCCTATGCCGAAGACGATCTGCCGCCGGAGCTGGAGCGCATTCCGGCCATCAAGCCCGGAAGCCGGGGGCTGGAGGCTTAGGGCACGAAATGCTGCGGCTTGGGCTCAATATCGACCATGTGGCGACCATCCGTAACGCACGCGGCGGGGCGCATCCCGATCCGGTGCGGGCTGCAGAGATAGCGCAATCAGCGGGCGCAGATGGCATCACCATCCATTTGCGCGAAGACCGGCGCCATATCCGTGACGGAGATCTGGACGCGATCCGCGCAGCGACGCGCCTGCCGATCAACCTGGAGATGGCCGCCACCGAGGAGATGACGGTTATTGCCGAGCGTTTTAAGCCCCATGCCGCCTGCCTCGTCCCGGAAAAGCGCGAGGAGCGCACGACCGAGGGCGGGCTGGACGTTGCCGGCCTCCATAACACCATCGCGCCTGTCGTTCGCCGTCTCAAGGAGGCGGGCTGCCGTGTATCGCTCTTCATCGAGCCGGATCCGGTCCAGATCGCGGTAGCAGAGGTGCTGGGCGCGCCGGTCGTGGAACTGCATACCGGCCGCTACGCTGAACTTTGGCTTGAAGGCGATGAGGCCAGCGTCGCGCGCGAGCTGGAACGCCTGCAGGAAGCCGCCAAAGAGGCCGTCCGGCGCGGGATCGAGCCCCATGCTGGCCATGGCCTGACCTTCGACAATGTGAAGCCTGTTGCCGCCATCCCCGAGATTGCCGAGCTGAATATTGGCCATTTCCTGATCGGCGAGGCCATCTTCACCGGGCTGGATACAGCCGTGAAGCGCATGCGCGCCCTGATGGATGAAGCACGCGCGGAGCAGGCGGCGTGATAATCGGCATCGGCACCGACATTATCGATATCCGCCGCATTGAGCGGTCGATTGAACGCTTCGGGGACCGCTTCAAGAACCGGGTCTTCAGCGCAGGCGAGCGCGCCAAGGCCGAAAGCCGCCTGCGCGAGGTTGACACCTACGCCAAGCGCTTTGCCGCCAAGGAAGCAACCGCCAAGGCTTTGGGCACGGGCATATATCGGGGCGTGATCTGGCGTGATCTTGAAGTCATCAATCTGAAGGGCGGCAAGCCGACCATGAACCTTTCCGGCAAGGCGCTGGAGCGTGCGCGCGCGCTGACGCCGGACGGCATGGATTTCACCGTCCACCTCACTTTGACCGACGACTACCCATGGGCGCAGGCCTTTGCGATCCTCGAGGCTATCCCCAGTCCGGAGCCGGACGCATGACCAACCGGATCAAGCGGCTTGAAGACGCTATCGGCTATCAGTTCTCCGACCCGGTCCTGCTGGAAACCGCTCTGACGCATGCCAGCCACGGCGATGGGCGCCGCCGCACCGATTCCAACGAGCGCATGGAGTTTCTGGGCGACCGCGTGCTGGGCTTGCTGGTCTCCGAGCAGCTCTACGCCATGTTTGAAGGCCTTAGCGAAGGCGGCCTGGCGCACCGGCTCAATGCCCTCGTCAACAAGGGCGCCTGCGCGCGCGTGGCCCGCTCCATCGGGTTGGGTGATGCGCTGCTACTCTCTCCAGGCGAGGACCGGCTAGGCGGACGCGACAAGGAATCCATTCTGGGCGATGCTTGCGAGGCTCTGATCGGCGCGATCTATCTTGATGGCGGGCTGAGTGCGGCACGTGCCTTTTTCGCCAGCGCATGGGAGAAGGAACTGGCGCAGCTCAAGCGCCAGACAAAGGATGCCAAATCCCACTTGCAGGAGTGGGCTGCGCGCAAGCGGCTGGCTGCGCCAGCTTACGAGACACTGTCACGCAAGGGGCCCGATCACCGCCCCCACTTTACCGTGGAGGTGCGAATAGACGGGCTGGAGCCGGCCATCGGTGAAGGCAATACCAAACAGGCCGCGCAGCGCGCCGCCGCTGAAGCCATGCTCAAACGGGAACACGCCCATGACCAGTAAGGACACCACGCGCGCCGGCTTCGTTGCCGTGATGGGGGCGCCCAATGCCGGCAAATCCAGCCTTGTGAATGCGCTGGTGGGCCAGAAGGTCTCCATCGTCACCCACAAGGTGCAGACCACGCGCTTCCAGATACGCGGCGTGATGATGCAGGATCGCACCCAGGTGGTGCTGGTTGATACGCCCGGCGTGTTCGCCCCGCGCCGCCGCCTCGACCGGGCAATGGTGGCAGCCGCCTGGGCTGGCGCCGACGAGGCGGACGCCATCGTGCATGTGGTTGATGCGGCTGCCGCTTCACGCGTCCTGAAAGGCCGCACGGGCGGGCAGGATGGCCGGGCCGATGAAGATACGCGCCGTGTGATTGACGGGCTGAGGGCGGCAGGCCGCACCGCCATTCTGGCGCTGAACAAGATTGATCTGATCAAGCGTGACGAGCTTCTTGCGCTCGCCCAAAGCTTCTATGAAACAGGTGCTTATAGCGAAGTCTTCATGATATCTGCGAGCAATGGAAGCGGCGTGAAGGACCTGGGTGCGCGGCTGTGCGCCCTGATGCCGGAAGGCGAGTTCTTCTATGATGAGGACCAGATCGCCGACCTGCCCATGCGCCTGCTGGCCGCAGAGGTGACGCGCGAAAAACTGTTCCTGCGCGTGCATGACGAGTTGCCCTATGGCCTCATGGTGGAGACCGATAGCTGGCAGGACCGCAAGGACGGCTCGGTGCGCATCGAGCAGACGATCTATGTCGAGCGCGAAGGCCACAAGCCGATGGTCATCGGCAAGGGCGGTCAGACGCTGAAAATCATTGGCGAGCTCGCCCGCAAGGAGCTGTCCGCCGACCTGGAGCGTGAGGTCCACCTGTTCCTGCACGTGAAGGTGCGTCCCGGCTGGAGCGAGGAGCGCGCCCGCTACTCTGCGCTCGGCCTGGAGTTTGATGCGTGAGGAGATTTCCTCATTCAACCATTTATCCGCGTTTCACCGGCGAACGCCGGTGCCCAGACTTTTTCTGGATCCCGGCTTTCGCCGGGAAAACGCTGTTGGTGAAGCTGGCGTTGGCGGAGATGTTGGCTGGTATCGGCGGGGAGTGGCACCCCCATGGAATGGACTGACACCGGACGCATCATCGCCGTGCGCAATTATGGCGAGACCAGCGCCATTGTGGAGCTGCTGACCCCGGAGCATGGCCGCCATCCGGGCCTCGTACGCGGCGGGCGCTCGAAGGCCATGCGGCCCATATTGCAGCCGGGCAATTCGGTGCGGGCGGTCTGGCGGGCAAGGCTGGACGAGCATCTGGGCAATTACGCGCTGGAAGCGGACTCGCTGGATGCCGGCGCGCTGATGGACGATCCGCTGGCCCTGTCGGGCCTTAATGCCGCCTGCGCGATGGCGGTGCTGGCCTTGCCCGAACGCGAGGCACACCCGGCGGTTTATGGCGCCTTTGAAGTGCTGATATCATCCCTGAACGATATCGATATCTGGCCGGCGCTTTACATCAGCTGGGAGGCGGGCCTGCTGGCTGATCTTGGCTATGGCATGGATCTAAAGAAGTGCGCCGCTACCGGGCAAACCCATGATCTCAGATATGTCAGCCCGCGCACGGGGCGCGCCGTCTGCGCCGAAGCGGGCGCGGAATATGCTGACCGGCTGCTGGCCCTGCCGGGCTTCATGGCAGGCTCTGGCGAAGTCTCGCCGGGCGACATCGCTGCCGGGCTGAAACTGACCGCCCACTTCATCGAGCGGCGCGTGCTATGGCCCACTGACAAGGTATTGCCCGAAGCCCGCGCCCGCATGATCGAGCGGCTGGAATCGGCGGGCAGACTTTAGGCTGAACGCCCTATACTGCTGGCTAGCAGAATCAGTGACAGAGGCGAGGCATGGGACACGAACCGGTTGGAGAGGCAGGGCGCATTTTCCCTGAGCGCTTCGAGGATGCTCTGTCCTCGCGCTATCTCGCCTATGCGCTTTCCACCATCACCCAGCGCGCACTGCCCGATGCCCGTGACGGGCTGAAGCCCGTTCATCGGCGGCTGCTGCACGCGATGCGCCTTCTAAAGCTTGATCCCGACGCCGCATTCAAGAAGTCCGCGCGCGTGGTCGGCGATGTGATCGGTAAATACCACCCGCATGGCGACCAGTCCGTCTATGATGCGCTGGTGCGCCTGGCGCAGGACTTTGCCGCACGCTACCCGCTGATTGAGGGTCAGGGCAATTTCGGCAATGTGGACGGCGATAGCGCGGCGGCCATGCGCTATACCGAGGCGCGCCTGACCGAAGCGGCACGCCTGCTGCTGGCCGACATGGACGAGGACACGGTTGATTTCCGCAAGACCTATGACGGGTCGGAGGAAGAACCGGTCGTGCTGCCGGGTGCCTTTCCGAACCTGCTCGCCAATGGCGCGACGGGGATCGCGGTCGGCATGGCGACCAGCATTCCGCCCCATAATGCCGCCGAGATCTGCGATGCCGCCCGTCATCTGATCGCAAAACCGGACGCAGAGGTGCGTGCGCTGGCCAAATTCGTCAAAGGGCCGGACTTTCCCACGGGCGGCATCTGTGTGGAGCCAGCCGCCTCGATCCTGGAAGCCTACGAAACGGGCAGGGGCGGGTTTCGCCTGCGCGCCAAATGGGAGGTGGAGGATCAGGGCCGCGGCACCTGGCGCATCGTCGTCACGGAGATTCCCTATCTGGTCCAGAAAGCGCGCCTTGTGGAGCGCATCGCCAGCCTGATGGAGGCCAAGAAGCTGCCGCTTCTGGCCGATGTGATGGATGAAAGCGCGGAGGATGTCCGCCTCGTGCTGGAGCCGCGCGCGCGCACGGTTGATCCGGCCGTGCTGATGGAATCCATGTTCCGCGCGACCGATCTGGAAGTGCGCTTTCCCCTGAACCTCAACGTGCTGGACCCGAAGGGCGCGCCGCGCGTGATGAGCCTGAAAGAGGTCTTGCAGATATGGCTGGACCATCGCCGCGAAGTGGTGGTGCGCCGGGCCACACGGCGTCTGGCGCAGGTCGAAGACCGGCTCGAAGTGCTGGCGGGCTATATCATCTGCTTCCTCAATCTGGACCGGGTGATCGCCATCATCCGCGAAAGCGATGAGCCCAAGCCTGAGCTGATGGCCGAGTTCCAGCTGTCCGAGCGGCAGGCCGAGGCGATCCTCAATATGCGCCTGCGCTCCTTGCGAAAGCTGGAGGAGATGGAACTGCGCGCGGAGTCCGAACGGCTGGATGGCGAGCGGGCCGAGTTGAAGGCGCTGCTGGCCAGCGACGAGCAGCAATGGGCGAAGGTCGATGGCGAGATTGCTGCCGTGCGCGAGAGCTTCGGCCCCCGCACGCCTTTGGGCCGCCGCCGCACCCATTTTGCCGATGCGCCGGCTGATGATCTGGCGGACCGCGTGGAGGAAGCGCTGGTGGTGCGCGAGCCGGTCACGGTCGTGCTTTCCGAAAAGGGCTGGATCCGGGCTCTCAAGGGCCATGTCGACGACCTTTCGGCCTTGAAGCACAAGGATGGCGACGAGACGGCCTTCGCGGTGCGCTGCGAGACGACAGACAAGCTGTTGCTATTTGCCACCGATGGCCGGGTGTTCACGCTGGATGCCTCGAAACTGCCCGGCGGGCGCGGCTTTGGCGAGCCGGTGCGCCTGCAGATCGATCTCGATGAAAGTTCAGCCCCGCTGGCGCTCGTGAAGCACGATCCGGCCCGCAAGCTGCTGATTGCGTCGAGCTCCGGCCATGGCTTCGTTGTGCCGGAAGCTGAACTGCCGGCGATCAAGCGCGCGGGCCGCCAGCTGGTAAATCTGGTCGAAGGCGCCGAAGTGATCGTTGTGACAGAAGCCAGCGGCGACCATGCCGCCGTGATCGGAGAGAACCGCAAGCTGCTCGTCTTCGCGCTGGAGGAAATCCCGGAAATGACGCGCGGAAAGGGCGTGCGCCTGCTCGGCGGCAAGGGCGGGGAGGTCAGCGATGTCACGGTGTTTGCCGCTGAAGAGGGCTTGACCTGGACCGACGGAGCAGGGCGCAAGCATCCGGTGGAAGACTGGAAGCTCTTCCTCGGCAAGCGCGCACAGGCAGGCCGTCTGGCGCCCAAGGGCTTTTCCCGCGCTGGCCGTTTTGCGCCGAGAGGGCAGGTTTAGGGATCTCACTGAAACCCCGGAACCGCGAAGCGGTATCCGGGGCCTCTCTCCGCTTCTCCTGCAACAGGTCCCGGCTCGCGCTACGCTTGGCCGGGATTTCAGGGGAGAGGGCGAAACACTCCCTCTACGCCCTGACGCCCAACACCCTTGGCGGAAAGCCCGCTTGCGTTTAATCATCACAGGCTCAAGCCCTGCCAACTCCTCACGGGAAGGATAATTCCATGGAATTTGTCATCATCCTCGTCATCCTTGCCGTTATCGGCCTTGCCATCATCCTCATCTACAACCGCCTCGTGGCGCTGCGTCAGACGACCAATCAGGCCTGGGGCGATATCGATGTGCAGATGAAGCAGCGCTATGATCTGGTGCCCAACCTCGTCGAGACGGTGAAGGGCTATGCCAGCCATGAGAAAGAAACGCTGGAAAACGTCATCAAGGCGCGCCAGCAGGCCATTGATGCCACGGGCCTGAAAGACCTCGCTGCCGCCGAAAACATGCTGACGGGCGCCCTGCGCCAGCTTTTCGCGCTGTCGGAAGCCTATCCGGACCTGAAAGCCAACCAGAATTTCCTGTCACTGCAGCGTGAGCTGGCCGACCTTGAAAACAAGATCGCCGCCGCCCGCCGCTTCTTCAACAACGCGGTGTCCGAATACAATACGGCCATCGAGCAGTTTCCGGCTGTGGTGCTGGCTGGCCCGTTCGGCTTCAAGTCCCGCGAGTTCTTCGAGATTGCCGCATCCGAGCGCGCTGCGCCGTCGGTGAAGTTCTAGGAATAGGTGCGGGCGGAGGCCTGTCATGCTCGCAGCGACCGGCCTTCGCAGCCATATCTGGAACAATAACCTCAAATCCATCCTGCTGCTGGCCGGTTTCCCGGTCCTGATCCTCGGCCTCGTCTACGCCATGACGGCGCTGTTCTTCGCCTGGGGCGAGGGCGAGCAGGCCGATTTCGGCCGCGCCGCCGGTGAAGCGGCCTACGCCATGCCGATGGTAACGCCCTGGGTACTGCTGGGCGTCGCCATCTGGTTCGGTATTGCGTGGTTGTCCCATCAGGCGATCATCGATGCCAGCACCGGCGCGAAGAAGGTTTCGCGCAATGATGAGCCGGAACTCTATAATCTACTGGAAAACCTGTGCATTTCACGCGGGTTGACGATGCCCGCCTTGCGGATCATCGAAACACCCGCGCTTAACGCCTATGCGTCCGGCCTGACCGAGAAACAGGCTGCGGTGACGGTCACGCGCGGCCTGATGGAAAAGCTCGATCGCGATGAGCTTGAGGCCGTACTCGCGCACGAGCTGACCCATATCATCAACCGGGATGTGCGCCTTCTGGTCATTTCGATCATCTTTGTCGGCATCATCTCCTTCACCGTGGAGATCATGGTGCGCGGTCTGCTGCATGGTTCGCTGGGGCGGGCAGGCGGCGGACGGCGCGGCTCGGGCGGGAACGCGGGCGTGTTCATACTGGTGGCCATGGCGATGGCCGCTATCGCATGGCTGCTGGCCATGGTGATCCGCTTCACCCTGTCGAGAAAACGCGAATACATGGCTGATGCGGGCGCGGTGGAGCTGACCAAAAACCCGGATGCGATGATCTCGGCCCTGATGAAGGTATCGGGTAATCCGGATGTGGAGGGTGCGCCGGCCGAGGTGCGCCAGATGTTCCTGCATGATCGTTCCAGCGGCTTTGCGGGCATGTTTGCCACCCACCCGCCGATGGACAAGCGCATCGCCGCGCTGGAGCGCTATGCAGGCGGCAACAGGCCCACACCGCGCGCCGGAGCCGTGCCTGCGGTCTAACGCATCCCCAAGAGCGGCGCATAGGCGCGCGCATAGACGTGCCACACGGCACTGAACAGGGCAGCGATCATCGGGCCGATAATGATGCCCATGGCGCCGAACAGGGTCAGGCCGCCCAGCGTCGAGATAAGCACCATGAGATCGCTCATCTTTGCATCCTTGCCGACCAGGCGCGGGCGCAGGAAATTGTCGATATTCATGATCACAATGAAGCCGAACACGCCCAGCACGATGCCGGCGATCATCTGGTCATGAAAGATCAGCCAGGCGGCCGCCGGTCCCCATACCAGTGGCGTGCCGATACCCGGGATGACCGACAAAAGGCCCGCCAGCGCACCCCAGAAGGCTGCGCCGGGCACGCCGGCTATGGCAAGCGCCAGCCCCGTTACCGTGCCCTGGACCAGGCCGATGACCAGCGTGCCCTTGATGGTGGCGCGTATCGTCGACACCGCCCGTCCGGCCAGCAGGATACGGTCGCGCGGACGCAAGGGCAGGAGTTGCAGCGTGGTCGCGGTCATGGCGCGGCCATGCACCAGGAAGAAATAGAGCGCGTACAGGAACACGATCACGTTCAGGAAGATGACCAGCGTGGACCCGGCTGCAGAGGTCATCGCATTGATGAAGACGCGCCCTGCCGTGGAGGCAAAACTGCCGATCTGGCTCGCGATCTCACCCTGATAGCGCACGACCTCCTCGCGCCAGGGGACCCACTCGGGCACCCCGCCGCCGGCGTCCCGCCAGGCAGTGACCTGGTCCTGCACGAAGGGGGTGAGCGACTCGCTGATCTGCAACGCTTCGCGCACGACGATGACGGCGAGGATGCTGAGCGGCACAAGCCCGATAAGGATGACGGACACCATCACCAGAGCGGCGGACACGCGCGGTCGATCTCCCAACCTGGCGGTCAGGCCGTTCTGGGCCGCGGTCAGCATGAGAGCCAGCACGGCGGCCAGGAAGACCGCGCCCAGATAGTCCTTCACCATCCAGACAAAGAGACCGGTCAGCGCCAGCGCCGCAACGACGATCACATAGCGCTGCAGGGCAGCGCGTTCGGCCGGTGTCGGGCCGCCGGAGGAGTCGTCAGGGCGTAGCTCAGCCATAAAGTGCTCGTGGCAGCGCGGTGGCAAGCCACGGCAGGGCCGCGACCAGCGCTATTGCGAAAAGCTGAATGATAACGAAGGGGATAGCGCCGCGATAGATGGCGCCTGTCGGCAAGGAGGGCGGTGCCACGCCGCGCAGATAGAACAGCGCAAACCCGAAGGGCGGGGTGAGGAAGCTGGTCTGCAGGTTCAGCGCCATCAAGACGCCCAGCCAGATCGGGTCCACACCCATCAGGAACAGGATCGGCGCGACAATAGGCACGACCACGAAGGTGATCTCGATGAAATCGAGGAAGAAGCCCAGCACGAACATGATGAGCATTACCACCAGCACCGCGCCGAAGACGCCGCCCGGCACAGATTCCAGCATGGCGCGCACGCTGCCATCACCGCCAAGCTCCCGGAAGACGAGTGCAAACAGCGACGCGCCGATCAGGATCACGAACACCATGGAGGAGATGCGCGCCGTCTGCGTCATCACATCGTCCAGCACGCCGGAGCGGAACAGGCGCACCAGCGCCCAGAGCGTTCCGGCTATGGCGAGGCCTGAAAGGGTGAGGGTGAGAAGGCGTGCACTGCCTTCGACCCCGGCTCGCAGGTTCAGAGCCAGCGCCGCGCCGATCAGGGCAAGCAGGCTTAGCGCGCCGATTGCAACCAGCCAGCGTCCGGCACGCGGATTGGCCGCAGCACCGGCATTGCGGAAACCGGCAAGCAAAGTCGCCCCCAGCGCACCGACACCGGCAGCTTCGGTTGGCGTCGCAAGCCCGGAGAGGATCGAGCCGAGTACCGCTATGATCAGCGCCAGCGGCGGCACCAGGGCCCGAATGATCTTGAAATAGTCGGCGTGAAGCTCCCCTTTCGGGATGGCCGGCGAGGCCTTGGGCCGGGTGACGGCTATGACGATCTGGTAGGCGATATAAGCGCCTACCAGCAGCAGGCCCGGCACCAGCGCGCCGGCAAACAGGTCCCCCACCGTCAGGATGTCCGGTGAGAAAATGCCTTGTTCGCGTTGCGCCCGCGCATAGGCCGAGCCGAGCTGGTCTCCCAGCAGGATCAGCACGATGGATGGCGGGATGATCTGGCCCAGCGTACCGGAAGCGGCAATCGAGCCGCTGGCCAGCGCCGGATCATAACCGCGGCGCAGCATGGTTGGCAGGGACAGAAGCCCCATCGTGACGACCGTTGCCCCGACAATGCCGGTAGAGGCGGCGAGCAGCGCGCCCACGATCACGACCGAAATGCCAAGCCCGCCACGCAGCGATCCGAAGAGTGCGCCCATCGCCTCGAGCAACTCCTCCGCAACGCGGGATTTTTCCAGCATCACGCCCATGAAGACGAAGAGCGGCACGGCCACGAGGATGGATTTGTCCATCTCCATGATGTTGCCATAGATGCGCTGGGGAAAGGCGCGCAGATGGAGCGGGTCAAACGCGTCCAGCGCCAGCCCTATGAGGGCAAAGAGTATCGCCACGCCAGCCAGCGTGAACGCCACGGGAAATCCGCGCAGCAGTGCGGCCACGGCTGTCGCGAACATCAGGAAGGGCAGGGCAACGAGAAGCAGGTCCATCTAGAGCGTCCCCGCCTGGCCGGCTTTGGGCGCCTGTGCCCGCCCGGCAATCGTCAGCGCAGCCTTCGCGGCCATTGAGACCCCTTGCGCGATCATCATGACGGCAAAGACCGGTATGGCTGTCTTCAGGGCAAAGACAAGCGGCAGCCCGTCGCTCTCGCGTGAGCGCTCCATGATCCGCCAAGCGCCGCCTACATAGGAACGCGACGTATCCAGGATCAGCCAGCACATGGGAATCAGAGCCAGGTAGACACCGGCGATATCGGTCCATGCCTTTGCCCGTTCAGACAGGCGCGCGTAGAAGATGTCGACCCGGACATGCCCGCCCGTCAGCAGGGTGATCGCGCTGGAAAGCAGGAAAAGAAGCGCATGCAGATATATGATGCTTTCCTGCAGCTTTGTGATGGAAATGCCGAAAACATAACGCTGAATCACGACAAGACTGGTCACAAGAACCAGTGCGAGCGCAAACCAGCGCGCGGCATCGCCTATCATCCGGCTGATGGCATCAATGACCGCGGCTGTCCGGCCAAGGGCGATAGTGAGAATGACGGGCAGCGGCGCAAAGGCGGCCCACAGCGCCGCGATAAGCGGCAGGATAACCAGAGGGGTCAGACCCCAGCCTGCCCAGCCGAGAACTACGCCCAGCTCACGGCCCGTGGCCGGCAAATCGGATGCGATCCAGGCTTGAATGCTGCCACCGGCCAGCCGGTCGGCGGCCATGACGATGACCGTCAAGGCGATAAGCGTCAGCAGCAGCCAGTCGCCCGCCCGCATCACGAGGTCCTGTCCCCATAAAGGTTCCGGTTGTGGCGCGTGCGGGATTTGGCTTCTGAACAGGAGAGACGTGCGCCGTGGAACCTCCCTCCACAAGAACGGATCGACGCCTTCGTGGGCCAAATCCGCCGCGTCTTGAAAAGATTAGGGCAAGATCGCCCATTATGTCGTCGCATCCCCTTGAAAGAGGACGGCCCTTCCTGCGGGTCTGCTCCTAATACTGAACGATCTTGCGCCATACCACACCGCAAACCCTTTATGAGGACAGGACCTTAACCGCCAAGCACGAGTTCGCGTTTTTGCAGATAGGGTGTCTCGGAGACATTCGCCCATTCGCGAGACCGGCGGCGCGACTGGACATAGCTGTTGTACACGCGGCGGGAGATCGCGTCTGCATTGGCGGCGTTGGCGACGACTTCCTCGCTGACCCGGCCCAGCTCGCGCCATATCTCGTCAGAGAAATTGCGCAGCTGAACGCCGTGCTCCTCGATCAGGGTCTGCAGCGCGATCCCGTTATGGTGCGTGAATTCGGCGATGGAAAGATTATTGGCGGCATGGGCCGCCGCCTTCACGATGGCCTTCTGGTCGGCTGGCAGGCTCTCCCAGACACCCAGATTCATCCCGAGTGCAAGCGACGAACCGGGCTCGTGGAAGCCGGGGCCGTAGTAGAACGGTGCCTCGCGGTAGAAGCCGAATGCGAGATCATTCCACGGGCCAACCCATTCGGTGGCATCAATCGCGCCGGACTGCAGCGCCTGATATATCTCGCCGCCCGACAGTGCGACGGCAGCTCCGCCCAGCGCCCGGATGACATCGCCGCCAAGGCCGGGCATGCGCACGCGCAGGCCCCGGAAATCCTCGAGTGTATTGATCTCGCGCTTGAACCAGCCGCCCATCTGGTGGCCCGAATTGCCGGCCTGGAAGGGCTTGATGTTGAACTGGGCCGAGAGTTCGTCCCACAAGGCCTGACCGCCGCCGAATTCCACCCACGCCATGATTTCCATGGCCGTCATGCCCAGCGGCACCGCACAGAAGAAATTATAGGCCGGAGAGCGGCCCTGCCAGTAATACTCGGCAGCGTGATACATGTCCGCGACGCCGTTTGAAACCGCGTCAAAGACCTCAAACGCGCCGACAATCTCGCCCGCGCCGTAGACCTGTACTTCAAGCTCACCGCCAGACATCTCACCGATCAGGCGTGCCGTGGTATCGGCTGCCGTGCCAAGGCCGGGAAAATTCGCCGGCCATGTGGTGACCATGCGCAGCCGGCGGGTGCGGCGCCGGTTTACGGCTGGCGCGGCGACCTCTCCGGGTGTTTCCTGTGAACATGCCGTTGCTGCCGCTGCGGTGGCAATGGTTGCGCCGCTCAGGAATGTCCTGCGATCCATGTCTGTCTCCCCCGGAAATGCGTTATTGCCGCTATCGGCCCGATTCACCGACGGACCCTTTCCCCTTCAATAGCAGGGTTTAGGCTACTCGCCAGCCTCTAACCGCCGCCAGCCGGCGGGTTCGAGGACCTCCAGAGGCGAATATCGCGCCTTGTAGTCCATTTTCGCGCTGCCCTTGACCCAGTAGCCCAGATAGACGTGCGCGAGGCTGGCGGCTTTTGCCCGCCGCACATGGTCGAGGATCATGAACGCGCCCGGGCTGGACCCCGCGCGGTCCGGATCAAAAAAGCTGTAAATCAGAGAAAACCCGTCCGGGAGCTCATCCACCAGCGCCGCAGCGGCCAGCTGGCCGGCTGGGTCGCGATACTCTGCGATGTGGGTACGTTGCATACCGTCCTCGACCATGCCCACGTAATCAAGGAAATGCATGCCGGCCATGTCGCCATCGCCGTGGCGCGATTCCAGATAGCGGCTCATCAGCGCAAACTGCTCGGTGGTGGCATCCGCCGGGCGGATATCCACCATCAGGCCATCATTGCGCTTCAGTACGCGCCGCTGCGAGCGGGAGAACGTGAACTCGGCGACGGGAATCCGCACCGACTTGCACGCTGAACACCGTTCACAGGCCGGACGGTAGAGGATGGACTGGGAGCGGCGGAACCCGGCATGGGTCAGAGCGTCGTTCAGCCCCGGGCCATCGGCGGGATCCACGCGTGTGAACACCTTGCGCTCGAGCTGCCCCGGCAGATAGGGGCAGGGCGTCGGTGCCGTCAGGAAGAACGGCAATTGGCGCGTGGTGAACGGATGCGTCACGGCAGGTCTGATCCCTCAATCCCGGCGGCGAATCCCCGTCTGGGTTGAAGTCAGTGTAGCGTTACGGCGGGCTGTCCGGAACAGCCGGTTTTCAGGCGCTTACAGCGCACCACCGGGCGGCAGGACCGGCGCTTCGCGCAGCAGGACGATCGACAGGCGGCGATTGCCAGCCATGTAGGGATCATCGGGGAATAGCGGCTCGGCAGACCCCTTGCCACGCACGTCAGAAATCCGGTCATCGGAAATGCCGCGCTCCTGCAGGATGCGCAGGGCCGCATTGGCGCGGGCCGACGACAGCTCCCAGTTGGACGGCGCATCAGGCGGCACGGGAGATGCATCGGTATGCCCGGAAATCGTAATCCGGTTCGGCAGCCGCTCCACGACATCGGCAACGGCACGCAGAAGGACAATGGCCCGTTCATTGGGACGGGTGGCGCCAGCGTCGAACATCGGGCGGCCTTCCTCGTCTATAAGCTGGATGCGCAGGCCTTCGGGCGTCTGATCGATGATCAGGTGACGCGACAGCTCGGCAAGCTCCGGCATTTCCTGCAGGGCCTGACGCAGCGACATCTCGGCGCTTTCAAACTCCGCCTGCTCACGCCGCGCCAGCGCGCTGGTCAGCGCGTCGCGTGCCACGTCGCGCGGGCTGCCTTCACCATCGTCGGGCGTTTCGTCTGATCCGGATCCAGGCGCATGTGACGTCGGATTGCGCTCCAGAAAGGCCATATCCGGGCTGGAGACGCCTTCGTCGCCCCGCGGCGGCATCAGGCGCAAGGGCGCCGAGCCGGTATTGTCGGTGCTGACGGTGGAGGGGGAGAAATAGTCCGCCACGCCGCGCAACTGTTCCTGATCGACCGAGTTGATCAGCCACATCAGCAGGAAGAAGGCCATCATCGCCGTGACGAAATCTGCATAGGCCACTTTCCAAGCGCCGCCATGATGACCATGTCCGGCTTTCTTGATTTTCTTGATGATGATCGGTTGACCGGACGCCATATCCCACCCGCACGCTTGTTGTTGTATCGCCAAGCTACACGAACAGGGTTAAGGGCGGGTTGAAGCGCTGTATGGAGGCACATTTTGGAAACTGCACGCGCTTTTCGCGATGCTCTCGGCTGTTACCCAACCGGCGTGGCCCTGGTCACGGTTCTGGAGAACGGCCGCGCGCGGGCTCTCACAATAAACTCCTTTGCCTCCGTCTCGCTGGAACCGCCGCTGGTTCTGTGGTCGCTGGACAGGGGGAGCCTGCGCTACGACCAGTTTTCTTCAGCACCGCGCTTCGCGATCAACGTGCTGGGAGCCGATCAGGAAGCGCTGGCGCTGGCCTGCGCGCGCGATGATGATCTGGGACGGGTAGGCGGACAGTGGGCGGAAGGTGAAACCGGCGTGCCGCTGGTCAGGGACGCGATCGCCCGGTTCGAGTGTACGCTGGACGCCGTGCACGAGGGCGGCGACCACATCATCATCGTTGGACGGGTAGCCGCGTTCGACCGGCCCCGCACAGCGCCCGCCCTTGTGTTCCACCGGTCAGTGTTTGCAGCGGCGCATTAGCGCCTCGGGAGAAAGAATTCATGACAATTGCCGCCTTTCTCGGACTGGGCGTGATGGGCTATCCGATGGCCGGGCATCTGAAAGCGGCCGGCCATGATGTGCGTGTCTGGAACCGGACCGGCGCCAAGACGAAGGCCTGGGCTGACCAACATGGCGGCACGCCCTCAGCCAGCCCGCAGGATGCGGCCGGGGGGGCGGATATCGTGTTCATGTGCCTGGGTGACGACCCGGATGTACGCGCCATCGCACTGCCTTTGCTGGAACATATGAAACCCGGCGCAGTGCTCGTCGATCACACCACGGCGTCGGCACAGCTCGCGCGCGAACTTCACGAGGCGGCGTCAGCGAAGGGTATCGGCTTTGTCGATGCGCCGGTATCGGGCGGACAGGCGGGCGCGGAAAATGGCCAGCTTTCCATCATGTGCGGCGGCGATGCGGATGTGTTTGCGAAAGCCGAGCCTGTGATGCAGGCCTATGCCAAGGCCATTGTCCATGCCGGGCCGGCGGGGGCAGGCCAGCTGACCAAGATGGTCAACCAGATCTGCATTGCCGGGCTGGTGCAGGGATTGTCCGAAGGCATTCACTTCGCGCAGGCCGCCGGGCTGGACGTGGAAACCGTCATCCGCGCGGTCTCCAAGGGCGCGGCGCAAAGCTGGCAGATGGAAAATCGCTGGCAGACAATGGAGCAGGGCAAATTCGATTTTGGCTTTGCGGTCGAATGGATGCGCAAGGATCTTCGTATTGCACTTGAAGAGGCGCGCGCCAATGGCGCCAAATTGCCCGTTACCGCACTCGTCGACCAGTTCTACGCGGAAGTGGAAGCCATGGGTGGCAAGCGCTGGGATACGTCCAGCCTGATTGCGCGGCTTACCTCAGAATGAGCGTCGAGCTCCTCTTCTCCATTCTCGACCATGCAGGCGTGTTCCTGTTCGCCGTGTCGGGCGGGATCATCGCCGCGCGCAACCGGCTGGACCCTTTTGGCGCAGCCATTCTGGGTGCAGTCACGGGCATGGGCGGCGGCACGCTGCGCGACATGATCCTCGGCAGCCTGCCGGTCTACTGGGTCAATGCGCCGGAATATCTCGCCCTGGCGCTGATTGGCGGCGTGGCCGGCTATTACGGCTCCGCCCTCGTTACGTCTGGCAAGGGCATCCGCATGAGAGCGCTGGTCTGGGCTGATGCAGCGGGTTTGAGTGTCTTTTGTGTGATCGGCGCGCAAGCGGGTCTCGCCGCCGGGGCGCACTGGTCCATCGCGGCCCTGACCGGCGTGATGAGCGCGGCCTTTGGTGGGCTGCTGCGCGATATCATCGTCAACGAGGTGCCGCTGATCCTGCGCGCAGAGATTTATGCGCTCGCGGCACTGGCGGGTGCCTCCGCCTACATCATAGCCATCCAGCTGGGCGTGATGACCAGTATTGCGGCCATTGGCGCGGCTTTGCTGGCGTTCGTGATACGCGGCGCGTCGGTCCAGTTCGGCTGGTCACTGCCGCCGATTGGGCGGGTGGAGTGAGTAATGTTTGGTCCGTTCGACACACGTATTCCTTTTGGAGAGATTGGCGCTACCGCTGATCGTTTCGAAGAAGTTCTAGAAGGCGCGAAAAGCGAGCGTCCCATCCAGAGGTTTTTTACACAGAGTCCGTGGGTTTTGGCGGCTATGCACCCGCATGGAAACGAGGTTTTCCCTGAATTTCGCTTTGGGTCGTCTTACAGAGCAGATTTCGTGGTTTTGGAAGAAAGCTCAGCTGGTACTTTCGTGGAACTGGTTGAGCTGGAGTCGCCGGTTGCTTCCCTAGTGACAAAAGACGGTCAGTTCGCAAAGTCAGTACGCAAAGCTCTGACCCAAGTCGGAGATTGGCATGATTGGCTAGTCCGCAATCCGGGGACACTGACGGACAGCATCGACAGAGGCGGCCTAGGTATTGACGAGTTGGGTGCTGTAATGAAAACAGTCTACGTGGGCCGGAGGTCAATGATTTCTGAGAAATTCAATGAGTTGAGGCAGCGAGAATTCAGATATTCAGGAGTTCAGATCGTCACTTACGACCGAATTCTCAGCTGGCTTCGTAAGCGAGCTGAAGATGATCAGCGAATATCTGGTATATATCGCGATATAAAGCCCGTTTTCGACTAAAGCAGCTACTCCCCCAATATCTCCGCTGCCACTGGCGCGAAATAGGTGAGGATTCCGTCCGCGCCGGCACGCTTGAAGCAAGTCAGCGTCTCCATCATCACCCGCTCGCCATCGATCCAGCCGTTTTGCGCCGCCGCCATGATCATCGCGTACTCCCCGGACACCTGGAAGGCATAGGTCGGCACGCCGAACGCCTCCTTCACGCGGGTAACGATATCGAGATAGGGCAGGCCGGGCTTGACCATCACCATGTCGGCGCCTTCCTCGATATCCATGGCGACCTCGCGCAGGGCCTCATCGGTATTGGCCGGGTCCATCTGATAGGTCTTCTTGTCTCCTTGAAGCTTTGCCGAGCCGATGGCCGAGCGATAAGGCCCATAGAAGCCGGAGGCGTATTTCGCCGCGTAGGACAGGATCAGCGTATCGGTATGGCCGGACTCCTCCAGCGCACCCCGGATCGCGCCGATGCGGCCATCCATCATGTCGGACGGGGCCAGCACATCACAGCCCGCCTCAACCTGCGCCAGGCCCTGCTGGACCAGCAGATCGACGGTGGCGTCATTGAGGATGACGCCGTCCTCCATCACCCCGTCATGGCCATGATCGGTAAAGGGGTCGAGCGCTACATCGCAGATTATGCCCACTTCCGGCGCAGCATCCTTCATCGCCTTGACCGCCCGCATGACGAGGCCATCGCGATTGAGCGCTTCGGTACCGGCATTGTCCTTCAGGGAAGGGTCGATATGCGGAAATACGGCAATCGCGGGGATGCCGAGGTCACGCGCACGCTTCGCGGCTTTCGCCGCTTCGGCGACGCTCATGCGCACCGTGCCGGGCATGGCCTCGACCGGCTCGATAGGATCGGCGCTGTCTGATACGACAATCGTCCAGATAAGGTCATGCGGGGTCAAATGGGTCTCGCGGACCAGATCGCGGATCCAGGGCTGGCTGCGCGTGCGCCGCAGGCGGGTATTGGGAAACAGGGCCATTTCGTCTATCTCGCGTGCCAAAGACCGTAAGAGCTTGTCAGGAGGTTTGCCGTGAATTTCGAGCTGACGGAAGAGCAGGCGCTGATTCAGGACGCCGCGCGCAAGTTTGCAGACGACCGGCTGAAACCCAATGCCGCCCGCTGGGACGAGGAAAAGCATTTCCCGGTTGACGTGCTCAAGGAAGCCGCCGAGATGGGCTTTGCGGGCATTTATACGCGCGATGATGTCGGCGGTTCGGGCATGAGCCGCGTCGATGCCGCGCTGATCTTTGAACAGCTCTCGCGCGGGTGCGTATCCACGGCCGCCTTCATTTCCATCCACAACATGGTCAGCTGGATGATCGATAGCTGGGGCACGGAAGAACAGCGCCAGCGCTGGCTCCCGCGCCTCACCGCCATGGAGATTATCGGCTCCTACTGCCTGACCGAGCCGGGCGCCGGTTCGGACGCTGCCAGCCTGCGTACCAAAGCTGTGAAAGATGGCGACCATTATGTGCTGAACGGCGCGAAAGCCTTCATCTCCGGCGGCGGGGTGTCAGACCTTTATGTCGTGATGTGCCGCACGGGCGAGGACGGACCAAAGGGGATTTCCACAATCGTGGTGGAGAAGGGCACGCCCGGGCTCTCCTTTGGCGCAAACGAGAAGAAGATGGGCTGGAACTCGCAGCCGACAGCTGTCGTGACGTTTGAGGATTGCCGCGTGCCGGTGGAGAACCGCCTCGCGGACGAGGGAATGGGCTTTACCCTCGCCATGAAGGGCCTCAATGGCGGACGCATCAATATCGGCGCGTGTTCGCTTGGTGGCGCAGCAGAAGCCTTTGATCTTTCGGTAGCCTACGCAAAAGAACGCAAGCAGTTTGGCAAGCCTGTCGCGGCGTTCCAGGCGAGCGAGTTCAAGCTCGCCGACATGGCAACCGAGTTGGAAGCCTCGCGCCTCATGCTCTACCGCGCGGCGGCGGCTCTGGATGCGAATGATCCGTCAGCGCCAAAATACTGCGCCATGGCCAAGCGCTTCGCGACCGATCTTGGCTTCAAGATCGCCAATGATGCGCTGCAACTGCATGGCGGCTATGGCTATCTGAAGGACTATCCGATCGAGCGCATCGTACGCGATTTGCGCGTCCACCAGATCCTTGAAGGCACCAACGAGATCATGCGCGTCATCATCGCGAAGGATGTGCTGCGCTAACCCAAATGGATTCTGACCAGAATCTCAGCTATTATGGTCAGACTTCTGGTCAGAATTGACGGGTGCCACAATGAAGTATGTCGGCGTGCTTGAAGCGAAGACCCATCTCTCCCGCCTGCTCGACGAGCTGGAAAAGACGGGCGAGCCCATCACCATCACCCGACACGGCAAGCCGCTGGCGGATCTGGTTCCGTCACGGCAACCCCGGGAAAAAGTGCCAGCCCGTGAGCTGGTAGAGCGCTTTCGCGCCCTCGGCGCGACCATCCGGCCAGACCCGGTGGAGGATGCGCTCAGCTGGGAAGAACTTAAAGAGCTTGGCCGCTCTTGAGTGTTCTCGTGCTCGATGCGTCGGTGGCGATTGCGTGGGTGCTGCCCTCGCAGTCAACACCCGCAACGCAAAAGCTGCTCGCGCAATCAGATGATTACGAGCTGGCCGCGCCCTACATCTTCGTGTGGGAAGTGGGCAATCAGTTCGTCCGGTTTGCACGGCGGGGACTGATATACCGCGATGCAATGGACAATCTGGACGCATTAGGCATCCGCCTTTTCGCTCCGGCCTCGATCGACGACATTTTGGAGAGCGGTCACGGCGCACTGGCGGCAGGCCTCTCCCTGTTCGATTACGCCTACCTGTCGCTGGCGGTGACGCTGGACGCGCCACTTGCCAGCCGGGATGGCGGGCTGTTAGCAGCCTGCGGGGCGCTTGGTGCGCCCTTCATCGACCTCCGCTAGATGCAAGACAAGGAATTCCGGCCCGATGACCTCCCTCATAAACGCCCGCAAAGCCGGCTCTGTTGGCCGCATCACGCTGAACCGGCCCGAAGCGCTGAACGCCCTCAATCAGGAGATGGTGGACGGTCTGATCAAGGCGCTGCTCGACTGGCGCGAGGATGACGCGGTGAAGGCGATTGTCGTGGATGGCGCCGGCGGGAAGGGGTTTTGCGCCGGCGGTGATATCCGCATGCTCGCCGAAAGCGGAAAGAAGGGCGGCGCGGAAGCATGGAAATTCTGGCGCGATGAATACCAGCTCAACACGCTGATCTTTGAATACCCCAAACCCTATGTCGCCCTTATTGATGGAATCACGATGGGTGGCGGGGTCGGCATCTCGGTCCACGGCTCGCATCGTGTTGCGGGCGACCGGACCATGTTTGCGATGCCGGAGACGGGTATCGGCTTCCATCCTGATGTCGGCGGGGCCTATTTCCTGCCGCGCCTCAAGGGGGAAACCGGCATGTGGATGGGGCTGACCGGCGCGCGTCTCAAAGCCGCTGACAGCCTGGCGGCCGGGGTTGCCACGCATTATGTGCCGTCAGACCGGCAGGAAGCCCTCATCGCGGCACTGGAAAGCGCTGATCTCGACAATGATGGCGAGACGCTGGAAGACATACTCGAGACGCACGCAGGCGATCCGGGCGATTCGGAACTGGCTCATCTGGGCGGCCTGATCGATGCGGCCTTTTCCGGTGACGAGCTGGCCGTGATCAAGGAACGGCTGCAATCGGCGGGCGACGCCTGGTCAGCCAGGCAACTCTCTATTCTGAACAGCAAATCACCCAGCTCGTGCGCCATTACCCTGGCTGCGTTGCGCAAGGGTGCTGAGCTCGATTTCCGCGAAGTGATGGCGCAGGACCTGCGCGTTTCGATGCGGCTGCTGGTCGAAGGTTCAGACTTCTACGAGGGGGTGCGCGCCGTCATCATCGACAAGGACAATGCGCCCCATTGGGGTCCGCAGATACAGTCTGAGGCCGTAGAGGCCATGTTCGCACCGCTGGAATCAGACCGCGAACAAAGCTTTCTGGGCTAGACAACAACCCTAATCGCCGGAGGACACATCATGGCCGTGATTGCTTTTATTGGACTGGGAAACATGGGCTCCGGCATGGCCGTGAACCTGGTCAAGGCCGGCCATGAGGTGCGCGGCTTCGATCTCAATCAGGATGCGGTCGCTGCACTGTCTGCCAAAGGCGGCAAGGCGGCTGCCAGCGTGCTGGATGCGGTCAGGGGCGCCGACGCTGTCGTCACCATGCTGCCCGCCGGCAAGCACGTCCGCGGCATTTATGAAGGCGAGGAGGGGATCATCGCCCATGCCGGCGCCGACACTGTGCTGATGGACTGCTCCACAATTGACGTTGATTCCGCCCGCGCCGTCGGCGAGGCGGCCGCAAAGGCCGGGATCAAATTCGTGGATGCACCCGTGTCCGGTGGTGTCGCCGCTGCCGAGGGCGGCACTTTGACCTTCATGGTCGGTGGCCCGGAAGACGCGTTCGAGGCAGCAAAGCCTTATCTTGAGAACATGGGCAAGGCGGTTATCCGCGCTGGAGATGCCGGGGCAGGGCAGGCGGCCAAGATCTGCAACAACATGCTGCTCGGCATCCACATGATCGGCACGTGCGAGGCCTTTGTACTCGCGCAGAAGCTGGGCCTCGACCCGCAGCGCTTCTTCGATATTTCGTCGAAAGCATCCGGACAGAGCTGGTCCATGACGAGCTATTGCCCTGTGCCCGGTCCGGTGCCGGCCGCGCCGTCGAACCGGGGCTACAAGCCGGGGTTTGCCGCCCCGATGATGCTTAAAGATCTGCGCCTGGCACTGGAGACCGCCCGGTCCGCGGGCGCCGCTATTCCGCTGGGGGCCCATGCCGAGAAGCTCTACACATTGTTCACCGAATCCGGCGGCAGTGAGAAAGACTTCTCGGGGATCATCGAAATGATCGCCGCGAATAAAACCGAGTGAAATTGCGAAACAGTTTCAACTAGAAGGCGCGACAATCGGTCCGCCTTCCGGTATAGGTGAAACCGGTCCATATACCGCGTGTAGCAGCCCCGCCCCGACAGTCCGCCACGAGAGCGGTCAGGAGAACACGACATGGATTACGCAGCAGCATTCAAGGCGTCGGTCGCCCGGGTCCGCGCCGAAGGCCGCTACCGCGTGTTCGCCGACCTGCTGCGCAAGAAGGGTGAGTTTCCCAAGGCACGCTATCGCGCCGATGATGGCAGCATGCGTGAAGTGACTGTCTGGTGCTCCAATGACTATCTGGGCATGGGGCAGAGCGCGTGCGTTACCGGAGCCATGAAGCAGGCGATCGACGATGTCGGCGCCGGTTCCGGCGGCACACGCAACATTTCCGGCACGACGCATTACCATGTCGAGCTGGAGCGCTCGCTCGCTGACCTTCATCAGAAGGAATCGGCTCTGCTCTTCACCTCGGGCTACATTGCCAATCAGGCGACACTTGCCACGCTGGGCAAGATCCTGCCGGGCCTCATCATCTATTCAGATGCCCTTAACCATGCCTCAATGATCGAGGGCGTACGCCAGGCGGGATGTGAGAAACATGTCTGGCGGCACAATGATGTGGAGCACCTCGAAGAACTGCTGCGCGCCGCGCCGCTGGACGCGCCCAAGCTGATCGCGCTGGAGTCTGTCTATTCGATGGACGGTGATATCGGTCCGCTGAAGGCGGTCTGTGATCTTGCCGACAAGTACAATGCCCTGACCTATCTTGATGAAGTCCACGCCGTCGGCCTTTACGGCATGCGCGGTGCCGGTATCGCCGAGCGCGACGGGTTGATGCATCGCTTCGACATCATTGAAGGGACACTGGGCAAGGCGTTCGGCGTCATGGGCGGATATATCGCTGCTGATGCGGTAATCTGCGACGCCGTGCGCTCGGCAGCGCCGGGCTTTATCTTTACGACCTCGCTTGCTCCGGTGCTCGCCGCTGGCGCGCGTGCCAGCGTGGAATACCTCAAATCCTCCGCACACCTGCGTGACCAGCACCAGGAACGCGCGGCGACCCTGAAAGCCCGGTTGAAAGCTGCCGGCTTGCCGGTAATGGACTCCGAGACCCATATCGTGCCGGTTCATGTGGGTGACCCGGTGCTGTGCAAGCGGATCACGGACGCGCTCCTGGACGAGCACGGCATCTACGTTCAGCCCATCAATTACCCCACCGTGCCGAAAGGCACCGAGCGGATGCGGTTTACGCCGTCCCCTCTGCATACCGACGAGATGTTCGACCAGCTTGTTACCGCATTGCAGGCTGTTTTTGCGCGGTATGCGAACGCCCGGGTCGCGTGATGGTGGGCCGAGGCGGACTGCCCGGCCGGGAAATCATCTTTGAATATCAGGGGCTCGCCGACTCTGTTCGCCTCGCGGCGATAGATGCGGCAACCGGAACCGAAGTGGTCGTATTCGGCCCGGCCCGGTCTGCGCGCCACGATCTGGAACGCGTGGCCCTGCGCAAGCTGGCGCGGCGCCTGGGCCTTAATGCCGATGGATCCGAAAAAAAGCCCCGGCCGAAAGGCCGGGGCGTTATCGTCTAGCGTTAGTCGCGAGGACTTACTTGCGGGCTTTCCGGCCACCGCGGCCAAGACCGATTTCCTTGGCGAAATCGGAACGGCGGCGTGAATAGGCCGGCGCCACCATCGGATAGTCGGACGGCAGGCCCCACTTGCGGCGGTAATCGTCAGGCGACATGTCATACTGGGAGCGCAGATAGCGCTTCAGCATTTTCAGCTTTTTGCCGTCCTCAAGGCAAATGATGTAGTCGTCCGTGACCGAGCGGGAAACGGGAACTGCCGGCTTCGCCTTGGCTTCGGGCTTAGCCTCGCCGCCGCTCAGCTCGCGCAGAGCGCCATGCACCTGACGGATGATTTCCGGCACCCCGTCAGCAGAAATGGTGTTGTTGGCCACATAGGAAGCCACGATGTCAGTGGTCATCCGCAGTACTTCTTCCTGGTCGATCGGGGGAGTGTTGTCTTCGGTCATATTCATCACCTGACATTCGCTTCTGTTTAAGGGGACGCATTATGTAACTTGTGTAAACCGGTTTGGTTGCCCTAACAAGTATAGGTTCTGCCAATACCAGTAAGTTTATGCAGTAAAAGTATTTACCATTTCGCTAGGGCAGTGTGGTTCCGGCGTGCGGCTTTTCACCCCGCGCGGCGGTGTGTGGTTGTGAAGCGCTTCGCCAGCGCGTATCTCAGAAGCAACAGGCCAGCCGCAACGAGGGAGTCGCCGATGCCGGATGCAGCCCAGGAAGCCGCCAGCAATGGCTTTTTCACCGAAACGCTCGCCAGCCGCGATCCCGAGATTGCCAGCGCAATCGCCAAAGAGATCGGCCGGCAGCAGGATCAGATCGAGCTCATAGCCTCAGAGAATATCGTCAGCCGCGCCGTGTTGGAGGCGCAAGGCTCGCCCCTCACCAACAAGTACGCAGAAGGCTATCCCGGCAAACGCTATTATGGCGGCTGCGAGTTTGTCGACATTGCCGAGGAACTGGCGATTGAACGGGCCAAAAAGCTGTTCGGCGCAGCCTATGCCAATGTCCAGCCCAACTCGGGCAGTCAGGCAAATCAGGCGGTGTTCCTGGCCCTGCTGAAGCCTGGCGACCGTATTCTCGGCCTTGATCTCTCCGCGGGCGGGCATCTCACTCACGGGGCCCGGCCCAACATGTCCGGCAAATGGTTCGAGGCGCACCATTACGGTGTGCGCGAGAGCGATGCCCTGATCGACTATGACAAGCTGCGCGAGCAGGCTCTGGAGCTGCGCCCGCAATTGCTGATCGCCGGCGGTTCGGCTTACCCGCGCGATATCGACTTCAAAAAATTCCGTGCAATCGCCGACGAGGCCGGCGCGCTGCTTCTCGTCGACATGGCCCATTTCGCCGGCCTTGCCGCTGCGGGCGTTTACCCCAATCCGGTGCCGCACGCTGATGTGGTTACGACCACAACCCACAAGACGCTGCGCGGCCCGCGCGGCGGCATGGTACTTTCGCGTGATGCGGATATCGGCAAGAAGATCAATTCTGCCGTCTTCCCCGGCCTGCAGGGCGGCCCGCTCATGCATGTGATCGCCGGCAAGGCGGTGGCGTTTGGAGAAGCGTTGCGCCCGGAGTTCAGGCAGTATGCCGCCAGCGTGGTGGAAAACTGCCGCGCCATGGCGGGGGCTCTGTCCGATGCCGGGTACGCGCTGGTTTCAGGCGGCACTGACAGCCATCTGGCACTGATCGACCTGCGCCCGAAAAAGCTCACGGGCGACATCTCCGAGGCGGCGCTGGAGCGCGCTCACATGACCTGCAACAAGAACGGAGTGCCGTTTGACCCGGAGAAGCCGACGGTAACGTCCGGCCTGCGGATAGGCGCACCGGCCGGCACGACGCGGGGCTTCGGTGTGGCGGAGTTCCGCCGTATCGGCGAGATGATGGCCGAAGTACTCGATGCGCTGGTGGAGAATCGCGACGGCAATGCTGAGGTGGAAGGTCGCATCCGCGAGGAAGTGATTGCCATGTGCCGGCGCTTCCCGATCTATCCAGAACTTGGCTAGGAGCGAGCGTCTTGCGCTGCCCGTTCTGTTCCCATCCTGATACGCAGGTAAAGGACTCCCGGCCTTCCGAGGACGGACAGGCGATCCGCAGGCGGCGCCAGTGCCCGTCCTGTGGCGCGCGGTTCACAACGTTTGAACGCGTCCAGTTGCGCGATCTTCAGGTCATCAAGTCCGATGGCAAGCGGGTCCCGTTCGAACGCGACAAGCTGATGCGCTCGGTGCTTCTGGCTGCGCGCAAGAGCTCGATTGACCGTGAACGTATCGAACAGATGATCTCCGGCATTATCCGGCGTCTCGAAAGCAGCGGCGAGCCGGACATACCCTCGCGGCGTATCGGCGAACTCGTGATGGAAGGTCTGCGCAATCTCGATCCGGTTGCCTATGTACGCTACGCGTCGGTCTATCGTGATTTCCGTGAGGTGGCGGACTTCTCCGAGTTTATTCGCGGTGAAAAGCTGGGTGACGAGCTCGGCGAAGGCGAGGACGAGGCGTAATGGCGGGATTTGTTCATGTAACATTGAAACTGGCGACCTCGCTTGATGGCAAGATCGCGACATCGACCGGTCAGTCGCAATGGATAACGGGCGTAGAGGCGCGTGACGCGGTTCACGCCCTTCGGGCACGCCATGATGTCATCATGACCGGGATCGGCACCGTGCTCGCAGACGATCCGCGCCTGACCGTGCGGCCGGGTGGCGTAAAGGCGGCCCAACAGCCGGAGAGGGCGGTTCTCGATACCCGCCTTCGCATACTGCCCGGCGCGAAGCTTTTCGAGGAAGGCCCCGCCATAATTTTCCACGCATCTGATGATGAAGGCCGCGCCAAGGCCCTCAGCGCGAAGGGCGGGCGTCTGGTACGGGTCGAGAAGGGCGCCGACGGGCACGCGGACCTGCGCGCCGCCTTGCGCTATCTCGCGTCCGCAGGACATGCGCGCGTGTTGATCGAGGCTGGCGGCAAGCTGGCGGCATCGGCCCTCAAGGCCGGGCTTGTACACCGCCTTGAGTGGTTCCGCGCGCCGATGATCATTGGCGGTGACGGCATGGACGTGTTTGCAGCTTTGGGGCTTGGCAATCTGGCCAGCGCACCCCAATTCCGCCGCACATCGGTTCGCGTCATCGGGCGCGATCTGCATGAAAGCTACGAACGCGAAGGCAACTGACGGCAGGCCCCGACCCATGTTCACCGGAATTGTCACTGCCGTCGGCGAGCTGACCGCTCTCGAAGACGGGCCGGTGCGCCGTTTCACGGTGCGCGGGCCATGGCCCGCTGCCGGCCTGGCATTGGGTGCGTCGATCGCCCATGACGGGGTCTGCCTGACGGTTACGGACATCCAGGCGCAAGGGCAGGGCGCACTTTACCAGGTGGAGGTTTCGCCAGAGACACTCCGCCGGACGACGCTCGGTGACTGGAAGCCCGGCTCACGCATCAATCTGGAGCGTCCGCTGAAAGTTGGGGACGAGCTCGGCGGGCACATCGTGCAAGGACATGTGGATGGCGTCGGCAGCGTAGCATCGCGCACAGACACCGATGGCTGGATGGCATTGACCGTCGAGGCGCCCGCCGAACTGGCTCCGTTCATCGCGGAAAAGGGCTCAATCGCCGTTGATGGCGTCTCGCTCACCGTCAATGGCGTCAATGGCAGTGCATTTGACCTGATGATCATCCCCCATACGGCGGCGGTAACAACGCTCTCGCGCCTGCAGCCGGGCATGCGGGTAAACCTTGAGGTGGACATCATGGCGCGCTACGCCGCGCGCCTTGCCGCAACAAACGGCGCGAAGGACGGGAAGTGATGTCATCAAACGGGTTCAACCTGGCCTCGGCAGAGGAGATCATCGAAGAGGCCCGTAACGGTCGGATGTTCATCCTCGTGGACGCTGAAGATCGCGAGAACGAAGGCGATCTCGTCATCCCGGCGCAGTTTGCGACGCCTGACGCCATCAACTTCATGACCAAGCACGGGCGCGGCCTGATCTGCCTGACGCTGACGCGCGAGCGTGCCGAGGCCCTGCACCTGCAACCGATGACACCGCGCAACCGCTCACGCCACACCACAGCGTTCACCGTCTCGATCGAGGCGCGTGAAGGCATCACCACGGGCATCTCGGCCCATGACCGGGCGCGCACGGTTGCGGTGGCCATCGATCCCGCCACCGGCCCGGAAGACATTGTCAGCCCCGGCCATATCTTTCCTATCACCGCGCGTGATGGAGGGGTGCTCGTGCGGGCAGGCCATACCGAGGCAGCGGTCGACGTCGCCCGTCTGGCCGGTGCCAATCCGTCCGGCGTGATCTGCGAGATCATGAACGAGGACGGGACCATGGCCCGCCTGCCGCAGCTGGTTGAGTTTGCCGCCGCGCACAAGCTGAAGATCGGCACGATCGCGGACCTGATCGCCTATCGCCGCCAGCATGACCGCTTCATCGAGCGGCGGTTGGAAACCACCGTGGAAACCCGCCAGGGCGGGCCGTTCAAATTGATCGTATACCGTTCACTGGTGGATGCGGTGGAACACGTCGCGCTGGTAAAGGGCGATATCCGTCCTGGAGACACCCCGCTGGTGCGCATGCATAAGGTCAGCTTCGCCGATGATGTGTTGGGCGCGCTTGGCGGCCGGGCAGGGCTGGTTGAGCACGCCATTGCCGAGCTGGCAGCGCATGACGGGCCGGCCGTGATGGTGTTCATCCGCGAGACCAACCCCTCGGCCATCACCGAACGCTTTGGCGCCAATCCGTCCGATCCGCCGGATACCCGCGAGGCGCGGCGCTTGCGCGAATACGGCCTCGGCGCGCAGATCCTGATTGACCTTGGCATTCGCCGGATGGAATTGCTGACCACAACGCCCCAGACAATCGTGGCACTGGATGGTTACGGCCTTGAAATCACCAGCCAGCGCGAGCTTAGTTGAATTGACCTGTCCAGAAGGAGGCCGTGATGGCCGCTAGACCGAAACTCCTCATCATCGCGGCCCCGTTCTACGAGGACATTACCGAGCAGCTGGTTGAAGGGGCGACGGCGGCCCTGAGCGAGGCCGGCGCCGAGTTCGAGATCATCGAGGTGCCGGGCGCGTTCGAGATTCCCGGCGTGATCGCCATGGCCGAGGCCGGCAAGCATCCCTATGACGGCTATGTGGCACTGGGCTGCGTGATCCGCGGCGAGACAAGCCATTACGACTATGTTTGCGGCGAGTCCGCGCGCGGCCTGATGGATCTGTCCCTGTCAGGTGTTCCGCTCGGCTATGGCATCCTGACTGTCGAGAATATCCGTCAGGCCCGGGTACGCGCACATGTCAGCGAGAAGAACAAGGGCAAGGACGCCGCCGAGGCCGCCCTTGCCATGATCGCGGCCACCCAGCGTTTCGGGTCGCGTTAGATGAGCGAGACGTCTTCCGATACGCGTGCCCGCCTCCGCCGGTCGGCCCGGCTATCTGCCGTGCAGGCGCTCTACCAGATGGAGCTGTCGGGTACGGGCGCACGCGCTGTGGTCAAACAGTTCCGCGATCATCGCTTCGGTCATGATGGCGAGCCGGGAGAGTATATCGAAGCGGACGAGGACTTCTTTGAAGACCTTCTCGCTGGCGTCGTGCGCGCGCAGGACGATGTCGACAAGCTGACGGCATCTACGCTGAAGGAAGGCTGGAAGCTGTCGCGGCTGGACGCCACGGTGCGGGCAATATTGCGGGCAGGGGGGTATGAGCTCCTGCGGCGCGACGACGTGCCAACCCGGGTTGTCATCAACGAATATGTCGACATTGCCCACGCCTTCTTTGAAGGCCCGGAGCCGGCTTTCATCAATGCGTCTCTGGACGCCTTCGCCAAAGCCGCCCGTCCGGGCGGCGATGCCGCGCCCGGCAGCTGATGAGTGCGAATGGCGAGTTCGGATATATCAAAAGCCGCCTTGCTCCGCTGGCGGCGGGCTTCAAGGGCGCGCTCGGGCTTGCCGATGATGCAGCCCTTCTCTCCGTTCGCGCGGGCCGGGAACTGGTCATAACCGCCGACACGCTGGTTGAAGGACGCCATTTTCCCGGCGGCACCGATCCCGCTCTGGCAGCGCGCAAGGCGCTGCGCGTGAACCTGTCTGATCTTGCGGCGATGGCGGCAAGGCCCGTTGCCTACATGACCAGCATTGTCTGGCCGGCCAATGCCGGTGATGCGCTGCGCAATGGCTTCGCGGACGGTCTGGCGAGGGATCAGGAAGAGTTCGGTGTAACACTGATAGGCGGCGACACAACGTCGGCCGACGGGCCTTGGGTGATCGCGGTGACCGCTTTTGGCGAGGTGCCGGCCGGTCAGGCGGTCACGCGGTCAGGCGCCAGGCCCGGGGACTGCCTTGTCGTCACGGGCACAATCGGGGATGCGGCGCTCGGACTGAAGGTGGAAACCGGTGACTACCAGCCCGATGCCACTGACCGGGCGTACCTGCTCGAACGGTTTCAGCTCCCGGTCCCACGCCTGGCGCTGGCCGACGCGCTCCACGCCCATGCGCACGCAGCCATCGATATCAGCGACGGCCTTGTCGCCGACTGCCGCCATCTGGCAACGGCCAGCGGCTTGTCGCTCGACATCCACCTTGATGCCCTGCCTCTGTCGCCAGCCGCGGGCCGCTGGCTGGACGAACAGGATGATACACAGGCGGCCCGGCTGGCCCTGGCAAGCTTTGGGGATGATTACGAGCTGGCCTGTGCGATCCCCGAAGCACGCGTTGACACCTTCCTTGCCGATATCCGTAAAACAGGCGTCGACGCGACCGTCGTCGGCCGCTTTTCGGCAGGCAGCTCGTTTTCGGTGGCCATGGATGGATCGATTGTCGAGCCGGGAGCCGGCGGATTCACGCATTTTTGACAGGTCAGCGATTATGCTGACCCCATGAAATACCTCGCCATCATCGTTGCCTCGATTGCACTCCTCTCGCCTTCGGCGCTGGCCGCACCGCCGGCCGAACACACCGAAGCGCCGGCCCTGGTCGTGCCCAATGATCTGCGCGAACTGGCAACACAGGCCGGCGAGCGCCTGGCACCGCCCGACACACCGCATCTCGATTTGCCGTCGATCACCGTTCCACTCGTGGAGAACGGTCGTCTGGCCGGATATTCATTCCTGAATGTCCGCCTGCACCTGAATGATGAAACAAGCATTCCCGAAATCCGCCAGCGGCTTCATTTTCTGATGCACGACCTGGTCGCGCTGGCCCATGCCCATCCGTTCACGCTGATATCGCGCGACGATTTTTCTACCGGCGACACCTATGAGCGCTGGGATCAGGCAATCAATACCCGGCTCGGCGACGGGGTGGTCACAGAACTCGAACCGCTGGCAGCCGGCATCCGGCTGCAGCGCCGATATCGCTAGCCCCTAACACCGATTGCGCCGCTCCACCCCATTGGGCATAGTCCGCCCGTCAATGGGAGGGGCTGCGGGCGATGCGATTCGTTGCTTTCGCCATATGTGCGGCCATTCCCCCTCAAAAAAGAACGCTAAACGGGGAAACCAATTATGAGCATTGAGCTGTGGCTATGGCTGGTCATCGGGGCCGGCATACTGGCCCTGATCTATGGCGCGGTGACCGTCCGCTCCATTCTGTCCGCAAGTCCGGGCAATGAACGCATGCAGGAAATCGCAAAGGCAATCCAGGAAGGCGCAAATGCCTATCTGAAGCGTCAGTACACCACGATTGCGATCGTGGGCGCGGTGGTTTTCGTCGCCGTCTTCTTCCTGCTGGGCTGGCAGGTTGCTGTCGGCTTCCTGATCGGGGCGATCCTGTCCGGCGTGGCGGGCTTCATCGGCATGCTGGTATCGGTACGGGCCAATGTGCGCACCACGGAAGCGTCGCGCACCGGCCTCGCCGCTGGCCTGTCCATGGCTTTCAAGTCCGGTGCCGTAACCGGCATGCTCGTGGCCGGTCTCGCCCTTCTGTCAGTGGTCGTCTACTACTTCCTGCTGACCGGGGTCATGGGATTCGAGCCTGTTAGCCGCACAGTCATCGACTCGCTCGTCGCTCTTGGCTTTGGTGCCTCACTCATCTCCATCTTCGCCCGTCTGGGCGGCGGCATCTTCACCAAGGGTGCAGATGTCGGCGGCGACATGGTCGGCAAGGTGGAAGCGGGTATCCCCGAGGACGACCCCCGCAACGCCGCCACCATCGCCGACAATGTCGGCGACAATGTCGGCGACTGCGCGGGCATGGCTGCCGACCTGTTCGAGACCTATGCGGTGACAGTGGTTGCCACCATGGTGCTGGCCTCGATCTTCTTCCGCGGCCTGGCCGGCGACGTTGGCGTCGACACGATGATGATCTACCCGCTCGCCATTGGCGGCGTGTGCATCATCGCCTCGATCATCTCCACCTATTTCGTCCGTCTGGGCAAAGGCTCGCGCAATGTGATGGGCGCGCTCTACAAGGGCTTCGTCGCCTCTGCCGTCCTGTCACTCGTCGGTGTGGGTGTGGTGACCTGGTCGATGATCGGTTTTGATACCGACATCACCACCGCGGGCGGAGTCAGCTTCAATGGCCTCGACCTCTTCCTGTGCGGCGTCGCAGGCCTGCTGGTTACCGGCGCGATCGTCTGGATCACCGAGTACTATACCGGCGTCGATTTTCGCCCGGTGAAGTCGGTGGCCAAGGCATCCGAGTCCGGTCACGGGACGAACGTTATCCAGGGTCTGGCGGTCTCGCTTGAATCGACCGCTCTGCCCGCGCTGACGATCATTGTCGGCATTCTCGTCACCTTCAACCTGGCCGGCCTGTTCGGCATCGCGATTGCCGTAACGACAATGCTCGCCCTTGCCGGCATGGTCGTGGCGCTCGACGCTTTCGGTCCGGTTACCGACAATGCGGGTGGCATCGCCGAGATGGCCGATCTGGACAGCTCTGTGCGTGACACGACCGACACGCTTGATGCGGTCGGCAACACCACCAAGGCTGTCACCAAGGGCTATGCCATTGGCTCGGCGGGTCTGGGTGCGCTGGTGCTGTTCGCCGCCTTCACCGAGGATCTGAGCTATTTCGCCGCCAATCCGGCTGAATATCCGTTCTTCGCCGGGGTCGCTGTCGATTTCGCCCTGTCCAACCCATATGTCGTTGTGGGCCTCTTCTTCGGCGGGCTGCTGCCCTTCCTGTTTGGCGGCATGTCAATGATGGCCGTGGGCCGGGCTGCCGAAGCGGTGGTGGCCGAGGTGCGCCGCCAGTTCCGCGAAAATCCGGGCATCATGACCTTCGAGACGAAGCCGGACTATGGCCGGGCAGTCGACATGCTTACCCGTGCGGCCATCCGTGAGATGATCGTACCGTCCTTGCTTCCGGTGCTCTCACCCATCGTGCTGTTCTTCGTGATCTGGTTTGTCGGCGGTGCCGAGCTCGGCTTCAACGAAGCGGGCAAAGCCGATGCGCTGGCCGCTGTTGGCGCCATGCTTCTCGGCGTGATCGTGACCGGCCTGTTCGTGGCCATCTCGATGACCTCGGGCGGCGGGGCCTGGGACAATGCCAAGAAGTATATCGAAGACGGCAATCATGGCGGCAAGGGCTCGGAGGCCCACAAGGCGGCCGTCACCGGTGATACCGTCGGCGATCCCTACAAGGACACGGCAGGCCCTGCCGTGAACCCGATGATCAAGATCACCAACATCGTGGCCTTGCTCCTCCTGGCCGTTCTGGCAGGCGCAGCCTGACGGAAATCAGCCCATGAAAATGAAAAGCCCCGGCAGCGATGCCGGGGCTTTTTTGTGTGCGCGATGGAGTTGGAAATACTGCGCAGCCTGACAATCTGTCTGCTGTCTAGTCGTTGCGCCGCGGTCCGCCGGCACCGCCCGGCAGGTTCTCCTGCCCGCCAAGCTGATCGGTCGGCAGACGGCCGACATTGCCCAGCACCTGTTCCAGCAGCGTCAGCTCGCGGCCACGTGTTGGCGTGGTCCGGGCGACATAATTCACCTGCCGGGAATCGGACACGTCGTACTCGGTCACTTCAGCCACCGTGCCTTCATCGTCAAACCGGACCGCAATTACCCGGCGGGCCAGCGTGTTGGGACGCAGATAGGCGAGATACTCGCGCGTGTCTGTGATGTAGTACCAGGTATTCTCTTCAAAAGTCCCGCGCACGGACGGGCTGCCGAGCGTCGCCAGCAGCGTGGCCTCGGTGTCTTCTCCGACCTGGATTTCCGGGACCTCGCCATCGGTATAGCGATAGCCGTGAGTCCGCAGGGTCGGATTGCAGGCCGTCAGCACGATCGCGCCGAGCGTCACGCCTGCGACGGTCAGCATTCGCATGGATTTGCGGTTCATGAGCGTTCTGGCCTCCATAGCCTTGCCTGCAGGTGCGTCCAAGCGCCTACTGGCGCGCGTGTCCCTTTTGACCTAACTGTCGCGCATCCTAGCGTCTAGTCCCGCCGTCAGGGAGTGCCAAATGCGATTTTCGCTGAATCTGTTCCGTCCCGATCCGGTGAAGGCCCGTGCAGCACAGCTCTACCAGGCCGTTCTGACCGAAGCGCGCAAGCCCCGCCTGTACGCGGATCTGGGTGCGCCGGATACTGTCGACGGCCGTTTCGACATGATCATTCTGCATGCTGCGTTGGTGATGCGCCGGCTGCGAGACGAGGGCGAGAGCGGCCAGAAGCTGGCTCAGGCCCTGTTCGGCAGGCTGTTTGACGACATGGATGCGGCCCTGCGCGAAATGGGCATAGGTGATATGAGCGTTGGCAAGAAGATCAAGGCCATGGCTGAAGCCTTCTATGGCCGGGCGGCCGCCTATGACGCTGCGCTAAAGTCCGCGGACTCCGGCCAGATGAAGGCCGTCCTCTGGCGCAACCTGTTTGATGACGCGCCGGACGGTGAACCTGCCGCCGAAGCGCTCGCCGGGCACGCCTTCGAGGCAGACCGCCAGATTCAGGCCATGCCCGCAGAAGAACTGCTCGAAGGCCGGTTGACGGCGCTCGCAGCCGCCTGACAGCCGAGCGGCGATGTTGCATCGCTCCGGTCAATCGGTAAGTTGCGGGCCTTCGCTCCGGCTGGGACCTTTTTTGGGAACCGGAGTGGGACAGGATTTACGTTTCCGGATCCCTTTATGAGTTCAGAGCTGGTACTTTCTCTTGATGCCATGGGCGGCGATCACGCGCCGGGCATAGTCGTCGATGGCGCGGCCGCTTTCCTGAAGGGGCGGCGCAGAAAAGTGCGTCTGCTGTTTCATGGTGACGAAGTCCAGCTGCGTCCGCTGATCGCAGCCCACCCCGAGCTTGCCGCCATCGCCGACATTCGTCACACGGACAGCGAGGTGGACATGTCCGCCAAGCCGTCAGAGGCAGTGCGCAGATCGCGCGGTTCATCCATGTGGAATGCGGTCCAGTCCGTGCGTGACGGTGAGGCGCAAGTCGCTGTGTCCGCCGGCAATACCGGCGCGCTGATGGCGATCTCCAAGGTGTGCCTCCGCATGAAGCCCGGTGTGCACCGTCCGGCGATCGCGGCGAGCTGGCCTGTGCCCAAGGGCTTCTGCACTGTCCTGGATGTCGGTGCGAACGTGGAATGTTCACCTGCCCAGCTCGTTGAGTTCGCGATCATGGGAGAGGCCTTCCACCGGGCTGTCCATCGCCGCGAGCGCCCCACAGTCGGGCTGCTCAATGTGGGGCAGGAAGAGCTGAAGGGTAATGACGTGGTCCGCGACGCAGACGCGCTCATTCGCGCCGCCGGGCTCGACATGGACTATCGCGGCTATATCGAAGGCAATGACATCTCCCTGGGCACCACTGATGTGGTCGTGACTGACGGATTCACGGGCAATGTCGCCCTGAAAACCGCGGAAGGGACCGCCCGGCTGGTTGCCGGCTGGCTGCGCGAGGCGCTGACCAGCTCCTTCATTGCCAAGATCGCCGCCGGCCTTCTGCAGCTGGGAGCACTCGACCAGCTGCGGTCGAAAATGGATCCCAATAATGTCAATGGCGGGGTGTTTCTGGGCCTGAACGGTGTGGTGGTCAAAAGCCATGGCGGTACAAATGCAGCCGGTTATGCGACCGCGCTGCGCATTGCGCTGGAAATGGCCGACAGCGCCTTCTTGAATGAGATTGAGCAGAACCTGACATTGCTGGAGGCCGCTCAGGCGCGCCTCTCAGCGGCACAAATGCCCGAAGGGCAGCAGGAGACCGCGTGACCGCTATCAGATCCCGCATCGCCGGCATCGGCACATATCTCCCAGAACACGTCATGCTGAATGCGGACATGGCCCGGTTCGTCGAGACCAGCGACGAATGGATCCGTGAACGCACCGGGATCAGCCAGCGCCATATCGCGGCCGACGGTGAGTTCACCTCCGATCTGGCGACCCATGCCTCGCGCGCAGCGCTGGCGCATGCCGGGATGGATGCAGGCGAGATCGACCTGATCGTCCTGGCAACCGCGACGCCGGACCTGACATTTCCGGCCACGGCCACGATGGTGCAGGAAAAGCTGGGTATCCGCCAGGGCGCGGCATTTGACATCCAGGCCGTGTGCTCAGGATTTCTCTACGCGCTCGCGACAGCGGACAATTTCATCAAAACGGGTCAGGCAAAAAACGCCCTGGTGATCGGCGCAGAGACATTCTCGCGCATTCTGGACTGGACTGACCGGACCACATGCGTGCTCTTCGGCGATGGCGCTGGGGCAATGGTTCTGTCGTCTGCCACGGAAGGCGAAGGGCTCATCAAGACGCATTTGCGCTCTGACGGGCAGTATTGCGACCTGCTTTACGTGGATGGCGGCCCGTCGCGCACCAAAACGGTTGGTCATTTGCGCATGCAGGGCAATCAGGTTTTCCGCCATGCCGTCGGCAAGATTGCCGGTTCCATGGAGGAACTCTCGGCGCTTGCGGGTATTCCGATCAGCGATATCGACTGGTTTGTGCCCCATCAGGCCAACCAGCGCATTCTGGAAGGCGTTGCCAAACGCCTCTCCATACCTGTCGAGAAGGTCATCTCCACGGTCGGCCAGCACGGCAACACGTCAGCGGCCTCAATCCCGCTGGCGTTTGACACCGCCGTGAAGGATGGCCGGATAAAGCGCGGCGATCTTGTATTGATGGAGGCGCTGGGCGGCGGATTTACATGGGGTGCGGCCTTAGCGCGATATTGACCGTAAACGTATGGTTAACATTGACCGCCGAGCCCGCTAGGGCATAACGTTTGTTATCGAATTTAATCCGGGGAGTATGCAATGACGGGCAAGACACTTACCCGCGCGGATCTGGCTGATGCCATCCACCGGGATATCGGCGTCTCGCGCCAGGAATCGGCGCAACTGGTCGAGGCAGTGCTCGACATGATTTCCGACACGCTCGTCAAGGGAGAGACCGTCAAGCTCTCCTCCTTCGGTTCATTCCAGCTGCGTGACAAGAACGGCCGTGTCGGCCGCAATCCGAAGACGGGCGAGGAGGTGCCGATCGACCCCCGCCGGGTTCTGGTATTCAAGCCTTCCCAGGTTCTGAAAGAACGCATCGATACAGCGCTGTCGAAATAAGGCAGGGCAGGAATGACGAAGTCCGCTGACGCATACCGGACGATTTCTGAGGCTGCCGCCGAGGTAGACCTTCCCACCCATGTCTTGCGCTTCTGGGAAACAAAGTTCGCCCAGCTGAAACCCGTCAAGCACAAGGGCGGGCGCAGGCTCTACCGGCCGCAGGATGTTACCCTGCTCAAGGGGCTTCGCCGTCTGCTCTATGCCGAAGGCTATACCATCAAGGGCGTGCAGAAATATCTGCGCGATAACGGCGTGGCGGCGGTCGCGGCGCTGGGCGAGGGCGGAGAGGTGGCAATCCCTGTAGCCGAGAGCCAAGGCACGGGCCAGACCGGCACGGGTGCCTCGGCTGAACCTTCACAGCCCGCAGCGGGCTCTCTTTCCGCCCTGAAGGCGGCCCTTGCCCGTGTGGAGCACGCCAAGTCCCGGCTCGATGCCGCGCTGGCTGCACGCGGTTAGTCCAGGCTGGAAAGCCGTGTTGCCAAGCCGGTAATCGCCAGCCTATAAGACCGCTCCTTTGCTCCACCCCCCTTGCGAAGGAACACGAAAGAGTCGGAGCGTAGCGCAGCCCGGTAGCGCACTTGTCTGGGGGACAAGGGGTCGTGGGTTCGAATCCCGCCGCTCCGACCACTTTCCCGTTTTGTCATGGTATTGGAATTTCTACCAATTCACAAAATACGTTGATCAAGAAAGTAGACGACATCTAACGAGTTAGTACCAACGGCCAACCGCTCTAATGGTGAAGTCAGAAACTCCAGGCAAACAAGGCTCATTATCGCCGTCGGCGAACAAAAGACGAACCCCCGTCCTGCTGGCGACAGGTAGCAACCTTACTGCTGGATAAAAAGCGTCCTCTAAGTATTGGAAATTGGCATTCAATGCCTTTATTTTTTCAAAAAATTTGATCGTATTTTCTCGTTTTGGCCCCGAAAGATATTGAAATAGCGCTTCCCTCTCCGAGCTAGATAAAAAAACCAAGTAGTTAATTGCAAATAATTCCTCCTCTAAGCCATTCTTTAGTGGAACTTTAAACTTTAATATAGGTGAGTTTAGTGTTTGATTTTTTGGATCATTGAATTTTTCGCCAATTACTCCATTGCCGACTATTTCCTCGGCACAACTCATAATCACGCATCCAGCCCACTCCTGACTGCCTTCAAAACGCACTAGGCGCGGGAATGCCTCACTAACGAAGATGTTTCTTTCGTCGTCCGCGAGGAAGTTGCCATAGGCTACTGCGCCGCGCAGTGGCATTCCTGCTTTTGCAGACAGCTCCAACAAATTAGAAACTGCAAATATAAAGTGGCCTATGTTATAGGGATCATTAGTTTCCCCTGAAACAAGAACTATTGAGTCGAATAGGAATTGAGAAAATATAAAATTCGGCCTCTTTTCTCCGTCGCCAATAGCCTCACCGAACGTTTCTTGTTTAGCTGAATCGATAAATTTTGAGTATTTTTCATGAATTTCGTCGAGAGGGCTACTCTCGAGCATTGCCGAAAATCCAAGGATATCAAGAAATGCAATCAGCCGATTCGCGAACATGTTTGTCATAGCGTAATCAGCGCCTGCTCCAGGTCGGCCCAGAGGTCTTCGATATCCTCCAGCCCGATCGACAGGCGCAAAAGCGCGCCTTCGGCCTTCCACGGCACGGCGGTGCGCCTGATCTGGCGGTCGCAGGAGAGCGCGAGGCTTTCGTACCCGCCCCACGAGAATCCGATCCCGAACAGTTTGAGGCGGTCCACAACCGCTTCACCCTCGCGCGCGCTGATATCCTTCAGGATGAACGAGAAACAGCCTGCGGCACCGGAGAAATCACGGGTGTAGATCCCATGATCCGGGTGTGAGGGCAAAGCGGGGTGCAGCACGCGGCTGATCTTCGGGTGCGCCTCAAGCCGCCGGGCGATCTCCAGCGATGCCGATTCAGCGCGTTCCAGCCGCAAGGGCAGGGTGCGTAGCCCCCGCAGTGCCAGAAACGCATCGTCGGGCGAGACATGCAGCCCGTATAGCTTTTCCCGGTCAGCAAGCCGCTTGGCTGCATCGCCTCTGGCCGCAACCGCCCCCATCAGGAAATCGGAATGGCCGCCGACATATTTGGTCAGGGCCTGCGCGGCGTAGTCGATACCCATCTCCAGCGGGTTCATGAGGATTCCGGCAGTCCAGGTATCGTCGACAACGGTCGGCACCCCGGCCTCCTTGGCCGCGCTGGCGATTGCCGGCACGTCTTGAAGCTCAAACGTCAGGGAGCTGGGTGATTCCAGCGCGATGAGGGCGGTATTTGCGGTAATGAGCGACGCAATCCCCGCACCGATGCGCGGGTCGTAATAGACCGGCGTCACACCGAGGCGCGGCAATTCCTCGTCGCAGAACCGCCGGACCGGCCCGTACACGCCATCGCTGATCAGCGCCTCGCCGGATCCCCTGATTGCAGTGCGGATGGCCAGCACCACTGAGGCGAGCCCCGAGGGCGCCAACGCACAGTGATCGGCCTCATAAAGCCCGCGAATCGCATCACGAAGCTCCCTGTTGGGAGCGACGCCGCCGCGGCCATAATGACGCCGCGAGCCTGTGGGTTCATATAGCTCCGACGTGGAAGGAGCCAGAACGGTGGAGGCGCGCTTGATTGCCGGGTTGACGAGGCCGTCGCCCTCATCACTGCGCCCGGAATGGATGATGCGCGTATCGCGTTTCATGTCGACGCCAGCGCTCCTCTTCGCTAAACCACCATTCTGTCAGCCTTTAGGGCGGACCGCACCATGACGCCAACAGCTTTCTTCGACTTTCTCATGCCGCGCCGCCTGGCGCGCGCTGCAACTGCGTTCGCACTCGGTTTCTCGGTATCGCAAAGCCAGACCGCCGAGCTTGGCACGCAGATGTACGAGTTGCGCGAACGCGGCACGCTGCGATGCGGTGTCGATACCGGGCTGGAAGGGTTTGCGCGGCAAGACGAGGACGGCAACTGGAACGGGTTTGAAGTTGATCTGTGCCGGGCCTACGCGGCAGCCTTCCTCGGCAGCCCGGATCGCATGCAACTGGTGCCGCTCACTACGCAGGAAAGGCTGGAAGCGCTAGGTGAGGGAGAGGTCGACATCCTCCTGCGCAACACGACCTGGACGCTCACACGCGACGCGCAGGCAGATTTCTCGTTCGCGGGTGTATATTACTATGACGGGCAGGGCTTTCTCGTGCCGCGCGATCTGGCCATCACCAGTGCGCGCGAACTGGATGGTGCCCGGATCTGCGTGCTGCGTAATACCACCACCGCGCTGAACCTCGTTGACTATGCACAAAGCCATGATCTCACCTTCCAGCTGGTCGAGGTGGCAACGGTCCGCGCCGGGATCACCGCCTACCGCCGGGGCCAGTGCGACGCGCTGAGCAATGATCTGTCCGGTCTTGCGGGCATGCGCATGACACTGGAGGAACCAGACGCGCACCTGATCCTGCCGGAAGTCATCTCGAAAGAGCCTCTGAGCGCCGTTGTTGCGTCGCGCGACCAGAAGTTTGCCGATGCCGTGCGCTGGGTGCTCCATGCGCTGGTTGCAGCCGAGGAGTACGGCGTGACGGCCGCAAACGCGGCTGAACTGGCAGAAAATTCCACCAACGCCGAAGTCGGCCGTTTGCTGGGCACCGGCGGCCCCCTTGCCGAAGGCCTGTTCCTCGATGCGCAATTTGCCCTGCGCGCGATCGAGGCTGGCGGCAATTATGGCGAATTGTTCGAGCGCAATCTTGGCACCACCTCGGGCCTGAATCTCCGCCGGGGCCTCAACGCGCAATGGAATGAGGGCGGGCTGATGTACGCACCGCCTTTCAGGTAGGTGGCGCTAGTGTGAACCCGATGGCAAACGAAGTGCCAGCTTCTTGGGCCGAAGGATGTAATTACTTTTGGCCAAATGGTCGTTGATACGAACGAAGGGCCGCGATCAGAACGTTACAAAGCATTTTTTGGGTTGGTAGACGCGATGCGGAGCGATCTGCGCGCTTGATCACCTAACCCTTCACATAGGGCGCGACAGGCAGCTTCTCTCACTCGACCGCTACCGGGGTAAAACCAGTCCGTGCCGAGTTGCCAACTCCCGGATGTCGGGCCGCGCGATGTCCGGCTTGATGAGCGCCCGCAGCCCAAGCCCGCGCAACTCGTCGACAAAGTGCGAAACAGACCGGTCCCCCGGCTCACGCCCGAGCCAGACGGCAAGTTTGGCCTCGACCGCCTGTGTGTGTATAGAGATCGCCGCGCGCAGCTCTTCTGAACCGGTGCTGGCCAACAGCATGGAAAGATAAAACCGCATCGATTCCGCATCGAAAGTTATGCGCGCCAGCGCCTCGCAGCAATCGTCATCCATCTGTTCGGCGAGTGAGCCCGCCTGTTCGTGCGACTCCGTCAGCAACGCCGCATAGAGATCGCTCTTGCGTGGGAAATAGTACGTGATGTGCGACTGGCGCAGTCCCGTGTAACGGGCCAGCCGCGGCTGGGTCAGTGCGGCAGCGCCCTCGTCGCGTACGATCCGGCGCGCTGCGCCCAGTATTTCGGAGCGGCGGTCAGGGCGAGCCACTTTTCGCGCCTTTTGGTTCATCCCGTAGTCTCCGCTTGCCCATGGATTTCAAGGTTGAGCGCACCCGGCTCGAACAGATCCACAAAATCATGAAGTCCCAACACTGGCCCAAGGTGGTGAACGCCGGGTTCGACCGTTCCGGTCATCAAAAGGACGGCTGCCCGGGCGGCAATCAGTGCCGTCAGCTTCGCCTCCTCACTGCCCTCGAAACGAGCAACGGCTTGCGTTCCGCTGCCCGTCGCCGTTACGGCGATTGCCGTACGCGGCGAACCGATACGGACCGTCATCAGCGCCCGCCGCAGAACTGGCCGCAGCCAGACCAGCCGGGCAAGTGCCGCGCCGGCAGACATGAGACAGGTGGTGAGAAGACGATTGTCCAGCGCAAAATAGGTTCGCACTCGCACGCCGGGCATTGCGCGCGTCAGTACGTGTTGATCGGCGAAGCCCATGGGCCACGTTTTACGCGGGTGCTGGTCGCGGGCGAACTTGAAAACGCGCGGCTGGCCGTTTAGCTGCGCGAGTTCGGCAATCATCCAGTCTGTAGCCGCTGCCCCATGTGAATCTCCTGCGCCGAGCATGACGGCGATACAGATTTCCTGCGGAACGCCAACCCTTTGTGCAACGGCATTCGCCATCATATTGGTCAGGCCCGGCGCGAGGCCGACCGAAAGAAGCGCCCGTCCACCATGCTCCTGCGCTACCGGGCCGAGGCGTTCAATTGCAGCCAGGATCCGGTCGTCGGCGGAAATGTCCACATAGCGCAGACCGGATGCCAATACGCGGCGCGGCAGCGCGTCGCCGGGCAGGTCAATGCAAACCACGACCATCCCGGTTCCGTCCAGTGCCGCGTCCCAACCAGTAGGGTCATGCACATCGAGACAGACGCCCTCTGCGCCGATCCTGGCGGCAAACCGCTTTGCCTTTTCAAGGCTGCGGCCTCCGATCCGGACATCATATCCCGCTTCGGCCAGAATTTCGGCCACCTGACCGCCAACATGGCCATATCCGCCAATAACGAGAACACTCATGTGGATCACCTCAACTGCAAAAGTTGGTTGGTTACCTACCAATCATGTTTTTACAGTAAGCACAACGGTTCGCAGGAACAGTGAGCGGACCGCAACGCCATAGGCGCACGCCGCACTCACTTTTGGCGCCCCGGCAGTCAGACCGGATGAAAAAACGTCCTGAGATATTACACTCAGGCCTTTCCGCTAACCCTTCGCCCAGGGCGGGACGGGCAGACCCTTCTGCTTCAGGAATTCCGGGTTGTAGAGCTTGGATTGATAGCGCGCGCCGTGATCGCACAGAATGGTCACGATTGTGTGGCCCGGGCCCAGCTTGCGGGCCAGGCGTATGGCACCGGCGATATTGATACCCGCAGAGCCGCCAAGGCATAGCCCCTCATGCTCGATCAGCGCATACAGGATTTCCAGTGCTTCCTCGTCGGGAATGCGGAAGGCGTGGTCTACCGGTGCACCTTCCAGATTGGCCGTGATCCGGCTCTGGCCGATGCCTTCGGTGATGGAGTTGCCCTCGGCCTTCAGCTCGCCATGGGCGTAATAACCGTACAGCGCCGCGCCGCCTGGATCCGCCAGCGCAATCTGCACCTTGTCGCTCTTTGACTTGAGGTACATGCCGACACCCGCCAGCGTGCCGCCCGACCCCACAGCCGCGACAAAGCCATCGACCTTCCCGCCGGTCTGCTCCCATATCTCCGGACCCGTAGTGTTGAAATGGGCCTGCCGGTTGGCGACATTGTCGAACTGGTTGGCCCAGATGGCACCGTTCGGCTCGCTGGCGTTCAGCTCTTCGGCAAGGCGTCCCGAATAGCGCGCATAATGGTTTGGATTGGCGTAAGGAACGGCATCAACCTCGATCAGCTCGGCGCCCGCCAGAAGGATCGCATCACGCTTTTCCTTCGACTGGGTGCGCGGAAAGACGATTACCGTCCGATAGCCGAGCGCCGAAGCCACCATGGCCAGTCCGATGCCGGTATTGCCGGCCGTGCCTTCAACGATGGTCCCGCCTGGTTTCAGCGCGCCGCTCTTTTCAGCAGCCCGCACAATGCCCAGCGCCGCCCGGTCCTTCACCGATCCGCCAGGGTTCAGGAATTCTGCCTTGCCGAGGATTTCGCAGCCCGTGGCATCACTGGCCGCATTCAGCCGGACCAGCGGGGTATGGCCGATCAGATCAATAACCGAACGGGCAGGGGTGTAGGCAGGCATGGGCGTATCTCCTGACAGCAAAGGCCAGTGTTCTGGCTAGCGTGCTGGATGATCCGGTCAAGTGTGCCGGACGTATAGATTTTCACAACGCCTCATGGAGATTTTGCCCCGTGCCTGCTCTGGACGACGCATACCTGTATGATTATGCCGCTGGTGCGGGCCCCGCAGCCGTGCGCCTGCTGACTGAGTGTCAGTCGGTCCTCAACGCGCAGGCACACACCTGCGTACAGAGCGCAGAGGCCGGTTATGGCGGCATGCTGGCTGGCCTTCCGCCAGCAGCAATGCCCGCAGACGCCCTGCAGGCTGTCATGCTCCGCGCCGGAGAGGCACAGGATGAAGCTCTCGACGGCATAGACCCTGTCACCGGTCTTCCCCGGCCGCTCAGCCCTTATCTTGAGCGGACTGCGTCTGGCGAGCTGGACTGGTCGCGCCGGATTGGCGGCTCGCAGGAAATCCTTCTTGAGGCCGTCAGTGAGGAAAACGCCGAGGCAAGCCTTGTTCGCCTCATGCCGGGCGGCGGCATTCCCCACCATGATCATGGCGGGGAGGAGCTGACGCTGGTTCTCAGCGGAGCGTTTCACGACGGTCACGCGTTATACGGGCCGGGTGATGTGTGTGTCGCCGTTCCGGGCAAGCGTCACCGTCCCGTCGTGAAGGGCGGCACACCCTGCATCTGCCTGACGGTCAATATGGGGCAGTGGAAGCCGCTCAATCCGCTTTATGCAGTGGTCGAATGGCTGACGCGTCCCCGCCGCCGCCAACATTGAACAGCGTATCCCGATTGCCTGCCAATGGAGCAAACCGATGAAAAGCCTTGTCCTCGCTGCTACCTGCTCGCTGATTGCGTTTTCGGGCCTGGCTGATGCGGCCATTCCTGCCGAGCCGCGTGGCGGAGAGACGATCCAGTTCAACGTCTATCGCGGCAATTCCGAGTTCGGCACGCACGAGGTCCGCTTCCAGCGCGATGGCGAGGAACTTGTCGCTGAAGTGTCCGTGCGTCTGCGCGCCGGCTTCGGGCCGGTCACCGTATTCCGGTATGAACATGACTCTGTGGAGCGCTGGCGTGACGGGCAGCTTGTCGCGCTCGAAGGCGAAACACTGAAAGACGGAAACCGCTTCCCGGTCCAGGCCGCGCGCAACGGATCGGGCATCGTCAGTGAAGGTGTTCTGCCCGAGGGCGAGCGCCATACCGAGGAATTGCCGCGTGATATCATCCCGTCCTCCCACTGGCGTGGCTATGAGGAAGACCTTGGCCGGATCCTGAACACCGAACATGGCGATGCCATGCCGGTTACCATTACCGATATGGGGATGGAGGAGATCGAGGCCGATGGCGGCACGATCCAGGCGCGCCGCATACGGCTTGAAGCCACGCTCACGGTCGACCTCTGGTATGACGAGAACGGCTTCTGGGCGGGGTGTGAGTTCGAGGCGCGCGGCCAGAGCATCCGCTATGTCCGTCAGGCCAATCCGGCCGCCTGATGCGCACGCTGCGGCTCGTCCTTGGTGACCAGTTGAACCGCAAACTGTCTGCCTTGCGTGGCGTGCAGCCCGGCGACATCGTGCTGCTTGCCGAAGTGAACGATGAGGCAAGCTATGTGCCTCATCATCGCAAGAAGATTGCGTTCCTCTTCTCGGCCATGCGCCATTTCGCCGAAGACCTGCGCGAGGAAGGGCTGACTGTCCGCTATGTCCGGCTGGACGATGAGAGCAACACCCACAGCCTGGAAGGCGAGGTGGAACGGGCGCTGGCGGACGAGCCAGGCCTTGAGCGCATCGTGCATACAGAACCCGGCGAATACCGGCTGCTGGAGATCATGCGCGAATGGCCGGACCGCTATGGCGTGCCGGTGGAGATGCGTAGTGATGACCGCTTCATCTGTTCCCATGAGCGCTTTGCAAGCTGGGCCAGTGGCAAGCAGCGTCTGACCATGGAGTATTTCTACCGTGAGATACGCCGGGAGACCGGCCTTCTGATGGACGGGGACGAGCCTGAAGGCGGCCAGTGGAATTTCGATGCGCAGAACCGCAAGGCACTGCCGGATGACGTATCGATCCCGGAGCGTGCCTGGGTCCAGCCCGATGCGATCACACGAGAGGTCATGGATCTAGTCGGAGAGCGCTTCCCGGACGGGTTCGGCGATATTGAGCCATTCGGGTATGCGGTAACCCGCCAAGGCGCGCTCGAACAGCTGGGCTGGTTCATCAAACACGCCCTTCCAAAGTTCGGTGACTATCAGGATGCGCTGAAGGACGGAGAGGCGTTTCTCTTTCACTCCGTCCTGTCGCTCTATCTCAATTGTGGCCTGCTGGACCCGATGGAGGTGTGCCGGGAGGCAGAAGCGGCCTTTCGCGATGGCAAGGCGCCGCTGAACGCTGTTGAAGGTTTCATCCGCCAGATCATTGGCTGGCGCGAATACGTACGGGGTATCTACTGGCACTTCATGCCGGACTATCTGGAGCGCAATGCTCTTGAGGGCAGGCGGCCGCTGCCGGACTTCTACTGGACCGCAGATACCGAAATGGCCTGCATCGCCGATGTGGTCAGCACCACGCGAAAGCATGCCTATGCTCACCATATCCAGCGCCTGATGGTTACCGGCAATTTCGCGCTTCTGGCGGGGATTGATCCCAAAGCCGTCAATGAGTGGTATCTGGCCGTCTACGCCGATGCCTATGAGTGGGTCGAAGCGCCCAACACGCATGGCATGGCGCTCTACGCCGATGGCGGCATCATGGCGACCAAGCCCTATGCGGCCAGCGGCGCCTATATTGACCGGATGAGCGATCATTGTGCGGGCTGCCGCTATGATGTGAAGGCCAAGGCGGGTGAAAAGGCCTGCCCGTTCAACTATCTCTACTGGAATTTCATGATGGAGAATGAGGTGAGGCTGAAGGGCAATCGCCGCCTCGGCCCGATCCTGTCCAACCTCAACCGTTTCAGCGATGAGCGCCGCCGCGAAATCCGCGAGGATGCCAGCCGCTTCTTCGAATCCATCGGTATCTCCCAGCCACGAAAGAAAGCATCATGAAGCCGCGCGCCATGAAACCGTCAGACGGCATCGCCTGGGTAACAGGCGGCAGCTCCGGCATCGGGGAGGCGCTGGCAAGGCGTCTCGCCGGCGAGGGCTGGACCGTCGTGATCTCTGCCAGAAGCGCCGGGAAGCTGGAAGACATCGCCAAGGCTTACACGGGCAGGGGCCGGATCATTGCGCACGCGGTTGACCTGACAGACGGCCAAGGCGTGGAAGACGCCGTGACGGCAATTGAAGAGGCGCACGGCGCCATTGCTCTCGCCGTGCTGAATGCCGGCATATACCTCTCGGTCAATGCCGAGAACCCGTCCTTTGAGGACTATAAAAAGACATTTGATGTGAACCTGTCGGGCACTGCGGCGTGCCTGTGCGCGCTGACACCGCGTATGAGCGATCGCCGATCAGGCCAGATCGCCATCGTCTCATCCGCCACGGCCTTTGGCGGCATGCCAACATCGTCCGCCTACGGGGCCAGCAAGGCGGCTCTGGTCAATATGGCGGGGTGCCTGCGCATCGAACTGCACCGCTATGGTGTGTTGTGCCAGGTCATCACGCCGGGCTTTGTGGAAACGCCCGCACAGGACGACAATGCCTTCCCCAAACCCTTCATGGTGAGCGCAGAAACAGCCGCGAAGCGCATCGCGTCCGGGCTGAAATCGAAACGGTTCGAGATCACCTTCCCGCGCCGCTTCACCTGGGCGCTGAAAGGCATCTACGCCCTGCCATACAGCTGGTCGCTGGGACTGGTGAGAAAGCAGACCGGCTGGGACAAGCCGGTCTGATAACGCAACCCCGTTACCGCTCGAGCACGAACTGGCCAACATCGATGCGGCCGGTGCGGAAGCCCGCCTCGCAATAGGCGAGGTAAAACTCCCACATGCGCCGGAAGCGCAGATCAAAGCCCATCGGCTCGATCTGTGGCCAGGCGGCCTGGAAGCGCTCCATCCATTGTGCCAGCGTATCAGCGTAATCGACGCCGAACATCTCGGCCGTTACGGGCTTCAGTTCAGCCTTGGAAAACTCGCCGTTAAGGCGCTCCACGCTCGGCAGGATGCCGCCGGGGAAGATGTAACGCTGGATGAAGTCGGTACGCTTGCGGTAGCTGTCGAACAGATCGTCTCGGATGGTAATGATCTGCAAGCCGGCCTTGCCGCCGGGCTTCAGGCTGTCGCGCACCTTGGCAAAGTAGGACGGCCAGTATTCCTCACCGACCGCCTCGAACATCTCGATCGATGCGACCGCATCATAGCTTCCGGTCTCGTCGCGATAGTCCTGCAGCTTGATCTCGACCTTGTCCGACAGCCCCGCACGCTCCATCCGTTCAAGGGCGTATTCCCGCTGTGCAGGCGACAAGGTGAGGCAGGTGACCTTTGCGCCGATCTCGCCTGCCGCGTATTCGGCAAACCCGCCCCAGCCGCAACCAATCTCCAGAACATGCATGTCCCGCTTCAAACCGATCAGGCGGGCAAGACTGGCGTATTTTTCTTTCTGCGCGGCCTCCAGACCCAGATCCGGCGCGGTAAAGCGCGCGGCAGAGTAGGTCATGGACGGGTCGAGCCACAGCTCGTAGAAGGCATTGCCGAGATCGTAGTGCGCCTCGATATTCTTGCGGGCCTGTGTCTTCGTGTTGGCGCGCAGGCGATGCCATATCCAGTGCGCCATCCGGGTGAGGGGGCCGCCTTTCTCGATATCATTTATTCTATCGAGGTTTGCGGAGAATACCTCCAGCACCTTGGCAAGGTTCGGCGTCGTCCACTGGCCCGCCATGTAGGATTCCGCGAAACCGACATCGCCGCCCGCAAAGACGCGTCGGACCATGGCGTAGTCGCGCACCTCCATCACGGCGTCAGCGCCCGGCTCCTTGCCCTGAAAGCGCAGGCTTCTGCCATCAGGCAGCACGACGGTCAGCGATCCGGTGCCGAATTTCAAAAGCAGGGTCAGTCCGGCCTTGAACAGGCGGGGTACGCCCTGCAGCCGCGCGATCGTTTCGCGGCACGCCCGCAGCGGCCGCGATGCGTCGAAACTGGAAAGAGCTGCGTCGGTCATTCGGAAAACCATCCTTCCGGCTGACTGCCGGTCCAATTCTACGCCTATTACTGCTTACGCTCAAACTGCCGGTCCGGATGCATGGCGGAGTCGATAATTGTATCGTCCTGCGGCGCTTTGGGGCGGCGATGATATCGCGCGCCTTTGAACACCAGACGCAGCGCTTCCCAGTGAATCGCCGAAATCGTCTTCAACGTGGAAAAGGGCTGTGCCGCAAAGAGCCTGAGTAGATTGTCCGAGGTCACCGGACGGGCCTGAAGCTGCATGGTCGCCAGAAAGTCCTTGCCGGAGGCCTCGACCTTGTTGATCACGAGCGATAGCTGGTCATCGCCATCGCGCAAGGTGAAGTCGTAGCGCCCGGTAACGGGAAAGAAGGGTGAGACGTGAAAACGTTTCTGCGCGCAGTGGCGCGCCGGCATCCGGCCAGTGAGCGGCGCTACATAGGCATGGGCATCGCCGAACGTGTTGTGAACCTGATAGATGACGGCAAGTGTGTTCCCGTCCGCATCGTCGGCGAGGTAGAGCGATATCGGGTTGAAAACATAGCCCAGCACACGCGGCGAGCATAAGAGCCGCACCCGCGCTACCGCCCCGGTGACCCCCGCCCCGGCAAGCCGCGAGAGCGCCCAGCTTTTCAGCGAGGAACCGTCCCGCGGGCCGTGGTCGCGCGCGCGGAAGCTGAACAGGTTGAAGCGCTCCATCGAGAACAGGCATGAGAGGCGGCCCACTGCCTCCAGCTGGTCGAGGTCGAACATCATCATGGCAATGGAATAGCGGAAGCGGTGCACGAAGGGCTGGCTGCGTTCGTGCACGGTGCGTCCGAGGAAAAGCCGGGCAGGCGGCGTCATCATCACTCCGCGGGCAAGGCGTGAACGTCGGGCAGGCTGATGCCTGGCCGTTCCCCCCATTCTCCGCCATTTACGTCCCCGTCGGCAAATGTCCACGGAATGGCTCCCCCCAGACGCAAGGCAACCCGCAGGCCGGAACGCAGCCCGTCCTCGTGGAAGCCATAGCCCAGCCATGCACCCGCGAACCAGGTGTTGCGCACCCCCTGGATGCGATTGAAGATGCGCTGAGCGGCAAGTCCGGCCGGCGTGAATTGCGGGTGATCGTAGCTGTACCGGCCTAGAACCCTGGACGGATCCGGCTCGCGCGCGGGGTTCAAGGTAACCAGCAGGGGCTGCGCCGGATTAATGTGCTGCAGCCGGTTCATGTCGTAAGTAACTGCCGCATCGCCTGTTTCCAGATCACGCATATAGCACCATGCCGCCCGCGCACCTTTGCGGCGCGGCAGGAAGCTCTCGTCGCGGTGCAGGACGGCGGTGTTGGAGGAATAGGGGATGGCGCCCAGCATCTCGTGCTCGTCAGCATCGGCATCGCTGAGCAGGTGCAGCGCCTCGTTGGAATGACAGGCGAGAATGACCTCGTCGAACCGCTCTGCATGCCCGCCGGCATCCACGATCCGGACCCCGCCATTGCGCAGCCGCGTTACGCTCACAGCGCCGGAGCGCCGCTCAACGCCCGATGCCTCCATATCGCGCCAGAGGGCGCTGACATAGGTCTGGCTGCCGCCAACGACCGTTTCCCACTTCGGACGCTTCGCATTCACCAGCCTGTGGTTTTTGAAGAACCGCACGAAGGCTTCTGCCGGATAGGCCGCCATGTCGCTCTCGCTGGCCGACCAGATCGCAGCCCCCATGGGCAGGAGATACTGCTCGCGGAAGCCGGGGCTGAATTCATAAAGATCGAGATACTGGCCAAGCGACAATCCGGTGAGGACACCGCCTTCAAGATCGTCCACGGCCTGCGCGTTGAACCGCAGCACATCCCGCAGCATGCGGATGAAGGCAGGCTTCAACAGGTTGGAGGGCTGGGCAAACAGCCCGCCAAGACCGTTCGACGACCACTCGCACGTCCCGTCGAGGCTGAAGCCGAAGCTCATGTCGGTCCTGTGGGTTTCAATCCCCAGATGACCAAACAGGGCAGTCAGATTGGGATAGTTGAGCCGGTTGAAGACGATGAAGCCGGTATCAACGGCCGTTTCCTTGCCTGCGTGCTCGACATGAGCCGTGTTGGCATGTCCGCCAAGACGGTTTTCCTTCTCGTAAAGCACGACCTGATGCAGGCCGCGCAGCGCCCATGCCGCGCCGAGGCCGGCCACACCCGCGCCAATGACGGCAATCCGCGAGGGACGCTTCAGTATCGGATCAATCGAGCTCATGCAGCATCCTTGAGGCTGGAAAACGCGGCCAGCGCACGTTCGCGAGCCTTTGGGTGATCGACAATCGGTTCGGGGTAGTCCCGCCCCAGCTTTATTCCGGCCCGCGAGAGCTCCTCAGCGGGCGCAGTCCAGGGGGCGTGGATGTATTTGGCGGACAGTCTGGAAAGTTCCGGCACCCATTCGCGGACATAGCTGCCGGCCTCGTCAAACTTCTTGCCCTGCGTCACTGGATTGAAGATGCGGAAATAGGGCGCGGCGTCCGCGCCGGAACCAGCCACCCACTGCCAGCTGGCGGCGTTATTGGCAAGATCGGCATCGACCAACGTATCCCAGAACCATTCTTCGCCCCGGCGCCAGTCAATCAGCAGGTGTTTGGTCAGGAATGACGCGACGATCATGCGCACCCGGTTATGCATCCAGCCTGTCTGCCAGAGCTGGCGCATCCCGGCATCGACAATCGGATAGCCGGTCTGTCCGCGAGTCCATTTCTCGAACGATCCCTCATCAAAATCCCACGGAAAGCCGTTGAATTTAGTCTGGTAATTCGATTCCGGCAGATCATCGAAATGGAAGAGGAGATTGTAGGAAAACTCCCGCCAGCCGATTTCCTTCAGAAACGTTTCACGGCCCTTTCCCGCGGGCACATGCCTGACGGTGTGATGCCAGACCTGACGCGGGGAGATTTCCCCGAAATGAAGATGCGCAGAGAGCCGCGAGGTACCTTCAGTGCCCGGCAGGTTGCGGGTGCCGGCATACTCACTCGCGGCGTCCTCGCAAAACGTTTCAAGCCGCTCGCGCGCGCCAGCCTCGCCAGGTGTCCAGACAGGTGAAAAACCCTTCGACCAGTCCGGCGCAGAGGGCAGCAGCGACCAGTTGGAGAGCGCATCGGAGTGCGCGCCGTCCGATCCGTCCTTGATGGCGCCCGGCGCCGGCAGGAGGGCGACGTCATCACAATGCGGGGCAAGTGCACGGAAATAGGGGGAGTAGACGCGGAACGGCCCGCCATCCTTGGTTTTCAGGTGCCATGGTTCGACCAGCAGGGATCCGTTGAAGGTCTCCGCCCCTATACCGCCATCCGTGAGCTGCGCCTTGATCTGCGCGTCGCGTTCGCGGGCGGAAGGCTCGTAACAGCGATTCCAGAAAACAGTCTGTGCACCAAGCTCGCTGGCAAGGCCCGTCACGATCTCGAACGCGTCTCCGCGGCGCAGGATCAGCCGCGTGCCAAGCCGCTGCAGACCGGCATCGAGCGAAGCAAGGCTGTGATGCAGCCACCAGCGCGACGCCCCGCCCATGGCCCATTTGCCTGGGGTCTTGTCGTCGAGCACGTAAAGGCAGATCAACGGCGCGCCGCTCGCGGCGGCGGCATGAAGCGCAGGATTGTCGGCCAGCCTCAGGTCCTGACGGAACCAGCAGATGACAGGGCAAGAACCAGAATGCGTTGAGGTGGACACGATATTGAAAGCCGCAGTGCAAGGATGACGGGAATACCTATGTCAGCTATTACGAACACAACTCGCGCGCGGATCAGCTAAAATCCTGATCGCGCTGCATCTGCAAGGAAAGACTGACCGCCCATGACTGCTCCCAATGCCGTTGTCACGCTCGCCCGCGGAGCGCATCCCGCCTTCGAGATTGGCAATTCCCGTCAGCTGACATTCATTGCCGGGCCGTGCCAGCTGGAAAGCCGCCAGCACGGTCTCGAAGTGTCGGCGATGTTAAAGGAAATAGGCGAGCGGCTTGGCTGCCAGATCATCTACAAGACCTCGTTCGACAAGGCGAACCGCACCAGCGCGAACGCCCAGCGCGGGATCGGGCTGGAAGACTCTTTGCCCATATTTGCCGAAATCAGGGAGACTACCGGCCTGCCGGTTCTCACCGACATTCACACCGCCGAGCAGTGCGCCATCGCGGCACAGGCCGTCGATGTGCTGCAGATTCCGGCCTTTCTCTGCCGCCAGACTGACCTGCTAATCGCGGCAGCGCAGACGGGCAAGGCAATAAACGTGAAGAAGGGCCAGTTCCTCGCCCCGTGGGACATGAAGAATGTCGTCGCCAAGATCACCGGGGCAGGCAACCCCAACGTGTTTGCGTGTGAACGCGGCGCCAGCTTTGGCTACAACACGCTGGTATCCGACATGCGCGCACTCCCCATCATGGCCAGTATCGGTTGCCCCGTGATCTTTGACGCGACGCACTCGGTCCAGCAGCCCGGCGGGCAGGGCAGCTCGTCCGGCGGGCAGCGCGAATTCGTACCCTACCTGGCCCGTGCTGCCGTCTCCATCGGTGTCGCAGGCGTGTTCATGGAAACGCACCCCGACCCGGACAACGCGCCTTCCGACGGGCCGAACATGATCCCGCTCAAGCATTTCGAGGCCATTGCCCGCGACCTGCTGGAGTTTGACCGTATGGCCAAAGCCAACCCCGTAATGGCGCTCTAGGCCCGCCATGCAGCGCCAGGAAGCCTCCATCCTGCTCAGCGCAATTGCCGGCAAACGCGCACTGGTCGTCGGCGATGTGCTGCTGGACTCCTTCGTCTATGGCGAGGTGAAGCGTATTTCGCGTGAGGCGCCTGTGCCGGTCCTGTCGGAACGCCGCCGGGAAATGATGCTGGGCGGGGCCGGAAACCTGGTACGCAACCTCATCAGCCTCGGCGGAACCGCCAGCGCGGTCAGCGTCGCCGGCGATGATGCACATGCGCCCGCCGTCGAGGCGTTACTGGGTGAGTGCGGCGCCTCCTCGGTCGCGCTCGTGCAACAGCCGGGGCGAAAGACCCCCACCAAGACCCGCTATGTGTCGGGTAGCCAGCAGATGTTCTGCGTGGACTGTGACCCGGGCGGGTCGATCAGTCCGGACAGCGAGCGGCGGATTATCGCCGTTGTCGCGGACGCAATGGGCGGGGCGGATGTGGTTGTGCTGTCCGATTATGGCCGCGGAATGCTGACCCCTGAGCTCTGCCGGGAGGTCATCAGCCTTGCCCGCGCTGCAGGAAAGCCGGTCTGCGTCGATCCGCGCGGGGCAGACTATTCGCGCTATGATGGCGCAACCCTTATCAAGCCGAACGCACAGGAACTTGCTGACGAAGTCGGCCTGCCGGTCGGTTCTGACAGCGAGGCGGAAGCGGCTCTGGGTGCACTCAAGGCCCGGCTTGACTCGACCCCGGCCCTGATCGTCACGCGCGGCGCGCAAGGCATGAGCCTAATCGAAAACGGAACGGTTCATCATCACCGGGCCCGGCCGCGCTCGGTCTACGATGTATCGGGTGCAGGCGACACGGCGCTGGCGGCCCTGTCACTGGGCGTGGCAGCCGGCCTGCCGCTCGTCGATGCCATGGCGCTGGCTGATCTTGCCGCGGGCACAGCCGTGGGCAAGGCCGGCACAGCGACTGTCTCGCCCGAAGAGCTGCTTGATGCTGCCATACCGGGCGCAGGCGATGCCGACTGGCGTGTCCTGTCCCGCGAAAAGGCGGCCGGCACCGTGCAGTCCTGGCACCGTAACGGGCTGAAAGTCGGCTTCACCAATGGCTGCTTTGACATTCTCCATCCCGGGCATCTCGCCTCCCTGCGCCATGCGCGTTCGGTGTGCGACCGGCTGGTGGTCGGGTTAAACAGCGACGCGTCCGTGACTCGTCTCAAGGGGGAGGGCCGACCGGTCAATCCGGCGGCTCACAGGGCGGCCATGCTGGCAGCGCTGGAAAGTGTCGATCGCGTCGTCGTCTTTGAAGAGGACACGCCTGAGGCGCTTATCCGGGCGATTGCGCCGGACGTTCTGGTGAAAGGTGCCGACTACAGGCCCGACGATCTGCCCGGAGCGGACTTTATCCGTTCGCGCGGCGGGGAGATCGTGATCGCGCCGCTACAGCCGGGTTTCTCTACGACGGCGCTCGTCGAAAAGATGAAGGCTGACGCTAGTCGATAGGGCGTACGGGCACGGACTCGATTTCCTCGGCCTCCGGCAATTCAGGCGCCCAGCGGCGCTCTTCTGCCAGCGTTTCAGCCAGAATCGCGGCGCGCCGCGTCACATCGGCTTCCAGATCGGCATAGAACAGGTTGAAAGGCGGCACCCGGCGTATTTCCGCCAGGCGCGATGGCCTGCGAAGTGTACGCGAGCGGGGCTGGTCCACGAAGAGCAGGCCGTTCTGGCACTGCGCACCGGTCTGGCTGGCCAGCGGCGAGGGGCGCTCACCCAGTTCCAGCCCTTCGGCTGCAGCACCGCCGCGATGCAGGCGGGCCGGCGCGTAATCCTCCGATGTGTTCCACAATAGCGGGCTCACACATGCCAGCTCGCGCCCCAGCGTCTGTCCCAGCCGTCCCCGGTCGATCCACAACGTGCTGCGCTCCGTGATGGCCTCGATTCTGGCCGGCTCGTCGCTGCGCACCGCCGAATAGGTGATGACACAGCGGATCGCCTCCGGCGCGCTACAAAGAGGAATGTCCTGCAACGGGCCATCAAACAGATCGGCCGCCACCGGCGCCTCGACAATATAGGCGGCCACGAGCCGGGCGATCAGATCCTCATCGCGCGAAATGACATCCAGCAAAAGGCCCGTGACATGGCCGCCACCCTGACCGGCACCGGCCAGAATGATCGGACGCTCGTCACCGATATCTGCGAGAAATTGCGCAAACGCTGTGCGCACATCGTCGTAGGCAAGAAGACGGGCCTGCAGGGAGTCTTCGCGATTATTCATGTAGGCATAGAGCGCCGCATGCCGGTAGCGCGGAGCGAACACCGCGCCTGTCTCCGCAAACGGGCCGGCATAATTGGGCAGGTAAAGCCGCGCCAGGCGCTCGCGGTGGCTGCGCCTGTCCAGCGCTGCATTCCAGTGCTCGCCGCCGGTATGAAGCGTGGGATGCACGAAAAATACAGCCGGCTCGTCCTCCTCCAGGGCAGCAACCACCGGACGCACGGCCCAGCTGTCCGCTTCGGCATAATCGGGGGCGGCTGGCGGCTCATAGGTCTGGAAAGGAACGCCCGGATCAAGCAGGGTCTGGTAGATCTGGTCGCGCATCAGCCAACTTGCAGCGAGGAGCAGCAAGATGAGGCCCACACCCGCAATGACAAGAAGCAGGGTCAGCGGGCGGGCAGGCGCGCGTAGTTTGGGCATGAATGACCGTTTTCCCTTTTTGCTTGTGCTTACCGCCAGGCGCGCTGGCAGTCCCGTTACAAGTTTGCCATCATCACGGCGGGCCGGGTAACCCCTCTTGCCTTCAGGAGAGATAATTTCGTGCTGCGCTGGCTTCGCAACAGTTTTCTTACAGGCGTCGTGGTCGCCACGCCGGTCACCGTCACAATCTGGCTGATCTATATCTTCATCAGCTTTGTGGATTCCACGATCAAGCCGCTCATTCCCGACCGGTACAACCCGGAGACCTATCTGCCCTTCGCCCTGCCAGGCATGGGGCTGATCATTGCCGTGCTGGGCCTGACCCTGCTGGGCGCACTGGCGGCCAATATTTTCGGGCGCAGCCTGCTGGCGGTCGGCGAGCGCATCGTGAACACCATGCCGTTGATCCGTAACATCTATGGCGCGCTCAAACAGCTCGTCGAGACGGTGCTGGGTGCGCAGAACAACGCCTTTAAGGAGGTGGTGCTTGTCGAATACCCGATGTCGGGCAGCTATGCGGTGGCCTTCGTCGCATCCCACGGCAAGGGGGCTATCCGTCACCATGTCGGCAAGGGCAAGGAGGAGGTGATCGGCGTGTTCGTGCCGACAACACCGAACCCCACCTCCGGTTTCCTGCTTTTTGTACCGCGCTCCAAGGCCATCCCGCTCGACATCACGATCGAGGAAGCGGCCAAGCTGATCATCTCGTTCGGGCTGGTCACGCCTGACCGTCTGCCTGAAGGCAGCCTGCCTGCCGGCGAGCGTGTGGATCATGCACAGTCGGAGGCGAAGGCACGCGAAGCGGCAGGTGAACCACCCAGGCAGAACGATTAGGCAAAGCCTCTAGGCCGAGCGCATCAGCTTCACGCCCTCATCACGCTCGAACAGGTAGAGAAGCGTGCGCAGCGCTTGCCCACGCGGACCCTGTAGCGGCTCTTCGCGCGACGCCTCCAGCTTGGCGTAATCGCTGGCAATCGGCAGCAGCGAAGCATGGGCCGCAAGGTCGGCAAAGCGATAGTCCGGCAGGCCGGACTGGCGCAGGCCCAGCGGATCGCCCGAGCCCCGCAGCTTCCAGTCTTCCTCCGCGATGAAGAAGCCGTCATCGCTCTCGCGCATGATCTCCAGGCGGCGCTGCGCGGTCTCGCCCAGCTTGCCATGATAGACCAGCAGGCAGGAGGAGGGCTTGTCGCCGCGCCCGACACGCCCGCGCAGCTGATGCAGCTGGGCGAGGCCGAAGCGCTCGGCATGCTCGATGACCATGATGGTCGCATCAGGGGCATCGACGCCGACCTCGATCACAGTGGTGGCGACCAGAATATCGATCTCGCCATCGCGGAAGGACCGCGCGATGCGTTCCTTGTCGCGCGCGGGCATCCGTCCATGAAGCAGTCCCACACGCGCCCGCAGGGCGTTGGAGAGCAGGAGATGGCGCTCCTCTGCGGCGGCGAGGTCAGAGACATCGCTTTCCTCCACCAGCGGGCATACCCAGTAGGCGCGTTCGCCCTTGGCGACGGCCCGCCCCAGCCCCTCGATCACATCATCGAGCCGCTCGCCGGGAATGACGCGCGTGGTGGGCGGAATACGCCCGGCGGGCTTTTCATCAAGGCGCGAGACATCGAGATCGCCATAAACAGCGAGGGTCAGCGTGCGCGGAATGGGCGTGGCGCTCATCACCAGTGTGTCGGGCAGTGGCCCCTTGGCGGTGAGGCGCTTGCGGTCCGACACACCAAAGCGGTGCTGTTCATCGATGATAACGAGGCCCAGATCATGGAACGCAATCGCGTCCTGAAACAGCGCATGCGTGCCGCACACGACATGCGCTTCGCCATTGGCAATCGCTTCCGTGAGTTCTTCCCGCGCGCGGCCCTTGTCCCGGCCGGTCAGGGTAACGACGCGGATACCAGCAGCCGCCAGCAAGGGCGTCAGCACGGCGGCGTGCTGGCGGGCGAGAATCTCGGTCGGCGCCATCAGCGCCGTCTGCACGCCCGCCTCTGCAGCATGGGCCGCGCACAGGGCGGCAACGAAGGTCTTGCCGGACCCCACATCGCCGTGGACGAGACGCATCATGCGCGTCGCCGCTTCCATATCGCCCTTGGCCGCCTCGAACGCCCGCACTTGAGCGCCTGTCGGCGTGAAGGGCGCAGCGGCGATGACGGCGCGCACCTTCTCACCCGATCCGGTGAACGCGCGGCCCTTCCTCGCCTTGCGGCTGGCGCGGGCGAGCTTCAGGGCGAGCTGATGGGCCAATAGCTCATCAAACGCTAGGCGGGTGCGGGCGATATTGCCCGGCTCCAGATCAGCGGCCGAGCGCGGCGCATGGACGGCCCTCACAGCATCCGCCCAAAGCGGCCACGAGGCCGCCTCGGGCATGGCGGGGTCGATCCACTCCGGCAGATCAGGAACACGCTCCAGCGCGGCCCTGACGGCCTTTCTGGCGGTGTTGGCGGTCAGCCCTGCGGTAAGCGGGTAGACGGGCTGGATCAGATCATCGGTGCTGATCTCGCCGGGCTTGGCGACCAGGTCCGGATGCACGATCTGGATTTCAGAGCCGAACCGCTCCGCCTTGCCCGACACGATGCGCCGCTCGCCGGGCGGCAGGGTGCGCATCAGATAGTCCTTGCGGGCGTGAAAGAACACCAGATGGAGGAAACCGCTCTCATCGCTCGCGCGCACCTTGTAGGGCTGCTTCAAGGTCGCGCCGGGCACATGCGCCTCGATCATCACGTCCAGCGTGACAAGGCCGGACGCGCCGCCCTGACCACACTCGGCAATCGTCACCCGCCGTGAGCGATCGATAATCCCGGTCGGCAGGGTGAAGACGGCATCCTTCACCCGCCCGCCGCCAAACACCTTCTCCAGCAGCGCAGCCAGCTTCGGCCCGACACCGGAAAGGCTCGTCAGATCAGCAAACAGGGGAAAGAGGGACTCAGGGCGCATGGCGGCAGTTTCGCGCGGGGGAGGGGCTGAGGGAAGGGTGGATGCCGCATCATCGCCTCGGCTCCTCTCCTTCGTCGTTCCCGCGCAGGCGGGAACCCAGAGCCGCTTGGCACTGCCTTAGCTCTACGATTTCTGGATCACCGCCTGCGCGGGGATGACGAGGGGAGGTGAAACAAAGCCCTCGTCCTTCGAGACGGCTTCTGACGAAGCCCCTCAGGATGAGGGCTTAGGTCGTGCTTTTCCCTCATCCTGAGGGTGAGCGGAGCGAACGTCTCGAAGGACGAGGGGAAAAACACACGATGAAACCACCCTTTGCCTCGTCCCCTTCGCCCGCTATATCCCGCGCCATGAGTGATGATCCGTTTTCCGATCCGAATCCGCCCATCAACGACACCGACCGCAAGAAGCGGCTGACCTTCCGGGCCTGGCGGCGCGGCTTCAAGGAGGCCGACCTGATCATGGGCCGGTTTGCCGAGGCGCGCCTTGAGGGCTTGAGCCCGGCGGAGCTGGACGAGTTTGAGCGCCTGCTCGACGCGCCCGACACCGAGGTCTATGCGTGGATCACGGGCCGGGCGGAGACGCCCTCCAATTACGACGGCCCGGTGCTGGATGCGCTTAAGGGCTTCCGCCATGAGGCAATCGTGAGCGACGGTCCGGGCGGCAACTAACACGCGTTTCACCGGCGCAAGCCGGTGTCCAGAGTGTTCTGGATCCCGGCGTTCGCCGGGACAACGCTGAGGAAACAAGACAACCCGCATGGGGCAAAGACGCCCATGCGGGCGATACCGCTTTGATGGATGCCGAGACATGACCGATCTGAACCGTATCGCCACCGCGCCGGAAAGCCTCACCCTCAGCGGTGTGCCGGAAGGGTATGACGCGCTGGTTTTCTGCGATGCGGCGCGGATCAGGGGCGGGATCAACCTGTTCATCGCGTCGGACGAGGCGCGCGCGCTGGCGTTTGCCGAGGCTTGCGCCTTCTTTTCGCCGGACATCAAGCGCATGCGCCTGCCGGCCTGGGACTGCCAGCCCTATGACCGGATCAGTCCCAGCCCGCGCACGGCCGCCCGCCGTGCAGGCGCGCTACACCGGCTCGCCAACTGGGATGCCAGGCGTGACGGCACGCTGATCGTGATCGCCACCGTGAACGGCGTGCTCCAGCGCGTCGCGCCGCGCAGCGTGATGCAGGCCGCCGGGATCAGCGCAAAGCAGGGCGGTGTGGTCGAGGTGGAGCGCCTGACCGCCTATTTCGCCGCCAATGGCTACACCCGGACCGCCACCGTGTCTGAACGCGGTGATTTTGCCGTGCGCGGCGGAGTGATCGATGTCTTCCCGGCGAGCGCGGAGGAACCGGTCCGGCTCGACTTCTTCGGTGATACGCTGGAAAGCGTGCGCGCGTTTGATGTCGAGAGCCAGCGCACCACCCGCCAGCTGAAAGGCGTGGAGTTCACGCCGGTCAGCGAAGTGCTGATCGACGAAGCCGCCATCTCGCGTTTCCGTTCAGGGTTCCTGAAGCGCTTTGGCGGCGCAGTCTCGGGCGATCCGGTCTACGCCTCGGTCAGTGCAGGCGCGCGCCCGCAAGGCGCCGAGCACTGGCTGCCGCTCTTCCATGAGCGCATGGAAACGGTGTTCGACTATCTGGGCGATAGCGGCCTGACGGCGCTCGACCCACTCGCCCGTGATGCGGTCGCCGAGCGTCTGGAACAGGTCGCGGACTATTATCAGGCCCGTCAGGACGCCGCGCAGGCCAGCACCGGCAAGGGCGCGTTTTCTGCACCGGTCTACCGCGCGCTGGAACCTGAGGCGCTGTATCTGACCGGCGACGAGTGGGAGGCGATGCTGAGCGCACGCGCCACGCGCCGCTTCACCGCCCTGCATGAGCCGGGAGAGCATGTCGTCACCCTGCCGGGCCGGATCGGGCGCAGCTTTGCCGCCGAGCGTCAGGCCGGACACAACGTGTTTGACGCCGCCCGCCAGCACATCGTCCAGCTTCGCCAGTCCGGCAAGCGCGTGATGGTGGCAGGCTGGACCGAAGGCGCGTCGGACCGTCTGGCAAGCGTTTTGGGCGAGCACGGCCTTGCCCCGATTGCCATAGCGCGTGACTGGAACGCCGTGCAGGGCCTGCCCAAAAGCGCTGTTGCGCGGGTCGTCCTGCCGCTGGAGCAGGGGTTCGAGACTGACACGCTGGCGGTTGTCGCTGAGCAGGACATTCTGGGCGACCGGCTCGCGCGCCGGGTACGCAAGCGCAAGAATGCCGATTTCATCACCGAGGCCGGCAGCCTCTCCACCGGCGATCTGGTGGTCCATTCCGATCACGGCCTCGGCCGGTATCTCGGCCTGAAGACGCTGACTGTTCAGGACGCGCCGCACGATTGTCTGGAGCTGGAATATGCAGGCGGAGCCAAGCTCTTCCTGCCGGTTGAAAATATCGAACTGTTGTCGCGCTACGGCAACGATAGCGAGACCGCGCAGCTCGATAAACTGGGCGGCGTCGCGTGGCAGGCGCGCAAGGCCAAGGCCAAGAAGCGCCTGCGCGACATGGCCGACGAGCTGATCCGCATCGCGGCAGAGCGCAATGCCCGCGAAGGCACGGTGATCGAACCTCCGGCCGGCATTTATGACGAGTTTGCCGCGCGCTTCCCCTTCGCCGAGACAGACGACCAGCTTTCAGCGATCGAGGATGTATTCGAGGATCTGGCCCGCGGCCGCCCGATGGACCGGCTGATCTGCGGCGATGTCGGCTTTGGCAAGACCGAAATCGCCCTGCGCGCCGCCTTCATTACCGCGATGAGCGGCAAGCAGGTGGCAGTCGTGGCGCCAACCACGCTGCTGGCCCGCCAGCATTTCAACACCTTTGCGGAGCGCTTCAAGGGCTGGCCGGTGAAGGTGCGCCAGCTATCGCGGCTGGTAAACGCGAAGGACGCGGCAGCGGCGCGCGCAGAGCTGGAGGAGGGGCGCTGCGAGATCGTGGTCGGCACCCATGCGCTGCTGGCCAAATCGATCAAGTTCTCCGATCTCGGCCTTCTGGTGATCGATGAGGAGCAGCATTTCGGTGTGAAGCACAAGGAGCGCTTGAAAGAGCTGCGCACCGATGTGCATGTGCTCACCCTGACGGCCACACCCATTCCGCGCACGCTGCAACTGGCGATGAGCGGAATCCGTGACCTTTCCATCATCGCCACGCCGCCGGTAGACCGTCTGGCGGTGCGCACCTATGTGGCGCCGTTTGATCCGGTGACCGTTCGTGAGGCGCTCTTGCGCGAGAAATACCGCGGAGGACAGAGCTTCTTCGTGGTGCCGCGCATCTCTGACCTGGAAGACACCGCCGAATTCCTGCGCGAGGCGGTACCGGAGATCAATTTCGAGATAGCCCACGGCCAGATGGCCGCCACGGCGCTGGAAGACATCATGACCGCCTTCTACGAGGGCCGGTTTGATGTGCTGCTCTCCACCACCATCGTGGAATCCGGTATTGATGTGCCGACCGCCAATACGCTGGTCATTCACCGCGCGGACCGCTTTGGCCTCGCCCAGCTTTACCAGCTGCGCGGACGGGTGGGCCGCTCAAAGGCGCGTGCCTACGCCTATCTGACGACGCCTGCACGCGAGAAGATTACTGAAGGCGCGGAGAAACGGCTGAAGGTCCTGCAGTCACTCGACAGCCTGGGGGCCGGCTTCACGCTTGCCAGCCATGATCTCGATCTGCGCGGCGGTGGCAATCTGCTCGGCGAGGAGCAGTCGGGGCATATCCGCGATGTCGGCGTCGAGCTCTATCAGGCCATGCTGGAAGAAGCTGTCGCCTCCCTGAAAACCGATGGCCCTGCGCTGGATGAAGGTGACTGGTCGCCGCAGATCAATACCGGCGCCGCGGTGCTGATCCCCGACTATTACGTTCCCGATCTCGACGTACGCATGGGCCTTTACCGGCGTTTGTCAAAGCTCGACACGAAGCAGGAGCGCGAAGCGTTCGCCGCTGAGCTTATCGACCGGTTCGGCGCGCTGCCCGATGAGGTGGAGAGCCTGTTGCAGGTCGTCGCCATCAAGGCGCTGTGCAAGCGCGCAGGAATAGCCAAGCTTGATGCCGGGCCGAAGGGAGCGGTGGCCACGTTCCGCGACCATGCCTTTGCCGACCCGATGGCGCTGATCGATCTGATGAACAAGCGCCCGGCCGACTACAAGCTGCGGCCCGACAATACGATGGTGCTGCGCGGTGATTTCCCGGATGTTGGCGGCAGGTTGAAGGGCGTGCAGCGGCTTATCGGCCCGATTGCCGATGCCGCCACGCGCGGAAAGGCCGCCGCCTAGACCGCTGCCACGCTCGCGCGTTCCTGTTGCAGCCCCGTCAGGGCGCGTGAGACGAGGGTCTGCGCCTTGTCGCCGGGACGCGTATCCGTCACCTCGTGCCGCAGGACAATGCGGAACGGCGTTTGCGGGTCCTCACCTTCATAGGCGGTGCATTCGGCAATCGCGGCAACGCGTGCAGCAACGATCTGTGCGTCTGCTGCGCTGGTACCGGGCAGTGCCAGATAGAAAGTGTTGGCCGACAGGCGCACAGCCAGATCCTCGGCCCGTACGCAATGGCGCAGCATCGAGGCAAACTGGTTCAGCGCACCGGACGCGTGGCGCCCTTCAGACGGGCCGGCAGCGCCGGGAACAGACGCTTTCAGCCCGATAAGGGCCAGGGGCAGCGCCTGCTTCTGGGCAAGGTCAACCAGGCTGGAAAGATGGCGCCGGCCAAAGGCATCATTGAACAGGTCCGTTTCACCGTCCAGGACGGCGGAAACACGGCAGGATTCCAGCAGCCCCTTGGAAAGCCGCCTGCGCCTGCGTTCACCTGCCAGCGCCAGAATGCGGGCCGCCAGATCATCGGCATCCAGCGAGGCAGGCAGAATATCTGATGCGCCGCGGGCAAAGGCCTCGTCCGCCGCGCGGTAGACCTCGTCATGGCTCAGCAGCACGGTCGGGGTGTGGTAAAGGCGCGTATTGCGGCGCATGGCTGAACAGACCGTATGCGCGACATCCGGTTTGGGCCGGGTGTTGAGGACAACGGCGTCGAACGCGCGTTCATGGAGATAGTCGAACGCGTTGAAGGTCGAAAATGCTGCCACCGTCTGGGCATTGGCACGCTCCAGCGCGTGCTCAAGACGCAAATAGGCCGGGTCCGGCGGTCCGGCATAAAGAACGGAAATCGGGCCGCTTTTCTGCTCCGGCTTGTGCAGCAGGTGCCCCGCATCACCCAGATCGGCCAACCGCAGGCGTGCCGTTTCCTCGAGTACACCAAGACGCAGCAGCGAGCGCACCCGGCCAGCAATCTGGATGGGGTGGGCCGGCGGAACGATGATGGCGTGCGCCCCGTCGAAAGCGCCTGCAACCGATACAATCGCGCGCGCCGGAAGCCCGGTTGCATCCTCGAGCGGTTCCAGTGCCACAATCGCGTCGGCCGGTTCGGTGTCCAGAGCTGCGGCCGCCCCGCGCGTGCTTGCCGGCCGCGCTGAAAAGCCAAGAGCACAAAGCTCTCCGGCAAGCTCTCCTGCCGCTTCTGCGTTCCCGCAAACGAGTAATGTGACGGCACGCCCCATCGGTCCCCCGGGCCTGACAGGACTGCCATTGTGTCGATGTAATTTCAGTGTCACAACCCGAATTCCTTCAAACGCATCAGATTTTCACCACATGGAGCAGCCCCATGAACGCACAAGGCCCTTTGCGTGGCGTTAAAGTCGTTGAATTTGTTGGGCTCGGGCCTGCACCTTTTGCAGCGATGCTGTTGTCGGACATGGGCGCGGATGTCGTGCGCGTTGACCGGCCCGGCGCGCATGGCGGCGGTGCGGCAGAGATTCTCGCGCGCGGGCGGCGCTCGGCCGCGTTCGACCTTAAGAACCCGGCGGCCGTCGAAGCGTGCCTCGATCTGATCAGCCGCGCGGACATTCTGCTGGAGGGCTATCGCCCCGGCGTCATGGAGCGGCTTGGGCTAGGGCCTGATACCGCCCACAAGCGCAACCCGGCACTGGTCTATGGGCGCATGACAGGCTGGGGCCAGCACGGTCCGCTGGCCCACGCAGCGGGCCATGACATCAACTATATCTCGCTGACCGGCGCGCTGGATGCGATGGGCACACCGGAGAGCCCGGCCATTCCGCTCAATCTTGTCGGCGATTTCGGTGGCGGCTCGCTCTATTTGGCCTTCGGTGTGCTGGCGGCCCTTACCCACGCCCGGACAACCGGCGAGGGGCAGGTGGTGGACGCCGCCATTGTTGACGGCGCGACATCCTTGATGGGGGCCATCCATCAATTACAGGCCATGGGCATCTGGAACCGGGGCAGGGGAGAGAACCTGCTCGATGGCGGCGCGGCCTTCTACGGCACCTATAAGTGCGCCGACGGCAAGCATGTCTCCATTGGCCCGCTGGAGCCTGAATTCTACACCTTGCTTCTGGAGAAGCTGTCGCTGAAAGACGATCCGGTCATGGCTAACCCGTACGACGCAAGCCAGTGGGCGGCACAACGGGCGAAGCTGGAAACGGCCTTCGCCAGCAAAACCCGCGATGAATGGTGCGCCGTGCTGGAGGGCAGTGACGCCTGCTTTGCGCCGGTACTGACGACCGAGGAGGCGGCCCGTCATCCCCATATGGCCGAACGCGGCGTGTTCACCGAGCTGGCAGGGGTACGTCAGGCCGCGCCCGCGCCCCGCTTTTCCAGAACGCCCGGCGCCATTCAGGGCCCGGCTCCGGCACCGGGCTCGGATACTGAGGCTGTGCTGTCGGACTGGGGCTTCAGCGATAATGCAATCGCCCGATTGAGAAGCGCTGGGGCGTTTGGCAGCAAGACCTGAACCGCAGCAATTCTCACGCGTTGACCATAGTCCCGTCCTGACCCGCGCGGCACCGGAGGCAGACCTGTTTTGAGAAAGCGCATTGAAGCGGCCAGAAAGCGCATCCGCGCGGTGACCGGCTTTGGGCCGCTCGCCATTCTCGTCCGCTCTGTCTCGCGCGTGCTGCAGCGTGAAGTGATGCTATATGCTGGCGGGGCGTCCTTCTTCGCCTTGCTGTCGATCTTTCCCGGGATTGCTGTCATCGCCTCGATATATGGTCTGGTTCAGGATCAGACCGACGCCGTGGAACAGGTCGGCCGTATAGCACAAGTCCTGCCCGCCGAGGTGGCCGACCTTGTGATGAGCCAGCTCACCCGTCTGGCAACCACCTCGCCGGCGCTGCTGACGCTGCAGGGCTTCGTCGCCCTTGCAATCGCCCTGTTTGCCGCATCGCGTGGCACCAAGGCCATCATCACCGGCCTCAACCACATTGCCGGACGCGACGGGCTTCGCTCCATTGTGAAATTCAACCTGATCGCCATGTTCGCCGTACTTGCGGGTATCGGCCTGCTCATAGCTGCCAACCTGACCGTCATGATCGTGCCGGCACTGATCAATTTCGTGCTTGAGCCTCTCGGGCTGGGCGGTGATGCCGCGAGCGCAGTGATCAATCCATGGAGCGTGTCCGTCCTGGCCATGATGGCCGCGCTGATGCTGCTCTACCGATATGTCATGCAGCGGGCCAGGGAGACATCCTGGGCTGCCTGCGCCATCGGGGCCGCACTGTCGACCGGGCTGTGGCTCGCCCTTTCAGCCGGCTTCAACACCTATGTTGCGACGGTGGTGAGCATGTCTCTCTACGGATCGCTGGGCGCGGTCATCATCTTCCTTCTTTGGATATACTGGGCGGCCTACATACTGTTTCTGGGCGGTGCGGTAGCAGTGGAATCCGACCGTCAGTATTTCCGTACATCTGCGGACTGACTGCCCAGTATGCGCCGTTCAGCGGCGGTTCAGACACGGTATGGCGTTATACGTCTTGAAGCTTGGGCCATGTGTTCCCAGTCCCTCGCCGGTCCCGGGCTTCATGAGGCTAGTGTTTCCTCAACCAGCGCCGGATTGGAGGCCAACCTCCAGTCCGGCGTTTTCCGTATGCGGCCGTAATCGGGCGGCCATGGACCCCGCCCGGCCAATCGGCTATTCCCGGCAGCACGACAAGAGGCGCAAACTGCGCTTGGCGGATGCGCGCCTGCCAATTATACAACGCACGTTGAATTCATGCCCGGGAGGACATCCAAGGTGAAGAAAGTCTATGCGGATGCGGCGTCAGCGCTCGAAGGCCTGACTTTTGACGGCATGACCGTGATGGCCGGCGGGTTCGGCCTGTGCGGCATTCCCGAAAACCTGATCCTGGCCCTGCGTGACAGCGGCGCCAAAGATCTCACGGTCATTTCCAACAATGCCGGGGTGGATGATTTCGGGCTTGGCCTGCTCCTGCACACCCGGCAGATCAAGAAAATGGTCTCGTCCTATGTCGGCGAGAACAAGACCTTCGAGAAGCAGTATCTTTCCGGCGAGCTGGAGCTTGAATTCAATCCGCAGGGCACGCTGGCCGAGCGCATCCGCGCCGGCGGTGCAGGCATTCCCGCCTTCTACACCAAGACCGGCGTCGGCACGCTGGTGGCCGAAGGCAAGGACCATCGCGATTTCGACGGTGAAACCTATGTGATGGAAACCGGCCTGAAGGCAGACCTCGCAATCGTGAAAGCGTGGAAAGGCGATGGCGAAGGCAATCTCGTCTACCGGAAAACGGCACGCAATTTCAATCCGATGATGGCAACGGCGGGCAAGGTGACCATCGCCGAGGTGGAAGAAATCGTGCCCGTCGGCAGCCTCGACCCCGACCATATCCACACGCCGGGCATTTTCGTCCAGCGCATCATCAAGGGCCAGCACGAGAAGCGCATCGAACAGCGCACCGTGCGTGCGGCTTAAGGGAGAGCACGATCATGGCATGGACCCGCGACCAACTCGCCGAACGCGCCGCCAGGGAGCTCGAGGACGGCTTCTACGTCAATCTGGGCATCGGCATTCCGACGCTCGTGGCGAATTATATTCCTGAAGACATGGATGTAACCCTGCAGTCGGAAAACGGCATGCTGGGCATGGGCCCGTTCCCGACCGAGGACCAGGTGGACCCTGACCTCATCAATGCCGGCAAGCAGACCATTACCGAGCTGAAGCGCACCAGCTATTTCAGTTCGTCAGACAGTTTCGGCATGATCCGCGGCGGGCATATCAACCTGTCCATCCTCGGCGCGATGGAAGTCTCCGAAAAGGGCGACATCGCCAACTGGATGATCCCCGGCAAGATGGTCAAGGGGATGGGCGGCGCGATGGATCTCGTTGCCGGCGTGCAGCGCGTCGTGGTCATCATGGAGCACACCGCCAAGGACGGTTCGCCCAAGCTGCTCAAAGAATGCGCCCTGCCGCTGACCGGCAAGGGATGTGTCGACCGTATCATCACCACCTATGGCGTGTTTGATGTGGTCGAGGACGGGCTTGAGCTGATTGAGCTGGCCGATGGCGTCACGCTCGACGACATCGCCAAGTCCACCGAGGCGAAGTACCGGGTAGCGGCCAAGTTGGCGGCCTGAGAACTTCACACCTGAAATCCCGGAAGCGCGAAGCGCTATCCGGGACCTCGAGCAGATAAATCGGAAACAGGCCCCGGATCGCTGACGCGTCCGGGGTTTCACGGGTGTGGAGCCGGGATCAGGCTCTCAACACACCGGAACGTTGACCGCCAGCCCGCCTTCGGACGTTTCCTTGTACTTGTCAGCCATGTCGAGCCCGGTCTGGCGCATGGTCTCGATCACCTGGTCGAGGCGGACCTTGTATTCGGCATTTCCCAGCATGGCGAGGCGGGCCGCATTGATCGCCTTGATCGCGCCGATGGCATTGCGCTCGATGCAGGGGATCTGGACAAGCCCGCCCACCGGATCGCAGGTCAGACCCAGATTGTGCTCCATGCCGATCTCGGCCGCGTTCTCGATCTGCCGGTTTGAACCGCCCAGCGCCGCCGCGAGCCCTCCCGCGGCCATCGAGCAGGCAACACCCACCTCGCCCTGACAACCCGCCTCCGCGCCCGAAATCGAGGCGTTGAGTTTGTAGAGCGCGCCTATTGCCGAAGCGGTGAGGAAGAAGCGCACCATCGCGTCTTCATCGCCGGGTTTCCTGCAATGCCGGTCGAAATAGCGCGCCACTGCCGGGATGATGCCAGCCGCCCCATTGGTCGGCGCAGTGACAACGCGGCCCCCGGCGGCGTTCTCCTCATTGACCGCCATCGCCCACAGATTGACCCATTCCATGGCCGACAGCGGGTCACGCGTGGCCCGGTCGGGATCTTCCTCAAGCCGGCGCTGCATGGCAGGCGCGCGGCGCTTCACTTTCAATCCGCCGGGCAGCACGCCATCACCGGCGACGCCCCGGTCGATACAGTCCTCCATGGCCTGCCAGACCGTCGCTATGCGGTCGCGCACCTCCGCCTCGCTGCGGAAAGCGGTCTCGTTGGCCATCATGATTTCGGGGATAGACAGGTTCTCGCGGTCAGCGATTTCCAGCAGCTCGTTACAGCTGTCAAACGGGTAGGGCTCGCCCTCCGGCGCTTCAGCGGCGGAATTGCGCCCGGCCTCAGCCTCGTCGATCACAAACCCGCCGCCAATTGAATACCAGAGCTGTTCAGACAGGCTGTCGCCGTTCGCGTTGAAAGCGGTGAACTTCATCGCGTTTGAGTGGAAGGGCAGGCGGATTTTCCCGTCAAGAACCAGGTCCGTATCGCGGTCAAAACCGATCGGATGCTGGCCGAGAAGACGGATCGTGCCGGAATTCTCTACCTCTTCTATAAGACGTGGCAGTGCATCGGGATCAGCGGTTTCGGGATGTTCGCCGGCAAGCCCCCAGATCAGCGCCTTGTCGGTCGCGTGCCCGGGTCCGGTCAGCGCCAGCGAGCCATAGGCCTCCGCCTTCACCCGCACGATGGCCTTCAATCCGTGTTCGGCATCGACGCGCTCCAGGAAAAGCCGTGCAGCCTTCATCGGCCCCACTGTGTGGGAGCTGGACGGGCCGATACCGATCTTGAAGAGATCAAAAACGCCGAAGTGCATGACAGGGTCTGCCCTTAATCGCCCAGACCACGATCACGGGTGAAGGCGTTGAAGCAGATGATGGTCTGCGTGTCCTTGACCCCTGATATGGTTTGCACCTTCTGGTTCACGAAGCGGCCTATATCGGCTTCGGACTCCACGGCGAACTGCGCCAGAAGGTCGAAAGCACCCGACACCGAATGCACCTGCCGGGTTTCTTCCAGCGTATCGACCAGAGCCGAGGCAACATCATAGGTCTTGCCCAGCTCGCACTTGATGAAGATGTAAAACTGCCGCATGGGCCTTTTCCTGCCTGACTAGAGAGTGGTGCGTACGGTCCAGAGCTCTGGAAACAGGCGCAAGTTCAGCGCCTTGACGAGATAGGATACCCCGCCCGAGCCGCCCGTGCCGCGCCGGAAACCGATAATGCGCTCCACAGTTTTCATATGGTTGAAACGCCATTGCTGGAATTTTTGCTCCAGATCAACGAGTTTCTCTGCAAATTCATAGACTTCCCACCAGCGCGCCGTATCCAGATAGACCTCGCGCCACATCGCCTCCACAGCGTCATCGGGCTGATAGGCTTGCGCCCAGTCCCGTTCCAGATGGCTGGACGGCACGCTCAGCCCGCACCTTGCTGCAAACTTCAAGGTTTCATCATAAAGGCTTGGAGAGTTGAGTGCTTTCAAAATCAGTGCGTGAGCGTCCGGAGTTGCCTCATGCACCTTTGCCAGCGCCGCATTCTTGTTGCCCAGACGGTATTCCAGTGTCCGGTACTGCGCCGACTGAAATCCCGAGCTTTGCCCCAACCGGTCGCGGAACTTCAGATAGTCTGACGGCGTCATGGTAGACAGCACGGCCCATGACTGGGTGAGCTGCTCCTGGATTCGCGCGATGCGCGCCAGCATCTTCATGGCCGGGCGCACCTCGTCGGCCTGAACATGCGTGATAGCGGCGTCCAGCTCGTGCAGACACAGTTTGAGCCATAGCTCGCTTGCCTGATGGATGATGATGAACATCATCTCGTCATGTTCACCGGTCAGCGGCGCCTGCGCGCCGAGAATACGGTCAAGATCGAGATAGCGGCCATAGCTGAGCCCGCCTTCAGGGGACCAGTGAATGTCCTCGCCGTCCAGATCTACCGAGGTAGGAAAGTGTTCGCTCATGTCTCCGGTCTACAGGCGGGCAGGGACAGCGGCAAGGCGTTGGCGCGGGGCCTCGCCAGTGCGGTTATGCTTTCCGCACCGGGTCCGGAAGTGTAATCATTCGTTCTGACAAAAGCAGGGAGTATCCCATTTGCGCCTTCATGTGAGACCGGGCTGCGTGTTCGTCCCCTTCATTGCCGGGGCCGTCCTCCTGGCGGCGGGCTGCGGCCCGAACGGACAGGCCACGCAAAATCGCGAAACCGTCAATGAGGCCGGAACCGCCAGCGTGACGTTTGCTGTCGCGTACCGGGAACGTATCGCACTTGGCGAGAACGCAATTGTGGAAGCGCAATTGCTGGCATTCGATCCCGGCAGTGACCGTCCCGAACTGGTGGCGGAAGCGCGCGAGCCGTTCGCCGGGCGTCAGGTACCCGTCGATCTCACCCTGACATACGACCCGGCTGCCATCGCTACGGACCGCGAACTCGCCGTCAGCGGCCGGATTCTCGATCCCGATAGCGCCCAGGTGTGGGTAACCCCTGAAGATGCGCGATTCCCTGCCGGAAACCCGGACGCTGACCTGGGCGTCATCATGCTGGTACGCAGCAATCACGCCGCGTCCGAGGACACAGCCTATCTGTGTGATGGAGGGCAGGCGTTCAGCGCCCGCTACAACACACCGGACCTGACACTGACCATGGGCGATAGCGCCTACACCCTCAGCCCGGTGCCGGCGGCCTCTGGCGCGCGTTTCGAGGCAGGCAGCGAGGAAGGGCCACGGGCTTTCTGGAGCCGGGGCGAGGGCGCTCTTGTGCGGTTTGAGGAAGATGGCGAGTGGGTGCAGTGTGCGTCCAGCGCGTACAGGCCGGTGGAACAGCCCGAAGACACACCGGAACCCGCAGCGGAGCCGGCCGTCTATACTGCTCGCGGCAACGAACCGGGCTGGATCCTGCGGCTTTCCGGCAATGAGGCGGTGTATCAGGGCAATTACGGGGAAACGAGCCTGTCCGGTCAGGTAACCGGGCGCGGCGCGCTGGACGAGGAAACCAATGTGCTGACGGTTTCCGGCGATGACGGGCAGATATTCACCGTCCAGATCACCCACACAATCTGCCAGGATTCGATGTCCGGCCTGTCATATCCCGATACGGTAACGATTACGCTCGCAGACATGGAAACCTATTCAGGATGCGGCGGCGACGCCGAAAGCCTGCTCGCCGGAGAGGTCTGGCGGGTCACCCATATCGCCGGAGAGGAAGTGCCCGGCCCGCGGGCCGTCACAATGGAGTTTGACGGCGAAGGCCGGCTATCCGGACAAGGACCCTGCAACCGCTACTCGGCGAGCTACCAGATGACCGGCGAAGGCATCGTGCTCGGACAGGGCCTGTCTACGCGCATGGCCTGTGCCGGCGACCTGATGGAGCTGGAATCCACATTCCTCGGCATCATCCAGGGCTCTCTTCCTGCCAGTATTGACGAAGACGGCACGCTCAGCCTCGGCGAGGGGCGCATTCTGGCTGTCAGGGAGTAAGCTGGCAGACGCCAACATTCCTCAATCTTCAAGGCTGTTCATCTTCCTGTCATGTTTCAGGGCGCACCGTGTTACCCTCATGGACAGGGAGGGCGTCATGAAACAATCCAGACGAATATTTATCCAGTCGACTTTGTCGGCAAGCATTGCGGGCCTGGCGTTTGCCGGCCAGTCTTCAGCGCGGCAAGCGCAGGCCGAGGACCCGATCCCGCTCATAGACGTGGTGGTGGAGAAGGTTCCGCCCGGACACGCAGTCGCCAACGTAACCACGGACCGGCGCGGCATGATCGCCATGCGCGATCTGGAAGCCGGATATTACGAGGTACGGGACGCAAACAACACAGTTCGCGCGGGCATCCGCCACCGCGGCGGCCCGGTTCGCTGGCAACTTCGCCAGCGACGCGACACGCGCCGGCCCATCTGGAGCCTCACCGACCAGTCTGATCCGCTGTAGCGGCAGGATGACTAGAAAAGGGGAGGAAGACAGATGACAATATCACGTCGCGAAGCCATCGGGCTGGCATTGGCCGCAGGTTCAACGGCGCTTGTTCTGCCGGGGGGCGCCATCGGTGCTCAGGCAATGGCAGAGGACCCCATACCGGGTGTCGATGTGGTCGTGGAAAAGGTGCCTCCGGGAAACGCAGTTGCCAACGTAACCACGGACCGGCGCGGCATGATTGCCCTGCGTGACCTTGAGGCCGGATATTACGAAGTCCGGAACGCAGACAACACGGTGCGGGCGGGTATCCGCCACCCCGGCGGACCGGTCCGCTGGCAACTGCGCCAGCAGATAGCACCGGACCGGGATCCGACAGCACGCCAGCCGCTCGGTGAGCGCCGTCCGCCGCGCGTCATATGGACGCTCGCAGACCAGGCCGACCCGTTATAGCGCGCGAGCGCTGCGTACTGGTGACGACCGGGCGCAGGCTTGGCCCCGGAACGGAACCATACATCCTTCCGGCGGGTTGTTACGGCCTCCCCCCTGGAATGGAGCGTTCACCCATGACCAAAGCAGATGCAATCTTTGCCCGTCTGAAAGACGACCATGACCGTCATCGCCGCCTGCTGGACAAGATTGGCAAGACCAGTGGTGACACCGCTGAACGCCGGGCTCTGTTCGAGGAGTTCACCCGGGAAGTGAAAGCGCACGCCGCAGCGGAGGAGCAGGCGCTTTATTCCACCATGATGCGCAAACCTGCGACGACTGACGAGACCCGTCATTCGGTTGCCGAACATCACGAGATAGACGAGGCGCTGAACGACCTGGCCGCGACCGACATGGCATCTGGCGCATGGCTGCAGAAGTTCAAGGCGCTGGAGCATGATTATCTTCATCATATTGACGAAGAGGAAGACGATCATTTCCCCGACTTTGCAAAGCGCCTGTCGGAGGATGACGAACGTCATATGCGCGCCGTTTTCGATCGTCGAAAAGCGCAGGAGAAGGCTGGCGCCAGTGTGACGCCGGAAAAACGCGAACATGCAAAGGAATAACGGCGCACCGGCGCGGGAGAAGCCTCTCGGTGCTAGTGCTGCGCCTGACGGCCGGCCCTGATCCGCAATATCTCCGTCTCGGCAGGCCAGAAGCCGGATGCGCCCGCGCGTACTATCGCCTCCATTCTTTCTTCAGCGGCCCTGTCATTGCCCGCAAGCCGGTCTGCCATCGCCACGGCAAACTGCTCGATTGCGCCAGGAAATGGCTCCATCTCTTCACGACTGATCTCGCCTTTGAAGAACAATGCGCCGCGCAGGTAGTTGGCGTTCTCTATCAGTGGCAGGTCCGCGTGAACGCCGGACAGCGCATCGCGCGCTGCAGCCTCGTCGCCCAGAAGGCTGTGACCGATAAAGAGCCAGTAGGCGATGGCAACACCCATATCGCCGGTCGGATCCATCAGCAGCGGTTCGTCGCGTGCCGCCTGCATACCGGCCACCAGTGTCTCGAAATCGCCTGCCGCAAAACTGGTTTGTGCCCGGTAGTAGTGCAGGTTGGAGCGGAACGTGCCGAGCGGCAGGTTATAGGCGTTGGCTATGCCGTCCGGCTCAAAACTGTCCTGCACACCCTCCATAAGCTCGAGCGCACGCGTGTAGTCGGAGATGGCCGCCTCGAACTGGCGGCTGCGGGCCAGATGCCGTCCGCGGAAACGCAGCAGCTTGTAGCTGTCCGGGAACAGCTCCAGCCCTTGTGTGAACACATCCACAGCATCTTCAAAACGGCCGAGATAACCGAGCCGGCGGCCCAGCCAGATATACGAGTCCTCTCGATGGGGCGCGAGTTCCAGCGCGGCCCTGGCAATCGCCAGGTCCAGCTCCAGCTCGCGGCGCAATTCATCGCTGAAGCCCGGCTCGCTGAGCTGCGTTCCGATCAGGGTCTGTCCCTCGCGCAAGGTTTCGCCAGCAGGGGCGAGGGCGGCATCACGGTCCGCAATCTGGGCCTCCAGCGGTCCTGCAGCGAGCAAGAGCACGGCGGCAGCGGCAGCAGATACTCGGATTGGCATGACAGGAACCTTTCAACGGAAGCAGGGAGCAGAGGAAGTGCCCTGCACCGCCGGGAAAGGCAGTGCAGGGCCCCGGGCAGGGATGTTAGGGAGTCTCACCCGGGTAGAGCGTCGCCCAGTCGGCTTCCGCCTGGATACGCGCAAAGAAAGACCAGCCATCGACATTGATCGCCCGGCGGTACCACTCGCGTGCTTCCTCGCGATGTCCCTGCAACAGCAGATAGTTGGCGAGTGTGAACGCGGTTGACGACGCCGCTGCCGAGGCGTTTGAAAACGCCATGCCGGTATCTTCATCGCTGAAGAAGGTGTCGAAATCGCGCTCGCCCTTGAAGAGCTGGATCCCGTCGAAATAGAAATTGCTTTCGATATTTTCGGCGAGGTCTTCCAGCGAGAACGTATAGCTGTCGAGAAGCTCGCGCGCCTCAAAGAAGTCGCCGGCGCGGGCCAGAGAGATATACTCCCAGTACACCGCGGCCGTAATGCTTACGGCATCATCCACGCCCAGAGCCACTTCGTGGGAGCGGTTAAACCAGCGCGCAGCCTCGCGATACTGGTTGGATGCGAAATACGCCTGGCCGAGATGGTAGTAGAGATAGAACTGGACGACGTCCGGGGTGGAAGGAAAGTAGTCGGGCCCCAGCAGTTCGCGCTCCAGTGGCATGTTCTCGTACAGAGCTGCCGCGCGCAGGCCTTCCTCGATCGAGGCATCAAAATCGCGCAGCGTGAAATAGCGGTGCGCGCGGTGGCGGCGCAGCTTGGCATTGTCGGGAAAGCGTTCGATGGCGGCGTCATACACCTCGATCGCCTCACGGAAATAGCCCTGATAGGACAGCATGCGACCGTACCAGGTGGCCGTGTCCGGGTTCATGTCGGCAACATAAGCCGCGTGAGCTTCAATCGTGGCGCGCTCGAACGCGCTCGGATCGGCAAGATTCATCGTCTCGGCAGAGCGGGTATAGAGGCGCTCACCCAGAAGCGATTCAGTCTGGTAGCTGGTTCCTTGCGGAATCTCTTGCGCGCTGGCTGCAGTGCCGGCAAGGGCCAGGGCGGCCGCGCCGGTGATAAGCAGGGTCTTGAAAGTCATGGTCTGCCCTTTCTTCGGGTTGGTAAGTCGCACTTCAGCTCAGGCTGCGTCGAAACGCACGCCCTGGGCCAGGGGAAGGTCAGTTGAGTAGTTGATGGTGTTGGTGGCGCGCCGCATATACGCCTTCCAGGTGTCCGAGCCCGACGCGCGCCCTCCACCGGTTTCCTTCTCGCCGCCGAACGCGCCGCCAATCTCGGCCCCACTGGTGCCGATATTGACATTGGCGATGCCGCAATCGCTGCCGAGGCTGGAGGTGAACAGCTCCGCCTCCCGCATATTGTCGGTGAAAATTGCCGATGACAGGCCTTGCAGCACCGCGTTGTTCATCGCAATGGCTTCCTCGATCGTGCGATAGCGCATGACGTAGAGGATCGGCCCGAAGGTCTCCGTGTGCACAATGGGTGTCTGCGAGGGCATTTCCACCAGGGCGGGGGCCACATAGGCCGCATCAGGATAGTCCTCTGCCAGCACGCGCTGGCCGCCATGTACCGTGCCGCCTTCGGCGCGCGCTTGATCCAGTGCAGCGTTGAACATCTCCATGGCCGGCAGGTCGATCAGCGGACCGGCATGCACGCCTGGTTCCAGCGGATTGCCGACACGCAGCTGGCTGAAGGCGCGCTTCAGCTGGCCGACCAGCTCGTCATGCACGCTTTCATGGACGATCAGACGGCGCAGCGATGTGCACCGCTGGCCGGACGTGCCTGCCGCAGAGAAGGTGACACCGCGCAGGACCAGCTCGCGATTGGCAGAAGGTGTGACGATGGCAGCGTTATTGCCGCCCAGTTCCAGTATCGAGCGGCCAAGACGCGCCGCGACCGTGCTGGCGACAGAACGGCCCATCCTGGTGCTGCCTGTCGCGCTGATGAGCGAAACACGCGGATCGGCGGCCAGCTGTGCCCCGACATCGCCGCCACCGGTCAGAATCTGGTGCAGATGGGCCGGCGCCTCGGCGAAATCCTCACAGGCGCGCGCCAGTAACCCCGCGCACGCCGATGCCGACAGAAGCGATTTTTCTGACGGTTTCCAGATCGCTGCGTTTCCGCATGTCAGGGCAATCATCGTACCCCAGGACCACACAGCGACGGGGAAGTTAAACGCGCTGATCTGCGCGAACACACCCAGCGGATGCCAGGTTTCGGCCATGCGGTGGTTGGGGCGCTCAGTGGCGATGCTCAGACCGTGCAACTGGCGCGACAGGCCCACGGCAAAGTCGCAGATATCGATAACTTCCTGCACCTCCCCGCGTGCTTCATCCAGCGTCTTGCCGCAATCCAGCGTGACCAGACAGGAGAGCTCTTCCTTGTGGTCCCGGCACAGATTTCCGAACCGGCGGATCAGCTCGCCCCGGCGCGGTGACGGAACAGCGCGCCATTGCGTGAAGGCTGCCACGGCCCGCTCGATCGCTGCATCCGTCGATGCTGCCGTTTCCGGGTTCATCGCGCCGATGACAGAGCCATCAACCGGTGTATGAACCGGCAGCCCGCCGGAGCGCGAAAAAGAAACGTCCAGACCCATTGCCGTGAAGGCCTGCTGCGCCAATGCGGCAGGATCGCGCGTAATCACCGCATTATCTGCGGCAAAGTGACTTTGTGTATCAGGCATATAGCCCGCCCCAATTCTGGTTAGTGTGGTTCAGTGCGCCTGCCACTCGCTGCCCCGGGCGATAGCCCGCCAGCCGATGGCAAACGGCATCGTTGATCGAACTTTTCCTATCGGAAAGTTTTCTGCGCGTCAAATGCGTAACAGAATGGACTTGGCGCATCGGCCTTGCGGTATACATTGGACGCGTTACACATCGGTAATGCGGCTGGCCAGGGCGCGAGCACGTGACGGGGCAGACATGAGCAACACGCAAGACTACCAGACCATCATCGAATCGAACCGCGTTCAGACGCCCTCTCGCCGCAGGGCCGGCGCAATGGCGCTTGGCAAGCATGTGCGCCAGCTGCGCAAGAGCAAGAACTGGACGCTGGAAGAGGCTGCGCAACGCACCGGCCTTGCAGCCTCAACGCTGTCCAAGATCGAAAACGACCACATGTCGCCAACCTTCGACGTGGTGCAGAAGCTGGCCGACGGGTTCGAGATCGACATTACCCGACTGTTCAATGCCGAGACCGGCATGGAGGCCTCCGGCCGCCGTTCTGTCACACGCGCAGGCGACGGGAAGCTCATGGAGACTGCGGTCTACGCCCACCGCCTGCTGGCGTCCGATCTGATGAACAAGCGGATTTTGCCCTTCCGCTCGGTCATCAAGGCCCGCTCAGTCGACGAGTTCCTTGATTGGCGCGGCCACCAGGGCGAAGAGTTTCTCTACGTTCTGGAGGGCGAGGTGCTGTTTCACACCGAACACTACGCGCCTGAGCATCTTCGCGCCGGCGACAGCATCTATATCGACAGCAATATGCGCCACGCTTGCGTCTCGGTCAGTGAAGAAGACGCTGTCGTATTGTGGGTCAACACCGCTTGACCCGCAGCCGGCCAGGCCAGCCTTGAGATAATCCCGGTACCAGTCTCCGCGCTCGCATGTCCTGCAGCCTGGCCCGAATCGCGGGCAGGGGGCCTTGTCAGCCGGGCCGCTCTTCCTTCATATTATTTCCGATAAGAAATTATATGAGGAAATGTCATGCAGTTTTCACGACGCGGATTCCTTGCTTCGGCGGTGCCCGCCGGCCTCACCGGCATGGTGGCCGGATCAGCCGCTTGGAGCACTACCGGCCTGCCTGAGTCTGGCAGCGCGCCGTTTGCCTTCGACGCCATGGGCGAATTGCGCCACGAATACGGTGATGATCTGCTGACCGCCATGCGCGCGAGCGGACTTACAGCCATCACGGTCACGCTGGGCGATCCGCGCAAGTACGAAGAAGATGCTTATCTCGATGCGCTAGAGGCCGTCGAGGCATACGATGCCCACATAGCAGAAAACCCGCACTGGTTCATCAAGGCGACCAGCGCACAGGACGCCGAACGCGCATCGCGTGATGGCCGGATCGCCGTCTTCTACCTGTTCCAGAACACCACGCAGTTCGGCCGCGATCTCGACCGCGTGAACGCCTTCTACGACAGCGGCGTCCGCTCGGCACAGATGACCTATAACGACCAGAACTGGGCCGGTTCGGGCTGCTGGGAGCCGAGCGATGGCGGCCTCAGCCTGTTTGGTCATGACCTGGTCGAGCGCATGAACGATGTCGGCATGCTTATCGATGTGTCCCATGCCGGCATGCGCACGATGGCCGACACGGTGGAAGCCTCATCGCTCCCCATTATCAATTCCCACGCGTCGTGCCGTGCAATTCACCCGCATATCCGCAGCACGACCGACGAGAATCTGCGCGCCGTGGCGGAGCAGGGCGGGGTGACTGGCATCTGTCAGATCCGGCCCTTCCTCACTGACCGGCGGGAGGGAGCTATCGAGGCATATTTTGCCCACATCGATCATGCAGTGAATGTGTGCGGCATTGAACATGTGGCCATTGGCAGCGACCGGGATCACCGGGTGATCGAGATGAGCGAGGAATACCTCGAATCGCTGCGCCGTGAGATGGGTGCAGCCTTCAATGAGGCTGACTGGCCGCTATTCATCGACCAGCTCAACGGACCTGCCCGGATGGCAGTCATCCGGGACGGCCTGCTTGCCCGTGGATACACGCAGAGCGACACCGACCGCATCATGGGCGGCAATCTCATGCGTCTTTATCGCGATGTCATCGGTTGATTGACGATTTGATGACACCGGCCTTGATCATCTAAAAAATTTACGATAGGAAATTTTTTAGATGATCGGCTGACAACTCATCCGACATCACTGTCGATGAATGAATCGGGGAATATCATGAAAAAAACATTGCTCGCCCAGGCGGGGATGGTGGCGCTGGCCACCGCGAGCTTTACGGGGCTGGCTCCGGCCGCCATGGCTCAGGCGCCTGAAGGCGCATCCGCTCGCCCGGAAGTCGAAATAATCACGGTAACGACCGGTACACGCCGCCAGGGCCGTACCGATACGCAAAGCCTTGTGCCGATTGACGTCATCTCGCCCGACGAGCTGGTGTCGACGGGCTATGTCGACGTCAACGATGCGCTGCGCACCTCCGTGCCCGCCTTCAACGTCCAGCGCCTGCCGCTGAACGATGGTTCTTCGTTCGTGCGGCCCGCAACGCTGCGTGCCTCGCCGGCAGACCATGTGCTGCTGCTGCTCAACGGTCACCGCCGGCACCGCTCATCGGTGGTGCAGATCGGCACCGGCCATGCCACCACGTCCGGCTCGCAAGGCCAGGACTTCAACATGATCCCGCCGATCGCGCTGGGCTCCATCGAGGTGCTGCGCGACGGCGCCTCGGCCCAGTATGGCTCGGACGCCATTGCGGGCGTTATCAACCTGACCCTGCGCGATGCCGATAATGGCGCCAGCTTCATTGGTCATGCCGGTCAGTACTTTGATGGTGGTGACGTGCTGGACGCGCAGGGCAATATCGGCCTGCCGCTGTCTGAAAACGGCTTCATCAACCTCTCTTTCCAGCTGACCGAGGAAAGCGGCACTTACCGCCATGGCCCGCACGTCGGCGCGGAGGCGCTGCGCCAGCAGGGCGTCCAGGACGTGCCCGAGCATCCCGTGAACCTGGGTGACCCGGCCTATAGCGCGATCAAGACGTCATGGAATGCCGGCCTTGATCTGGGCAATGGCATGCAGGGCTATCTGTTCGGTAACGCCGCCATCACCGACAGCGAAGTCGGCTTCTTCTACCGTCAGTCTATTGCGGCCGGCGGCCTGGGTCAGCACGCCTCCTATGCCCAATCTGCATTCGAGGGTACGCCGGCTCACCCGCAGCAATTTGACCTCGCTGCCATCTATCCGGGCGGCTATGTGCCGATCTTCGGCGGTGAACAGACGGACTTCTCTACCGTTCTGGGCGTTCGCCGTGAGGAATCGGAAAATTTCGGCTGGGATCTCTCGGCACGCTGGGGCCGCAACGAGATCGAGTACCGGATATCCAACACCATCAACGCGTCCATGGGCGTGGACTCGCCCACCAGCTTCCGCCCCGGCAGCCTGGCGCAGCGTGAATATCAGCTCAACGCGGACTTCTACAAATCGTTTAACGTTGACGGGCTCGCCAGCGAACTCTTCTTCTACGGCGGTCTGAGCTACCGCAATGAAGCCTACACGATCGGCGTGGGCGATCCGGCCTCCTATCGCGCCGGTCCGCTGCAGGACCTGCCGGTGGGCGCCAACGGCTTCCAGGGCTTCAGCCCGGATGCAGCCGGCGAGTTCGAGACCGACTCCATCGCCGCCTATCTGGAGGTGGAAACCGATATCACGGACCGCTGGACCTTCGCCGCCGCCCTGCGCTTTGAAGACTACGAGGCATTCGGGGACAATCTCAGCTACAAGCTGGCGACCCGCTATGACCTGACCGACAATTTCGCGGTTCGCGGTGCGGTCAGCACAGGCTTCCGCGCTCCGGCGGCCGGCCAGCTCTTCGGACAGAGCCAGACCTCCCAGCTCGACCAGGGCAATTTCGTGCTCGACGCGGTGCTGGTGCCCGGTTCTCCTGAAGCGGCGATCTTTGGTTCCACCCCGCTGGTGCCGGAAACCTCGACCAGCTTCTCCGGCGGTTTCGTGGTAACGGCCGGGGCTCTGTCTGCCACGCTCGATTTCTACCAGATCGACGTCGATGACCGCCTTCTGCTGAACGATGCCATCGCCACCACACCGGCCCAGCGCGCGCAGCTGGCTGCTCTTGGCTATCCCAATGGGGCAGGGGTGCAGACGGTACGTTACTTCCAGAACCGTCTGGACACGCGGGTGCGCGGCTTCGACCTCGTCGCCTCCTACCTGTTTGACTGGAACAATGGCCAGACCACCAATCTGAGCCTGGCGACCAACTATAACGAGCAGATCCTGCGTTCAGACCCGACCGGCATTTTCAGCCCGGCCAAGGTGCAGGAATTCGAACGTGGCACGCCGCGCTGGCGCTCCAACGTCACGCTCACCCACACCGTGGCTGACTTCGAGCTGATGGGGCGTGCGGTGTACTACGGCTCGTGGCGCCGCCTGAATGGCGCGACGAACTTCCTGCCGCGCGATGCCGAAGTGCTCTATGACGCCGAAGTACGCTATCGCGGCTTTGAAAACGTCACGGTCACGCTCGGCGGCCGCAATCTGGGCAACACCTACCCGCCGGGCCGCGGTCCGGGCCTGGACGCCTTCGGCATGATCTACGACAACCACTCCGTGTTCGGAACCAGCGGCGGCTACTACTATCTCGGCCTCAGCTACGATTTCTAGAATGCGTGCGTGAACAGGGGTTGGGCGGGCTGCAAGGCCCGTCCTGCCTGCCTGTTCGCGAGCCGGCCTGTTCCCCTTCAGGCCAAGGCAGAACGGAAAAAGCCTGCACGGCAACGTGCAGGCTTTTTTTGTTCCAGCGGTAGAAGTTAGCTGGCGGAGGGGGTGGGATTCGAACCCACGGTACGGTTTCCCGCACGCCGGTTTTCAAGACCGGTGCCTTAAACCACTCGGCCACCCCTCCGACGCGGACCGTTTAGCCGCTTGGACAGCCTCCCGGCAAGCCTTACAGCCAGCATGCCACCGTCGATACAGTGACAGTCAGGATCAGCAACCGTTTATTCAGCAATGCCCGCCTAGGTTGGTAAGAATTGGACCGGAGTGTGGGACTTTGCCGGATAGCAGTGCGGGAGAACGCAGGCGGCTGGAAGTGTTGCGCGTCCTTATCGTGGACGACAACACGCACATGGCTTCCATTTTGCGCACGGTCCTCAACAGTTTTGGCATCCGTCATGTGGACGAGGTGCGCGGTGCCGTCGAGGCTCTGGAGCTGATCCGCACCCGCCAGTATGATTTCGTACTGCTAGACTATAATATGCCGATCCTGGACGGGATCGAGTTCACGCGTCTGGTCCGCACCGGACGGGACCATAACCAGCAGATGGTCCCGATCATCATGATCACGGGCTTCACCGAACGCTCGCGCGTTATCGCCGCACGCGACGCAGGCGTCACTGAAGTGTGCGTCAAGCCGGTTACCGCGCGTGATCTGTGGAACCGGATCGCGGAAGTCATCAATGCACCGCGCCCCTTCGTCCGGTCGAAAAGCTTTACCGGCCCGGACCGCCGCCGCCACAAGGATCTGGAGTTTTCCGGCAGTGAAAAGCGCCACGCGAAAGAGCAGGCGTCCGGGACTGCGGCCTGAGGCGGGCGGCCCCGCCAGCGCGCACCGGGCACGTTGCAGGCCCGGTTGGCGCCTGCTAGTGACGAGGACTGTGATCGGGCAGGGCGCAAGGATAGCCGATGATTTCAATGCGCATTCACCTGACGGGTATCTGGATGGCCGTTGCAGCATGCCTGCTGGCGGCCTGTTCACAGACCGCTGACCGGAATGCCGTTACAATGGCCCCCTTGCCGGCGGCCAGCCCTGTACATGTCGTCGCTGTAGCGGGCAGCCCTGCGCCCGACCCCCTCACACAAGCGCCCCGTCACAGTGAAACCGGCCTGGCGTCCTGGTATGGCGAGCGCTTTCATGGGCGGCTCACCGCCAGCGGCGAGGTATATGACATGCATGCCCTCACGGCGGCGCATCCCGAGCTTCCCTTGCGCAGCCTTGCCCGCGTCACCCGGCTGGACACCGGCGCTAGCGTTGTCGTGCGCATCAATGACCGCGGCCCGTTCGTGGAAGGCAGGATCGTCGATCTCAGCCGCGCTGCCGCGCGGATGCTGAACCTTATCGAGGACGGTCTGGCAGAGGTTCGGGTGGAGGCATTTGGCCCGGCCGACCCGCTCGACCGCGCTGCCCTGTCTGGCTTTGTGCCCCGGCGCAATACCGCCAGCGCGCGTGGCGCCGCCAACTGAAGTGGCGGCAACCTGTGCGCCTGTCTGGACGGCAGGCCCGGCGCACGGTTTTATGGACTGCCCCTGTTAATCTGCTGACGCTGGAGAGCCGCCATGGCCCGTCTCGTTGCCGCACTTGCCGGTCTGTTTCTTGTCTTTGGTGGCCTGGCCACCGCGCAGGAACCCGTATTCCAGACATCGGCCAGCCATGCCGTGATCATGGACTATGAGACCGGCGAGATACTGTTCTCGAAAAATGGCGACCAGCCCATGCCGCCCTCATCCATGAGCAAGCTGATGACAGCGCTGATGGTGTTCGAGGCCCTCGAGGCCGGCACGCTGTCGCTCGATGACGAATTGCCTGTCAGCGTGCGGGCCTGGCGTGAGGGCGGGGCGGCTTCTGGCGGCTCAACCATGTTCCTCGACGTCAATAGCCGTGCCCGTGTGGACGATCTCCTTCGCGGCATCATCGTGCAGTCGGGCAATGATGCGTGCATCGTCGTTGCCGAAGCGCTGGGCGGCAGCGAGGAAGCCTTTGCCGACATGATGACCCGCCGGGCGCGCGAGCTGGGACTGGAGACGGCAAGCTTCCGCAATTCGACTGGCCTGACCGCAGAGGGACACGAAGTCTCGGCGGAAGACCTGGCCAGGCTGGCAGCCCACATCATCCGAAATCACCCGCAGTTTTATGATCTCTATAGCGAAACCAGCTTTTCCTATAACGGCATTACACAGGCGAACCGCAATCCGCTCCTTGGCGTGGTGGATGGCGCAGACGGCCTGAAAACCGGTTATACCAGCGAGGCGGGATACGGCCTGACGGCCTCCGCTGAACGCAATGGGGAACGCCGTATCATCGTCTTCAATGGCACCCAGTCCATGCGCGAACGCGCCAATGAAGCCGAGCGGCTGATGCGCGCGGCTTTCGCCGATTTCATCATGGCCGACCTGGCGGCGCCCGGGGAGGAATTGGGTAGCGCAGACGTGCACATGGGCACTGCGCGCACCGTCGCCTTGCGCACCACCGGTCCGGTGCGTGTTGCCATGCACCGGCGCGAACGTGACCGGATGCGCGCCGAGATCGTCTATGACGGCCCGCTCATCGCCCCGGTATCCGAAGGCGATCAGGTGGCACGCCTGGTCGTATCCATGCCGGACGGCCGCACGCGGGAATACCCGCTGGAGGCCGGCAGCGATGTACGCCGCCAGGGCATGGTCTCGCGCGCCATGAGCGCCCTGGTCAATCTCGTAAGCGGCTGACACCGGGCATGGCACGCGGACGCTTCATCTCGCTGGAAGGCGGGGAGGGGACCGGCAAGTCCACACTCGCCGCCGGGCTGGAAGCAGTCCTGGTCCAGCGCGGCATCGGCGTCGAACGCACGCGCGAGCCGGGCGGGACACCGGGCGCTGAAGAAATACGCAAACTGCTGGTGGAAGGCGCGGCAGAGCGATGGCAGCCCATGAGTGAGGCATTGCTGCTCTACGCTGCCCGCCATGATCATGTGGAGCGCCGCATCAAACCCGAGCTGGCCGCAGGCAGGTGGGTGATATCCGACAGGTTTTTCGACTCCACCACTGCCTATCAGGGCGCGGCAGGCGGAATTGACCGCTCAACCCTGGACAAGCTCCGCCGCCTGACCCTCGGTAATTTCACGCCGGACCTGACCCTGGTTCTCGACCTCGATCCCGAGTTCGGACTTCAACGGGCGGGCTCCAGAGGCGGTTCCGAACAGCGCTTTGAGGGCAAGGGACTGGCCTTCCACCAGCGTCTGCGAAAAGGCTTCCTAGACATCGCGGCGGCCGAGCCGGACCGGTGCGCGACGATTGATGCGCGGCAACCGCAAGACCGGGTGCTGGCAGCCGCCTTGAGTCAGATCGAGCAAAGACTGGGGTGGCCGTGATGAGCGATGATGCCCTGCCAGAAGCCGATGCAGAGCCCGGCCTGCCGCATCCGCGCCACGTCCACACCCTGTTCGGACACGCCGATGCGGAGGAGGCTGCTGCCTCTGCCATCCGCTCTGGCCGCATGCACCATGCCTGGATGATTACCGGGCCGAAGGGCGTCGGCAAGGCAACGCTCGCCTGGCGCATGGCGCGGCGCTTGCTGGGCGTGAAGCCGGAGCCGTCAGCGCCGCTGGCACATCAGGCCGGAGACCCGGTGAACCAGCGCATCGAGGCACTGTCACACCCCGACCTTCTGCTGGTCCGCCGCCCCTATGACGAGCAGCGCAAGCGGCTGAAGGGCGAGATCACCATTGAGGAAGCCCGGCGCATCCCTGCCTTTTTCTCCCGCCGGGCCGCTGAAGGCGGTTGGCGGGTGGCCATAATCGATAGCGCCGACGAAATGAATCGCAATGCTGCCAATGGCTTGCTGAAAAGTCTTGAGGAACCGCCGGAGCGGGGAATTCTCATTCTTGTGGTCACATCGCCCGGCCGCCTGCCAACGACCGTACGCTCTCGCTGCCGCCGCCTGCATCTGCGCGCCGAACCGCAATTGGCCTGCGCTAACTGGCTGGAAACCACACATTCGGTGCCCGCTGAAGAGGCCACTCTGCTGGCAGACCTCGCCAAGGGGGCGCCGGGCAGGGCGCTTGCCTTCCACACTAGCGGCCTCGCGGGAATGCAGCGCGACCTCGCTGCCGCCATCACCCCGTCAGGGCGCATCGACCAGAACGCTGCGGAACGCCTCATCAGCAAGGCCACAGGCACCGACAGCCACCAGGCACGCGCTGTGCTGTTTGACATGATGGCCGGCGAATCCGCACGCCGTGCAAGGCAAGCCGCCGGCAGCGGCCAGGCAGTGCCTGCGGGACAATGGGCCGACACTTCAAGACGGATTACCAGCCTCGCCCGCGAGGCCGAAACGCTCTATCTCGACCCCCGGCAGAGCCTTCTGGCTGCATTTTCACTGCTGGAAGACGCGGCCCGGCAACCAGCAGGCTGAAGCATAACGGGATTTCGCCCATGTTGATCGATTCACACGCCAATCTTCATGGCGAGACCTATGCCGATGACCTGGATGCGGTGCTGGACCGTGCGCGCGCGGCGGGCGTATCGCCCATCATCGCGATCTGTTGCCGTCTGGGCGAATTCGATCAGGTCAAGGCAATTGCGCAAGCGCATGAAGATGTCTGGTTTACGCTGGGTGCCCATCCTCATCACGCCAAGGACCGGCCGGATATTACCGCTGACGAGTTGATCGCGATGGCTGATGACCATCCCAAACTCGTCGCGATCGGCGAGACAGGCCTCGACCTGCACTATAATTACAGCCCGCTGGATCAGCAGATGACGAGCCTGCGTGCCCATATCGAAGCGGCACGGCGCACCGGTTTGCCGCTCATCCTGCACTGCCGGGAAGCCGACGCGCAAATGGCAGACCTGCTGGAGGAGGAGATGGGGAAGGGGCCGTTCAAGGCCCTGCTGCACTGCTATACAGGCGGAGAAGAGCTCGCGCGGCGGGCGAGCGCACTGGGCCTATGGTTCTCCGCGTCCGGCATCATCACCTTCAAGAAGGCCGACGATGTGCGGGCGATCTTCCGCGATATCGTGCCGGCTGACCGCGTGATCATCGAGACCGATTGCCCGTACCTGGCGCCGGTCCCGCATCGCGGGCAGAGGAACGAGCCGGGCTTCCTGCCGCATATTGCTGAAAAACTAGGTGAATTGCGCGGCTGGAGCGCGGAGGAAACCGCGCAGCGCACGACGGCCAATTGTCTGGCACTGTTCGACCGTATCAAGGTGCCGGTGTGAGCGGCATACTGCGCATCACGCTGCTGGGTTGCGGCTCATCGGGCGGTGTCCCACGCGTCGATGGCGACTGGGGCGATTGCGATCCGGCAGAACCGAAGAACTACCGCACGCGCTGCTCGCTGCTGGTAGAGCGGGCGGAGAGCCTGTCCGCGCTCGCCGACAACACGCAAATAACCCGATTAGTCATTGATACGTCACCAGATTTCAGGTTTCAGATGCTACGCGAACATGTGGCCGGGCTCGATGGTGTGGCATTCACCCATGACCATGCCGACCAGTCGCACGGCATTGATGATCTGCGTGCCATCGTCTATCGGCGCCGCGCGAGATTATTGGCCTATATGGCTGATTTTACGTATGAAGCACTGTTCGCGCGCTTCGGATATATCTTTGAAACGCCGCCAGGTTCAGGCTATCCGCCCATTCTGGAGCCCGTTGTGTTGCCGGAAGATGCGCCATTCTCCGTGGACGGGGCAGGCGGGCGGATCGAGGCTCGCTTCTTCACGGTTGATCACGGCTCCACGCCCTGCAGCGGCGTGCGCGTCGGCCCGATGGCTTACACGCCGGATGTAAAGGACATGCCCGCTAGCGCCTTTGATGCGATTTCCGGCATAAGCCTCTGGATAGCTGATGCCTTGCGCGACAAGCCGCATCCATCCCATTCCCATCTGGACCAGACACTTGGCTGGCTCAAACGCGCTGGCGCGGCTCATGGGGTGCTCACCAACATGCATATCGACATGGATTACCGCACCGTGCTGGCACGCTGTCCTGACGGCGTTCGGCCTGGCTATGACGGGCTGAAAATCGTTATTGCAGAGGCCACAGGCGAGATTCTGGCCGCAGACTCGGCCTAGGATCATACAGTATCGCAAGATAGCGTCGCATATTATTTCTCATAATATTTATTATGCGACAAACGGATATGGTTACGGTTCACATGGGAGCACTTGGCATGACGTTCCTCGAAACCCGCATCCCGCCTCCTCTGGTCGTGCTGGCCTCCGGCGCGCTCGCCTGGGGCGTGACGACGCTGACCCCGGCGCTCAGCCTGAACTTTCCCGGCCAAGCAGCGCTTGGCCTCATTATCGCTGCGCTGGGCGTTGCCATCGCGGCGGCCGGCATAATCGCGTTCCAGAAAGCGCGCACCACCGTCAGCCCGATTGATCCGGCCGCAGCCACCGCGCTTGTTGATAGCGGAATTTACGCCCGCACGCGCAACCCGATGTATCTCGGCATGGCTGTCATGCTTCTCGGCTGGACCGTCATTCTGGGGCATCCAGCCGGGCTTCTCGGCCTGGCCGTTTTTGTCGCTTATATTGACCGGTTTCAGATCCGGCCCGAGGAACGTGCGCTACAGGCCCTCTTCGGCGACACCTTTACCGCTTACCGCGCGCGCGTGCGCCGCTGGATCTGAGTATCCGCCACAGCCCACCCCATTGACCTTCCCCTTATGGTAAGGTTGAGCATGCGCGCCGATCAGAAGCGAGCTCTCGGGAAAGGACGCCCTCATGACTGGCAAGACCGCAACGCTCTACCGGATGGACATGCCTGACCACACCTGCCCTTACGGGCTGAAAAGCCGTCATTTGCTGCAGAGCAAGGGCTATGAGGTCGATGACCATTTGCTGACCAGCCGCGAGGAAACGGACGCCTTCAAGGCCGAGCATGATGTGAAGACGACACCCCAGACCTTTATCGATGGCCAGCGCATTGGCGGGTATGAGGCCTTGCGCGAGTATTTCGGTCTCTCCACCGGCAAGGCCACCAGCTACACCCCAGTCATCGCCCTGTTCAGCATCGCAGCGCTTCTGGCTCTGGCGGTGGGCTGGCAATCCGGCGGCAGCCTGGTCCAGCTGCGCACGCTGGAGCACTTCATTGCCATTGCCATGGTGCTGCTCGGCCTGCAGAAGCTGACCAATATCGAATCCTTTTCGACCATGTTCCTGAACTACGATCTGCTGGCACGGCGCTGGGTGCCGTACGGGCGTGTCTACCCGTTCGTGGAAGCGGGCGCCGGCGTGCTCATGCTGGCTGGCAGCCTGATATGGCTCGCCGCCCCCGCCGCTCTCTTCATCGGGTCGATTGGGGCGATATCGGTGTTCAAGGCGGTCTATATTGACCGGCGCGAACTGAAATGCGCGTGCATGGGCGGCGATAGCCGCGTGCCGCTCGGCTTCATCTCGCTGACCGAGAACCTGATCATGATCGCCATGGCGATCTGGATGCCCTTGCGCATGTACGCGTTGATGTGAAGCGGCAGATATGAATATCGGTGAGGCCGCCAGGGCATCGGGGATCTCGCGCAAGATGATCCGCTATTATGAAGAGATTGCCCTGCTGGAACCGGCACGAACCGTCAACGGTTATCGTGTCTACGGGCCACAGGATGTTCAGACATTGCGTTTTATCGGCGCATGCCGGCGGCTCGGCTTCCCGATGACGGACGTGAAAGCCCTGCTGGGAATGTGGCGGAATCGTTCAAGATCAAGTGTCGAGGTCAAACGGCTCACGGACAGGCATATCACCGCACTGCGTGAACGGGTCACTGAACTCAACGCCATGATCACGGCGCTGGAGGCTCTGGCGCAGGCGTGCGATGGAGATGATCGCCCCCATTGTCCGATTATCACCGCAATGGCAAATCCGGACGGTTCACACACGCGCTGAAACGGCCCAGCATAATGCCCGCCACACCGCCGGACAAAAGGTAACAAGCCATGCCTGATACGCCCCTCGATGACCAAGCCGGGACGCAGGGCGTAACCGGGAACCCGCTGGACCGCCTTCTCGCCATCATGGCCCGTTTGCGCGACCCGCAAACCGGCTGCCCGTGGGATGTGGAGCAGGATTTCGCCTCCATTGCCCCCTACACGATCGAGGAAGCCTATGAGGTTGCCGACGCCATTGCCCGCGCGGACATGGCAGACCTGAAATCCGAACTGGGTGATCTGCTGTTTCAGGTCGTCTTCCACAGCCAGATGGCGTCCGAATCCGGGCATTTCACGTTCGACGATGTGGCAGAAGCCATCGCCGGAAAGATGGAACGCCGCCATCCGCACGTGTTTGGTGATGGCGATATGCGCGACGCGCAAGGCCAGACAATCGCCTGGGAGGCACAAAAAGCCCAAGAGCGCGCCGCGCGAAATCCGGACAGCTCCGCCCTCGCCGACATTCCCCTCGCCCTGCCCGCCCTGCTGCGTGCGCTCAAACTCACAAAACGCGCCGCGCGTGTGGGGTTTGACTGGCCGGATGCAGCGCGGGTGCTGGACAAGTTTGAGGAAGAAGCACGCGAGCTGCGCGAAGCCATCGCTGCTCAGGATACCGCCAACATCAAGGAAGAAGTCGGCGATTTATTGTTTGTCTGCGCCAACTTGGCCCGCAAACTTGATGTTGATCCGGAGGAAGCCCTGCGCGCAGCGAACGCCAAGTTCGAGCGCCGTTTCCGCGCGGTTGAAACGCGCATGGAAGCGGCTGGAAATCCGGTTGGACAGGCCAGCCTGGACGAGATGGAAGCCGAATGGGGCGAGGTGAAAAAGGCTGAACGCGCGGGCGGATAAGGCCGGCTAAGCATCCGCCCCGTCATTCAGCAGGGCCGCGAATTTCGACCGGAAACGGCCGGCATCCGGCCCGGCGAGCCGTGCCTCGATCCGTATCTGCCCGGTTTTGGCATCGCGCCGGTCACTGACGACCTCGCCGTGCTCATGCAGCCAGGCCGCGATTTCCGCCTGTCCGGGGTCCAGCTGCAGCGAAATGCGTTCATCGTCACGCCCAAGCGCCGCATCAATTGCCTCAAGCAGGGCTGGGATCCCCTCGCCCGTTACGGCCGAGACCGGGTGAACCGATACTTGTGACTTGCTGGTGGCCATGCGGGCCGCCCAGACCGCATCGTCGCGGGCCTCTGCATCCAGCCGGTCAATCTTGTTCCAGGCTTCGATCAGAGGCTGGCCGTGCGCCGGGCCACAATCGAGCGCCGTCAGCACGCTTTCCACGTCGGCCTTGCGCCCCTCATGGTCGGGATCGGAGAGATCACGCACATGGACGAGGATATCGGCCTCCCTCACCTCTTCCAGCGTGGCCCGGAAGGCCGCAATCAGCTCGGTTGGCAGGTCGGTAATGAAACCCACCGTATCGGACACCAGCACGCGCCGCCCCGATGGCAGGCGAACGCCCCGCACCGTGGGATCCAGCGTGGCAAACGGCATGTCCTTGGCCAGTACGCCCGCAGCGGTAAGCCGGTTGAAAAGGGTCGACTTGCCAGCATTCGTATAGCCCACCAGCGCAATAGACGGCCAGGGCGCGGCCTGACGGCGCGTGCGGTGAAGCGCGCGCGTGCGCTTCACCTGTTCCAGCTCTCGGCGCAGTTTGGCCATCTTGCTGGCCAGCAGGCGGCGGTCAGTCTCGATCTGGGTTTCACCGGGACCGGCCAGGAAGCCGCGTCCGCCGCGCTGGCGTTCCAGGTGGGTCCAGGTGCGCACCAGACGCGAGCGCTCATAGGTCAGGCGCGCCAGCTCAACTTGTAGCCGGCCTTCACGCGTGCGCGCCCGCTCGCCAAAGATTTCGAGTATCAGCCCGGTGCGGTCGATCACCTTCACCTGCCAGCGCTTTTCCAGATTGCGCTGCTGGACCGGCGACAGGGCGCTATCGACAATGACGGCCTGCACGTCCAGTTCCTGCATGCGCTCATGCAGGGTTTCCAGCTTGCCCTTGCCGAAAAACGTGCCGGCTTCCAGCTTGCGCACCGGCTCGATTATCGCCCCGGCTGCCTCCAGCCCCAGCGCTATGGCTAGTCCTGTTGCCTCCTCAAGGCGCGCATCAGCCCGGCTGGCATCCGTGCCCGGCGGCAACGGGTGTATGATCAATGCGCGGGTTGGTGCCTTGGCGGTTTCGGTCAATCGTTGTCCCCGTCGGGATTGTCGTCATTGCCGTCAAACAGCTGTACCGGCTGGCTGGGCATGATGGTCGATATGGCATGCTTGTAGACCAGCTGGACCTGTCCGTCGCGGCGCAGGAGTACGCAGAAATTGTCAAACCAGGTAACAATGCCCTGTAGCTTCACACCGTTCACGAGAAATATCGTCAACGGTGTCTTGGTCTTGCGGACCGTATTGAGAAACACGTCCTGAAGGTTCTGTTTTTTATCATTCGACATGGCCATCCACCTTTCCCCGCCCGAAAAAGGGCATCACACACAAGGAATCTCATAGGTAGCGGCGCTCGCGCCCGCCTGCAATGGGGTAGGCCCGGCGCACATGTCAGGCCTCCTCACCTGCCTCATACGACTCCCGTAATGCTCCCGCCAGAGATCCCGGTGCGCCATTGGCCACCGGGCGCCCGTCAATGCTGACTACGGGCATGACCATCGAAGTGGCCGAGCTGATGAACGCCTCGCGTGCCCCCAGCGCTTCTTCCACGGTGAAAGCGCGCTCCTCGAAACGCAGGCCTTGAGCCCTTGCGATGCGAATGATCCGCTGGCGCGTAATGCCGTTGAGAATGTCATTGCCTGCGGGCCGCGTTACCAGAGCCCCCTCACCCGTCACGATCCATGCATTGCTGGAGCTGCCCTCGGTCACCTCACCCGCGGTATTGACCAGCCAGGCTTCAAACGCGCCGGCTTCGCGCGCGGCCTGCTTTGCCAGAACATTGGGAAGAAGCGATATGCTTTTGATATCACATCGCTTCCAGCGGATATCGTCCTGGGTGATAACCGCAATACCCGTTTCGGCCCGCGCGGCCACCGGGGCACGCGGCGCTGGCCGCACGGTGATAACGATGCTCGGCCGTACAGGCTTCGCCGGGAAGGCATGGTCGCGCCTCGCAACCCCGCGCGTCACCTGAAGATAGACCAGCGCATCGCCGAGCCGGTTGCGGCGCAGTGTTTCACGCAAAGCAACATCCAGTGCCGCATCGCTCATCGGCAACTCGATACGCAGCTCGCCCAGCGAACGCTTGAGGCGCGCCAGATGTCCGGGATGGTCGAGAAAGACACCATCACGGACAAGCCAGACCTCATAGACCCCGTCTGCGAACTGGAAACCGCGGTCTTCGATCTGGATGGCCGGCGCATCGATGGGCAGGTACTGGCCGTTTACATAGGCAATACGGGCCATGGGTCTCAGTCTCCGCTGAACAGGAGGAATAACACTGCCGCAAATGGCAGTATCTCGATCCGGCCGAGAATCATCAGGATCGAGGCGATTATCAGGCCGCCACTGCCGACATCGCCATATGCTTGTCCTGCTATCGGCCCGGCATTGGTCAGGGCTGCGCCCGCCACAGACCAGGCTAGCCCCATGTCAGCGGCAAAAGGACCAAGCGCCAGCGCGCCAAGTGCCAGCACCACCGGATACGCCAGCGCATACGCCCAGACAGATACCAGTGCCGCCTCGTTGACAGCGCGCCCGGCAAAGCGGGAATCCCCCACAGAGGAGGGCTGGACCAGGAGCAGGATGTCACGCCCTGCCCGTTTCAGCAGCAGCCGCAGCCGCGCCATCTTGATGCCGCCGGATGTCGACACGGCCGCGCCACCGGCCAGAGCCAGTGTCAGAAGCGCAATCGCCGGCAGGCCAGCGCCCTCCGGGCTGACGGAATAGCCGGCTGTGGTCACGGCAAACAGCGCGTCGAAGAATCCGGCAATGCCTGCCGCCGGACTGACAGCGATGGCAACGGTAACCCCGCAGGTCACCGACAGGATGAGCATGGCCCTGACATCGCCAAACCGGCGTGTCACGCGTCCGCGCGACACGTGTTCGTAAAGCACAGCCATATTGCCAGCTCCCAGCACGCAAAGAGCCGCGAGCACGGCGATCGCCGGTCCGGGCAGCCATTCGGTCAGCTCGCCACCGCGCGGCAGGTACCCGCCCGTCGAAATGCCGGAAAGCGACAGATTGAGCGCTTCAAAGCTGCTGGCACCAGCGAAGGCGAGCGCCAGAAAGCCGATTACAGTGATACCCGCATAGACCCCGCCCAGACGGATGAGCGCCCGGCCGAGATTGGAAAACAGGTCACCGCTCTCGATGGTAAGCAGGGATGAACGGCGCAAGCCTGCCCGCCTGTCATCCAGCCCAGCCAGCACCGTGACGGCCAGCACCAGCGTCGCCAGACCGCCCAGCCATTGCAGCATGGAACGCCAGACCACAAGGCTGCGAGGCATGGTGTCCGGGTCCGTCAGTGTTGCGCCCGTCGTTGTGAGCGCCGATACCGCCTCGAATACCGCCTCGACCCAGCCATCAGACACAGCCCCGAAAGACGGCGCCGCGACCAGTGGACCGGTCATCCAGCCAAGGATGAGCAGGCGTAAGGCTGCGGGCGCGCGCACACGGCGATCCAGCCCCAACGTGGCCGCAAGACAGCCACCGCCAGCAAAAATTCCGATCAGAGCACATGTGCCAAGGCCACGCGCCGCGGCCACCTCTCCCAGCGCCGTTGCATAGAGGGTCACGGGCAACGCAAACAGACCTATCGTGAGCCAGCTCCAGCCAAGGGCGCGTATCGTGCGGGGAGAGGGCTGCATGAGATCAGAAGTATTCCAGCGAGACCCGGAATAGCTGCTCCACCTTCGGGACCGCTGCTTTCAGCGCGAACACCACCAGCCGGTCATTGGTCTCGATGGTCACCTTGTCATTGCGGAAATAGACCTTCTCGCCGCGTACCAGCGCGCACACCGACACGTCCTCAGGCAGCTCCAGATCGCGCAGCGACTTGCCCACCAGCGGCGATGTGGCCAGTGCGACCCCCTCAAGAGCCTCGGCCTGACCGTCGGCCAGAGTCTGCAGGCCGGTAATACGCCCGCGGCGTATGTGCTGAAGGATGGTCGACACGGTAACGCCGCGCGGATCGATCATGATGTCGATGCCCAGCTCGGTGCGGACATCCTTCAGCCCCGGCTCGTTGACAAGGCAAAGCGTGCGCTGCGCGCCCTCGCGCTTGGCCATCACAGCGGAAAGCAGGTTCACCTTGTCGTCATTCGTCAGGCAGATCGCCAGCTCCGCATCCTCCACCCCGGCCTCGCGAAGCAGGCGGCGATCAAGGCCGTCACCGTGCAGGACAACGGTCCGGGAGAGACTGTCAGCAGCCTTTTCCGCCTTTGCCTTGTCTGCCTCGATAACGCGGACGCGCACACCCGCCATGCGCTCCAGCGCGCGCGCGACATAGACCCCGATATTACCGGCACCGATAATGACCACACGCCTCGCGCGCTGAACCTGATGCCCGAACACATCAAGCACGCGCGGCACATGCGGACCGGCAACGGCCACATAGGCGTCATCGCCAACGCTCAGCGGATCGCGCTCTTCCGGAATGAACAGGGTATCGCCCCGGCGCACCCCGACCACATCCATGCCAAGATCGGGAAACAGTTCGCGCAAATGCTCGCGGTTCGTCCCGGCAATGGGCGAGCCCTCATCCACCCGCAGGCCCAGCACCTGCAACCGGTTGTTCGCAAACGGGGCGGTAGCTGTCGCACCGGGCGTTTCCAGACGCTGAAGGATCGCACGGCTCACCTCCAGCTCGGGCGAAATCGTCACATCGATGGGCAGCGCACCCCGCGCAAACAGATCACGCCACGACTTTGCCAGATAGCTCTGCGCGCGTACCCGCGCGATCTTCAGCGGTGTATCGAAAATGGAATGCGCGACCTGACACGCGACCATGTTGGTCTCGTCAGAATAGGTCACGGCTACCAGCAGATCGGCATCAGCAATGCCGGCCCGCTCCAGCGTGTCCGGATGCGAGCCGTGACCGACCACGCCGCGCACATCCAGATCGGTCGTCACCCGGTCGATAAGCGTCTGCGACCAGTCCACCACGGTGACCGAATTGCCTTCAGCGGCCAGCTCACGGGCGATGCCGTAGCCAACCCGACCCGCTCCGCAAACGACGGCTTTCATCAGCCTTCACTCCCCGTAACGGGTGCATCATCGTTTTCGCTGTCACCGGCGCGGTCCGTTCCGCCAACACCGAGACTTTTCAGTTTCCGGTGCAAGGCGGAGCGTTCCATGCCGATAAATGTCGCCGTGCGCGAGATATTGCCGCCAAAGCGGCTGATTTGTGCCTTCAGGTATTCGCGTTCGAAATTCTCGCGCGCATCGCGCAAGGGCAGCGCAATCATCCTTTCGGTGTCCATGCCTCCCGGGCCGCTGTCACGGCCGACCACCTCGGACGGCAATGCATCCAGCGTGATCGCTTCATTGGGGTCACCGGTCGCCAGTATGAGCACACGCTCCACATTGTTGCGAAGCTGACGGACATTCCCCGGCCAGCTATGCGCCTGCAGCGCCGCCATGGCATCGGGGCCGATCTTGCGCGGCGTAAGGCCCGACATGGCCGTCAGCCGCTCAAGGAAGTGACTGACCAGGAGCGGAATGTCTTCGCGTCTGTCCGACAAAGGCGGCACGTCGATCGGCACGACAGCCAGGCGGTGATACAGATCCTCCCGGAAGCGTCCCTGACTGATCAGCGCCCTGAGATCGCGTGAGGTGGATGACAGGACACGCACATTCACCTCAACATCCACGCCGCCGCCCAGACGCCTGAAGCGCTGCTCCACCAGCATGCGAAGCAGCTTGCCCTGTGTCGCAAGCGGCATATCGCCGACTTCATCAAGGAACAGGGTTCCGCCATGAGCCTGCTCCAGCAGGCCGACGCGCTCCACACTGCCGTCGGCACGCTCGGCGCCAAACAGCTCCTCCTCGACGCGGTCGGGATTCATCATCGCCGCGCTGACAGGAACAAAATTCCCACCGGCCCGCGGCGAGCGCGCGTGAACAAGCCGGGCGATCAGCTCCTTGCCGGAGCCGGCAGGACCACTTATCAAAATACGTGAATTTGCTGCTGCAACCCTATCAATTGTTTGACGAAGCTGGTTTGCCGCAGTCGATTTTCCGATCAACTCGTTATGCATTTCGGTACGCGCGCGCAACTCGGCCACTTCCCGGCGCAGCTGACTGGCTTCCAGTGCGCGCGCAACGGTCAGAAGCAGCTTGTCCGACTTGAACGGCTTCTCGATGAAGTCATAGGCTCCCTTGCGAATGGCCGCCACAGCAGTCTCGATCGTGCCGTGCCCGGAAATCACGATGACCGGCAGGCCGGGGTCGGCCGCGCGGATTTCATCGAGCAGGGCAATTCCGTCCAGCCTGCTTCCCTGCAGCCAGACATCCAGGATCGCCAGAGATGGCTTTCTTTGCCGTACCGCTGCCAGCGCCTCGTCGGCGTCGCCGGCATAGCGCGCCGTGTAACCCTCGTCTTCCAGCAAGCCGCCGATAAGCTCGCGGATATCGGCTTCATCATCTACGACCAGAATGTCGTGTGCCATACCTTATGCCTCTCTGGACAGAGCGGACTCATTGGCCGCATTCGTTATTTCAAGCAAGGGAAAGGCCAGCCGCACCACGGCGCCCCGCCCCCCGTCCGGACGTTCATCAAGCTCCAGCCGGCCGCCATGGTCCTCCATGACACGTCTGACTATTGCCAGACCCAGCCCGGTCCCCTTCTCGCGCGTTGTCATGTAGGGCTCGGTCAGCTTTGCGCGGTCCGCAAAGGGCCATCCCAGCCCGTTATCACACACTTCTATCACCGCGGTGCCGTCTTCCACCTTCAAGGTCACGGCGACTTCACCGCCCTGCTTGGCGCCATCCTCATCGAGACGGGCGAGCACGCTTTCACCGGCATTCTTCAGGATGTTGGCCAGAGCCTGACCTGCCAGCCGGCTGTCGCACTCCACAATCACGGGATGATCCGGCGTTTCCAGCGGCAGCTTTATGCGCGGCGAGGCAACACGCTGGGAGAAAACCGCCCCTTCCACCACGCCTGACAGATCCGCCGCCTCCATCTTTGGCGTCGGCATGCGTGCGAAAGTGGAAAATTCATCGACCATCCGGCCTATATCACTGACCTGACGGACAATGGTTTCGATACACTTGTCAAATATCTCCGCCTGGTCATCGGGTATCGCACCGCGATACTTGCGCCTGATGCGCTCGGCCGAAAGCTGGATAGGCGTCAGCGGATTCTTGATCTCGTGTGCAATCCTGCGCGCAACGTCGCGCCAGGCTGCATTGCGTTGTGCCGAGACAAGCCGCGTCACATCGTCGAATGTGATGACCAGCTCGCCTTTCTCGTCCGTCGATGCACGCACATTCAGATGAAGCAACGCACCGTCGCTGCCCGGAATGTCTATCTGGCGCTCGATCAGGACGGCGCGCGAGCGCCGGGCTTCCTCGACGATGGGCGCAAACATGCCGAGCACCTCGCCCACCGGCTCGCCGGTGAGCGTGCCCGCCTCGACGTCCAGAAGTGTTTCGGCCGACCGGTTGACCAGCGTGATCCGGTTGTCAGGGTCCAGCCCTACAACACCGGCGCTGACGCCAGTGAGGACCGCCTCGATGAAATTGCGCCGGCTTTCCGATTCCGCATTGGCCTCCAGCAGGGCACGCCGCTGGCTGCGCAGCTGGCGGGTCATCCGGTTGAAGGCCCGGCCCAGCGCAGCGATTTCGTCGTCCTCGCGGTGGACAAGGACACGCGCATCCAGGTCACCCCGGCGGACGCGCTCGGCAGCGCCGACAAGGCGCGCTACCGGCGTCACGACGCGCGTCGCCGCACTCAGCGCCAGCCAAAGCGCGCCAACCAGAATCAGTGCCACGGCAGCGAAATAGACAAGGATGAAGACCTGCCGCATCCCCTCCTCTCGCGCCACAGCCTGCCGGTAGGAGGCTGTCGCTTCCTCGGCTGCGGTCAGAACGCCCAGATCGACGTACCAGACCACGTAGAGATACGCGTCCTGATAGGCAGGCAGGTTCACCAGAAGCCGGACGAAGGCAGGTCCGTCCTCCCGCTGGGTCGGATCGCTGACGCCGATGTCCCGGGACGCGGCAAACTCGTAGAGCAGCCGTGAGGGCGCCACGAAAGGCGGCGCACCCGGCGCTTCGGCGCGTGCCAGGATGGTGGACCGGCTGTCGATGACATAGGCGGCGGCGAAATTGCGTCCGATAGCCTGGTTACGCAGATATTGCGCGTACTCGATCCGGCTCTCGCTCATCGCGGCCACAGCTTCAGGATAGGACAAATCGCCTGCCATGCTGACCAGCTGAAGCTCGGCAAGGTTCAGCTCCAGCGGCGCCTGTGCCCGCCCGACCTCGGCCATGGTCTCGACAAGCGTCGTGACGCGTTCGCCAAACCAGAACTCCACACCCCGGCCCAGCACCAGCGCCAGCAGCAAGGCCATCAGGATGGATGGCGCAACCGCCGCCAGCGCAAACAGCGCCATGAACCGCATGTGCAGGCGCGGCGCCGGTGCTCCGAATCGCCGCCCCATGAAAATACGGGCAGCCCGCACGCTGACAGCCCCGGCAAGACCGGCGATGATCACGGCAGATATCGTCAGCAATGTATAGAAAAGCGGTGCCAGGCTGCCGATTGCGCCCTGCTCCGACACGGCCAGGATCGCGCAGGCAACAACGCCGATAGCCGCCACCAGAAACCCGGTTGCGAACAGCGACATGCGCAGGGATTGAACACCGTTGGTGAGCCAGGATGGCAAGCTTTTGCGCCTATTCGTAAATCGCCCCGGGCACCATGTTGGACCGGGTGTGGCGAAATTTCAACGCCCGGTGTTGCAGTTACTCCTCACCACCTGAATCCATGCCTAGCGCGGTCAGCCGGCGGGCGAGCGTATTGCGGTTCAGACCGAGATATCGCGCAGCATCGCGGCGCACCCCGCCGCAATGGGCAAGGACGGTTTCTATCATCGCCCGGTCCACTATCGCCGCCGTATCACCAGCTATGTCCTGGCTGTGTTCGCTCAGGCGTGCAGCAACAAAGGCGCGTACGGCATCTTCCAGCGTGCTTCCTGTGCCCGGCGCCGTCGGCGCCGTCAGTGCCTCCTGCAAAGCCGGGAGGCCCAGCGTTCCGCGATCACCCTGCACGGCAAGACGCGCAGCGGTCCGCTCCAGCTCTGCCACCTCACCGGGCCACGGATAGGCATTGATGAACTCCGCCGCATCGCGGGCAATCGCGAGATCTGTCCTGCCGTGCTTCTTCAGGAAATGCTCGAACAGCCGCAAACGGTCATCGCCCCGCGCGCGCAAGGGCGGCAGGTCGACGTGGCCAACGGCCAGACGTTCAAACAGGGCCGGGGCCATCGCGGTGCGCACATCGGCCAGCGCCGTAACGTAGAGACGGGTATCGGCGAGCTGGTCCAGCTGTTCCAGCACCATGTCCTGAATGGCGTCGTCCCAGCGTTCGGCGCGGCGCAGCAGCAGCCCCGCGCCTGTTGCTTCACGGAAGATCTGCACGCCTTCCCGCCTCAACCGGTCCGGTCCAGCTTCCACCAGCGCCTTGCCGGGCTTGCAGGCCCTGTGCAGCGTTCGCGCCGCGCTCGCCCGGCCGGAACCATCCGGTCCGGTGAAAAGGACCGGCGCGCTGGCAGTCGACAGCCTGGCCAGCAGGCGAAAGGCCGTCTGCATGGCCGGGGAGCGGCCCACCAGATCAGGAAACGGGTTCGCCCCGGAGCGCTGCTGCCCGGCCCGCTCGCCGGTGTCCAGCGCCCGGCAGACTGCATCCACAAGGTCGTCAAGGTCGAACGGCTTGGGCAAGTACTCATACGCGCCGCCGCGCACTGCCTGGATCGCTGTAGCCGCGGTTGTCTGCGCGCTGATGACCAGTACGGGCGCGTCGGGGCGGACATGTTGAAGCTCTTCCAGCCGGTCGAGGAAATTCTCATCGCCGAGCAGCACGTCCGCGACGAGCAGGTCCGCATCACGGCGTGCCATGCGCTCAATGGCCGAAGAGGGCGAGGCGGTAGCGCGCACATCAAACCCTGCTCGCGTCAGCGCACGGGAGATGACCAGCCGCAAGGTCTCGTCATCTTCGAGAACAAGAATGCGCCGGCCTGCGCTGATGTCCTGTGTCATGTCCCCTCCTCGCGCAAATACATGCGAAATACCGTGCGCCCGGCCCGGCTCTCGTATTCCAGCCCGCCGCCATGCAGTTCCGCGACCCGCGACACCAGCGCAAGCCCCAGCCCCTCGCCTGCCGGTTTGCCGGTCACGAATGGCGAAAAGATCGACTCACCCAGCTCGTCGGGAACACCCGGTCCGTTATCCGTGATGTCGATCTGCAGGCGCGCTTCAGGCGCCACGCCGCCGGGACGTGCCATCCGGTAGCGTGTGGTGATTTCGATGGCGCCATCACTCTGGCCGGACACCGCCTCTGCCGCATTCACCAGGAGGTTCAGGACCGCCTGAAGCACGAGGTCGCGATCACCGAAGGCATCGGGCAGCGAGGGATCATAATCCTCGATCAGCGCCAGTCCCTTGCCGCTGGCCGCCGACATCGAGCGAAGGGCCTCGCTGGCAACCTCATTCAGGCTGAACGGCGCAAAGGGGTGCGGCGCAATATCACCCACCTTGCTCCAGCGGTCGGCAATGCGCAGGGCTCTGTCCAGCTCCGCCATGATGAGAGCAGCCATCTCGGCTGTTTCCGGGTCTGCCGACGAGGCGATGAGCTGCGCCGCGCCACGCGCCCCCGCCATCGGATTTTTCAGCTCATGCGACAGCAGGCGGCCGAACCCGGCGGCGGCATTGGCCGCCCGGTCACCGCGCGCCACGGCGCCGGCCTCCGGCCATAGCCGTATGGAAATGCAGGCGCCATCGCCCTGCGGGGCAGCATCAATGGCACCGCGGCGGGTGCCATCGGGGACCTCCACGCGCACATCGTGGGCGAAAACCGCCCTGCCCTCGCTGACCGCGCGGCTGGCCACCGCGCGCGAGGCACTGCCCCACGGCCCCAGCCCGTCCAGCGCCTCACCGGCCAGCCGGCGCGCCGAGCGCTCGAACAGGGCCTCGGCGGCATCGTTCACATAGGTAATGATCCCACGCCCATCGATCAGCAGCACCGCACTGGGCAGAAAGTCGGCAGCCTGCGCGGGTGTGATCTCAGTCGGGCTCATGCGGCACTGCGTATCCCGGTTTCACCCGCCAGACGCTCCAGCCCGGCAATCGCGGCCTTAACGCTGACGGCCTTGCACAGAAGGCCGCGCCACTGGCGCGCCTCGCCCGGATCATCAAGGAGGTGATCCACAAAACCCGCATAGTGCTTACGCATGCAGCGTACACCCAGAATCTCGCCGTGAAGCGAGGCGGAATCTTCCGTGGCGCGTACCAGCGCCCCAATCATGTCCGCCATGGGTGGATCAATGGCATCGCCGCCATCCAGCAGTGCGCGGCCGATGGCGCCCGGCAGCCAGGGACGCCCCGTCGCGGCCCGTCCAACCATCACGGCGTCCGCGCCAGATTGCGCCAACGCCGTGCGCGCCTCGTCAATGTTGGTGATATCGCCATTGACCACCACCGGGATTGAAACAACGTCCTTGACCGCCCTGACAGCCGCCCAGTCTGCCGTCCCCGTGTAGAATTGCTGGCGGGTGCGCCCATGCACCGTGACGAGGCGTACGCCCGCGTCTTGCGCCCTGCGCGCCAGCTCCGGCGCGTTGATACAGTCATGGTCCCAGCCCAGGCGCATTTTCAGCGTTACGGGCACCTCGACCGCATTGACCGTCGCCTCGACCAGCTCCAGCGCATGGTCCAGATCCCGCATCAGGGCGGAACCTGACAGACCTCGCGTCACCTGCCGTGCCGGGCACCCCATATTGATGTCGATAATTTCAGCCCCGGCATCAGCCGCGATACGCGCGCCGATATCCATCCATTGGGCTTCACGCCCGGCCAGCTGAATAACACGCGGCGCGACGTCCGCGTCCCCTGCCATGCGGCGCACCACATCGGCCCGGCCCTGCGCCAGTGTCTCACACGCCACCATTTCGGAAACCACGAGCCCTGCGCCAAAGGCTTTGGCCTGCTTGCGGATGGCGTAATCGGTCACGCCGGACATCGGCGCGAGCAGGCACGGCACGTCCACCCGTACCGGACCGATGCTGAAACCTGCCATGCTGGCGCTATGTGACACCCTTGTCATAGCGGTGCAGATACAGTGTATGGACGCGAACCGCCAGACTGAGCACAGCGCTCTGCACGGTTTTGGTGCCAGAGTGCTGCACGAAAGAGACCCGATGACGCCATTCAGTGCATGCATCGTTGCCGCAGGCAGCGGCACACGGACGGGACGCAGCATGCCCAAGCAGTTCGAGCGGGTGGCGGGAAAGCCCCTGCTGCGCTGGGCAGCGGACGCATTTGCCACACACCCGCTGTGCCGCGAGATCATTGTCGCAGTGTCCCGAAGCCAGACCGGTCAGGCGCGCGAGGCGCTTCAGGGCCTGGATGCCGTGCTGGTTGAGGGCGGAGCCAGCCGCACACTGTCGGTAAAGGCCTGCATCGCAAAGGCGAGCCAGCCGCTTGTTTTCATTCATGATGCCGCCCGTCCGGGAATGACGCACGATCTTGTCGACCGGTTGTTACACGCGCTTGAAAACAATACCGGAGCCGCGCCTGCCCTGGCGGTCGCCGATGCTCTGGCACGTCAGGGTGAAAACGGTGTGGAGCCGGTCTCGCGCGACGGGCTGATGCGCGTCCAGACGCCGCAAGCCTTTCACCTCAACGCCCTCAGGCAGGCATTCGACGCCGCAGCCGGACTGGATTATCCTGACGAGATATCGCTTGCGCGTGCCGGCGGGCTTCACGTTACGCTGGTAGATGGCGATGAAAGGGCATTCAAGGTGACCTACGCCGACGATTTCGCACGCGCCGAAACCCTTCTCGGCGGACCGGCAGGCCTGCCGGTGATGGGCACAGGTTTCGACGTTCACCGACTGACCGCCGGAGACGGGCTGCATTTGTGCGGCGTTTCCATTCCCTGTGACCTGGCGCTGGTCGGTCATTCCGACGCCGATGTCGGTTTGCACGCCCTGACGGACGCCATTCTGGGCGCAGCCGGCGCAGGTGATATCGGCCAGCACTTCCCGCCGAGCGATGAACGCTGGCGCGGTGCGGACAGTGCGCAGTTCCTGATCCACGCCATGCAACTCGCCCGGGAGGCCGGCATACGTCCGGTCCACGCGGATATCACCCTGATCTGCGAGCGCCCGAAGATCGGCCCCGTACGAGATGCGATGCGCGCCCGCGTGGCAGAGCTGACCGGCCTGCCGCTGGCGCGGGTGAACATCAAGGCGACCACCACCGAAAAGCTGGGCTTTACCGGCCGGGGCGAAGGCATCGCCGCTCAGGCCGCCTTTACCGGAGTTCTCCCATGAGCACCCTGCCCGCCATACTGGTCAATGCCGCACAAAGGCTGGTGGAACTCGCCGCAGAAAGGGGCGTCAGTCTTGCGACGGCCGAGAGCTGCACGGGCGGGCTGGTGGCGGCTTCGATTACGGAAGTCGCGGGCAGCTCTGCCGTGCTGGAGCGGGGCTTTGTTACCTATTCCAATGCCGCGAAGGCAGAGAGTCTGGCCGTGCCCGTCGCGCTGATCGCCCAGCACGGGGCCGTCAGCGAACAGGTGGCGCGCGCCATGGCAGAAGGCGCGCTGTTCAATTCCCACGCTGATATTGCCGTGTCGATCACCGGGATTGCCGGGCCGGGCGGCGGCAGCGGGGAAAAGCCGGTCGGCCTGGTCTGGTTCGGCCTTGCGCGGCGCGGAGAGGCCACCCGCAGCGAGCGGCACGTATTTGCCCATCTGGACAGGCACGGCGTCCGGGAAGCCGCCGCGCTGGAAGCCCTACGCCTTCTCACCGATGCGGCCACTGCCTGAGCCGACAGGCGTGTAGCGCCTCGCCGCTTCCTCGCGAAAACGCTCTATGAGGTAGCGGATCGCCCGCGAACGGCTGGCATCCATCAGGGCATTGAGCACCGGATTGCGGAAACGGTAGCGGATCCAGAAGCTGACCTCCGTCGAGCCGTCAGCCAGCTCGGCAAACCGCCATTCATTAGCCAGCTCATGGAACGGACCGGAGAGGTAGGAGACATTGATTGTTCTGGCAGGCCGGTCCAGCAGGACGCGCGTTGTGAAGCTCTCACGCACAAAACGAAACTGCACGCGTGCCTCGGCGTCCAGCTCCCCCACGCCTTCATCCACGTTTTCGCGTATCACCCGCAATGCACTGATAAGCGGAATGAATTTGGGATAGGCGCGTACGTCGCTGACCAGATCAAAAAGCTCGTCGGGCCGGTATGGCAGGCGCAGGCTCTCGCGGTGTTCAGATATCATCGTCGCGCCGCGCTTCAGGCCTTGCGGCCTGCTTTCAGCGCTGCCTCGCGCGCATCGCGCAGGCGGGCAAAATCCTCGCCCGCATGATAGCTGGAGCGCGTCAGCGGTGACGCCGACACCATCAGGAAGCCCTTGGCGCGCGCAATCGTCTCATAGCCCTTGAACTCCTCCGGCGTGACAAAACGATCCACAGCCGCGTGCTTACGCGTGGGCTGCAGGTACTGGCCGATGGTCAGGAAGTCGATGCCGGCCGAACGCATGTCGTCCATCACCTGCATCACCTCTTCCTTGGTCTCGCCAAGGCCCACCATGATGCCCGATTTGGTGAATTGCGACGGGTCGCGTTCCTTGACCCGCTCCAGCAGGCGCAAGGAATGGTAATAGCGCGCGCCGGGCCGGATGGAGAGATAGAGCCGCGGCACTGTCTCCAGATTGTGGTTGAACACGTCCGGACGCGCATCAATCACGATTTCCGCGGCGCCAGGCTTTCGCAGGAAGTCCGGGGTCAGGATCTCGATCGTGGTATCGGGATTGAGCGCGCGGATGGCGCGGATGGTCTGCGCGAAATGCTCAGCGCCCCCGTCTTCAAGATCATCTCGATCCACAGAGGTAATGACCACGTGCTTCAGCCCCATGGTCGCGGTGGCTTCGGCAACCCGGCGCGGCTCGTCTGTATCCAGCGGCGCGGGCATGCCCGTCTTCACATTGCAGAAACTGCACGCGCGGGTGCAGGTATCGCCCATGATCATGAAGGTGGCGTGCTTTTGCGCCCAGCACTCACCGATATTGGGGCAGCCCGCCTCCTCGCACACGGTGACGAGATTGTTGTCGCGGACCACCTTGCGCGTCTCGGAGAAGACGCCGCCGGCAGGGGCCTTCACGCGAATCCATTCCGGCTTTCGCAGTACCGGCGTATCGGGCCGCTTCTGCTTTTCCGGGTGACGCTCTGCGCGTTGCTGCTGGCGGGTGTCGAAGAGTGTTGTCATGGCCGGGAACATGGCGCGCAAAGCGGCCCGGTTCAAGCGCTGTGAACCGGGCCGCTGCGCAAGTCAGTTATGCGTTTACAGCTCAGACGGCAGCGCCGCCATTACGCTCGGCTGCAACGATACGCGGATTGCGGTTGAAAATCGCCAGCGTCCAGGCGCCAAGACCGATGAAGAACACGATTGAGCCAAGCAGGAAGCCGAGGACCGGCACCACACCCAGCGCCCCGACCACCGCGAGCACCAGGAAGAGCGACAGGACACGCATGCCAAGTCCTATGCCATCGCCCGAACGGTTGAAGATGAGGTCACCGAGCACCACCGCGCCGAACGCATAGGCCAGCACCATGATGAAGGGGAAGGCGAACAGGAGGATGATGCCAAGCGGTATACCGATCACAGTGATGGCCAGGAACACGAACACGGCGATCAGCAGAATCGGCAGGAAGGCCGCCAGAACCAGGCCCAGCAGGCCGGACGCCCAGGGGCGAGCCCGGAAGTGGTCGGCCACACCGGACACAGCACGCGGCGAGATCAGGCAGGCCAGCAGGCCCAGCACGAAGGCGGCAATGCCCATCGCCGTGCCAAATGCCCAGGCCGGCGGACCGAAGTCGGATACACGCGGACCGGTATAGCTGCGATTGCGGCGCTGCTCGCTGAACGGCGCTTCCTCATAGCTGGTCTCGCCAATGATCTGGGCACCTTCGGCGATGACAGGCGGATTGGGGCCACGCACGCGAAGCTGGCCGGCGATCTGCGCGCCCGGCATGATTTCGACATTTTCGGCATGCAGTTCGACATCGCCAGCCACCGTGCCTTCGATGATGACAGTGCGCGCGCGGCCCTTCAGGCGCCCCTGCGCCGTGCCGGACATGCGTATCTCGCTGCCTGCAAGGTCCATGTTACCGCCAATGGAGCCGCTTTCATCGATAGCGATAAGGGCGCCCCCAGCCGCGAGGTCACGCCCGATGCGGCCACCGATCTGAATATCGGCACCCGCCAGCTCCGCGCCGCCGGAAACATCGGCAAGGATCGAAATGTTGGCGCCGGCCAGCGAGACATCACGGGCAACCGTCCCGCGGATGATGATGTCCCCGGCGGCCAGCTGGATACCTCCGCCTACATCGGCCGTGATATCGACATTGCCTGCCAGGCCGCTGATATCGCCGCCAACCCGGCCACGCAGCGTGACGTCGCCGGCGAGAAACTGCGCAGAGCGGTCCTGATCAAGGTCAAGATTGAGGTCGCCGCCAATATATTGCGCGTGGGCAGGCGATACGGCGAGCATGAGCCCGGCCAGTATGCCCGTCTGGGCGAAGCGCGCTATCCATTTGCTGATCATGGTTCAAGCCTTTCTTTGATGGCTCAGATGTCTCGAGATGGCGGACACTAGCGGCGGCAGCGCGTGTCGCCGCGCGGCGTATATTCAAGCTGCGGTGCAGCGCCATTGCCGGTGAAGCTGACGGCTTCAGCCGCACGTATATTCAGGGGGCCCGTGACCGTGCCCGAGATAACAACGCGCCGGGCGCAAATCGTTCCACCGGACAGCTCGCCGCTTATCTCGACCAGCCCGTCATCGTCGCCGAGGCGCCAGCCCCGGCCTTCATCGGCGTAGATATCAACCTCACCGGCGACAGAGCCGCCAAGGCGGGCGGTACGGACATTGGCGTAGAATGTCCCGCCGATAGCCGCCTCCGACACGATCTCGGCAGCATTGACGCGCACATCGCCGTCAACGCTGGAGCCGTCCGCCAGCCGGATGTCTGCACCGTTGGCGTGAAGACTGCCCAGCCGGCCATTGAACCTGGCATCGGCAAAACTGCCATCCACCGCTCCGGCCACATTGCCTTCAAGGCGCAGATCGGCGCCGCGAACGGTCAGATCGCCGTCAATATTGCCGCGGATGGAAATGTCAGCGCCCGTGACGCGGGCATCGCCGAGCACGGCTCCGGCAAACGAGATGTCGGCGCCGGTAGCGCCAAGAGAACCGACCGACATGTCACGCAACATGAGGTCCGCGCCGGTCACGCGGAGCTCTCCGCCCACCCGGCCATCGAGCCGGATGTCGGCGCCGGTAATGCGGGCATTGCCGTCTTCATTGAGTGAAAGGCGGATATCGCCGCCCGAGATACGCGTGCCGTCCTGTGCTGACGAGCTTGCGGTCAGCGGCGTGGGGACACAGGCGACCAGAATCACTGCCGTGGCAGTGACGGTGGAGAGGAGGAGACGGTTTTTCATTTTTCTTACCTCTTTTGATGAGGGACCAACCATATCGAAACTCGATAACATATCGAAACTCGATATGGAAGGGTTTTTTTCCGAAAAACGATAAATTTTTGCCGTCTGTCGTTAAAAGTAAGGGAAATAGCGATGTTGGTGGAGGCGTCTCCCTCGTCCTTCGAGACGCTTCGCTGCGCTCGCCCTCAGGATGAGGGAGACGATGCCCCAACTCTCATCCTGAGGAGGCCGTAGGCCGTCTCGAAGGATGAATGATGCAAGCCCTAGTAGTGCAGCGCCCTGCCATATGCATCGAGCACGCTCTCGTGCATCATTTCAGAGAGCGTGGGATGCGCGAACACCGTATGCATCAGTTCGGCTTCCGTGGTTTCCAGCTGGCGCGCGACAACATAGCCCTGAATGAGCTCTGTCACTTCAGCGCCGATCATGTGCGCGCCCAGCAATTCGCCTGTCTTCTTGTCGAACACGGTTTTGATGAGGCCCTGATCCTCGCCCAGCGCTATCGCCTTGCCATTGCCCACAAAGGGGAAACGCCCGACGCGCACTTCGTGTCCAGCTTCCTTCGCTTTTGCTTCGGTAAGGCCCACAGAGGCAATCTGCGGATGGCAATAGGTGCAGCCAGGTATGTTGGACTTGTCCATCGGGTGGACGTCCTTGCCGGCGATCTTCTCCACGCAGATGACGCCCTCATGGCTGGCCTTGTGGGCGAGCCATGGCGCGCCGGTGACATCGCCAATGGCATAGAGCCCGGAGACGCCGGTCGCGCCATAGCCATCGGTGACGACATGGCCGCGCTCGATCTTCACGCCCAGCGCTTCCAGACCCAGATTTTCGACATTGCCGGTAATGCCGATGGCGAGAATCACCTTCTCGACCTCGACCGTTTCCGACTTGCCATCGACCTTTATGGTCGCCTTCGCGCCGGATTTGCCCGTCTCCAGCTTTTCGACCTGCGCCTTGGTGAGGATTTTGAGGCCCTGCTTCTCGAAGGCCTTCTTCGCGAACTGGCTGATCTCTTCATCCTCGGCAGGCAGGATGCGGTCCACCATCTCCACCACGGTCACTTTCGAGCCGAGCGTGGAATAGAAGCTCGCAAACTCCATCCCGATTGCGCCTGAGCCGATAACGAGGATGGACGCGGGCAGCGCGTCCGGCACCATGGCTTCCTTGTAGGTCCAGATGGTCTTGCCATCCGGCTGAAGGCCGGCAGCCGGAATGGTGCGCGCGCGGGCACCTGTAGCGAGGATGACGTGCTTGGCTTCGTAGGTGGCGTTCTTGCCGTCCTTGCCCTTCACGACGACTTTGGGGGCCTTGGAGCCCTTTTCCAGCTTCGCCTCGCCCTCGATCACCGTGACCTTGTTCTTCTTCAGCAGGTGGCCCACCCCGCCCGACAGCCGCCCGGCCACTTTGCGCGAGCGCTTGACGATGGCCTCGATATCAAAGCGGACATTATCGGCCTTCAGGCCGAACTCTTCGGCGCGCTGGAAGAGGTGGTATATGTCCGAGGTGCGCAGCAGCGCCTTGGTGGGGATGCAGCCCCAGTTCAGGCAGATACCGCCCAGATGCTCGCGCTCCACCACGGCCGTTTTCAGCCCCAGCTGGCTTGCACGGATCGCCGCGACATAGCCGCCCGGCCCGCCGCCAATGACGATGAGATCGAAGGTTTCAGATGCCATGAGCGGCACTCCTGACTGGATTGGGCGGCATAGCGCCTAAAGCAACATCGTCACCGGATCTTCGACGAGCGGTTTCAGCGCTTCGAGGAATTTCGCACCCGTTGCGCCATCAACCACGCGGTGATCACAGGTCAGCGTGATCGTCATCACCGTCGCGATGGCCAGCGCATCATTCTTCACGACGGCGCGCTTCTCCCCTGCCCCGACGGACAGGATCATGCCCTGCGGCTCATTGATGATGGAGGCAAACGACTTGATCCCCATCATGCCGAGATTGGAGATGGAGAAAGTGCCGCCCTGGAACTCTTCGGGTTTCAGTTTGCGCTCGCGGGCGCGGGCGGCGAGGTCTTTCATCTCCTCGGAGATTTTGGCGAGCCCCTTGGTCTCCGCCTTTTTGATCACCGGAGTGATCAGGCCGCCATCAATCGCCACGGCCACTGCCACATCGGCGTGTTTGTGCATCACCAGCCCCTCATCGGTATAGCTGGCATTGCTTTCAGGGACTGAGGTGAGCGCGAGCGCGCAGGCGCGGATCAGCATGTCATTGACCGACACCTTCACGCCCTCAGGCGCTTTGGCGTTCAGCTCGGAGCGCAGCTTGAGCAGCGCATCCAGCTCCAGATCAATGCTCAGCGGGAAGTGCGGCACATCGCGGAAACTGGCCGTCATGCGGCGCGCAATCGTCTTGCGCATGCCGTCCAGCGGGACGATCTCGTACGTGCCCTCTTCCAGATTGAGGCTCGCCACGCTGATCTTGCCGGGCTCGGTCTTTGCTGGTGCAGCTTTGGTCTCCGGCGCCGAATCCGCTTTTGCGGCTTTCGGCGCACCGTCTTTCAGCGCGGCCTCGATATCGCGCTTCACGATGCGGCCATTCGGGCCAGAGCCTTCCAGCGAGGCAAGGTCCAGCCCCTCCTGCTCGGCCATGCGCTTGGCCAGCGGCGAGGCCTTCAGGCGGGAGCCTTCGCCCTTTTGAGATGAACTCCCGGAAGCGCTTTTGGCGCGATCCGGGACCTCGTTATTATCCTGCTCCCGGCCCCGGCTCTCGCTGCGCTCGACCGGGGTTTCAGACGATTTGGATTCCTTGCCTTTGCCCTCATCCTTGGGAGCAGGCTTTTGCGAAGCGGAAGACTGCACGTCTTTCACCGCGCTCTCATCCTCGCCCTCTTCCAGCAGCACGGCGATGACGGCATTGACCTTCACGCCTTCAGTGCCGCCTTCAACGAGGATCTTGCCGACACGGCCCTCATCGACGGCCTCGACCTCCATCGTCGCCTTGTCGGTCTCAATCTCGGCGATCACATCGCCGGATTTCACCTCATCGCCCTCCTTGACGAGCCAGCGCGAGAGCGTGCCTTCCTCCATGGTCGGCGAGAGTGCGGGCATCAGGACTTCAATGGCCATGGCGCTTACTCCGCGTACGTGACGGCTTTGACCGCCTTGATGATGTCATCGACACCGGGCAGTGCGAGCTTTTCAAGGTTCGCGGCATAGGGCAGCGGCACATCGGCCTGGTGCACGCGCGCAGGCGGCGCATCGAGATAATCGAACGCCTCTGCGGTGACGACCGCGGCGATTTCCGCGCCGACGCCCATCCGGCCCCAGCCCTCTTCGGCGCAGACAATCCGGTTGGTCTTCTTCACGCTCTCCACAACCGTATCGGTGTCCAGCGGGCGCAGGGTGCGCAGATCGATGACCTCGCACTCAATGCCTTCCTCGGCGAGCTTTTCAGCGGCCTGCAGGGCAAAGCCGACCATGCGTGAATGCGCCGTAATGGTGCAATCTGTGCCCTCGCGGCGGATTTTCGCCTTGCCGATAGGCAGCACCCAGTCGTCCACATCCGGCACATCAAAGCTCTCGCCATAGATGAGCTCGTGTTCCAGGAACACGACCGGATTGGGATCACGGATGGCCGCTTTCAGGAGGCCCTTGGCGTCCGCCGCATCATAGGGCGCGATCACTTTCAGGCCCGGCACATTGGCATACCAGGCCGAATAGTCCTGACTGTGCTGCGCGCCAACGCGGCTCGCCGCGCTGTTCGGCCCGCGGAACACGATGGGGCAGCCCATCTGCCCGCCGGACATGTAGAGCGTTTTCGCCGCCGAGTTGATGATGTGGTCAATCGCCTGCATGGCGAAGTTGAAGGTCATGAACTCCACGACGGGTTTGAGGCCCGCAAACGCCGCGCCGACGCCAACACCGGCAAAGCCGTGCTCGGTGATGGGGGTGTCGACGACACGTTTCGCACCGAACTCCTGCAACAGCTCGCGCGTGACCTTGTAGGCGCCCTGATACTCAGCGACCTCCTCACCCATGACGAAGACGCGCTCGTCGCGGCGCATTTCTTCCGCCATCGCATCACGCAGCGCGTCGCGCACCGTGGTGGACACCATTTTGGTGCCTTCAGGGATTTCGGGATCTTTCAGGGAGGAGGACTTGGCCTTGGCCTTCTCGCCGCCTTCGTCCTTGGCTGAACTCCCAGACGCGCCCTCGGCGCGATCCGGGACCTCGTCCTTGTCCTGCTCCTGGCCCCGGCTCTCGCCCTGCTCGGCCGGGGTTTCAGACGATTTGGAGGCGGCCGATTTAACCGCCTCATCGCTCTCGCCTTCCTCTTTGAGGATCGCGATGGGCGCGTTGACCTTCACGCCTTCTGTGCCGGCCTCGACCAGCAGTTTGGCGACAATGCCTTCCTCGACGGCTTCCACTTCCATGGTCGCCTTGTCGGTCTCGATCTCGGCGATCACGTCGCCGGACTTCACGTCATCGCCTTCCTTGACGAGCCAGCGGGCGAGTGTGCCTTCCTCCATCGTGGGAGAGAGAGCGGGCATGAGAACTTCGATGGTCATGTTTCCTGTTCCCTCGCCTTACGCTTCGATCAGCACGTCGGTGTAGAGCTCGGAAGGGTCCGGCTCCGGGCTGGATTGCGCGAACTCGGCCGATTCCTGGACGATCTTCTTGATCTCCTTTTCCATGGCCTTCAGCTCGTCTTCGCTGGCGAACTTGTTGTCGAGAATACGCTTTTTCGCCAGATCGATCGGGTCCTTGTGCTCGCGATACTCGTTCACCTCGTCTCGCGTGCGGTATTTGGCCGGGTCGGACATGGAGTGGCCGCGATAGCGGTAGGTCTTCATCTCGAGGATGTACGGCCCCTTGCCGGAGCGCGCGTGCTCAACGGCCTTCTTGGCGGCTTCATAGACGGCGTTCACATCCATGCCGTCGACTTCCTCGCCGGGGATGTTGAACGACACACCGCGCTTGAACAGATGGGTTTCGGAGGATGAGCGCTTCACGCTCGTGCCCATGGCGTACTGGTTGTTCTCGATGATGTAGACCACCGGCAAATTCCAGATCTTGGCCATGTTGAAGCTCTCATAGACCTGGCCCTGATTGGCGGCGCCGTCGCCGAAATAGGTGGCGCACACCTTGCCGTCCTCGCGATAGGCATTGGCGAAGGCAAGGCCGGTGCCCAGCGAAACCTGCGCGCCGACAATGCCGTGCCCGCCAAAAAACTGCTTCTCGCGGCTGAACATGTGCATGGAGCCACCCTTGCCGCGCGAATAGCCCCCTTCCCGGCCCGTCAGCTCTGCCATGACGCCATTGGCCGTCATGCCGGTGGCCAGCATGTGGCCGTGATCGCGATAGCCGGTGATCACCTGATCACCCTCGCGCAGCGCGCTCTGCACGCCGACGACGACCGCTTCCTGACCGATATAGAGGTGGCAAAAGCCCGCGATCAGACCCATGCCGTAAAGCTGACCGGCCTTCTCCTCGAAGCGGCGGATCAGCAGCATGTCCCGGTACCAGCCGATATAGGTGTCAGCGCCGGGGCCGGAGGGCTTCCGTGTGCGGGACGTCGATTTGGAGGAGGCAGATTGCCGAGCGGCCATACTTCACACGCGAAATAATATCGCGCTCCCTGGTCAAGAACTGACGCGGGAGTATCAGACAGACGCCTGCCCGGTAAAGCCTGAAACGGTAGTTTTGCGCATGCGAAGAAGCGCGCCGCAGCGCAGCAATCCTCAGTATGCGACCGGTTGCGGCTCGAGACGCACGATGATCTCGTGAGGGTGTGCGAAGTTCAGCACCTCTCTCGCCCGCTCCTCGACATAATCAAGATCAAGCTCGCCTGAGGCAGGCGACAGGCGCGCGGCCCGGTCTTCCAGGCGCAGGCGCTCGGCCCTCACCGCGGCAAGCTCTGCCTCCGCCTGGGCGATGCGTGCAGCGACCGTTGCCTGCTGCACAAAGCCACGCTCGGAAAAGAAGGCGTGGTGAGCCACATAGCCCAGCACGCCGACCGTCAAGCCTATCAGGATGAAGCGCTTCAGCGCATTCATTCCCGCCTCCATCCACCGTCCGCCTTTTGCGGATCGAACAAGTGGAACGCTATCGCGATAGCGTAAAGGAAACGTTAGGCGAATCGTTAATCAGAACGATTCGGCTGCCTATTCCGCAGCGATGGCGCTGCGGCCCGCATAGACTGCCATATCGCCCAGCTCCGCCTCGATACGCAGGAGCTGGTTATATTTCGCGGTCCGGTCTGCACGCGCCAGCGAGCCGGTCTTGATCTGCCCGCAATTGGTGGCCACGGCGAGATCGGCAATCGTATTGTCCTCCGTCTCGCCAGAGCGATGGCTCATTACGGCGCCATAGCCGGCCCGCAGGGCCAACTCCACAGCATCCAGCGTTTCGGACAGCGTGCCGATCTGGTTGACCTTCACCAGAATGGCATTGGCTGCGCCTTCCTGGATGCCGCGGTGCAGACGCTGCGGATTGGTGACGAACAGATCGTCACCGACAAGCTGGCAGTCACCTTCCAGCGCGGCAGTGAGCAAGTTCCAGCCCTCCCAGTCATCCTCGGCCATGCCGTCCTCGATGGAGATGATGGGATAGGACGCGACAAGACCCTGGAGATATGCCGTAAAGCCCACCCCGTCATAGGTCTTGCCCGCGCCGTCGAGCACATATTTGCCGTCGCGGAAGAACTCGGTGGAGGCGACATCCAGCGCCAGCACAACGTTCTCGCCCGGCTTGTAACCGGCATTCTCGATGGCGGCCATGATGGCATCAAGCGCCTCTTCCGGGCTGCGCAGATCCGGCGCAAAGCCCCCCTCATCGCCGACATTGGTGTTGTGGCCATCCGCTTTCAGGCGCGCGCGCAGGGCGTGGAAAATCTCGGCCCCGCACTGCAACGCATCGGAAAACCGGTCAAAACCGGTCGGCATGATCATGAATTCCTGAAAATCGATCGGATTGTCAGCATGCGCGCCGCCATTGATGATGTTCATCATCGGAGTGGGCAGAACGCGTGCATTCACCCCGCCCAGATAGCGGTAAAGCGGCATGTTCGCCGACAGGGCCGATGCCTTCGCCGTTGCCAGAGATACGCCCAGCATGGCGTTCGCGCCGAGACGCGCCTTGTTCGGCGTGCCATCCAGCGCAATCAGCGTCTGGTCGATACGGCGCTGCTCCTCGGCATCAAAGCCGGCCAGCGCGTCGAATATCTCGCCCTCGACTGCCTCGACCGCCTTGCGCACGCCCTTGCCGCGGTAGCGGTCGCCGCCATCGCGCAGCTCCACCGCTTCATGCGCGCCCGTGGAGGCCCCGCTCGGCACGGCGGCGCGGCCGATGGAGCCGTCTTCCAGCTCGACATCCACCTCGATCGTGGGATTGCCCCGGCTGTCGAGAATCTCACGCGCAATGATGTCGGTAATGGCGGTCATGGCTATCTGTCCTTGGTACTGGATGCGCTGCGGGGAGCGTCAGCGTGAAACGGCTTTCTGGCGCGCTTGATAGCCGAGGGCCGGTCAAGACAAAAGCCCCGCGCGGGGTTATCGCGCAGGGCTTTTGATAAGCTGTCAGACGGGCCCGCGCCGGAGCGCGAGGGCCTAGTCTTCTTTCGGCGTCAGGATCTGCTTGCCGCGATACATGCCGGTCTTCAGATCGACATGGTGCGGACGGCGCAGCTCGCCCGTGTCCTTGTCCTCGACATAGGCCGTGGTGCCGATCGCGTCATGGCCGCGGCGCATGCCACGCTTGGACGGGGAGGTTTTGCGCTTAGGGACCGCCATGGGTCTCTCCTGAACTGGTCGTTTTCAAAAATCGGTCAGGCTCCGCGCGGGAAGCGCGAAGCAGTGAGCGGCGGGCTATACCTGTTTGCAAACATCAAGGCAACAGGTCTGGTGCGCCGGGCAAGGCAGATGTGATCGGGATTTCCGTGATTCGCCGTCCATTTTGCGCTATGATCCTTAATGCGCAGTCCCGCCCGCAGGCCAGACGACATCAAGGCTCGGAACATTTTGTGGAGATGAGTCGGTAGGACCTCAGGCGCGGACTGCGGTTTTGTGCTTGCGGCCAAGCCAGCACCTTCCCGCGTTTCGTCCCCACCCTCTCGCCGCCTCCACGCAGGTGAGGGTCCAGAGATCAGAGGGCTAAGACAGTTGCCAGCGGCTCTGGGTTCCCGCCTCCGCGGGAAGGACGACAAGGAGGGACATATTCCCTCCCCTAAACCAGCCTTGAATGCTCCATGGCCGCCGCGATGAAGCTGGCGAACAGTGGATGCGGATCAAAGGGCCTCGACTTGTATTCCGGGTGGAACTGGACGCCGACAAACCAGGGATGGTCCCTGTGCTCGACAATCTCCGGCAACAGCCCGTCCGGTGACAGGCCGGAGAAGATGAGGCCATGGGCTTCCAGCTGCTCCCGGTAGCCGATATTCACCTCATAACGGTGCCGGTGGCGCTCGGAGACCTCCTCCGCGCCATAGATTTCCTGCGCCTTTGAGCCGGGTACCAGCCTTGCCGGATACGCACCCAGACGCATCGTCCCGCCCAGATCACCTGCCTTTGAACGGCGCTCCAGCTCATTGCCCTTGGCCCACTCGGTCATCAGACCGACCAGCGGAACTTTCGGCTCTCCGAACTCGCTGCTGCCCGCGCCGTCGATACCGGCCAGATTGCGCGCGGCCTCGATGACGGCCATCTGCATGCCAAAGCAGATACCGAAATAGGGAATTTTACGTTCACGCGCGAACTTCGCCGCGGCAATCTTGCCTTCTGCGCCCCGCTCGCCAAACCCGCCCGGCACCAGAATGCCGTGAACGTCCTCCAGCGCGCTGAAGGCGTCGGGTTGTTCGAACTGCTCTGAATCCAGCCAGCGCAGTTTCACCTTTACCGCATTGGCGATGCCGCCATGATTGAGCGCTTCCATCAGGGATTTGTAGGCGTCGATCAGCACGGTGTACTTGCCGACAATGGCGATTGTCACCTGGCCATCGGGCTCGTTCACGGCCTTGGAGATCGCCTGCCAGCGCGAGAGGTCGGGCGCGGGCGCGTCGCCCAGCCCGAACCGTTCCAGCACGACATTGTCAAAGCCCTGTGCGTGGTATTCCAGCGGCACGTCATAGAGAGATGACGCGTCGCGTCCTTCAATGACGGCGTTCTCCGGCACATTGCAGAACAGCGCGATCTTGCGCTTGTCCGACGGCTCGATGGGTATCTCGCACCGGCACAGCAGGATGTCGGGCTGGATACCGATGGAGCGGAGTTCCTTGACCGAGTGCTGGGTCGGCTTGGTCTTCATCTCGCCGGCCGCCTTGATGAAAGGCAGCAAGGTCACATGGATGAAGATGGCGCGGTCCCGGCCGAGCTCCTGCCCCAGCTGGCGGATGGCCTCGAAGAAGGGCAGGCCTTCGATATCACCCACAGTGCCGCCGATCTCGCACAGCACGAAATCGACATCGCCGGCGTCAGACAGGACGAATTGCTTGATGGTATCCGTGACGTGCGGGATCACCTGCACCGTTGCGCCAAGATAATCACCACGGCGTTCACGCTCGATAATCGTCGAATAGATGCGGCCCGTTGTGATGTTGTCGCCTCGGGTCGCGGAAACGCCCGTAAAGCGCTCGTAATGACCAAGGTCGAGATCGGTCTCGGCCCCGTCTTCTGTGACATACACCTCGCCGTGCTGATAGGGCGACATCGTGCCCGGATCGACATTGAGATATGGGTCGAGCTTGCGCAGCCGGACGCGGTATCCGCGTGCCTGCAGGAGCGCACCAAGAGCGGCTGAAGCGAGGCCTTTTCCGAGAGAGGAGACCACGCCGCCGGTTATGAAAATGTATCGCGGCATGGAAGGACGGGTTAGCGCAGAATCACGCGGCGGGAAAGCCGCACCCTGTCACCGCATGTGAGAAAAGCCGGGAAAACGCAGCGCGTCAGCCCAGATGCCTCACCATGAACAGCGTCCAGAGCCCGGCGAGCGCCAGAAAGTTCGCAGCAAAGACCGCGCCGCGCAGCGGCACATTGCCCGTCATCGTCTGAACGCCGGTATGCAAGACCCGCCCGGCCACGAACAGCCAGGCCAGCGCAATATCGCCGTCCGTCACATCCCCGGTCGCCCACAGGACGAGTACCAGCGGGTAGAACAGCATGGGCGCTTCAAACTGGTTACGCAGATTGGCCGCGACGCGTGCGCCGCGATCCACATCTCCCCCCGCAAACTGCAGATCGGCATAGCTGCGTTTGCGCGCAGTTACCGCGCGCAGGCGTTCGACGGTCAGCCATGCATAGAGAAAGGCGATCAGCGCCAGATGCGATGCGGCAGGCAGCAGAATGAGACGGGCCTCGGCGTTTGCAAGGAGCCCGTCCATCCAGACCCTACCGGCCCGGCTCGTCGTCAGTGGCCACAGGCGCGTCCCCGGCCTCGCCCTCGAACGGCGCAGGCACCTCGGCCGGCTCTTCAGGCGCTTCTGTAGCGGGCGCCTCGTCTGCCGGAGCGGCATCGCCTTCGTCATCGAAGTCGAAGGGCAGCGGCCCGCGCTCTTCCTGCGTGCCCAGACGGTCGATCACCGACTGACCGGAACGGTCAATCGTCGACAGGGCCGCCAGCGCGATGGAGTTTGCCATGAACACCGCGCCAAGGATCATCGTCGTGCGCGTGAGAAGATTGGCCGCGCTCCGGCCCGACATCATGCCGCCCGGTCCGCCGCCGCCAATGCCAAGGGCACCGCCCTCGGAACGCTGCATCAACACGACCGCAACCAGTGCAATCGCCACAAGGATCTGGATTATAAGCAGAATAGTGGTCATGGAGCCTTGAAACGCCTTGTTTGCCGCAAGGCGCGAGCCTGGCGGCGGATCAACTTGCCGCGCGTTGTAGCTCAGCCTCTTTCGATTTGCCACTCTCCAACTGCCGCACGGGCGCAAGCCTGCGGCGAAGGGCTTCGACTGTCGCCTCGATTTCCTTGACCGAGGTTTCGACAGAGTCCCCGCCGGCAAACGCCGTCAGCACACCCATCGCCAGCTCCTTGATCAGATTCAGGTTGGCCATGGTGAAACCGCCTTCGCCCATCAGCTCTTCACAGACCTGATACAGCGCAAACGCTATCCGCGATGCCTCGCCAGCGCTCTGACGCGCCAGACGCAGCCGCAGCTCCTTCGCCGTCCGCGTCAGATCTTCAAGGTCCAGCACTGCAACATTGCCGGAGCTGAGTTCGCGCAAGCCCACCTCGACGCCGACGCTCAGACGCATGCAAAGGCGGCGGATTCGTTCTGCCTCGACCGTGCGGCGTGCCTCGGCGATCCAGCGGTTGGCCTCGTCAATCGCGCTTTCATCGCCTTCGGTAACCACCTGCAATGTATTGGGCGCCTCGACGCGGTTGCCCGCACCGATGCCCCGGTCGATGTCCTTGCGCCGGTCCGGCCCGATATAGTCGCTCGTCACGACAAAGGGTTTGCGGGCCTTTACCAGGGTACGGATGCGCTCCTCGGCAAAGGCGGTGGAGAACGGGCGGATGATCACATCATCCACACCGGAATCGATCGCCTGCTTCATCACCTGTCCGTCACGCACCCAGCTGGTGAATGCAAACACCACAAACGGGTTTCGGCCCAGCTCGCCCGAACGCACGGCCCGCACCGCGCGCAAGAGCTCGTTCTCGTTATTGACAAGCTCGGCAATGATCAGGTCAGGCGAGGTGTCTTCCAGACGCCGCTTGAACTCGTTGACCGAGCTCAGGCAGCTGATCTCACGGAATCCGATCTCATGCAGCGCGTAGCGCGTATTGCGCAGATTGACCCCCACAGGGTCAAACAGCAGCACTGAAGCGCGCCTGTAATCGATATTCTTCATCTCACCACCCACTGGCAGGAGGTCTTGCTGCCTTCCCCTGCTTGGATGGATACTGCCAGTGAAGTCTGAAAATCGCCTTACGAAGATAGGTTAACAAGGCGTGCAAAGACATGCGGGTCGAGGCTGGCCCCGCCTACCAGCGCACCGTCAATATCCGGGCAGGCCAGCAGCGCCTGGGCATTCTCCGGCTTCACCGAGCCGCCATAGAGAATGCGCAGGCCCTCGCGATCATCTCCGGGCCAGGCGGCGCGGATGGCAGCATGCATTTCCTGAGCTTCCTCCGGGCCTGCACTGCGGCCGGTGCCTATCGCCCAGACCGGTTCATAGGCGATGACAAGCTCGTCCGCGCCGGCTTCTGGCACACTGCCTGCCAGCTGAGCCAGAACGGTCTCGATGGCCCGGCCTGCCTCGCGATCCTCCAGCTGTTCACCAATGCAGATAATGGGCACCAACCCTTCGCGAAGCGCCGCCCCGGCCTTCCGGCGGACAAGCTCGCTACTCTCACCATGTCCGTCCCGGCGTTCGGAATGGCCGACGATCACGTGGCTGCATCCCACATCCTTCAGCATTCCGGCCGAGATGTCGCCGGTATGGGCACCGTCCGGCTCAGGTGAACAATCCTGGCCTCCAAGCGCTATCGCATCGCCGGGTAGCAGCGTGGCAAAGTGGTGCAGCAGCGTCGCTGGCGGACAGACAAGGATGTCGGTACCGCTGGCGGTCAGCGCCCCCCGGAAATGCTCCACCCAGGCCCCGTCGGCCAACCGGCCATTCATCTTCCAGTTGCCTGCAATCAGCGGGCGGCGAATTGGCATGATAGGTCAGTCCCCTGCGTCAATGACGTGCGAGCGATACCAGTCAGCCCCGTGCGGGGCAAACCCTGTTCTTTTCACGCAGGCAGCAGCCTTGCCCGGCGCGCCCGCCACGGCTAGGGTCCGCCGCCTTGGCCAGCCAAGCCTGTTGCAGCCCAATTTACCGGTGTTATCCAAGCTCCATGCTCTCATCGATCCGAAATCTCGCCCGCTCCCCGATTGCCGTGCTGATCATCATCGTTCCGGTGGTCGCTGCCTTCGCCCTGTTCGGCATCAACGACATTTTCACCGGCACGGGCAACGCGGTTGCTACCGTCGGTTCCGAACGGGTCACCCTGCAGGATGTCAGCCGGACCATGCAGCGCGAGGTACGGCGCCTGCAGATGGAGAACCCGCGGATGACGCAGCAGGAAGCTGACGCGGCCGGCCTCGGCGACAGCGTCGTCAACCTGCTGGTTGCACAGGCAGCGATCAGCGCACAAGCGCGTGAGCTGGGCATCGCCGCAACCGACGAGCAGGTCGCTGAAATCATCCAGTCCGCACCTGCCTTCCAGAGCGTCTTTTCCAACCGGTTCGATCCGGCCGCGTACGCAGAATGGCTCCGTCAGGAAGGATGGACGGCCAATACATTCGAAGCCCAGCTGCGCGCCGATTTGCGCCGTGAACAGTTTGTCGATGCCGCGCTATCCGGCGCGACGCCGCCGGCAATTTTCAGCCAACTGCGTGCCCGGTATCAGGGAGAAACGCGCACGATCCGCGCGCTGCTGATCCCGCCGGCCCTGGCAGGTGAGATCGGGACGCCGGACGACGAAACGCTGGAATCCTTCATCGCCGGGAACGAAGCCTTCTTCACCTTGCCCGAGCAGCGCCGTATCACGCTGGTACGCCTTAATCCCCAGCTGGTATCGCCTGATGTGGCGGTCGACGAGGACGAGCTGCGCGAACTCTACGACATGCGCCGGGAAACCGGTGAGCTGGCCGAAGCGCCTTTGCGCACCTTCCTGCAATGGGTAACCCCCGACGAGCAGACCGCGCAGAACATCGTCGAGCGGCTCAATGCCGGCGAAGACCCGGCCGGTATTTCGGCCGCAACAGGTCTGGGCGACCCGGTACGGCTGGAAGATGTCGAACAGTTTGCGGTACCCGATCAGGTGATTGGCCAGGCTGCATTCGAGATGACGCAAGGAGAGGCACGCGCCGTCCAGGGGCGTCTTGGCTGGCGGGCAGTCTATGTTCAGGCTGCAAGTGACCCTGAGATACCTGATTTTGAATCGATGGCCGACGAGTTGCGCACCGAGCTTGCCGGTGAAGCCGCCGAGTATCGCGTACTCGACGCGCTTGCGGAATTTGAAGATCAGCGTGGCCGGGGCGCAACTCTGGAAGAGGCTGCTGAAGCGGCGGGCATCCCGCTGGAGCGCTTCGACTTCATGACGCCGGACGCGTTCGAGATTTCTTCCGGTTCGCCCCTGATGAGCATTATCCGGGAGGAAGCAATCCTGGAGGCCGCCACCACCACGCAGGAAGGCTTTGAGTCCGACCTGACGCCCTACGGTGAGGGTGGCTATTTCATTCTGCGTGTCGACGCGGTGCGTCCAAGTGAACTGGCTCCGCTGGCAGAAGTGCGTGAACAGGCCGAGGCATTCTGGCGGCTGCGTCAGATAGACGACCGCCTGCAGGATACTGTTACGGAAGCGCTGTCGCGCGCCGAAGCAGGTGAAAGCCTTGATGCCATAGCGGCCAGCATACCGGGTACCCGGGTCGAGGAGACCACATTGTCGCGCGGCCAGACCGCCGGGCCGTTCACCCAGGCGCTGGTGGGCTCAGCGTTCCGCGCCCGCGAGAACACCCCGTTCGAAGCACGCGCAGGCGACCAGCGCACCCGTGCCGTTGGCGTTGTGACGGCCATCACCCCGGGTTCGGGCGAGCCGGATAGCGCAACGCGCCAGGCCATCACCGAAGGCTATGAAAACGACATCGTGATCGCGCTGGAGCGGGCATTGCTGGACAACTACGAAGTACGGATCAACCCCGAGCTGCGTGACGCGGCCCTCGGCCGGACCGAGACCGAATAGGCACCCCGGATGATGCTCAGCGCGCAGGATGTCGACGCAGCCATTGCCCGCTGCGAGGCCGAGGGGCATGTACTACTGACCGCCCGGCGCGTGGACGATCTTGAAAACCCGGTCTCGGCCTATCTCAAGCTGTCGGGCACAGCCCGCCATTCCTGCCTTCTGGAAAGCGTCGAGGGCGGGACCTATCGCGGACGGTATTCGGCGATCGGCCTTGACCCGGATCTGATCTGGCAGAGCCGCAACGGGACGGCTTTTGTCGCAATGGCTGAAGGCTTTGCTGATGTGCCGGAAAATTTCGTCGAAGACGGACAAGCGCTCGTCTCGCTGAAACGCCTGATGGCGCAGTCCGCACTCGACGTGCCGCGCGAACTGGCGCCGATCGCGGCGGGCCTGTTTGGCTATCTCGGCTACGAGATGATCCGCGAAGTCGAAACGCTTCCCGAAAATGCGCCCGCCGATCCGCTGGGAACGCCTGACGGGTTTCTGATCCGGCCACGTGTTGTCGTCGTGTTTGACGCAGTACGTCAGGAAATACTGGCTGCGGCCCCTGCCCGCCTCTCGCCGGGCGTTTCCGCGCGCGAGGCCGTGGAGGCTGCGGCACGGCGAATCAGCGCGGTGTTCGACCGGCTGGACATTCCGGCACCCGTTCACCGCAACGATGCTGGCCAGACACCGCCTGAAGAGCCCCAGAGCAACATGGCGCCGGAAGACTTCCATGCGAATGTGCAGAAGGCCCGGAACTATATCCGCGCAGGCGATGCCTTCCAGATCGTTGCCAGCCAGCGCTTCTCTACGCCGTTCAGGGCTCCGCCGTTCGCGCTCTACCGCTCGCTGCGCAGGACCAATCCCTCCCCCTTCCTGTTCTTCTTCGATCTGGACGGGTTCGCGATTGCAGGCTCAAGCCCGGAAATACTGGTGCGGCTGCGCGATGGCGTGGTGACCGTGCGGCCGATTGCCGGTACGCGCCCGCGCGGCACGACACCCGACGAGGACAATGCCAACGAAACAGAGCTGCTCGCCGATCCGAAGGAGCGGGCAGAGCACCTCATGCTTCTGGACCTTGGCCGCAATGATGTCGGGCGCGTCGCAAAACCGGGAAGCGTGCGGGTCACCGAGCGCGAGATCGTCGAGCGTTACAGCCATGTCATGCATATCGTTTCCAATGTGGAAGGCGAGTTGAACGACGGCGAGGATGCCATTTCCGCCCTGTTTGCCGGCTTCCCGGCGGGCACGGTCTCAGGCGCACCCAAAGTGCGCGCCATGGAGATCATTGACGAGCTCGAGCCTCACCGGCGGGGTATCTATGCGGGCGCTGTCGGCTATTTCGGTGCCGGAGGCGGCATGGATACCTGTATCGCGCTGCGCACAGCCGTCATCAAGGACGGTGTGATGCACGTGCAGGCCGGAGCCGGCATCGTGCTGGACTCTGACCCGGAAGCAGAGCGCATGGAGACCGTGAACAAGGCCAAGGCCCTGTTCCGGGCCGCTGAGGAAGCCTGGCGGTTCGCCTAGCTGGCCTGATGTCTGGCCTGCGCTTGGGCAAGGCGCGAAACCGTGACTAGCTCCACGCCCGCCGCCTCGGCGCGTTCTGCCAGCCCTTCCAGCGCCGTCAGCGTGGCGGCATGGGGATGTCCGATGGCAATAGCCGACCCGGTTGCGACGGCCCGGTCAAGCGCCTCGCCAATCGCCGCGTCAATCGCCTGGGGCGTGCGCACATGATCCAGGAACACATCCCGGCGCAAAGCCGTAAGTCCGGCCCGCGATGCGACCGCTGCAGCAACGCTGCGCTGATGGGTCAGCGAATCCACAAAGATCAGGCCCGACCCCTCCAGAACGGCGAAAACCCGCTCCATGGACGCGCGGTCGGTGGTCATCGCGCTGCCCATGTGATTATTGAAGCCGGCCGCACCGGGAACCCGTGACAAAGCCCAGCGCAGGCGCCGGGCAATCTCCGCCGCGTCATGCGCGCGGATCAAGGCGTTAGGCCCTGGATCGGCAAGCCCTACGGGCTCCATCGGCAGGTGCAGGAAGACATCGAGCCCGGCGCGCGATGCGGAGTATGCGATATCGGGGGCAGCCTCGGCGAATGGCAGAATGGAAAGGGTGAGCGGCAGGCCTGTCGCGATCAGCGTATCGGCCACTCTGCGGTCAGGTCCGACATCATCAATAATTACAGCCAGCATGGGCCGCACCACGCCCTGGATCGCTTCCTGAGGGGGCAGGACCGGCGCGCCGCTGTCTGACATTGCAGGCAGACTTTCCACCAGTTGCACGTACCCTTCATGTGGAGCGGCATGCACTCCGGCCTCCTGTGCCGCCTCGCGGCTGCCCAGCTGGAACGCCAGACCGGCAAGCAGCAGCATGGCCGCAGCGGCGGCGCTGGCGATCTGGATGACGCTGGTAGCGGGCGGGGACATGAAAATGATGCATAAGGTGAGTCGCAAACGTTGGCGGCTCCCCAATGCCCGACTAGATTGCCCTGCCGCACCGCAATACGGACCGCCCGGACATGCTGCTCATCATCGATAATTACGACAGCTTCACCTTCAACCTGGTCCACTACTTCCAGGAGCTCGGCGCGCAGACACGCGTGATCCGCAATGACGCCATGAGCGCGGCTGAGGCGCTGGGTCTGGGTGCGCAGGCGATCGTCCTGTCACCGGGGCCCTGTGATCCGGACCGGGCCGGTATCTGCCTTGATGTGCTGCGCGAAGCGCCGGCCAATCTGCCCGTTCTGGGCGTCTGTCTTGGCCATCAGGCGATGGGCCAGGTTTATGGCGGCAAGGTGGTTCAGGCCCGCGAGATCATGCATGGCAAGACCAGCCCCATCATACACGACGGCACGGGCGTTTTTGCCGGCCTGTCCTCGCCTTTCAACGCGACGCGCTATCACTCGCTCGCCGTCGAGCTTCCCGAAGGCAGCGAGCTGATCGTCAACGCGCGCACCGCCGATGGCGAAATCATGGGGCTGCGCCATCACTCCCGGCCCGTGCACGGCGTTCAGTTCCACCCCGAATCCATCGCTTCCGAGCACGGGCATTCCCTGTTGAAGAATTTCCTGGCTGAAATTCCGCGCCAGCCCGGCAAGGCCGCCGCATGAGCCTGATGCGCCCGGCCATCTCCGCTCTTGCCGGCGGCAAACTGCCTGCGCCCGAAGCGCTGGAGGCAGCCTTTGACGCGCTTATGGATGGCGAAGCGGACCTTGCCGAAATTGGCGGTTTCCTGATCGGGCTGGCGGCAATCGGGGAGAATCCGGGCGTTCTGGCAACGGGCGCCCGCGCCATGCGTGCGCGCATGCACACCGTGACCGCTCCGGCCGGCGCCATAGATACGTGCGGAACCGGCGGCGATGCGCGCGGCACCTGGAACATCTCAACCGCCGCGGCGCTGGTCGCAGCCGGCGCCGGCGCCAGCGTTGCCAAGCACGGCAACAAGGCTGCCTCGTCGAAATCCGGCTCTGCGGAAGTGCTGGAATCTGCGGGCGTCAACCTGATGGCCACGCCCGGGCAGATCGAACGCGCGCTGAGCGAGGCTGGTGCCGCCTTCCTGTTTGCCCAGGCCCATCACGGCGCGGTGCGCCATGTCGCCCCTGCCCGCAAGACGCTTGGCGTACGCACCGTGTTCAACCTGCTGGGCCCGTTGTCCAACCCGGCCGGAACACGCCGCCAGCTTCTGGGCGTCTTTGACCGGCGCTGGCTGGTGCCGATGGCGGAGGCCTTGCGCGATCTGGGCGCCGAGCGCGCCTGGATCGTCCATGGAGAAGATGGCCTCGACGAGATCACGACGACCGGCGCCACACACATTGCAAGCCTGGAAACCGATGGCAGCGTGCACGAATTCACCGTCACCCCCGAGGATGCAGGCCTTCCCCGTGCGCGGCTTGATGATCTCAAGGGCGGAGAGCCGCAGGAAAATGCCGCTGCCCTGCACCGCCTGCTCGACGGCGAAAAGGGCGCGTATCGCGATATCGTCCTTTTCAATGCCAGCGCTGCGCTGGTACTGGCAGGCAAGGCGGAGGGGCTAAGAGATGGCGTAGCGCTGGCGGCTGCTGCCATTGATGATGGCCGCGCGGCATCGACGCTGGCAAAGCTCGTAGACATCACAAACACCTGAGGAATCCGGGCCATGAGCGATACGCTGGAGCGCATCGGCACCTACAAGCGCGCAGACACCGCACGGCGCAAGGCCGCGCTCAGCTATGCCGATATCTCCGCCAAGGCACGCTCGGCCTCGCCGGTGCGCGGCTTTCTGGACAGTCTGCGTGCCCGCCACGCCGCCGACGGGCTGGCCCTGATTGCTGAAATCAAGAAAGCGAGCCCTTCAAGGGGGCTGATCCGCGCCGATTTCGACCCGCCCGCCCTTGCCCGCGCATATGAGGCGGGCGGCGCGGCATGCCTGTCCATCCTTACCGATACCGAGAGCTTTCAGGGAGCCGACAGCCATCTTGTCGACGCGCGTGCGGCGGTGTCCCTGCCCGTACTGCGCAAGGACTTCCTCTATGACCCCTGGCAGGTAGCCGAGTCCCGGGCACTGGGTGCTGACTGCATTCTCGTCATCATGGCCGCGGTAGACGACGCACTAGCCGCCGATCTGGTAGCGGAGGCCACACACTGGAACATGGACGCACTGATCGAAGTTCACGACCACGCCGAGCTGGACCGGGCCCTCGCCCTGCCCTCGCCGCTAATAGGCATCAACAATCGAAATCTGCGCACCTTTGATGTTACGCTCGACACATTCGACGCCTTGAGCAAGTCTGTTCCCGATGACCGGTTTCTGGTCGCTGAAAGCGGGATTTTCTCGCACGGCGATGCCCTGCGGGTGAAGCGTTCAGGCGCAAGGGCCCTGCTCGTCGGAGAAAGCCTGATGCGTCAGGCGGACATGTCGCAGGCGGTCAGGGCGCTGATGAACTTCGCCTGAAACGGACGTGTTTCCCTTGACGCAATAGCGGAACAGGCGTAGAACAAAACAAGGCCCTTCCGGTTTTGTTCCTTTATTGTCTGGAGTTCAGACCCCTCATGCTGACCCGCAAACAACACGAGCTTTTACTCTTCATCCACAAGCGCCTGTCCGAGGATGGCGTGTCTCCGTCCTTCGACGAGATGAAGGAAGCGCTTCAGCTCGCCTCGAAGTCCGGCGTGCACCGTCTGGTCAGTGCGCTGGAGGAGCGCGGCTTTATCAGGCGTCTGGCGCACCGCGCCCGCGCACTCGAAGTGCTCAAGCTGCCGGACGCCTCTGCACCCCGTGCCAGTTCCGCAGACAATGTGGTCAGCGGCAATTTCGCACGCCGCGAGGTCGAAACGGATTCGGTCGATGTGCCGCTGCTGGGCAAGATTGCAGCCGGTGTTCCGATCGAGGCGATTCAGCACGAGACCGAGCGCTTCGGCGTGCCCTCGCAGATGGTCTCCTCCGGCGAGCATTTCGCGCTGGAGGTCGAGGGTGATTCCATGATCGAAGCCGGCATTCTCGATGGCGATTATGTGATCATCCGCCGTGGCGATACGGCCAATAACGGCGAAATTGTTGTGGCGCTGGTCGATAATGAGGAAGCCACGCTCAAGCGCATCCGCCGCAAGGGCGGATCGATTGCTCTGGAGGCCGCCAACCCGGCCTATGAGACCCGCATTTTCGGACCGGACCGCGTTCAGGTGCAGGGCCGCCTGGTAGGACTGATCCGCCGTTATCACTGACGGGGCAAGCGGTTCGCGCTGATCTGGCAGACAGCCCTGTCTACCCGTCCCGCCCCCAGATCCGCGATGCGCTGGCGTCATTGGCGCCGCGCAGCCGGATGATACGTCCGTCGCGAACCCAGAACTCGGCACTGCCAAGTTCTGCCCGCGCCGCATCATCCAGAACCGGAACCGCGCAGCGGCGTTTCTGCCAGGCGCTGACATGACCGCGCGCGACCACCAGATCGGCGCGGACGCAATCCTCTTCCAGAGAGGCCGGGTGTTCACTGATCGCCACGCGCAGCCCTTCTGCGGTTATTACCAGGCACCCCAGACGGTCACAGGCATAGTCGCCGCGCGGCGCCGCGTTCAGTCCTGTTCCGGCGCGCTGGAGAAGCACACCTGTCTCGAAGCGGCCACGGCGGCGGTCGCTGACCTGCCAGTCTCCGGGCTCACCGGACTCAGTTGAAAGGCTGCGCGAAACGAGCACGCCCGACGAGGTGACCATCATGTCGGGCGGCGATTGCAACGCCCACAAGCCAAGCGCCCCGGCAGCAAAAGGGACACCCGCCACCCGTACCAGCCCGCGCCCAAGCGTCGCCAGCGCAAACCCGGTCGCATACAGCCCCAGAACGATCCCGCCCGGCGCCAGCGCCGGCATGGCCGCGCCGGGAAGCGAGGACGTCCATGTGGCTATGGCGAGAACGATATCCATGCCCGCAGCGCTCACCAGGAGCGGAATCCTTTCCAGCCCGAAGGGAGCCAGCAATAGCCCCACGACACCGGCCGGCATGACCCAGAAGCTGAAGACCGGCATGGCCAGAAGGTTTGCGCCAAATCCGTAGGCCGCCATGCGCTGGAAGTGGAAGGCGGCGAACAACCCGGTCGCACTGCCCGCCACCAGGCTGGTCACGGCAAGGCCGGTAAACGCGGCCTGTACGCGCGCAAGCCATCCATAATCGGTCATGTCACGGGTCATCCGCCATCTCTGCCAGGCCTCATAGACGGCAATCAGCGCCGCCGTCGCGGCAAAGCTCATCTGGAAGCCCGGCTCGATCACGCTTTGCGGGCTGAATGCGATGATGATGAGAGCGGCCAAAGCAAGCGACTGAAACGACACCGCTCTTCGCCCTATCAGTATCGCTGTGAACATGACCGCAGCCATCACGAAGGCGCGCTGGGTGGAGATAGCCCCGCCAGACAATAGTAGATAGCCAAGGGCGGCGAGCAGTGCGATCAGCGCGGCAGGCTTTCGCGGATCATGGGCGCGGGCGAAGGGCTCGATTGAAGCGATGAGCCAGCGCGCCGCGAAATAGATGCCGCCCGCCAGCAATGCCATGTGCATCCCCGATATGGCCAGCAAATGGCCGAGACCGGATAGCCTGAGCGCCTCAGCATGCTCTTCAGTGACGCCGGACCGCTCACCCGTCAGTAGCGCGGCGATTACCGGTCCTGAATTGGGTCCGGCTGCATCGGCGATGCGCTGCGCCAGCCGCCAGCGCCATCCCAGAAACGCGCGCAACTCCTCCTGTCCGTCAACCTCCTCTGGCTGAGGCTGGGAAATGGAAAAGCCCGCAAGTGCCACCCGCTGATACCATGCGGCGCGCGCGCCATCATATCCGCCAGCGGCGGCGGGTCCGCGCGGATGGGACAGGACCGCGTTGACGCGTATGCCGTCGCCGGGGGTCAGGGTTTCGGTATTGATCCGCAGCCGCACCCGATAGGGCGCAATATCGGCGCGCTCCAGCGTCTGAACACGCAACAGCGCGCGGCCCGACCGGCCTCTGCGTTCGATGCGCTCCACCCAACCTGTAACGGTGCGGGCACGGTCACTGACCTCAATTGCGGGCGGTGCCAGCGACAGCGTGCGTCCCTGAATATGGGCATGACCCGCCAGCGCACAGGCACCCAGCACCACCGCGGCCAGAAGCGCCGGCCGCGCCGTCAGCAGCGGAACAACCAGAAGGCCGGCGAGCGCGGCAAGCCAGAAAGCCGGGATCAGCGCGGTGGAAGGCTCGGCCGGCACTGACAGATAGACCGCCGATCCGAGCCCCGCAGCCAGCGGGGCCCACAGGATAAGATCAGCCGGCCGGACAGCCCTGGAAGGCAGAACCGGCTGCAGAAAGCGGCGAAATCCGGCGTGCCCGGCGCCCGTGAACGGGCTGCGCCGCCGCCTGATTGATGCCAGAACCGCGTGGACGTAGCGGCGCATGCAGCCACCCCGTGTTGTCACTTCAGCGGTGAGACTATCTCTTTACCGCGCTAACATGCTAATCATCCCGACCCCTTCGCAGCGCAGCAACATCTCGCACGTGCAAAACCGACACCAGATCATCACGCGTTTCGCGCCGTCGCCGACCGGCTTCCTCCATATCGGAGGGGCGCGCACCGCCTTGTTCAACTACCTTTTCGCGCGCCAGGCAGGCGGCCAGTTCAAGCTGCGCATTGAGGACACTGACCGGGAACGCTCCACCAGCGAGGCTGTGGACGCGATTCTGGCCGGCCTGCGCTGGCTGGGTCTGGACTGGGACGGAGACGCCGTCTCGCAGCACGCCCGCGCTGACCGGCACCGCGAAGTGGCCGAAGAGCTGGTCACGCAAGGCAAGGCATTCCGGTGCTATTGCACGCCGGAGGAAGTGGAAAAGCTGCGCGAGGAAGCCTTCGCTGAGGGCCGCGCGCTGCGTTCACCCTGGCGCGATGGCGGCACGCCGCCCGATGACCGGCGCTTTACGGTACGCTTCCGCGCGCCCGACTCCGATATTGTGCTGGACGACGCTGTTCAGGGCGAAGTGCGCTGGGGTGCCAAGGAATTTGACGACCTCATCCTGCTGCGCGCGGACGGTAATCCGACCTATAATCTCGCCGTGGTCGTCGATGATCACGACATGGGCGTCACGCATATCATCCGCGGCGACGACCATCTGGTGAATGGCGGGCGTCAGGCCCAGCTTTATGACGCGCTGGGCTGGGACCGGCCTGTCTTCGCCCATATTCCGCTCATCCACGGGCCGGACGGCAAGAAGCTGTCCAAGCGTCATGGCGCACTCGGCGCTGATGCGTATCGCGAGATGGGTTATCTGCCTGAAGGGCTGCGTAATTATCTTGCTCGCCTCGGCTGGAGCCATGGCGACCAGGAATTGTTCAGCGATGCGGAACTTCTTGCAGCCTTCTCGCTCGAAGGTCTGAACAAGGCTCCTGCCCGGCTTGACTTCGACAAGATGGCCTTTGTGAACCATCATCATATCCGGCAGGCGGACAATACACGCCTACTGGCGCTGCTGACGGAGCGCCTTGAGGGCAGGAAGGGGCTTGTCGAAGGCGGGATCGCAAACGCGCGGTTAATCCCTGCCATGGACATGCTGAAAGAGCGTTCAAAAACACTCGCCGAAATGGAATCCCAGGCCTATTTTCTCCTGCGTGAGCGCCCCTTCGGCATTGACGATGCGGTGCGCAAGCATTTGTCTCCTGACGCACTCGCGCTGCTCTCCCGCCTGCGCGGCGTGCTCGCCGCACACAATGACTGGACCAGTGATGCTCTGGGCAATCTGCTCAAGGCGTTCGCACAAGATGAAAGCGTAGGCTTTGGCAAGATCGGCCAGCCCTTGCGCGCCGTACTGACCGGAGGCGCCCCCGCGCCCGACATGAGCCTGGTGCTGGCATTGCTGGGCCGGGAAGAAACCATTGCCAGGCTGGATGACCACGCCCGCCCGGCCTGAACCGACCTGAATTATGTGAAGGGACTGGACCGATGAAGAACAAGACCGAGAAAAAGGGCTCCGCCCAGCTGACCATTAACGGCAAGACGATCGACCTGCCGGTTCTGGGTGGCTCGGTAGGACCCGATGTCATCGATATCCGCACGCTCTATCGCGACGCCGGCGTGTTCACCTACGATCCCGGTTTCACGTCGACGGGCAGCTGTGAAAGCCAGATCACCTATATCGACGGTGATGAAGGCGTTCTTCTGTATCGCGGCTATCCCATTGACCAGCTCGCCGAGAACTCTTCCTTCATCGAGGTTTCCTACCTGCTGCTGCACGGCGAGCTGCCCTCAGCCAAAGAGCTGGAAGAGTTCGACTGGACGATCCGCCGGCACACCATGCTGCACGACCAGTTCGACCAGTTCTTCCGTGGTTACCGGCGCGATGCGCACCCGATGGCGGTCATGGTGGGTACAGTCGGCGCGCTGGCTGCCTTCTATCACGACTCCACCGACATCAATGACCCCAAGGCCCGCACCATCGCCAGCCACCGCATGATCGCCAAGATGCCGACCATCGCGGCGCGCGCGTTCAAGTACTCGGTCGGCCAGCCCTTTATCAGCCCGCGCAACGAGCTGGACTACGCTTCCATCTTCCTGCGCATGTGTTTTGCCGTCCCGGCCGAGGACTATGTGGTCTCCCCGACACTCGCCCGCGCGATGGACCGCATCTTCATCCTGCATGCCGACCACGAACAGAACGCATCGACCTCGACGGTGCGCCTTGCCGGCTCGTCCGGTGCCAATCCGTTTGCCTGTATTGCGGCAGGCATCGCCTCGCTCTGGGGCCCGGCCCATGGCGGCGCGAACGAAGCTGCGCTCAACATGCTGGAGGAAATCGGCTCGGTTGACCGCATCCCCGAATACATCAAGCGCGCCAAGGACAAGGATGACCCCTTCCGCCTGATGGGCTTTGGTCACCGCGTCTACAAGAACTACGATCCGCGCGCGAAAGTGATGCGCACGACCTGCCACGAGGTGCTCGACGAGCTGGGCGTGAAAAATGACCCGCTCCTGCAGGTTGCCATGGAGCTGGAACGCATTGCGCTGGAAGACCCCTATTTCGTGGAGAAGAAGCTCTACCCGAATATCGACTTCTATTCGGGCATCACCCTCAGGGCCATGGGCTTCCCGACCGAGATGTTCACCGTTCTCTTCGCGCTGGCCCGTACCGTTGGCTGGATCGCGCAATGGTCTGAAATGATTGAAGACCCGACACAGAAAATCGGCCGCCCGCGCCAGGTTTTCACCGGCGCCACAGAGCGTGCCTACCTGCCCGTAAGCAAGCGCTAAAGCGGGCCAAGGTCAAAGAGGGCGCGGGCGGCATTGACGCTCGCGCCCTCGCCTTGTCCGGCCATCAGCCCGGTCGTGGCAACAAGCGCGCCTGAGACCGTCTTTCGATGCTCGGCATCATCGAGCAGCCTTGCCATTTCCGGCACCAGATATTCCGGCACGGCGCGCGTCTGCAATCGCTCGGGCAGCAGTTCCTCGCCGGCAGCGATATTGACCAGGCTGACAAAAGGCGCCTTCAGCATGAAATTCCACGCAATCGTCCATGCAACCGGCCCGAGCCGGTAACCGACCACGCTGGGCACGCCCATGCGGGACAATTCCAGCGTCACCGTACCTGAACAGGCAAGTGCCGCATCTGCGGCGGCAAATGCGTCCAGCCGCTCCTCAGGCCCCGTCACAATCATGCCCGACAGCGCGCTCCGGCTCGCCAGGCGGCTGCTGACGGCCTCAGTCACGGATGGCGCCACGACCGTCACCAGCCGCAGATCCGGCCGATCCCTTGCCAGCCATTCGGCCGTATCGGCAAAATCATCAAAGAGACGCTCCACCTCCGCCTTGCGGCTGCCGAACAGGACCAGCATCAGGCGGGCATCAGGCGAAATGCCGTGCCGGCCGCGAAACGCCTCGCCGTCACCTGTCAGGTCGCGTTCCAGCGCCGGGTTGCCCACAACAATCGTCGGTAGGCCGTAAGGCTCGAAATACTCCGGGTCGAACGGATGAATGGCGAGCAGATTATCCACTGCCCGGGCGAGCGCCTTGGCCCTGCCGGGCCGGGTCGCAAAGGCCTGCGGGCCGATATACTTCACGATACGCGCGCGCGGGCACACCTTGCGCGCCTTCCACGCAACACGCAGCATGAATCCCCAGGAATCGATCAGCACGACCTGATCAGCGTCAAAGGCCGCGGCCGCCCGTGCGCACGCCTCGGCACGCTCATGGACCAGCCGCCACACCCGCAACCCATCGAAAAGCCCCAGCACCGACAGCGCGGAGAGGTCGATATCGCTCGTCACGCCTTCGGCGGCCATCGCCTCCCGGCCCACGCCGGCTATCTCGACAGGCGAGCCCGACGCACGCAGCGCCCGTACAAGCTCTGCCCCCACCATGTCGCCCGACGGTTCGGCAGCGACGATAAACACGCGCAAGGGCCGGTTTTGCAAGGCCATCAGTTCTGCCCGTTCAGCTGTGCGCAGAAACGCCGACAACGAAAATGCCATGACGGCGTGCGGCCTCGTCGACCGCATCGCGTCCCAGGATCAGGGCCGCACCCGCCTCGACAGCAATACCGGCCAGTCCGGCTTCTGCCGCTCCCTCCACAGTGGCAACGCCCACGACAGGAAGGTCGATCCGGCGCTCCTGCTGCGGCTTGGGCCGCTTGGCCAGAACGCCGCGCGGGCGCTGGCGGGTGCCACGGATATTTTCCGGCAGGCCGGCCACACGCTGCAGCATCGCATCCGTACCCTCCTGCGCCTCCAGCGCGAGCACCAGCCCGTCGCACACAACCGCGCCCTGACCGGCATCGAGCGTTCCTATGGCAGCCGCCATATGCATCGCCTTGGCAATGTCGCCGCGGTGTGCGTCCAGATCCACTTCCCCGCCGATAAGCCCCTCAGGCGCCAGCAGAGAAGACGATAGCTCATCTGCACCGACGACCTTCAGGCCCTGATCCTCGAATGCCTTCACCACCACACGCAGCAGCGCGTCATCGCCGCGCACCGCCGCACCCAGCAGCTTCGGCAGAAGTTTCGCGCCCTCCATGTCCGGCACGAAGCTGCGGAAATCGGGACGCGTCACAATCCCGGCAAAACAGACGGCATCGCACCCGGCAGCGCGCAGATCTTTCACCACATGGCCAAACTGGCCAATGGTTCTGACGACCGGATCGATGTAATCGGCAGGGTTGGCGAAGCCCTGAAGAGCGATCACGCACCCCAGCCGGCCATCTGCCGCACAGGCCTCGGCCACCAGGCGCGGCAGCGCGCCGCCGCCTGCAATGAGGCCCAGGCGTGTCCAGCCCTCGTTCATGACTGTCAGCCCTGTTCCGGCCCGCAAAGCGGACGGGCGGCGGGTGCCTTCACGAAGTTGATCACTTCCATCACCTCGGGACGCGCTTCAAACAACCGCCCGGCATCCTCGATACGCTCCGAAAATGCGCCTTCAGCGGAAAAGATCAGCCGATAGGCGGCCCGCAGGTCATGGATCAGGTCGCGGGAGAAACCGCGGCGCTTCAGCCCCACCAGGTTCAGCCCGGCCAGATAGCCGTGATTGTCCACCATACCGTAGGGGATGACATCGCCCGTCACCGGTGCACCGCCGCCGACGAAGGCATAGCGCCCGACCCGGCATTTCTGATGAATGGCCGACAGGCCGCCCATGATGACATAATCACCGATAACCACCTCGCCGCCGAGCGTGGCATTGTTCGCAAACACCACATTGTCACCGACAATGCAGTCATGGCCGACATGGGCACCGACCATGAAATAGCCGCCAGAGCCGACACGCGTCGTTGTGCGCGCTGTTTCGGTTCCCAGATGCATGGTCACATGTTCGCGCAGCGTATTGCGCTCGCCGATGATCAGGCTGACATCACCGCCCTTGTACTTGAAGTCCTGCGGCGGCGAGCCGAGCGCCGCGAAGGGATGGATCACGCAGTCAGCGCCGATCTCGGTCTGGTTCCTCACACTGACATGGGAGACCAGCCGGGTGCGGTCTCCAATCTTCACCTTGGCCCCCACCTGGCAGAACGGACCGATCTCCACGTCCGCGCCCAGTTCTGCGCCCGGCTCAATTATCGCCGAAGGGTGAATTTGCGTGCTCATTATGCCTCTTGCCCGTTCTGTCTTTGCGCCGACGTGGCCGAAAACTCCGCCTCGGCCACCTTTGCGCCGTTCACCCGGGCCTCTCCCTCGAAACGAAACAGTCCGCGGCGATTGGCAACCACCCGCACCGGCATTTCCAGAACATCTCCCGGCCGGACAGGTTTACGGAAGCGCGCGCGGTCAACCCCGATAAAGAGGATCACCGTATTGCCGATATCGGCGTCCAGTGTCTTGGACATCAGCAATGCGCCGGTCTGCGCCAGCGCCTCGATCATCAACACGCCCGGCATGACGGGATTTTCCGGGAAATGGCCCTGGAAATAAGGCTCGCCGGCAGACACGCATTTGATACCGACGATGGATTCGCCTTCTACGTAGCTGTGAGCCCGGTCGACCAGCAGAAAGGGAAAGCGGTGCGGCAGGCGGGCGAGTATCTCGTCCGGGCCGATCATGTTGCCTGTGTCACTCATGGAGCCCTCATGTCACCCGCCGGGCTGTCTGCCCGGCTTTTCGCCTTTTCCGTTCCTGTCCCGCACGGCGGATTGCCCCTTGGGTGCAGCCAGACGTTTCAGGATGGCAAGCTCCCTCAGCCAGCCGCGTATGGGCTGCGCCGGTTGACCTGCCCAGGTCTCTCCCGGCGGCACATCGCCGGCGGGTGAAGCATTGGCAGCCAGCCGCACACCATCGCCGATAGTAACATGATCGACAATGCCCACACGGCCACCGAACTGGGCGCCCCGCCCGATCTTCACACTGCCGGAAACGCCGGCAAAAGCGGCCATCAGGGTATGATCGCCTACATCCACATTGTGCGCGATATGGCAAAGATTATCGAGCTTCACACCGTTGCCGAGGCGCGTGTCGCCAAACATGCCCCGATCGATAGTGCAGTTCGCGCCGACACGGACATCATCACCCAGCACCACCCGGCCAAAATGGGGCAGTTCCACCAGACCGGCCGGACCGGGCGCAAGGCCGAAACCCGCCTCGCCCAGTACGCTGCCAGGCCCGATACGGCAATTGCGTCCGACAACCGCAAATCCGATGACAGCGCAGGCCGACACCCGTGTGCCATCGCCGATATCCACACCCGCGCCGATAACAGCATTGGGGCCGATATGACAGTTCTCGCCAATTCGCGCACCCTCACCGATATGGGCGCCTGCACTGATGCTGGCGCTTGGCGCGATAACTGCGGACGGGTGAATGGCCTGGCCGGCCGCGCTTTGACGCGGCGCAATGATCCGTTGCGCGATCAGGGCGAAGGCGGCCTTGGGGTGACGCACCGCAACCAGGGCTGCCTGGGGGTGAAAAATTGCGCCGCTCAGCGCTTCTGCGGTGCCGATTATGACCCCGGCGTGCGCGCCAAGTTCCTCAGGCAGTGTCCCGGATTCAACAAACACCAGCGCTCCGGGAGATGGCGCATTGGCCGATGCCACATCGGTGGCCTTGCAAACAGTATTGCCGGTGAGCTCACCATTGAGCTCACCGGCAATGTCCTTCGCGTCCAGCGTTCCGGCACGGCGGTAGAACCGGAGGTCGACAGCCACCGGACTAACGTCTACTGACCGTTACCGGAGCCGCCTTCAGGCGCGCGTACACGCGTTACGGGCGTCGTCTGGATACGCTGGTTGAGACGCTCGATCACAGCAGCAGTTACATCGACGCTCTCCGCCGCATAAACCACTTGCGAACGGTCCAGCAAAATCGTGGCACCGCGCTCGTTGACCAGCTCCTGCAGAACCGTCTGCAGCGTTTGCAGAACCGGCTGGAGTGCCTGACGCTCGGTCAGCACCAGCTCCTGCTGGCGCACGCGGCGCAGACGCTCAAGCTGCTGGGCGTTCTGTTGTAATTGCTGAATGCGCTGCATCAGGTCCGGACGCTGCTGAATGGCCTCCTGGCTCAGCGCCGAGGTCTCGGCCTGCAGTGCTTCGTTCTCCTGCGTCAGAGGCTGGGCCGCCGCTTCCAACTCGGTCTGGATTTCGCGCCCGATAACTTCAAGCTGGCTGGCGATATGCTGCCCGACCTGGCTTTCGGTAAGGATGGTCTCTTCGTTGATGACCAGAATGTTCTGCGCATGGGCAGCGCTGAGCGTGCCAATGGCGAGAACTATACCGGCAAAAAACGCACGGAGACGTTTGCTGGCGATCTGGCTGGGTTGGAAAGTCATGATTTTAGAACCCTGTACTTGTGCTGAAACGGAAGAACTCGCGGCGGTCATACTCCTGATGGACCACAGCCTCGGCAAAGTCGAAACGAACCGGCCCGAAGGGCGAGTCCCAGAAAATACTGACGCCAACCGACACGCGCGGTGCCAGCTCGTCAATGGTGAAGGGCGATGTTGTCCCGCCTACGTCAGCAATCTGGTCAACTGAAGGCAGAATACCCATGGTGCCAAATTCGGTGAACACGCTGCCGCGCACGCCATATTGCTCGGGCAGGCCGAGCGGGAAGCCGAGCTCGACCGCGCCAATGGCGTAAAAATTGCCGCCCAGCGAGTCACCACGGATCAGCTCGCCTTGTGCATTTCGCTGCACAACACGCGGACCGATACCGGCTGTCTCAAAGCCGCGGAAGGAGTTGCCGCCTTTGAAGAAGCGGTCGTTGATGCGCACATCATCGCCGCCCCAGGCCAGTATCAGCCCGGACTCACCTGTAATGCTCAAAACGACGTCCGGACGGAATACGTTACGGTAAATGGCGCCCCGGCCCTCGGTGCGGATATAGCGCACATCTCCTCCAAACCCGGCCACCTCCTGGTTCAGGCTGAGCTGAAAGCCGTTCGAGGGTTGTTGGAAATTATCGATACGGTTCCAGGCCACCGAGTAACCGACCAGCGACGTAAGCCGGGAGCCTGACGCCCGCGCAATCGCACTCGACACGCCGGAAAAGGTGCGTACCTCGTCGTTACGCAAGGTGAAATTCAACCCGGCCTCGACCGACGCGGTAAGCGGAAATCCGGTGCGAAGACTGAAACCGGTAGACTCTGTTTCGAACGACGCCTCTTGCGCGAAGTTGGAGCGCACCTGGAACAGGTCGAAGCCGGCGGCCAGGTTCCGGTCAAGGAAGCGCGGCTCGGTAAAACGTATATCAATCTGCCGGCGGCGCGAGCTTTCCGAGACACGCAAGCGCAGGAACTGCCCCCGGCCGCGCAGATTGCGTTCAGACACCGAGAAATCGACGAGGAAAGAGTCTGTCGACGAGTAGCCGACACCAAATGCCAGCTCCCCTGTGGGCTGCTCCGTCACGTTCACCTGAAGCCTGGCACGATCTTCAGCACTGCCCTGTACCGGCGTGATTTCGACGTTTTCGAAGAATCCGAGGCGGCGCACTCGTTGACTCGACAGATTCACCAGTACCTGGTTGAACGCATCACCTTCAACAAGCTCGAGCTCACGCCGGATCACACGATCAAGTGTCCGCGAATTACCAGCAATATCAATACGTTCGATATAGACGCGCGGCGCCGGGTTGATGATATACTCGATATCAACGGTCTGTGTTTCCCGGTTGGTACGCACACGCGGACGGACATCCACAAACGCATAACCTGCCGCACCAGCGGCGAAAGTCAGCGTATCGACCGATTCCTCGATGCGGCTGCCGACATAGAGACTGCCCGGGCGTGTAGCGACGATCGCTTCAAGATACTCCGAACTGAGATCTTCTATCTCTGTGGTGACCGTGATCTCACCGAAGTTATAAACCTGACCTTCATCAACGGTATAGGTGATGTAAAAGCCAGATTGGTCCGGCACCAGCTCGGCGATGGCCGAGCTGACACGGAAATCGGCATAGCCCCGGTCCGCGTAAAATTTGCGCAACTGCTCGCGGTCGAACTCGAGCCGGTCCGGATCGTAATTGTCGTTTGAGTCGAAGAAACGCCACCAGCGGGCCTCGCTGGTCACCACTTCACCGCGCAGCCGCCGGTCCGAGAACGCGCGGTTACCCACGAAATTGATCCGCCGCACGTTCGTCGTCGGCCCTTCTGAAATCTCGAACACCAGATCGACGCGGTTTTGCGGCAGCTCGACAATCTGCGGGTTCACCTGAACGGCAAAGCGGCCCGACCGGCGGTAGACCTCCAGAATGCGCTGGACGTCTGCCTGGACACGCGCGCGCGTGAACAGCGCGCGTGGCTGGAGCTGGATTTCATCGGTAATCCGGTCATCACTGATCGCCCGGTTGCCCTCGAGTACAACCCGGTTGATGACGGGATTCTCACGCACAAAGATAACCAGCGTGGAGCCTTCGATCGCCACGCGGACATCGGCAAACAGGTTGGTGGCAAACAGGGTCTGGATCGACAGGTTGATCAGCCGCGGATCTGCAACGTCACCGGGGCGGACCAGCATGTAGGACAGGATCGTGTCCGCCTCGACGCGCTGATTACCTTCAACAAGAATCTGCAGGACACGGGCTGGCCCCTGCTCTTCCTGAACGCGCTGATCGTCCAGTTCCGGCGCATCGGCCTGAGCCGGCTGGGCATGGGCCACCGATGAGCACAGAAGCGCCAGGGCCGCTATCGTCCAGACGAAAACTTTCATTGACTGCACCACCCTGGTCCCGTTCTGCCAGCCGTCATGAGAAGAGGCCGACGAGATAACTCAAATCATTCCATGTGGCGACAACCATCAGCCCGAGTATCAGCGCCAGGCCGGCCTTCAGGCCAAGCGACTGAACCGACGGGCTGGGTGGATGTTTCGCCACGGCTTCGTAGGCGTAATACACAAGGTGGCCACCGTCTAGAACCGGGATAGGCAGGAGGTTCATCAATCCGATGGCGACCGACAGGAGGCCGGCGAGCAAAACAAGGCTGGTCGCTAGGCGCACCAGCGCAGCACCCACATCGTAGCTGTCGCCAGCTTCTGTGCCGGTATCGCTGACCGCAGTATTGGCGATCTGTCCTGCAGTGGTGGCGATGCCCAGCGGGCCGTTAATGTGCTCGAACGACGCCCGGAACGTCACCAGGCGGGCCATGTAGTCAACAATTGTTACCGAAATGTCGGCTGTACGCGTCACGCCGTGCCCCAGCGCCTCAAACGGTCCGAACCGGCGCTGCACGATCTCGGCTTCAGGTGACAGGCCCACCCCCAGAAAACCGAACGCCCGCGTACCGCCAAGCCCGTCATCGCGCATTTCCCGCCGCGGGGTGGCCTGCAGCGTCAGCTCCGCGCCATCGCGCTCCACCGTGAAACGCATCGGTTGCCCCGCGCGGGTCATTACCGCCTGCGAAAGATCGGTGAAGGTGCGCGCGCGCTGACCATCAATGGACACCAGCAGATCACCGCTCTGAAAGCCGGCTGCATCGGCGGGGCTGCCGGCGACAATCTCGCCAATGCGCGGCTCGATAGTGACATCCCCGCGCACCATGCCCAGGGCGGCAAACAAGGCGATGGCCAGAATGAAATTCGCTGCCGGTCCGGCCAGCACGATGATCGCGCGCTGCCATACCGGCTTGAAATGAAAGACCTTGCCGGCATCGCTGCGCGCATCGCGCAGGCGCTCCAGCGTTTCATGATCGCGGGCGCTGGCTGCATCAGCATCGCCTAGAAAGCGCACATACCCGCCAAGCGGCAACCCGGCTATGCGCCAGAGTGTGCCCCGGCGGTCATGCCAGCTGAAAAGTGTGGGGCCAAAACCGATGGAAAACGCTTCTGCATGCACGCCGAAAAGCCGGCCTGCCAGATAGTGACCGAGCTCGTGAATCACGACGACAAAGGAAATCACGGCCACGAAGGCCGCGACGCTGAGCAGTCCCGATCCAAGCAAGTCCGTCACGCTGAATTAAGCTCCCTGTGCGAGGCTGGCGCTACGCTGCGCACGCGCCTTTACCAGCGATACTGCCAGCTCGCGCGCCGCCGCATCCGCTGCGTATACCGTTTCGAAATCGGTCAAAATACCTCTGGCTACCCCCTCACCCCGCTCGAGAGAGTCCGCAACGATGGCGGCGATGTCAAGGAAGCCGACATGACCATTCAGAAAGGCATCAACGGCAACCTCGTTAGCCGCATTCAAAATGACGGGACTCGCCCCACCCTCGCGGAAAGCGGCGCGGGCCAGATCAAGCGCGGGAAAGCGGTCCGGATCCGGCGCCTCGAACGTCAGCCGGCCGAGCGCAGGCAGATCAAGGCGCGACACGCGGGTTTCCATGCGCTCCGGCCAGCCCAGGGCATGTGCAATCGGCGTGCGCATATCGGGCGTTCCCATCTGGGCCAGCAAGCCGCCATCATTGTGCTCGACCAGCCCGTGCACGATCGATTCCGGGTGAACGATGACATCGACCTTTTCCGGCGGCAGGCCGAAAAGGTGGCAGGCCTCGATAACCTCCAGCCCCTTGTTCATCATGGTGGCTGAATCCACGGAGATTTTTGCGCCCATGGACCAGACCGGATGGGCGACCGCGTCGCGGACGCTCGCGCGCGCCATGACGTCCCGGCTGGCATTGCGGAACGGTCCGCCTGAGGCGGTCAGGATAATCCGGCGCACCTTCGCCGGATCGCTGCCGCCCAGCGCCTGAAAGATCGCATTATGCTCGGAATCGACCGGCAGGATGATGGCTCCGGACCGGGCAGCACTCTCCATAAAGAGCGCGCCTGCACATACAAGCGCCTCCTTATTGGCCAGGGCGACAATCCGGCCGCGCTTCACGGCTGCCAGCGTGGGGGCAAGACCGGCAGCGCCGACGATGGCCGCCATTGTCCAGTCGGCATCCATCGAAGCTGCTTCGGCAACGGCAGAGGGGCCGGCGCCCCATTTCAGACCCGACCCGGCAAGAGCCGATTCCAGCACATGTGCCTGGCGCGGATCGGCAAGGGCGGTGAAGCGCGGACGGAAGCGCAAGGCGAGCTCGGCCAGCTCTGCCGCGCGGGTATTGGCCGTCAGGGCCGTAACGGCATATTCCCCGTTATCGGCCGCATCGATCAGATCAAGCGTCGCCAGCCCGACCGAGCCGGTTGCCCCCAGAATGGATACGCTGCGCGTCATCTACATACTCCCGCCCGGCCAGCCGGCAGGTGCCAGAAGCGAAAAAAGGCCGGCAAAAACCGTTGCGAGCATCAAGGCGTCCACCCTGTCGAGAACCCCGCCATGACCGGGTATGAGCGTGCCTGCATCCTTCACGCCAAACCGGCGCTTGGCGAGTGACATTACCAGATCCCCTGCGACCGCCATGACCGCTGCAGGCAAAGCGGCCGCAAGCGCGTAGGCCGGGTCCAGCCCCCACCCACCTGCCACCAGAACACCGGCAGCGGCTCCGCACCCCACCCCGGCGAAAAAGCCGGTCCAGGTCTTGTTGGGGCTGGCCGCCGGCAGGAGCTTTGGCCCGCCAAGCCAGGTGCCGGCCAGATAGGCGAACGTATCGGCGGCCCACACCACGGCCAGCAGGAACAGCAATGCGCCGAGCCCGCCATCAGCGCTACGCAATCCGACCAGAATGCTCGCTGCGCAGGCCACGTATATCACGCCTAGCGGCGCTTCCCACGCCCTGCCCCGCCTGCGCCGGTCCAGATAGGCACCCCCCGCACCGGCCAGAATCCATGCCCCGCACCACGCCCACTCGCCATTGGCCGCCAGCAGCACCGCGCCGACAGCAGTGCCCGTCGCAATGGAAAAGGCACGCGGCGGCGCATCCCGGTCCGACATGCGCACCCATTCCCATGCCATCGCGGCAGCGAACGCAGCGACAAAGATCGCAAACGGATACCCCCCGAGCCAGACCAGGCCCAGAGCCAGTGGCGCGAGAATGAGAGCCGATGCCAGACGGCGCAGGAAAACCGGGTCTCTGGGTCCGGGAAGGCGGGCCAGCAGACTCACGGGCGCCCGCCAAAACGCCGGTTTCGCGACTGGTAGATGGCTATGGCCTCCTTCATGTGCTCAACCGAAAAGTCCGGCCAGAGCACATCCATGAAGACCAGCTCCGAATACGCGCCCTGCCAGAGCAGAAAGTTGGAGATCCGCATTTCACCGCTGGTGCGGATAATCATGTCCGGATCAGGCAGCCCGCTCGTGTCGAGGCGCGCGGCAAATGCCTTTTCGTCGATATCACCGGCCAGGGCGCCAGCCTGAGCCTCAGCCAGCAACGCCCTGGCTGCACGGACGATTTCATCGCGCCCGCCATAATTGAAGGCAACGTTGAGGTTGAACCGCGAATTGGACGCCGTGCAGGACTCCGCCCGGTCAACAATGTCCAGTATGTCGCGGGACAGGCCCTGCCGGCTGCCCAGAATCCGTACCCGCACACCGTTGCGCGTCAGGTCGTCCAGATCGGCATCCACAAACTGCTTGAGCAGATCAAACAGCGTGCTCACCTCTTCGGTTGAACGCCGCCAGTTCTCCGTGGAGAACCCAAACAGGGTCAGATGGGTCACGCCCAGATCGGCCGAGCCGCGCACAAGCGCGCGCACCGCCTCTACGCCCTGCCGGTGGCCCATGGCTCTCGGCAGGCCGCGCAACGCCGCCCAGCGCCCGTTTCCGTCCATGATGACGGCAACATGGCGCGGCACCGGATTTTGGCCGCCGGGATCAGCTGACATCGCAAACAGTCCTCCCCGGACCTGTCAGACAGCAAACAGGCAATCAGACCTGTGTGATTTCGTCCTGCTTGGACTTAAGCAGCTCGTCGATCGAGGCGATATTATGGTCTGTGGCCTTCTGGACCTGATCGGAGAAGCGCTTGTGTTCATCTTCGCTGATCAGATTGTCTTTTTCGGCGCGCTTGAGCGCTTCCATGCCGTCGCGGCGCACATTGCGCACCGCTACACGCGCCTGCTCGGCATACGTGCCCGCCGTCTTGGCCAGCTCGGCCCGGCGCTCCTCGTTGAGCGGCGGGATCGGGATACGGATCAGCGTGCCTTCAACGACCGGATTGAGGCCCAGCGAGGAGTTGCGGATCGCCTTGTCTACGGCAGGAGCCAGATTCTTGTCCCAGACCTGCACCGACAGCATGCGCGGCTCGGGTACCGAAACTGTACCAACCTGGTTGATGGGCGTCGGGCTGCCATAAGCGTCAATCTTGATCGGATCGAGCAGCGCTATGCTGGCGCGGCCGGTGCGCAGCCCGGCAAATTCCTTCTTCAGTGCCTCGACGGCGCCGTCCATCCGGCGCTCTATGTCTTTCAGGCTAAAATCACCAGCCTTGCTCATATTGTCCTCACTTCTTTTGTGCCGGTTTCGGCCCGACGACAGTGCACACGCCCCGCCCGTCGAGCACATCGGCCAGACCATTGGTCCGGTGAATATCGAACACGACTATGGGAATCTGATTGTCACGCATCAGCGTGACCGCCGATGCGTCCATCACCTTCAGATCGCGGGCAATCACATCAAGATAGTCCAGCTGGTCATAGCGCTCGGCATTGGGGTCTTTCTTGGGATCCGCCGAATAGACACCGTCTACCTGCGTACCCTTGAACAAGGCATCGCAGCCCATCTCCGCGGCGCGCAGCGCGGCAGCCGTGTCGGTTGTAAAGAACGGATTGCCGGTACCGGCCGCGAAAATGACCACCCGGCCCTTTTCCATATGGCGAACGGCCCGGCGCCGGATATAGGGCTCACATACCGTTGTCATCGGAATGGCCGACTGGACACGCGTCTGCACACCACGGCGTTCCAGCGCGGTCTGCATGGCCAGCGCATTCATGACAGTCGCCAGCATGCCCATATAGTCGGCAGCAGCCCGGTCCATGCCCTTGGCCGCCGCTTGCAGGCCGCGGAAAATATTCCCGCCGCCAATCACCAGGCACATCTCGTAACCGGCCTTGACCGCAGCGCCGACCTCTTCGGCTATGCGTTCGGCGGTATTCATGTCGATCCCGTAGGACTGATCCCCCATCAGTGCCTCACCGGAAACCTTCAGCAGAACCCTGCGATAGGGTCCCTCAGGGATCGGGCGGGCGTCAGCGGCAGTATCACTCACGGGTATCGTTGCTCCGTCCTGGAAAGCGGTCCGGCGGCTGGATGATCCAGCCGCCGGAATATTCAGATCACGATTTGCCGAGCGCGGCCACTTCGGCAGCGAAATCTTCTTCTTTCTTCTCCACGCCTTCACCGAGCACCATGCGGACAAAGCCCGTCAGCTTGATGGGGGCACCGGCATCCTTGGCCGCGGCCGCGATGGCGCCCTCAACCGTAAGGTCCGGATCAAACACGAAGACCTGCTTGAGCAGCACAACTTCCTCGTAGAACTTGCGCAGCCGGCCTTCGACCATCTTCTCGATAATAGCCTCCGGCTTGCCCGACTGGCGCGCCTGGTCGGCAAAGACGGCCTTTTCACGCTCGATCACATCGGCAGACAGCTCGTTGACATCGACCGCCAGCGCGACCGCCGGAGAACCGGCAGCAACGTGCATGGCCACCTTGCGGCCAAGTTCAGCGAGCACGGCCTTGTCGCCGGTGGATTCCAGCGCAACGAGCACACCGATCTTGCCAAGCCCGTCAGCCGCCGCGTTGTGAACATAGCTGGCCACGACGCCGTTCTCGACCGACAGGGTCGATACGCGGCGCAGGGACATGTTTTCGCCGATCTTGGCGATAAGATTGGTGAGCTTGTCCTCTACCGTCTCGCCAGACTTCGTCTTGGCCTGACGCAGGGCATCGACAGAGTCCGCATCGACACCCAGCGCGGTGATTTCCGCAACGGCAGCCTGGAACAGCTCGTTACGCGCCACGAAGTCAGTCTCGGCATTCACCTCGACTGCGGCAGCAGCCATGCCATTGCCACGTTCCAGCGAGGCAACGCCGACAAGGCCGTCTGCCGCGACGCGGTCAGCCTTCTTGGCGGCCTTGGACAGACCCTTCTTGCGAAGCCAGTCAATCGCGGCCTCGACATCACCATTGGTTTCGGCGAGCGCCTTCTTGCAGTCCATCATGCCCGCGCCGGTGCGTTCGCGCAGGTCCTTGACGAGAGCGGCTGTGATCTCGGCCATGGGGAGTCTCCTGTTATTTTTGTGTCGGTCGAATCAGGCTTTGGCGTCTTCGCCGGCGGGTTCGGCTGCAGCAGCCTCACCGTCTGCGGACGCAGCATCGCCACCGGATTCCTCTTCAGCGAGTGCCGGTTCGGCAACCGGGTTCACCGCAGCGCCCATATCGACGCCAAGCGCCGCCTGACTGTCGGAAATACCGTCGAGCACGGCGTCCGCCACCAGATCGCAATACAGCGCGATGGCGCGTGCCGCATCGTCATTGCCGGGAATCGGGAAATCGATCGGGTCCGGATCGCAATTGGTATCGACCACGGCGACCACCGGAATATTCAGCCGCTTGGCTTCCTGGATGGCGATGGCTTCCTTGTTGGTGTCGATCACGAAGATGAGGTCCGGCGTGCCGCCCATTTCCTTGATGCCACCCAGCGACCGCTCAAGCTTCTCACGCTCGCGCGTGAGCATGAGAATCTCTTTTTTGGTGAGGCCTTGCGGACCGCCATCCTGGTCGAGAATCCCTTCCAGCTCGCGCAGGCGGGCGATCGAGATGGAGATCGTGCGCCAGTTGGTCAGCGTGCCGCCGAGCCAGCGATGGTTCATATAGTATTGCGCGCAGCGCTGGGCAGCCTGGGCGATCGGCTCGGAGGCCTGACGCTTGGTGCCGACAAACAGGACCCGGCCACCATTGGCCGCGACTTCGCGCACCTTCACCAGAGCCTGGTGGAGCAGCGGAACGGTCTGGGACAGGTCGATAATATGGATGTTGGAACGCTCGCCGAAGATGAACGGACGCATCTTGGGGTTCCAGCGATGGGTCTGGTGACCAAAGTGCGCACCAGCTTCAAGGAGCTGACGCATGGAGAAGTCAGGAAGGGCCATATCGATTTTCCTTTTCCGGTTGGCCTCCGCAGGGCGGAGCCGGTCTTCCCGATAAACAGGAAAGGCCAGGCACCGGATCGACCGGTTCGAACACCGAACCTGCCGTTGCCCCACGTGCGGGATTGCGGGCGCGCTTATAGGCGTGCTTTGCCGTGCAGACAAGCGCCCGTGTGCGGTGACCGGCAACAATCACGCCGGGTGGGCCGCTCAGACGGCCAGGGCCTCGACCGCGCTGACGCCCGGCACTTCTTTCAGCGCGCTGCGCAAGGCCGGATCAAGCCGGTATCCGCCGGGCAGGCGCACCCGGGCGCGCGAACGCCCCTCGACCGGCAGGTCGAGCACAACGACGCCGCGCGCTTCCCCCCCCGATGAGCCCAGGCGTGACAGCCGGGCATGAATGCCGTCGAGCGCCTGCACATCGTCCACTTCCACACACAGGCCAGGCAATTGCGCCTCGCGCAGCAGCCCCTCCAGCGGTTCACAGCCATCCATGATGAGCCGGATCTGCTCGTCCTGGTCTTCAACCCTGAACGTGGCCAGAATGCCCTGCCCCGCCTCCAGAAGATCCCGGACCTCACTGAACACCCTTGGCGGCACCAGCGCCTCGAACTCGCCGCTGGGATCAGACAGGGTAAGGAAAGCGAAACGCTCGTTTGACCGGCGCGATATCTTTTCCTGGCGGCGGCGGACAATGCCCGCCATGCGCACCGCCTTCACCGCGCCCTCCTGCACACGCTGAACCAGCTCCGACCAGCCCACTGCGCCGCGCCGCGCCAGCACCTCGCTGAAGGCATCAAGCGGGTGACCGGACAGATAGAAGCCGATAGCGGCCAGTTCCTCGTCCAGCCGGCGCGACGGCTCCCAGGGCTCGGCCGCCGGCAGAGGCGGCCGCTCGAGTGCCACCGGGTCATTGCCGCCGGCACCGAAAAGCGAGACCTGGGCGGAATCCCGCTCGGCCTGCGCGGCCTGCGCTATTGCGCATAATGTTTCGGCGGCCGCCATTACCCGCGCCCGGTCAGGCTCCACACTGTCAAATGCACCGGCCCGTGCCAGCGTCTCCAGCAGGCGCTTGTTGACATTGCGCGCATCCACGCGGGCGGCAAAGTCATAGAGATCAGCAAACGGGCCGCTATCGCGGCGCGCGCGCACCACCTCTTCCATGGCGCCCATGCCCGCACTGCGCACCGCGCCCAGCCCGTAGCGTACCGCGCCATCTTCCACCGAAAAGTCAGCAAGGGAGCGATTGATATCCGGGCCCAGCACGGTCACGCCCATATGGCGGCATTCCTGGAAGAACACCGCCAGCTTGTCGGTATTGGCCGCATCAAGGCTCATCAGCGCGGCCATGAAAGCCACCGGGTGATGAGCCTTGAGCCAGGCCGTGCGGTAGGCGATGAGTGCATAGGCGGCTGCGTGCGACTTGTTGAAGCCGTAGCCGGCAAACTCCGCGACGAGATCAAAGATGTAGGACGCCTTCTGCTCGCCAACCCCGCGTTCGGCGGCACCCTTGAGGAAGCGCTCGCGCTGCTTGTCCATCTCCTCCTTTTTCTTCTTGCCCATGGCCCGGCGCAAGAGATCAGCTTCGCCGAGCGAGTAGCCGGACAGGATCTGGGCGATCTGCATCACCTGTTCCTGATAGATGATGACCCCGTGGGTCTCCTTCAGGACCGGCTCCAGATCGGGGTGGAGATAATCAGGCTCTGACCGGCCGAACTTGCGTTCGACATAAATGTCGATGTTCTTCATCGGACCGGGCCGGTAGAGCGAGATCAGCGCGATAATGTCTTCAAATGTGTCCGGCTTCACCTTTTTGAGCGTGTCGCGCATGCCAGAGCTTTCCAGCTGGAACACGCCGATCGTGCTGCCCGCCGCCATCAGCGCATAGGCCTTGGGGTCATCGAGAGGCACCGCATCAAGATCGATATCTTCGCCAGTGGAGGCCTTGATGTATGCCACCGCACGCGCCATCACGGTCAGGGTTTTCAGGCCCAGAAAGTCGAATTTGACGAGGCCCGCCGGCTCCACCCATTTCATGTTGAACTGGGTCGCGGGGATATCCGAGCGGGGGTCGCGATAGAGCGGCACGAACTCGGTCAGCGGCCGGTCACCGATGACGATGCCCGCTGCGTGCGTGGACGCGTTCCGGTAAAGCCCTTCCAGCTGCAAGGCCACCGTCATCAGACGGTCAACGGCGGCATCTTCCCGGCGCATCACCTGCAGTTTCGGTTCGCTCTCCACAGCCTCCGCCAGCGTCACCGGCTGGGCGGGATTGTTGGGCACGAGCTTGGCGATCCGGTCCACCACCGGGAAGGGTATCTGCAATACGCGGCCGACATCGCGCACGACAGCGCGGGCCTGCAGCGTGCCGAACGTGATGATCTGGGCCACCCGGTCAGAGCCATAGCGCTCCTGCACATAGCGGATGACCTCACCGCGGCGCTCCTGACAGAAATCGATATCGAAGTCCGGCATGGAGACGCGTTCGGGGTTGAGGAAACGCTCGAAAAGCAGCCCGAAACGCAGCGGATCAAGATCGGTAATGGTCAGCGCCCACGCCACCACCGAACCGGCGCCCGAGCCCCGGCCCGGACCCACCGGAATACCTTGCGCCTTGGACCACTGGATGAAGTCGGCGACGATCAGGAAATAGCCGGGAAACCCCATCCGCTCGATGACACCCAGCTCGAAGGCCAGCCGGTCCTCATATTCCTTCACCGATGCAGCCGGCTCCACGGCGGCAAGACGCGCCTTGAGCCCTTCCTGCGCCCGCCCAGCCAGCTCCTCGGCCTCGGTGCGCCCTTCAAGCCTCGGAAAACGCGGCAGGACCGGATCACCGGTCCGCGGACGGTAAGCGCAGCGCCGGGCGATATCGACGGTGTTGCTGATGGCTTCCGGCAGGTCGGCAAACACCGCCGCCATTTCCTCGCCGCTCTTGAAATAATGCTCCGGCGTGACCTTGCGCCGGTCATCGACAATCACGTAGGTCGATTGCGCGATGCACATCAGCGCATCGTGCGCTTCATGGCGCTCCGCTGTCGCGAAGTACGGCTCATTGGTCGCCACCAGCGGCAGATTGCGCGCATAGGCCTGCGGAACCAGCCAGTCCTCCGCTGTCACATCATCAGGCCGCCCATGGCGCTGTAATTCAATGTAGAGCCTGCCCGCGAACGCCTCGCACAACCGCTCCAGAACGGTCTCTGCCCTGGGCGCCTTTCCACCTGCGACAAGCCGGTTGAGCACCCCGTCATATCCGCCCGTAAGGCAGATCAGGCCTTCACTTTGTTCCAGTATCGAACTGAGTGGCACTGAAGGCTCATCGGCCGGTCCGACATCGAGATAGGCCGAGGACGACAGCGAAACGAGATTGCGGTAGCCAGCCTCGTTCTGGACGAGCAGAACCAGGGTGCCAGTGGGGACAATTCTTTCCCCGGGCCGCTCCGATTCCAGCTTCACAGACAATGTGCACCCGATGATCGGCTGCACGCCTGCGCCGGACAGGTACTCGGAAAATTCCAAGGCGCCGAACAGGTTATTGCTGTCGGTCAGCGCCAGGGCCGGCATGCTCATCTCGCCGCAGAGCTTTGCCAGCTCGGGTATCCGGGTCGCACCCTCCAGCAATGAGTAGGGCGACCGGCTTCGCAGATGAACAAATCCGTCCGGGTTCACGGTCATCTCCTGCTACTCCACCGGTCAACCGACGCGGGGCAGCCTTACCGGATTCGCTTCTATCGGCGACGCGCGAACGCCCCTAGCCGACGAGCGCGGTGCTCCATGTCAGCACAACGGCCACGAACCCTAGCGTAACAAAGGCGGTGCTGGCCTCTTCGATCAAGCGCTTCATGTGAGAACTCCTGTTGATATCGATGATATTCGCTGTTTGTTCCACTTGAAATATTCGCCTTATGTTCCGCCGTCAAGCAGAATCGTCCCGATGCGCGCCAAGCCCCGCCAGCACGCCTCAGCTCTGCAGGATGAGGATGATGTCAGGCTGCGACGACGCGGCCATTCTCCAGCGTGACGACCCTGTCCATCCGCCCGGCGAGCGCGAGATTGTGGGTCGCCACCAGAGCCGCCGCGCCCGCCTCACGGCACGCCGCCGCCAGCGCATCAAACACCTGATCGGATGTGGCCGGATCGAGATTGCCGGTCGGTTCATCGGCCAGCACCACGCGCGGCTCGCCCACCAGTGCACGCGCGATGGCGACGCGCTGCTGCTCCCCGCCGGAAAGCTGGGCCGGCAAGTGCGTCAGGCGCCCGCCTAGCCCCAGCCTTGTCAGCCAGTCATGCGCTTTCGCACGGGCCTTCGCCTTGCTCTCGCCTGCGATCAGGCGCGGCAGGGCAACATTATCCAACGCATCAAGTTCGGGAAGCAAATGATGGAATTGATAGACAAATCCAATTTCCCGGCGGCGCAGCGCCGTGCGCCCGCGCTCATTCAGTGCAAGCCCGTCAATCCCACCCACATGCACCGAACCGGCATTGGGCTTTTCCAGCAGCGCGGCAGCATGGAGAAGCGAGGACTTGCCCGATCCCGACGGGCCAACAAGACCCACCAGCTCACCGGGCATCAGATCGAGATCAGCCCCGCTGAGCACCTCAATCAGCTCGGCATCGGTCTGGTACTGGCGCACCAGGCCGCGAATGGAAACGGCCGGATCACTCATAGCGCAGCGCCTCCACCGGATCGATCCGCCCTGCCCGCCACGATGGCGGCAAAGTGGCTATGAGGGCCGTCGCGAAGCCCCATACGGCGACAAACGCCACCTCCGCCCAGTCCAGCCGTGCGGGCAGGCGGTAGAGCAGATAGACCGACGGATCGAACACATCGACGCCCGTCACAAAGGCCAGGAAATCCTGGATCGGCCCGATGAAAACCGCGATCAGCACGCCCAGAATGATGCCAGCAATCGTTCCCAGCACGCCGATGGCAGCACCGGAGATGAGAAACACGCGCATCACGGCGCCTTGCGTTGCGCCCATCGTACGCAGGATGGCGATGTCGCGGCTCTTGTTCTTCACCAGCATCACGAGCCCGGAAATGATGTTCATCGCAGCGATCAGCACGATGATGGACAGGATCATGCGCATCGCCATGCGCTCCACCTGCAGGGCCGTCCAGAAGGACTGGTTCTGCCGGCGCCAGTCGAACACGGCAGAGCCCGCCGGCACAAGCTGGCGTACAGCCTCGACCACCGCCTCCGGCGCATCGGGATTGGTCACGCGGATATCGATATAGTCAGCGCCGCCCGACCGGCCGAAGAATAGCGCAGCCTGCTCCAGCGGCATGAAGACATAGATCCGGTCGAGATCCAGAACACCCATGGAAACAACACCTTCCACGACATAATTCTTGCGCCGTGGCACCGTGCCCATAGGCGTGGATGCGCCCTGTGGTGCCAGCAGTGTCACCGTGTCACCGGCGCTGACACCCAGCTGGGCAGCGATACCCGAACCGATGAGGATACCGTCGCCCCCATTATGGCCGACACCGAAATTATCCGCCGAGCCTTGCACAATGCCGCCGCCCGCCTCGGCAGCATCGCCCTCACCGGCGATCAGATCAAACTGGCCGAGGTCAGAGGGGCGCACGCCGATCACCTGCGCGCCGGAGGCGGCACGCTCCGAGCTGATCAGGGCCTGCGCCGCGATGATCGGTCCGGCCTGGCGGACACCGGGCACCTGATTGATCCGGTCAACGAGATCACCGGTAAGCGCCGCGCTTTCGGCCGTGTAGACATAGACATGCGGCTGCACGCCCAACAGGCGTGACAGCAATTCATGCCGGAACCCGTTCATGATCGACATGACGGCGATCAGGGCTGTCACGGCCAGCGTGATGCCGATGAAGGAAATCACGGAAATCAGCGTGACCCCGCCATGCTTGCGCCGGGTTCTCAGATACCGGAATGCCAGCAGGAACTCCCAGGCGCTGAACGCGCCTGCGCCCTTGCTGTTTCCGGTTCCGGCTCTCGCAGCGCTCATTGACCTGTCTGCTCCGCCGTGAGCTGTGAAAGCACGCTTTCAAGACTGGCCTCGAAGCGCTCGCCCGTCGCCCGCCGCTTGATCTCCACCTTGCCCTCTTTCAGCCCGCGCGGACCGATGATGAGCTGCCAGGGCACGCCGATCAGGTCCATGGTGGCAAACTTGCCGCCAGGGCGCTCATTCGTATCGTCCAGCAGCGGGTCCTTGCCGGCCTTCACCAGCGCCTCATAGGCGCTCTGGCAGGCCGCGTCGGTGTCTGCATCACCGGGCTTCAGATTGATGATACCGATACCGAACGGGGCGACGCTTTCAGGCCAGATGCAGCCAGCCTCGTCGTGATGCGCCTCGATGATCGCGCCCAGCAGGCGCGAGACGCCTACCCCGTAAGAGCCCATATGCACCGGCCGGTCCTTGCCATCGGGATGGGTGACGTTCGCGCCCAGCGGCGCCGAATACTTGGTGCCGAAATAGAAGATATGGCCCACTTCAATGCCGCGCGCGGACAGGCGCCGCTCTTCGGGCACCTCGGACACAAAGCGGTCTGCCTCGTGCATTTCCTCGGTCGCGGCGTAGAGAGAGGTGCGTGCATCTACGAGCGGTTGCAGATCGCCGTCAAAATCGACGTCGAGGCCCGGCGCGCCCATATCGACAAGCCTGGAATCGCAGAACACCTCGCTTTCGCCGGTCTCGGCGAGGATGATGAATTCATGGCTGAGATCGCCGCCGATCGGGCCGGTGTCAGCGCGCATCGGCACAGCCTTCAGGCCAAGGCGGGCAAACGTGTTCAGATAGGCCACGAACATGCGGTTATAGGCGCGCCGGGCCGATGCTTCGTCCAGATCGAACGAATAGCTGTCCTTCATCAGGAATTCGCGCCCGCGCATCACGCCAAAGCGCGGACGGATCTCGTCGCGGAATTTCCACTGGATGTGATAGAGGGTTTTCGGCAAGTCCTTGTAGGACCGGCAGTATGAGCGGAAGATCGCGGTGATCATCTCCTCATTGGTCGGCCCGTAGAGCAGATCGCGCTCATGGCGGTCGACGATGCGCAGCATCTCCTTGCCGTAATCCTCATAGCGCCCGCTCTCGCGCCAGAGATCGGCCGGCTGGAGCGTCGGCATCAAGAGCTCCACGGCCCCCGCCCGGTCCTGCTCCTCGCGCACGATCTGTTCGATCTTCTTCAAGACCCGGAAGCCCAGCGGCAGCCAGGAATAAATGCCGGCTGCCTCCTGCCGGATCATCCCGGCGCGCAGCATAAGCCGGTGCGAGACAATCTGCGCATCGGCAGGCGTTTCCTTCAGGACGGGCAGGAAAAAGCGGCTAAGGCGCATGGAAACGGTCTCGCGTCAGGGCGGGTTGAAATACGGATTCAACGATTAGACCGCACCGGCACGCCCCGCAAGGCGCCGCAACCATTTGTACTTACCGGAACTCAGGCCCCCAGAGCGCATTCAGGTCCACAAGGCCCAGCTCCATCACCGCAAAGAAGATCAGCCAGAGCACGCTGGTGATGAACGTGGTCAGCAGCGCCTTCTCCTTCAGGCGCGGATTGACCGGCGCGCCGGGTTCGGAGCCTTCCACAATGTCGCCTGCCTCGTACTGACCCTGAATGCGCAAGGGCAGCACGGTGAAGATCACGATCCACCACGTGATGAGATAGACCACCAGACCTTCAACGAAGCCAACCTCGCCGGAGGGGATGAAGAGCTGGGCAAAGATGATCACCAGCGCCAGAGTGCTGAGGAAAAGCCCCAGATAGCGAAAGGCCGGATGAATCTGAACACACGGACGTTCCGCCATCAGTGCGCCCCTTCGCCCGGAGCCTGCATCAGCTCCACCAGCACGCCGCCCGTATCCTTCGGATGCACGAAGATCACCGGCACGCCATGCGCCCCGATATAGGGCTCGCCGGTGCCGAGCACTGTCGCGCCGCGTTCACGCATCGCATCACGCGCTGCAATTATATCGCTGACTTCAAAGCACATATGGTGCTGACCGCCCTTCGGGTTTTTCTCCAGGAATTTGTGGATCGGGCTGTCCGCGCCGAGCGGCTCGATCAGCTCGATCTGCATGTTGGGCACCGACACGAAGACCACGCGCACACCCAGATGCGGAAAATCCTTCGCGTCGGTCGCGTCGGTCGCGCCATAAAGGTCAGCATAGACTTTCGCCGCCGCTTTCACGTCCGGCGTGGCTACACCGACATGATTGAGCCGTCCGATTTTCATGGGAACGCCCTCTCCTAGACCATCAACACCATGGCTTCGACGACAGGCTTCTTGCCCCAAAGCCGGTTTGCCTCGCGCCGGACGGCCTGCCGCACCGTTTCCTCCACCTCGTCCTCGTCCCGGCGGGCCTTGTTGCCCATCTTGGCAAATGCGCGTTCGGCAGCATCGGCCAGCGCGTCAAGAAATTCCTCGATATCATTGTCGCCGGAGTCTGGTACGCCGAGCGCCCGCAGGTCCGGGCCGGAGACGATCTCGCCCTTGCCGGAAACGGCCATCGCCAGGCTGATTGCTCCGGCATAGGCCATCTTGCGCCGCTCACGCATGGAGTTGGCTTCTGCATCGACGATGAAATTGCCGTCAAGATGCAGCCGGCCAGCCGGCGCCTCGTCGATAATGCGCGCGCCGTCAGCATTAATGGCAATCAGACTGCCATTCTTCGGAATGACGGCCGAGGGCACACCCAGCTTCCGGGCGTAGTCCGCATGCTCGATCAGGTGGCGCGCTTCGCCATGCACCGGAATGGCGACTTTTGGCTTCGCCCATTCATACATCTGCTTCAGCTCGTCCCGGCAGGGATGGCCGGACACGTGAACATGACGGTCGCGCTCGGTGATGATCTTCACACCGCGCAAGGCCAGCCGGTTCATCAGGTCGAAAATGCTACGCTCATTGCCGGGGATGACGCGTGAGGAGAAGATGACGGTATCGCCATCGCCCAGGCTGACATTGCGGTGCTCGCGGTCGGCAATGCGCGACAGCGCCGCGCGCGGCTCGCCTTGCGAGCCTGTGCAGACAAAGGCGATCTTGTCATTGGGGAAATAGCCCGCCTCTTCCTCCTCCACGAACGGCGCACATGATTGCAGGAGCCCCACAGATTTCGCGGCCCCGGCCATGCGGTGCATCGAGCGGCCAACAAGGCACACCCGCCGTCCATTGGCCTCTGCGGCGAGGATGGCGGTCTCCAGGCGCGCAACGTTGGAGGCAAAGGCGGCAATGGCGACCTTGCCCTTCTGTTCGGCGATCACCTTGGTCAGATTCTCGCGTACGCCGCCCTCCGACCCGGCTTCACCCGGCGTGAACACATTGGTGCTGTCACACACCATGGCCAGGATGCCCTCCCGGCCCAGCGCCTTGATGGCTTCGGGGTCGGTGGGCGCGCCAATCAGCGGTTCAGGATCAATCTTCCAGTCACCGGTGTGCAGGATAAGGCCCGCAGGCGTACGGATGGCAAGCCCGTTCGGCTCAGGGATGGAGTGGGTCAGCGTGATAAGTTCAAGGTCGAACGGGCCGATATCGAACCGGCCGGTCAGCGAAATCTCGCGCACCTTGGCTTCGTTCGACAGGCCGCGTTCGGCCAGCCGGTCACGCATCAGATAGGCGGTGAAGGGCGTTGCCCAGATCGGGCAGCGCAGGCGCTCCCAGAGATAGGCGACCGCGCCCATATGGTCTTCGTGCGCATGGGTCAGCACAATGCCCAGAAGCTGGTGCTTGCGCTCCTCGATAAAGCGCGGATCGGGCATGATCACGTCAATGCCCGGTGTCGACAGATCCCCGAATGTCACCCCGCAATCAACGATGATCCATTTGCGGTCCTCTTCCGGCCCGAAGCCGTAGAGGTTCAGATTCATGCCGATCTCGCCCGAACCGCCCAGCGGCAGGAAATAGACCGTGTTTTCACTCTCACTCACGCCTCAGACTCCTTTGCGGACGCTATTGAGGCGCCAGACTTCCAACAGGCCGCGAATGGTCACATCCGCGTCAAAATGATCGATTGCGCCAGACGCGCCTTCAAACAGGGAGGCCACACCACCGGTCGCGATGACCGTCATGGGCTGGCCATACTCTGCCCTGATCCGCCTGATCAGCCCGTCAATCAGGTCGATATAGCCCCAGAACACGCCCGACTGCATGGCGCCGACCGTGTTCTTGCCGATGACCCGGTCGGGCTTTTCGATGGCAATGCGCGGCAGTTGCGCCGCGGCGTTGTGAAGGGCCTGCATGGACAGGTTGATACCGGGCGCGATGATCCCGCCCTCGAACACGCCGTCGGCAGAGACCACGTCAAACGTCGTCGCCGTACCCGAATCCACAATGACCAGATGGCCGGGATACTTAACCCGGCAGCCCAGCGCGTTGACCAGCCGGTCCGCGCCCGCCTCGCCCGGCCGGTCGATATTGACCGAAATGCCGAGATTGACACCGGCATCGCCGATAACCAGCGGCTCGGTCTTCAGATAGCGCCGCGACAGGTTGCGCAGATTGAACAGCGATTGCGGCACCACCGAGGAAATCACACAGGCCGACAAATCGTCAAAGCTCAGCCCCTGAAGCCCCATGAGCTGGGCCAGCCAGACGGCATACTCGTCTGCGGTGCGCGGGCTGTAGGTGGCCGTGCGCCATTGCGCGCGCCAGTCCTGGCCGTCATGAACGGCAAATAGCGTATTGGTATTGCCGCAATCAATCGCCAGCAGCATCGCATTCAGCCTTGTGGGTTAGCGGGAAAGAAGACGTCGCCTGCGGAGATAAGCCGTCTCGTGCCATCTGCCAAATCCAGCCGCAGCGCACCATCCGGCATCAGATCGGCAAAAATGCCTTCGACGGTCTCGTTTTCCAGCCGCGCGGCGACCCTCTCGCCCAGACCGTGCGCGCGGGCGAGCCAGGCATCACGTATCGGCGCGAACCCGGCAGCCTGCCAGCGCTGAAGCCAGGTGTCGAAATGATGGGCCAGCCGCTCTCCGGCATGCGCCGGATCAGCTGCCGCGCCATGGGCGGCAAGGCTGGTCGCAGGACGCTCGGAATCTTCCGGGTGATGGGCGAGGTTCACGCCAATACCGGCGGCGAGCCACAGACCGCCGCCGGGCGCTGCGCCCGATTCCAGCAATATGCCGCACACCTTGCTGCCCTCGATCAGTACGTCATTGGGCCATTTCAGGCGCGGATTGAGACCGGGCACGAGTTCCTCGACGAGATCGGCGACGGCCAGGGCTGCCGCAAAGGAGAGGCGCGCCGCATCTCCGGCGCTGGTGTCGAGCACATAAAGTCCGGTGATGAAGAGATTACCCGGCTTGCTGACCCATTCCCGTCCACGCCGCCCGCGCCCCGCGCCCTGACGGTCTGCGCGGATCCAGACCGGCCCGCGCTCACCGGCGAGCGCCCGGCGCCGGGCCTCTTCATTGGTGGAGTCTATCTCGGCATAGTGATCGATGCGGACGGGCATCTAGCCGCCGATTGCCGAGCCCGCCTCGATGACACGGGTAAGCATGAAGGGCACGAGCAGGAGCAGGCCCACCGTGGCGATACCCGTCACGCGCGTGATGATGGCGACGCTGGCGGGCGGATTGATGAACTCGCCGCCCGTCGGCTCGTCGAACCAGACACGTTTCAGGATCATCAGATAGTAGGCAATCGAGATCGCGGAGAAGAGGCCGCCAATGACCGCGAGCCACACCAGCCCTGCCTGAACGGCGGCATAGAACACGAACAGTTTGCCGAAGAAGCCGACAAGGAAAGGCATGCCGCCAATCGAGAGAAGCAGGCCGGTGAAGGCGAGCGCAAGCCCGGGGCGCGATTTGGAAAGCCCGGCCAGATCCTCGATCCGCTCCACCATGCCTTCAGCGCGGCGCATGGACAGGATCACGCCGAACGCGCCCGCCACGCCGATGACGTAGAGCGTCATGTAGAGCAGCACGGCCCACACGGCCGCTTCGCTGGCCGCAGACAGGCCAACCAGCGCGTAGCCCATATTGCCGATGGAGGAATAGGCCATCAGGCGCTTGATGTTGGTCTGCAAGAGCGCGCCCAGAGCGCCGATACCCATGGAGAGGATCGCCAGAATGATGGTGATCTGCTGCCACTGGTCGGCCATGGCGCCAAACGGCTCCATCAGCACGCGGATGAGCAGCACCATGGCGGCAAGCTTCGGTGCGGTGGCAAAGAAGGCGGCAACCGGCGTCGGCGCGCCCTCATAGACGTCCGGCGTCCACATATGGAAGGGCGCAGCGGAGATCTTGAACGCCAGCCCGGAAACCACGAACACGAGGCCGAAGACAAGGCCCACAGACGGGTTCTCGGCCGCCAGCGCAATCGCGCCAAACTCGGTTGATCCGGCAAAGCCGTAGACCAGCGATGCGCCATAGAGCAGCAGGCCGGAGGAGAGCGCGCCCAGCACGAAATATTTCAGGCCCGCTTCCGAAGCGCGAAGGCTGTCACGGTTGAAGGCGGCAAGAATGTAGAGCGCGAGCGATTGCAGCTCGAGCCCCAGATAGAGCGCGATGAGATCGCCGGCCGACACCATGACCGACATGCCAAGCGTCGCCAGCAGGATCAGCACGGGGAACTCGAAACGCGCGAGGCGCTCAGTGCGCAGATAATGCCCGGCCAGCACCAGAGCGATGGCGGCAGCCAGATACACCACCGCCTTGGCATAGAGCGAGAAGCTGTCGAGCACGAAGGCGCCAAAGAAGGCCGTCCCACCCCCTTGCGGCGCCAGAAACACCGCCACGCCGGCCGCGAGGATCAGCAGCGCCATCGCCGCCAGCGAGACCAGACGCGCCGCCGTTTCCTCACCCTTGATGAAAACTCCGGCCAGCAACAGGCCCATCGCACCGACCGCCAGGATCAGTTCGGGAATGATGAGGCTCAGATCAGCCAGAAGCGCAGGTCCGGTCATGGGCATCAAGCCTTGAAGTTTACGGGTTGGCGGAGGCGGCCAGCGCCCCCTGATATTGCGAGATCAGCGCTTCAACCGAAGCGGTGGTGATATCGGTGATCGGGGTGGTGAAGAAGCCGAGCCAGATGGCAAGGAAAGCCAGCACGCCGAGGTTTATCCACTCACGCCAGTCCAGATCCGTCGCCGTTTCCAGCTTCGGGTTGGTCAGCTCGCCAAACACGACCTTCTTGTAGAGGGTCAGCATGTAGACGGCCGAGACGATCACGCCGAAGGCGGCGCCAAAGGCGACGCGCGGATCATACTCGAACGCACCCATCATGGTCATGATCTCGCCGACAAAGCCGGACGTACCCGGCAGGCCGACATTGGCCATGGTGAACAGGGCGAAGAAGGCGGCATAGACCGGCATCTTGTGCACAAGCCCGCCATAGAAGGCGATATCACGCGTGTGGAAGCGGTCATAGATCACGCCCACGCACAGGAAGAGCGCGCCGGAGATCACCCCGTGCGAGATCATCTGGAAGATCGCCCCCTGCACGCCGAGCGCATTCATGGTGAAGATACCCATCGTCACAAAGCCCATGTGAGCGACGGACGAATAGGCGATCAGCTTCTTGATATCGGTCTGCCGGAAGGCGACCAGCGAGGTGTAGATGATCGCGATCACCGAGAGCACCATCACCATCGGCGCGAAGAAGGCGCTGGCGTCGGGGAACATCGGGATCGAGAATCGCAGGAAGCCATAGCCGCCAAGCTTCAACAGGATACCCGCCAGGATCACCGAGCCGGCCGTGGGGGCCTCAACGTGCGCATCGGGCAGCCAGGTATGGACAGGCCACATCGGCATCTTCACCGCGAACGAGGCGAAGAAGGCGAGCCACAGCCATGTCTGCGCATCGCGCAGGAATTCATGTTCCAGCAGAACCGTGATGTCGGTCGTGCCGGACACCACGAACATGTAGATCATCGCCACCAGCATCAGCACCGAGCCGAGGAAGGTGTAGAGGAAGAATTTGAAGGCCGCATAGATGCGGTTGGCCCCGCCCCAGACCCCGATGATGAGGAACATCGGGATCAGCGAGCCCTCAAAGAAGATGTAGAAAAGTACCAGGTCCAGCGCGCAGAAAATGCCGATGACCAGCGCTTCGAGCAGCAAGAAGGCGGCCATGTAGTCGGCCACGCGCTTTTCCAGCTTCCAGCTGGCCAGAATGCAGATCGGCATCAGGAACGCCGTCAGCAGCACGAACAGCACCGACAGGCCATCAACGCCCATGCGGTAATTGATGCCAAGCGCTGTGAGCCAGTCGGCCTGCTCCACGAACTGGAAGCCGGGCTGGGCGGTATCAAACTCGACGACCAGCAGGATCGACAGAGCGAATACGAACAGCGTCACGAACAGGGCCACGCCGCGCGCATTGCGGTCCAGCGCCGGGCGGTCTTCGGCGCGCATCATGGCACGCAGCACAAGGATCGCTATCGCGCCAAGCGCCGGCAGGAAGGTCAGCGCAGAAAGGATGGGCAGTTGTCCCAGCATGCCTATTGTCCCCCGGCCCGAGCGACCAGCCAGACGGCAAGGCCCAGAACGCCGATCAGCATCACGAATGCGTAGTGATAGAGATAACCCGACTGAAGGCGCACGATCCGGCGGCCAGCCTGCATCACCGTGCCGGCGACGCCGTCCGGCCCAAACCCGTCAATGATACGCCGGTCTCCCACCTTCCAGAACAGATCGCCAAGCCCGCGCGCGCCGCGCACAAAGATGAAGTCGTAGATCTCGTCGAAATACCATTTGTTGGCGAGGAAGCTGTGGAGCGGACCCCCGCGTGCGGCGATCTTCGCGGGCAGGCCTTCCTTGACCACATAGAACCAGTAGGCGAGCACAAAGCCGAGCACGGTGACGGCAATCGGGCTGAACAGCACCCAGGTGGGCGGATGGTGGCCATGGGCCCCTTCCCCGTAATTGCCCTCCGCATACGGTCCGGGCGGCAGGCTGCCACCCCAGAATTCCAGCGCGCCGCGCGCCACGAAATCGCTGCGGAACAGGCCACCGGCAAAGATAGCGCCAATCGCCAGCAGAAGCAGCGGCACGATCATCACCCACGGGCTCTCATGGGCGTGGTCAAGCGTGTGCTTGTCGCCGCGGAACTTGCCGTGGAAGGTCATGAAGATGAGACGCCACGAGTAGAAGGAGGTCAGGCCCGCCGCGATGATCGCCACGACAAAGGCGAAATAGCCGAACGTCACGCCGTCCGCGCCCGCCATGAAGGCTTCCTCGATGATCATGTCTTTCGAGAAGAAGCCGGCAAAACCCAGATTGAGCAGCGGAATGCCCACACCCGTCAGCGCCAGCGTGCCGATAATCATCATCAGCCACGTCACGGGCAGCAGCTTGTAGATGCCGCCCATATTGCGCATGTCCTGCTCGTGATGGAGGCCGTGAATGACCGAACCGGCACCCAGGAACAGGAGCGCCTTGAAGAAGGCATGCGTGAACAGGTGGAACATGGCTGCCGAGTAGAGGCCAAGCCCCGCCGCGAAGAACATGTAGCCCAGCTGCGAGCAGGTCGAGTACGCGATCACGCGCTTGATATCGTTCTGCGCAAGGCCGACAGTGGCCGCAAACAGGGCCGTGGTGGCACCGATAAAGGTGATGATGGCCGAGGTGTTCGGCGCCAGCTCGTAGATAGGATAGCAGCGGCAGACCAGGAACACGCCCGCCGTCACCATGGTAGCGGCGTGGATGAGGGCGGAGACCGGCGTCGGGCCTTCCATCGCGTCCGGCAGCCAGACATGCAGAAAGAACTGCGCCGATTTGCCCATCGCCCCGATGAAGAGCAGGAAGGCGATCAGCTCCAGCGCCATGAACTCAAGGCCGAACAGGGTCAGCGTCTGCACGGTGCCGTCATCGACCTGACCAAAGACGGTATCGAAATCCAGCGTGCCGAATACGGCAAACACCGCCATCACGCCGAGCGCGAGGCCGAAATCGCCCACCCGGTTCGTCACGAAGGCCTTGATCGCCGCGTCATTGGCCGACTTCTTCTTGTACCAGAAGCCGATCAGCAGGTAGGAGGCGAGACCCACGCCTTCCCAGCCGAAGAACATTTGCAGGAAGTTGTCCGCCGTCACCAGCGACAGCATGGCGAAAGTGAAGAGCGACAGATAGGCAAAGAAGCGCGACCGGTGCGGGTCGTCGGCCATATAGCCCCAGGAATAGACGTGAACGAGCGCCGACACGCTCGTCACCACGACCAGCATCACGGCAGAAAGCGAATCCAGCCTGATATCCCAGCTGATGTCGAAATTGCCTACGGCCATCCACTGCGCCAGCTCGTAGGTGCGCGCATTGCCGAGGATTGCGACGTCAACAAACAGCCAGGCAGACGCCAGCGCGGCTGCAATGGTGGCCCCGGTCGTGATGAGCTGGCTGGCGCGCGTGCCGATCTGCTTGTGGAACAGGCCGGCAATGATGGCTGCCAGAAGGGGTCCGAAAACGACGATAAAAGCCATGATAGCCGCTCTAGCCCTTCATCAGGTTGACGCCCTCAACCGCGATATCACCGCGGTTGCGGAAGAAGACGACGAGGATGGCGAGGCCCACCGCGGCTTCAGCCGCCGCGACCGTGAGGATCAGCATCGCGAAGACCTGCCCGGTCATGTCGCCCAGATGGGAGGAGAACGCCACCATGTTCACGTTCACCGCCAGCAGGATCAGCTCGATCGACATCAAAAGGATGATGACGTTCTTGCGGTTCACGAAAATGCCGAACACGCCGATCGTGAACAGGATCGCGGCCAGCGTCAGATAGTGCCCCAGACCAATCTCGAACATTAGCCGATCCCCTCGCCCGATTTGACTTCGACCAGCTCGACGCCTTCCTCGCGGCGGCGCTGCACCTGGCGCGCGATATTCTGGCGGCGTACGCCCTCGCGATGGCGCAGGGTGAGCACGATGGCCCCGATCATCGCCACCAGCAGCACCAGGCCCGCCAGCTGGAAGAAGAAGACGTAGCGGTCATAGAGGATGGAGCCCAGCGCCTCGGCATTGCTCATATCCGGCGGCACCGGCGTCTGCAGCGCTGCGCCGGCCGTGTCCGACACCACCCAGCTGATGCCCGTGAGGGAGAGAATGCCCACGAGTGCAAGCGCAACCGCGCCGCCAAGCGGCAGATAGCTTAAAAAGCCCTCTTTCAGCGCGGCAAAGTCCACATCCAGCATCATCACGACGAAGAGGAAGAGCACCGCCACCGCGCCCACATAGACAATGACCAGCAGCATGGCGAGGAACTCGGCCCCCAGCATCACAAACAGGCCAGCTGCGGAGAAGAAGGTCAGGATCAGGAACAACACGGCACGCACCGGGTTGCGTGCGGCCACCACCATGAAGGCGGAGATCACCGCCGTCCCTGCCAGAATGTAAAACGCCGCTGCCTGCAGCATGGTCCCCCCTTGGGCCGGAACCGGCCGTGGGCTGTCTGGTCAATTACAGCGCCGGAAAGGCTTTCCGGGCCGGGTTAATATGAGTCGGGCGCCCTTCTAGCGTTACCGGTAGCGGGCGTCGAGTTCGAGGTTCCGGGCAATCTCACGTTCCCAGCGGTCCCCGTTCTCGAGAAGTTTTTCCTTGTCGTAGTAGAGCTCTTCGCGCGTCTCGGTCGCGTACTCGAAATTCGGGCCTTCCACGATGGCATCAACCGGGCAGGCTTCCTGGCAGAAGCCGCAATAGATGCATTTGACCATGTCGATATCGTAGCGCGTCGTCCGGCGTGAGCCGTCCTCGCGCGGTTCGGCCTCGATGGTGATGGCCTGGGCCGGGCACACCGCCTCGCACAGCTTGCAGGCGATGCAGCGCTCCTCGCCATTGGCGTAGCGGCGCAGGGCATGCTGGCCGCGGAAGCGGGGGCTCAGACGCCCCTTCTCGAACGGATAGTTCACAGTCGGCTTGGGCCGGAAAAGCTGGCGCATGCCGAGGCCGAAAGCGCCCCAGAAATCCATCAGGGCGGCTCCGCGCAGGGTTTGGGCGATACGGCTCATGAGGAGGTCCTAGCTTGCATTCGAGTAGACAACGACAGCGCCCATCACCGCGACCGCGACAAGCGAGGTCGGCAGGAAGATTTTCCAGCCAAGGCGCATCAGCTGGTCATAGCGGTAGCGGGGCACGAGCGCCTTCACCATGGCGAACATGAAGAACAGGAACAGCACTTTCAGCGCGAACCAGAAGACCGGCGGTATCCAGGTAAACGGCGCGACATCAAAGGGCGCGTGCCAGCCGCCCAGGAACAGCACCGTCATCAGCGAGCACATCAGCACGATGTTCAGATACTCGCCGATCATGAAGAGCAAATAGGGTGTGGAGGAGTATTCCACCTGATAGCCCGCCACCAGTTCGGATTCCGCTTCCGGCAGGTCAAACGGGGGGCGGTTGGTCTCTGCCAGCGCCGAGATGAAGAAGATCACGAACATCGGAATGGTGATCGCGAACACCGGCCAGGGCAGAAGGTCGAACGACAGAACATGCCAGTTCCAGAAGCCGCCACCCTGCGCCATCACGATCTCGGAAAGGTTCATCGTGCCGGCCATCAAAAGAATGGTGACAATCACGAAACCGATGGAAACCTCATAGGAGACCATCTGCGCAGCAGAGCGCAGCGCGCCCAGAAACGGATATTTCGAGTTCGAGGCCCAGCCGCCAATGATGATGCCGTAGACACCCAGCGAAGAAATCGCGAACAGGAAGAGAATGCCGACATTGATGTCGGAAATCACCCAGCCCGGCGCGACCGGGATCACCGCCCAGGCGATGAAGGCGAGCGTGAAGGTGATCAGCGGAGCGAGGATGAAGAGCGGGCGGTCCGCCCCTGCCGGAATGACGATTTCCTTCAGCACGAATTTCAGGAAGTCAGCGAAGGACTGCAACAGGCCGAACGCGCCGACCACGTTGGGGCCCTTGCGCATCTGCACCGCCGCCCAGACCTTGCGGTCCATCAGCAAGAGGAAGGCCAGTGACAGCAGCAGCACAACCATGAAGGCGAGGATCTGGCCCACCGCCAGCGCCGTGCCCCAGACCGGACCGAATTCGGTGACGAAATCGTTCATCAGCCCCTACTCCGCTGCCTGCAGCGTGGCGCGCGCGGCCTTCGCCGCAGCCGAGCACTCCGCCATCGTTTTCGACGCCCGCGCGATGGCGTTCGTCAGGTAGAAATCCTTCACCGGGCTGACGAAGGGCTCAGAGGAAACCTCGCCTGCCTCGCCCAGCGTGGACGGATCAAAACTGCCCGTGCCTTCTGCGCCCGGCGCGTGATCGATCTGGCCGAAGCTCTCGATCTCCTCGATGAGCTTTGCCCGCAGCGCGTTCAGGCTGTCATAGGGCAGCGTCCTGTTCAGACGCGCCGACAGCGCCCGGAAGATCGCCCAGTCTTCTTTGGCTTCGCCTTTCGGGAACACGGCCCGGTCGGCGAGTTGCGCGCGGCCTTCGGTGTTCACGTAAAGCCCCGGCTTTTCGGTGTAAGCCGCTGATGGCAATATCAGATCAGCGCGCATGGCGCCGGCATCACCGTGATGACCGGCATAAATGACGAAGGCCTTGCCGAGCTTGGCCGTGTCGATCTCGTCAGCGCCCAGCAGCACGACCGTATCCACTTCGCCCTTTCCCGCACCATCCAGGATAGCCTGGGTATCACGCCCGCCCTCACCGGGCAGGAAGCCGAGATCGAGAGCGCCTACGCGGCTGGCAGCCGTGTGCAGGACGCTGAATCCGTTCCAGCCCTCGCGCACCACGCCGGCGGCCTTGGCCAGCTCTCCGGCGGCGCGCAGCACCTGCGCACCATCGGCGCGCGCAGTGGCGCCGCTGCCCAGAATGATGATCGGATTTTTCGCGTCTTTGAGCGTCTTGATGAAGCCGGAACGCTTCTTGGCAAGCGCGCCGATCGCGTCGGGTCCGCTGCCCAGATGTTCATAGGGATAGGTAAGGTCTACCGCCTCGCCGATCATCGCCACGTCCAGCTTGCCATTCAGCCAGCGCTGGCGGATGCGGGCATTGAGCACCGGTGCGTCGACGCGCGGATTGGTGCCGATGAGCAGGATCGCGTCGGCCTTGTCGATACCGGCAATCGTCGTGTTGAAGAGATAGCCTTCACGCGGGCCGCCGCCGAGTTTCGAGCCATCCTGACGGCAATCGAGCGATTTCACGCCCAGCGCGTCGAACAGGTCCTTGGCGGCTTTCAGGCCCTCGGTGTCGTTGAGGTCACCGGCGATCACGCCGATTTTCGATGCGTCGCCGGAGAGTTTCTCCGCCGCAACAGTCAGCGCTTCATCCCAGCCAATGGCGGTGAGTTTGCCGCCCTTGCGCACATAGGGCTTGTCGAGGCGCTGACGGCCGAGGCCGTCCCACACAAAGCGGGTCTTGTCGGAAATCCACTCCTCGTTCACGCCCTCATGGATGCGCGGCAGGATGCGCAGCACAGCGCCAGAACGGCTGTCCACGCGGATATTGGAGCCAATCGCGTCCATCACGTCGATGGTCTCTGTCTTGGTCAGCTCCCAGGGGCGGGCGTTAAAGGCATAGGGACGCGAGGTGAGCGCGCCGACGGGGCACAGATCGATGACATTGCCGGAGAGCTCCGACGTCATGGACTGTTCCAGATAGGTCGTGATCTCCATGTCCTCGCCGCGCCCGATGGCGCCAACTTCCGGCACACCGGCAATCTCGGTGGCAAAGCGCACGCAGCGGGTACACTGGATGCAGCGCGTCATCACGGTCTTGATGAGCGGCCCCATATACTTGTCTTCGACCGCGCGCTTGTTCTCGCCATAGCGCGAGCCTGCGCGGCCATACATGAGCGACTGGTCCTGCAGATCGCACTCGCCGCCCTGGTCGCAGATCGGGCAGTCGAGCGGGTGGTTGATGAGGAGGAACTCCATCACCCCTTCGCGCGCTTTCTTCACCAGCGGAGAGAGCGTGCGCATGGCAGGCGGTTCGCCATTGGGCCCGCCGCGCATGTCACGCACGAGGAAGGCGCACGACGCCACGGGCTTGGGCGCACCCACCAGCTCCACAAGGCACATCCGGCAATTACCGGCCACCGACAGGCGCTCATGATAGCAGAAGCGCGGAATCTCGCGGCCCGCCGCCTCGGCAGCCTGCAGCAGGTTATAATCCTGCGGGACGGTGATCTCTTCGCCGTCAATGATGATGGTGCGCGTATTCTCGCTCATCAAACCTGCTCCACGGCCCCTTCGGGCTTCAAACCTTTGTCAGGGCGCCTTCGCCCACTACAGTCGTCCACTCGCGCACGTGCCAGTTCGCGATCAGCCCGTTCTTCACATACGGGTCTTCGTTCGCAAACCGCTCGGCGACGCTCTTGTCTTCACCCTTGAATACCAGAACCGCGCCATCGGCGGGGTCGGCCAGCGCACCGGCCAGCACCAGCTCGCCGCGCGCCTGAAACTCGCGCGCGAGACCCAGGTGCGCGGAGCGAAACTCGCCCCGGCGCTCCATGTAGTCAGAAGCGGTCTCGTAGAAGAGGATGAAGTGTTTCTCGGTCATGCCGGTTTGACCTCCCCTTCCGAAGTGCCGACAAGAATGCCGAAAAGCGCGCCCGCTACGGCTGCCGGTACACCAAGCTGGACCAGAACGTCCAACGCAAGCCACGCCGTCTCCATCGAGACTGCCGCAGCATCAAACCTGATAGCGTTATCCAGAACGAACAGCACGAATACGCAGCACGGAAGAACCAGAAACGTCACAGCGCCTCGGACAGCGCGCCGCGACAAAGCCGCCGAAGGCCAGAAATTTCGCACTACGGTCCATACCGGAACGCAAATCGCCGCGATGAGCGCCAAATAGACCACGGCTGACAAGGCGAAGAAAAAACCAGTCCGGTGAAAGTGGGGATCATCAAACCAATGCCCGCCAACCGCAGGCTCTGAATGGCCCACGTTCAAAGATACCTCAAGAACCAACGCGCTCACCACGCTCATTGCGAGCGCGGCGGCGAAGATGGCCAGAGCATATCTACCGAACAGCGACATAAATCCCCTACTCCGCTGCGACCGGGACAAACACCGGCTTGCCGGCGCGGTAATTATTGATCCGGTCCTCGATCTCGTGGCGGAAATGGCGGATCAGGCCCTGCACCGGCCAGGCCGCCGCATCGCCGAGCGCGCAGATCGTGTGGCCTTCCACCTGGCCCGCCACGTCGAGCAGATCATCAATCTCGCCGATCTCCGCTTCGCCGCGCGCCATGCGCTCCAGCACACGCCACATCCAGCCCGTACCCTCACGGCACGGCGTGCACTGGCCACAGCTTTCGTGCTTGTAGAAATAGCTGATGCGGGCAATCGCCTTCACCACGTCTGTGGAGTTGTCCATCACAATTACGGCAGCGGTGCCAAGGCCCGATTTCACATCGCGCAGCGCATCGAAATCCATCAGCACGTCATCGCAGATGTCTTTGGGGATTAGCGGGACGGAAGACCCGCCCGGAATGACGGCTTTGAGATTGTCCCAGCCGCCGCGCACGCCGCCGGCATAGGTCTCGATCAGCTTTTTGAGCGGGATCGACATCGCCTCTTCCACATTGCACGGCGCGTTCACATGGCCGGAAATGGAGAAAATCTTGGTGCCGGAATTGTTCGGACGGCCAAACTGGAGGAACCACTCCTTGCCCCGGCGCAAAATGGTCGGCGCAACGGCGATCGATTCCACATTGTTCACGGTCGTCGGGCAGCCATAAAGGCCCGCACCGGCCGGGAATGGCGGCTTCATGCGCGGCTGGCCCTTCTTGCCCTCCAGACTTTCCAGCAGCGCCGTTTCCTCGCCGCAGATATAGGCCCCTGCGCCATGATGGATGTAGAGGTCGAAATCCCAGCCGTTCACATTGTCCTTGCCGATCAGCTTGGCCTCATAGGCCTCGGCAATGGCCGCTTCCAGGCGCTCGCGCTCATGCACGTATTCGCCGCGGATATAGATGTAGCAGGCATGAGCCTGCATCGCGAAGCTGGCGACAAGGCAGCCTTCAATGAGGTGGTGGGGATCATTGCGCATGATCTCCCGGTCCTTGCAGGTGCCCGGCTCGGATTCATCCGCATTGACCACCAGATAATGCGGGCGCGCGCCCACTTCCTTGGGCATGAACGACCATTTGAGACCCGTCGGGAAGCCTGCCCCGCCGCGTCCGCGCAGGCCGGAACCCTTCATCTCGTCGATGATCCAGTCACGGCCCTGCTGCAGGATTTCGGCCGTGCCGTTCCAGCACCCACGCTTCTTCGCGCCCTCAAGGCGCCAGTCATGGCGGCCATAGAGATTGGTGAAAATCCGGTCTTTATCGTGAAGAAGCATTATTCAGCATCCTTCTTCGGAGCAGGTTTCTTCGCCGCAGGCTTTTTGGCCACGGGCTTTTTCGCGGCAGTCTTGGCGGCCGGCGCCTTTTTCGCCCCGGTCTTTTTCTCAACCGCTTTGGCGGTCACCTTCTTCGGACCGGACGTTCCAATTTTGGCGGCGTCGGCGGCCTTTGCCGCCTTGCGCGGCGCGCTTTTTACCGCGCCGCCAGCCTCGTCCGCGTCGGCCGCTTTGCGGGCCGGACGCCCCTTCTTGACGGGCGCCGGGTCTTCAGACTGCTCGGCCGCCTTGGCCTCCGGCGTGTTGGGCAGGTAGGGCAAGGGCCGCGCACGGCTGCCATCATAAAGTTCGGCCGCGGCCAGAACGGCCACGTCAGCCTCCGTCGGTTCGGAGCATTTACGCCCCGTAACCGGACCCATCTCCACCGGCTTGCCGGCGGCCAGGTCATCGAGAATCCGTTCCAGCGCCTCAGCCGTCAGATCCTCGTAATAGAAATCGCCGTCCTTGTTGGCGATCTGCACCATGGGCGCGTTCGAGCACGCGCCAAGGCACTCCACCTCTTCCCAGGAGAACTTGCCATCGGCGCTCACACTGCCGCGCCCTTTCTTGCCGATGCGCTTCTCGCACACCGCTTTGAGATCATCGGCCCCGCGCAGCCAGCAAGGCGTAGTGCCGCACACCTGGATCAGGTGCTGGCCCACCGGCTCCAGATTGAACATCGTGTAGAAAGTCGCGACTTCGTAGACGCGGATATAGGGCATCTCGCAACGCGCCGCGATCTCACGCAGGGCCGGCTCGGACACCCACCCCTCCTGCTTCTGGGCCAGCCAGAGCAGCGGAATGACGGCGGACGCCTTCCGGTCTTCCGGATATTTGTTCATCCAGAACGCAATCTTCTTCTCGCTTTCCTTTGAAAACGTGAAGCTTTCCGGTTGCACTTCGGCGGCGGCAAGACGGCGGACGCTCATCCCGGCTACCCTTCCCTTATAAAGTCGACGCGCGCGATCACATCATCGCGCACGGTGTAAATGACAACGAGATCGACTGGCGCGGATTTGCCCCGGCCTTCCAGCCAGACCCGCTCATGATCGATCACGCGAGACCCGATGACCGCGCGGTGCACGGCGATGGCCTCTAGCCCTTCGCTCCTGAACCGCTCGGCATAGCGCGCCCGAAATGCCTCCTGCCCCTTGAGGCTCAAGACGCCCGGAAAATCATAGACTTCCACATCATCGGCAAAGCAGGCACAGAAGGCGTCCAGATCGCGCGCATTGTACGCAGCGAGCTGGGCCTGCGCGACCAGCGCCGGACCTTTCGCAGCTTCAGCGATGGCGTGGGCGGCGAGCATTACCGGTCCACCTCACCGAACACGATGTCGAGCGAGCCGAGAATGGCCGAGACATCAGCCAGCATGTGGCCCTTGTTGAGATGGTCCATGGCAGCAAGGTGGGCAAAGCCCGGCGCGCGGATTTTCACACGGTAGGGCTTGTTGGAACCATCAGCGACCAGATAGACACCAAACTCACCCTTGGGCGCTTCCACAGCGGCATAGCAATGGCCTTCGGGCACATGGACGCCCTCGGTGTAGAGCTTGAAGTGGTGAATGAGCGCTTCCATGGAGCGCTTCATCTCGGCGCGGCGCGGCGGTGCGAACTTGGTGTCGGTCGGCAGAACCTCGCCCTGATTTTCAGGCTTGGAAAGCCATTCACAGCATTGCTGCATGATCTTGCAGGACTCGCGCATCTCCTCCATGCGGACGAGATAGCGGTCATAGCAATCGCCGTTCTTGCCAATCGCGACCTTGAAATCGAGCTCGTCATAGACCTCGTAGGGCTGCGCGCGGCGCAAATCCCAGGCCATGCCCGAGCCGCGCACCATCACGCCGGAAAAGCCCCAGGCCAGCGCATCTTCCTTTGAAACGACGCCGATATCGGCATTGCGCTGCTTGAAGATGCGGTTATCGGTCAGAAGCGCGTCAATATCGTCGAGCGCCTTGGGGAATTCCTCACACCATTTCGCGATATCGTCGATCAGCGTCTGCGGCAGGTCCTGATGGACGCCACCGGGACGGAAATAGTGCGCGTGCAGGCGCGCGCCCGACGCACGCTCGTAAAAGATCATCAGCTTTTCGCGCTCTTCAAAGCCCCAGAGCGGAGGGGTCAGCGCGCCAACGTCCATCGCCTGCGTGGTGACATTCAGCAGGTGATTGAGGATACGGCCGATCTCACAATAGAGCACGCGCACATACTGGCCGCGCTTCGGGACAGGAATGCCGGCGAGCCGCTCCACCGCCAGACAAAAGGCATGCTCCTGGTTCATCGGCGCGACATAATCCAGCCGGTCGAAATAACCGATGCCCTGCAGATAGGTCTTGTGCTCCAGCAGCTTCTCGGTGCCGCGGTGCAACAGGCCGATATGCGGATCAACGCGTTCGACCACCTCGCCATCCAGCTCCAGCACCATGCGCAGCACGCCGTGCGCGGCCGGGTGCACCGGGCCGAAATTGATCGTGAAATTGCGGACTTCCTGTTCGGCGGGCGTATCGGTCACAGCGGCGCACCTCCGTGCAAGAGCGGGTAGCGAGTAGTGAGTAGCGAATAACGGGCGCACTCTGACGTCCGGTCTTCAAGGTGGCGTGCGGCGGCGATGCTCATGTCTTTTCTACCCACTCACTGCGCTTTCTCATCACCGGGAATGACGAGCCTGGCGCCTTCCCACGGCGAGAGGAAATCGAAGTCGCGGTATTCCTGGACGAGATTCACCGGCTCATAGACAACGCGCTTTTGCGACTCGTCATAGCGAACCTCGACAAAGCCGGTCAGCGGGAAATCCTTGCGCAGCGGGAAACCCTCAAAACCGTAATCGGTGAGGATGCGGCGCAGATCCGGGTGGCCATCAAACACTACGCCATACATGTCGAACGCTTCACGTTCGAACCAGTTGGCTGCCGGATAAATGTCCACCACGCTGTCGACGTTCGCGTCCTCCGCCACCGTCAGCAGCACCCGGATCCGCGTATTATTGTGCATGGACAGGAGGTGGTAGACGACATCGAAACGGTCAGACCGCGAGGGCCAGTCGACACCGCAAATATCGATAAGCGTGGTGAAACGGCAGGCCGGGTCATCACGCAGGAAGCGCAGCACCTTCTTCACCCGGTCCCGGTGAATGGTCAGCGTCAGCTCGCCATGGGCAATGGCGTGCTCGCGCACATCCTCGTTCAGCGCATCATCGAGATGGGCTGCCAGTTCTGAGAGGGTATCGGGCTTGCTCAACGGAGGGGCTCGCTTGCTCTGACGGTTTCAACTAGCGCTCGATCGTGCCTTCACGGCGGATTTTCTTCTGCAGCTGGAGAATGCCATAGACCAGCGCCTCGGCGGTCGGCGGACAGCCCGGAACGTAGATATCGACCGGCACGATCCGGTCACAGCCACGCACCACCGAATAGGAATAGTGGTAATAGCCTCCGCCATTGGCGCAGCTGCCCATGGAAATCACGTAGCGGGGCTCGGGCATCTGGTCATAGACCTTGCGCAGGGCCGGAGCCATCTTGTTGGTCAGCGTGCCGGCCACGATCATCACGTCGGACTGGCGGGGTGAACCGCGCGGCGCGGCTCCGAAGCGTTCGAGATCGTAGCGCGGCATGGCCGCCTGCATCATCTCGACCGCGCAGCACGCCAGACCAAACGTCATCCACATCAGCGAGCCGGTGCGCGCCCAGGTGATGAGATCGTCGGCACGCGCCACCAGAAAGCCCTTGTCAGCCAGCTGGTCTGACAGGCCGTCGAAGAACGGGTCATGTTTTTTCGGGTCATAGGCGGGAACGCCGGTGCGCGCCGCGCCGAGTGCCGGAACAGTGGGATTTGCCATGATCGCTTACTCCCAGTCCAGGGCGCCCTTGCGCCACTCATAGAGGAACCCGACGGTCAGCACGCCGAGAAATACCATCATCGACCAGAAGGCGAAGATATTGCCTTCGAACATCGGGAATATCCAAGGGAAGAGGAACGCCACTTCCAGGTCGAAAATGATGAAGAGGATCGCCACCAGATAGAAGCGCACATCGAACTTCATGCGCGCGTCCTCGAAGGCGTTGAAGCCACACTCGTAGGTCGAGACCTTCTCCGGATCAGGATCGGACGGCGCCAGCACCGCCGCTGCCACGATGAAGCCGATCCCCATTGCCAGTGCGATGGCAAAGAAGATCAGAACGGGAAGGTATTCCAGAAGTACCGCGTCCATGGTCCGCCCTGGCGTAGCTGATCAGCCCCGGAAGCCGCAACGCAGCCCTGCCGCGCCCGACCGTTACAAAAGCCCCTGACAGAAGAACGGGCCTTCTGTCAATTTGGGCGGAAGCTAGTGCGCACCGCCCGCGCCCGCAAGCCGTATGAGACATCAATTGAAGCGCATATTGCCGCTGCAAGCACCTGTTTTTGCGAGCCATTCTCATCTAGCTGGGCCAAACTCAGTTCCGGTTCATCTAAGCGACGGAAAATAGGCCTTCATCGCGTTGGACGTGATGAACCGGTTCCGGCTAAAGCGGACCCTTCAACATTCTTGCGAGCAGAAGCAGATATGAAAAAATTCCTCCTCCCCGCCCTGGCCATCGTCCTTGTTGCATTGGCCGGGTTCTGGGCGTGGCAGTCATTTGCGCCGTCCGGCGAAGGCAGGCTTCAGGTCGAGACCGGCAGGATCGAAGCGCGCGACCTGTCGCGTCAGGTTGCCTCGACCGGCTCGATAGCGCCCCTCATCACCGTGGAGGTGGGCTCGCAGCTTTCCGGCCAGATACTGGAGCTGATGGCAGACTTCAACGACGAGGTGGAAGCCGGACAGGTGATTGCCCGGCTGGACCCGCAGACCTTCGAGACCCGCGTCCGCGAGGCCCAGGCGAGCCTGGAGGTGGCGCAGTCCCAGGTTTCGGTCAGCCAGGCCAATCTGACCCGGGCGCGCGCCGAGGCGCGCGAAGCGCAGCGCGCATTCGAACGTGCTCGCGAGCTGACCGAGCGCGGCACCTATTCACAGGTGCAGTTCGACGCCGCCGAGACGGCGCGTGACACCGCACAGGCCTCTGTCCAGGTGGCCGAAGCCAATCTGCGAAATGCCCGCGCCACGCTCGACCAGCGCCAGGCCAGCCTGGAAAGCGCGCAGGTTGATCTGGAGCGCGCCACCATCCGCTCCCCCATTGACGGGGTTGTAATCGACCGGCAGGTCGATGTTGGCCAGACGGTGGCCGCCAGCCTCAACGCGCCGGTTCTCTTCATCATCGCGCGCGACCTTTCGCGCATCCAGATCGAGGCCCGGGTAGACGAATCCGATATCGGCCAGATCGCGGTAGGCCAGCTTGTCACTTTCGAAGTTGATGCTTTCCGGGAACGTGAATTCTCCGGTGAAGTGCGTCAGGTCCGCCTTGCCGCGATCGCCGAACAGAATGTTGTCACCTACACGGTCGTAATCGAGGCGGACAATCCCGGTCAGCGCCTGCTGCCGGGCATGACGGCCAATGTGAACATCATTACCGGCGATGTTGAGGGCGCACTGACCGTTCCGGCCACGGCTCTGCGTTTCCAGCCGCGCGGAGCCGCAGAAAGCCTGGTTGCCCCCGGCAGCGCGGGCAATAGCGGCGGGCAGAGCGAGCGCGGCAATGCAATGATGGCCCGCCTGCTGGATCCGCTGGAGCTGCCCGCCGACCGGCGCGCACAAGCCGAACAGGCCCTCCGGTCGGCTTTTGAGACCATGCGCCGCAGCGGCCCGCCAGGCGCGGGCGGCGGCGGGAACATGCAGGCCATGTTGCAACGCGCGCTTGGCGATGTACTGACCCTTGAAGAGATGAACCGCCTGACGGCGATGATGGCGGAGGCCCGCAGCGGCCAGGGCCGCCGCGGCACTGCAGGCGCCGAAATCCAGCGGGGTACCATCTGGGTCCAGCGCGCCGACGGGCGGCTGGAATCGCGCCCTGTGCGCGTCGGGCTGTCGGACGGTCAATATACCGAGGTCATGGGCGAAAGCATAAGCGAAGGGGAGAACGTTGTGGTGCGCGTGCGTGAGGTGCGCTGATGGCTGCCCCTGCAACACTGATTAGGGCGCGCCAGCTCTCGCGCGTTTACAAGCTGGGCGGAGGCGATGTTCATGCCCTGCGCGGTATCGATTGCGATATTGCCGAGGGCGGTTATGTCGCCGTGATGGGCGCGTCCGGCTCGGGCAAGTCGACCTTCATGAACATGCTCGGCGCACTCGATACGCCCAGCGGCGGGGAACTGACCATTGCCGGACAGTCGCTGCTGAACCGCACACCCGATGAGCTGGCAGCGTTCCGCAACCAGACTGTCGGCTTCGTCTTCCAGCAATTCAACCTGCTGCCGCGCACCCCTGCAATCGACAATGTCGCCCTGCCCCTGCTCTATCGCGGCATGCCGGCCGCTCAGAGGCGCGAACGGGCAGCAGCCTGTCTGGAGATGGTAGGCCTGGGCGACCGTATGGATCACCACCCCTCGCAGCTTTCGGGCGGCCAGCAGCAGCGCGTCGCGATCGCCCGCGCCCTCTCCAATGAGCCGCGTATCCTGCTGGCCGACGAGCCCACGGGCGCCCTCGACTCACGCACGTCTGAAGATGTGATGGACATTTTTGACCAGCTGAACGCATCCGGCATCACGCTCATACTCGTCACGCACGAGGCTGAGGTGGGCGCACGGGCCAGACGGCGCATCGTGTTCCGGGACGGCCGGATCGTGGAGGACATCCAATGAATTTTGCTGCTGCTGTCAGCGTCGCCCTCAACGCGCTGCGCGTGAACGCGCTGCGCAGCTTTCTGGCCATGCTGGGCGTGATTATCGGCGTCGGCTCGGTGATCGTGATGATCTCGATATCCCAGGGCGCCAAAGCCGCCGTAGACGCACAGATCAGCGCCCTGGGTGCAAACTCGCTGCAATTGCGTCCCGGCTCATCTTTCCGGGGCGGGGTGCGCGGCGGCTCCGGTTCGGCAACACCGCTGAGCGATGAGGATGTCGAGGCGCTGCGTGAAACTGTGCCCTACGTTATCGCGGCAGCCGGCATCATCCAGCAACGCGGACTGACGGCCGTGGTCGATGGCGTCAACTGGTCCACCGAAGTGGCCGGCACACATCCGGACTATTTCATCGTCCGGGACTGGGACATTGTTGAAGGACGGGCTTTCACCGTGCCCGAGCTCGACGGCGCCGCGCGGGTTGCCGTGATTGGCCGGACCGTCGCCAACGAACTGTTTCCCGCGGGCGGCGCAATCGGGGCAAGCTTGCGCATAAGCGGGGTTCCGCTTGAAGTAGCCGGCATACTGGCCGAGCGCGGGCAGTCCAGCTGGGGCCAGGACCAGGACGATGTGATTTTCGTGCCCGCAACAACCATGCGCAACCGTCTGGGCGGGCTTTCCACGGCTGGGGTCCGCAACCCGGTCCAGTCGATATGGCTGGGCATCGACCGTGCCCGCAACATGGAGGCCGCCACAGAGGAGATTACCGATCTGATGCGCGTGCGGCGGAACATACGCATTGGCGGCACGGACGATTTTGCCGTCGTCAATTTTGCCGAATTCCTGCGCGCCCGCAACGAGACGGAGAGCCAGCTGGGGCTGCTGCTGGCCGCCACAGCGGTGATCTCGCTCGTCGTTGGCGGGATTGGCATCATGAACATCATGCTGGTGTCGGTGACCGAACGCACACGAGAGATCGGCCTGCGCCTGGCCATCGGGGCAAAGCAGGCCGATATTCGAAACCAGTTCCTGATCGAGGCGGTGGTGTTGTGCGTGGCGGGCGGGCTCGTCGGCATGGCGTGCGGCGCCATTGGTGCCCTGGTCGTGGAATCGATGGGGCAGTTTCCCGTTTCGATCGAGCCCATGATCGCTTTTGTCGCCATCGGCGCAGCAGCCGGCGTCGGCATATTGTTCGGCTTCTATCCCGCGCATCGTGCCAGCCGGCTGAACCCGATCGACGCGCTGCGCTACGAGTAGGCGCCTGCCGCTTCACCAAACGAAAAAGGCCGCTCCGGACAGGAGCGGCCTTTTTCGTTTTTCTCTGGAAGAAGTGGCGCGAGTGACGGGGCTCGAACCCGCGACCTCCGGCGTGACAGGCCGGCACTCTAACCAACTGAGCTACACCCGCTTGGCACTTCTTCATCGGGGCTGGCCCCGAACGAGACGCGTTACTTAATCGGCGTGTTCTGGCCGGTCAAGCCGGTTCGGTCAGACCGCTGCGACGAAATACACAGCCTCCTGACCCTACCCCGAATAATAGCTGCGATAGTTCTTGTAATAATAGGACGAGCCCTCATACCCGTAGCGGGCCTGCGCGTTCATATCGACCTGCGCAAGGGCAACGCCGAGCACATTCGCCCTCACATCGTGCAAGGTTTCCAGTGCGCTGGCAGCGGCCTCGCGCGGCGTCGTCTTCCATTTCACATTCATCACCACCGCATCGGCCCTCGCGGCGATAACCCGTGTATCGGTCACGGCCAGAACGGGCGCTGTATCAATCAACACCAGATCATAACGCTGGCGCAGAACGGCCATGAGGGATTTGAAGGCGTCGGAATTGAACACGTCACGCGGGGTAAACTGGGATTCGACAACAGGCAGGATGTGAAGCCCCTGCTCGGCATCCGCCACCAGCACCTCATCCAGCGTGCAGTCGCCAGACAGCACTTCCAGCAAGCCCTTCGCCGCCTGCGGAGCGGCAGCCTTGGTCAGCAGGCGGCGGCGCAGATCACAATCCATGATCAGCGTGCGCGACCCCGACATCGCGGATATGCGCCCGAGCGAATAGGTCGTGGTTGTCTTGCCCTCGCCCGGCAGCGCAGACGTTATCGCCACCGTCTTGTGTGCGGCATCAATGTTGGAAAGCAGGATCGCCGAACGGATCACGCGGAAGGCTTCTGCAATGCCGGAAAGCGGGTTCTCGCGGATATAGTCGTAAGGCTGATCGCTTTTGCCGGATCTCTTCCGGCCGAACCGCCCCTGCCCCAGCAGCGGCACGGATGCGATATGCGCCACGCCCAGCTCGCGCTCGACATCGGCTTCGGTGCGCACCCCGTTATCAAATACCTCCAGCAGAACGATGGTACCCGCCCCCGCCATGCCGGCCAGAATAAGGCCCATGGCCAGATTGAGCATCCAGTTGGGCGCGCTGGGTTCCAGCGGCACCGGCGCGCGCGCAACGATACGCGCATCAGCCGTCGTTAGGTCGTCCTGTTCGCTCGTCTGACGGAAGCGGTTCAGGAAGGATTCGAACAGTGTGCGCGAGGCCTCCGCCTCCCGCTCGAGTTCACGCAGACGCACCAGCGCCCGGTTATTCGTGACCAGCTCGTCGCGGAAACCCGCCAGCGTGTTTTGCAATGATGCCACCCGCTGACGGGCGACATTCACCTCGGTCTCCAGCCCGGCGACAATGCGTTGTATTTCACGGCTGATCTGCTCTTCCAGATCGGCCACCTCGCGTTCAACGGCCAGAAACTCCGGGTGACGCGGGCCATAGCGCGATGCCAGATCACTGCGGCGGCGGCTGGTCTCGGTCTGCTGGGCTCGCAAGGCCCGGATGGTTTCCGAGCGCAGCACCTCGCCGATCGTGTCGAGCGACGCACCGCGATCCAGCTGCGTCTGAACGCTGCGCAGGGACGATTCGGCAGCCGACAGTTCGGCCCGCTGAATGGCAAGCTGTGCATTGAGATCCGAAATCTGCTGTTCGGTCAGGCTGCTGCCGCCCGCATCCAGCAGGCCGTTCTCTGCCCGGTAAAGCTCTACAGCTTGCTCTGCCGTGCGCACTTCCTCGCGCAGCACATCCAGACGCTGATTCAGCCAGGTATTGGCACGCTCGGTCGCGTCGAATTTCGCTTCCAGCTGGGACAGCAGATAGAGATCGGCGAAGGCATTGGCGATACGCGCGGCCTTGGCGGGATCTTCCGAGCGAAATGCGATCGATATGACATAGGTCATCCCCGAACGGCGCGCAGAAAGCCGGTCCAGCACCGCCGAGGTTACCGACTCCAGCGTACGCTGGCCGTCATCGACGCCCGGACTGGCGGCCTGGGAGGGCACGAGTGCGGACAGAAAGTTGCGCACGGCGCTCGTAATAGCCCCAAGGCCCGATGGCTCGCGCAGCTGGCTGTTGAATTCCGGGTCGGCCGTCAGATCCAGCCTCTCGATCACGGCGAGCGCCAGCGAGCGGCTCTGGATAAGCTGCACCTCGGTGTCCAGCGCCTGTGCATCGGAGCCCACGCCGGTCAGCACGGCCTCGATATCGACAACCTGGGACTGGCGGGAATCGATGATGACACTGGCTGTCGCCGTGTATTGCGGCGTCATTTGCATGGTCACGATGACCGTCAGCGCGAACACCGCGAAGGCCACTGCGGCGAAAACCGGCAGACGCCGGCGGAATATCCGCCACAACTGACGCAGATCGACCAGCTCGTCCCCGGCGGCCTGATCGGCATGCAGCGGCTGCTCGCCTCGATTATACGCCATGACTACCCCGGATATTCGACTAGGCGGCCTCGCAGGCACTCACGCGTTAGCGCGAGTGTCATCAGCCGCCAGAACTGTAAACAGGAAAGCAATTTCGGGGCCAGTGCTGGCCGCATTGCGGTGCTTGCCTCAGTATTGCAGCACGACACCGAGCATGAAGCGATTGGTGCTGAAATCGCGCGGCCCAGCAGTGCCGGACGAACTCTGGTCGAGATGGCTGTAGCTCGCCGTCAGGCCCACATTGCGGTTCATCAGATAGGTCGCCTGGACGGTTGCGCCCCAGCGCTCATCCTCTCGGTCAATGCCCTGATACTCGTCATTGGCGTAATCGACCCGCGCCGTCAGAATGACATTGCGCAGCAGCTCATGGTCGGCCTGGGCCGACACCGAGGTGCCAATATAGCCGGCCGAGGCGGCAATGCCGGAATCCTCGATGCCGCGGCGGGCGGTGAACGTGAAGGTGGTCAGCTGGGTCGGGAACCATTCGAGCAGGCCGTCAACACTCACACCGTCCACCGAACCGAAAACGGGGCTGTCATATTCCTGCTTCATGTAACCGACGCCGATCTCCCCGCGCGCCAGCCCGCCAAGATCGAACTCGACACCCACATCAAACGTGTAGCCGTCAGAATCGCGGTTGGTGGCCACGGCCGGAGGCGACAGGCGGAAATCGCGCTGATTGTGCCGGTAGCGCGCGAAGACAGCCGTGTCCGGGCTGATTGCCAGATCACCGCGCAGGGTGAAACGGTGCATGTCCTGATCGCGGAAATCCTGGCTCGCGACACCGCCGCCGATCAGCAGCGCATCGTCATAGTCCGATTTCGCGAAATCATATCCGCCCCGGAGGCGCAGCCGGTTGAAGGTATGCTCGGCACCGATGGCAAAAGTGGTCGTGTCAAAGCGTATCGGCTCGGCGGCGAACCCGGCAGCACCGGCAGAGGTGCGCGGCTCCGTGCCACGGCTGTGAGACGCCGAGGCACCCACCGAGCTGCCACGATAGATATCCAGCCGGCCACCCGCACCCAGCGAGTAATCGGTGGTGCTCTCGGAGCCGAAATCGGCGTACTCGTTGTGGCGGACATCGGCGAACGCATTGAAGGCGTGACGTGACCAGGTCGTATCAACCGTCACCGACGGGTTGATCACGAAAATGGTATCGGACTCTTCGTTCGTCGCTGTCGCGAAGATATTGTCGTTGAACTCGACACCCAGCTCCAGCTGGGGGCGCCAGATGAAGGCGCCGGACCGAATGCCGAGGGCGTCATACTCAGGGCGGGGACGCTGCGTGACACTGACATTGCGGTCACGATCCCAGAGCCATTGCGCGTCGGCGGTGCCGACAGCTCCAACGCCAGCTGCCCCGCTGGCGGTCAGCGTCAATGCTACCGTGCCTGCACCCGAAAACAGCTTGTTCTTAAGGCCAACCATCTCGTCCCCACCTTCAATGCGTCACGCACCCGATGCCCGGTTCTGACGGCGGATGGCCATATCAGCCGATCCGCCGCAGGGTCTGTTCAGTCTTAGTAGTCAGAGCCACCACGGCCGCCAGGAGGCGGAGGCGGGGGCGGCGTGGGTGTGCTGCCGGCGGGGCCACCAGGCACACCCGCAACACCGGAGCTGGACAGCTGGGCCGAAACGCTTTGCGTTGCGGACTGGGCTGCTGCGGTCTGCATGACCGGGTTGGCAGAAGCGACTGTGAGGGCCGCGGCCGCAGTCTGGCTGTCCGCGCCAGATGCCAGAATGGCGGCAACGATGGCCGCCTCGACTTCTTCCGCAGATGCATCCGGACCGAGCGCCGCAACGGCGGCGACAATTGCGTCGGCGACTTCCTGAACGGTCGGGGCTTCCTGAACAGCGGCGATCGCATGCGCCGGCATGCTCACGGCTCCGGCCGGAACAAGACCAAATATCGCGGCGCCCAAAACAGCTTTTGAAAACTTGATAGCGGATTTCATTATGAACCCCTCCGAATTTACTTTCGGTTTACCACTATCAAAACCCTGCTTGCCGCGCCAGCCAAATCACATGCGAACCGGGTGTTCGCGCTACTGGCGCAGCAATATTCGCTTCTAGATGCAAAAATGACACGCTGCCATCCACCTGCACCCTTCCAGCCGCCGAGCAGCGTGCCGTGTACAGACCGATTATACATTCTTTAAGTGCTGGAATCGCATTACTTGCTGAACTGTCAAATATCCGGGGGCCAGTCTGATGGCTGTCAATGCACGGTCTGAAAACGCCGACAGCACAGTTTCCGGCACATTGTCCGATGACATTGCCATACCCGCAATGAGCAACCCGCCGGCTCGCTTTCTGGATACGCCGACATGTCCGGTCAGCCCCGCCCTCTCACCGGCGCGCTCGCTCCAGCATCATCTTGACGCGCAGCTAGCCGGGTTCAATGTCCAGATCACCGACACCGGCCTGCCCGGTGAAAAGCCCAAATGGTCAACCCGGCGCACGCTCGCACTGGTCGTCGCCATCAATGGCGTCGCCTGGACCGCTCTGGTCTGGGCGGTTGCCGCGCTGATACGCTGACCTGGCCAGCCGCGAGTAGCCCCACGCGCAACCATGATTGCTGGAATAGTCTCGCGGTGGCAGGCCCTAGGGGAATCGAACCCCTCTTTCCAGGTTGAAAACCTGGCGTCCTAACCGATAGACGAAGGGCCCGCATCAACGCGAGAGCGGTTCTATATCCAAGCGGAATCCCTCACGCAAGCCCTGCAGGTAGCTTCTTGTACAAGATTGCGCAGTGCGGCCGCGTTCAACCTGCTGCTGCCATGTCTTCCAGATGCAGCTCGGCCTTGCGTCCGAAGCGATTATCTTCGGCCTTGATCCGCCCGGCCACATGCCATTTGCGGTCCCGCCCGGCCATGAGGGCATCGCCGAGCGGCTTTCCCAGCGCCCGGAAGGCGATCCCGGAGAGCTGCGCGCCCGTACCGGCTTCGAACGTGAAGCGCAGATGGCCTGTGCCGACCTCTTTGACGAAGCGTATGTGCAGGTCAGACAGGGCAAAGCGCGGCTCGGGGTTACCCATGCCAAATGGAGCGGCCTGCTTCAGGGATTCCCCGAAATCGAAATCCACCGCTGCCGGATGAACAATCCCGTCCAGCCGCAAGGTCCGGGCCTCATCGGCGGCGGCCCATTCCGGCGCGAGGCGTTCGGTGAGGAATTGCCGCAAGGCGTCAATCCGGTCTGCATCCACGGTCAGCCCCGCCGCCATGGCGTGCCCGCCGCCCTTCTCCAGCAGGCCTGATTCGCGCGCGGCGAGTATCGCATTGCCCAGATGGACGCCCGGGCATGACCGGCCCGATCCCTTGCCCACGCCGTTCTCCACGCCGATCACGATAGTGGGCCGGTTGAACTGGTCCTTGATGCGCCCGGCCGCAATACCGATGACGCCGGGATGCCAGCCTTCGCCCGCCAGCACGATAACAGGCCCGCTGACATCGATGCGGCCCGACTCAATATCCTCGAGCGCGGCTGTCAGAACCGCGTCCTCTATCGCCTTGCGTTCGGCATTCAGCCGGTCAAGCTCAAGCGCGATCTCGCGGACGCGCACCGGATCATCGCTGCTCAGCAATTCCAGCCCGAGGCCCGCCACGCCGACGCGCCCGCCGGCATTTATACGCGGCCCCAGAAGGAAGCCGGCATGATAGGGGCTTGCCGGTCCCGACAGGCCGGAGACCTCCGCCAGCGCCGCCAGACCGGCCTTCTGCCAGCCACTCATCACTTTGAGGCCTTGTGTGACAATCGCCCGATTAGGCCCGGTCAGCGGCACCACGTCGCAGACCGTGCCAAGCGCCGCCAGATCGGTCATGGCGAGGATATCCGGCTCCCCGGACTTGAAAGCGCCCCGCGCCCTGCCCTCGCGGTTCAGCGCAGCCAGAAACACCAGCGTAACGCCTGCCGCCGCCATATGCCCGCAGCCCGATGTGTCGCCCGGCTGGTTGGGGTTGACCAGCGCCAGCGCAGGCGGTGGAGCGCCGTCCATGAGATGGTGATCGATCACCACGACCGGCAGGCCCATGCCCGCCGCGCTTTCCAGCGCGCTGTGTGCCGCCGCACCGCAATCCACCGTCACGACCAGTCCGGCGCCGGCCGCCTGAAGACTGGCAAAGGCCTCGGCGGACGGGCCATACCCCTCCTCTATCCGGTCCGGCACGTAGGTCAGGGGCTCCTGGCTCACCGCGCGCAGCCAGCGCACCAGCTGCGCGCCCGAGCTCGCCCCGTCTACATCGTAATCGGCAAACACGGCGATGCGTGTACCCGCCTCCACGGCGTCCCACACGGCGCGGGCCGCGTCGTCCATACCCTTGAAGCTGGACGGATCCGGAAAGCTGTCACGCAGGCGCGGAGACAGGAAGCCGGAGGCCTCCTCAACGCCGATGCCGCGCGCAGCCATCAGGCGGGCCAGTGCATCATTGCAGCCGGTCGCGCGCACAATGGCGGCCACGAGATCGTCCGGCGCCTCGCTCAATGCCCATGCCCGGCCGGTTACCGAAGCCGTGACACCAAAAAGCGCTTCGCGGCTGGCGGTCACGGCGGTCAGCTGCCCTCCACAAAGCGCTGGGTGGTGATGATGCGGCGCGAACGCGGGGCGGACGACAATAGAAGCGTCTGCGTCGTCACCGTGCCCGGCCCGTGCGTAACCGCCTCAAGCAACTGTCCGCCTGTCACACCGCTGGCGACGAACAGGCAATCTTTCGAGGCCAGCTCCGCGCCGGAATACTTCCGGTCCAGATCCTTGATCCCGGTCTTGGCGGCGCGTGCGCGCTCATCATCATTGCGGAAGAACAGCCGGCATTCGATCTGTCCGCCGAGGCAGCGCAGGGCCGCCGCGGACAGAACGCCCTCCGGCGCGCCGCCCTGACCGACATACATGTCGATCGGCCGCTTGGGATCAGCCGCCGCGATAACGGCCGCCACATCGCCATCGGGAATGAGCACGACGCGCGCGCCGGCAGCGCGGATACCGTCAATGACCGACTGGTGACGCTCACGCTCCAGCACGCAGACAGTGATGTCGGAAACCGGCACGCCCTTGGCCTTCGCCACCGCCGCCACGTTCTCGCCGACGGGCTTGTCGAGATTGATTACGCCTTGCGGCAGGCCGGGACCGACGGCGATCTTGTCCATATAGGTGTCGGGCGCATGCAGGAGCCCGCCACGCGGCGCCAGCGCCAGCAGCGTCAGCGCTTCCGGCTTGCCGCCGGCGGTCAGCGATGTGCCTTCCAGCGGATCCAGCGCAATGTCGATTTCCGGGCCTTCGCCAGTACCGACCTCCTCGCCGATATAGAGCATCGGCGCCTCGTCGCGCTCACCCTCTCCGATCACGATACGCCCGCGCATCGGCATGTCGTTGAAGGCCTTGCGCATGGCATCAACCGCCGCCTGGTCGGCGGCAATCTTGTCGCCATGACCGGCAAGGCGTGCCGCGGCAATCGCCGCGCGCTCCGCAGCCTCAACAGCACCGAGGGCGAGATTGGATAGGGACGGCGAGGTCATAGGACAGACATTCCTTTTATCAAAGGCAGAACCAGTCGAGCAGTAGCGCTCAGTCGCGGCGGGCAGGCGAAGGCGGCGGCGTAGCGCGTTCTCGTGCCTGCTGGCCGTATACCAGAGGGTCGATCGGAGGAAGCTGGATCAGCTGTGCCTGCGACACCACCAGGTCGCGGGTATCGGCAAGCTCCCGCGCGGCGGTCGCCATGCGCCAGCTTTCCAGTTCCGGGCGCGGTATCTCCGGCACAAACGCCGGCGCTTCGCGGGCCGGATCGCCAGCCATGCGCTCCTGCGTCCAGCCGGATTCCGCTTCCGGTACGGTCACCAGGGCACAACCGGCGAGCAGCGGGCCGGCAAGCGCCATGCTGGTCAGCAAGGCCATAAGTTTGCGCAAGGCAGTCATCCTCCGGAAGGGATTGGACGGATCACACGCTTTCTATACGCTTCGCTTCCCAAGTGTCACGCCCTACCGGAAGTGCTGTCTGTCATGGCCGAGAAGAAAACACCCTCCAAACGCAAGAAACCCGCGTCATCAGGCAAGAAACCGGCGGCGAAAGCCGCTGCGGCCAAGCGCGTGCCCAAGCCAGGCAAGGAAACGGAAAAGGCCGCGCCGATGGGCGGAGCGCCTGCACCGGAGGCCCCCTTTCCCGCCCTGCCCGCAGCCGATCTGGAAACGCTGGAGACCATCTCGCGCAATGTCATGCAGTCTGCGCTGAAAAGTCAGAAGCTGATGGCCGACATGATGCGCCGCTCTCTGGAGGGTGATCCGACTCTGTCGCCGCAGGCGGACCCGCTGCACGCCTCGCCGGAGCTGGCCAAGACATGGGAAAACGTGCTGGGCGATCCCGAATTGCTGCTGCAGGCGCAGTCCGATCTCTATCGCGGCTATCTCGATCTGTGGGCGGGCGCGACCAAGAAGATGATGGGCGAGGACGCGCCGCCCGTCATCGAGCCGGAAAAAGGCGACAAGCGCTGGCGTTCGGCCGAATGGACCGAGCACCCGATGTTCGACGCCATGCGCCAGTCCTACCTGCTCAATCAGCGCTTCCTGCTGAATCTCGTCAACAATGCCAAGGGCATAGACGAGGAGACGCGGCGCAAGGTGAACTTCGTCACCCGCCAGATGATCGACGCCATGTCGCCGACCAATTTCGCGCTGACCAACCCGGACGTGCTGAAAGCCACCTTCGAGAGCAAGGGCGAGAATTTGTCACGCGGGCTGATGAATCTCGTCAACGATCTCGAACGCGGCAATGGCCGCCTCGCCCTCACCCAGACCGACATGGAAGGCTTCGAGGTAGGCAAGGACCTTGCCGCCACGCCCGGCGATGTCATCTACCGCAATGCGGTGATGGAGCTGATCCAGTATGCGCCCGCGACGGACACGGTGCGCCAGCGCCCGATCCTCATCGCCCCGCCCTGGATCAACAAATTCTACATCATGGACATGCGCCCGCAGGGCTCGCTGATCCGCTGGCTGACACAGCAGGGCTTCACCGTCTTCCTGATCTCCTGGGTCAATCCCGACCAGTCCATGAAGGACGCAACGTTCGAGGACTATATCCGCCAGGGCCTGTTTGAGGCGCTGGAATGCGTGGAGCAAGCCACTGGCGAGCGGCAGGTGGACGCCATCGGCTATTGCATTGGCGGCACCATGCTCGGCAGTGCGCTGGCCCTGATGGCGGCAGAAAACGATGACCGCATCGCCTCGGCCACCTTCTTCGCCGCCCAGCTCGATTTTTCGCTGGCGGGTGAGCTTCTCGTCTTCATCGACGAGGAATGGTTCAAGGAAATCGGCCGGCTGATGGATGCGCAAGGCGGCGTGCTGGACGGGCGCACCATGGCCGACACGTTCAACATGCTGCGCGCCAACGATCTGGTCTGGTCGTTTGTCATCAACAACTATCTGCTCGGCAAGACGCCGCAGGCCTTTGACCTGCTCTACTGGAATGCCGACCAGACGCGCATGCCCAAGACGCTCCACCTCTATTATCTGGAGAAGTTCTACAAGAACAATGCATTGTCCAAGGGCGAGATGGAGCTGGGCGGCCACAGGCTCGACCTGAAGAAGGTGAAAATCCCGGTCTTCATGCAGGCCAGCAAGGAAGACCACATCGCCCCGGCGGACTCCGTCTACCGCTCCGCGCGCCTGTTCGGCGGCAAGACGCAATACATGATGGCCGGGTCAGGTCATATCGCCGGCGTGGTCAATCACCCGGACGCCAACAAATACCAGCACTGGATCAATGAGGCCCTGCCCGAAAGCCGCGAGGAATGGCTGAAAGGTGCCAAGGAGCATCCCGGCTCCTGGTGGCCGCACTGGAAGGCCTGGCTGCTCTCAATGAACGACGCGCAAGTGCCAGCCCGCAAACCCGGCGGCGGCAAGCTCAAGCCTTTGTGCCCGGCACCGGGAGAGTATGTGAAGGTGAGGAGTTGAGAGCGCTTCCGCCTGAGTGCGTTTCACCGGCGAAAGCCGGTGCCCAGTCTTTCTGGATCCCGGGTTCCCCGTTTTCACGGAGACAGGCAAGCCCGGGAACCCGGTGGAAGGGTCAGCCTAAATGCTGGCAGAATTTCAGGTGGCTCCACTTCCGCGTTCCCGCCCCCCGAGCGGGGACCCATGACATCACGGGAAGCTTCAAAACTGGACCCCGGCGTCCGCCGGGGAAACGCGAGTTTGGAATTAGAGCCAAGCCCTACTCCCCCAGCCGCACCTCAGACCCCTCCGTCACCAGCAGGGCCAGCTCCAGCGCATCGCCTTTGACGAGGTTGTAGCCGGAGACCGTCGCCAGCGGGCGGACACTGATCCCGCGCGCCGCGAGCGCGGCATCAAAGCCCTCGCGCTCGGCCACATCCACGATGGCGAGGCCGCAGGCAGGGTCGCTCACTAGCACATCGGCGGCGGCATCGGCATTGTCCGCCAACAGGGCATCGGTGCCGAGATAGAAGGCGTTGGAGGGCTCGCGATAACCGAGCGTGGCAATGGAGAGGGTCTCGCACCCTTCCAGCCGGTCGACCACACGCCCTACCCGCTCTGAGGGCCACATGGCGTCAATATTGGGGATGACCACACCAAACATCGCGCCATAGACGGAAATCGCGCCGACGCCCGCCACGCCCAGCGTGCGCAGGGACGGCGCATAGGCCAGCGCCGCGACGGTGATCAGGCCAATCACACCGGCAATCGCGGCAATCCACGCATCCAGCCCGATTTCGCCATTGAACTCGATATGGGCCGCAATCGGCAGCGCGATGAGCACGCCGGAAACGACGATCACCGCCGCTGCCACCACCCAGTGGAAAATGCGCTGTTTCAGGCCGGAGAGCACCCCTGGCACGTCTTTGAGCGCCAGCCCCATCAGGATGGCAATGGCCGGAAAGGTCGGCACCACATAGTGCGGCAGCTTGGTCGTGATGAGTTCGAAGACGATCCAGGTCGGCACGATCCACGCCACGAGGAAGCGGATCGTCCGGTCGGAGCGGTTCTTCCACGCCGCCAGCACCGCCAGCGCCAGCAGAGCGGCCGCAGGCCACAGCGTGACCGGCGAGAGCATGAGATGGAAGCCGAGCGGGCCCGTATGGTTCTCGGCCGCTTCGGACACCTTGCGCAGCATAGACCAGCCAACGGCTTCGGCCAGGAAGGCGCCATCGGTCACAATCGTCACGGCCACCAGCCAGGGCGCGGCAATAGCGATGACGACCAGCAGGCCAAAGCCGGGCCGGATGCGCCTGAGCAGGTCAAAATCGCGTGTCAGCGCGATGAAGCCCACCAGCGTCAGGCCCGTCACCATGGTGAAGATCGGGCCCTTGATAAGGATGCACACCGCCGTCGCCGCCCACAGCGCGAGTGGCCAGCCGATAAAGGCGGGGCGCTTTTCGGTGATTTTCAGGGCCAGCATGGCCAGCGAAATCTGCGCAAGCATGCCAAAGCCGAGCAGAAGCGCGTCGGTCTTGGCGGTGCGCGCCTCCACCTGCAGCGACAGCGCGATGGCGAGCACCAGCCCTGCGGCGATACCCACTTGCGGAGAGAAAAGCCGGCTGCCCAGCCAGCCTGTCATGATGATCGCGGCCAGAATCCCGAACAGGCTGGTCAGACGGTGCGCCCAGACCGGAGCCTCCGCCCCACCGAACGGCGTCGTGGTGATCACCTGCGCCCAGTAAGTGCCGACAGGCTGCTTGTGGCGCGCTTCGTCCTGAAAGCGGATATCGATGAAGTCGCCGGTTTCCATCATCTGCCGGCTGGCCTGCATGTAGCGGGACTCGTCACGGTCCATGGCCGGAATGGTGAAAAAGCCGGGCAGCATCGCCGCCAGCGCTACCAGCACCAGAAGCAGATAGGCATAGCGGTTCAGCCCGCCGCGCGCGCCCGGTTTCTGGAGCGTTTCAAGCCAGTCATTCATGCTATGCGCCATCTCCGCCCTTGCGGCCCAGCAGCAGTTCGGACGCGGGCACATGGGTGCGCCGCATCAGCCAGACCACGCCCATCAGATCGAACAGGCCCGCCGCCGCACGCCCGATATTGGTGTATTTGGACTGGCCTGCCGACCGCGCGCGGTTCACCACCGGCACGCTGACATAGCTGAACCCCAGATGCACCGTGAAGGCCGGAATATAGCGGTGCAGCGCGTCAAAGAACGGCATGGCAAGGAACAGGTCGCGCACCACCAGCTTCAGCCCGCAGGCGGTATCGGGGCAGGAATCGTTCAGCAGGCTGGACCGCAGGCCATTGGCAAAGCGCGAGGCGAACTTGCGGCTGTTTCCGTCAGTGCGGTTCTGGCGCCAGCCCGCCACCAGCGCGCGTTCGCCCGTCACGTCCAGGTCAATCTCGGCCACCATGTCGAGGATGGAACGTGGATCGTCCTGCCCGTCCCCGTCCATCGTGGCGACCCAGATCGAGCGGGCGGCGATCATACCGGTGCGCAGGGCCGCGCTCTTGCCCGAGCGCTTCGGATGACGGATCAGGCGGATACGGCTGTCCTCCGCCATCAGGCCAGCCAGCGCCTCGGCAGTACCGTCCGTGCTGCCATCGTCAATCACAAGAAATTCTGTTTCGGGAATTGCGGCCGTAATGACATCGCGCGCTTCGCGTACTACCGACTCGATACTCTCCGCCTCGTTCAGGGCCGGGATGAGGGTCGTCAGGCGGGGGCGGTCAGCAGAAACAGTCATCAGCGCAAGCAGTCCCGGTAATTACGCGGAAATTGTCCTTCCGCCCTGGCGACGGTCAATAGCATGACCCCTCCGGCATGGGGAGGCACGATATGCCGCCCGTCACCCTAGCAACCAAAACGGGCGGCACCATCCGGCACCGCCCGTTTCGTATAATCGGCATGGCTGCGCGCAAGTGCGCAGAATAAGCCTTAGCGCTTCGAGAACTGGAAGCTGCGGCGGGCTTTCTTCTTGCCGTACTTCTTGCGTTCGACGACGCGGCTGTCACGGGTGAGGAAGCCACCGGCTTTCAGCACGCCGCGCAGGGCCGGTTCGTAATAGGTCAGGGCCTTGGAAATGCCATGACGCACCGCACCGGCCTGACCGGACAGGCCACCGCCCGTCACCGTGGCATACACATCGTACTGGTCCATGCGTTCAGCCGTCTCGAACGGCTGGGCCAGCATCATGCGCAGCACCGGACGCGCGAAATACACTTCCTGTTCGCGGCCATTGACCACGATCTTGCCGGCACCCGGCTTGATCCAGACGCGGGCAATGGCATTCTTGCGCTTGCCAGTGGCATAGGCGCGGCCATGCTCGTCGATTTTCGGTTCAGCAATAACCTTGTCTTCGGTTGCGGTTACAACCGGAGCATCGGCCTGCTTCATCGCCGATTTCAGGTCTTCAAGAGAGCGTGCTTGTTCGGCCATTATGCGCTCCGCACGTTTTTGGTGTTGAGGGACTTGAAGTCGACGACTTCCGGCTGCTGGGCCTCATGCTTGTGCTCTGCACCGGCATAGACGCGCAGCTTTGAGAACTGGGTGCGTGCCAGCGGGCTTTCTTTCGGCAGCATGCGCTTCACGGCGTTTTCCAGCACACGCTCGGGGAACTTGCCCTCGATCAGCTTGCGCGGGCTCGTTTCCTTGATACCGCCCGGATGGCCCGTGTGACGGTAATAGCGCTTGTCCTCGAACTTGTTACCCGTGAAAATTACCTTGTCGGCATTGATGACCACGACATGGTCGCCGCAATCGGTGTGCGGGGTGAAATCAGGACGGTGCTTGCCGCGCAGACGGGTCGCGATATAGGCCGCGAGACGGCCGACAACGGCGCCTTCGGCATCGATCACAACCCATTTGTGTTCAACATCTGCGGGCTTGGCGGAGAAGGTCTTCATCGCTTGGGCCTTGAAACTGGACAGCGAAGCCGGAACCGCCCGGCCTCTCATGGGATGCGGGCTGTTACGCCTGCTGGCCGTTACTGTCAACACTGCCCATGAAAAACACTGTAATTCAGCATGATAGCAATGCGGTATTTAGATACCGCATTTTATTGAGCAAGCGCAGCATTTGGAAGCCGCGCACTGTCGCAGCCCTGTCAAATCACCTATAGATGATGGCGAACGCAGTCTCACCCTGGCCAGCCTGGAGATATGACATGCCACTTTCCCGCCGCCGGTTTCTGGGTACCGCTGCTGCCACGGCAACGGCCTTTTCCGGACTGGCGGCACTCACCGGGTGCAACGGAGCTCCGCCACCCAGCTATCTCAGCCAGGTGCGTGGCTTCGGGCCGTTGCGCCGCGACGGGCGCGGCCTGTTCGACCTTCCATCGGGCTTTTCCTACACCAGCTTTTCTGAAACCGGGCAGGAGATGAGTGACGGCCTGCTGGTGCCTGGCGAACACGACGGCATGGCCTGTTTTGGCGGCGCTGGCAGCGACACTGTTATCCTGGTGCGCAATCACGAACTCAATCCTGGCGAGGTAGAGAAATCTGCCTTCGGTGCCGACCACGCCCTGCTGGACCGCATCGACCCGTCTTTTCTCTACGACACCCTGCCCGGTGGCGAGCCGCATCTCGGCGGCACGACAACCATTCACTACAATCTGCGCCGCCGCCGGGTGGAGCGCGAATTCCTGTCTCTGGCCGGCACCGTGAATAATTGCGCGGGCGGACCAACACCGTGGGGCAGCTGGATCAGCTGCGAGGAAACGCTGCTGCAGCAGGGCAGTACGGCCCGGCTCGATCATGGCTGGAATTTTGAAGTTCCCGCGGCTGCCACCGGTCTGGTCGAACCGGTTGCGCTGCGCGCCATGGGCCGGTTCCGCCATGAAGCGGTGGCGGTCGACCCGGCCACCGGCATCGCCTACCAGACCGAAGATGCTCAGCCTGGCCTGTTCACCCGCTTCATCCCCGACCGCAGGGGCGAGTTCTGGCGCGGCGGCAGGCTGCAGGCACTGGCCATTCGCGGCCGCCCCGGCGCAGACACCCGCAACTGGGAAGGCAGCGCCGATCCGATCCCGGTCGGCGAGACACTCGATGTGATCTGGGTCGACCTCGAAGCCATTCACAACCCTGAAAATGATCTCGCGGCGCGCTCGATTGCGGCGGGCGCCGCCAATTTCACGCGTGGCGAAGGCGCTTGGTTCGGCGATGGCGAGCTTTACTTTTGTTGCACGGATGGCGGCCCGGCCCAGATCGGACAGATCTGGCGCTACCGGCCCAGCCCATATGAAGGTACACCGCGTGAACGCGAAGCGCCGGGCCAGCTGACCCTCTTTGTGGAATCCACCGATGCGCGCCTGCTCGAGAAGTGCGACAACATCACCATCGCGCCCTGGGGCGACCTGATAGTTGTCGAGGACGGCGACGGCGAACAATTCATCCGCGGGGTGACACCCGCCGGACAGCTCTACACGATCGGCCGCAATGCGGCTCCCGATGCAGATGGCGAATATAGCGAGATAACAGGCCCATGCTTTTCACCCGACGGAACGACGCTTTTCTTCAACGTGCAGAACGGGCCGGGGCGAAGTTTCGCCGTACGCGGACCCTGGGAGCGGCGCTCGCTGGCATCTGTCTAGCCGCCGCCCTGACGGGGTGCGGGGAACCACCGGCAAGCGAAGACACTGAACGCGCCGAAAGCCCGTCCAATGTACGCACCGTGCCGGTCACCGGCATGACGCGCGAGGCCAGCGCGGCAGAACACATCGCGCTGCTTCCCAATGGTGAGGCCCGCGATGCCGGCCTGATCATCACCGCGATACGCGGCGGCGGTTTCGACGCCTTCAATGACTTCGGCGAACGCATTTTCCAGACCGCCGGCCCTGTCCTCACCAGCATGGTCGCCGTGCCGACATTCGACATGCGTGGCACTACGCTTTCCCTGCTGTTCGGCAGTGATGCCGACCGGCTGGTCCGGGGCTTCATCGTGCTGCCGGGCATGCAGGCTATCGAGCCGCTGCCACTCGACGTCGCGAGCGTCAGCGATCCGGTGGAGGGGGTGTGCCTCTACCGGCAGGGCACCGGCTTTATCGAGCTCGCCCTGCTGCATGCCAACCGGCGCGCCACAGTCTGGCGGATGATGGATACCGGAGGCGAACGTCTGTCCCTTAGCCGCACCGCCGAGATCGCCCTGCCCTTCACCGCAGAACGGTGTGCCGGAGCGGATGGCGATATCGTGATCGGCAGTTCGACCGGCGGGCTTGCCCGGGTCGAGGCCAGCGGGTCGGTCCGCGCTGATGCGCAAGGCATATCGGTCTCGCACCTGGCTTATGCCGAGCTTTATGGCCGCCCGGTCGTGCTGGTACCGCTGGCAGCAGAAGGTGTGATCGGCGTGTTCGATGCCCGCACGCTGGAGGAAATCTCCGCGATCGAGGTGCAAAGCGAGATGTCGATTGCCGGTCTGGAACGTCCAGGCGCCATTACGGTCACGGACCTGCCCTTCAGCGGCATGGGCTTTTCCAATGGCCTGGCAGCAATCCACGACGGCGAAGACGGACGCATCAAGCTGGTAACGCGCGACGTGCTCGGGCGGGCGGTTACCGCGCCGGAATAGCGGCCGTCGCCGTTCTTGCCGCCAGCCAGGCCGTGAAGCCCGCCATCAGAAAGAGCGCTATCGCGCCGCCCTGGTGCGCGAGCGACAGGTTGAGCGGCGAGGCGGAGACCAGCGTCCAGATGCCAAGCACCACTTGCCCGGCGATCAGCACGGGCAGGACCACTCCTGCCCGCTTCAGGTCCGTCTGCCCTGACTGCCAGAGCCGGAAGGCCAGCGCGCCGCCGAGCGCGGCAAGCGCATAACCCACCCAGCGATGCTGGAACTGCACCGCTGGCAGGCTTTCGAACACGGCCCGCCAGACCGGCAGGCCAGAGAGATAACCTTCCGGCACCACTTGTCCCTCAAAGCCCGGCCAGGTCGTGAAGATCCGCCCTGCCCCGGTACCTGCCACCAGCGCGCCAAGCGCAATCTGGAACAGCACCGCGCCCCAGAACACGCCCGCGAGCGTGAACAGCTTTCCGCGCTGGAGGACAGGCGTCTTGCCGTAACGCAGCTCCAGCGCCGTCCATAGCGTCAGCCCCAGAATGGCGAACGCCATGATGAGATGGGTGGCGAGCCGGTACTGGCTGACCGAGACGCGCTCTGTCAGCCCGGAGGCGACCATCCACCAGCCAATGGCGCCCTGCAGCCCGCCCAGCGCAAACAGCACCCACAGGCGGGTCTGCAGCCGTTTTGGCACGCGCCGCGTGAACAGGAAGAAGGCGAAAGGCAGCGCGAAGGCAAACCCGAGGAAGCGGCCAAGCTGGCGATGGCCCCACTCCCACCAATAGATGAACTGGAACTCTTCCATGCTCATCCCGCGGTTTTGCAGCTGGTATTGCGGGATCTGGCGGTATTTCTCCAGTTCGGCTTCCCAGCCAGCCTGCGTCATCGGCGGGATGGCGCCTGTAACAGGGCGCCATTCGGTGATGGAGAGGCCGGAGCCTGTCAGGCGCGTGGCCCCGCCGACCACGATCATCGCGATGACCAGAACCGCAATCACCACCAGCCACCAGAACATGGCGCGGCTGGTGCCGTCCTGCGTGAAGGGGCGGGGCAAGGCGGTTTGAGCGGACATGGGCAGCCTCTGGTCGGTCAGCATTGCGCAGCTACTTATCGCTTTGACCACGCCGTGCAAGCGATGCGCGCGCTTTCGCCGCGCCGCCGGCACAGAACGAGACGCAAATCGGGGCTGGCGTCGCGCGCAGCCTCCGCCTAACCTTGACGTAAACGTAAACGGGAGGAGACCTCGCATGTCCCTTGAAACATTCCGCAAAGAGACCCGCGACTGGCTGGAGGCGAATTGCCCGCCCGGCATGCGCGTGCCCGCCAAGGGCGAAGCCGACATCTGCTGGGGCGGGCGCAACTGGACCTTCGCCAGCGATGACCAGCGCATCTGGCTGGAGCGCATGGCGGAACGCGGCTGGACCGTGCCGACCTGGCCCAAGGAATACGGCGGAGGCGGCCTCAGCAAGGAAGAAGCCTTCGTCCTGAAGGAAGAGATGAAGGCCATGAAGGCCCGTTCCCCGCTGGACAGTTTCGGTATCTGGATGCTCGGCCCGGCCCTTCTCAAATACGGCAGCGAGGAACAAAAACGCGAGCACCTGCCGAAAATCGCACGCGGCGAGATCCGCTGGTGTCAGGGCTATTCGGAGCCCGGCGCGGGCTCCGACCTTGCCAGCCTTCGCACCAAGGGCGTGCTGGACGGCGATGAGTACGTCATCAACGGGCAGAAGGTGTGGACCTCCTACGCCGACAAGTCGGACTGGATTTTCGCGCTGGTGCGCACCGAGGCCGACGCGCCCAAGCATCTGGGCATTTCCTTCATCCTGATCGACATGGAAACGCCCGGCGTCTCCACCAAGCCGATCAAGCTGATCTCCGGCAAATCGCCCTTCTGCGAGACCTTTTTTGATGATGCGCGCGCGCCCGTGTCGAACGTCGTCGGCAAGCCGGGTCAGGGCTGGGACATCGCCAAATACCTCCTCAGCCATGAGCGCGCCGGTATCGTGTCCGACGCCGTCTCCGGCGGGCTCAATCCGGTGGGCGCAGCCCATCTGGCCGGCGAGGTGGACGAAAACGGCCAGATTGCCGACCCGATCCTGCGCGGCGATGTCGCGCGCCTGACCATTGATGCGCTGGCCTTTGAATCCACGCTGCGCCGGGTGAAGGATGAGGCCGACAAGGGCGAAGGCGTGGGCGCCAAGGCCTCCATCCTGAAATATGTCGGTACCGAGCTGAACAAGCGCCGCCACGAGCTCAACATGTCCGCGCTCGGCTCTGACGGCCTCTTGTGGGAAGGCGAGAAAGAAGAGGATGGCGAGGCTGCCCGCTCCTGGCTGCGCAGCCGCGCCAACTCCATCGAGGGCGGCACCAGCGAGATCCAGCTCAATATCGTCGCCAAGCGCGTCCTCGAGCTTCCCGGCAGCTGATTTTCCAATAAGGCATTGATCCCATGAGTTTTGTATTGAACGACGAAGAGCAGATGCTGCGTGACAGCGCGCGCAGCTTCCTTTCCGAAACCGCGCCGGTTACCGCGTTCCGCAAGCTGCGCGACGACAATAATCCGGACGGCTTCTCGCGTGATCTGTGGTCATCCATGGCCGAGATGGGCTGGACCGGCATTCTGGTCGAGGAAGGCCATGGCGGAGTGGAACTTGGCGTATTTGCCGCCGGCCTCCTGCTGCAGGAGATGGGCCGCACGCTCACCCCCTCCCCCTTCCTCTCCACCGCCGTGCTGGCGGCAACGGCGCTGCGCGTGGCGGGCAGCGATGCGCAAAAGGCCAAGTGGTTGCCGAAAATCGTCTCCGGCGGCACCGTGATCGGCTTTGCGGTGGATGAGCGCGCCCGGCACAACCCCGAACACATCAACACCACCGCCAAGAAACAGGGCAATGGGCTGGTGCTGAACGGCACCAAGCGCTTTGTCGCCAATGGCGCGGCGGCCGATGCCGTCATCGTCGTGGCCCGCAATGAGGACGGCGCGCCCTGCCTCGTGCTCGTCGACTGCAACCAGAAAGGCGTGACCCGCAAGGCCCGCCGCACGGTCGACAGCCATCTTCCCGCAGACTTCACCTTCGAGGACGTCGCGCTCGACGGTGATGCCCTGCTGGACGGCGCAGAGGACACTGAAGGCGCGCTGAAACACATTCTCGATGTGGGCCGGGCCTGCGTGGCCGCCGAAAGCCTCGGCGTTGCCGAACAGGCCTTCGATGTCACGATCGACTACATCAAGAACCGCGAGCAGTTCGGCGTGCCGATTGCGAGCTTCCAAGGCTTGCAACACCGCGCCGCACACCTGCTCTCGGAAATCGAGATGGCCCGCTCCATCGTCATGAAGGCGCTGCGCACGCTCGACGAAACGCCCTCGCAGGCGCCGATCTGGGCGGCGGCGGCCAAGGCCAAGGCAACCGCCGTGTCGCGTCTTGCGACGTCTGAAGGCATCCAGATGTTCGGCGGTGTCGGCATGACCGACGAGTACGATATCGGCCTCTACTACAAGCGCGCACAGGCCGCTGGTGAATTCCTCGGCGATGATGCCTGGGGCGCAGGCCAGGTGGCGAAGCTTTCGGGGTATTAGACGACGGCCCTTCCTCCTTTTCGTCATTCCAGAAAGCGCGTCACGGCTTATCTGGAACCTGGAACCCTTATGATTTCTGGGTCCCCGCTCGGGGGCAGGGACCCCGGTGGTTTATGCCACTCACCTCTCAACCGGGTTCCCGGGCTTGCCTGTCCCCGTGGAAACGGGGAACCCGGGGTCCAGCTTTTTTTCTTCCGGCACCGCCGTCTTCTCCGCGTTTCACCGGCGAACGCCGGTGTCCAGCTTTCTGGGCCCCGACTTGCGTCGGGGAAACGCCTGGGAGGGCTCCCGCCCCCGTTCCGCCACAATCGCGCCGGACGGTGTTAACCATGGACGGGCGGGAGCAAGCTGACACCAAAGACAACCCACACGGCACGGGCGGGGCGATGGCCCGCGCCCTGCTGATCCTGGGTATTATCCTGTTTCCGCCGGGCGTGATGCTACCCCTGTTCGAGGCGCAGAGCCTGATCGTCTTCAAGGTCAGCTATTCCATTCTGGACACCATCGCCGCTCTCATCGGCGCGCGCGAGCCGGTGCTGGCCCTGCTCATTGCGACCTTCTCGCTCGGCACGCCGCTTTTGAAAGTGTCCATGCTGATCGCCATCCACCGCCTGCCCCCTTCGCGCGTCAGCCCGGTGGCCATGCGCTGGATAGAGCTATTGGGCAAATGGTCCTTCACCGATGTGGTGGTTGTGGCGCTAGCTATCGTGATCTGGTCGAACGAGGCGCTCTCCACCGCCGCCAGCCAGCCGGGCCTGTGGTTCTTCGCCGCCAGCGCGCTCAGCCTGATGCTGGCGTCGGGCGTCATGGCGCGCGATTTGAGAGAGCGGGGTGTGGGGCAAGTGGCGGGCTGAAAATGGCGACCCCGGCAGGATTCGAACCTGCGACCATTCGCTTAGAAGGCGAGCGCTCTATCCAGCTGAGCTACGGGGTCAATCACGCCTGCCGGACCGCCAGCAAAGCCAAGGTCAGTGCGACCAGGGCTCTTTACGGTCGGCAGCAAAGTTGGACGCGTAGGATTTGATGCGCCGCGTGGTCTCGCGCGCCTCGCGGATCTGGAAAGGTATGCCATAGCGCTTGGCATAGGCCACCGCCTCGTCGCGCGTATCAAAGGAGAGATGCACCTGACGGCGGGTATCGCCCGAGCCCGCCCAGCCCATCAGCGGATCAGGGCGCTTGGCCTGCGCGGGTTCAAACTCCAGCACCCAGGCTTTGGTCCGGGCGCGGCCCGATTGCATGGCATTTCGCGAAGGCTGATAGATACGTGCGAACATCCCTGCCTCTTTCCTCGCTCGTCCGGGCCAAAGGCCCGGCCGTCAACAATGCTGGTCGGGGCGGCAAGATTCGAACTTGCGACCCTCTGCTCCCAAAGCAGATGCGCTACCAGGCTGCGCTACGCCCCGAATTTCGTGTGCATCGTTTAGGCAAAGCCGTGCGCACGCGCAAGGCCGGGACGCGCCCTACTCCTCAGCGGCCTCTTCCGTGCCGCCGTCAGCGTCTTCTGCGTCCGGTTCAACGGCGTCCTCTGCGGCTTGCTCGCCAGCATCCGCGTCGTCGGCGTCCACCATCGGCTCATCGGCCATATCGGTGCCGAAAAGGGCGTGACGCACCAGATCACCGGGCGCAATACCGGTCTCGGCAGAGCGCCCGCCAGCGATTTCCAGCACGGCCAGAACCGGGAAGTCCGACGGCAGGGAGCGGCGCGAGAGCGGCTGCGCATTGGCGACGATCTTGGCAATGGTGCCGTCCTCGCGGATGAAAATGATGTCCAGCGGGATCAGCGTGTTGGCCATCCAGATGGCGACCGGCTGCACGACTTCAAAGTCGAACAGCATCGCCTCGTTGGGGCCCATGGACTCGCGGTACATCATGCCACGCGCGCGGGCGGCGTCGGTTGCCGCAATCTCGGCAACGAACTCCACCGGGCCTTCGGCTGTTTCAACGATGACCGGGTCCGGCCCGCCATACTCCACCACCGCGTCCGGCGCGGTTGGATCGGTCTGGGCATGAGCCGCAGCGAACAGGACAAGCGCCAGGAACGGCGCGGCGGCGGAGAGGATGAAGCGCTGTATTGTCATGAGCGCACGCTAGCCAAGCCGGTGGCCTCGCGCAATCGCTCTTGCAGCCGGCCTTGCGGCCATTGTGCAGTGCAAAATGCGGCTTGCCTCACGCGCTCAAGCCGTTATCACACCGGCAAAACCGGCCCGGCCGGCCGGGCAAAAACGATCCAGGAAGGCTCCCCGTCATGCGCATCGACCAGATCTCCGCCGGTGTTAATCCCCCAGAGGACATCAATGTCATCATCGAGGTGCCGGTAGGCGGCGAACCGGTGAAATACGAAATGGACAAGGCCTCCGGCACGGTTTTTGTCGACCGCTTCCTGCACACGCCCATGCGCTATCCGTGCAATTACGGCTTCATGCCGCACACGCTGTCAGAGGACGGCGATCCGATTGACGTCATGGTGCTGGGCCAGACCACGCTGGTTCCGGGCTGCGTGGTGCGCGCGCGGCCCATCGGCGTGCTGATGATGGAAGACGAAAGCGGCATGGACGAGAAAATCCTCGCCTGCCCGCACCCCAAGCTGACCCCGCTCTATGACGACATCGTGGAATACACCGATGTCACCAAGGCGCAGATCATGCGCATCACCCACTTCTTCGAGCACTACAAGGATCTCGAGCCCAATAAATGGGTGAAGATCATCGGCTGGGCGGATTCAAAACGCGCGCAGGAACTCATCATGGCATCGCTGGAGCGCGTGAAGGGCTGACAAAGCGGTTTGCGACCCTCGCGGCCTGTGCTGGTATCTCACTCCATAAGCAGTGAGATAGCGATGAAAAAGACCGAATTTGTCAGTGAAACCCTGCCCGGCGACCCGGTAGAGGCCTATGTGAACCCCGATTTCATGGGGTCACCGGATGCGCGCCCATTGCGCATTCTGGCCGAGTATCTTTACCCGAAGAAACAGTTCGAAACCCACAAGGTGGACGACACGATCCTGTTCTTCGGATCAGCCCGCATCCCTTGCCGGCAGGATGCCGAGGCGGCGCTGGAAACCGCGCGCAAGACCAGCGCGGACCTCAAGGCCGCAGAGCGCGCGGTGTTCATGTCGCAATATTACGAGGCAACGCGCGAGTTGGCCCGGCGGCTGACCGAATGGTCCCTCAATCTGGAGGACTGCCAGGAGCGCCGCTTCGTGGTCTGTACCGGCGCCGGCCCCGGCATCATGGAAGCGGCCAATCGCGGCGCCAGCGAAGCGGGCGGCGAGACGATCGGCCTTGGCATCACCCTGCCCAAGGAAGAAACCAACAACCCTTATGTCTCTCCGGAGCTCAATTTCGAGTTCCACTACTTCTTCACGCGTAAGTTCTGGTTTCTCTACCCGGCCAAGGCGCTCGTCCTGATGCCGGGCGGGTTCGGCACGCTCGATGAGCTGTTTGAAACCCTCACCCTCCTGCAGACGCGCAAGATGAAAAAGCGCCTGCCGGTGGTGCTCTTCGGATCGGAATACTGGGACAAGGTGTTGAACCTGCAGGCACTGGCCGATTTCGGCTCGATCAACCAGGAAGACCTGGACCTGATCTACCGCACCGACAGTGTGGACGATGCCTTCGACTATATCGTGGACGAGCTGTGCAAATACGCCCTGCCCAATCCCGGCAAGGGGATGTAGCCAGGAGGTATCTGCCGGTGAGGGTCGTGGCGACGGCGGTGTTGCTGCTGGCGGTTCTGGTAATCCACCTTGTGATTTACCGTCCCGTGCAGTTCCTGCTGATCCACGCGCTGATATAGGGCCTGTACTTGTAAAAAAGCCCGGCGGTTTCCCGCCGGGCCTTCACATGCACTCTCCGGTTCCGGCCTACTGGCTGTAAAGCTCGGAGATGTGGAGCTGCGCGTTCGCATTACGCGCTGAAGCATAGGTGCCCACCCAGATATCGTACTGGCCGGACATAGGGCTGTTCCAGCGCAGTGACGGGTTCAGGCCGTTGCCACCATCGTCATTGCAGTACCAGCGCCCGTCCGGGCCGTTGATGACCAGCGTGGTATCCGTGCCGGAATTCACCGAGATGATCAGCGGCAGGCTGCCGGCCTGGAAGTTGAGGCGGACGTCCGGCGCGGTGGCAACATAGCCGCGGCAGCTGCCGCCCAGCGTTTGCGAAGCATTGTTCTGACCGCCCGATTGCAGGTTGATGACATACGGATCAGGCGTAAAGCCGCCGCGCAGCGACACGGTGCCGTAAATCGGATTGAGGCGATAATCCTGCGCCATGCCCGCGGCAGCGAGCATTGCGACGCCGATAGCGGCGGTTGCGACAGTACGAAGCATGGTCGTGATCTCCAAATGCGACCGGCTCGGCTCTCCGCCCCGGCCATGATGCGTCCCTCTTGCGAAGCAGACGCTATAATGAGGTCATGACATGGTAAAGCTAAAATACGCCGGGACTTTGATTTTTTTGCCAATCTGACAGCAAAGATCAGGCGGAAGACACCAAGATTATCACGATGACAGTGCAGCCATGTGCCGCCATGACAGCAAGTCACCGGGCATCTGGCGGACAGTCCACTGATAGGGCGTCTCGCTCCACGGCAGGATATAGGGGGTCATGTTGTCGAGCACATAATCCCCCTCATCGGTGCTCACGACCAGCACGGCGTGGCGGCCTGTCGCCAGCGAGTAACCAACTGCCAGAAACAGGGCGCTCTCCGGCACGCCAGCGGCGATGAGGGCCTGGCGCTTCTCCAGCGCATAATCCTCGCAATCCCCTTCCCCTGTACCTTCCAGCGTCAGTGGCAAGGTCCAGTATTCGCCAACCCCGTAGATCTCCTGGTCGTCACGGGGCCGGATCTGCATGTTTACGCTCTGGTTGACGCGGTTCAGAAGCCCGAATAGCTCCGGCGCCATCACCAGCCGTCCTTCGGCATCCACGCCAGCGCCGTCTTCCTGGGCCTGCTCCGGCTGTTGTCCGGTGTGCTTTTGCGCTTCCTCAACCGCGCCCGTATCCGCATCGTCCCACTCTTCGTCGCGGGTGACACTGCCGGCTTCCAGAAGGGTGATATCGGGCGCCGCGCGGCGCACCTTGGCCCCGTCCCCGGATACTGTTGGCAGCGTGGCACCTGTAGCGTCGGCCTCGCTGGTGTCCGCACTGGCAAGTGCCAGCGCCGGCTCCCCATGGGGAGTTGCAGCCTGCGCCAGCCCGCATATCTCCGGCGCGCGCCGGCACAGATCGATCAGGCCTGCCGGGGGCATGGCCACGCCCGCTACCGGCATGTGCGATGAGGCCTGCGGCGTGGTTGCGCACGCGGTCACAGCCAATCCGGCAAGACATGAAACCGCAAGGCCGCGCACGATGCGCGTCAGTGATTTGGGATCCAACCCGATCATGACCACCCCTCCGTCCTGTTATCGGAGAGTGATCTTGAATAATGGGATTTAAGGTCACGCTATTTATTATAGTTAAGATATTATTTATTGTAGCATTTTTTATAGTTAACTGCGATTAACAATAATGCTGGATTTACATCTGTAAGCATTGTTGAAATTTTGTTTACCATGATTTCTGCCGGATCCGGCTCCCCGTCTGGCGCGGCCATGCCTCCGCCGGGACGCGGAACCTTCGGGGAAGCGCCCTCACGCAAGCCGCTGCCTCAGGAGCCGCGCGCCAGCACAGTCTCGATCTCGGTGCGCAGTCCGCCAGAGGTCTCTGATGAGAAGCGGTGCAGCCAGCGCCTGTCCCTGATGGCCTGGGCACCCAGCTGCAGCCGGATGCCGCGGCGGTTGAGTTCGGTAAGCTGATCCCACGCTGAAGCGGCAATCTGCAGGCGCCATCGCAGCATGTTCCGCTCGCCATAGGGCGCAAGGTAGAAACTTTGGGCCAGTGCGGCCTGCCCGGCATCGGTCAGCTGGCCATGTTCTGCCAGATCGAGCCAGACCAGCCTGTTCCAGGCCGCCACCAGCCGCGGCTCGCGCTCGATGGCGGCTCGCGTGGCACGCCCGGCAAACTCCAGATCGGCGATGTCCGGCTCAATGGCACGCGCCGCATAGGCGTCCCGCAGATAGGCCGATGGCGGCAGGCTGCCCTGCTGTGCAACCGCATGCATCGCTTCCGGCGTCAGCGTGTGGGCGAGATTGGCTTCAACACGCATCTGGCCCTGCCAGCCGGCAAGTCCGGCCACACAGGCCGCGGCCAGCACGAAAGCAAATCTGGAAAATACTGGCCCGGCGCCGCCGGCCGTTTGAGAGGGCGCGTGTCTGCTGCGCCCGGCGGCGGCGACCCCGGCACCAATGCCGAGAACCCATGCCCACCACCACATCACACCGGGCACTTCCAGGGCGAAGTCCGTCAGCCCATGCAGGATCACGAACGCCGATATACAGATGACTGCCCGCAGATAGCCACGTTGGCGCCGCCGCACGCTGAAGCCCTGAGCGACACGCGATATCAGCCATACCACCGCCGCCCACATGACCAGCGCACCTGTCCAGCCAGCCTGCAGCAGCCATTGCAGGAAGACATTGTGAGCGGCATTGGTTGTGCCAAGCGAGCGGACCGTCTGGCTGGTCGTGAGGAGGTCATTGGTAAAGGCAAAACTGCCAAGACCGTGACCGGCCAGCGGGGCAAGCGCCACGGCGTTCCAGTAGACAGCAAACATCTCGGCTCTGGCGTTGTTGTCGATACTCTGGCCGAAGCGCGTGGCGGCAAGCTCCCCCGACACGGTCCATACCAGGCCGGCAATGACCAGAACCGCGACAAGCCCGGCAACGCCCAGCCCCGCACTGCGCTGGCTGACACCGCCCTGACGGGTCCACGCCAGAACATGCCAGCCTGCCAGCGCGAACGCGCTCAGCGCGCCGAACAGTATCCCGCCCCTGGAAGCCGTCAGCACCAGACAGGTTACCGGCACCAGTACCGCGACCAGTGACAGGGCCAGACCGGTCACGTGACGATTGAAGGCCGCCCAGCTTCCAACACTGCGCCTGATCTGGCCCAGCAACTCGCAAAGCCCCATGAGAGCGATCACGCCAAAGAAGGTTGCCGCCGTGTTGGCCGACAGGAAGCCGGCAGACAGGCGCGGCATGCTGCCGGTGCGCGGACCGAGCGTGAAATCGGCAAACGCCCAGATGCCGATCAGCACGCCGGCGGTCAGGCTGGCGCGCCACAGGCGTGCACCGGCATCTGGCTGGCTGGCGCTGCGAAAGGCGATCAGCCAGATGCAGCCGGCCGCGGCCAGGGCGGCAAATTCCGGGGCGGCGGTATCCATCCAGCCCATGGAGGCCTGAAAAATCGCAAAGGCGCACAGTGCAGTCAGCCCGACCCACACCGCCATGACGGGCCGGAAGGTGTGGCTGATAAGGGCTGCCAGCGCGGCAAGCGCGATCACTGCACTAGAGAAAATGGCCTTCGCCGCGGGGATGTCCGCGCCGAAATACACCGCTGCGCCAGCCAGTAATGACAGACAAAGACCGGCAGGAAAGGCCAGCCGCGCATATGCCGAAAGGGATTCTGGCATTCTCGCGCCCGGGCCGGTCGATTTAGAAGAAGCGTTCGGCCACCCGGATCGTGTCACCCGGCTGCACCGGTGTGTTCACGGTCAGCGGGTACTCGACCTCCAGAGCCGAGCCGGCCCGCTTGATGAAGACACGCCGCGTATTGGCGCGGTAGGTAAAACCGCCCGCCGTGGCCACCGCATTGACGACGGTCAGGCCGGAGGTAAACGGGTATTCGCCCGGCTCGCGCACCTCGCCCATGATGTAGAAGGGGCGGAAATTCATGACCTCGGCGCTGACACGCGGATCATTGAGATAGCCGTCGCTGAGAGAGGCTTCGACCGCGCGCTGAAACTCCCGCAGGGTCAGGCCGCCTGCTGTTACCTCGCCGATAAGCGGAAGCGAGACCGCGCCGCTGCCATCCACGGTATACTCGCCGGACAGCGTGTCCTCGCCGAAAACGATTACACGCAGGCGGTCACCCGATCCCAGACGGTACTCGCTCTGCTCGCGCTGCTCCTCGGACGGGTCGGCAAGAACGACCCCGGCCCCCGTAGCGGCGTCGACAAACTCCGCCGATGACCCCGATGTCGCACAGGCAACGTTGGAGAAGGCGAGAACGAGCACAAGCAGAAGGCGGTACATCAGGTATCCCCTCGATACGTCCGAAGTGTCCAGCATGACCGTTTTGGTGGCCATGCCAACAGCTAGCCCGCTGATTTAGCGTTCCCCACGCCGCGATTGCAAGAAAGTTACGCTACCGCCTTCCAGCCGGACCGCCGTCAGAACACCTGTGAGATAGGCTCCGGTGTCGATCCCGATGCGCCGCGCATCATGATGATAATCCTGCTCAGGCGTGTGTCCGTGGACAACCTGGTATTCAAAATGCCGCGGCGAATTGATGAATTTCTCCCGGATCCAGTAGAAATCCTGCTCGCTCTGCTCTGACAGCGGCTTGGCCGGATCCACGCCGGCATGGACGAAAATGTAGGGCGCCTCGACAACATACGGTTCCAGCCCGTCCAGAAAGGCCCGGTGATGGGGCGGCATTGCCGCAATCAGCGCCTGCTGCGCCTCCTGCCAGGCCTGGCCCCCGGCCTGCGCGGACGGCAGCTTCACCCCGTAGCCGGCCATCGTCTCGCCGCCGCCATACTGCGCCCAGACCGGCCCGGCCGCCGGGTCAGCCAGGAAATCCAGCATGGCCTCTTCATGGTTGCCTTTCAGGAAGCGTACCGCGAACGGCATGTCCGCCAGGGTGGACAGCCGCTCGATGACCCGCGCCGAGCCAAGCCCGCGGTCGATATAATCACCCAGCATGATCAGGGTACATTGCGTGCCATCGCCGGCAGTGAGCGCATCATCTCGGATCCGCGCCAGCATCGTGTCGAGAAGATCGTCCTGCCCGTGAACATCGCCAACGGCATAGAGCCGCACGCCCGGCGCAAGGCCCGGCCGGGCTGTGGCACGCGGACGCGGCGTGAACAGGGATTTGAGCCGGTCAAACATGAGCGGATGTATAGGCCGCACAGCCTGTCACCGCAACGCGCCCGGCCGGCCGGCACGCCCGCGCGCAGCACGCACGCGCCACCGGCCGGAAAAACGCTAAAAGCGGGCGACTAATGCCTTGACATTGCGCCGTTCCGGACAAACGGTCCGGCCCGGGCAGCGTCTGGCACACAGCGTGCATCGGCATGGCTGGCAGGCATTGCGGCCACGCGGGGAGTGATGGACAGTTCTGACAACATGCCCGGCCCGCAAACCCCGCACCGGACGAGCCTGCGCGCCCGCGTGACGCGGCTGGCTTCGGGGCCAAAAACCGCAAAGGTCGCCGGCCTGACAATGCTGCGCGTCCTGGCAGCGCTGGCCAGCCTGATCTCGGTCATGGCGATTGTGCGTCTGTTCCCGGCGGACGCGGCAGGCGAGTTCTTCGTTTTCCTGACAGCTGCGCAATTCGTGGCCGGAGCCACCCTAGGCCCGCTTCTGATGCTATCGATCCGGTTCGGAGCAGTTCACAAGGCCGATGGCGACCGCGAGGCGCTGGGTCGGCTCATCCTGTTTGGCGGCGGTGCGATTGTCCTCGTGACCGGCCTCGTATTTCTGGCCCACCCGCTGGTGACGCAAAATGGCGCGCTTGTTCCCGGCGAGGCATGGGTCTTCGCCGCCGTGGCGGGGTTGGGCGGCGCCGTGATTTTTCTCGGCGCACTGGCGCGCGTGAATGACAAGGTCATCGGCGCGGTACTGCCGGACAATGTGCTACGGCCCGCAGCGCTGGCACTAGCCGCTACCCTGTTATGGGTAGCAGGCGCGGCGACATTTCCGGCACTCAGCGCAGCGTATTGCATTGTGCTGCTTGCGGTCGGCGCTGTGCTCGCGCTGATGGCGCCCTGGCGGGCGGCGGGCCTTCCGCGTGGGGGCTTTGACAAATACCGGCCCTACTTGCGCGCCTACGGGCCGCTGGCGGCCTACGGGCTGGTATCAACCGCGCTGACCACGTTTGACATACTCATCGTCTCCGGCGCCGTGTCGATCGAAGCCGTACCCGCCTACAAGGCCGCCATCCAGTATGCGATGCTGCTGACTACCGGTGTGATATTCGCCAATCTGATCTACGGCCCGCAGATTGCGATAGCCCACGCACAAGGCGACCTGCCCGCTCTGCAGCGCCTGGCCCGGTCCTCCTCGCGGCTGGCGCTGGGGTTTTACGCGATTGCCTTCGCGCCGCTGCTGACAGGCCCGTTCCTGTTCGAACTTGCCTTTGGCGCGGTAGGCCGCGAGGCATGGGGGCTGGCGCTGATCCTGTGTGCCGGCAGGTTCGTCAATGCCTGGTTCGGCTCGGTCACGAACATTGCCAACCTCACCGGACGCACGACATTGCTGGCCCTTATGCAGGGGGGAAGCGTTGTTATACTGGTCGTACTGGGCTCGGTTCTGGGCGGACAGCTTGGAAGCGCAGGCATCGCTATCGCAGCGTCCACGGCATGCATTTTGTGGACAGTGGGCACCAAAATACTTCTTTCGCGAGTCACCAGGTTAGCTTTCGGGCCGTTTGCAGACGGAACAACAAAATAAGCATCTCTAGATCCCGGAATACCAATGACCAATATAATGCTAACAATAGCCCTATCAATAATCGCAGGTTTTACATTTGCGATGGAATGGAAGCTGCGAACATTTACATTACTAATTTGGCCATTTATAGCTATATACACTATAATACCGCTACTTCTTGCATCCATGCATATAATTGATATCGTGGACGCGCACATACTAAGTAACGCCGTATTAATTGCGATATGCATCACCACCCCCTACTCAATTACATTCTTTCTTCTGAACTATCAAAATCTGAGAACACCCCGCACAAACAAATTGAATATATCTAATATATATAAACCAATTCCATATATATGCATTGCTGTTGTTTTTATTATACTGGCAATCAACAACATAGGATTTAACACCATATTTATCTCCACATGGCGCGATCAAACTCAGCTTGGATTTGGAGCCGTAATAATCTTGTGGAGCCTTAGTCTTCTGTCCGGCCCAATGGCGGCTGCACTCAAACATAAAGAATATTTATTATTCTTAAGCGCCTTAATAACATTTATCATTATACTGATATTCTTTAGAACAAGAGCAATACTAATTATTGCCTTGTTTCCACTGCTCATGATTTTGATAGAAAGCCGTAGAAATCATTTTCTTTCAATAGTTACTTTCGCCTTCGCCCTGTTTTTAAGCGCCAGCATGGTCAGAGCAATTCGGTTTCAGGGCCGTTTGGACAACGTAGTGTCCAATGGAAATCTCACGCAAACTTTCGCAAAAATAATCTCTGATACTTTCGAAACAGGAGACCTATCGTCGTATAAGTACTTTTTATATATCGTACGAGATTGCGGAGCGCATATAAATTGTTTTAATGCCACCACATCGATGCGTGTTTTTGAAATACTTGGATTAACTAGGCTCGATCAGGCACGCTTGGAATACTATCTGTTTGATCAGTACAACATTCAAGGGATAGGAGGCTCAATACACCCGACCTTCTACGGGATTGCCTATGGTGATTTTGGGCTAATAGGAGGCATGATATTTGCAGCTTCGCTCGCAGCATTACATACAGCCTTCCGGGCATTACGTTCGCCTCGGTATGCCCCCTACGTGATCGGCTTTTTCGGGCCGTATTGCTTGTTTTTCGCTCGCGGAAGTTTTTACAATTCGTTTTCAGCATTAGTGGTCGGGATAGTTATCGCCCTGTCCATTTCGCTCATCACAAAGCGCAGGCACTAAATGCAAGAGTCAAAGGAAGACGGTATGCGCCCGAATATCATATACGTCTGCAACAATGATGGATCGGACACCAGAGTTGTTAAAGAAGTGACCTCACTTTCCCGATGTTATGATGTACATTTTCTAGGGATCGGAAGCGGCGACAATTCGTTTGCACGGGATCTCGTAGCTACCTTTGTTCTTATTGCAGGATCGCATCGCTCGATGCTGGCGTTGCTCCAACTCGCTTTCAATGTTGTTAAATTACGCTTCAAAAAAAATATCTCAAGCATACATGTCGTAAATGAGCAAGTTCTTTTAGCTATACTCCCATCAATTGTTGGAAGTCGAGTTGTCTTAGATTTATTTGATTCGCTATTTCTTAAAATTAATGCAATCGGAGAAAAGCTATGGTTGCTTAAAAGGCTTTTATATGGGGCATCCACATATATTATCATAACTGATGAGCTTCGTCGCCAGTTGATGCCGGCATTCTCTATTTCGAAGACCCATGTAATACCCAACGCCCCATTTAAAGATAAGCATATGCCAGCCAAGACGTTTTCTAATGATGGCGTCACAATTGCTTATTTTGGCACCCTCTTGGAGCATAGGGGCACGTCCGTAATCAGAGAACTTCTTGAGCATCACCCTGATATCACTGCCCTCTGCGCAGGCTGGTCAGTCGATGAACCGTCCCAAGAACTTCAACGTCATCCGCGGGTTCGCTGGCTCGGTGTGATTCCTCAGCGTGAGGCAAATAGAATTATCGCGAAGGAGGCGGATTACATCTTGGCCATCTATCCGTCTGATAATTATAATAATAGGTTTGCTAGTCCAAATAAGATTTTTGATGCAATACATACAAGAACACCGTTAATATGCTCGGACCACATAAAGCTTTCTGAGTTCGTCCGAGAAAATAATCTTGGCCTTCTGGTGGGCTCGCCGGGAGATTTAAACTATAAGGAATTTGGAAAACTTCTGAAGTCTTATAAGGGCAAATTCGAAATGAATCCGTCGCTATTGGATCAATATTCATGGGACGCATTCGAACAGAAGCTTTTGGATCTTCACGCTCCCCCTACCGCCAGGCCTCAAGGCTAGGGATCACGCCGTAATAGCGCTCTGGCGTGATGGGCAGGAGGCCGGGTGTGACCGTGAATGCCGCGAGCCAGAACACGGTGCCGGGCGTAACGAATATCTGGTGCACGATATTGTCATAGCCGAGATAGCGGCTCGGGCTGACGCGGTAATGGCGCGTCACCTGCCGCCAGCCATCGGCCGGCAGGATCTGCGCCGGAGTGCCATGGCGCACCCCGTCCAGATACAGCGTGTTATGGCCGCCGGGAATGCCGCATCCCAGGCTGCCGGACTTGACCAGAACGTGGAAATTCAGCGTCAGCTCCGGCGGCAGGGGCAGTTGCGGCGTGGCAAAGGGCAGATAGTGCAAAACGCCGCCAATCGTGCGGGCGGTATTCGTGCCGCTGCCTGCGGTGATCTCCATGGCAAAGAATTCCACGCCATAGCGCCGGAACCCCTCTTCGCGCATGCGCGAGACCAGAGCATCCATATCCGCATGGAGCGGATCGCCCGGGCCGCCATAGGTGCTGTTATTATAGATGAATTTCGCCGCAGCCGCGATGCCCGCCCCGTTGGTGGGCACGATATAGTCAGGCGTCTCGAAACTGGTCGCAAGCGCGCTTTGCGGCTCCGGGCTGCCGGCAAACCGGCCGGCATCTTTCAGCAGGTTGAAGCTGTTGGCCAGCGGCGGGGTGTTCGGCAACGATACCGCGCCGCTGCCCGCCTCGATCACCAGCGCCTCATGCCAGTCTGCACCGTCGGCACTCACCTTGATATGGAAATCATCATCGCCCGTGGTGCCAAACTCGGCCCGTCCCGACCATTCGGTCTGGTAGAGCACGCTCGCGGTATCGCCCGGCGCGCTCTTGTTCAGCTTCAGCTGGATGCCGCCATTGCCCGGTGTCACATCGTCATGGCTCAGCAGCACGGCATCGGATTTCACCGCCAGCCGGTTGGTCCCGTCGGCGCTGGTATTCACCCCTACCATTGCGGCCGGATTGATGGCGGTGCCGGTAAAAGGGCTCCAGCCTTCGCCGTCAAAGACCAGCGCCGCGCCTTCATCAGCGATCCAGGCAATCCAGCCTGCCTGCGGGGCGAAAATCCTCCACGCCCCGTCCTGGAACGCGGCCACATGGCCGGCGGGCACGCCGGTCCACAGTCCACCTGCGCCCTCTGCCACGATATGGCGCTCTCCGGGCTGCGGGTCATCCGGGGGCACTGAAAGCTGGCGGCTGGCGACACTCAGCTGCACCAGCGCATCGAGCACCAGAAGCGCGTCATTGTGCGTCACATGCTTTTGCGCCTGGGCAGGCATGATGAAGGGCAGGCTCAGATTGGAAGTGGAGGTCACGGGCGGGGCGGTCCCTGTCTGTGGTTCGACAAGCCGTCATTTTCGCCGCAAATGCGCCCCTGCCGGATTGATTTGGCGGATTTTTTGAATCTGCGGGCGATTTTCGCCCTCCAGACACTGGACAGGTGGCATTCTGTCCGCAAGAACGCTGGCAAGGGGCCGGTTTCGCACCGGATACGGCGTCATTCAGGCCCGAATGCTAACAATTGGCCCTTCGCTTACCACAAATCACCCCTGTTCATGCCCTCGAACGCCCCTGTTCATATCCCGATCCGCGCCGAGACAGCCCCCGTCAGGACACCCCCGTGAAGCAGCTACTCCAGTCCCTGAAAACCGGCGCCACCGAGGTTGCCGACGTGCCTGCACCACGTCCCGGACAGGGCCAGGTGCTGGTGGAAACCTCGCGCACGCTGGTCTCCGCCGGGACCGAACGCATGCTGGTCGAATTCGGCAAGAGCAATCTGATCGACAAGGCCCGCCAGCAGCCGGACAAGGTGAAAATGGTGCTGGAGAAGGTGCGCACGGACGGCCTCGCGGCCACGCTCGACGCCGTTCGCTCCAAGCTCGATCAGCCTCTGGCGCTGGGCTACTGCAATGTCGGCAGGGTGATGGAAAGCCGGGCTGAGGGTTTTGCGACCGGCGACCGGGTAGTCTCCAACGGTCAGCACGCCGGCATCGTCGCCGTACCGCAGAATCTGTGCGCGCGCATCCCCGCCAGTGTCACCGACGACAGTGCCGCCTTCACCGTGCTGGCCGCAATCGGCCTGCAGGGCATACGCCTGGCTGCGCCGACGCTGGGCGAATGCGTGGTGGTCACAGGCCTCGGCCTGATCGGCCTTCTCACGGTGCAAATGCTTCGCGCCCAGGGCTGCCGTGTCATGGGCATTGATTTCGATCCGGCCCGTCTTGAACTCGCCCGCCAGTTCGGTGCGGAGACCGTCAACCCGGGAGCCGGCGAAGACGTGCTGGCGCGCGCGGCAGCCTTTTCGCGCGGGCGCGGCGTCGATGCAGTTCTGATCACCGCGTCCACCAAAAGCAATGAGCCGGTATCCCAGGCCGCCCGCATGTGCCGCAAGCGCGGACGGATCGTGCTTGTCGGCGTGACCGGGCTGGAGCTCAGCCGGGCCGATTTCTACGAGAAGGAACTGAGCTTCCAGGTCTCCTGCTCCTATGGGCCCGGCCGCTACGATCCGGCCTATGAGGAAGGCGGCCAGGATTATCCTGTCGGCTTCGTGCGCTGGACCGAGCAACGCAATTTCGAAGCCGTTCTGGACATGATGGCCGCAGGCAGCATCGATACGGCTCCGCTAATCTCGCACCGCTTTGATATTGATGACGGCGCGAAGGCGATGAGCCTTCTGACCTCTGATGAGCCGTCGCTGGGCATTTTGCTTCACTATCCGGTTCCGGCGGACAAGGCCGATGCGCGCGCTGCGCGCCGGGTAGAACTGTCCCCGGCAATGCCTGCCGGACCGCGCCCCGGATCGGGCGGACGCATCGGCGTGCTGGGTGCGGGCAATTATGCCAGCCGCGTCCTGATCCCTGCCTTCAAGGCGGCCGGCGCAGAGCTCCACTCGCTCGCCAGCGCCGGCGGCGTCAGCGCCGTGCATTTCGGCCGCAAGTTCGGCTTCCGCAATGCGGTCACGGACGCGGACGAGATATTCGGCGACCCGCAGATCGGTACGGTCGTGATCGCCACACGCCATGACGCTCACGCCCGGCAGGTGCTGGCCGCCTTGCGCGCGGGCAAGCATGTCTTCTGCGAGAAGCCGCTCTGTCTGACGCTGGACGAACTGGCAGAGATCGAGGCGGAGGCCGCCGCCCGGCCCGGCCAGCACTTCATGGTCGGCTTCAACCGCCGGTTTGCGCCGCATACGGTAAAGATGAAGGCGCTTCTGGACACGATCACCGAGCCGAAAAGCTTCATCATCACGGTGAATGCGGGCGACATCCCGCCAGATCACTGGATCCAGGATCCCGCTGTGGGCGGCGGACGCATTCTCGGCGAGGCCTGCCACTTCATCGATCTGGCACGCCACCTCGCCGGCCACCCGATCGTCTCGTCCAGTGCGATCAGCCTTGGCGCCCACCCCGGCCAGCCGGTCAGTAGCGACAAGACCAGCATCACGCTTCAATTTGCCGACGGTTCGGTTGCCGCGATCCACTATCTGGCCAACGGCCACAAGAGCTTCCCCAAGGAGCGTATCGAAGCCTTCGCCGCCGGGCGCGTCCTGCAGCTCGACAATTTCCGGACACTCAGAGGCTGGGGCTGGAACGGCTTCTCCAGGCTGGGCAGCACGCGGCAGGACAAGGGCGTCTCGGGCGCTATCGAAACATTCCTGCGGCAGATATCACATGACTCGGCAGCCGCCATTCCCGCTGCCGAACTGTTTGAGAGCAGCCGCGTCTCGATCGAACTCGCGGGGAGCTTGCCGGAATGAGCGTCGTGGCGTGGATGGACCGGACCTTTTATCCCGGCTATGCCCGCAACTGGGATGACGCTCTGTTTCGAGAACGTATCCTGGCCGCCATGCCTGAAAGCGCTGAAATTCTCGACGTCGGCGCGGGGGCCGGGATCGTCGAGATGATGAATTTCAAGGGCATCGCCAGACACGTATGCGGTGTGGATCTCGACCCCCGTGTCGAGCAGAATCCTTACCTTGATGAGGGGCGTCAAGCGGACGCCGGTAACATCCCCTACCCCGAGAACCGCTTTGACCTGGTGTTCGCCGACAATGTCATGGAACACTTGGAACACCCGGAGGAGGTGTTCCGGGAGATTTGCCGTGTCCTCAAGCCGGGCGGACAATTGCTGTTCAAGACTCCTAACCGCAATCACTACATGCCGTTAATCGCCCGCGCGACGCCTCACGCCTTTCATCAGTGGGTCAATCGAAGGCGGGGCCGCGCAGAGGAGGACACCTTCCCGACCCGCTACCGGGCAAATTCGCGCGCGCAAATCCAGCGTCTGGCGCAGGCCACTGGATTTCGGGTTGAACGTATAGAACTTGTCGAAGGCAGGCCTGAATATCTGCGAATGTTCCCGCTGACCTATGCGGCTGGCACCCTGTATGAACGTCTGGTCAATGCCACGGCATTGTTCTCGCGATTTCGAATTCTTCTAATTGCCACCCTTTTAAAAGCGCAGCCGGGCTAATCTGTGACGGTTCTGGAAAACACCACAGCAGCAACCCGCCGGGTCTCCTGAGGCTAAGGGGCATCCTCACGTTAAAGACAACGCTCCCGGTTCAGCCTGAAAGTCCTTGATCATCATGCCTGAAACACTGCCCAGCATCGCGCGTTACAACGCCCATTTGCGGATCACCGCAGACTGGCTCTTGCAGTCCATACAGCATGGAAAGGGCGGTTCTTCGGCGCATTACTCCCATCTTCGCGGATGGTCTGCGCCCTACCCGGAAACAACCGGCTACATCATTCCCACCCTTATCGACGCCTCGGCGCCACTGGACGACCCGTCCCTGCACACCAGCGCCATCACGCTGGGCGAATGGCTGCTGGACCTCCAGGATGCAGCCGGCTGGTGGCCGGGCGGGCTGCTGAAGCCGGGCAGCGCACGGCAACCCAGCGTATTCAACACTGCGCAGATACTGGACGGGATGACCGCGCTGGCGCGCAATACAGGCGAGGCACGCTGGCGGGATGCTGCCGCACGCGGGGCGAGCTGGCTGGCCCGAAACCTCGGCGCCGACGGGTGCTGGCAGATCGGCAATTACCGCGAAGGCGTAAACCCCAGCTATTATGCGCAGGTTGCCTGGCCCATGCTGCAGGTATGGCAACTCTCCGGCGATGACCTTGTACACGAAGCTGCAATCCGGGTTCTGGACCGGATCATCGCCCGGCGTGTATCAAACGGCGTGATCGCAGGCTGGGGCTTTGACGAAGACAGGCCCGCACCCACCCATACTATCGCCTATACCCTGCGCGGCTTGATCGAAAGCGCCCTGCTGCTGGACAGATGGGACACTTATGGGGAGCCATGCATGGCAGCGCTGGAAAAGCTGAGCCGTAAGAGCCAGATCGCTGATGGAAGACTGCCGGGCGCGTACCGGGAGGACTGGAGCGCTGTCTCCTGGTACTCCTGCCTGACAGGCAATGTGCAGACAGCACTTTGCCTTCTGAGGGTGGAACAGCGTGAACGCGATCTCAGGCTGGTCAACAGCGCTGCCCGGTTGGTTGATCATGTCTGCTCGCATCAGCAAACAGGTTCCAGGCCGGCCGCAACGCGCGGCGCGGTCGCCGGGTCATCGCCGCCATGGGGCCGCTACATGTTCATGCGGTATCCGAACTGGGCCGCCAAGTACCATGCCGACGCCCTGATGATGCTCGCAGCGCGGCTGCAAGGCGAGGCAGACCGGTGAAACCCATCGTCCTGACAGCCGGCTATGACAGGGCTCCGCACTCTGTGGCCATCGCAGAGGGGCTGCGCCGGCTAGGCACGCCGCCAGACCTGATACTTATCGCCTATCCGTTTTCGCTGACGCGGATACGCGCGATCATCCGCAGCCGGGGACTTGGCACGGTTTTGAATTACACAAGCGGGAAAGGCGCGAAAAGCCCAGGCAAGGACCCGCACTCTTCCCCTTTGCGCGAATATCTCACCGGTACAGGGCTGGCGGAGCAAAGCTCGCTGAAACGCTGGGCCACGCAATGGAATGTGCGCTGTACCAGCGTGGGCGACATCAATTCTCACGCTGCGGCGAGGATCGTTTCGCGGCTGGGCCCCTGCATAACGGGGTACACCGGCGGCGGCATTCTCCGGCGCCGCTTTCTGGACGCTGCCGGACACTACGTCCTGAATGCGCACTCCGGCCCGCTGCCCGCAATTCGCGGCATGAATGCCTGCGAATGGAGTCTCCTCCTCGAACAACCGGTCTCGGTCACACTTCACCATATCGATGAAGGTATTGATACCGGCCCTGAACTGGAGCGCATCGCCGTTGAGGCGCGGACCGGCGACACAGTCGACGCATTGAGGGAGCGCTGCGTCGTGGCGGGCATTGATGCCATGGTCCGCCATCTCCATGCTGCCGCCACCGGCGCAGCTGCAACGCCATACTCCAGGCCCGGACCGTCTGGCCGTCAGTGCTTCGTGATGGCCCCGGCCTTGCGCGAGCTTCTGGAACAACGCCTGCCAGCGCTGATCACAAGACAGCAAAAGATGGCGCAACAGGCATGATCTCCGGCCGCTTCCCGCGAACGATCCGGTATACGCCGGCAAGACAGCTGGCGCACCGCGCCATGCTAATGACAAAGAGGCGCGCGCTCAGCGCGCTTGCCAGGAACATCCCCGCCCTCAAAACGCCGCCTCACAAGAAAGCACCGCCCCTCGCTGGCGACCTGCCGGCCCCCTTCCTGTCAGGCGCGCACGGCACGGTCAGCGTCAAGAACGGGCAGTACACATTCAATTTCCTCAATTCACCCCGGCGGTTCACCCTGCCCGTCGACTGGCATCGCGAAGACCTCAACACAGGCACCCGGCTGTGGAAGCTCAATCTCCACTATTTCGACTATCTGCATCAGCTCGAGAATGCGGACTTTGAGGCGCTGGTTTCAGACTGGATTGCGCAAAACCGCCCCTTCAAACCGGGATACTGGCTCGATAGCTGGAACAGCTACGCCATGTCGATCAGGCTGGTCGCGTGGATGGGCGAGTATCAGCGGAGGCAGGCACATCTGGGCTACGCATTTGCCGAACGGATGATCGCCTCGATCGCCGAGCAGGCCCGCTTTCTCCAGGCCAATCTCGAAGAAGACATTGGCGGCAATCACCTCATCAAGAACATCCGCGCGCTCTACTGGTGCGGCCGGTTCTTTGCCGGCGAGACCGGCTGCAAGGCCACCCGCACGGCGAACAGGCTGCTTGCGCGCGAGCTGGACCGGCAGATCCTGCCCGATGGGTTCCATTTCGAGCTTTCGCCCGCCTATCATTGTCAGGTCCTGGCAGACCTTCTGGATTGTTGGCGGCTGATGGCGCCAGGCAGCTTGCGTGCGAAGCTGGAGAGCAAGCTCGTCCTCATGGCGCAGATTGCGTCCGACTTCACGCACCCTGACGGACTGATATCGCTGTTTAACGATGGCGGCCTGCACATGACTGTGTCCTGCGGCGCGTTGAAAGACGCCTATGAGACGCTGCTGGGGCCCTGGCCACAGGCACTGTCCGGGAGCCAGTACCGCGCTGCCGGCTTTTTCCTGAAACGCACCTCCAAACTGTTCCTTGCCTACGACGCGGGCAGGTTGGGTCCCGACGGATTACCGGCCCACGCACATGGCGATGTCTTCTCATTCGAACTGTCATTGGGACAGCAGAGGATGATCGTCGATACCGGCGTCTTTGAATACAATGCCGGAGCCCGGCGGGCGCACTCGCGCGCCACTGTGGCGCACAACACCCTGACGCTCGACGATCACGACCAGGGCGAATTCTGGTCCGCATTCCGGCTGGGCCGGCGCCCCGGCGTGATTGTCAATTCTGCCTGCATCACCGCCGGCAACTGGATGGTTGACGCCCGGCACGACGGCTACGCCCACCTGGATGGTTCGCCGGTCCATCGCCGTGTGATCACGATCAGCGATGATGAGACGATCAGCATTCAGGACGCAATTGCCGGCGGGCGCGGGCAACGGGCTGTCGCACGTCTCCTCCTTCACCCTTCGGTGGAGATTGTGCGTGACGACAGGGACCATATCCTCCTGCGTTCGGGTGAGGCACGGCTGCGGCTGGAAGCGGAATCCGCCCGGGTCAGCGTGGTGGAGCGCCCTTGGTGGCCCGATTTCGGCTGTGAGGTCATGACCCGTCAACTGGTGCTCGATTACGGCACCGCACCTGGAGAATGGAGCTTCCAGCTACACCTTGAAACTGCCGCGTCACACTCGAACACCTCATGACCGGACGGCAGAGGCCATGCACATCCTGTTTCTGACCGACAACTTCCCGCCCGAGGTCAACGCGCCCGCCAGCCGCACCTTCGAGCACGCCCGCGAATGGGTACGGCTGGGGGCGAAGGTCACCATCATCACCTGCGCGCCGAACTTCCCGAAAGGCAAGGTCTTTCCCGGCTATCGCAACCGTCTGCACAGCCGTGAGGAGATGGACGGCATCACCGTTATCCGCGTCTGGACCTACATCACCGCCAATGAAGGCCTTTACAGGCGCACGCTTGATTACGTGAGCTTCATGGTGTCGGCCTTCATCGCCTCTTTCGGCGTGCGCAAGGTGGACATCGTCATCGGCACCTCGCCGCAGTTTTTCACCGCCATGTGCGCCTTCATGATCGGCCTCTTCCGGCGGCGCCCCTGGATATTCGAACTGCGCGACATCTGGCCGGCGTCAATCAAGGCCGTCGGCGCGGTCCGTGACGGACCGGTTCTTGTCACGCTTGAGGCGATCGAGCTGTTTCTCTACCGGCGCGCCACCCGTATCGTGGCCGTTACCCAGGCATTCAGGACGGAGCTGGCCAGGCGCGGTATCGCGCCGGAGAAGGTTGATGTCGTCACCAATGGCGCAGACCTGACGCGCTTCGCCCCGATCCCCCGTCCTGCCGCCCTGTCGCGGGAGCTGGGGCTGGAAGGGTGCTTCGTCGCCGGCTATGTCGGCACGCACGGCCTGGCCCACGGGCTGGAAACACTGCTGGAGGCCGCCAGCCTGCTGCAGGCACGCGAAGACGGCGCACACATTCGCATCCTGCTTCTGGGCGATGGCGCGAGGAAACCTGCCCTGCGCAAGCTCGCCAGCGAGCGCGGGCTCAAAAACGTGATCTTTGTCGACAGTGTTTCGAAAGCAGAAGTACCGCAATACTGGGCATTACTGGATGTGTCGATCATCCATCTCCGGCGCGATCCGTTGTTTGCAGGCGTAATTCCGTCAAAGCTTTTCGAGTGCATGGCGATGGGCCTGCCGGTGCTTCACGGTGTAGAAGGAGAGTCTGCCAGCATCGTGCAATGCGAAGGTGTCGGGCAAACCTTTGCTCCTGAAAATGCCGCAGAGCTCGCCGCTCGCCTGACGCACCTCGCCGGTGCTCCTGAGACCCTGGCCACATATCGCGAGAAATGCCTGGCCGCTGCGCCACGTTACGACCGGAAGACGCTCGCCGGTGCCATGCTGGACATTATCCGGCAGACAGCCCGCACCCCCTGAATGCGCCTCCGGAAGCGGCCGATTGCTTAACAAAGCGTTACGCAATTGCAACAATCGGAGCGTAAAGTATGGATTATCGGCGTGTTTTGGTCCGGCGGGCCTGATTGGCGTTGCGGTGCCCACGCTTCAACTGGCACCGTGCGGCGGGACGTTGGCAGGACTGATGGCGGGTATGGACAATCGCGGCACTCTTCTGGGGAGAGATGCAGAGGCCTTGCTGGTACTCAAGCAGGGGTCTGGCGCAGCCATGCCCGAAAAGTTCGGCCGCCTGCCCCCTCACGCGCCGGGAAGCATTCGTCCGGGCGACCAGACGGGCGGTATGGCCAAGCGTCTCTTTGATATTGCTGTTGCCGGATCAGCCCTCGTCTTCATGCTGCCACTGCTTCTGGCCACGGCTCTGCTCGTAAAGCTGACGAGCCGCGGGCCCGTCCTGTTCTGGTCGGCGCGCGATAACGGACAAGGCGCCACGTTCGCCATGCCGAAATTCCGCACGATGCGGGCCGGATCCCCGCTACAGCCGCGCGAACAGTTTGCCAATGCCGCCTCCAGCATGACCCCTCCTGGCCAGTTTCTGCGCCGGACCAGCCTTGATGAACTGCCCCAGCTGATCCCTGTGCTGACCGGCAGGATGAGCCTGATCGGACCGCGTCCGCTACTGCCGAGCGACCCGGCCGTTTACCAGCGCAGGCTGATCGCCAACGGCAAGCTTTCCCGTCCGGGTCTGACCGGACTCGCCCAGATCAGCGGGCGCAATAATCTCACCGCGCGCCGCAAAGCGCGCTACGACCAGTTCTACACCGATCACTGGTCGTGGAGCCTCGATATGTGGATCCTCTGGCGTACCGCAAAGGTCGTCATCTCGCGCGCCGGCGTGCTTTAGCGCGTTGCCGCAATCCCGGCAAAAAGGGAGAGTCTGGTGGGTGGTGACGGGGTCGAACCGCCGACCTACTCGGTGTAAACGAGTTGCTCTACCAGCTGAGCTAACCACCCTTCCAGAAGCCGCTGTTTAGCGCTGCTTGCGCGCGCGGGCAATCACCGCGCTGCCATCAAAGGCAGACCCGCCCGCACTGCGCGATCAGCTGGCGCGCGCGGCAGGCTCAAGCCGGTCTGACCCGTACGATCCGAACGAGTGCACAGATACCGCATGGCGGCTGAGCGTAGTGAGCGCACGCGCGACATTGGGGTGTTCTTCATGCCCTTCGAGGTCGAGAAAGAACATTTGCTGCCAGGGCTTTCCGGCAATCGGACGGCTCTCCAGCTTGGTGAGGTTCACCCCCTCCTTGCGGAAACCGTCAAGCGCACTGACGAGCGAGCCGGCCGCGTCCGATGTCACAATCACCAGCGATGTCTTGCACGGCAGGAGCGGTGAGGCCGGTTCAGGGTCGATCGCCAGTGCAACAAAGCGCGTGTAATTCTCCGGGTGATCGGAGGCATGTGAATCGATCACATTCAGTCCAAACAGGCGCGCTGCATCCCGTCCCGCAACGGCGGCAATGTCCGGCTTACCCGTCAGTGCCTCGTTCAGCGCCTCGGTGGAAGAGCTGACCGCGCGGGTCTTCAGTTCAGGATGACGGGCAAAGAAGCGCTGGGACTGGCGCAGCGCCTGGGGATGGCCGAGCACGGTTCGCACCGTGCCCAGATCATGCGCCTTGCCGACAATGCAGTGCTCGACCTTGTAATGGTGTTCACCGGCAATCTTCAGCCTGGTGTCGCGTAAAAGGTCATAGACCTCCACAATGCCGCCGGTCGTGGTGTTCTCTATGGGGGCAAAGCCGTAATCGGCCTCACCCTTCTCCACCGCTTCAAAAATGCCGGCAAACTCACGCTGGATCACGGGCATCACGGCTGAATAGCGGCCTGCGAAATGGGCGTCGGCGGCAAACTGGCTATAGCTGCCTGGCCCGCCAAGATAGGCCACCTTCGCCTCGCTCAGGGTGGCGGTGCGCACGCGTGCATCCAGCCCCGCGCGCTGGCGGCGCAGTGAATCATCAATGATGAGCTGGAACAGTTTTTCGACGAAAGCCTCGTCCAGCCCCTCTTCACGGCCGAGGGCAACGGCCCGGTCCAGCACCGCGCGCTCACGCTCGACATCGCGCACCAGCGCACCATCACCGGCTTTCAGCGCGCCCAGCGCCTCGGCCAGCCGCCGCCTTTCAACGAGGGTCCGGACCAGATTGGCATCCGTCTGGTCTATCGCATTGCGAAGGCTTGTGCGCTCTTCGGTCCGGCTGTCGCTCTGTGTGGTCATGGCACCCTGCCCTCTTGTCCCTGAAATGAAAACGGCCCCGTCCGGTTTGGTGGAGGGGCCGTGAAATCCGTCTGGCTGCTTGTTCGCGCGCAGATTTCACCCGCCCCTGGTAAAGAGGCCGAAATAATAGCGGGTGGCAAAAATGCTGCGAGTGCTCATACGCCTACTGTGAGCAGGAAATCGGGTGGGGTCAACGGCCTATGGCAACAGGCTTGGCAATGCATCGTGCGCGTGAAACGCTGCGTCCTGGACAAGAGGAACGGGGAATTGAGATGATCAGAACCGCAATTTTGCTCGCAAGCTGTCTTTTGGCTGCTTGCGCGCCCGCCTCTGACGATGGCGATGGCAATGGTGCAACCCTCACCGCGGAGATCACGACATCGCTGGGCGTGATCAGTCTCGAGCTTTATCCGGATGCGGCGCCGGTATCGGTCGCCAACTTCGTTGAGCATGCGCAGGCCGGCCATTATGACGGCGGCTCCTTCTATCGTGCGGTTCGCCCCGACAATGACCGCCCCGGCATCGAGCCCATGCATCTCATCCAGGGCGGTTACGGATTTGACGGATTGCCGGAGGCAGACGGCATCGCCCACGAACCCACCGAACAAACCGGCCTGTCACATGTGCGCGGCGCCATCTCGATGGCGCGGTTTGATCCCGGCACCGCCACAACCGAGTTCTTTATCATGGTGGACGACTATCCGGACCTCGATTCAGGCCCCGGGCGGCGTAATCCCGACGAGGCGGGCTATGCCGTGTTCGGCCAGGTGATTGCAGGCATGGAGGTGGTCGAGGCGATCGCTGAGCAGGAGACGAGCCTGGAGGAAGCGCCAGAGGACTTCCAGTACCCGCAATTCATCGTAGAGCCGGTGCGGATTGAGAGCGTGCGGGTTGTGCATGCTAACGCGCGGGGACAACAATGAGCGCTGAAAACCAAAAAGCCGCATCCAGCTATGGAATAGCCGCAAGCGAAGTATCGGCGGATCGCCTTTATCAAAGTATCGACACCGATGGCTACGTTACTGTCCGGGACTTTTTCCCAGAAGACCGGGTGCTGAAGGCGCGCAATCAACTTCAGGCACTGTTCGACGCTGATCTCGAGGACAGGCAACGGGCTGAGCACAGCGCGCCCAAATACCCGCCGAACAACTCAACCCTGACCGACCTTATGCGGACGATCCGCTCACCATCAACAAAGTCGGAGCTGACGGCCAGGCTGATCGCAGACATTCTTGAAAACGAGCCGTTCGCCGAGATGATAAGGCGGGTTGTGGGCCCCAACTACCAGCTTCGCCAGGATCTCGTACGCATTTCGTCGGGCAAGAATGACGAGGTGGACACTTTCCAGATCCCGCACGGATGGCATCGCGATACGCTTGGCGCCTGCAATTTCGGGATTTTCTTTGACGACATGACCACCCCCGGTTCTGGCGGGACAGCCGTGATACCGGGTACTCAATGGGAGGCGTTCGCACCCCAGTGGGATTTTGCTCTATCGCCGACCGGCAACTTTACCAATGAATTCGGCCACTCACGCCGGTCGAAATACAAGCGCCTGCCAGACGACAAGACCAGACAACTACCTGCGAACAGCTCGCTGAAGGACATCTATCAGGCGAGACGGACCGAGATCATCGGCAAGCCCGGCGATGTGTATTTCTTTCTCAACGACGCCTGGCACGGGCGTTGGCCGAACACGACGGGCCGGCAGCTGATGACCATCCGGTTCACGCTCTACCCTTCCGAACTCGCTACCTTCCCGCCACGAATTTTTCCTGTGCCACGCAACTACCCGGAAATTCTGCGGCGTCATTATTCAGAGAGCCTACCCGACAACGCGCCCAACACCACCTTGATGCACCGATATGCCGGGCGGCGGCGCGGGCTGGGGCCACAAACGACTGCCTGGCTGGAGAAGCGTCACGCTGTCGCCGTACAGAAGCTGGAACAGGATGGCGGGGCCGGAGTTGTATCGTACACCACGGTCGCGGCTGATGACGGCCCCATCGACCTGGCGTTCGAGAAATGCGAACGGGCGCGGCTCCTTGCCCCCGGTGAGGCGGTCAAGCCGCTGCGGCAACTGGCCGGAATGATTGCAAATTCAATCAATGCCCGCTCCGATACCGCAACGCTGCCCGAACTGTACAAGGCGCTCATCGATGCCGCCGGGGCGCGTCCCGATGACACGGACGCGGTTTATTGTGAACGCATGTTCGAGAGTGCAATGGTCCGCATCGAGCGGCTCGACAACCTTTCCGACGAGGAAGTGTCAAAGCGGGACCCCGAAGCCTTGGCCATGGTGTTTATGATCGCCATCGAGGCGCTGAGGCAGGTTTATGCGAGAGGGCGGCGCGCACAAAGTCAGGCCGCAGACGGGAGCCCTGCCCCTAAGGCCAGGCCCCCATCTGAATAGCCTAATGCGCCCTTGCCTCGCCCGCCTCGCCAGATGACGGCATGGCGGCCAGAGCGGCTTCGTCGGCCTCGGTCCATTCCACAGGTTCGACAGGCTCGGCCAGCGCGATGGACAGCACCTCGTCCACCGTTTCCACCGGAATGATGGTCAGGCCCTGTTTCACATTATCGGGCACTTCGGTGAGGTCCTTCTCGTTCTCCTGAGGAATGAGAACGGTCTTGACCCCGCCGCGCAGCGCCGCCAGCAGCTTCTCTTTCAGGCCGCCAATGGGGAGGACACGGCCGCGCAGCGTCACCTCGCCGGTCATCGCCACGTCCTTGCGCACCGGATTGCCGGTCAGTGCCGAAACGATGGCCGTGACCATGGCGATGCCTGCTGACGGGCCATCTTTGGGCGTCGCGCCTTCCGGCACGTGGACGTGAATATCCGTCCGCCGGAAAATGGTCGGCTTGATGCCGACCGACGGCGCACGCGACTGCACGAACGAATTCGCTGCCGAAATGGACTCCTTCATCACATCGCGCAGATTGCCTGTGACCTTCATCTGGCCGCGGCCCGGCATGGTGACCGCCTCGATGGTGAGAAGGTCACCGCCGACCTCTGTCCAGGCAAGGCCGGTGACAAGGCCGACGCGGTCGGCTTCCTCGGTCTCGCCAAAGCGGAACTTCTTCACGCCCAGGAAGCCTTCCAGGCTCTCCGGTGTAATGACCACCTTGTCGGTCTCGCCCTTCTCCAGCTTCACCACGCTCTTGCGGGCGAGGCGCGCCATCTCGCGTTCGAGATTACGTACACCGGATTCGCGCGTGTAGTAGCGGATCACATCGCGCAGCGCCTCGTCGGTCACCGACCACTCACCGTCTTTGAGTGCGTGGTTCTTCAGCTGACGGGGAATGAGGTGGCGCCGGGCGATCTCCAGCTTCTCATCCTCCGTGTAGCCGGCAATGCGGATGATCTCCATCCGGTCGAGGAGCGGCTGGGGCATGTTCAGCGTGTTGGCGGTGGTGATGAACATCACGTCGGAGAGGTCGTAATCGACTTCCAGATAGTGGTCGTTGAACGTCGCATTCTGTTCCGGGTCCAGCACCTCCAGCAGCGCCGACGCGGGGTCGCCGCGATAGTCCGCGCCGAGCTTGTCGATCTCGTCGAGCAGGAAGAGCGGGTTGGAGTGCTTGGCCTTCTTCATCGACTGGATGATCCGCCCCGGCATGGAGCCGATATAGGTGCGCCGGTGGCCGCGGATTTCCGCCTCGTCACGCACACCGCCAAGTGAGACGCGCACGAAGTCACGCCCCGTGGCTTCCGCAATCGAGCGGCCAAGCGAGGTCTTGCCGACGCCCGGAGGGCCGACCAGGCAGAGTATGGGCCCGCGGATTTTCTTCGTGCGTGATTGCACGGCCAGATGCTCGACAATGCGCTCCTTGACCTTCTCCAGGCCATAGTGGTCGTTGTCGAGCGTTGTCTGCGCCTTGGTCAGGTCGATCTTCGAGCGCTTGCGCTTGTTCCACGGAATGGAAAGCAGCCAGTCGAGATAGTTGCGCACGACGGTGGATTCCGCCGACATCGGGCTCATCTGGCGCAGCTTCTTGAACTCGGCATCGGCCTTGGTGCGCGCTTCCTTGGAGAGCTTGGTCTTGGCAATACGCTCTTCGAGCTCAGCCAGCTCCTCGCGGCCATCATCGCCCTCGCCCAGCTCGCGCTGGATCGCCTTCATCTGCTCGTTAAGGTAATATTCCCGCTGGGTTTTCTCCATCTGCCGCTTAACGCGCGAACGGATTTTCTTCTCCACCTGCAGGACAGAGATTTCGCCTTCCATCAGGCCCAGAACCGTTTCCAGACGGGCCACGACATTCGGGTTGGACAACAGGCCCTGCTTCTCGGTCAGCTTGACCGCCAGATGCGCCGAAATGGTATCGGCCATCTTGGCCGCATCGGAGATTTCACTGACGACAGAAAGGGCTTCGGGCGGCACCTTCTTGTTCAGCTTGGCGTACTCGTCGAACTTTTCGGCGGCCGCGCGCATCAGCGCTTCCACTTCGGACTGAGGCCCTGTGTCTTCATCCACCAGTTCGGCTTCGGCCTCGAAATAGGCCTGATTGTCGGTGAATGCCTTGATGGTAACGCGTTGCGATCCCTCCACGAGTACTTTCACCGTACCATCGGGAAGCTTCAGCAGTTGCAGGACGGAGGCCAGGACGCCGGATTCATAGATTGCGTCCGGCTTGGGGTCGTCATCACCGGCACTTTTCTGGGTAGCCAGCAATATCTGCTTGCCACCGCGCATGACCTCTTCCAGAGCGCGCACCGATTTCTCGCGCCCGACAAAAAGTGGCACGATCATGTGGGGGAACACCACAATATCGCGCAAAGGCAGCAGCGGCAGGGTTTTGGTCTCGCTCATCAGTCTTGTCTCCGTTGGCCGCGGCCGGCCGTATCGCCTGCCATCACGGCCTGACCCTGCCATGCAGGATCCGCCAAAGGGTTTAACGGCGCGCTATGCACTCAGCCTCGCGCGCTTCGCGTTGCACAACAAGTGGAAGCTGTACGCGGCACGTTCAAGGCACAGCGCTGTCAGAGCAACCAGGCCGGCCGTCAGTACGCTTCACCGGCACGGCGGAGCTCATATTCGCAACGCGTCGGATCAGGCTCCGGTTCACCTGGCGGAGGCGGAGGCGGCATTCTGCCAGACGGAAAGGCAAAGCCGGTGAAGACGATATGCCCCTCCCCCATCACCCGCACATAGCCGCTCTGCTGGCCCAGCGTGAAGGCGCCGGTCACGTGATCATAGGTGTAGGCGCGCTCATCCTGATAACGGCCCATCATGTTCGGATACGCGATGAGGACGCGGCCATCCGGGCGGATACTGAACACGCTCGGCATTTCGTATCCGGCGCAGGAAAACGGCTGTGCCGGAATCCAGCTGCCATAGATATTGGGCAGATCGGGATCGATGACCGGTATCGAAATGCTGGTCGAATACCCTTGCGCCGTGACGGTGAGCGTCAGCGTCCCCGGCGCGGTATCCGCGCTGATATCAAGGAAGCGCCGATTGCCGGAGAGCGTCGCCGCGTCCGGCGGATCAATCCGCCACTCGTCCACACAGCGCGGCGGAATGTTATAGGGCCTGTTGCCCATGCCCAGATTGTGTCGCACCTCAATGCGACCGCCGGGGCGGCCAGCCACAGGGCTTGCGACAAGATAGGCGCCGCCATCATAAATCTCGCTGCACCGGGGCAGGTCTTCGAGATTATTGCCCGAATGGGGATCGTCCGCGCCGCGCACGGCCCCGCGATAGACGCCGGGCTCGGCGGTGGCACACGAGGCCAGGAGCACTGCCAGCCCTGCCGAAGCCAGCATCAAAGACTTCATTGCGGCGCCGCCCCCTGCCGTCTGAAGACCAGAGTGCAACCGGCCTCTGCCGCCGAAACGCCAGAGGGAGGCGCGCCGCGCTCGCGCGTTCCGAAATGGACACCTGACAGAGCAAGATGCCGGTCGTCCTCCAGCACCATTTCACCGTTCACGCTGATATCGGCCGGAACCTGATTGCCGCCCGTTGCTTCGAAGGTGAATGCGCCGGTGTCAGGCGACCATTCATACCGGCCCCAATAGTCCCAATAGCGCCCGAACGGCGTCCATGTGACCGACAGGCCGTTATTCACCTCGAATCGTATCTCCAGTGGCGGATCGACCTCAGCCGCGTCACAGCCACGCACCGCGTCAAAAGACCAGGTGCCAATCAACTGGCGGCTGATCTCGTCGATGATGACAATCCGCAACGTTTCAGAGCCTTCGCCGCGACGGCTCCCGCGCAGGGTTCCGGTCAGCTGGATGTCGGAACCGGGCTGTGCATCCTCGCCGATCTCGATGGACAAGCCATCCTGCGATAGGCGCACAGCATCTGACGGCGATAGCTGAAAGTCCACACACTGCACAGGCACAGGCTCGATCCCCCGCCGCGGGTCAAAATGGCCCACGCTGATCGGTATGGTCACCCCTGCGGACACCACGATCCGCTGGGTCGGCCATGCCGCTGGTACGTTCGGATCCATGGCGTGGAAAACCAGCGGCGCATCGCTTGCGCGATAGCTGGAGCAGTCGACAGGCCCGGCTACCGCGTCTTGCGCAGACTCGCCCGCACCCGTCGTGGCACAGGATGCGAGCAGAACCGCCAATCCTGCAGAAACAAGTTTGAAAGACGCCATGATATTCCTCATCTTTGCCGCCTGAAGACCAGAGTGCAGCCGGCTTCCTCGGCGGACACCATGAAGGACGGTGTCTCAGGCTCGCGGGTGCCGAAATGGAAGCCGGAGATGGCCAGTTGCCGTTCATCTTCCAAAACAAGACGGCCGGTCGCGCTTATGTCGGGCGGGAGACGATTTCCGCCTGTGGGTTCAAGACTGAACGCGCCGGTTTGCGGGTCCCACGCATAGCGCCCCCAATAATCCCAGTACTGCTCGAAAACCGTCCATGCGACCCGCGCAGAGTTTTCTGGCTCGAAGCGGATCTCGCGCGGCGGATCGAGCGACATCCGGTCACAACCGCGAACATCTTCGAAACTCCAGGTGCCAATCAGCTGGCGCGATACGTCATCGACAATGGATATCCGCAAGGTTCCGGCCCGCGTGGGCTCGCCCTCCTGCGCTATCACCGCCGTAAGTTCAACAACCGAGCCCAAAGGGAGGTCGCCCGCTATTGTCAGGCGCTCGCCGCCTTCCGAAAAAGACGCGTGGCGTTCCGGTTCAATCCGCCATTCAATGCATTCACGCGGAATACGACGCATCCCGTGCGGTGCATAATTCTGTCCGATATTGATTGGAATGTCGGCTCCAGCAGCGACCGCAACGCGCGGCGCAGGTTCCCACGGCGCGGTGGTCGTATCGATAGCGAAAAACACCACGGGCGCCCCACTTTCGGTAACGGCTGAGCATTCCGCGACGGGCACACGGGCAGTTGTCACCTGCACGTCGTCTTCCACTGCCGCCGAAGCACAGGCACCCGTTACCAGTACGGTCAGGCCTGCGATCGCCCGGACGCTACCCTTGATCCCGCTCACCATGGAACTCCCCACCTCTTCCCTCGAAACATAGTTGAAACGAAAAACGCCCCGGCGGATAGCCGGGGCGTTTCAGATTTCCAACAATCCCGAAGTGCCTCAGGCGCCCTGACGCGGGGCCTCTTCCATCTTGGAGCGGGCCTTGGAATAGATGTAGAGCGGCTTGGCATCGCCATTGACCACTTCGGCGTTGACCACAACCTCCTCAACGCCTTCCAGGCTCGGCAGGTCGAACATGGTGTCGAGCAGTATGCCCTCCATGATCGAGCGCAGGCCGCGTGCGCCGGTCTTGCGCAGAATGGCCTTCTGCGCGATGGCAATGAGTGCATCCTCGGTGAAGGACAGGCCCACGCCTTCCATCTCGAACAGGCGCTGATACTGCTTCACCAGAGCGTTCTTCGGCTCGGTGAGGATCTGCATCAGGGCCTTCTCGTCCAGGTCTTCCAGCGTTGCGATGACCGGAAGGCGGCCGACGAATTCCGGGATCAGGCCGAAGCGCTGCAGATCATCCGGCTCGACCTCACGCAGCACATCGCCCTGGCGGCGCGCATCAGGATCACGCACATCAGCGCCAAAGCCGACGGCCGACCCCTTGCCGCGCAGCGAGATGATCTTTTCAAGGCCCGCAAACGCACCGCCGACGATGAAGAGTATGTTGGTGGTGTCGACCTGCAAAAATTCCTGCTGGGGATGCTTGCGCCCGCCCTGCGGCGGCACGGAGGCGACCGTGCCTTCCATGATCTTCAGCAGGGCCTGCTGCACACCCTCCCCCGACACGTCCCGCGTGATGGAGGGGTTGTCGGACTTGCGGCTGATCTTGTCGATCTCGTCGATATAGACGATCCCGCGCTGGGCCCGCTCGACATTGTAGTCGGCAGCCTGAAGCAGCTTCAGGACGATGTTCTCAACGTCCTCGCCGACATAACCGGCTTCGGTCAGCGTGGTCGCGTCTGCCATGGTGAAAGGCACGTCAAGGATGCGCGCCAGCGTCTGCGCCAGCAGCGTCTTGCCGCACCCGGTCGGGCCGATCAGCAGAATGTTGGATTTCGACAGCTCCACATCAGCATTCTGGGCCGAGTGGTTGAGGCGCTTGTAATGGTTATGGACGGCCACCGACAGCACGCGCTTGGCGTGCGCCTGGCCGATCACATAATCTTCCAGCACCTGATAGATTTCCTGCGGGCTGGGCACGCCCTCGCGAGACTTCACCAGCGAGGTCTTGTTCTCCTCGCGGATGATGTCCATGCACAACTCCACGCATTCATCGCAGATGAATACGGTCGGCCCTGCGATGAGCTTGCGCACCTCATGCTGGCTCTTGCCGCAGAAGGAGCAGTATAGGGTGCTCTTCCCGTCGCCTGTGGTCGCCTTGGTCATGCTCGCTCCAATCGGCAGCGCCCGGTTATCTCAAACTTGGGACCCGACCCGCCATCTGCATCCGTTCACCACCGGAATCAGTCCGGTACGCTACCCTGCAAGATCAGGGCCGGAGCTTGACGAAAGGTTTCCCTTCAAAGCCATTCGATCACCAGCACGCATGTCAATCAAGCGCGAGGTGCTGCCCGCAGGGTAAACTGCGGTTTCAAAACAACAGGTGAACGGCGGCAGAATAATGTCAGGCGCCGGACTCAGCCCGGCGCTCATAGACGCGGTCGATGAGCCCGAAATCCTTGGCCTCATGCGCATCCATGTACGAATCGCGGTCCAGCGTCTTCTCCACAACAGCCATGTCCTGCCCGCTATGGCGCACATAGATGTCGTAAAGCCGCCGCTTCATCTTCACCAGATCCTCGCCATGGCGCTCGATATCGGCTGTGGTGCCACGAAAACCGCCATAGGGCTGGTGCATCATGATACGCGCATTCGGCGTGGCAAAGCGCATGCCCTTTTCACCGCCTGCCAGGAGCAGTGAGCCCATGGACGCCGCCATGCCGATGCAGGCCGTGGCGACCGGCGCGGAGATATATTGCATCGTGTCGTAGATCGCGAGACCGGCCGTCACCACGCCGCCTGGCGAGTTGATGTACATGGCGATCTCTTTTTTCGGATTTTCCGATTCGAGGAAGAGCAGCTGGGCCACCATCAGGCTGGCCATATGGTCTTCAATCGGCCCTGTAACGAAGATGATGCGCTCTTTCAGCAGGCGCGAATAGATATCGAACGCGCGCTCGCCCCGGCTGGTCTGTTCCACGACCATGGGAACGAGGTTCATCATCACGTCCTGGGGATCTCTCATCACCGGCTCCGTTCGGAATGTGCACTGATACTGGCTGGATGACCCGGACGGGCATAGCCGTGCCGTGCAAGCTGGAAGGCTTCGCTCAATTTGGCAAGCGCACACCGGACCCGCAAGCGGGCCCGGTGCACATGAGGCGATCAATGGCAGTAAGGGTCAGTACGCCCTGGCGCACTACTCTTTTTTTGCTGCTGCTTTCTTGGCAGGCGCCTTCTTGGCCGCAGGCTTGTCACCATCGGCCTTCTTGGCCGGAGCCTTTTTCGCCGCAGGCTTGGCCTCATCCTTGGCAGCAGCAGACTTCTTGGCAGGCGTCTTTTTCGCCGCAGCCTTTTTCGCGGGCTTTTTGGCCGGAGCCTCATCCTCGTCGGCAAAGAGCGTGTCGCGGTCGACGCTGACTTCCTTCACGTCTGCCAGCTCGATGATGTAGTCGACGACCTTTTCTTCATAGATCGGCGCGCGAAGGGCCTGGACGGCGCCCGGATTGTTCTGGAAGTACTCGACAACCTGACGCTCCTGACCCGGATACTTCATGGCTTCCTGGTTGACGGCGCGGGCCAGCTCTTCCTGCGTCACGTCCACCTTGGCGTTACGGCCGATCTCGGCCAGCACCAGTCCCAGGCGCACACGGCGCTCGGCAATGGTGCGATAATCAGCCTTCAGCTCGTCGTCGGACTTGTCCTTGTCCTCGTCTTCCAGCTCGCCAGCTTCCTTGGCTGCCAGAACCTCACGCCAGATGTTCTCGAACTCGGCTTCGACCATCCGGCCCGGCAGATCGATATCGCCATGAGCTTCGTCCAGCTGATCGAGAAGCTGACGCTTCATTTTCATGCGCGAAGCCTGATTGTGCTCCTGCTCGAAACGCTTGGTCAGCGCATCCTTGAGCGCGTCGAGATCGGACAGGCCGAGGCGCTCGGCCAAGCTGTCATCAATCTTGCTGTCCTGCGGTGCCTGGACCGATTTCACCTTGGTCTCGAACACGGCGTCTTTGCCGGCCAGATGCTCTGCACCGTAATCCTTCGGGAAGGTGACCTTGATTTCCACGTCATCACCGGCCTTGGCACCGATCAGCTGATCTTCGAAGCCCGGTATGAACGCGCCATCACCCAGCGCAACGCGCGAGTCGGTTGCCGAGCCGCCCGGGAAGACTTCGCCGTCAATCTTGCCGACGAAATCGATGACCACGACATCGCCCTTGGCCGCCTTGGCGGTTTTGGGCTTGTCCTCGTAGGAGCGGCTGTCCTTGGCCAGGCGCTCCAGCGCTTCGTTGACCTGATCGTCCCCGACCTTGGCGACCGGGCGCTCCAGCTTGAGCTTCTTCGGATCGGTGGTCTCGAACTCCGGCATCACCTCGACATTGATCTCGAAGGTGAAGTCCTTGCCGTTCTTCAGGACGTCGTCCGCATCCGATTTCACTTCCACATTCGGCTGGCTTGCCGGACGCAGCTTGCGCTCGTCCAGTGTGGACTGCGTGGCCTCCGGCACGATCTCCTGAAGGATGTCGCTCATGATAGAAGCGCCAAACATCTTGCGGATGTGGGCGGCAGGCACCTTGCCGGGGCGGAAACCCTTCAGGCGCACTTGCGGGCGGATTTCCTCGATCTTGACCGAGAGGCGCGATTGCAGGTCGGACGCAGGCACGACCACTTCAAACGTGCGCGAGAGTCCTTCGGAAGATTTTTCAACAACGTTCATAGTGGCGAGGCCTTGTCATGGATACATCGGCAGTTTGCAGGCATGCGCCACAAAAATTGCGGGAACCGCACGCCCGGCCCTGCCGGGAGCGAGCGCGCGTTATGTCACGCGGTTTCCACGGACGCAACGGGCCTATGGCGGTTGATGTGAAGCAAGCCTACGAAGCGGACGGATCGGCGTTATAGAAGCCCGCCTGCGCGGCAAAGAGGCTGGCATAGGCGCCGCCTGCCTCCATCAGCTCTGCATGGGTGCCGGTCTCGGCGATACGCCCTTTTTGCAAAACGACGATTCGCTGCGCCGCACGCAGATTGGAAAGCCGGTGGCTGATCAGCACGACGGTTTTTCCCGCAGCAGAGACCCGGTCGATCAGGGCGGCTTCCGCTTCCGGGTCCAGCGCCGATGTCGGCTCATCGAGTATCAGCGTATCGGCGTGCGTACGCAGCATCGCGCGCGCCAGCGCAAGGCGCTGCCACTGCCCGCCGGAAAGCTCCACCCCTTCCAGCTGCTGGCGGGAAAGTTCGGTATCAAGCCCCGCTGGCAGCTCATCAATGACATCGCGGGCAAGGCCCGCATCGATGGCCGCGTTGACGGCAAGATCATCCATGGGCCGCAGGCCCTGCCCCATCGCCACATTGTCGCGCACGGTGAACGCATAGCGCTGGAAGGGCTGGAACAATAGCGCAGTACGCCGCGCCAGCGCTTCGGGCGCCCAATCGCCAAGCGGCGCCCCGTCGAGCAGAATCTGTCCGGAGGAAGGCGCGTAAAATCCGGCCATCAACTTGACCAGCGTGGATTTTCCCGACCCGTTCGCGCCGACAATGCCTAGCCGCTGGCCGGGCGGAATATGCAGGGAAAGATCGTGAACCGCGTCGCGCAACGCGCCGGGATAGCGATAGCTGACCCCTTCAAAGCGATAGCCGTCATCAGGCAACGGGCCTTGCGTCAGCGTGCCTTCGTCCGTGGAGACCGGGCGGTCCAGCAGGGAGAAGAGATTGGAGGCATAGAGCACGTCCTCATAGGCGCCACTGAACGCCGCCAGAAGGCTGGTTACCGTATTCTGCCCCTGTTTGAGCGCGGCGATCAGCAAGGTCATCTGGCCCAGCGAGATCACGCCGGCAACCGCCTGAAAAACCGCGTAGAGCTTGCCCGCAATGAAGATAAGGCTGGAAACGCCGATCAGCGCCGCACCGCCCCAGCTGCGCCGTCCCTGTAACGCCCGGTCCTCGGCATGGAGCGACCGGTAAAGGGCCTGCTGACGCCCCGAAATGGCGTCGCTGGCGCCGGCATGCAGCCGTTCGGGCGCCGCAGCCGGCGATACCATCAATCCTTCAAGATACGTGCGGCGGCGCACATGCGGGGTGCGGCCGGTATAGTAGCGAAAACCCGCTCCGGAGAATTTCAGCTCGCCCAGAAACAACGGCAGCCCGCCGGCAAATATCAGCAGGACCAGCCAGGGCGAGTAAGCAATGAGAAGCGCGGCAAAGCTGATCAGCGTCACACCGTTCTGCGCCGCATCGAAAACCCGTTGCACCATGGAGAATGGCCGCGCGACCGCGTTCTGCCGGGCGAGCGTGATCTGCTGCTGGATATCGGCGCGCTCCAGCGTTTCGAGATCCAGCCGGGCCGTCTTCGAGAAAATCCGGTTGCCGATATGGTAGCCAAGCTCGGCGCGCAGCAGGTTCAGATAGTGACCTGTTATACGGCGCAGCGCGACCAGCCCGCCGATCACGGCTGCCTCACCTGCGGCATAGCCCAGCGCCAGATCGCGGTCGGCGGCCTCGCCGGTCTCGATCGCCAGCAGCACCGCATCAATCATCAGCTTGGCAAGGTACACCGCGAGCGCCGGTGCCACAGCCGCTACGAGCGTGAGACCGGCGATCAACATGATCAGGCGCGGCGCGGCACCCCAGGCAAGGACAAGGGTCCGCCAGGCCAGCGCGAGAGACTCACGTGCCTCAGGCATCGCGATTTTCGCGTCTTCGGTCACATCCTATTCCGCCGCGACAGAGCCGGCCCGCGCCTCCTCGACCCGCTGCGTCAGCAGTGCGCCCTTGTGCGGGAAAGGTTCAGCCGGAACGGGCACATCCAGGAAGGGCGCGAGCTTCTCGAACCCCTCGCCGGCGCATACGTCGATGATGAGCAGATCGTCCGGCCGGTCCTTGAAATAGGCCTTCACCTCCGCGACGTGCCGGTCATACACCCAGGAAAAGCGTTCCGGCACATAGGTGTAACAGCCATAAACGGCGGCCCGCAGGAGCTGACGCATCAGGAAATGGACTTCCTGATCGGGGTCTTCCGCATCACCAAACGCCGGCCGGTTGAACCAGTGATTGCGGCAGGAATTGAGCCATCTGTCCTTGTCGCGCACCGTCAGGATGAATTTCGATCCCGGATACTGCTTGTCGAACTGCTGGTAGTAAGGCGCGCACGTGATGTCGGTCAGACCGTCATGGTATTTCAGCAGTGTCAGATCGTACTGCCCGTTGGCAAGCTCGGTGTAGGTATCCTCATCAATCGGATAATGGCTGCAGTCCCAGCCCAGCATCTGCAGGGCCGAGGTAAGAGAGCGAGTTCCGGTACGCGACAGGCCCAGCCCGAACACCTTCTTGCGATCACTGGCAGAGCCATAGACCTCGCGCCGGTCATTCTTCTCCAGCCACGCCTCCAGATCAGCCATGCTCATGGCCGGTTTTTCGGCGATGCCCAACTCGGTGAGCGCAATGTCCGCATGCTCGGGCAAAGCCGCAATGAAGGCATGGACCTCTGCCGCGCCGGCTTCGGGAGCCACATGGCGACGGGCGTATTCCACCGCCGCCATTGCCACCTTGAGGTCCAGATCCAGACCGTCATCCATATTCCAGCCCGACATGGCAGAGCTGAGACGCCGGAACTGGACCTCGGTGCGGCTGCGCAATTCGCGCAGCGCATACTTCTGGAAAACATGGCGATAATACTGGAAGTGGTCGTGCAGTATATCGAAATTGCGGAACTGCTTGGACAGGCGCAGCGGCTTCATGGCCAGGTTGCGCAGGCGTGATTCCGGCCGAAGCGCATATTTGAGGTCATCCACCGGCGGCTTTATCCGCCCCATGGCACGCACAAGGTCAATGCGGGTAATATGCACACCGCAATGGATGCGCCCGCGGAAGCGGTCTGAGACATAGGCGTCCACATAGGCCGCGTCGCATTCCTCGATGAAGCTGCGCATGTCTTCAAGGATCAGGCAGTCGGCATCGAGATAGACGACATAATCGCAGTCATGCTCGATCTTGAGCATTTCCTCCACGCAGCGCGTGAATGGCCGCACATCGTTCAGGATATGAATGGCATCGGGCCGGATATGACGCTTGGCCAGTTCCAGGGAGATGTCCGCCGTCCGCTCATCAACGCGGCGGAAAACAAGGTCAATCTTGGTCACTTAAAACTCCCACTTCATGGACTGGTTCAATGACCCGGCCATTTGCTCAAACAGGGCGGCATGCGTGTCATGCAGCTCGTCCTTCCACCTCAGGTCCAGCCGGATGGCGTCCGGATGATCGCGGTAATAGGCCGCCGAGCGGGCGCCCGGTTGCACATCCGCGCCGCCCTGCTGTCCGCGTGCGGCCAGAAACTGCGTGCCGTTATTGCCGCCCAGCGGGTGATGCTCGCGGCTCGAGAAAGCCAGCATGGACGCATTGAAGGGCGCACCGATGAACGCCGCGAGGCGGCGCGCGGTGTCCTCCGGGCGCGTCGCCAGCTCTTCATAGGCAAGGTTCAGCACCTCGCCAGGAAAGTCCGCGGCCAGCGCGCGGGCGGCGGTGATCTGTTCCATCCACTCGGTTATCTGGGAGGCCGCATCGCGGTCGGGGTATTTGCGCAGCCGCGAATTGACCACCGCCCGCCCGTCACGGGTCAGGATGATGAGCCGGGCCATATGCCCGCCCGCCCGCAACTCTTCGGCGCGCGCGGCGATCCAGTCCGGCTTTTTCGAGGAATCGATAACGATCCGGGCGCCGGAATGCGCCGCGACCTGCTCGTAGAGGCCGCGTGATGTATCCCAGCGAAAGCCGTTCCAGAACGCACAGTCATCACCGCATATCTTGCAGGCCCGCTTCTTCAGCGGCTTGGTCATATCGCCGAGATAGCGGACCTTGGCCCCTTCCCCGATATACACCGCGCCTTCGAGCCCGGAGAGGATCATGCCCAGCAGGGTGGAGCCGGAATGGCCAGCCCCGCCAATCATCACACCCGTCAGGGCAGCGATATCCATTTTGCGAATGCCCCCAGCGCCGGACGAGGCTAATTGCCTGCCTGCAAAGCACATATCAGCCGCGTTTGTGCCGCTTCGCGCAAGTAAAATCTTGCAGTTCGATGCTTAGTGCGCCCGGATGGGCTGAGCATCACCAGAAGTGGTGCGGGTGAGAGGACTCGAACCTCCACGGATTGCTCCACTGGAACCTAAATCCAGCGCGTCTACCAGTTCCGCCACACCCGCAACGGCGCTATCTCTAGCGAAAGAGACCGCGACGGGAAACCGGATATGACAACACCTGATGCAGGCGGTACACCCCCTGCCCCCATGGACTGGGATGCACGTTTTCGTGCCAACGATGCGCCGTGGGAGCGCAAGGGCCTGCATCCGGCGTTTGAGCACTGGCGGGGCCTTGGCCTGCTTCAGGCCGGCAAGTCGGTCTATGTACCGGGCTGCGGGCGCGGCGAGGAGCCGCTGGCGCTGGCGAGAGCTGGGCTGAACGTCACCGCCATCGACCTCTCCCCCACGGCAATCGACTGGCAGGTCGCCCGGTTCGCCGAAGCGGGCCTGATAGCGCATCTGGAAGCGGGAGACGCACTCGCCTACCGGCCCGAAGCGCCCTTCGACCTCTACTGGGAGCAGACTTTCCTCTGCGCCATTCCGCCCAGGCTGCGTGAGGCATACGAGGCGGGCGCGTACGCACAGATTCGCCCCGGCGGGGTGCTGCTTGCGCTCTTCATGCAGAAGGAGGAGATGGGCGGCCCGCCCTATGGCTGCGGCATCCCCGCCATGCGCGCCCTTTTCCCGGATACGCGCTGGCAATGGCCGGAGGACGAGCCGGCGGCCTTCCCCCATCCGGGCCTGAACGCCAAGGAGGAACTGGCCGTCGCGCTGGTGCGGCGTTAGCGTTCGCCACCCAAGTAGCGCGTTTCCCCGACGAAAGTCGGGGTCCAGAAAACGACTGGGCACCGGCTTGCGCCGGTGAAACGCATTTGGGGGTGTTTATTCAATAAACCCGCAAATCTGGTCGAGCGGCTTTTTGTGAATCGCATGCAGCGGCACACGCGCGCCGTCTGCCGGATAGCCCACAACGATCAGCATGACAGGCTTCTCGTTCTCCGGGCGTCCGCACAGCTCGGTCAGGAACCCCATCGGGTTGGGTGTGTGGGTCAGTGTCGCAAGACCGGCCTGATGCAGGCTCGTCAGCAACAGCCCGCAGGCAATACCTACGCTCTCGGAGACATAGTAGTTCTTGCGATTATCACCAGGTTTGGGCCCGCCCCGGCGCTGCGCAAAGACCGCGATCAGCCAGGGCGCGGTTTCCAGAAACGGCTTGTCGGCGTCAGTCCCCAACGGGCCCAGTGCCTCCAGCCATTCCGCGCCCGCCTTGCCCTCGTAGAAGGCGCGCTCTTCGGCCTCTGCCGCCTCGCGCAAGGTTTTGCGTAACGGCCCGCGCCCGATCACGGAGAAGAACCAGGGCTGATGATTGGCGCCGCTGGGCGCGGTGCCAGCGGTCAGGATGGCGTGTTCAATGATCTCGCGTGGCACATCACGGTCCGAAAAATCGCGCACCGTGCGCCGCGTCTTCATCGCCTCGTAAAAGCCGAGCGCCCGCGCGCGCATCTCGCCTTCGGGCAGCTCTGTGAAGTCCAGCGGGATGGTGGGATGATCTCCCACTAGGCCGCGTCCCGCCAGTCGAGGATGACCTTGCCGGACTTGCCAGAGCGCATCGCATCAAAGCCGGTCTGGAACTCTTTCGCCGGCAGGCGGTGCGTGATCAGCTTCGAGACGTCGAGGCCGGACTGCAGCATGGCCAGCATCTTGTGCCAGGTCTCGAACATTTCGCGGCCATAAATGCCCTTGAAATTGATCGCGCGCATGATTAGCGAGCCCATGTCGAGGCTGAACGGTTTTGCGGGCAGGCCCAGCATGGCGATATTGCCGCCCATCACCATGTGATCGACCATCTGCTTGAAGGCGGGCTCTGCCCCGCTCATCTCCAGGCCAACATCAAAGCCTTCGGTCATTTTCAGCTCCGCCATCACATCGCGGAGATCTTCTTTCATCGTGTTGACCGGACGCACGCTCGGCGCCACGCGGGTAGCAAGCTCCAGCCGGTCCGGGTTGATGTCGGTGATGACGATATGGCGCGCCCCGCAATGACGCGCCACGGCCGCCGCCATGATGCCGATAGGCCCAGCGCCGGTGATCAGTACGTCCTCGCCGACCAGATCAAAGGCGGTCGCCGTGTGCACGGCGTTACCCAGAGGATCGAGGAAGGCGGCAATCTCCATCGGCACATTATCGGGCAGCGGCACCACGTTGAAGGCGGGGATGCGTAAGTATTCGGCGAACGCGCCCGGCATGTTCACGCCAATGCCGCGCGTTTCAGGGTCGAGATGGAAGCGCCCGGCGCGTACGGCGCGCGATTTCTCGCCCACCACATGGCCCTCGCCGGAAACGCGCATGCCGGGCTTTACCCGCGTCACGTCGCTCCCTACCGCCTCGATGACGCCGCCAAACTCGTGGCCGACAACCATGGGCACGGGCACGTTCTTCTGCGCCCAGTCATCATAGTTGTAGATATGGATATCGGTGCCGCAGATCGCCGTCATGTGGACGCGGATCAGCACATCGTCCGGCCCGATCTCGGGCTTGTCGACATCCTGCATCCAGAGGCCTTCACGCGGCTCGGCCTTCACTAGCGCTTTCATCGGGGTTCCTCCGGGGCAGGTGTTTTTATCTGCCCGCTATCTAGCGCATTGTGGAGGCCCGGCGAAGGGGATGGGTGCACTTCTGGTTCCGCAACGCATCCGCGTTGCGGAACCAGAAGAATGGATCCCGGGTCAAGCCCGGGAACCCGGTTGAGAAGCTCGGTGACAAATACCGGGGTCCCGGCCCCCGAGCCGGGACCCATAATTCGGTTCTACGCGGCGCGCGGCAAAGGCGAACGCCCCCTAAACCACCCCCAGCTTCTTGCCCACCTTGGTGAAGGTCTCGACCGCGCGGTCAGACCGGAACGGATCAATTCTGCGGTCGAGGCGCTTGAAGCCCTCTCGTGGCCTCCAGAATGGGCAGTCCCGCTTCTGTCGGGACGTAGATCACATCCTGCTGGTTCTCACTGAGGGCAAGGATCCAGAGATAGCGAAGATAACCTTCCGGACCGCCAAGTCCGTCCGCGATAATAGCGTTAGCTTCCGCCACGCCGCGTGCGCGCTCAACCTCGGCCTGGGCGTTCAGACGCTCAGACTCCAGACGGGCTTCGGCTTCCAGAACAGCAATCCTTCGGTTCTGTTCGGCGCGCACCAGCTCGGCCCGCCCCGCCTGTTCCTGCTGCCAGACCGAGTAGATCGGTACAATCCACATGGCGAGCGCCACCAGAATGACGCTCGAAATAACCAGAACGATGACCCCACCTGCGCGCATGCTGCCCTTCCAGACTGGTCTTGAAAACATTGGCCGCATCAGGCCCTCGCGAAACCACACACGTGGCTGGCGAGAGACTTACATGCTTTTCCGCAGAAGTTAACGTGCAGATCAGACAACCCCCAGCTTCTTGCCCACCTTGGTAAAGGCCTCGACCGCGCGGTCGATCTGGTCTGGAGTGTGGGCGGCGCTCATCTGCGTGCGGATGCGCGCCTTGCCCTTGGGAACGACCGGATAGAAGAAACCGATCACATAGACGCCTTCGTCCATCAGCGCTGACGCCATGTCCTGGGACAGCTTGGCATCGCCCAGCATGACAGGGATGATCGGGTGTTCGCCGGGCAGAAGCTCGAACCCGGCATCGCTCATCCCTGCGCGGAAGCGCTTCGCATTGCTGAAAAGCTGAGCGCGTAAGTCATCGCCATGCGCGACCATGTCCAGCGCCTTCAGGCTGGCGCCCGCAATCGCCGGAGCCAGCGAGTTGGAGAAGAGATAGGGCCGCGAGCGCTGGCGCAGAATGTCGATTACGGGTCGGCTGGCGCAGGTGAACCCGCCCATCGCCCCGCCCAGCGCCTTGCCGAGCGTGCCGGTGACGATATCGACCCGGCCGAGCACGCCGCAATGCTCGATACTGCCCCTGCCCTTGGCGCCCATGAAGCCATGGGCGTGGCAGTCATCGACCATGGTGATGGCGTCATATTTGTCGGCCAGATCGCAGATCTCTTTCAGCTTGGCGATATAGCCATCCATGGAGAACACGCCATCCGTGGCGATGAGGATGTGGCGGGCGCCGCTCGCGCGCGCCTCCTTTAGTTTCGCCTCCAGATCATCCATGTCCGAATTGGCGTAGCGATAGCGTTTCGCCTTGCACAGGCGGATGCCGTCGATGATGGAGGCGTGATTGAGCGCATCGGAGATGATGGCATCATTCTCGTCAAGCAGCGGCTCAAACAGGCCGCCATTGGCATCAAACGCCGCCGCGTAGAGGATCGCGTCCTCATGGCCGGTAAAGGCGGCCAGCGCCTTTTCCAGCTCACGGTGCACACTTTGCGTGCCGCAGATGAAGCGCACGGAAGCGACGCCAAATCCATAGCGGTCGAGCGCGTCCTTGGCGGCATTGATAAGCTCAGGCCGGTTGGCCAGGCCCAGATAGTTATTGGCGCAGAAATTGATGACATGGCTTTCGCCGCCCTTGCCCGCGACATCGATCTCGGAGAATTGCTGCGAGGTGATGACCCGCTCGCGCTTGTAGAGCCCGTCGGCCTCGATCTCCTGCAAGGTGCTGGCAAGATGGTCGTAAAAGCTGCTGGCCATGGCGGTGGTCTCCGGTTTCTCGTGTTCGCAACCGGGATAGGCCAAGCGGCTTGGCAGGGCAATGCGCAGAGGCGTGAAACCCCGGACGCAAAGCGATCCGGGGCCTCTATCGATAGTTCTGAAACAGGTCCCGGCTCTCCCTTCGGTCGGCCGGGAGTTCAAGCAACGAGGTCTACCGCACCGGCTCAGGCTTGCGCCTGGCGCCGGACTTGCCCTTGCCTTGCGGCTTGATGCGGTCGCCGGGGATGATCTCGAAATCGAGCCGGTCCTCGTCGGCGGCATCGACATCCACCTTCACCACACCGCCCTTGCGCAGCTGGCCAAACAGGATTTCGTCGGCCAGAGGCTTCTTGATGTGCTCCTGGATGACGCGCCCCAGCGGACGCGCGCCGAATTTCTCGTCATAGCCGCGCGCGGCGAGCCACGCCTTGGCCGGTTCGGTCAGCTCGAAGGTCACACCCCGGTCTGACAGCTGGGCTTCCAGCTCCAGCACGAACTTCTCCACCACGCGGGCCACGACATCCTGTTTCAGGCCCGCAAAGCCGATCACCGCATCGAGACGGTTGCGAAATTCCGGCGTGAACAGTTTCTCGATCGCCGCCGTGTCCTCGCCCTCACGCTTGCCGCGGCCAAAGCCGATAGCTTCCTTGGCGGCATCGGACGCGCCCGCATTCGTGGTCATGATGAGCACCACATTGCGGAAGTCGATCTTCTTGCCGTTGGCATCCGTCAGCTCGCCATTATCCATGACCTGCAGGAGGATGTTGAAGATATCCGGGTGGGCCTTCTCGATCTCGTCCATCAGCAGGACAGAGTGCGGATGCTGGTCCACGGCATCAGACAGCTGGCCGCCCTGATCATAGCCGACATAGCCCGGAGGCGCCCCAAGAAGGCGGCTTACCGTGTGGCGCTCCATGTACTCGCTCATGTCAAAGCGCAGGAGCTCCACCCCCAGCACCGAGGCGAGCTGGCGGGCAACTTCCGTCTTGCCAACGCCTGTCGGCCCGGAGAACAGATAGCAGCCAATCGGCTTTCTCGGCTCGCGCAGGCCCGCACGGGCCAGCTTGATGGCACTGGACAGCTTGGAGATCGCCTCGTCCTGGCCATAGACGACGCGTTTGAGCGACACATCGAGATCCTTCAGAACGCGCTCGTCCGACTTCGACACCGATTTCGGAGGGATGCGGGCCATCTTCGCAACGACCGTCTCCACTTCCTTGACGCCAATCGTCTTCTTCCTCTTGGAAGGCGGCACGAGACGCATGGAAGCACCGGCCTCGTCGATCACGTCGATGGCCTTGTCCGGCAGCTTGCGGTCACCGATATACCGATCAGCCAGTTCCACCGCGCTTTTCAGCGCTTCATTGGTGAAGCGCACATCGTGGAATTCCTCGAAATAGGGTTTCAGCCCCTGCAGGATCTTGATGGCATCGGCCACGCTTGGCTCCACCACATCAATCTTCTGGAAGCGGCGGGCGAGCGCCCGGTCCTTCTCGAAGTGCTGGCGGTATTCCTTGTAAGTCGTTGATCCCATGCAGCGCAGCGAGCCGGACTGCAGGGCGGGTTTGAGCAGATTGGACGCATCCATCGCCCCGCCGGACGTGGCGCCAGCGCCGATTACCGTGTGAATCTCGTCGATGAACAGCACCGCGTTGGGCCGCGCCTCCAGCGCCTTGACCACCTGCTTGACGCGTTCCTCGAAATCACCCCGATAGCGCGTACCAGCAAGCAGCGCGCCCATGTCGAGCGAGTAGATCGTCGCCTCTTCCAGCACTTCAGGTACATTGCCTTCGACGATCAGCCGGGCAAGGCCTTCCGCGATGGCCGTCTTGCCAACGCCCGGATCGCCAACCAGTAGCGGGTTGTTCTTGCGGCGGCGGCAGAGAATCTGCACGCAGCGCTCCACTTCCGCTGCCCGCCCGATCAGCGGATCAACGCTGCCCGCCCTGGCCTTGGCGTTCAGGTCAACGCAATAGGCGGCCAGCGCATCATCCTTGTCCTCGGCCGCGTCCTCATCGGCTTCGTCAGCGCCTGTCGGGCGGCGGCTTTCATCGGCGCCGGGCTTCTTGGCAATGCCATGGGAGATGAAATTGACCGCGTCGTAGCGGGTCATGTCCCGCTCGGCCAGGAAGTAGGCGGCATGGCTTTCGCGCTCGGCAAAGAGCGCGACCAGCACGTTTGCGCCGGTCACTTCCTCGCGCCCCGAATTCTGCACGTGAATCACCGCGCGCTGGATGACGCGCTGGAATCCGGCGGTCGGCTTGGCGTCATCGTCATTGTCCACGATCAGGCTCGCCAGCTCATTGTCGACATAATCGCCAAGCGTGGTGCGCAGCTCTTCCACGTCCACGTCGCACGCACGCATCACGGCAGCAGCATCCTCGTCATCGCAGAGCGCCAGCAGCAGGTGCTCCAGCGTCGCGAACTCGTGCCGGCGCTCATTGGCCGCCGTCAGCGCGATATGCAGGCTTTGCTCTAGGGCAGGCGAAAATGATGGCACGGGACTAGTCCTTTTCCATGGTGCACTGGAGAGGATGCTGTGCCCGGCGCGCGGCGTCCATAACCTGCGCCACCTTGGTCTCAGCTACCTCGAAGGTAAAAACGCCGCAAACCCCCACCCCATTCTGGTGAACGTGCAGCATGATGCGAGTCGCGTCTTCCTGGTCCTTGTGAAAAATCACCATCAGGACCTGGATGACGAACTCCATCGGGGTGAAGTCGTCATTGAGCAGCAGGACCTTGTACATGGAGGGGCGCTCGGTGCGCGGGCGCGTCTTCACGGTAATGCCGGTCTGGCGTTCCGTGTCGCCCGGCCCCGGACCCGTTGGTCCCTTTGGTCCCGATGGTTTGCGCGGGTCCGTCATGCCCATTCGCTGATCCGCCTCGCCTCACACAAATCTGCGGGCACAAATGCACCCGTCTGGTGAATTAAATAGGCATGCGGGGGCCAGTGAGAAGCCCTCAAATCCGCTTGTTAACAGTCCGCACCCGCGAAGGGCGGCTGGAATCGCGATTTTCGATGGGGCTTGGTGAGCCGGCCGGGGCTCGAACCCGGGACCTACTGATTAAAAGTCAGTTGCTCTACCAGCTGAGCTACCGGCTCTCATCAAGAGTGCGCGTATCTATAGAGGCACGCCGCGCCGGTCAAGGCGCTCAAGTGCGTCACGATTGCGCGCTGCTTCATCATGTTTGCCATGGCTTTGCCATCATGGGTAGACACCCTGTTCCGGCAGGAGGACCGGCTTGATGAATTTTGCGCGTGTGGTGGTGATGTGTGGTGTGTCGGCGCTGGCGGTTTCCGCCTGCACGACATCGCGCGAGACATTCGATGAGGCGGCAGGGCGTACCATGCCGGCAGCCTATGATGCGCTGGGCGCGCCGCGCGAACGTCCGGGCGCCGTGATGGTGGAGGAAGGCGAGCGCACTGTGCCGACGCCCTATGGCGGCAGCGGCGCCCGCCGGGTGTGCTCCACCGTCGCTACCGACATCGCCCGCCTGACAGCCGTGCTCGGCCCTGACCGTGAACAACCCCCTGCTCCCACGCAGACCAGCGAGGAGGCCCGCGAGCGCTCCATGTGGGATAGCGGGCAGGATTTGCTGTCACGTGCGCCGGACGCGGCGCAGGACGCTGCCGTGGACGCCTATTATTCCGCGATTGTGGGCCTGAACCCGGTCAGGCCCGTCGCCCGCTTTGTGCAGAACTCGGCGCGAATCGAGGCCGAGGCACGCGCCCAGCGCGAAATGGCCGACCGCCGCCGCGCCTATTTGCGCGGGCTGTATGACGGTTTCGGCTGCAACCGGCGCGTTCTGGAGCAGACCTTCATCCGCTACGGACTGGCTGACGCCGAATAGCGCCAGCCTTGCCAATTCACGCGCACTTGCTTTTGCCCGGCTGTCATCCCAGCTAACCCTCTCCATGGGCTGTTCGAACAGTCTCCACCAACCACGGCGGTTTTCATGACGGGCGAGATAGAATTTCGTGTGCTGGATGATCCCGGCCTGGTAGAGGCACTGTTTCCCGCGCACGTAAAATCCCATCATATCCGCACTTTGATTGGCCATCTCACCTCGGGCGCCATTGATCCGGGATACAATGTCCTTCTGGACTTTACGGCCACGAGCACAATCGAATTTCCGGCCAGCGACATGATCGAGCTCGCCATGAAGCGCAGAAGGGAATTGCCGGCCTATCCCGGCAAGCCCCTGCGCAGCGCCATCATCGGGGAGCGCCCGGCTATCGCTCCTCTGGTGGAGATGTGGGAAGGGTTCTTCTTCGAAGACCCTCCGGCCATAATATTCCGGCGCTTCAGCAGCCGGGAGCAGGCCCTCAACTGGATAACAGAGCCCCGGTAGAGGCTGACTGCCCCTTGGTTCAACTTGTCGGGAACAACACCCCGCCAGACATCGTTAATTCCGGTATGAACCGCCCGCTCCCCCGGGCGGATCAGAAAGGGAGAGTTAACGATGAAACGCATTTTGCTATCGTCGATCATGGTAACCGCCCTTGCCGGCGCGGCTGCTCATGCGCAGCTTCCAGATGTTACCGGTCAGGTAACGGGCGCGGTTGAGCAATCCACCCGGCTGGGCGTTGATGCCACCGAGAGGAATGTGGCGATCGACCAGCGCACTGGCCTGGCGCTAGACACCCGCCTGACGGGCGAGCTGGAACAGGCCCTGTCACGCCACGACCGGGCGGGCGCCAGCGCGGCATTGCAAAGCCGGCTGGATACCGAGACGCGCGCCTATGTCCGCGCGGATACACCGCCTCCGCCCCGCGCGCGTGTCAGCGCCCGCGCCAGCACCCGTGCTCAGTACGCTCCGGTCCGCGTGTATACCCGTGACGGGTATTATGTCGGCCACGTACACCGCACCCGCCGGTCGTCTGGCCAGCATTATGTGGTGATCCGCCCGGAAGGGTCTTCACAGACGCATGCCGTTCTGGCCAGCAACGCCGCCTTTGATGCCGGCGCCAATGCCGTCGTACTGGCCGCGACACAAGCCGAGCTGGGCTCACAGCTGAACGTCAACCGTTAGATGTGAAGCACGCAGCGTGACTACCAGCGGCCTCCTTCATCGGAGGCCGCTTTTCTATGCCCGCTTGCCCGTGCCTTCTTCCCAGCGGGCGAGGAATTCCGCGCGGAATGCGTCGAACCGGCCTTCCGAGATGGCGGCCCGCATGCGCGCCATCAGATCCTCGTAATAGGCGACATTGTGCCAGGAGAGGATCATGGAGCCGAGATATTCGCCCGCCCGGACCAGGTGGTGGATATAGGCCTTTGAATAATCACGGCTCGCCGGGCAGTTGACTGCCTCATTGAGCGGGCTTTCATCCTCGGCATACTGCGCATTCTTCAGGTTGAACGGCCCATGGTCCGACCAGGCCTGACCATGGCGGCCGGAGCGGGTCGGCATCACGCAGTCAAACATGTCGATCCCGCGCGCGACTGCCTCAACGAGGTCAATCGGGCGGCCCACCCCCATCAGATAGCGCGGACGCTCGTGCGGCAGGTGCGGCGTGGTCACGTCCAGCACATTGCACATCATTTCAAAGCCTTCTCCCACCGCGAGCCCGCCGACCGCATAGCCGTCAAAGTCTGTCTCGATCAGGGCTTCAGCCGATTGCTGACGCAGATCCGGGTAGACCGAACCCTGCACGATGCCGAACAGGTTCTGGGTCTCGCGGTTCCCGAAAGCCTCTTTCGAGCGCCGCCCCCAGCGGATGGACAGCTCCATGGACTTGGCCGCCGCATCGCGCTCGCAAGGGAAAGGCGTGCATTCATCAAGCTGCATGGAGATGTCAGCGCCCAGAAGGTCTGCCTGAATCTCGATCGAGCGCTCCGGGGTCAGCATGTGTTTTGAGCCATCGATATGGCTTTTGAAGGCGACGCCCTCCTCGCTCATCTTGCGAAGCCCGGCCAGCGACCAGACCTGAAACCCGCCAGAATCAGTGAGGATCGGCCCGTCCCAGCGCATGAAGTGATGCAGGCCGCCAAGGCGCTTCACCCGCTCCGCGCCGGGGCGCAGCATCAGGTGATAGGTATTACCCAGAAGTATGTCCGCGCCTGCCTGCCTTACCTGATCGGGATAGAGCGCCTTCACGGTCGCCGCCGTACCCACCGGCATGAAGGCGGGCGTGCGGATATCCCCGCGCGATGTTTTCAGCGTGCCGGTGCGCGCCTGGCCATCGACGGCGGCGATCTCAAAGGGAAAACTGGCCATGTGAGTCGGATGTCCTGATGCGGCGGGGAAAGTGGAACGGATGAGCTGGAAAGACGAAATTGACGAGTTGCGCAAGCGTCAGGCGCTGACACGCGCCATGGGCGGTCCGGAAAAACTGGACCGCCAGCGCGCCGCAGGGCGGCTGAATGTGCGCGAGCGCATCGCCCTTCTATCCGATGAGGGGACGTTTCGCGAGATCGGCTCCATCACAGGCACAGCAAGCTATGACCAGGACGGCAACCTCACCGGCCTGATGCCCGCCAATTGCGTCTTTGGCCGGGCGCAAATCCGCGGCCGCGATGTGGTGCTGGTGGCAGACGATTTCACCGTGCGCGGCGGCGCGGCCGATGCGGCCATCGTGGAAAAGCAGATTCAGGCCGAGGCGATGGCGCGCGATCTTCGCCTGCCCATTATCCGCCTGATCGAGGGCACGGGCGGCGGGGGATCGGTGAAGTCCATCCTCGACATGGGCGCCACCTATGTCCCCTTCAATCCGGCCTGGGATCTGGTGGTGGAGAATCTGGAGACCGTGCCTGTCGTCTCGCTCCTGCTGGGGCCGGTGGCGGGGCTGGGCGCCGCGCGCGCTGTCTCCAGCCATTATTCCGTGATGGTGCACGGTCAGGCCCAGATGTTTGTCGCCGGCCCGCCCGTGGTGGCAGGCATTGGCGAGGACGTGACCAAGGAGGAGCTGGGCGGGGCGGACATACAGCTCGCCGCAGGCGCCGTAGATGACGCCTTTGCCAGCGAAGCCGATGCCATGGAGGCGGCGCGCTGGTTTCTCTCCTACTTGCCGAACTCAGTCCACGAACTGCCCGCGCGTAACGAGCCAAAGGACGATCCCGCCCGCACCGACCCTGCCCTGTCTTCAATCGTGCCGCGCGACAAGCGCTACGCCTATGACATGCATGCCATCCTCGCCTCAACGATGGACAAGGGCAGCGTGTTCGAGATAGGCCGCAATTTCGGCCAGTCGGTCATCACCGCCTTCGCCCGCCTTGACGGCTGGCCGGTGGCGGTCATTGCCTCCAACCCCAAAGTCTATGGCGGCGGCTGGACGGCAGACTCCGCGCAGAAACTGACGCGGTTTATCGATCTGGCCGAGACCTTCCGCCTGCCGGTCGTCCATTTCGTGGATATTCCGGGCTTCGTCATCGGCACGCGCGCCGAACGCGCCGGTACCATCCGCCATGGCGCGCGGGCGCTCGCTGCGCTGTATCAGGCCAGCGTTCCCATGTGCGCGATCATCGTGAGGAAAGCCTTTGGCGTCGCCGGTGCGGCGATGATGAACCATACCGGCTTTCGCTACCGCTATGCGTGGCCATCGGGCGACTGGGGCTCGCTGCCGCTGGAAGGCGGGGTGGAGGCAGCCTTCAAGGCCGCGCTGGAAACAGCCGAAGATCCGGCGGCGATGAAGGCGGAGCTTTCGCGCCAGATGCGGTCCTTCTCCTCACCGTTCAAGACAGCCGAACGCTTCTGGGTGGAGGAGATTATCGATCCGGCAGAGACAAGGCCTTTGCTCACCGAATTTGCCAGGCTTTCTGCGCCGCTGCGGGATCGGGGGGAGAAGAAGCCCCGCTACCGGCCTTAGGGGATTTTATTATGGGTCCCGGCTCGGGGGCCGGGACCCCGGTGGAGAAGTTAGCGGTAAAGTAACAAGCTTTTTCAAAACGGCACCATAATCCGGGGCCCCGGCCCCCGAGCCGGGGTCCATTCTTCGTTTTACTTGCGCAAGTCAGGGCAAGTTTTCTGGGTCCCGGCTTAAGCCCGGGAACCCGGTGGAGAGGTCAGCGGTAAGAGAAGCAGCTTTTTTTTAACGGCAACGCGCTCCGGGGCCCCGGCCCCCGAGCCGGGGTCCATTCTTCGTTTCACCGGCTTAAGCCGGGAAAACGCGGCAGAGCACAACAGTTCCAACACCTTACAAACCTTACCGGCTTCGTCAGATGCAAGGCGGCATGCTTTGAGAGAGGGTTCCTCCCACCAGCTCCGAAGGGGGAGTGAGAAGGAGAACCGTCATGAAACGCATCATGCTTGCCGGGCTGGCCATGGCCGCCCTTTCAACGCCGGCGCTGGCCCAGCAGGGTCAGGTGATCCGCATGGGTGACAGCGCATTGTCATGCCGGGAAGTCATCGCCGAGGCGAACGCCGCGTCCGAAGTGCTGGGCGGTGCGCCGGAAGGCGGTGTGTTCGATTCTGCCTACGCAGCCGACGCCGCCACAAGCGTGGCGGCGCAGGCCGCGCTGATGTCGGGAGCGGGTCGGGCCATTCCCGGCATCGGCGCGGTTGGCGGCTTCATGCGCCAGCGGGCGCAACAGCGTGAGGCAGAACTCGCCGCCCAGCGCGAGATTGCCGAAAAGCGCTGGTACTGGCTGTCGGGCCTATATCAGGGCGGGCAGTGCGACAGCGTGTTGCGCGCCGAGGCTGAAGCGGCTGCCGCCGCAGCGGTCCAGCCGCAATCCGATGAGCCGGTCTATCAAATGGGCGACCCGGTAGAAGAGTAACTCCCTCCTCTTCGCACGGCGCAGGCGCGCTGCTTACTACCCCGGACCTTCCCGGTTGCGGCTATAAGCGGCGCGCAGCGCGTTCAAGGCGTCGCGTGAGAGGGTGACATTCATCCCGGTCTCGCGGGTCTCATAGGCGTCCCACCCGCTGGGCCAGCGGAAGACCGCCCAGCTCGCGCCAGCGCTTTCCAGCGCCGCGATGCGGGTCTGGAAATACTGGCCCAGATCAGGCGCATGCAGCGCCGCGCCAAACTCCAGGCAGGTCCAGCGCGGGTATCCGGTCATGGCCTCCGCCACATGGCGGCCATCACCATTAAGGCGCACGCCCGCCCCCTCCCCCTGATGGGTGTAGTCCCACGGCGCATAGTCATGCACGTTGATGACCGTATGAGCGGAGACGGGCTGCATGGCGCCCAGCGCCTCGGCCCGCGCCCAGCGGTCAGGGCTGAGGATCAGCGGCACGCCGCTGGCTTGCGGCCAGTTGCGGTCAATCGCAGCTGCCATGGCGGGCCAGACGCCCGGCTGGCCCAGATCACTGCCATTGGGCTCCACCATGGCCAGAATGCCCGCCAGCGCCGGATGCGGACCAAATCTGCGCGCCGCATGCAGGCACATCGCCACCCAGGCGGCCTGTGCCTCCTCATCGCGCCACACCGAATTGTTCAGAAGGCGGCGCGGATACCAGTCATCATCGGGATGGAAGGCAAAGGCGCTGCGCCCCGGCCCGGTGCGAAAACCGATGACGGTGTAGAGCCCCGCGCGCCGGCACATCTCCAGCCAGCGCCCGATATGGTCCTCGATAGCCGGATCAACCGCGAAGCTGCCGCCTTCCGCGAACACGCCTGCGCCCGACCAGACGGCGAGGTTTGCGCCTGTCTCTGCCAGCGAATCCAGTGCCGCCTGCGACACGGGCGCACCCAGCGGCCCCGGTCCCAGAAATGTTGTGCCGTCGAGCTCCGGATAGACCCGCCGCTGAGCGAACACTGCGCCGCGCAGATGCGGACCCGTGGCATTGTCCCACAGCCGCATGCGGCCCGAAGCCGAAGTGTCATAGGAGGCAAGGCGCAGGTCCGCAGGGGCAAAGGCGGAACCGGCCAGAGCCCCGCCAGCGGCCAGCAGATTGCGCCGGGTCGTCATGCGGCCCGGAAGGCGGCCAGACGGTCGATGCGCCGGAATGCCCTGCCCGGAAGGGTGGACACCACGCCCAGCGGCAGGCTCTCGGCGGCATTCTCGATCCGGTCAGCGATTCGACGTGCTGCTCCGGCCAGGGACGGCGCGGTGGCATAGCCGGATGCCAGTGGAAACTGCCAGCTGGCCAGCTCACGCTTGAAGTCATACTCGCCCGGGCCGAGATGGATTTCATTCAGGCCATCGGCGGACAGCCCGCGCGCGATCTCCAGAAGCAGATTCAGTCCCGGTCCCAGCTTTGAAAACGCCGGATCATAGACCGGGAACCAGTAGTGCAGCACCGTGTCCGACCGCATGCCCACATGCGCCGCGGCCAGCTGCCCGTTGATCTCAAGGCTCGACACCAGGCCGGACGTATTGTCCAGCCCGCCGCCCAACAGTGTGTCGATCAGCTTTCGCGTCCAGTCCACCGAGAACACGTCGAAATGGCTGGTGCGGCGATACTGGGCGGACTTCCATTCCAGGGCTTTGGCAAGCACATCCGGCCGGTCATCATTTATTCGGAACCGGAAGCTGGAGGTCTCCTCTTCCAGCTTGCGGCGGCGGGCGCGCAGATTCCGGAACGCCTTCGGCTCGACGGCGCTGCGCGTATCGATCCAGGCGTCGTATCCGCCTGACAGATCAATGACCCACGAGCCGTCGACCTCCTGCGCATGATCGCGGAATGCTGTCTGCGTGCCGAGCGCGCCGAAGAAGTCGAACACCTTGAGCCCCGCCTTGCGCAGGACCGTCTGAAGATCAAAGACGGCGCCGGGCGCAGCGATAAAGCCGTGATGATCGCTTAGCGGCCCGCCGAGGGGGCGGGCATGTCCCAGCGCGCCCTTGTGGAAGGGCAGAAAGCCCCTGATATCCCCCGACTCGCGGATCACCAGCACACGCGTATCGCGCCGTACAATGGACATGGCATCGAGAAAGCCGAGCGAGAAGTAGGGGCTGGCGAGAGCCGGGTCCGCCGCCTGAAAAGCACGCCATACGTCCCGTTCGGCAGATCCGAGCAACGCGGCGCGGCATGTCTCGACTTCAATCATTCGCCCGGCCCCTGCTCGTTCCGCTTCAGCTGCGCCTGACCCATTCCGGCACGGAATTTATCCGTCCGGTCCGGTTAAGGCGGTTCTTAAGGCTTGTTATGCATGCTGCGTTCCGCTGCGGCTCCGGCACCGGGCTTGCTAGCTGAAGACACGATGTAACGCACCGGAACGCCTGATAATGCTGAACCGCCATCTGCTGACCTATCTGCCAGTCTATGCCGCGCAAATCCTCGTCGGGTTTGGCAGCGTGGTGGTGTTCACGCGCATTCTGTCGCCAGAGGATTACGGCCGCTATACGCTGGTGCTCGCTGGCGCGCTGCTGATCCAGACACTTGTGTTTACCTGGCTGGATGCAGCCGTCGCGCGCCACCATGCGCGCGCCACCGCCAGAGGGCGCCTTGGCGGCCACCTCGCCACGGCCTTCTCGCTATACGGCGGGCTGGCGGTGCTCAGCCTGGTGGTGTTCGGTGGTGCGATTGCATTGGCACCGGTCAGTACCGAGCTGAAGACCGTCTGCGCCTTCGCACTGGTATCGCAAGTCTTGCGCTCGGCCATCATGATTGCGCTGGAGACCCGCCGGGCCGAAGGCGAGGCGGTGCGCTTTGCCTTGCTGGAAAGCTTCATCCTCGGCTCCGGCTTTGGCCTTGGTGTGGTCTTCATAATGGCTGGCGGCATGGGGCCTGCCGGCCCGTTTGCGGGCATGGCGCTGGCCTGTCTGGTGGCCATACTGATCGATATTCCCGTCCTTCTGTCCAAAGCCAGGCGCGACCGCGCCGGCGCGCGCCGGGCGGTCCGCTTCTTTGCCTATGGCGCACCAGTGGCAGTCTCTCTGGTGTTTGAACACCTGCTCTCGACCGGCGACCGGTTCGTGATCGCCGCCCTGCTGGGAGAAGCCTCCACCGGCGCCTATGCGGCCGGTTATGGCATTACCGACCGCTCGCTCAACATCATCTTCATCTGGCTCGGCATGACCGCCGGGCCACTGGCCATCAAGGCGTTCGAGCACGAAGGGGCGCAGGCCGCCCGCGCCGTTCTACGGCAAGCCGCGGGCCTCATGGGCCTCATCGCGATACCGGCTGCAACCGGCATTGCCCTTCTGTCCGAACCCTTCGCGCGCCTGCTTATTGCAGAAAGCCTCGCCGGCGCCGCAGCGCCCATTATGCCGCTGATCGCGCTGGGCGCGATGCTCAACGGCTTCATGACCTATGTCTTCCACGAAAGCTTTGTCATCGGACGCAAACCGAAAGTCATGGCTGGCCTGATGGCAGGCAGCGCGGCGCTCAACCTCGCCCTGAACCTTGTATTGATCCCGGTCATGGGACTGATCGGCGCAGCGCTGGCCACAGTGCTGTCCTACGCCATTGCCCTTGCCGCCTGCGTTATCATGGGCCGGGGCATTTTCCGCCTCTCCCTGCCTCTGGAGGACTGGGTGAAGGCCGGGGCAGCCAGCACGGTCATGGCGGCCGCCCTGATGGCCCTGCCCGTTCCGGACGCCGCCTTCGTCCATCTCGCCCTGCACATTCCGGCCGGGGTGTTGGTCTATGCCGCCGCCGCCCTCACACTCGATATCGCCGGATGCCGCAGCGTGTTCGTCATGCCGGCCATGCGCCGCCTGCAATGGAGGAGCGCATGAGCACGCCCTTCCTGTCTGTCCTGATCCCGTTTCACGGTGATGATCCGTCTGCGCTGCTGGACGCCCTGCTGGTACAGGCGGACGTCGGCACGGAAATCATCCTGTTCGACGACGGATCGCCCGCCACATATGTATTCGAACGCCTGTCTGCGCATCCCGGTGTCCTGAAGGGCAGGGTGCGTGTCCTGCGCTCTGATACCAATATCCAGCGCTCCGGCGCCCGCAACGCGCTGTCCGACGCTGCCCGGGGTGAATGGCTGCTCTTTCTGGATGCGGACATGGAAGTGCCTGACGGCTTTCTGGCCCGCTGGATGGCCCTGCTCGAACAGGCCAGCTTCGATGCCGCCTATGGCGGCTATCTGGTCCCGGACGCGAAATCAGGGCAGTTCGCGGTTCACGCCGCCCTCGCCCGCGCCGGTGATGTAGGCAGCGCTGCCGCCAGACAGGCGCGCGGCGCCTCCGCATTCGCCGGATCCAACATGGCAGTGCGCGCCCGTCTGATGGACCAGGTGCGCTTTGATGAGGCCTATCGGGGCTGGGGCTGGGAGGATGTTGACTGGGCGGTGCGTGCCGCAAAAGCGGGACGCCTTGCCCATGTCGACAATCCGGCCGGCCATGGCGGGCTGCAAGGCGTTGACCGCCTGATCGCCAAGTTCGCCGAAGGCGGCATCAACTATGCCCGCTTCCTCGCGCGCCATCCCGATCAGGCAAGCCTGCCGGGCGCGCGTATGGCACGCCTGCTGGCCCAGTGGCGGCTTTTCTCCGCTGTTCAGGCGCTTGCCCCGGCATTGTCCCGTACCCGGGCCTTGCCCGTGCGCGCACGCGTGCTGGCGCTGAAGGCCTACAAGGCGGCCTGCGCGGCGGCAGCCCTCAAGGAGGTGACGCCATGAGCGATATCTACCAGCCTGCAGGCGGCCTGTTTGGCAAGGTACGCCGGTTTGCAGCACGCGCAGGTGTCAGGCGTCCGATCACTGTGGCGATCAACGAGCCCATTGTCTCCTTCACCTTTGACGATTTTCCGCGCTCGGCAGCGCTGTTTGGTGCCCCCATGCTGGAACGGCGCGGCTGGCGCGGCACGTTCTACACGGCGATGGGTTTTCTCGGCACGACAACGCATCTGGGCGAGATGATGCAGCGGGCCGATATAGAAGCGCTGCACGCACGCGGCCACGAGATTGCGTGTCACACCTACGCCCATCTGGATGCCAGCCATTGTGACCCTGAGGTGTTCGCAGACGATTGCGAGCGCAATTGCGCAGAGCTGATGGACCTTGGCATTTTGCGCCCGCGCACCAGCTTTGCCTTCCCCTATGGCGAAGCGACGCCGGCCATAAAACGCGCCCTGCAGCCGCGCTATGGCGCGCTGCGCGGGGTGCGCCACGGCGTCAACCGCAAGGGCGATGATCTGAACCTGCTAAAAGCGGTGGCGCTGGATGGCGGGAAGGCCGGTCTGGACAAGGCGTTGCGGGCCATTCACGAGGCAAGGCGCGAACCGGGCTGGCTGATCTTCTATGGCCATGACGTGCGCGAAAACCCGTCCGAATGGGGCTGTACACCGGATTTTCTGGCGACCATCTGCGCGGAAGTGGACGCACAGGACCTGCCGGTGCTGACGGTGGGCGAGACGCTGGCCATGCTCTCTGGTGAACCGGCCAGGGCCACGGCATGAGTGACGGCGCGGCCACAAGCGTCCTGATACCGACCTTTCGCAGGCCGGAGGGTCTGGCGCGCGCCGTGGCCAGCGTGCTGGCGCAGACACGCCTTCCGGGAGAAATCGTGATTGTTGACAATGACCCATCCGCCAGCGCGCGCGATCTGGCTGCAGGGCTGGCGGCCGGTTCATCTGTACCGATACGCTATATCCACGAACCGAGCCCGGGCGTCGCCAACGCCCGCAATACCGGGTTTGCGGCCGCGGGGGGACGTTTCATCGCCCAGCTGGACGACGATGAGGAAGCATTGCCGCACTGGCTGGCCAGCCTGCTGGCCACCCGCGAAACGGCAGACTGCCCGGTCGTATTCGGGCCGGTAACCCCGCTTGCGGCGGACGCGGGCCCGACGGCACGTGCCCTTCTGGAACGCCTCTACGCCCGCACAGGTCCGCAGGAGGACGCATTGCGCACCCGTGATTGGGGCTGCGGGAACTCGCTTATGGACCGGGCCGGTATCACCCTGCCCGATCCGCCTTTCGACCCCCGCACGAACGAGCTCGGCGGCGAGGACGATCTGCTTTTTGTAGGGCTGCAGAATGCGGGTGTGCGCTTTGCCTGGTCGGCTCATGCCGGGGTTATCGAGCATGTCGAGGGCAAGCGCGCCCGCTGGCCGCACATGCTGGCGCGCAGCTTTGCCTATGGTCAGGGTGCCAGCCAGAACTGCATCCACGGCTCGAAAGTCGATTATCCCGGCCTGCTGGGCTGGATGGCGGTCGGTCTGGGACAGGCTGTCGTGTTTGGTCTGGCCGCTCTGCCGGCGCGCCTGGCCGCCGGTCCGGGGATGGGCGCGGCCTGCCTCGACAAGGCGGTTCAGGGGCTGGGCAAGCTGTTCTGGATGGAGCGCCTCGCACCGCGCTTTTACGGCACAGCCTCGCGCGGCTGAGCCAGCTTGGCCGCCGTGGCGGTGAACATCACCCACATCAGAGAGTTCTGCTCGGCCAGATTACTCTCCGAAAAGCTGATCAGCCCCCACATGACGAGGAAGGGCAGCGCCCAGTAGGTTTCATTGCCTTTGAAAAGGCGCATGGCCGCGCTGCCCAGTGCGCCTGCATAGGCAATCACGGCCACACCCACACCGATAAGGCCGGTCGCGAGCGCCGTTTCGATCCAGCCATTATGGGCGGTTGGTACAGGCCAGTTCGTTTCCAGCCGCACCCAGTGCGCCGGTCCCGTCTCCACCTGCCAGAACACGCCATAACCGAAGCCCAGAAGCGGCCGCTGGCCAATCTGGCGGAACAGCGCCTCCCAGATGTCGGTGCGGCCTGTCAGCGTAGCGTCACGGCCCAATGCCTCCAGCAGCACGCCGGGACCGATAATCAGCACCAGTATACCCAGAGCTACGCCCATTATGCCTGTCATTACCGCTATAGCGGACGACGCGGCGTCCCGGCGGGCCAGGGCGATCATGCCGGGCCCGGCAATGGCGATGAAGCTGGCCAGAAGGGCCGTGCGTGACGTCGACAGCAGCACCAGAGCCAGGGCCGGGATCACCAGTGCCAGCCAGAGCATGCGGCGCTTGGGATCAAAAGCCGCCGCGCCGGTAAATGCCAGCACCGCCCAGCCCATCATCGCGCCCAGCGTGTTCTTTTCCCACCACAGGCCCCGCCACGCGCCGGGATGAATTTCCTGCATCACGCCAAAGCCCGGCACCAGCGCTCCCGCAATCGCGCTGCCCGCCATCAGAATGGCAAAGCTGATGGCAATAATGGTGAGCAGCGATTTCCAGTCGAAGCGCGAGGCCAGCCAGAGCCCGAACAGGGTCGTCATGGCCAGCGCCAGAGCGCGCCGGGACGTGATGTCGGGATCGATGGACCAGAAGGTGGAGAGTCCGGCCAATACCGCCAGCAGCACCAGTGGCCAGGCGCGCAGCGCCGTCTCCAGCAAGGCCAGCGGACGCATGGCGATCACGACCAGCGTCACACCGTATACAGGCAGCCAGACCAGACGCAGCGCCTCGGCCGCATCGGGTTTGAGCGGATCAACCAGCAATGGCCCGAGCAGAGCCTGCGAGAACAGCAAGATGGCCAGAACCGCGAGAGTTGCCTCAAGCACCGGCAGAAAGGTCAGACGCGGGAATGCCGAGCGCCAGATATCCGCCCGGTCGAGCGCGTTCATTGCGCTGCTCCCCTCGCCTCGCCTTGCCAGTCATGAGCGCGGTTGACGATGACGCCCAGCACTTTCGCGCCCAGCTTCTCGATATGCGCGGCCAGACGCTCCGCATCAGCCCGTTTGTCGCGCCGTGCATTGGCCACAAGGATGACACCATCCAGATCAGGGGCGACCGCCGAAATGGCCGGTGATCCATGCGGCACGTCAACAACGCTCAAGGGCGCCATGGCCCGCAATTGCTGCCAGTAACCCGGCGCCCGCTTGTAGACGAGACGCTCCATCTCGCCGGGCTTGTGCTGGAACCGGGTGACGAGCACATAGGCCGCTTCCAGCTTGCGCAGCACCAGCCGCCCTGTTCCGGCGGGCTCTGCCGTCCAGAACGGTTCGGCCCCAATTTCGGTGGAGTAGGCCGAGCCGTTAAGCCGCGCCCGGCTGGCCTGCGGATTGTTGGCAAAGTCCAGATCAACCAGCCAGACCGGCCCGCCGGTCTCTGCCGCGGCTGCCCGCGCCAACCCGGCTGCCACACTGGACGTGCCCGCCTTGGCCGTGATGCCCAGTACCATGACCACCTTGCCCGGCGCTCCGGGAGGCGCCAGCCGGCGCGCCAGATCGGCAAGTTCTGTGGCGAACGGGTTCACGCCGTCTGTCTCCGCTAGCGGCTGCGCAGGTAATTCATGCCGGGGGGCGCTCATGCGTGCCCCGGCCCGTGGATGGCACCCGGACCAAAATCCCGCACCCGGGCCAGCACGGCAAGAGGTCTTGCAGCGGGTTGCGCATGGGCATCGCGGCGCCGGCCTTGAGGATGGACTGCTGGCTGGGTGCTGGCGGCCTGCCGGTAGGGCGCAGGCGCCGGTTCAAGCTGTGGACCAGACAGATCGTCTTCACCGCGCTGCGGTTCCGGGCGGCGCAGCGCACGCGGATCACGCGTGGCCTCGAAATAGCCTTTCAGAAGCCCCAGCAGCATGGCTGCGCCGAGCGCCAGTATGCCGGCAGCGGCGACACCGAACTTGCGCAGCGACTTGGCCTGAGCAGGCGGGGTCGCGCGTTCAACGATACGCACAGAGTCGGCAATGCCCGACGATCCGCCCCGGCGTGAAGCCGCCGCAGCAAACTGCGTAGCCAGACGCCCGGCCGCTTCGCCGCGTGAACTGGCCTCCCGGCTCAGCCTGTCATACTGGCTGGAGAGGCCCGCCAGCCGGTCTGCCTGGGAACGTGCCGCTTCCAGCTGCGAACGCAGCGTCGCGGCAAGGCGGGCCTGCGCCGCCGCCTCGGACTCGCGCTGAAGACGGGCGGTGTCCAGCTCCTGATAGACCGGGTTCGCGCCGGTACGGCGCTGACCGGCACCGTCGGCACCGCCGGACTGGACGAGCTCGCGCAGGGCGCGGATTTCGCGGTCAAGCGCTTGCACCGGCGGCGCGTCATCCTGATAGCGCGAGGTCAGTTCGCGCCGGCGCACTTCCAGTGCGAGCAGCTGGCCCGTGACGTCATTTTCGACATAAAGTTCAATTGATTGTGGCATTTCCTGCAAGCGCTGTGACAGGGCGGCGGCGCCGCCACGAGCCGATTGCGTAGCCGCTTCTGCCGCGAGCAGCGCATCTTCCAGCTCGGTCATGCGGGTGACCAGCGCCAGACGCTCGGCCTGAAAGTCAACGATACCATTTTCAGCCAGGAAGGTGCGCAGATTGGTCTCAGCCACCGCGGCGGCAACTTCCGCTGCCGCCAGACGCTGGCCGAGCGCATCCGCGCCATCCTCGACCAGCACTTCACGCCTATAGTCGAGATAGGCATCCACGATGGCATTCAGCGCATTGGCTGCCGAAACCGGCGTTTCACCGGCAAAACTGGCCTGCAAAACACTGGCATTGGGCGCACGTTCAACGGCAAACCCGTCACGCAGCGCCTTGAGCGTAGCGGCATCGGGGGAACCGCCCTGCCGCTCGATGGCCAGCCGCCGCACCGTTTCAGAATTGAGGATTTCGGCTTCCGACTGAAGCACCTGATCCAGCGTGAACGCACCGCCCGATCCGGCCGCGCCGGGCGCCTGATCCTCCGGATCGAGCAACACCAGAAGCCGGGACTGAGCGACATATTCCGGCTTCAGAACGAACCAGGCTGCACCGGCCATTGGAACGAAGAGCAGGATGAAGACGGCAAGGATCAGCAGCTTTTGCGACCAGGCCAGTGCCAGCAGATCGAACAGGTCAATTTCCCGGCGGGCCATGCCTGCCGGGGCGGTCTGTCCTGAAGAAGGCCCGCGCGTTGATTCCATAGGGGACATCTGGCGGGGGTGCGCTTAATTTTTTCTTAGCCCGGCTCAACGAAGGCTACACTTCATCAAACATGTCAGTGACTCGAAGGTGGCAACCCATGGCCGAAATTGACTGGACGCGGCGCACGGCGCTGATGGCGATGGTGGCAGCCGGAGTTGGCATGAGCCTTTCGGCATGCGTCGGACGGGCCCGTCAGACAGCCAGCGGCTTCGAGCCATCACGCTTCCAGACATGGAGCGGCGGCGATCCGGTGTACCGGCTCTATCCTGGTGATGCGATCGAGGTGACGGTGCACACCGCACCGGAATTGTCACGTGAGGTGGAGATCGGCCCCGACGGGCGCGCCAGCCTGCCCCTGGTTGGCGGCGTCATGGTCTCGCAAAAGACAGCGCCGGAGGCCGCACGCGCCATTGCCGACGGCTATGCGCGCGTCCTTCGGGACCCGATCGTGGAGGTGCGCCCGCTGAGCTTCGGCTCGCAGCGCATCCTGGTCGGCGGCGAGGTGAACGCGCCGGGCCCCTACCCGCTTCCAGATGGCCGGACCGGCGTACTCGAAGCAATCATGTTCGCCGGCGGTTTCCAGCCGACGGCCCGGCGGAACTCGGTTGTCGTGCTCAGGCGCGCGCCGGATGGCGGCGCCATGATGCGCACCGTCGATGTCCGCTCCGCACTGCGGGGCAGGCCTGCCGACATGATCCCGCTGGCCCGCCACGATGTCGTGTTCGTGCCGCGTTCGGGGATCGCCGAGGTCAACCTGTTCGTGGATCAGTATGTCCGCGGCATCCTGCCGCTCGACGCAGGCTTCAACTACCTGCTGTTCCAGGCAACGCGCGACTGATCAGCCGGACCGGCCTAGTGACGGGTTGAAAGCCACTCGCGCGCGGCGCGCTGGGCAGCAGCAATGTCTTCAGAACCCATCTCGCTGGACACTTCCTTGCGGTAGTGTTTGGCGGGCTCCGAGCCCATCAGCGCGGCCAGGTTGAACCATTTGTGCGCCTCGACATAGTCGATGACGCCGCCCTGGCCCGTCGAGTAGAGCAGGCCCAGCTTGCACAGATCATCACCGGTCGGATCGGTATTGATCGCTTCGTGAACCTGACGGGTTTCCACATCGGTGAAAGCCATTTGTCTTCCCCATTCCATTTGGGTTCTGCGGGGCTTTGCCCTCGTCTCGAACCCGTGATTGACACCCCACCACCCACGCAAGGTTTTGCGTTTGTGTGAGGGCATAATCGCGGGGAATGGTATCCACACGGTTAAGGCAAACTAAGAATAATGCATTTTAAGCATTTATTTTCGTTAGGTTTTCCTACCAAGAAGTAACTCGCGCATCCGGATATCAATCCGTTGGCCAAGGCCCGCGCGCCCGGTTGCGCGTACGCTGAACGCAGATATCAGCGCCGCGAGCACAATGCCGAATGCCAGTGCGGCCAACACGCCCGCGAGCACGAAACGCTCCAGCGCCTCGCGCTGGACGGGGGCGGCCGGTGGATCGCCCCGGTCCAGCGCCAGGGCATCGCGCCCGTGGAAATGCGCCAGCGCCAGAGTGCGCGGGCCGGCCTCTATCGAAAGACGGCGCAGGCGCGAAGCATCCTGCGGAGACTCCAGAAGCGCAGTGAGCCGGATCGCATCAATATTGGAGGTATGGCGAGCCACTGCCCCCATCTCGCTGGCTACGGCCCGGAGCGCGGCCTCGTCTACCGCCTCAAGGCTGGCGGTGAATGCAGGCCCTGCGTGCCCGGCCAGCAAGGCGGCGCGCAAAAGGCGTGCGCCCTGACCGGCCTCGCCATCGCGTCCCATTCGAGCGAGCGCACATTCCAGCGGCTGCGCATCGGGGCAGTGGGCCAGCGCGGCAACGCCATCTGATGGAAGCCAGAGCTCTTGCGCGCCCTCCGACAAGCCCGGCAAGAGGGCCAGATTGAGCGCGCCCTCCTCATGCCCGGAAAAAAAGGCCGCTTGCGAGGCGTCGAGAGCATCGTAGAGGCGCGACGCACGGTTCAGGCGCGCCCGCACGAGATCAGGCGCCATCAGTTGGGCCATTGTTCCGCCCGATTGTACCATCCGGCCGGTCCACGCGCTTTCCAGCTCGCGTGCCCTCACCCAGACGGGCAGAGCCCGCAGGATTGCCTCGGCCTCGTTCAGCGAGCGGGCATTCAGTTCCGCCCACAACAGGCTCGAGAAGCGCTCCCGGCCGGCCATCGGTTCGAACGCAGCCAGCAGGCTTGCTGCCAGCGCATTGTCGGGCGGCAGGCCGGCGCGCGGCTGCATGGCCGCTTCCAGTTCGGCACGCCAGACCGAAGCGGCTGTGGCAGCATCGGGCGCCAGCGAGGCGAACGCAGCGTCAATGCGTGCGCCGCGCTCCGGCATGTTGGCTGCGGGGCCGAGATGGCGCAGACCGTCAAAGCCGAGATAACCGGCAAGACATATCAGCAGCATGAAGATCGCCGGGCGCACGCCTGATGCCATGGCATGCCAGCCCCACCACGCAAGACGGTGCGGCCAGCCAGCCTCGCGCGGACTACGCACACGCCGGGCGCGCGCCTCCATCCGGCTCAGACTGTCTTTCGATGCCCGTGCCACGCTTTCCCCCCTGCGCTTGCCCTATCCAAGCATGGCAGGCGAGACGCTTCAACGTATTCAGGGAGAGTGCACCCGGCTCACCCCGAAGCGCCCAGGCCACCGGGGGTCCCGGCCCCCGAGCCGGGGTCCATGGCATTGGAGAACGCCGCTTGCCGGCACCTCTCAGGCATGGGCGCCCGGGATCGCTCCGCGACCCGGGAATGACAGCGGAGCGGCAAGAGGGCGACCTCGAGCCACCCGAACAATCAACGCGCCTTCTGCCCAAACAGAATCGCGCGCGCCTTTTTCGCGTCTTCTGAATCTTCGGCGAGATTGGAGCGTAGCTCCTTGCCCGCATCGCGCCCCCGGCGCAGAGCCGGGCGCTCTTTCAGCCGCTCCACCCAGGCTTTCAGGTTCGGGAAGTCGTCGAGATTCTGGCCCTGACCTTCGGGCAATATCCACGGCCATGCAGCCATATCGGCGATGGAGTACGGCCCGGCGAGATATTCACGGTCCGCGAGGCGCCGGTCCATCACGCCGTAAAGCCGGTTCACCTCATTGGTGTAGCGGTTCGCGCCGTATTCCAGCTTGCTCTCATCGGGTTCAATCTTTTTGGCGTAGGAGCGGAAATGGTGCGCCTGGCCTGCCATCGGGCCCAGCCCGCCCATCTGCCAGAAAAACCATTGTTCCACTTCTGCCTGTTCGCGCGCATTCGTGCCATAGAACTGGCCCGTCTTGCGGGCGAGGTATTGCAGGATGGCCCCGCTTTCGAAGATGGAGATCGGCTGGCCGTCCGGGCCATGCGGGTCGGTGATGGCCGGCATGCGGTTATTCGGGCTGATGGCGAGGAATTCCGGTTTGAACTGCTCGCCAGTGCCGATATTCACCGGGCGGATTACATAGGGCAGCCCCATCTCCTCCAGCGCGATTGTGACCTTCCAGCCGTTGGGCGTGGGCCAGTAGAATACCTCGATGGGCGATTGGGACATGGGATATCTCCTGCATGGCAGCGCGACATTGGGCCGCGTGATTATGACTGGCAAGTCGTCCGCCATCGCTGCATCGTCAAGGGTGAGCGCCCTTCATCTCCACTGTAAGACGCGCTAAATGCCCTGCCCCGCCCTCTTTATGCTGGTAGACCTATCATGAGCGCCATCCTGCAAGACCTAATAAAGCCCGTCTCCTTCACGCAGGCGGCGCGCGATCCGCAAGGCTTTGCCGATGCGCTGTGCGGCAGTTTCCGCGAATACGGCTTTGCGGTGGTCAGCGACCACACGATCGACCAGGGTGTCATTGACCGGGCCATCGCGGACACCAAGGCCTTCTTCGCCCTGCCCGACGAGACCAAGCGCCGGTATCACCAGCCCGGCGGCGGCGGGCAGCGCGGCTATACGCCCTTCGGCGTGGAAGCCGCCAAGGGCGCCGCAGCGGTCGATCTGAAGGAGTTCTGGCACCGCGGGCGCGACCTGCCCGAAGGGCACCGGTTTGCGCCGTTAATGCCCGCCAATGTGAGCGTCAGCGATATTGCCGGGTTCGATGAAACCACCCGCGACCTTTTCGATGCGCTCGATGCGATGGGCCGCATTCTGCTCAAAGCCATCGCCCGCCATCTGGACCTGCCGGAAAACTGGTTCGAGGCACGCGTCGCCGAAGGCAATTCCATCCTGCGCCTCCTTCACTACCCGCCGATAAAGGGCGAGCCCGATGGCGTGCGCGCCGGGGCGCATGAGGATATCAATGTCATCACCTTGCTGCTGGGCGCCGAGGAAGCGGGCCTGCAGGTAAAAACCCGCTCTGGCGAGTGGCTTGCCATCAATCCGCCGCCCGGCGCTCTGGTGGTCAATGTGGGCGACATGCTGCAGCGCCTTACCAATCACGTCCTGCCCTCGACCACGCACCGGGTTGTGAACCCGGGAGCGGAGCGCATGGCCTTCTCGCGCTACTCCACACCGTTTTTCCTGCATTTCGCGCCGGACGTGGAGATAAAGACCCTGCCGCAATGCATCAGCGCGGATAATCCCGATCGGTATTTGCAGCCCATCACGGCCCATGAGTATCTTATGGAGCGGCTGCGGGAGATTCGCCTCGCCTGAGGACATTTCCCGCTTCCCGGCCGCCGCTGACGGGGAGGCCAGCGCATGTCAGGGCAGAAAAGTCCCGAAGACAGCGTACAGATCATACGCCTGATGACCCGCCTGAACGGCGTGGCGATCATCACCTGGCAGGGCGGCGAGGCCCTCACCCTGATTGGCGGCGCAGGCCTCGGCGTTGGCTACCTCGCCTCCGGCATCGGATTTGGCGTGTGGCTGGTCAGCCTGATCCTGTGGATCTGGATCGTGATCTTTGCCCGGCAGCGCTGGAAGCTCGATGTCCTCGGTGACGCCATTGCCCGCAAGGTGTTCATCCGGACCGGACGGGCAAGCCTGCCGGTTCTGGTGGTGTGCCTGGTCGTGGGCGGCGCCGTAACCATGTTTACCGCCCTTTCCGGCGAGATTGCCCTGCGCATTTCCATCGCCGCTGTGGCCGGCACCGCCTTGCTCAGCGCGGCAGCGAACGACAAGGCCCTGCGTCCTCCCGCAGCAACCCAATAGACAGCGGCGATTGTAGCTAGCGGTATTATTTATTTTGTCGATTGATTGCGGCGGCGTATAGTGAGGTCGGGTCCAGTTCCTGACTGACCAACCTGTTACACTCCCGGCGCTCCTGTTCCCCGGCAGGAGCGCTTTCTTACGCGCCCGGGCGCGGCTGCATCACTATTTTGTCACAGGAATTGATGCGGCGCGGCGTTGTATCGGCGGGATCGACTCCCTAGCTTAAGCGTTACGCACATATCCCTGTTCACAAACAGCCTTGCGCGAGGGCGCGCGAGGCCAGGAGGATTCATGACCCCATCAAAACGTCCCAACCGTCACAATCGCGAACCGCGTATCGATATTGCCCGTGTAGGCGAAGCCGGAACCATTCTGGCGCTGGCTGCTCCGGGCTTTTCCGTACCCGACCTGAACGCCGCGGCCAGCGCCGCCGAGCGCTCCGGCTACAAGCTGAAGGTCGCCTCCAGCGCCCGCGCGCTGGTATCCGGGCGTACGGAAACCGGCGAGGAAATGAACTTCGTCGTGGATACCGGTTTTGACGATGTCACGGCTGACGAGGGCGCGGGGCTGGTGCTTCCAGGTGGCCGGCGCGCGGTCGACGCGCTTAATGACTCCAACACCGCGCTGCGGCTGGTCCAGGACATGTTTGCCAGCGGCCGGCCCATCTTCGCTGCCGGCGAGGCTCTTGCCATGCTGGCCGAAGTATCCGGCAAGGAAATCGGCGATGCCGACGCGGCCCTTGCCCTGAACGGCGAAGTGTTCGCGGCCAGCGGCGAAACCGCGCGCGATGACGTCGCCAAGGTATTTGCCGAATCCCTGAAGACTGAGGAATCGGAAGCTGCCTGACGCGCAGCCCGTGACGTGAAAAAAGCCCCGGAGCCTGATGCTCCGGGGCTTTTTTGTTACCCGAACGGCAGGGACTACCCTTCCCAGTTCCTCGGCAGGAAACGGGCGGCGAGGAACATGAAGCCGGCCGCCACCAGATAGAGGCACGAACCGATCAGGATCGAGTAGCGCAGGGACTCGTCCCCGAAAGCCGGTGCCAGAATGGTCGAGAGCTCTCCCAGCACGTAGATGCCGACACCGATGCCCAGAAGATTGTTGATCAGCAGGAAGACGGATGAGGCCACGGTACGCATCGAGGCGGGCACCAGGTTCTGGAAGGCGGAGAGAACCGGCCCCAGCCAGGCCAGCGCCAGCGCATTGGGGATGATGAAGACGAAGAAGGCGATCGTGGCATTGGGTGCCAGCACGCCCACCGCATAGAACGGCATGGTGAACAGGAAGGCGATACCCGGCACCAGCGCGTACCAGGCCTTGGACTTCTTGCCGACCCAGTCGGAGATAAAGCCGCCGAGCACAATACCCGCCGCCCCGCCGATGATCAGAAGGCCGCCAAACATCCAGCCGGTTGTTACCAGATCCAGCCCGTAGGAGCGTGCCAGAAAGCTTGGCACCCAGAAGAAGACGCCATACCCCATCATGGAGGAGCAGGCGGCACCGAAGGTGAGGAACCAGAAGGCAGGTTTTTTCAGCAATACCCGGATAACATCAAAGAAGCTGGGTTTGGCCGCCTTGGCATCCATCTTAACCGTGTCCAGCTGGCCGCGCGCGGGCTCGCGCACGGTCAGACGGAAAACCGGCGCCAGCGCGATGCCCGCCAGTCCGACGATGATGAACGCCCACCTCCAGTCCAGACCCTCGCCCACATTGCCGCTGGCGATCTGCGCGCCGGCGATGACACCGAACGCGCTGCCCAGAGGAATGCCCAGCGAGTAGAAGGCCAGCGCCCGCGCGCGCGCCTGCGGCGGGAAATAGTCTGCGATGAGCGAGTATGAGGGTGCGACACCGCCTGCCTCGCCCACACCGACACCGACACGCGCCGCGAAGAGCTGCCAGAAATTCTGCGCCATGCCGCACAGCGCGGTGAAGCCGCTCCAGACCCCCAGCGATATGGTAATGATCCAGACCCGGTTGGTGCGGTCGGCCAGCCACGCGATCGGCACGCCCAGCACCGAATAGAGCAGCGCAAACGCGATGCCGCCCAGAAGGCCTAGCTGGCGGTCATCAAGGCCCAGTTCCTCGCGGATCGGGATGGCCAGGATGGAAATGATCTGCCGGTCAAGGAAGTTGAACGCGTAAACCAGGAACAGCATCACCATCACATACCCGCGATACAGGTTGGATGGCGGCTTCGGAACGGTCGTGGCGGCGGCCACACCCGGCGCGCCCGGCAGGTTTTCGCTCATGGATATATCCCCCGGTATCTGCTTCCCGCGCTGATCGCGTCAGCGTCTCGTGATGGCATTTTGACCCGCTGGCTTCAGGGTGCAAAAGAAAAACGCCGCCGGAGCTGCAAAGCATCCGGCGGCGTTCTTCAGCCGTCCCCCGGCCCGAAGTCCGTTCTAGTAGCGAGCGGTGAAGACCAGGCGCCAGGTGCGCGGCGCCCCGTAATAGACCGTGCGGATATTACCCACCGACGAGAAGTCCTGGCCATCGGTGCGGTAGACCTCATCGGCCAGGTTGCGGCCATAGAGGCCAACCGAATAATTGCCATTCCGGTTGGTCCAGACCGCGTTGGCGTCAAACAGCCAGTAAGCGTCCTGGAACAGCCCCTCGATCTCGACATTGGAGTTCACCGGCGTGTTGTCGACGGCGAGCGCCATGCGCGAGCGGTAGCGGGCCGAACCGGCAAGGCGCAGCGTGCCATTCTCGGCGAGATCGAAATCATAGGCTGCCCCCAGACGCGTCGTCCATTCCGGCGAGAAGGCCGGGGTCTGGAAGGCGCGGCTGCCACCAAAATTGGTGAAGCGGGCATCGTCAAACTCGCCGTACTCGGCATTCAGATAACCGATCTGGGCGTCCAGCAGCAGTTCGGGAACCGGGCTCCAGGAGAGCTCGGCCTCGAAGCCGGAAATCTCGAGGCTGCCGGCATTCAGCACGGTCAGCTGCGGCACCGGCAGATTGGTGACCGGATCAGTCACGAGGCCCGAAACGCGCGCCTGGAAGTCTTCATAGTCATTGTAGAAGACGGTGAAGTTGGCGCGCAGCGTGTTGTCCAGCCAGTCGGTTTTCACACCGAACTCGTAGGAGGTCACGGTTTCGGGATCATACGGAGCCTGCTCGCCCGGATTGTTGGCACGGCCGTTGAAGCCCCCGGACTTGAAGCCCTGCGAAACACGTCCGTAAAGCAGCACGTTATCCGACGCCCGGTAATCGAGCGACACCATGGGCGAGGTGTTGGTCCAGCTGTCCTCGATGGTAAAGGCCAGCGAGGGATCCACGGTCAGGCCGGGGAAGCTGGAGAAAGTCGACGTGGTGCGGAAATAGTCTTTCTGCTCGTCGGTATAACGTACACCGGCCGTCATCGAGAGACGGTCAGTGAAGTTGTACGTCGCGTTGACGTAGAGCGCCCAGCTGCGGGTCTCCAGATCATCGTCAATCGTGCGCAGGAAGGTAAACCCGCCCGGACCTGTCAGCAGATCGTCCGCGTAGGCTTCCTGATGCGAGGTGATGTTCTCCAGCATGTAGAACAGTCCGCTGACCACCGTCAGACGATCCGTTTCGTAGTTCAGCTGGAATTCCTGGCTGATCTGGTCCTGATCCACGGCAACCAGCACGTCACCGGTCTCCAGGGCTGTCGCGTCGATATCGATGTAATCGTCGTATTCCAGCTCGCGATAGGCGGTGATCGAGCGCAGGTTGAGATTGTCCGACAGCTCCCAGTTCATGGTGAGCGCGGTGCCCCAATGGGTCATCTCGGTGGAGTTCGGAAGGCCGGGCGTGGCAACACCGGTGAAATCGTAGGCCGGAACCGGCGACGGCACCGGCAGGATCGGCACACCAAACAGGGTGGTGAGCGTGTTGATCGGCTGGCCCATCGTCAGCGCATTGTTCTCACGCGACCAGTCTGCATTCCAGTCGACCGTGAAGCCCGGCGCCGCATCCCAGGCGAGCGCGACACGCGCTGCCGAGGCATTGCGGTCATTGTATTCCTCGCCCGTGTTGGGATTGGTCACGAACCCGTCACGGCCTGTTCCAAACAGCGCGACACTGCCTGCGAGGTTCTCCGCGAGGCCGCCGGAAACCGACGCGCGCGCTTCCCACAATGAGTAATTGCCGAGCCCGACCTGGAACTGGCCGCGGGTTTCCTGATCCGGGCGGCGGGTGATGACACGCAGCGCGCCACCAATCGTGTTCTTGCCGTAGAGCGTGCCTTGCGGGCCGCGCAGAACCTCGATGCGCTCGATATCAAACAGATCGAGCTGCGTGCCGCGAATACGCGAGAAGTACACATCATCCACGTAGAAGCCGACCGCCGGATCGAATGTCTGCAGCGCGTCTGGCTGACCCACGCCGCGGATATAGATGTTGGTGGCGTTCGAAGAGCCGCGTCCCTGCACGATGTTCAGGTTCGGAACCGCGCCCTGAAGGCCGGTGGAGTCGGTGACATCAATGCGCTCGAGCGCAGCTTCGGAAAACGCGGAAACGGCGCCGGGAACGTCCTGAAGGCTTTCCTCGGTGCGGCGCGCGGTCACCACGATCACTTCGCGGTTGGCGCTGGCGGCTTCTTCCTGTGCCAGGGCAGCAGGCGTCATGAAGGCAAGCGGTGACACGCTGGCCAGCACGGCCGCGGCACCGAATGTGCGCAGTTTCGTTTTCATGGTGATCCTCCCAATCGAATCATCTCGCGCCTGATCCCTGCCAAGCGTCTCGCAACGAATTACTTTCAACGTTGAATGAATTGTCAATTGGTATCACACTCGAAGCGACGCATGAGGCAAGGAGTGAGGCTATGCGGCAACATATTGCCATCGACGCGCGCGGCGAACCGGCTAAGAGTCGGGCCATGGCCACACGTACCAAAACCCGCCCGCAGAACCGGCGCGGCGAAAAGACCCGCGCTGCCCTGCTGGATGCAGCCGAATCGCTGTTCGCCGAGACCGGTTTTCACGCCGTCACGGTGCGCGAGATTGCGCGCAAGGCTGGCGCCGACCCTGCCCTCGTCACCTACTATTTCGGCGGCAAGCGCGAGCTGTTCGATGAGGTATTGCTGCGGCGTGCAACTGAGCTGAACGCCATCCGGCTGAAGGAACTTGAAGAGCTGGAGGCTAATGCCGGTCCTGACGGTCCGACCGTGGAGGAGATCATCAACGCCTTCACCCATCCGCTTCTGGACCGCACAGCCAATGGCGGGCCGGGCTGGAAAAGCTATTTTGCGCTCATCGGCCAGATCACCAATACGCCCGAGTGGGGCGCGGCGGTGATGAACAAGTATTTCGATCCGATCGTGATCCGGTTCCTGGAAGCGCTGCGCCCGAAAATCCCAGATTGCACCGAGGAAGACCTGTTCTGGAGCTATCACTTCCTGTCGGGCGTGCTGGTGCTCACCTTTGCCCAGACCGGCCGGATCGATGTGCTGTCGAAAGGACTTTGCAAATCCTCCGATATTGCCAGCGTGCACGAGCGCATGCCGGGCTTCATCGCCGCGGGCATCCTGTATCTGCAAGAGCGCTCACGGACGCAAAAAAATGGCGGAAATGACAAGATATGAGCGGGTTTTCTCAGCACTTCCATACGGCGCCTGATGGTATCAGGACCGCGTTTCGTCACTATGAGCCTGACCAGCCCAGCGGCGCCCTGCCGGTGGTCTGCCTGCATGGCCTGACCCGCAACAGCAAGGATTTCGAGGAAGTCGCGCCGCGCATAGCAGCATCAGGACGCCGCGTCATTGCCATCGATGTACGCGGGCGCGGCCTTTCAGACCGGGGCACACCGCCGGAAAGCTACAACCCTCAGGTCTATGTCGAAGATCTGTTCGGCCTGCTCGATCAGGAAGGCATTGAGCGCTTTATCGCCATCGGCACCTCGATGGGTGGCATCATGACCATGATCGCCGCCGCCATGCGCCCGGACATGCTGGCCGGCGCGGTGCTGAACGATATCGGCCCTGAACTGGACCCGGCAGGGCTGAACCGGATTGCCGGCTATGTCGGGCGCAACACCAGCACGTTCGATACCTGGAAAGAGGCGGCGGCCGCCGTGCGTGCGGTCAACGGCGAAGCCTTTCCCGACGAGACCGGCGAGGACTTCTGGATCGCCTTCGCCCGGCGCACCTGCCGTGAACTGCCGGATGGACGGGTCGAGCTGGATTACGATCCCGCTATCGCCGCGCCTTTCCGCGAACCGGAAGGCGCGGCCCCGCCCGATATGTGGCCCCTGTTCGATGCGCTGCGCCCCGTACCGGTTCTGGGTATACGCGGCGCCATCAGCGATCTGTTGTCGCGAGAAACCCTTGACCGTATGGCCGCGCGCCACCCGCACTTCACCGCTGTCGAAGTGCCGCGCGTCGGTCACGCCCCGCTACTCACCGAAACTCCCGCCCGTAATGCCATTGCGGCGTTCCTGAAAGACCTCGACTGATGCGCAACGCCCTTCTGACCGTTCTCGGCATTCTGCTTCTGGTGGGCGTTATCGCCATTGCCGCTTTCGTCTGGCTGACACGCACCCCCGAACCGGCCGCTCCGCCCGCACCGGCCTCGGGCGAACGCATGGTGGAGGCAGCAGGCATGAGCTGGCGTGTGCGCGAGGATGGTCCGGCAGGTGCACCCGCCATAGTCCTGATCCACGGCTTCTCGCACTCGCTGGAAAGTTTCGATGGCTGGGCAGAAGCGCTGTCCGATGACTACCGGATCATCCGCTTTGACCTGCCGGGGCACGGCGTGACGGGTGCGCGCACCGACAATGCATACTCCAACGAGGATACGGCTGCGCAAGTGGCCGAGCTTCTCGGCGCACTGGAGCTGGACCGTTTTGTCATTGGCGGCAGCTCGCTCGGCGGGCTGGTATCCTGGCGCTATGCTGCCGCCCACCCTGAACGCGTCGCAGGTCTCGTCCTGGTCAGTCCCGGCGGCTATTCGATCAATAATGTCGGCGATGAACCGGTCGAAGTGCCGGTCGCGGTGCAGCTTTACCTGCGCCTCGCCCCGGATGCCGGCATCCGCATGGCCACGCAGACATTGTACGGCGACCCGTCACGGCTGACCGAGGACCGTATCGCCCAGATCGGCCAGATGATGCGCCAGCCCGGCGTGGGAGAAGCGCTGATCGCGCGGCTGGAGCAATTCACCCTGCCCGACCCGGAACCGGTGCTCGCCACGATAGACGCCCCTGCCATCATCCTCTGGGGCACAGCCGATACAGTGGTTCCGGCCAGTCATGGCACGCGCTTTGTCGATGTGATGCCCGATGCCCGCCTCGTCACCTATGACGGCGCAGGCCATGCGCTGATGGAGGAAATCCCTGACGATACCGCCGCCGATGTGCGGGCGTTTCTTGAGGGACTGGACTGGTAAGAAGCCCTAATCCTCGAAAACGATTTCGGGTGCCGGGCGGTTCGCCGTCCGCGCTGTTTCCAGCATGGCGCCGGCAGCGCTGGCAAAGGCACGCGCGAGTGGCCCGTCTTCCAGCGCCACCAGCCGCCCTTCGTCACTGGCTTCGCGTAAAGACGGGTGAAGCGGTATCTCGCCAAGGAAGGGAACACCCATCAGCCCGGCTTCGGACCGCACGCCGCCGCGCCCGAAAATCTCGCTTCCCTCCCCGCAATGCGGGCACAGGAAGAAGCTCATATTCTCGATCATGCCGAGCACCGGTATTTCGGTGCGTTCAAACAGGGCCATCGCCTTGCGCGCATCGTCCAGCGCCACAGTCTGCGGGGTGGACACGATTACGGCGCCGCTGATCGGCATGCCTTGCGCTATGGCTAGCTGCGCATCGCCCGTGCCCGGCGGCATGTCGATAATGAGAACATCCAGCGGGCCGTCCCCACCATCCCAGTCCACCTCGGTGAGGAATTGCCGGATAGCGCCGGTCACCATCGGTCCGCGCCAGACAACCGGCTCCCGGCCGCCAACCAGAAAGCCCGTCGAGACCAGCTTCACGCCGTGTGCCTGCAAAGGCACGATGCCGGCATCGGTCTTGCGCAGGCCCGGCGCCTCGGTCAGGCCGAACAGGCGCGGCGCGCTGGGCCCGAACACGTCGGCATCAACAAGGCCCGTGCGCAATCCCTGCCGCACGCACGCGCCGGCCAGGTTGGCCGCCACCGTCGACTTGCCGACACCGCCCTTGCCAGACCCGACAGCGATGATCAGCGGCGCTGGAGCCTTTGCAGGAGAGGGTGCACTGCGTTTTGCTTCCCGGACGGGCCGGCGTTCGGTTTCCACGATGATCCTGACCCGCTCGATCCCCTCCACAGCCAGCACGGCCTTCTCGGCGCGGGCCCGCAGGCCCGCCTCCTCATCGGCACCATCTCCGCCGTCAGGCGGGGTCAGGATGATGGTGGCTATCGCGGAGCGTACATCCACGGCGGAAACGCGCGCCTTCAGCTCTGGAAGCTGCGTTTCAAGCGCCTGTCGGACAGTCTGTGCTGAATCGTCTTGCATGGCCTGCTCTTAAACCAGCCAGCCTCATGCATCTACCGGCACGGGCCGCTGCAATTAAGGTTAATTTTTCGGGATCAATTGCATCTCCCGAGCGTTTCCCCTTTCGGACCGCTGCCCGCATAGGTATGGTTAACAGATATTTACCGTGTGCGGGTTGGGGGGAACACCAGCCACGGTGTTTGGAGGGGAGTGTCAGATATAATGTCGAGGGAGGGTGAGTCCCGGTATTCACGGCGGCAGGACGATTCAGTCAGTCCTATGGTCGTGCTTTTGTCGGTCATCGTCCTGCTCGTCATCATCCTGATCGCCGGCTATGTGATGTGGCCGTGCAGTGACCGGCCCGGCAGTTTCAAACCATGCCAGATCGACCGTTTCCTGCTGCGCACAGCCGTGGCCGATGCCTGCCTGCGCGAGGGACAAACCCGATTTGTCGATACCAGCCCGATCCGGGTTCCCTCGCGCTACCGCGAGCGCAGAGGCAACGCCGTTTCCTTCTCCTCGCTGAACCCCGGCACGCTGGACCGCCTTCCACCGCACGCATCGACCATCGTGAACGGGCGCGCCCTGCGCCAGCGTGAAGTTGGCGATATCAATTGCCCTGCGGTGACCGATACGCTGATACCGGTCGGCGCTGACCGGTTTTCCACCGCGCGCGGCATGCTTCAGCCGGAGGCCGAGCTGGTTCTCTACCGGCTTCTGGTCGTGGAGCGCCGGCCGATGAGCCTGCGCGACACCTATCCCTTCCTGCCCCAGCGCGATACGGCCACTATCGAGCGCATCATCCAGCTGAATACGAGCTTCGGCTCATCGCGCGGCGGCACCTATCCGCCCCGGCCCTGGTTTGTGCGCTGGGATCTGTGTGGTTACGACGACAATGATGACCGCCGTCCCCGTGCTGCAGTCTTCATCGATCCGGAACAGGATTCCTTCGAGTGCATGTCACGGGAAAATGCTGCGCGCCTCTATGCCGAAGGCGCGCGCTACTGGCTCCTTCTGGGCGATGCAGAGCTGGCGCGCAGCGACGTGCAGTGTGTCTGGGACAGCGAGTACGATGGCTTCTGCCCGGGTGGTTACCGCGACGGCTATACCTATCTGCGCCATGGCAGTTTCGAGCCGGCGCCGACCGCGCTCGATCTGGCCATGCAGAACTGGCGGCGCGCCTCTGACTGGGGGCGCAGTTTCGGGGCGCAGGCATCCCTGATGGCCCAGCGCCGGCTGCAGGCGCACACGGTCCAGTGCCAGAGCTCGATGGACGGCTCCAGCCTGCGCCGCATATCGCGCTTCGGGCCGGATGGCATTGGCGAGGTTATCCGCCTGTCCTTGCGCCAGCGTGCGCTGGCTTCGCTCGGCTACCATTCAGGTGCGGTTGACGGCTATTACGGCCCGGAGACACGCGAAGCGGTGCGCGGCTTCCAGCGCGAGCTCGGCTTCGATGAAACCGGCGCCCTCACCCCCCGCCAGACCACACTCCTGATCTGTCATTCCGCCCAGACCGCGCGCGAGACCAGCGTGCAGAACACGCTTGGCATCATGTACGCCACGGGGCTGGGCGTGGAACAGAACACCGACCTGGCACTGGAATGGCTGGAAACAGCCGCCCGCCGCAACGACCCGGACGCCTATTTCAATCTCGCCATCATCTACGGAACCGGCGCCGTGCTGGGCAGCTATAATCTGTGCGGCATTATCGAGAATTTCGAGCGCGCGGAGTCCTACCTCGCCGAAGCGGCCCGCCTCGGCCACCCGGTCGCGCGCCGCTGGCGCGCCAGCCCGGAATACAACCGCCTGCCTTCCCCCCGTGCGCGCTGGGAGACGATCTCAGAGCGCATCCGCGCTGCCGCGATCGAGGGTGGAGGACTGTTCTATCTCGAATGGGAAGACCGCAATGTCCGCCTTCCCGATATTGATCTGCTTCCGCCCGGCTGCCTTGAAGCCGAACGCTTCCAGGGGGGCTGACAATGACTTCGCAATCACTGCCGGAGCCTTTGCGCCAAACACAAGTTGAAGGATGTACGCCATGAGCCTGGTCCGGATTTCAGCCTCTCTCGTCAGCTTTTCGCTGCTCGCCGCGTGCGCGGCGCCCCAGCAATCTGTCCCGGCCCGCGATATCCACGCGCTCGAAACCGCAGAGCGCATCTGCAATATCGGCAGCCTGACGCAGGAGTATAACCGGCTGCGCAACGAGGCGCGCACCGTCGTGACGCCCTCGCACTGGACCTCGAACTGGATACTCGCGCCCTGGCCGGGAAGCTATGTCGACAGCCATTCCAGCCAGTCCTCCAGCCGTACCGAGGACGTGAATGTCCGCCCGCCCTTCGGCCCGTCCACGCCCACAATTGACCTGGTGCGTACCTTCGAAGTTGATCTGGACGCCTCCTACCGCGCCTCCACCTCGTCGTGCCAGGCCTATGCGGCCTGCATGTACCAGAACCGCTATAATGAGGGCTATTGCCAGCGCTCGGCGGCAGACTGGCAGATCGCGCAGGAACGCTTCCAGAGCCTCTCCTACCGCCTCGCTGACGTACGAGTGCAGATGGCCCAGATCTGCCCGGACTGCCCGCCGGCCATCATCATCCCCGGCCACCGCCGCTACGGCCATGACTATGGCTACCGGTCCCGGCACCACGCGCCCTACCGGCGCGCGCGTGATTGCGAGGATTATATCGGCGGGGTGTTCACCACCAGCTCCTGCCGGCGCTACTAGCCAGCGGCAGGCTTTGACAGCCTTGGCAGATATATTGGCTTGATCGCGCTTTGCCTTAGCGGCTAAACCGGCCAGTGGAGAGGTGGCCGAGTGGTCGAAGGCGCTCCCCTGCTAAGGGAGTATACGCCAAAAGCGTATCGAGGGTTCGAATCCCTTCCTCTCCGCCAGATTTCCGGGCGCGCCACGTCTACAAACCGTTGATTATAATCATAATTTACCGAGATTAACTTTTCTGCTCGATCTCTGACTCCTCGATGTGCTATACATTTTGCTGCACAATTTGCGGGGCAGAGCGATGAATATCACCCGGCGTGGGAGCACGTTTTATCTCGTCCGGCGGGTGCCGAGGCGCTATCAGACGGTGGAAACGCGCGCCACGATCTGGATCAGCCTGCACACCGATTCTGAAAGTGAGGCGCAACGCAAGGCCCCGGCTGCCTGGAGCCTGATGGAGGCAGCCTGGGAAGCGCGGCTTGCCGGAGACAGCGATGATGCCGAGCGCCGGTATGAAGCGGCCCGCGATCTCGCGGCCATGCGCGGCTTTCATTATCTGCCAGCGCAGAAAGTGGCGGCTCTGCCCCGTGAGGAACGCCTGCAGCGTATGGAAGCTATCTTGCGCGATGGCGAACCGGACCGGGTTGAGGCTTCAGCCCTGCTTGGCGGCGTTGAACAGCCCGCCATCACGGTCAGCCGGGCGCTGGAACTGTTCTGGACGCTCGCGAGGGACCGCACCCTTGGAAAGAGCGAGGATCAGCTGCGCCGCTGGAAGAACCCGCGCATCAAGGCGGTCCGTAATTTTCTTCACGTGGTGGGCGACAAGGCGATCAGCGAGATCACGCCTGATGACGTGCTCGAATTCCGGCAATGGTGGATCGACCGGGTGGAGACTGAAGGGTTAACCGCCAACAGCGCCAACAAGGACTTCACGCATCTGGCCGACATGCTGAAAACCGTAAACCGGATGAAGCGGCTGGGTCTGGTTCTGCCCTTTACCGATGTCGCCCTGAAAGAGGGCGAGAAGCGCACGCGCCCGCCCTTTTCGGTGGACTGGATCAGAACGCGGCTGATGGCTCCCGGCGCCCTGGACGGGCTGAACACGCAGGCGCGTTGCCTGGTGCTCGGCATGATCAATACCGGGTACCGGCCAAGTGAGGCGGCGGGGCTTTTACCGGAACATATCCGGCTCGATACCGATATTCCCCATATCTCGATCGAGCCGGCCGGGCGTCAGCTGAAGAACGCCACCAGCAAACGCGTCATTCCGCTAGCCGGGGTTTCGCTGGAGGCATTCCGGGCCTGCCCCGACGGATTTCCGGCCTATCGCGGCAAGGACAAGATCAGCGCGACCGTGAACAAATATCTGCGCGAGAATGGCCTTCTGGAAACGCCCGCGCACAGCCTTTACGGCCTGCGTCACAGCTTTGAGGACCGGATGATCGCCGCGCACGTGGATGAGCGCGTGCGGCGTGACCTTTTCGGGCATGCCTATAACCGCGAACGCTATGGCAAGGGGGCTGATCTGAAGCATCTTCACAAGGTCGTTTCCAGCGTCGCCCTGTAGGCGCGTTCAAGTGCCTCCAGTTCCTCCAGATCCTGCTCGAAGGCGCGGAATATCGGCAGATACACCGGATCCTCGCGCACCAGCTTTGCTGCCGCGATATGGGCGCGTTTCACACGGGCAAGCTCGCTCAAACCCTGCGCCGGTAAAGCCCCTCGGTTCATATCCTGCCCTCCGGCCCGCCCCTTTTTCCCGCAAGGCGCGCGCGCAATTCGGGAGGGTTTTGAGGGCCGAAGCCGAGGCGTTCTGTGGGCACGCGCACGGCGGCCTGGGCCGCACCCTGATTGCGCTGTGAGAGGAAGTTGAATTGCGGGCCATCTGCCATGGCCGCGCCGTGAGAAAGCGCCATAACACAAGCGCTTACACCACCTACAAAACGTATGAATAACGGGCTCATGGGCTCTTTTCCGCCTGTCATAGCGCAGCACAGCCCCTATGGGGCTGCGCATACAGAAACTGGCGGCCGAGATTTTGCCCATACGACCGAGAGTGAGAATGCAGGGAATACAGGTGAAGTCAACAGGTTAGCGGGTCAATATGGTTTCTCCCCCGTTAACTTGGCGGCTTCTTCGCGCTTGCCGAAAGGCCCCGTTGGCTTACGGAAGGGAGCATCTGACCAGAGGCGCGGCGAGCGTCAGCGAGAGGGAGGGGCGACATCGATGGCCAGGGCATTGTAGATATAGCCGCTGGCGAAGGCGGCAAAGTGGTCAGCCGACTGGCGGGTATAGAGATCGGCCAGGATGCGTTCGGCGGGCATGCGCACATTGCTTCTGTCATGGCGTGCAACGGCAAATTCGCGGTTTGAGCCGAGCGCGTTATTCAGCCGCGCCATGTTCACTGACATCCAGTTTTGCTGGTCGATCGGGTTGGCGTTCTGGGTGATGAAATAGAAGGCGGTGCCCATGGTGGTGATGACGCAGAGCACGGCCATGAGGCGCATAATCTGGAGGGACATGCGCGCTGTGTGGATGAAGACCTGACCGCCGCGTAGCCATGAGGAGTGGGCGGCATCGCTGCCAAGGGAGGTATCGCGACGGGCTATTATTCGCCCTCCCCCTCGATCCATATTTCGGGATTGAGGGCACCGATTGCGGTACATATTTCGAGCGGTGAGAGGATGTTATCGCCGCCCATTCGTACGGCGGTCTGGACCACATTTTTCTTGTGCGTGTCGGGCCAGTTTTCGACTTGGGCGGCGATGAGAGCGAAGCTCAGCCAGCGCAAGGTTTTGAGCATTTCCCGGCGTTCGGATGCGCCATTGAGATGCTCGCGAATAGCCGTACGCACCAGCTCTGTTCGGTTGCTGGCCTGGCCAGACTGAACGGCATAATCAAGTTGATGGAGCAGCTCTGTTTCGAGCCGGATACGCAGATACGGACCTTTATCAGGGCCGGTGATATTTTGCATTAGTTGGTCCTCGCTTGATTGGGCAAGGACGATAGGTAGCGAGAGATAGTTTGATAAGGATAAATGCCGCCGCCACACAATGGCGTTCATAGTGCCGTGATGCATGAAAGATCGGAAAGGTCATGATGTAACCGGGCGTGGTCACGATGTGACCCTCGGAGGGTTGCATCGTGACCACTCTAACCCCTTGAAATCCCGTATGTTCTGATGATGGCCCTATTCGGACCTTAAGGCGTTGCCGCCTTGGTCCGGATGTCACCCACCTTCTAACTAATTGGTTTAATGATGGTAATTCGTCTTGCACAGCCAGACGGCACGGTGTGCATACTGTGTGAGAAAAACCAATGCGCTGATGCGCGGGCGGCAAAGCCGCCCGTACCGGCTAACGGACGTAAAGAGGAAGCGGGCATTAGAGCCTGATCCGTTGTCGCATTTCCGCCGGTGGTGAAGACCGGATCGGCACGCATAGCGACCAACCTCTCCGGCAAGACGGGAGAGGATCACACCCTCGATAGGAAGATGATCGCACCAGCGTTCTACCGGCTGGGATCGCGGCGGGCCGAAAATGGGCGCTCATGTGGCGTGCGCGCGTTCACCCGGTGCCGCGAAAAAACCGCACGAGGTAAGCGGAAGAAAACCGTCGCGAACCAGGCGCGGAAACGAAGCGCAAATGGCCCACGGGCTGCCCCGGAAAACCTCCCGGCCAAAACGGATATCCCGGAGAGAATGGACGCAAAAAAACAGTCCTCGGCGATCAGCGCGCCTCACACAACGCAATGCGGCCCTGCCCGTTCTTGCCGGTGGGCTAAAGCCGCCAGTCTCCGGGAAGGCGTTGGCAAGGCACAGCGGGTTCACAAAACGCTGGGGATGAGATAGATTGACGGAGTGGGGATCGGGCTTCCACCCGGCCTCCCTTTCTCTAGAACGTGATGAGAGAGACCCGGACATGCCAGCTGGTCCGGGTCTTTTTCATGCGGAAAAGACGCTGACGGATTGGCGACGGCGAAATCCTCTCCGTGGACGGCGAACCGTGGCAAGCCGACTTGCTCTGCAGAGAGTGGAACCGGTTCGTATTTAACTGGCGTCTCGCCTTATGATCCGTCCCTGAGATGGGCGGAGGAGACATTATGGAGATGGTTTTTGCACATTCCGTGCAAGGGCAGGACCGTGAAAAATGGGAGCTGCTCGCCGATCATCTTCAGGCAGTGGGCAGTACAGCGGCACAGTTTGCATCGTCGTTCGGAGCGGAGGCCGCTGCACAGTGCATGGGCTTGTTCCATGATATCGGAAAGTGCTCCGACGCCTATCAGGCTTATATCCGTCAGCCACAGGGCGACGCGCTACGCGGGCCCGATCACAGCACGGCTGGCGCCAGGGAGGCGGTAGAGGCGTTTGGCCCGTTGTGGGGGCGCCTGCTCGCCTATGGCATAGCCGGCCATCACAGCGGGCTGATGGATAGCGGCAAGCTGGACGAGCGGCTGGCCAAGGCACTCGAAGACTACGTAGGTTGGCAGGCTCATACCGGCATCCGGCCTTACAAGGCGGATTTAGTATCCATGGGGGTCGGCCAAGGCGCCAACACGATCGACAAAAGCTTCTCCGTCGCCTTTCTCGCGCGCATGCTGTTTTCCTGTCTCGTCGATGCGGATTTTCTAGAGACGGAGCGCTTTTACGCAGCCTCGCGGGGAGAGGCTGCACCACCGCGCGGCGGCGTATTCGGTCAGCCCCACCTGGACAGGATACGCGCCCATTTGGCCGCAAAGCGTAACGCCAGTACGGACCTCAATCGCCTGCGTGGTGAGATACTTGATCACGCCACTTCGAAAGCAGCGCTTGAGCCAGGTCTGTTCACACTGACGGTGCCGACAGGAGGAGGCAAAACCCTTACCTCGCTCAGCTTCGCTGCTGAGCACGCCATTCACCACGAACTTCGCCGAATCATCTATGTGATCCCCTTCACCTCAATCATCGAGCAGACGGCGCAGGTCTTCCGCGATGATGTCCGCTTGGGCGATGACGTGCTGGAGCATCACTCCAATTTCGACTGGGACCGGTATGCGCCAGGGTCTGGCACCGATGAGGAAACGGAAGGGGCAGATGGAGGTGCTAAGCTGCGCCGCGATGCAGAGAACTGGAACGCGCCGCTGATCGTCACCACCTCCGTGCAGTTCTTCGAAAGCCTGTTCGCCGCACGGACCAGCCGGGCGCGCAAACTACACAATATCGCGGGCAGTGTGATTATCCTCGACGAGGTTCAGTCCCTGCCGGTTCACCTGCTGCGCCCCTGCCTGGCAGCCATAGATGAGCTGGCTAAGAATTACGGCGCCAGCGTAGTGCTCTGTACCGCCACCCAACCAGCCCTGCGTACTCAGGACGGTGCCCTGCCGCCCAAGACGGAAAACGGCCCGCCAGAGGGGCTGGATATTCCTGAAGAACGTGAACTAGCACCCGATCCGAAAAAACTTTACGACCGGCTCAAACGTGTCGCCGTTGACTGGTCGCGCGAGCCCGTCGGGGACGAGGCCATCGCTGCCCGTTTCGCGAAAAGTCCGCAAATGCTGTGCATCGTGAACAGCCGGGCCCATGCGCGCGAGCTGTTCGAAATGCTGCGCGATCAGGGACAGGCGGGTGCCGTTCATCTGTCCACACTGATGTGCGCCCGGCACCGGCGCAAAGTGCTCGATCAGTTGCGCAAGGATCTGAAGGAGGGCCAGCCAGTTCGCCTTGTTTCCACCAGCCTGATCGAGGCAGGCGTGGATATCGACTTTCCCGAAGTCTGGCGCGCCGCAACGGGGCTCGCCAGTATCGCCCAAGCGGCAGGCCGCTGTAACCGGGAGGCCGAGGCGGAGGGTCTGGGGCGTACCGTGGTGTTCGAACCGACCGGGCACAAGGTGCCGCCCATGATTGAGGCCTTCTACACGGCGGCACGGCCCGTTCTGCGGGATCATCAGGAAGACGTGCTCGAACTTGACGCTATCAATGAATTCTACAAGCAGCTTTACTGGAATCAGGGCTTCAAAGCTCTGGACCGGGCCCGGCTGCCGGACGGGGAGAGACTGGCGATAATCCCGGCGATCCGCGCAGGCACGCCCAAGTGCAACTTCCCATTTGCATCCGTAGCCCAGGCGTTCCGGATGATCGATGACACGATGGTGCCGGTCATCATCCCGTACGACGGACGGGCGGAGGACGCGATCCGCAGTCTGCGTCATGCTCCGGTTCCGCCTGCCGGCGTGCAGCGCGTGCTGCAACAATATGTGGCACTAGTTCCCCGGAATGCGCGAGCCAGCCTGCTGTCGGCCGGAGCAGCCGAGATGATCCGCCCGGACGATTATGGCGACCGCTTCGTCGTGCTGTCCCAGACTCGCTCCGGCGACCGTCCAGAACTGTATGATGAGGATCTGGGCCTGAGGCTTGATGCGGATCCGACCGCCCGTTCCAGCGAGAGTAATATTTTGTCCTGATCCCATTTTCATTGCGCTGCACGGCACGGTTGCGCAAAGATAACGAACATAAGGCTGGGGAGATAATCGGGTTGACCATCCGTCTGCACGTCTGGGGCGATTACGCCTGTTTCACCCGTCCGGAAATGAAGGTCGAGCGCGTCAGCTATGATGTCATGACGCCGTCCGCCGCGCGGGGCATCCTGGAAGCCATCCACTGGAAACCAGCGATCCGATGGCATGTGGATCGCATCCACGTCCTCAAACCGGTCCGGTTCCAGTCCATCCGGCGCAACGAGGTCGGCGCCAAGGCGAGCGCAGCCAACGCCGCAAGCGCCATGAAGCGCGGCACGACCGAGGGGCTGGGCATTGTGGTAGATGAGAACCGCCAGCAGCGTGCCGCGATGGTGCTGGTGGATGTGGCCTATGTGATCGAGGCGCATTTCAAGATGACGGACAAGGCTGGCGACGATGACACACCGGCCAAGCACATCTCCATGTTCAACCGGCGCGCCGGCCAGGGCCAGTGTTTCCACCGCCCTTGTCTTGGCACGCGCGAATTTCCCGCCGAATTCGCCCTGATCGGGGACGGTGACCCCCTGCCCGCCTGCAAGCTGGACCCCGATAAACGCGACGCCGATCTCGGCTGGATGTTGCACGACATCGATTTCGAGAGTGGGCGCAACGAGTCGCGCTTTTTCCGCGCTGAAATGCGCGACGGCATGATCGAGGTGCCGCCCTTTCACGCGCAGGAGACGGTGCGGTGAGCGTGCTGCAGGCGCTTGACCGCTATTATGATCGCATTCCCGCCGTCGCGAAGCCGGGCTGGAGTCCCGAGAAATTCGGCTGGTGCATCGTGCTCGGCTCCAACGGGACGGTCGTGGATGTGGAAAACCTGCACGACCTCTCCGGCAAGAAGCCACAGGTGAAGAGCCATACCGTGCCAGCCGCCGTCAAGCGGACGGTCGGGATTGCGCCCAACTTCCTTTGGGACAAGACCGCCTACGTGCTGGGGCGCACGGCGGGCTCGGGAAAGCGCACGGCCGAAGAGCATGAAGCCTTCCGTACCCTACACATCGATGCGCTGAAGGGAGAAGGCGACGAGGGGCTGGCGGCTCTGCGAAGCTTCCTGACCAGCTGGACGCCGGAGCGTTTCGATCAGGCACCTTTCACCGAAGACATGCTCGACGCCAATGTGATGTTCCGCTTACGCGGCGAGCGCTGCTATCTGCATGAGCGCCCGGCGGCGGAGGCGCTTGTCGCCAGACGGGCCGAGGCAGCAGGCGGTGAAAACAGCGTGATCTGCCTGATCACCGGCGAGGCGGGTCCGCCCGCGCGGCTGCACCCAACGATAAAGGGGGTGGAGGGGGCCCAATCGTCCGGTGCGGCGCTGGTATCCTTCAATCTCGACGCCTTCACCTCGCTGGGCAAGGAGCAAGGCGAGAATGCACCCACATCGGAGGGCGCGGCCTTCCGCTATGGCGCGGCGCTCAACCATCTCCTCACCCGCGACGGGCCCAACCGTCTGCGCAGGCCTATTGGCGACGCTACAGTCGTGTTCTGGGCCGACGCCAGCGAGGCCAAGGCTGCGGAAGCGGCCGACAATTTTTTCGCACGCTGCATCGATCCCGACATTTCCGACGAGGTGGAAGCTGCCACCATTCACGAAGACCTGAAGCAGATCGCGAAAGGCAAGCCGCTCAAATCCATACGCCCGGACATCACTGAAGGCACGCAGTTCCACGTCCTCGGTTTGTCGCCCAATGCCGCGCGTCTGTCAGTGCGCTTCTGGCTGACGGGCGATCTTGAGCACTTCGCCAGGGCTTTGGCGCAACACCACGCAGATCTGAGTCTGGAGCCGGAGCCGCTGGGCTGGGGCGCAGCGCCGTCGGTCAGCCGATTGCTGGTGCGCACCACGGCGGCTCAGGGCGACTTCAAGAATATTCCGCCGCTTCTGGCAGGAGAGGTCATGTGTGCGGTGCTGACCGGCACAAGCTATCCGCAAAGCCTTCTATCCGCCGCGATCATCCGCCTGCGGGCGGGCGACAGCGCCGCCACGGGCTGGCACGCGGCGGTCATTCGCGCCGTTCTCAACCGCCAGCGCCGACATTCTGCTACCCCGAAGAAAAGGGAGATTCCCATGGGCCTCGACAGGAGCCATGAAAACACCGGCTACCAGCTCGGCCGGCTGTTCGCCGTCTACGAGATGGCCCAGCGCGCCGCACTGGGCAAAGTCAACGCCACGATCCGCGACCGCTATTTCGGCGCGGCCTCGGCCACGCCCGCAGGCGTGTTCCCGCTCATCGTGCGCGGCGGCCAGAATCATCTGGCCAAGGTGCGCAAGGAAAAGCCCGGCTGGGCGAACCTGATCGAGCGCGAGCTGGAGGAGATCAACGGCCATTTCAAGCCGGGGCCGGGCGGCATCTGGCCACGCTCCCTGCGCCTGACCGATCAGGGCGAGTTCGCCATTGGATACTACCACCAGCGCGCCACCAAGCTGACTAATGAGAAGGGCGATGCGCTCAGCGCCGAGACGCTCCCCGAAGAGATAGAAGGAGCCGACGCATGAGCAACCCGGTCACGAACCGTCACGAATTCGTCCTGTATTTCGACGTCGCCAACGGCAATCCCAATGGCGACCCCGATGCCGGCAACATGCCGCGCCTCGATCCGGAGACCAATCAGGGCCTCGTCTCCGATGTCGCCCTGAAGCGCAAAGTGCGCAATTATGTCTCCATGGCCAGCGGGCACCGGATTTACATGTCCGAGGGCTCTACGCTGAACCTCCTGCACAAAGAGGCTTGGACCGCAGTTCTGCCCGAGATCACCAAGGACGAGGATTTCAAGAGGCTGCCCAAGGACCAGCAGAAAGCCCGCGAACTGACCGCCTGGATGTGTGCGAATTTCTGGGACATCCGAACCTTCGGCGCAGTGATGAGCACTGGCGTGAATGCGGGTCAGGTGCGCGGGCCTGTGCAGTTCACCTTCGCGCGCTCGATCGAGCCAATCCTGCCGCTGGAGATATCCATCACCCGCATGGCGGCCACTACCGAGAAAGACGCCGAGGACAAGGGCGGGCGAACCATGGGCCGCAAGCATATCGTGCCCTACGGCCTTTACCGCGCCCACGGCTTCATCTCTGCTCCGCTGGCCAGCCATGAGACCAAGGGCACCGGCTTTTCAGAAGACGATCTGAAACTGCTCTGGCAGGCACTATCGAACATGTTCGACCATGACCGATCGGCCGCGCGCGGCGAGATGGCCACGCGCAAGCTGATCGTGTTCCGGCACGAGAGCGCACTGGGCAATACGCAGGCCCAGTCCCTGTTCGACCGGGTGACCACACGCCGGGTGTTTGAGGGCGAGCGCCGCCCCGCAGGCGACAGCTCCACCCATAACTGGCCGCCCGCGCGCCACTGGAGCGATTACGAGGTCGTCATCGACCGTGACGGCCTGCCCGCAGGCGTGGAGATTGTCGAGTACTAGGAAAGCGCCATGCAGCCGCCCCTGGACAGGAACAGCGAGACAACGCTGACGCCGGTGTCGGCGTTGCAGCATTACCTCTTCTGCCCGCGCCAGTGCGCGCTGATCCATGTGGAACGCATCTGGACTGAGGATGCGGCGACCATGCAGGGGCGGTTGATGCATGAGCGCGTGGACGGCGCACGGCCCGACCGGCGCGCAGGTGTGCGTATCGTACGCGGCCTGACCCTGCGTTCGCTGGCTCTGGGCCTTTCGGGCAAAGCCGATGCCGTGGAATTTCATGGAAAGACACCCTACCCGGTGGAGTACAAGCGCGGCCGGCCCAAGGCCCACCGCGCCGACGAGGTTCAGCTGTGCGCACAAGGACTTTGTCTCGAAGAAATGTTCGGCGTGGATGTGCCCGAAGGTGCGCTGTTCTACGGCCAGACCCGCAAACGGCAGGTTGTGCGCTTTGACGAGGATCTGCGCGCGCTGGTGCGCGAAACCGCCGCCGCCTGCCGCGCGATGATCACGGATGGCCGGACACCGCCGCCACGCAGAACGCCAGCCTGCAAGCGCTGTTCGCTGGCCAGCGAGTGCTTGCCGGACAAGCTGGAAAAGCCGCCCGGCGTATCGCGCTGGCTCGCCCGCCAGCTCGGCGATTGAAACAGGGCGGAAACGGCCATGCGCAAACTGCTCAACACGATCTACGTCACCAGCGAGGACGCCTGGCTGCGTAAGGACGGTGAAAACCTGGTGGTCGAGGCGGAGGGCGCCGAACGCGGGCGCGTTCCCCTTCATGTGATCGAAGGCGTGGTGTGCTTTAACCGGACAGGCGCCTCCCCTGCCCTGCTCGCCGCATGTGCCGAGAAGGCTATCACCGTGTCCTTCCTTACCCCCAATGGGCGCTTTCTGGCGCGCATGGAGGGACCGCGCTCAGGCAATGTACTGCTGCGGCGCAGGCAATACCGGCTTGCCGATGATGGTGATCAGTGCGCGCCCGTGGTGCGCGGCATTGTCACGGCCAAAGCAGCGAACCAGCGCACGGTAATCCGGCGCGCCCTTCGCGACCATGGGGAAAAAATCCAGCCCGCCGCAGCTGCCTCTCTGGAGCAGGCATCCCTCCGGCTGCAGCACATCGCCCGAAGAGCCGCAGCCGCAGATCAGATCGATGTTCTCCGGGGGCATGAGGGCGAAGCCGGTAACGCCTATTTCGGCGCATTCAACGCAATGCTGCATGCAGGTGGAGACGCCTTCAGTTTCAACGGCCGGTCCCGCCGCCCGCCTCTGGATCGCGTCAACGCGCTTCTGTCCTTCCTCTATGCCATGCTGGGCCACGACTGCCGGTCTGCACTGGAGGGCGTTGGCCTCGACCCGCAGGTCGGCCTCCTGCATGCTGACCGGCCCGGCCGGGCGAGCCTCGCGCTGGATCTGATGGAGGAATTACGGCCTGTGCTGGCAGACCGGCTTGCGCTGACGCTCATCAATCGCGGGCAGGTAAAGGCACGCGATTTTGTGGTGGATGCGGGGGGTGCGGTCAGCCTGACAGACGACGGCCGCAAACAGGTCCTCGTCGCCTGGCAGGAGCGCAAGAAGCGCGAGTTGCGCCACCCCTTCCTCGGCGAAGTCGCCCCCATGGGCCTTGTACCTCATCTTCAGGCGCGTCTCTTGTCGCGGCACCTTCGCGGCGATCTGGATGGCTACCCGCCCTTTATCTGGAGATGATCCATGCTGATGCTTGTAACCTACGATGTCAGCACCGCGAGCCCGGGGGGCGCGAAGCGTCTTCGCCGCGTGGCGCGCGCCTGTCTTGATTTCGGCCAGCGCGTACAAAACTCAGTATTCGAATGCGAGCTTGAGCCTGCGCAATGGGTCGAATTGCGCGCCCGTCTGATTGCAGAAATCGACGAGAAAGAAGACAGTCTGCGCTTCTACCGTCTGGGTGCTGAGGGCAAGCGCCGTATTGAACACATCGGCGCCAAAGAAGTGCCCGACTTGGAAGGCCCGCTATTATTCTGACCAACGTGCATTACTAACTGGATACACTCAGCCGCAGACATGCGCGAACCTGAATCGGTTGGCGATACGCCCGCAGGTTCGCGAAAGATTCATCGACCTTACCGCACGCCATATTTAAGCGTTCCGTAAAACAACAACCGCTATCCTGAGGCCGGAAAGGTACAGGTTCGCGCAACACTCCCGTTTTCCCATGACTGCACAACATGATAAGGCCTATGCAGTCGCTCCCTTCGCGGGAGCGTGGATCGAAACGACGCGTTCGCCAAGCGCTAGCAACGCCGCCTCGTCGCTCCCTTCGCGGGAGCGTGGATCGAAACACCGCAGTGTGCGAGCAATGGGAGCGCGAGACGGGTCGCTCCCTTCGCGGGAGCGTGGATCGAAACAATTTGTGCAGGCGACGAGAAGCCGACAACCGAGGTCGCTCCCTTCGCGGGAGCGTGGATCGAAACCACAATCGCCGTCACCGCGCAAAGCCTTTGAGCGTCGCTCCCTTCGCGGGAGCGTGGATCGAAACCACCGACAACAAGCATGAAGTGCACCGGGCGATGTCGCTCCCTTCGCGGGAGCGTGGATCGAAACGAGATGGACGCGCTGGAAGAGGTGGTGGTCAGCGGTCGCTCCCTTCGCGGGAGCGTGGATCGAAACTCGACGCCAATGGCGATGTCACCGGCAGCCCGGTGTCGCTCCCTTCGCGGGAGCGTGGATCGAAACGTCCTGTCCAGCCGCACCCAGCGCGCGCAGAACGTCGCTCCCTTCGCGGGAGCGTGGATCGAAACATCGGAAACCTCGCCCCCTGCCAGCGGCTGGGCGGTCGCTCCCTTCGCGGGAGCGTGGATCGAAACTGAATTTTAACGGGTCCGTTCCGCCTGGAGCGATGTCGCTCCCTTCGCGGGAGCGTGGATCGAAACACGCTGGAGATCGAGGATCTCGGTGCGGGGCGGGCGTCGCTCCCTTCGCGGGAGCGTGGATCGAAACGACGCGTTACTCTGGTACGGACACCGGCCCCAGGTCGCTCCCTTCGCGGGAGCGTGGATCGAAACGATGCCGGTTCCATCGCCCTGACCGGCGTGCGCCGTCGCTCCCTTCGCGGGAGCGTGGATCGAAACGTCACCCCGGTCAGCGGGGTGCCAAGCTCGGGCGGTCGCTCCCTTCGCGGGAGCGTGGATCGAAACGAGCCCGAACCCTCACCCATTGGACGAGAGGCAGTCGCTCCCTTCGCGGGAGCGTGGATCGAAACCAGATTCCAATAGGGCGGACAGCTGAAGACCAGGTCGCTCCCTTCGCGGGAGCGTGGATCGAAACATTCCTATTCGGACAGTGGCGGACTGGGGCTCGGAGTCGCTCCCTTCGCGGGAGCGTGGATCGAAACATCACGCGCGGTGCGTGGATACTGCACCGCCGCGGTCGCTCCCTTCGCGGGAGCGTGGATCGAAACCATCAAGTGGGCGGACAATCCGCAGGAGTTGGCAGGTCGCTCCCTTCGCGGGAGCGTGGATCGAAACATCGCGGCCCGGTACGGCGCCGCGCGCCACCGCATGTCGCCCCCTTCGCGGGGGCGTGGATCGAAACATGTCGCCGAACTCGCGCTTTGCCGGCTTGATAGTCGCTCCCTTCGCGGGAGCGTGGATCGAAACGAGCCCGGCAGCGCCGGTAAGGGTGGCAGCGCCGTCGCTCCCTTCGCGGGAGCGTGGATCGAAACAATTTGTGCAGCTCGGCCTTGGCCTTGGCGTCACGTCGCTCCCTTCGCGGGAGCGTGGATCGAAACCAAGTAGAAGGTCAGAGCCTGCCAGCCGCCATCGTCGCTCCCTTCGCGGGAGCGTGGATCGAAACCAGATTCCAATAGGGCGGACAGCTGAAGACCAGGTCGCTCCCTTCGCGGGAGCGTGGATCGAAACATTCCTATTCGGACAGTGGCGGACTGGGGCTCGGAGTCGCTCCCTTCGCGGGAGCGTGGATCGAAACATCACGCGCGGTGCGTGGATACTGCACCGCCGCGGTCGCTCCCTTCGCGGGAGCGTGGATCGAAACCATCAAGTGGGCGGACAATCCGCAGGAGTTGGCAGGTCGCTCCCTTCGCGGGAGCGTGGATCGAAACATCGCGGCCCGGTACGGCGCCGCGCGCCACCGCATGTCGCTCCCTTCGCGGGAGCGTGGATCGAAACATGTCGCCGAACTCGCGCTTTGCCGGCTTGATAGTCGCTCCCTTCGCGGGAGCGTGGATCGAAACCAGATTATTGGAGAAGCTGAACTCCCCGCCGATCGTCGCTCCCTTCGCGGGAGCGTGGATCGAAACTTCCGCTCGACCGATTCCAAGCATGAAGTGCTGAGGTCGCCCCCTTCGCGGGGGCGTGGATGAGAACGTGATGAGACTGTCAGAAGTAGAAGTTCGTCCAGTATCGGTTGGCGTTGCGGAGTGCTCAGCTTCCTTTTGGCCGGTTTCTGGCTGGGGGTATTTTTGTGTCGTGGCTGCGAGTGCTAGGGGTGAGGGGCGG
>NZ_BMFS01000003.1 GCF_014639075.1 Glycocaulis albus
ACTTCCTGGCCGCCATCGCACTCGCATCAGCAAGACTCTGGGTCAGAGCTTATGAGTCCACGCCCTAGGCTCGCGTCTGCCCCGTGCCAAACACCTGGTATTTCCAGCTTGTGAGCTGGTCTGCACCAACGGGTCCGCGCGCATGGATGCGGCCCGTGGCAATGCCGATTTCGGCGCCAAAGCCGAATTCTCCGCCGTCTGAAAACCCGGTCGAGGCATTGTGAAGGACCACGCCTGCATCCGCGCGGGCGAGGAAGGTGTGGGCCGCCGCCTCATCGCCGGTGATGATCGCCTCGGTATGGCCAGAGCCATGGCGGGCGATGTGAACCAGCGCGCCCTCTACCCCGTCGACCATTGCCATCGATACGATGGCATCGAGATATTCGGTGTCGAAATCGTCAAGGCTGGCGGGCGTGACGGACGGGGCAAGGGCGCGAATGGTGGCATCGGCGCGCACCTCGCACCCTGCCGCCTGCAGGGCGCTGACGAGGCGCGTGACCATCGCCTCGCCTGCCTTGCGGTCAATCAGCACGCATTCAGCCGCGTTGCACACGCCGGTGCGGCGCATCTTGGAATTGACCACCAGGCTTTCGGCCATGCCCGGATCCGCGGCGCCATCGACATAGACATGGCAGAGGCCGTCGAGATGGCCGAGCACCGGCACACGTGCCTCCTCCTGCACACGTCTGACCAGCGCCTTGCCGCCGCGCGGAATGACCAGATCCAGCGCGCCAATGAGCCCCGTCAGCATATCGCCGACATAGGCGCGGTCTGTATCGGGCGGCGTAGTGATGATGGCGTCAGGCAGGCCGGCCTCGCGCAAGCCGTCTCGCAGCGCATCCAGGATCGCCGCGACGCTGGCCGCCGCATCCGACCCGCCGCGCAAGACCACCGCATTACCCGAACGCACGCACAGGGCCGCCGCGTCGGCGGCGACGTTAGGGCGGCTTTCAAATATCACACCGATCGCCCCTATCGGCACACGCACCTGCGAAATCACCAGGCCGTTGGGCCGTGTCCAGCGTGTGATCTCGCGGCCAATCGGATCAGGGTGACGGGCGACGGCGCGGATGCCCTCCACGATGCCGCCAAGCCTGACCGGATCAAGGCGCAGCCGGTCCAGCATCGCGCCACTGGTGCCATTGCTTTCAGCGCGGGCCACATCATCCGCATTGGCAGCCAGCACGCTGGGGGAGGCGGCCTGCAGCGCATCGGCCATGGCCTCCAGCGCGGTGGTGCGGGTCTGCGCATCTGTATCGGCCAGCGCGCGGGCCGCGGCACGAAGGTCTGCACCGGCGCGTGCGGCCCAGTCAGCTTGATAAGCGCTCATCCCTGATCCTCCAGCACCAGATCGTTGACATGGATCGCCGCCACGCCGCGCCGGTATCCCAGCACGGCTTCGATATCGGCAGAGCGAAGGCCGGCGATCCGGCGCAATTCCTCTGCCCCGTAGGCGGAAATTCCCTTGGCGAGCACCGCGCCATCACCGCCTGCCAGCGCCACTGTCTCGCCGCGCGAGAACTCGCCTTCCACCCGCGCAATACCTGCCGGAAGCAGGCTTTTGCCCGAACGAACCGCGCGCGCTGCCCCGTCGTCGAGGTGGAGAATGCCACGCGGCGCGATGGCGCCTGAAATCCAGTTGCGCCGGGCATTGGTGCGCGAGGTCTCCGGCGCGAAAACGGTGTGCGGCGCGCCGCGCGTCAGCCGGTCCAGCGGATCGTCTGCCGCACCGGCTGCAATGATGGTGGCGATACCGGCACGCGCCGCGATACGGGCCGCTGCAATCTTGGAGGCCATGCCGCCAGTGCCGGTCCCGGCCTTCCCGGCCTCGCCGCCCAGCGCCTCGATTTCCGGCGTTATCGCCGCCACATGGGCCATGAGCTGCGCGCCCGGCACGCGCGACGGATCGGCGCTGTAGAGCCCGTCCACGTCCGACAGGAGCACGAGCAGACCGGCATCGCACATCTGCGCGACGCGCGCGGCCAGCCGGTCATTATCGCCATAGCGCAGCTCGGCTGTGGCGACCGTGTCATTCTCGTTGATGACGGGCAGCGCACCAGCGGCCAGCAGCGCGTCCAGCGTGGCGCGCGCATTGAGCCAGCGGCGGCGGCTTTCCATATCGTCAAAGGTCAGAAGCGCCTGCGCCGCGGGCATGCCGTGGGGTTCCAGCGCAGTATTCCACGCCATCATCAGGGCCGTCTGGCCTGCTGCTGCTGCGGCCTGCTTCTGGTCGAGCGCCAGCTTGCCCGCAGGAAGCTTCAAACGCTGACGCCCCAGCGCCACCGCGCCGGAGGATACCAGTACGGTTTCAATGCCGCGCGCACGCCAGCGCACCAGCGCTCCGGCAATCGCCTCGAAACGGGCGGTGTCCGGGCCGCCCGTATGCGCATCAATGAGAAGGGAGGAGCCGATTTTCACGACGGCGCGGCGCGCGTTCGCAATCAGCCCGGATGCGGTCGCCGCCACGGCACATTATCCTTCAGACCCAAGAACCAGGGACACCATATCGCAGGCGCAGCATTGCGCAATGTGCAGCCGCTAGCGGCCCGCCTCGATCTCCTCGCGCAGCATTTCCAGCTCCAGCCAGCGTTCTTCCCTGGCCTCGCGATCCTCGCTGGCTTTCGCCAGCTCGGCGCTGGCAGCGTGGAAACGCTCCGGGTTGCGGACAAACAGGGCCGGATCGGCAAGCTCGGCTTCCAGCCTGGCGATCTTTTGAGTAAGAGCGTCGATCTCGCCGGGCAGGGTTTCCAGCGCATGCTTGTCCTTGAAAGACAGCTTGGTGCGCTGTGGCGGGGACTGGGGGGGCGGTGATTTCGGAGCGGCCGCTGCGCTCGGCCTTGGCCCAGTCTCCTGCTGGCTGCGCGCGCGTACACCCTCGCCGCGCTGGGCTACCATGTCGGAATAGCCGCCCGCATAAACCTGCCAGTTGCCATCGCCCTCATAGGCGATTGTGCGGTTCACCGTGCGATCCAGAAAGTCCCGGTCATGGCTGACCAGCAGGACCGTGCCGGCATAGTCGGCAATGAGATCCTGCAACAGGTCGAGCGTTTCCAGATCGAGATCATTGGTCGGCTCGTCGAGCACCATGACATTGCCCGGCAGGGCAAGCGCCCGCGCCAGCATCACGCGGGCGCGTTCACCGCCCGAGAGCACATGAACCGGCGTGCGTGCCTGCTCCGGGCGGAAGAGGAAATCCTTCATCCAGGCCGCGATATGGCGTGTCTGACCATTGATCTCGACATGATCTCCGCCACCGCCGGTCAGCGCCTCGGCCAACGTCCAGCCGGGTTTGAGCTGCGCGCGCTTCTGGTCGAGCTGGGCGATCTCAAGGCCCACGCCGAGGCGTACCGATCCGGTGTCGGGTTCCAGATTGCCGACCAGCATGTTGAGCAGCGTCGTCTTGCCGGCGCCATTGGGTCCGACAAGGCCGATCCGCTCTCCGCGCAGGATGCGCGCGGAGAAGCCGCGCACCACTACACGGTCGCCGAAGCGTTTGGAGATCGTCTTGGCCTCGACAATGAGCTTGCCGGACTGCTCCGCGTCCGAGGCTTCGAGATTGGCGAGACCTTGCGGGCCGGAATGGCTGCGATAGCGCACCTTGAGGGCCTTGAGCTCATCAACCCGGCGGACATTGCGCTTGCGCCGGGCGGTCACTCCGTAGCGCATCCAGTCTTCTTCGCGCGCGATCTGGCGGGCGAGCTTGTGCTGTTCCAGCTCCTCGGCAGCCAGCACCTCGTCGCGCCAGTCCTCGAAATGGGCAAAGCCCCTGTCGAGGCGCCGGGCCTTGCCGCGGTCCAGCCAGACCGTGGCCCGCGAGAGATTCTCGAGGAATCGCCGGTCGTGACTGATCAGCACCAGCGCACTTTTCGTGCGTGACAGCTCGTCTTCCAGCCATTCGATGGCGGGCAGGTCGAGATGGTTGGTCGGCTCATCAAGGAAGAGAATATCCGGTTCCGGTGCCAGGGTGCGCGCCAGAGCCGCCCGCCGGGCTTCGCCGCCAGAGAGGCGCGCCGGGTCCTCCCCGCCGGTCAGTCCCAGCGCTTCGAGCAGCATGCGCGCGCGCCAGGGATCGTCACCGGGTGTCAGCCCGGCCTCGACATAGGCCCGCACAGTCTCGAACCCCGACAGATCAGGTTCCTGCGGGAGATAGCGCACGGTGGCACCGGGGTGAACAAAGTGTTCCCCGCTATCGGCCTCAATCAGGCCGGCCGCGATCTTCATCAGCGAGGATTTGCCCGACCCGTTGCGTCCGACCAGGCAGATGCGTTCGCCCGGGCCGACGATCAGTTCGGCGCCGGTGAGCAAGGGGGTGACCCCGAAGCTCAGATGTATGTCCTGCAAGGTGAGTAGGGGTGGAGCCATGATGACGCGTGCGATACCGCAAACCGGCATGCCTGTCAGCGCCCTTGCGCTGCCGCACCGGGGCGTTGATGGTGATAATGGCAAACGGGAATCGAGAGGGGTCTCGGGCTGATGCACCGCAACCGCCGCCGCATATTGATGGCCACTCTTATCGTCAGCGCCCTTGTGGGCGTTCTGGCCACCGGCTGGGTATGGTCCACGCGCAATCCGCTGGAGCTGACGCTGCAGGAACTGGGACAGGCTGCCGGACAGTCGTATATTTACGGCTATCCGCTGGTCCTGATGGACGAGACGCGCCGCGAGGTCATCGAGCATGGCGGCTTGCCGCCGAACCGGCTGGCGCATATCCGCAACCTGCCGGGCGCCGGTTTCACGGCCGTGGTGCGCCCCAATGTGGATACGCTTTACTCGATTGCCTGGCTGGAGCTTGGGACAACCCCGCTACAACTGGACATTCCGGCCATGGAAGGGCGCTACTGGCTGTTTCAGGGGCTGGATGCGTGGACGAACGTGTTTGCCGATCCGGGCGTGCGCACGCTGGGCGACGGAAATGTGAGCGTGCTGATAGCCGGTCCGGACTTCGAGGGCAGTGTGCCCGACGGCGTGACGCTTTATCGTTCGCCGACGCGCACCGCCTGGCTGCTGGGCCGGATCGAGATAGACGGCCAACACGATCTGTCAGCAGCTCACCGGCTGCAGGACGGGCTGCGGCTTCACCCCTACCGCGCCATGCCAGGCGGTCACGGGGTCACGCTTGACCGCCCGGCGACACCAACATCACGGCCCGCCCCGCCAGCCCGCGTGGAGGCGATGGATGCCCCAGAGTTTTTCAACCGGCTCGGCGCCTTGATGGTGGATAATCCTCCCGCTGACGGCGATGGCGAGGCGCTGTCACGTATGCAGGCGCTTGGTGCCGGTCCGGGCGAGTCTGTGGACTGGTCCGAATACGGCATACTGGCCGTACAGGCGATATTGCGCGGCGTGCGGCTTGCCCGGCAGCGGCTAGCAGAAGGGCCCTCGCAAGGCACAGGATGGGTGATGCCGGAGGGCCATATTGGCCGCTATGGCACCGACTACGCCTACCGGGCCGGCGTCGCGCTCTACGGCCTTGGCGCCAATCTGCCGGAAGATGCGGTCTATCCGGGTGCGCGCACGGATTCGGCAGGAGACGCATTGCAAGGCGGTGAGCACTACCGCATCCGATTCGCTCCCGATGCCGTGCCGCCGGTCAACGGTTTCTGGTCGATCACGCTTTATGACGAGGACGGATATTTCATCGCCAACGGGGCGCAGCGCTTCGCACTGTCGAACCGGGATGAACTGGTCACCGGCGCGGACGGGGCAATCACGCTCGACATTCACCCGGGTCCGCCAGCGGAGGGGCGCGAGGCGAACTGGCTGCCTGCACCGGAAGAGGGCAAGTTCACCTTGCTCGCCCGGCTCTACTGGCCGCAGGAGAGCGTGCTGGATGGCAGCTGGACCATGCCGCCCGTGGAACGGGTCGAGGCGCCCCCCGAATAGCTATTCAGCGGCGCGCGGCAGGCTGGAGGATGCCTCACCGGTACCGGACTTCGCCTTGCGGAACTGCAAATGCCCGTCCTGCAGCCGGCCATAGCGTATCGTCACCATGTCCTGCAGATAATTCTGGTATGTGCGCCAGGGCGCCTTTGTCCCCTGCCGCGGCAGATGAGGCAGGGCGCGCTGCACATAGCCGGAGGAAAAATCGAGCAGCGGTGCCAGCTCGATATCATCAGGCGGAACCGGCACGCAGTAATCGAAGCCCTCGCGCTCCATATGGTTCAGCAGGCGGCAGACCCGCTCTGCAGTGAGGTCGATCTTCAGCGTCCAGGAGGCATTGGTGTAACCAAAGGCAATTGCAGCATTGGGCACGCCGGAGAGCATCATGCCGCGATAGGTGATCTTGTCTGCCGGGACCAGCGCCTCGCCGTCCACGCTGATATCCATGCCGCCACCGACCTGCATCTCAAGGCCCGTCGCCGGGATGATGAGGTCCGCCTCTATCAGCTCGCCGGATTTCAGGCGGATGCCGCCGGTCTCGAACCGCTCGATATGATCAGTGATTATGCTGGCCTTGCCGCTTTTCAGCGCGGCGAAGAAATCACCATCCGGTGCGAGGCAGAAGCGCTGGTCCCACGGATTATAGCTTGGCGAGAAATGGCGCTCGACGTCAAAATCCTCGCCCAGCTCGGCGCGGATCGCCTTGATGACCCCGCGCTTGACGAAATCCGGCCAGGCTCTGGAGAGCTGGAAGAAGAACATGGCAAGGCCGATATTCTTTACGCGTGACAGCGTGTAGGCGAGCCGTCCGGGCAGCAGCTTTCGCAGCGCATCGGCGATCGCATCGCGCGACGGGCGCGCCGCAATATAGCTTGGAGAGCGCTGCAGCATGGTCACATGGGCCGACTTCTCCGCCATGGCTGGCACCAGCGTCACCGCGGTCGCACCGGAACCGATGATGACCACGCGCTTGCCCGCATAGTCATGACCCTCGGGCCATTTCTGTGGATGGATGATCTCGCCCGCGAAGTCCGCAACACCTGCAAATTCGGGCATATAGCCCTGCTCGTAACGATAGTAGCCAGAGCAGATCATCAGGAAACGGGCCGTCAGCGTCACCGGGCCGTCAGGCCCCTCGGCCCTGACCGTCCATCGTGCAGATGCGCTATCCCAGCGGGCGGACAGAACGCGTGTATTGAACCGGATATACCGGTCGATACCCGCTTCGCTGGCGGTATCGGTGACGTAACGACGGATGCTCGGCCCGTCGGCAAACACCTGTCCGTCCACCCATGGACGGAAGTTATAACCGAAGGTGTACATGTCGGAATCGGAACGTATGCCGGGATATCGGAAGAGATCCCACGTGCCGCCGATCTGCGAACGCGCCTCGAGAATGGCAAAGCGCATGGAGGGTGCGCGGTGTTGCAGATGCCAGGCCGTTCCAATGCCGGAAATGCCTGCCCCCACGATCAGCACGTCGAGCGTGTCATCGGTCTTGCCGCTCATGATCAGCTGTCCCTGAACCGGTTGCCGGAGCAAAAGTGAACACTGTTCACCTCAGTCTGGCAAGCCGGTCAGCGACAGATGCTGTGGAGCAAGCGCACGCAGAAACGCTGCCCCGTCAAAGAGTGCGGAGGGTGCGTAGGCACCTCCTCTCGGCGGCGGCGAAGCGAGGACGCGCAAGGCGGCCTCGCACACCAGCGGCGCTGTAACGGCATAAATGTCCTGCCCGCTGACGCTGATGCGTAGCTGTCCGCCGTGCCTGCCTATGGCGGCCTCTACCAGAAAGCGCTGCGCAGAGCGCCCTGAAGCGTCTACCGGAACGGGTGGCGGCGTTGCTGCATTGCGGATGTCGTCCAGTGCCACTTGCGACAGCCAGGTGTGCAACTCGCCGGTCTTCACACGCTGCGTGATGAGGGGGATTTCAGAGAACGGCAGAGCGGTAACGGATTTGCGGTGCCAGGGCGCGGGAAAGTCCCATTCACGCTCGGGGGCAGGTTGTGGCAGCGGGACAAGCTTGCCACCGGACACTACCTGACGCACCGCCGTGTTGCGCGCACCTGTCCGCCGCGTACCCTCGGTCGGGTGCCAGCTGTCGAGCATGATGGCGATGTCTATCGTGTCGGCCTCGCGCGCTGTTCCCAGCCCTGCGGCGACCACCAGATCGGCGAGGCCACCGAAAAACCCCGCCGCCGGCACGGCAGTAACGCCCGCCCGGCGCGCAGGCCTGTCCATCTGCTGCAGGACGTTCCATGCACTCGCCTGCTCGGTCGTTATGTCGAGATAGTGCGCGCCGGCTGCGAGCGCTGCCTGCGCAACAGGCAGAGCGGTATCCAGAAACGGGCCCGCGCAATTGATGACGGCTGCACAGCCGGAGAACGCCGAAATCAGTGCCGCCGGATCGTCAATCAAGGCCGCGCGAATCCCGACCGCTTCGCCGTCAAACCCGCAATCGAGCAGGCGTGTGATATCCCGCCCCGCCGCCACAACAGGGACACCCCGGCGACGCAGCTCGGCAACAACGAAGCGGCCTGTATGACCGGATGCCCCATAGACGGCAATCTGCTGCCGTCCGGCCACACGCTGTTTCATGCCGCAATACCTCCACCCGGGACGATACAGACCTGTTCGTTTTAATAAAACAAACTGGTCTGTATGGTGTCAAGCTGCTATTCTCAATCGGCATCGCGCGGCATGTGACAGGAGAAGTGGATGACGGAGCCGGCCGGGAATAATGATCAAGCAGGCGGAATGCGCCAGCGGATACTGGAGACGGCATCATCGCTCTTTTACGAGCACGGGGTACGCGCGATCGGCGTCGACCTGGTGGTGGAGCGCGCCGGCATCGCCAAAACGAGCCTCTACCGGCATTTCAGGACCAAGGATGAGCTTGTCGCCGCGTTTCTGGAGCGTGAGGATGCCGCCTTCTGGCAGGCATGGGACGATGTGGCTGCTCGCCACCGCGACGATCCGGAAGCCGAGCTGCTTGCGCATATGGGCTGGATTGCCGAACGCGTTGCCAGACCGGGCTATCGCGGCTGTCCGCAGATAAATGTCGCTGCGGAATTTCCCGAGAGCGGCCATCCGGCGCGCCAGGTGGAATATGAGCACAAGCGCGAGATGCGCCGCCGGATACAGGCGCTGGGTGAACGCATGCAGATGGCGGACCCGGCCGGCTTCTCCGCCAGCCTGTCCGTCTTCATCAACGGGGCATTCGTCAGCTCGCGGGTCCTCGATCCCGGTGAGGCAAAGCCGGTGCTGGCAGACACCGCCGCTGCACTCTTGTCTGCCTATCGGTGATCATTCACACCCCATCCTCTGGCGCATGGCATCAAGACTGCCGCGTGGGCGCCATGCCGCGATCGCTTCAACAACCGTACAGCGCTGTGCATCATCCAGCCGGGTGTCAGCGGCGAGATCGGCTTCGAGCTGCTCAAAGCTGTCAGTGCCGGTGATGAGCTCCTGACCATTGGCCTGAGGACTGTCAAAGCGCATCAGCAAGCCGTTTTCATTCCAGCGCTCCCAGCGCGGCAGATTGGTCGGCCCGCCCGTGCCCGGCTCGCCTGTACGGGCGAACTCGGCCCAATAGGCGCCCATGGCCGCGGCCAGCGCTTCACGGCCGCTGGCATTATTGCTGTTGAACATGGCGCCGTCGAGACGGCCGAAGAAATCGAAATGGTTGAAGACGAAGGGTATCTCCATCGCGTGCGCGGCGCCCAGCAGATGGGACAGGTCCATCACGAACAGCGCGCGGCCCTGCTCGTCCCAGTCAAACCGGTAGGCCCAGACATCGCCGTGCCCGCCCGCCTGAATCCGGCTGGCTGCCTGATCGACCGCCAGGATACGCCATGTACGGCTCTGATACTCGGCGATGGTGTCGTAGAATTGCCGGTTCCGGCTGACGAGAATAACCCCCAGATAGCGGTTCACCAGATCTCCTCGGAAGGCGTTGAACAGCTTCATCTCGTCCCGGTTGGTGCCGGTAATGACCGGCACGGCATTGAAGGTGTCGGGTGAGGCAAATGCATTGGCAAGGCCATCGCGCGGGATCGTCACCCCGTCCTCGATCATGCGCGGCAGGTTCAGGAAGGGTGCGCCATCGTCTCCGCGATAGGCGTTGAACACGGTCTCCAGATCCGCCGCGCGCAGGGCTTCGGCAGTGTAGCCGTCTCCGGCAATACGCAGGGCGACCTCATCAGACGTGTTGGACTGGCCAGGTTCCGCCCCGCTGGCGGCTTCCCAGCTGACACTGTCAAAACTGCCGGACTGGATGATGGCGCGGTGAAAGAGGCCCGATGCCAGTGGCGAGGCGAGAAGTCCGGCCACGTTGTGCCCGCCAGCGCTCTCGCCGAAAATGGTGACATTGCCGGCATCGCCGCCAAATGCACCGATATTGCCGCGTACCCATTCAAGCGCCGCGATCTGGTCGAGAAGGGCGAAGTTTGCTGCCGCGTCACGCGGGTCCGTGGCATCTGCCCGGAGCGTATCGCTGGCAAAAAAGCCCAGCCCGCCAAGCCGGTACTGGACCGCCACGACCACGACATCCTGGTCCTTTGCCAGCTGCGCGCCATCATACTGCCCGGCAAAACCCCAGACATTGGCGCCGCCGTGAATCCAGACCATGACCGGGCGGTTTGCGTTGTCGGAGCTCGCCCCTTCCGGTGCGTAGATGTCCAGCCTCAGGCAGTCCTCGGACCCTACCAGCTGGCCGGGTTCGACGCCGGAAGAGGCTTGAAGCGCGCTGGTGAATTGCGGGCAGGGCTCGGGATGTTCCAGCGCCTCGAACCGGCCGTTGAAGGCCGGCGCGGGGCGCGGGGCGCGCCAGCGCAGATCACCTTCCGGAGCAGCCGCGAAGGGCACGCCGAGCCAGGCCCAGGCACCCGGCGAGTGCTGGAAGCCGACAAGCTCGCCCTGCCCGACAGTGCGCACCGTTGCCTCCAGCGGCTGGGGCGGACGCTCGCCTGTACCTGAACAGGCCGATACCGCCAAGACGCCCAACAAGCCCAGCCATATATGCCGCATGAAACCCTCCCCGGCGTTTTTGAAGATCGCTGGAGAGCCTAGCTGGCATGTGCTGTCCTGCAAGCGTTTTGGCGCTATCCCGCCTTCGGCACATTCACCAGCCGCACCCAGCCCGTCTTCTTGTCGCGCACGACAATGATCCGGTTCACATCAAGCCCGGAGACATCGCGCCCGGTCTCTTCAAGCATGGCCATGGAGGCCGCACGCACATCCGCGTCACTGGCCTGGGGCGCAAGATGCACCGAGCCGCGCTTCTTGCCGCCCTCTTGCACCACGATCTCGATAGTCTCGACCGCCGCGCGCAGCATGTCCGCATCAGCTTTCGGCCAGTCGGCATGGAAGACACTGCCTGTCTGCCCGGCACGCTCCCACAATTCCTCCGCCATGTGCGGAGCAAAGGGGGCGAGCACGCGCAGGAAGGTGAGAAGGCTCTCCTTCGTGACGGGCTGGCCCTCCACCGCATTGAGGAATTTCATCAGCTCGGCGATGGCTGTGTTGAGGCGGAGATTCTCCAGATCCTCCGTCACCGCCTCGACCAGCTTGCCCGTGGCGATGGTGACAGCAGAGCTTTCCGCATCGGCCGGGCTGGCGATGCCGGTTGCGGCATAGTTCCACACCCGCCGCAGGAATTTCAGCGAAGCCGCGGCCTTCTCCGTCTCCCAGACGCGCCCGCCCTCAACCGGCCCCATGAACATCAGGCAGACGCGGAAGGCGTCCGAGCCGTATTGCGCGACGACATCATCCGGCGTCACCACATTGCGCAGCGATTTCGACATTTTCGCGCCGATCCGCTCCACCGGATCCCCAGTGGGAACGTGAACAAACTGGCCCTCGCCGCGCTCTTCCACCTCGTCGACGGGCAGGATGACGCCGCGCGCATTCTGGTAGGCGAAGGAGGTGAGCATGCCCTGATTGACGAGCTTGCTGAACGGTTCGGCCGTCGAGATGACGCCCAGATCGTGCAGGGCCAGATACCAGAAGCGCGCATAGAGCAGGTGCAGCGTCGCGTGCTCGGCCCCGCCGACATAGAGATCGACCGCGCCCCAGGCTTTCTCCTTTGACGGATCAACAAGCGCACTTTCATTCTTCGGGTCCATGAAGCGCAACGGATACCAGCACGATCCGGCCCATTGCGGCATGGTGTTCAGCTCGCGCCGCCCCTTCATGCCGGTTTCCGGATCGGTGACTTCCACCCAGCCGGCCGCTCGCGCCAGTGCTGGCGCGTCATAGCTGGTCGGCTTGTAATCATCGACATGGGGCAGGGTCAGCGGCAGCTCTGACACATCAAGGCTGGTGCGCGTGCCGTCTTCCCAGTGGATGATCGGGATGGGTTCACCCCAATAGCGCTGGCGGGAGAAAATCCAGTCTCGCAGGTTATAGCTGATCACCCGCTGGCCGAGATTTCGCGCCTCAAGGAAGCTGGCCACCGCCTCGCGCGCGTCACGCCAGCGCTGGCCCGCGGTGTAGAGCCCGGCTTTCGTGCCCGCAGGCGGGTCGAGCATGATGCCGTCTTCGGTCCAGCAGGCCTCCCCTTTCAGGACGGCATCGCGCACAGGCACATCAGCGCCCGGATCAATGACCGGAACGATAGGCAGGCCGTATTTCTTAGCAAAGGCAAAATCACGCTCGTCATGGGCCGGCACACCCATCACCGCGCCGGTGCCATAATCTGGCAGGACATAGTCCGCCACGAAGATTTCAACCTTCGCAGACGTCACCGGGTTAATGGCGTAAAGACCTGAGGAAACGCCGGTTTTCTCTGCGTCCACCGTGCGGTCGAGATCGGATTTTCGGGCCGCCGCCTCGCGATAGGCGTCCACATCGGTGCGGTGACTGGCCGGAACGAGGCGTTCCACCAGGGGGTGTTCAGGCGCGAGTGCGAGGAAGGTGACGCCCGCCAGCGTGTCAGCCCGGGTGGTGAACGTGGTGACGGTTTCGTTCGAACCGTCGATGGCGAAGCGGATTTCCACACCTTCAGAGCGGCCAATCCAGTTGCGTTGGCTGTCCTTGATGCCTTCGGGCCAGTCCAGCGCTTCAAGGCCCGCCAGAAGGCGTTCCGCATACGCTGTAATGCGCATCTTCACCTGCCGGATGGGGACGCGCACCACGTCAAAGCCCTGCTCCGACTTGCCGTCAAACACCTCCTCATTGGAGAGGATGGTGCCAAGCTCGGCGCACCAGTTGACCAGCGCATCATCAAAATAGACCAGACGGCGCGCATCCTGATATTCCTGCACGGCGAGCCTGCCTTGCGCCTTCACCTCCTCGGGGATGGGAAGCTCGCTTATCGGACGGGCCTTGTTCTGGTCCTTGTCGAACCAGGCCTCATACATCTGGACGAAGATGAATTGCGTCCACTTGTAATAGTCCGGCCTTGAGGTCGCGATCTCGCGGCTCCAGTCATAGCCGAGCCCCAGCAGCTCCATCTGCCGGCGGAAGGTCTTGATATTCTTGGCCGTGGAAACTTCCGGGTGCTCACCCGTCTTTATCGCGTGCTGCTCGGCGGGCAGGCCGAAACTGTCCCAGCCCATCGGGTGGAGCACGTTGAAACCCGCCATGCGCTTGTAGCGCGCCACTATGTCTGTCGCGAGATAGCCCACCGGGTGGCCGACATGGAGACCCGACCCGGACGGATAAGGAAACATGTCGAGCACATAGAAGGTCTTTTCGCCGGGCTTGGGGTCAGGCGTGCGATACGTGTCCCGCTCAGCCCAGAGCTGGCGCCATTTGGTTTCAATCGCGGTGAAATCATAGGTCTCGGACACGGGGAGGCAACCTTCCTTGAAAACAGGCGAAGCGGCGGATGAACCGCCGCTTCTACTAGGCTCCAGCGTTTCTGGCAAAGCCCTGACGGGCAGCGCCTGTCTCAGGCCGCACGGGCCTGCTCGAAGCGGGTAATGGCATCCTCACGCGCCAGGAGAAAGCCGAGCGCATCATGGCCCTCCATCAGGCAGGTGCGCGCAAACGGCTCCAGCGTGAAATCTGCCCGCACATTGCCGCTGGTCACGCTCATATCGGCCAGGCTGACAATCACCTCCTCGCCTGCCCGCTCCAGCAGCGCTGCATGCGCCTCAGCGTCGATCTCGGCAACGACCAGCCCGTTATTGGCAGCGTTCGCCTTGAAGATATCGCCCGCGCGCGTGGTGATGACCGCCCGCACGCCGAAATCGCGCAAGGCCCACGGTGCATGCTCGCGCGAGGAGCCACAACCGAAATTATCGCCTGCGACAAGGACCGCGTGAGTGGCCGTCTCAACCGTGTTGAGCGGATGGGTGGTCGGATTGCCCGCCTCGTCAAAACGCCAGTCGTGAAAACAGGCTTCAGCCAGCGCGCCGCGCTCTGTAGTCGTCAGGAAGCGGGCCGGAATGATCTGGTCGGTATCGATATTCTCGCCCGGCAGCGCAAAGCTGCGCGAGCGGATCCCGGTTATCGGTTCACGCTGCACCACACATCTCCATCATCTTGCGCGGATCGGTAATCGCACCGGCGACAGCCGCAGCCGCAGCGGTTGCAGGACTTGCCAGCACGGTGCGCACACCCGGTCCCTGCCGGCCGGCGAAATTGCGGTTGGAGGTGGAGACGACCAGCTCTCCGGGTCTGCCGCTATCGCCGTTCATGGCGATGCACATGGAGCAGCCCGGCTCGCGCCACTCCGCCCCTGCCGTGCGGAAAATGGCATCAAGGCCTTCAGCTTCAGCCGCCTTGCGCACCCGTTCAGAGCCGGGCACGACCAGCATACGCACGCCGGGCTTCACATGGCGTCCGGCCATGATGAAGGCGGCCTCGCGCAGATCGGACAGGCGCGCATTGGTGCAAGAGCCGACAAAGACCGTGTGGACCGCCTCCCCCATCAGCATCTCGCCAGGGGCAAAACCCATCCATGCGAGCGCCTTCACATCGTCCGGGTTTTTGGGTCTGGGCACGCTGGCATCGACCGGCGCGGCCATGTGCGGGGAGGCGCCCCAGGTGACCATGGGGGCAAGCCGGCTGGCATCGAGGCGCACCTCGCGGTCAAAGCGCGCGCCCTTGTCTGTACGCAGACGCTTCCACTTCAGGCGGGCCGCCTCGAACGCGGCGCCTTTGGGCGCGTGATCGCGGCCCGTCAGCCAGGCAAAGGTAACCTCATCAGGAGCGATGAGACCCGCGCGCGCGCCTGCCTCGATCGACATGTTGCAGACGGTCATGCGCCCCTCCATGGAGAGAGCTTCAATGGCCGGGCCGCAATATTCGATCACATGGCCGGCCGCGCCGCCCGCGCCGAGCTTTGCGATGATGGCGAGAATCAGATCCTTGGCACCCACCCCATAGGGCAGACGGCCATCGACCTGGACTTTCAGCGTTTTCGGCTTGCGTTGCAGCACGGTCTGGGTGGCCAGCACATGGGCGACTTCGGTCGTGCCGATGCCGAAGGCCAGCGCCCCGAACGCACCATGCGTTGATGTATGGCTGTCACCGCAGACAATGGTCATGCCGGGCTGGGTCAGGCCCAGCTCCGGGCCCATCACATGGACGATCCCGCGGTCGGAACTGCCCCAGCCCGCCAGCGGAATGCGGTGCCGGGCGCAATTATCCTCAAGACGCTCCACCTGTGCCCTGGCCGCCGGGCTGATATAGGCCGGGCGCTCGCCTTTCCGGCGCGGTGTGGTGGGGGTGGAATGGTCGAGCGTGGCGAAGGTGCGCTGCGGCGCACGCACCTTCAGGCCGCGCTCGTCCAGCATCGCGAAAGCCTGCGGGCTCGTCACCTCGTGAACAAGGTGAAGATCGACATAGAGCATGGCCGGTGCCTCAGGGCTTTCCGGCATGACGATGTGACTGTCCCACAGCTTGTCGAACAGCGTGCGCGGTTCAGACGGCGATGCGCTTTCCATTATCTGCTTCCTTGTCAGTAGTGTGGGCCGGGACTGGCTCCAGCCAGTTCCAGCGGTCGGGCGTGCGCCCTTCGAACAGGCCGAAAAAGCGGTCCTGCAGGCATTTGGTGATTTCGCCGGGTCCGCCTGCACGGGTAGGCTTGCGGTCGACCGAGCGCACCGGCGTCAGCTCGACCGCCGTGCCGGTAAAGAATATCTCGTCGGCGAGATAGAGAATCTCGCGCGGCAGGGCCTGCTCGACGACTTCGATGCCTTCGGCTCTGGCCAGTTTGATCACGCTGTCGCGGGTAATGCCCTGCAGGATGGACGAGGCCGCCGGCGGGGTGAGAATACGGCCATCCTTCACCGCAAAGATGTTCTCGCCTGCGCCTTCGGAGAGGCGCCCTTCCGTATCAAGACCGATACCTTCGGCAAACCCGTTCAGCTTGGCCTCGCGCGAGATGAGGAAGCTGGAAAGATAGTTCCCGCCCGCCTTGGCACCGGTGGGAGCCGTGTTAGGCGCAAGCCGGTTCCAGGAGGAGACGCACACATCCACCCCCTTGGTGCGACCTTCATCGCCGAGATAGGCACCCCAGGGGAAGGCAGCCATGTAGATTTCCACCGGCGGCAGTTTCAGCGGCGCGACACCGACAGAGCCATAGCCGAGAAAAGCGACAGGGCGGATATAGGCTGAACGCAGATTGTTGGCGGCCACCGTGTCCAGACAGGCTCTGGTCAGCGCTTCTGCGTCATAATCGAGCTCAATGCCGTAGATTTTCGCCGAATCCACCAGGCGCTGCATGTGATCATGCACGCGAAAGCCCTTCGGGCCATCGGGCGTGTCATAGACGCGAATGCCCTCAAACAGCGAGGTGCCATAATGGAGCGCATGGGTCAGCACATGCACCTTGGCATCCTGCCAGCGTATAAGCTGGCCGTTGTGCCAGATGTGTTCGACTTCCTGAATGCTCATCGGCGTATTCCTATTCTGCTGCGACACCGCTGGCCGCTGGATGATCGGAACCGCTGCCTGCACGATGGCGGGCGACGGCGCTGGCATTACACAGCGCGTCGATATACGCGCCTACGCATGCAGGCAGGATATCGCGATTGCGCGCGCGCCCGGTAAAGCTTTCGCTGCAGCTCGACACGGTCATGTCGATCAGCACATCAGCACCCTGGCCCGCCCTGCCGGCGTCTTCAGCTTCGGCCGCGATGTAGCGCATGTCGATAGACTCAACGCTGGCCTCGACGCCGATGATCTGGCTGACCGCAAGGAAAGCCGCATCCATGGCGCCGGGCGCGGCGGCAATGTCAGTTACCCGCCCGCGCCGGGGATGGTTGAGCTCCACCCGGGCAACCGGTTCGGCATTGGAAGCCAGGGGCGCACGGATCTCGACCCTCGACAGCTCCCAGAGCTCGTCATCCGATGCGCCCTCACTGCGAGACAGAATGGCGGCAAGGCGCGCGGTATCGACCGTGCCGACCTCGTCCGCCACCCGCTTGAACTCGGCAAAGGCGCGGGCAAACGCCTCGTTATCCAGCTCGAATCCCAGCTCTGCGGCTCTGGCGGCCAGGGCATGCTTGCCCGAATGCTTGCCGAGAACCAGAGAGCTGGCCGGCCAGCCCACATCCTCAGGCTTCATGATCTCGTAGGTTTCCCGGTTCATCAGCATGCCGTGCTGGTGAATGCCGGCCTCATGCGCGAAGGCATTGGCCCCGACGATCGCCTTGTTGCGCGGTGGCAGGGTGGAGGTAATGCGCGACAGGGTCCGGCTGGCATTCATGATCTCGCGCGTTTCGACACCCGTCGTGACGCCCGTGGCGTCGCGCCGTGTACGGATCGCCATCACGATATCTTCCAGCGCGGCATTGCCCGCGCGCTCGCCAATGCCGTTGACGGTACATTCCACCTGACGGGCCCCGCCACGGATGGCGGCAAGGGAATTGGCAACCGCCAGGCCCAGATCATTGTGGCAATGGGCGGAAAAGATCACATCGTCATTGCGGCTGACCTTCCGGCCCAGCATGCGGAAGAGCTCATAGATCTCGTCCGGCGTCGCATAGCCGACCGTATCTGGCACGTTGAGCGTCGTGGCGCCGGCCGCCGCCGCCGTGGACAACGCCTCGACCAGAAATCCCGGTTCTGTGCGGATCGCGTCCTCGGCGGAAAATTCCACATCGCCGCAGTATGTGCGCGCGTGTGCGACCATGTCGGCAATGGCAGTCAGGATCTCCGCAGGGCTCATTTTCAGTTTGAACTCGCGGTGGATCGGGCTGGTGCCAAGGAAAACGTGGATGCGGCTTCTGGGTGCGGATTTCAGCGCCGATACCGCTGCATCGATATCGGCTTTCGACGCCCTTGCCAGCGAGCAGATGCGCGGGCCTTCAATCTCGGCAGCGATGCGGGCAATCGCCCTGGCATCGCCCGGTGACGCCGCGGCAAAGCCGGCCTCTATAACGTCAACCTTCAGGGCCGCGAGCGCTCTGGCCATGGCCAGCTTGCCGGCCTCGTTCATGGAGAAGCCGGGCGCCTGCTCGCCATCGCGCAGGCTGGTGTCGAATATGGTGATCTGCCGGGTCATGACGCGGCTTCCAGTCTCGGCACGGCCGACATTTCGCTCACTGACGTCACGCCATAGAGGCGGGCAATCTGGGCCTTGAGCGTCTCGATCCGGCGGGGGCCAGGGCGCGGGCGGACCACCATGCTGAGGCGGTGCGTGCCCGGGGCGGGAACATAGTTCATCGCATCCAGCTCATAGCCGCGGCGTTCCACGAGGCCGATAAGACGCACCACAGCCCCTTCGGCGGGCAGAAAATCGACGTCGATTTGCGTGGTCATGGCTCAGGCCTCCATCATGTCGGAATTGGATTTGCCCGGCGGCACGAGCGGCCAGACATTCTCGCGCGGATCGATGCGCACATGGCACAGCACGGGCCCGCGCGTGGACAAAAGACGCTCCACGGCGCCCGGCACATCGGCCCGGCGGTCCAGCGTGAACGCCTCGATGCCGAAGGCACGCGCCAGCTCGGCAAAGTCGGGATTGTCCCAGAGATCGACCTCGGAGAAGTTCTCCTCGTAGAACAGCTCCTGCCATTGCCGGACCATGCCGAGCTGGGCGTTGTCGATAAGGACTATTTTCAGCGGGATGCGATAGCGGCGCAGCGTCGCCAGCTCCTGGATATTCATCATGATGGAGCCATCGCCGCTGATCGTGACAACCGTGGCGTCCGGCTCGGCCAGAGCTGCGCCGATACCGGCGGGCAGGCCATAGCCCATCGTGCCCAGCCCGGCGCTGGTGAGATGTGCCTGAGGCCGCGAAAAGCGGCAATGCTGGGCCACCCACATCTGGTGCTGGCCGACATCGCAGGTGGCGATGAAACTGTCTCCGGCGGCCGCTGAAATCTGCTTGAGCAGGGCAGGCGCGTAGACGCCCGAGCCCGGCGCGTCATAGCGGAAGGCCCAGCGCTCGGCGTTCTCGGCGCAGGTGCGCCGCCAGCCCTCGATTTCCCCGGTCTCACCGGACAGGGCTGACAGTATCGCCGAGACATCTCCGGCCAGCGCTACATCAGCCTTGCGCAGCTTGGATATCTCCGCCGCATCGCCATCGATGTGAATGACGCGGGCATTGGCCGCAAAGCTGTCCAGCCGGCCTGTCGCGCGGTCATCAAAGCGCGCGCCCACACAGATCAGGAGATCGCAATCATTTACGGCAGTATTGGCGGCACGGGTGCCATGCATGCCCAGCATGCCGAGAAAGCCCGGCCAGTCGGTGGGCAGCGCACCAAGACCTTTGAGCGTGGCGACAGCAGGAATTCGCGAGCGCTGGAAGAAGGCGCGCAACGCGCCTTCGGCTTGGCCAAGGGCAATGCCGCCACCGAAATAGAGGACGGGGCGGCGGGCCGAAGCGATCAGGCGGTCGGCAGCGGCCAACGCCTTCGCATCGAGGGGAAACACGGCCCGCGCCGCCGTCCGGCAGGCCAACGCACGGGGGACAGTGACGTTTGCCTGCGTTACATCCTTGGGAAGATCGATCAGAACCGGGCCCGGCCTGCCCGAACGGGCAAAACGGAAGGCCTCGGCAAATATGTCGGGAATATCGGCCGCGTCACGCACCAGCCAGGAATGCTTCACGACCGGCAGGGTGATGCCGAACGTGTCGATCTCCTGGAAGGCATCGGTACCCATCAGGGGTGAAGCGACCTGTCCGGTGATGGCTACCATCGGCACGCAATCCATGAAGGCATTGGCCAGTCCGGTAACCAGATTTGTCGCGCCGGGCCCTGATGTGGCCAGGCACACGCCCGGCTCGCCGGTTACCCGCGCCCACGCGTCGGCGGCCAAAGCCGCCGCCTGCTCGTGGCGCACCAGAATGTGCTTCAGGCTGGACGCTGTCAGTGCGTCATAGACCGGCATGATCGCCCCGCCCGGATAGCCGAATACCCGGCGCACACCCTCGTGCTCCAGCGCGTCGATGACGAGCTGGGCGCCGGAGCGTGCGTCCGTGCGGCTATTCAGTGTGGCGGGTGAAGCGGCGGTCATGATTGCAGCGTCCCCTCAGGCCTGGCCGGCATTCGCGCCGGGCTGAAGCCAGCCCATGCGCGCGCGCAGACGCTCGCCGGTATGCTCGATCGGCTGGTCGAGGTCCTCCCGCAGCAGGGCGGCGTAGCGCGGCTTGCCAGCCTGGTTTTCCAGCACCCAGTCGCGGGCGAAGCTGCCGGTCTGGATGTCGCGCAGCACCTCCTTCATGCGGGCGCGTGTTTCGGCATTGATGACACGCGGACCGGAAACCAGATCGCCATATTTGGCGGTTTCCGACACGAAACTGTGCATCTTGGCCAGCCCGCCCTCATACATCAGGTCGACGATCAGCTTCAGCTCGTGCAGGCACTCGAAATAGGCCACTTCAGGCTGGTATCCGGCCTCCACCAGCGTCTCGTAACCGGCGATGACCAGCTCGCTGGCGCCGCCGCACAGAACGGCCTGCTCGCCGAACAGATCGGTCTCGGTCTCTTCAGCGAAACTGGTTTCAATGGCACCGCCCGCCGTGCCGCCATTGCCCGCGCAATAGGCAAGCGCCTTGTCGCGCGCCTTGCCAGAGGCATCCTGCCAGACTGCAAACAGGCTTGGCACGCCGGCCCCGCGCTCATATTCGCGCCGGACCAGATCACCCGGCCCCTTGGGCGCGACAAGGATGACATCAACGTCTTTTGCGGGCTGGACCTGCCCGTAATGGATGGAAAACCCGTGCGCGACCAGCAGGGCGTCGCCTGCGCTCATATTGGGCGCGATGTCTTTCGTGTAGACCTCGGCATGGGTCATGTCGGGGGTCAGGAGCGCGATGAGCGTGGCGGCCTTCGCGGCCTCGGCCGGGTTCATTACTGTAAAGCCGTCGCCTCTGGCCGTTGCCTCGGCGCGGCCACCGTCACGGGCACCGACAATCACCTCATGGCCGCTATCGCGCAAATTTCGGGCGTGGGCGCGGCCCTGACTGCCATAGCCGATAATGGCGACCGGACCCGGCCTTATCGCGGCGGGACTTGCATCATTGTCTGTGTAGATCCGGGCTTGCATCGTTCGAGGTCTCCTTGGCGTGCGCTTGGCGCAAAAGAAAACCCCCGCTTCCGGTCGGGAGCGGGGGTCTTGCGTTTCGGGTCTGGTCTTGACCGTCAGGCAGGGACAACCGCTCCCGGTATGGGAATGGTAAGTACGATCACAAGTACAAGCGTAATGAGCCCGGTCACGGCAATCATCCGTGTCCGGGTCTCGCGCTCTGCGCGGGCAGCCATGACGATGGCGCGGCGGCTCATACTTCTGGTTCCTTCAGCAGCCCGACCGGCTGCAAATCGCGGCGCGAAACAGGTATGTCTCGCATCTGCAAAAACCGTGAGCCAAGCGCAGCAAAAGCGCAAGGGAAAATTTCCCCACCGATGCGTTTTTTTATTTTATATTATATTTCATGTGCTTATGTTGCTTTTTCTGTGCGCACCCGCACGTCTTCAACCGGATTCTTAAAAAAAATGTTTGACGCCGCGCCCGGTTTGCATCGAAGCTTGCACCACCTTAGCAGGCGCAACATAGCGTGCCGCATGGAAGACAAGGACAGGCCAATGGGGGCGATAGCCGCCTTTTTCACGAACGCTTCTGCCGGGTTTGACACCTGTGGCAGCAGCGCTGTGCCTGCACTCCACATGACCATTACGACGACCATCATCACCACCACCGGCAGCCCCGGGGGCGGAACGGATATGGTCTGACGAGGCAGGCAAACCTCACCACACCAAACCGACCCGCTCCCCGTCCGGCGAGCGGGTTTTTTCATGCCTTGAACCCGGCCCAACTTTCAGCACGACACAGGAAACCGCCATGAAACCCCAATCGATGAAACCCGGCGCAGCGCCCCTTTGCGTGCTCAAATTCGGCAGTTCCGTGCTCGGATCGGAAACCGATTACGACGCGGCAGCGCAGGAAGTTTTCCGTCATGTCAGGCGCGGCGAGAAGGTCATTGCCGTGGTTTCAGCGCTCGCGGGAGAAACCGATGCGCTACTCGCACAGGGCGAGCAGGTGGGTGGACGTGGATCCACGCCTCACGCCGCGATGATGGCACGGCTGGCACGGGTCGGCGAGCTGAGATCTGCCGCCCTTATGGGTCTGGCGCTGGGCCGGATCGGCGTTCGCACCGGGGTTCTTGATCCGCATGAGATCGGTCTGGAAGCAGACGGTGATCCGATGGACGCCAATCTGTGCGCGCTCGACAGGCATGCCGTGTCAGACGTCCTTCACAGCAATGAGGCACTGGTCGTGCCGGGCTTTACGGCTGTACATGCCCGGTTTGGCGCTGTCACGCTGGGGCGTGGCGGCACCGATCTGACAGCCGTGTTCTTTGCGGCCCAATGCGGCGCCGCACGCGTGCGCCTGATCAAGGATGTCGATGGCGTATACGCACAGGATCCGGTCGAGAACCCGGATGCCGAACGCTATGCCGAACTGGATTATGATGCCGCAGCCAGGGTCAGCACCGGCCTCATCCAGCCAAAGGCGATTGCCGCGGCAAAGGCTGCCAATGTCGTTATGGAAGTGGCGGCAATGGGCTCTGGCGATGCGACGCGCATCTGCCGCGCTCCGGCCCGTAAGGCGCCCGCCCGCCCCGTCCGGCGCCTGCGGGTCGCGCTGCTGGGATGCGGCGCGGTGGGCGCCGGCGTGCTGGCCCATCTTTGTTCCCGCCCTGACCTCTTCGACATCAACCCGGTGCTGGTCCGCAACACGCTGTCGCGGCCGGGCGGGGGCGCGGTGCGCTTCACCAACGATCTGCACGCCGCGCTGGCCGGTGAGCCGGACCTGGTGGTCGAGCTGATGGGCGGCGCGGACCTGCCGGCCGATATCATGGCTAGCGCTCTCAGCCATGGCCGCCATGTGGTGACCGCCAACAAGGCGGCCATGGCGCGCCATTATGACCGGCTCCATACCGCTGCGTGCGATGGCGGGGTCCGGCTGTCCTTCAGTGCCGCGGTTGGCGGGGGAACACCTGTTCTCGAGACTCTGGAACGGCTGGCCGCCTCCGGCGGGACAGTGCGGATTGAAGGCGTGATGAACGGAACGGCCAACTTCCTGCTCGACCGGCTCGCGGCGGGCGACCCGTTCGACGCGGCCGTGAAAGAAGCCCAGCGCCTGGGATTTGCCGAAGCGGACCCTGCAGCCGATGTGGATGGTCACGATGCGGCCGACAAATTGTCCCTGCTCATCCGGGCGGCGTTCGGCGCCGCCGTCGATCCGGCGCAGATCGCCAAGGATTCGCTGGCCGATATTGATCCTGCAGCGGTGAAGTCAGCACATGAGGAAGGCCTCGCTTTCAAGCAGATAGGCTGTTGCGAGCTCGCCGGCGATGGCAGGGTGCAGGCTGAAGTGCGCGTTCGCGCCGTGCCTGCTCACCACCCGCTGGCCGGTGCCCGTAACGAGGAAAACCGCTTCGTCCTCACCGGCGCAGACGGCAGTGAGCATGCCCTGTTTGGCAAGGGCGCCGGACGCTGGCCCACCGCTGCAGCGGTGTTCGCCGACATCATGGACATTCATCGCGGACTGTCAGAGCCTGATGCTGTGGACTTCGCTGCATCGGTACCGGCCAGAGCGCCCGCACTGCTGAGGGCCTGACCGATGGGCGGCAAGGAAAGGATGCGCGCGATGACAGACATCGCAAGAGCGAGTGCGCCGGCCAGTATCGGTAATGTGGGGCCGGGTTTTGACATTCTCGGGCAGGCGTTTGACGCGTTACAGGACGTGGTCACGGCCCACCGCGAGCCAGAGCCCGGCGTGCGTCTCGGCAAGGTTTCCGGCCGGTTGACCCACCTGCCTGACACAGCGGAGCGTAACACTGCACTGGCAGCGGCAAAGGCCCTGCTGGATTCGGCTGGCGCGAAGTTCGGCGTCAGGCTGGACATCGAAAAGGGTGTGCCGCTGAGCGCGGGCATGGGCGGGTCTGCCGCGTCGGCCGTTGCCGCAGCCGTCGCCGTCAACGCGTTGCTGGACAAGCCCTGTCCTCATGAAGAGCTATTGCTGTTCAGCCTTGAGGGAGAGCGCGTTTCCTCCGATCCGCCCCCTTGGGACAATGTCATGGCCAGCCTGCTGGGCGGTCTGGTCATCGCCGCAAGGCTGGAGGCCGGTCAGGTGCGCCGCATCCCGGCACCATCGGGTCTCGTCTCCATCATCGCCCATCCCGATGCCGAGATCGAAACCCGCGCAGCACGCGGAATCTTGCGCCCGTCCGTCGCCATGGAAACGGTTGTGGACCATTCGCGGCGTCTGGCGGCCTTCGTCGCTGGATGTGCCGCCGACGATCATGAGCTGATCCGGGCAGGGCTGGAGGATGTGCTGGTCGAGCCCCAGCGGCGGTACCTGTTGCCAGCCCTTCCTGCTGTCAAGGCCGCCGCCCTGGAGGCCGGCGCGCTGGGATGTTCATTCTCCGGCTCGGGACCATCCATGTTTGCCTGGTGCGCGCAAGGCGACCGGGCGGGCGTTGAAGCTGCAATGTGCGCGGCGTTTGCCGCGGAAGGACAGCCGGCCCGCGCCTATCACGCACCGATAAATTCACGCGGTGCGAGGCTTGAGCCGGTCTCGGAGGCGGTGGGGTGAAATATGTCTCCACGCGCGGTGGTCAGCCCGTCAGGCTGAGCGAGGCGATTTGCCAGGGTGGCGCGCCGGGGGGTGGCCTTTTCGTGCCGCAATCCCTGCCACGCATAGCGCCTCGCGATCTTGAAGCGGAGCTGCCGCTCGCAGACCTGGCCGTGAGGCTTCTGGAGCCGTTCTTTGCGGACGATGCGCTTGAAGCGTATCTGCCGGCACTCTGCTCGCAAGCTTTCGACTTCCCCGTGCCTCTCACAATTCCTGATCCGGCAAGGCCGGGCCTGCGCGCGCTGGAGCTGTTCCACGGGCCAACAGGCGCGTTCAAGGATTTCGGCACGCGCTTTCTCATGGGTGCGCTGGACCATCTTGCCGGGAGCGGAAATCCGTTCACGGTTCTTGTGGCAACATCCGGTGATACTGGCGGCGCGGCCGCACAGGCGGCCGAAGGCCGCAAGGGCGTGCAGCTGGCCGTTCTGTACCCGAAGGGACGGGTCTCCCCGTTTCAGGAGCATCAGCTGACCTGCTGGAATGCGCCGGTGCGCGCCTTTCGCGTGCACGGTGATTTCGATACCTGTCAGGCGCTGGTAAAGCAGGCATTCGCCGATGATGCGCTGGTACGGCGATTCCGGCTTACCTCCGCCAATTCGATCAATATCGTGCGGCTTTTGCCGCAGATGGTCTATCTGGCCGAGGCGTCCCTGAGAGCGTGGCGCAGCAGCGGCACTATCCCTGGACTGATCATTCCAAGCGGCAATCTCGGGCACGGCCTGGCAGCGCTCTATGCCCGCGCCATCGGCCTGCCCATAGGCCCTGTCGTAATCGCAACCAACGCCAATGCGACATTGCACGACTGGAACCGGACAGGCGTATACCGGCCGCGGCCATCGGTCGTCACGCTGGCGAACGCCATGGATATCGGCACGCCGAGCAATTTCGAGCGCCTTGACCATCTGGCCTCAGACCAGCGCGCCATCAGTGTGGAACGTGTCGATGACGATGCCATCCGTGCCCGGATCCGGAACGATTTCGAGCGCACCGGCTATATCTGGTGTCCTCACTCCGCCATCGCTGCCGAGGCCTGGCACCGGCTGCCGGAGGCCGCTCGCGAACAACGCGTCTGGATAGCGGCAGCTACGGCGCACCCGTACAAGTTTGCTGACATCGTGGAGCCACTGATCGGACAGGCCGTGCAGCCGAGCGCGCCGCTTGCGGCGGTGATGGGCAGACCCTCGACTGTCGACGAGATGAAGGCCGGCATGGACGCCCTGACGGCGGCCCTGTCCGGGGCCTTTTTCACGCCGGCAATTCCTGAAGGAGCTGTATAATGGCCATACCGGGAAAGTCACCGTCGCGAACCCTGATTGAGGGACCAAGCCGCGCTCCGGCCAGGGCCATGCTGCGGGCGGCAGGCTATGATGACGAGGCGATGGCCAAACCGATGATCGCCATTGTGAATACCTGGACCAGCGTCACGCCCTGCAACATGCATCTGAACACGCTCGCGGACCATGCGCGCGAGGGCATACTGGCGGCAGGCGGCACGCCGGTAGACTTCAACACCATCGTGGTCACTGACGGGATTGCGATGGGTACCGAGGGCATGCGCGCCAGCCTGATGAGCCGCGAGTGTGTGGCCGATTCAGCCGAACTGGCCGTACGCGGACATTGCCTGGATGCGGTGCTGTTCCTGGCCGGATGCGACAAGACGATACCGGCAGCCGCAATGGCGGCAGCCCGTCTCGATCTGCCCAGCGTCATACTCTATGGCGGGTCAATCATGCCAGGGCAGCTTCGCGGCAAACCCGTTACCATACAGGATGTGTTCGAGGCCGTCGGCGCTTGTGCGGCCGGCAGGATCAGCGAGGCGGAGCTGGGTGAAGTGGAGCGGCAGGCCTGCCCTGGAGCAGGCGCGTGCGGCGGACAGTTCACTGCCAACACCATGGCATTGGCGCTGACCTTCCTGGGCCTGTCACCGATGGGGCTGAACGATATTCCGGCTACCGACCCCAGAAAGCCGGATGCTGCGCGACGGGCCGGAGAGCTCGTCGTCGAAGCGTTCCGTGAAGGGCGCAACGCCCGCCGCTTCGTGACACCGGCATCCTTGCGCAATGCCGCCGCGGCCGTCAGCGCAACGGCCGGATCCACCAATGCCGTCCTGCACCTGGTAGCGATTGCCCGCGAAGCCGGGCTGGACCCGTCCGCATTCGGAATCGATGCCTTCGACGCCATATCGCGCGCCACGCCGGTAATCGCCGACCTGAAGCCGGGCGGACGTTATATGGCACCGGACATGGCGCGCGCCGGAGGCTCGCCCTTGCTTGGCCGCCGGTTGATGGAGGCCGGACTGATCACCGACACGCCGGCCATCACCGGCGACAACCTGTTTGCGCTAGTATCCGGCGCACAGGAAGCCGCCGGACAGGATGTGATCCGCGAGGCGGGCGCTCCGCTCAAGGCGCGTGGCGGATTTGGCATCCTCTACGGCGATCTTGCGCCGGAAGGATGCGTTGCCAAGCTGGCTGGACACGACCGGCTTGCCTTCGAAGGGCCCGCCCGCGTGTTCGACAATGAGGATGCCTGTTTCGCCGCTGTCCAGGCCGGGCAGATCGCCAAGGGGGATGTCGTCGTCATCCGCTATGAAGGTCCGGCCGGCGGGCCGGGCATGCGTGAAATGCTGGCCGTCACGGCCGCCATCCAGGGCGCGGGGCTGGGTGATGATGTGGCATTGATAACGGATGGCCGCTTCTCCGGCGCCACCTATGGCTTCATGGTCGGCCATGTCGCGCCGGAAGCGGCCCGTGGCGGCCCGATCGCCTTCCTTCAGGACGGTGACCGTATCCGGATAGATGTCGACGCCCAGCGCATCGACACTGACGCGGATCTGGCAGCGCGCGCACGTGCAGGATTCGCCCCGCCAGAGCCGCGCTATCGATCCGGAGCCTATGCAAAATATGCCGCGCTGGTGTCATCGGCATCCGATGGTGCAGTGACATCCTTCCCCTTTGCCAGGCCCTAACGCCCGGCCCAGAGAAGCTGAAGGCTGTCCAGAAACGTGCCGCTTCCGTCCAGCGCCCTGACGAGGCTATCGCCTTTTGTCCGCCGGGCCATGGTGACGAGACGCGCCGGCCGGCTTGCCAGGCTTCCGATGACGGCACGGCCTGCCAGCCGTGTCAGCGCCGCCTGCGCCTGCAGTCCGGGTGGCGGACGTCCGTTGGTAAGTGCCTCGAAGGCGCGTCCCGCCCAGTCAGCTGCGCGCCGGGCATCACGGCCCGAAGCGCCGACAAGCGCAAGCCCCGCGCCCCGGCTGCCGGCACGATGAACAAGACCGGTAAAAGCAGGCCAGCGGTCCGGGAGCCCGACCGGGCTGGCGCTGCGTGTGCGCAGGCCGATATCGGCATCGGCCCCGTTTACGATCCGGTCCAGCGCCGTATCGAAATCCGGACGGCGCTCATCTGCTGCCGGCGCGATGCGCACCGCCTCGATAATCGCGTGATCGGCGGCCAGCGGCAGAATAGTCTCAAACACCAGCGCGCGGCCCTCCTTGCGCAGACGGTGCACGAGACTGGCCGTCTGCGGCTCAAAGAGCCCCGGGCCGGTGCGCACTTCCGCCCGTACGCCGGTGCGAACCCACGGCGCGCGGCCCAGCAATTCGGCCCCTGCGGGCCGCGTATCAATGACCCGCGCAGCCGACACAGCGCCCTCAGAGGTTTCCAGCCGGACAAGCCCCCCCGATGTGTGCATGGCATCGAGTGTCACGCCGGTGCGCAGCTGGACGTCCTGACTGGCGCTTATTGTATCGACCGCCCGCTGCACCATACCGTCGCCCCGCATGAGGCCGTAGCGCCCGTTCACGAACCGCCGCGACACGGCAAGATAGCCGGCGCCCACCCGCCAGGCGGGCCAGCTAGCGGCAAAGACCGCGCGCGGCCTGCCTTGCTCATACCAGCTCCAGCTGCCCGCCGAGACACGGATTTGCGCGGCCTGCTCAAGCAGCTCGACGCGGATCCGGCGACGGGCCGATACGGCCAGCCGCTCTGCCAGGAGCAGCCCGGCAAGCCCCGCACCGATAATGATCACATCCACGTCGGGGCGCACGCGCATGACCTCCTGAACCGCGCGGCTACCATTCCCAATACAGCCAGTGACGGCAATAGGGCAAAACCTGTTGAGCGATCTGTCAGCGAACACTAGGCTCAGGCTATCACGCTGTGCTGCCGGAACCCGGAACCCTGTGTCATGTCCCTCTCCCCCGCGTTGAAAGCCTGGCAGGAGCAGAGTCTGTCCTGGTCATGGAAGGACCAGCCGATTGCATACTGGAAGGGCGGGGACTGGGCGCATGACGACCGGCCGGTCCTGCTACTGATCCATGGCTTTCCCACCGCCTCGTGGGACTGGTCGGCGCTGTGGGAACCGCTCGCCAGGCATTTCCGCCTCTTGGCCGTCGACATGATCGGGTTCGGGTTTTCTGCCAAGCCCGCCGCCTACGGCTATTCCATAATCGATCAGGCCGATCTCCATGCCGGCCTGTGCGAAACACTGGGCATCCACGAATGTCATGTGCTGGCCCATGACTATGGCGACACAGTCGCGCAGGAGCTGCTTGCCCGGCATAACGAGGGCGAGGCTGGCACGCCCGAGCTGCAATCGGTCGTGTTCCTGAATGGCGGGCTGTTTCCGGAAACTCACCGCGCCACCTTCAACCAGAAACTGCTGCATTCACCGATCGGCTTTCTGGTATCGCGCCTGATGAGCGAGGCGCGGTTCAATGCCGGTTTCAGCGAGGTGTTCGGACCGCAGACGAAGCCGGACGCAGCCGAGCTGAGGGATTTCTGGGCACTGGTGGAGCATAATGGCGGGATGAAGCCGATAGGTCACAAGCTGATTTGCTATATCGCCGAGAGGCGCCGTAATCGGGAACGATGGGTCGGAGCACTGGCGTCAGCACGCATTCCATTGCGGGTGATCGATGGCGGCGCGGACCCGGTATCGGGCGCACATATGGTCGCGCGTTACCGCGAGCTGGTGCCTGATCCCGATACGGTGATCCTTGAGGGCATTGGCCATTACCCGCAGGTAGAGGCGCCGGAAGCAGTGCTTGAGGCATTTCTGGAATTTCACCGCAAGGCGCATACACTCTAGCCAAAGCACAAGAATGCCGGGAGGAGATATTCATGACGGCCAGCAAAGACTGGGACATTTTGATCCGCGGCGGGCTGGTCATTGATGGCAGCGGCGGGACGCCGATGACGGGCGACATCGCAATTGCCGATGGCCGCATCGCCGAACACGGCACCAGCCTGGACCCGGCACGCGCCAGCGAGGTTATCGAGGCTCAAGGCCAATGGGTAATGCCCGGCCTTCTCGACATCCATACGCATTACGATCTGGAAGTTGAACTGGACGCCGGCCTGCCGGAATCGGTGCGGCACGGCACCACGACCGTGCTGATGTCCAATTGCTCGCTGGGCATCTGCTTTGGCAATCAGCGCCGTAATGGCGAGGATCCGATCGTGGATTGCTTCGCCCGCGTGGAGAACATGCCCAAGCATGTTCTGCGCAAGGCAGCAGACCTCGCCACCTGGTCAACGACAGCGGAGTATCTTGATCATCTCGATACGCTGAAGCTGGGCGTCAACGTGATCCCGATGGTCCCCCATTCCATGCTGCGCGCCGAAGTCATGGGTCTGCGCACCAGTGTTTCACGCGATCCGAGCGAGGAGGAGCTGCAGCGCATGGAGAGCCTGCTGGAAACGGCAATGGCAGAAGGCTATGTCGGCTTCTCCACCGATGCCCTTCCCTTCCATTTCCTGGCCGAAGACCCGAACCGCAAGACGAAGATTCCCTCCCAGTTCGGCAGCTACAGGGAGTTGAAGCGCCTGACGGCGATCCTGCGGCGCTGGGGACGCATGTGGCAGGCAACGCCGCCCAAGGACAATCCGGCTGAAGTGTTCCGCAATTTTCTGCTGACCAGCGGACGCGCGCACGGCAAGCCGCTGAAAGTCACCGCCGTGGCGGCGATGGACGTGGCGGCGAACCGCAACCTCGTCAAGCTTGCGAAAATCCTCACCCGGCTTCTCAATTCCACCCTGTTCAACGGGCATTTCCGCTTTCAGGCACTCGCGGCACCTTTCCGGCTGTATTGGGACGGCCCGGTCAATCCGCTGGCGGAGGAAATTCCGGAGCTGCGTGAACTCAATGAGCCCGATCTTGAGGACCGAGAAGCGCGCCTGCGCATCCTGGCTGATCCGGACTATCAGCAACGCTTCGCCGCCATGTGGATGCACGGCAAGCAGGGCGGTATTGCCGGCCTGAAGCGCAAGATGCGCGCCGAGCAGATGGCCTTCGACCGTGACCTGGCGCAAATGGTTTTCCATTCGGGCTGTCCTGCGGACTGGGTAGGCGAAACGTTCGAGGACGTGTTCAAGCGCTATCAGGTCAGCTTTGGCATGCCTGATGTCATCCGCTCCGAAGAGGAGCGTGCGGCGTTCGAGGCCCTGCCGTTAATGGCGACCACGCCGGATGAGGGCGAGCCGTATTTCGTGCTCGGCCTGTTCCAGCTTTACGACACGGATTTGCGCTGGTGGACGATCTCGGCCAACCGGGACATGGAGGTCGTGAAGAAGCTGCTCACCGATCCGCAGATATTCCCGGGCTTCAACGATTCCGGTGCGCACCTGACCAATATGGCCTTCTATGATGGCAATCTGCGCTGCCTGCAGCTGGCGCAAATGGAGGGGCTTGAACGGGTTGCCGCGCAGGTGAAGCGGCTGACGCGCGATCCGGCAGACTTTATCGGCATCGAGGCCGGGCGGATCGGCACGGGCGATATTGCCGATATCGCCATCATCGATCCCGAAGCCCTCAAAACCTACGATTCCGATGCGGGGCTGAAGTTCATCCATCGCGACGTGTTCGACCATGAACAGCTGGTCAACCGCTCCGACGGCGTGGTCAGCCATGTGATCGTCGGTGGCGGCGTGGTCTGGCGCAACGGAGCATTCACCGCAGCTCACGGCAAGACGAAGCTGGGGCGCGCCCTGCGCCACCGCGACGCGGGTGCCGCTGCACTGAAGACGGCGGCTGAGTAAGCCGGCGCAGCCGGCTCCCGCCACTTCGTGCATCAGGGCTTTTGCGAAGACTGTTTGGCGGCTAGACAGGCCGCATGACAACCCGCATCGAACCGTTCAAGGCCATCGCCATTTCAGAGCTTGCCCATCGGCTGAAAGCCGATGGAAAGCCCGTCATCCACATGGAGTTCGGCCAGCCGTCTACCGGCGCGCCGCAAGCAGCCATCGACACCGCGCATGCTGTGCTGGACAGCGACGCAATGGGCTATTGGGAGAGCGCGCGTTTGCGCGAGCGGATCGCCCGCCACTACCATGAGCGCTACGGCGTGGAGATCGCGCCGGACCGGGTCCTCCTGACCGCAGGCGCGTCACCGGCCCTCCTGTTGTCCATGCTGGCAGGTCTTGAGCCGGGCGCGCGCATCGCGATGGCACGGCCGGGCTATGTCGCCTACCGCAACACGGTGAGAGCCGTGCACCTGGAAGCGGTCGAGATCGACTGCGGGCCGGAAACACGCTTTCAGCTCAGCGCACAGATGATCGCGGACATGGATCCCGCGCCAGCCGGTATTGTGATCGCCAGCCCGGCTAACCCGACCGGCACGATACTGCCCCCTGACGAGATGGAAGCCATCGCAGCGATCTGCCGGGATCGCGGTATACGGATTATCTCTGACGAGATCTATCACGGCCTGTCCTATGGCATGCCTGCGGCGAGCGCGCTGCAGTTCGACGAGACGGCCTTCATCGTCAACAGCTTCTCCAAATACTATTCCATGGTGGGGTGGCGGCTGGGCTGGGTCATCGCGCCGGCCGACCGGGCCGATCTGGCGCGCGCCTATCGCGGCAATCTGTTCCTGACACCGCCATCCTTGAGCCAGCACGCGGCGCTGGCCGCGATGGATTGCAGGGCGGAGCTGGATGCGCATGTCGAGACGTACCGGGCCAACCGCGCCGTCCTTCTGGAAGCCTTGCCACGTATGGGACTGACATCCATCGCGCCGCCGGACGGGGCGTTTTATATCTGGGCCGATATCGGCCATCTGACCGACAATTCGATGGCGTTTTGCGAGCGCCTGCTACGCGAGACGTTTGTCGCAACTGCGCCGGGCGTGGACTTTGACCCGGTCAATGGACACCGCTTCATGCGGATAAGCTTTGCCGTATCGACGCCGCAGGTGAAGGAAGCAATCCAGCGCCTTGAGCCGTGGTTCGGGGCGCTGACACGATAGTCCCTACTTCTTCCGGATACGGATAAGCCCTTCCTGCGCCGTGGAGGCAACCAGCTTGCCATCCTGAGTGAACAGGCGTCCGCGATTATAACCGCGGCCGGCGCCAGCCCACGGGCTGTCCGTGGCGTAAAGCAGCCACTCATCCATGCGCACAGGGCCGTGAAACCAGACCGCATGGTCAAGGCTTGCCGATTGCAGGCCCGGCGAAACCCAGCTAACCGCGTGCGGCTGCATGGACGTACCCAGAAGGGCCATGTCGGAGGCATAGGCCAGTGCCGCCCGGTGCAACAGCGGATCATTCCCGAGATCACCACGCACGCGGAACCAGATATGGCGGACCGGCTCCAGCTTTGACGGATTTCCGGGAGACCAAGGACCGACAGGACGAAGCTCAATCGGACGCGGGCGCGTCACCATCTGGTAGAAGCCGGCGGGCAGGCTTTCTCGCTGCTCTTCGGCGAGTTCGGCTTCACTTTTCAGGCTGTCCGGCCCCGGCACATCGGGCATTGAGTCGGCGTGCGACAGGCCTTCCTCGGTGCGCTGGAAGGAGGCCGCCATGTTCAGGATTGGCTGACCCTTCTGCATCGCGATGATACGGCGCGTTGAAAAGCTGCCGCCATCAAAGTCGCGCTCCACGCGGTAGATGATGGGGAAGTTCTCATCGCCTGCCCGCATGAAATAGGCATGCAGCGAATGGATGGAGCGATCCCCGTCCACCGAGCCGGAGGCCGCCATCAGGGCCTGGCCGACCACCTGGCCGCCAAAGACGCGCCCCTTTCCGCCGGGATTGCGCGGACCGCGATAAAGATCGGTATCAATCTCCTCGACACGCAGGAGCCGGGCAAGCCCGTCGGCAAGGCCCTGAACGTCCTGGCTGTCGACGGGTGCAGGTTCGCTCTGGCGAGCGGGGTCATATTTCATGGGCAATGTCCGGACTGATTTATGCTGCGATGCAAAACACATCTTAGCAGTTTTTGCCACAGCGCAAGCCCTGCTCCCTGCAGGGCAGGCTCGATAGTTAAAAAGCACATTAGCTGTAATAGTTTATTATAACTCCACGCTTACCGTCCCGGGCGATTTCAGCTTCACGGACACACCTCATGCCCTGTTCTGCATGCCGCGGCGGCGTAAAGGCGCCCTTCGACTTCACGATGGCGTTCCACCCGATCCTCGACATCGAGGCGCGCCGGGTGTGGGCCTATGAAGCGCTGGTGCGCGGGCCGGAGGGCCAGGGCGCGGGCTGGGTACTCGATCAGGTCACCGCGGAGAACCGCTATGCGTTCGACCAGTCCTGCCGGGTGAAGGCCATCGAATTGGCATCAGAATTATTCAATGAGGCGGATGGCCCGATATTGTCCATCAACTTCCTGCCGAACGCCGTTTACGTGCCGGCCGCCTGCATCCGCGCCACGCTGGACGCGGCCGACCGGACAGGCTTTCCCGTCAACCGGATCATGCTGGAGTTTACCGAAGGCGAGAAGATGGAAGATGTTGATCACGTCAAATCCATCATCCGGGAATATCAGGCCCGCAACCTTATCACGGCGATTGACGATTTCGGGGCCGGGTTTTCCGGCCTCGGCCTGCTGGCAGAGTTCGGCCCTGATGTCATCAAGCTGGATATGGGCCTGGTACGCAATGTGCACGCCGACCGGGGACGGAGCGCAATCCTGAAAGGCATTATAGCCACCGCCGGGCTTCTCGACCTGAAAGTGGTCGCCGAGGGCATAGAAACTATTGAGGAGTTCGAAGCCCTTCGGGCACTCGGAATCAATCTCATGCAAGGCTTCCTGTTTGCCCGTCCGGTCACCGGCGGGCTGCCAGACATTCATTGGCCGGAACCGGCGTACAAGCGGGCGGCAAACGGCTAGCCCTTGCCGCCTTCCGAGGGACGCCCGGGGGCATCATCTCGCCCGTCCCAGCTTTCCTCGTCAGCCGGTTCCATCGGCAGGCCGGTGAATCCTTTGAGGGAATCGGAGAGCGGTTCAGCATCACGGCGGATCTCCACACGCGAAGCAGCATAGGCGTGAATCAGGCGGGCGACGGAATGCAGGGCGTGCATGTGGATGCGCTCATAGCCGTGACTGGCATCAATGCCGAAGGTCACCAGCCCCGTGCGCACATCGGCACCGGCCTCGATCGCGGCCGCTGAATCGGAGCGGTAATAGCGGAATATGTCGCGCTGGTGCTCGATCTCCTCCTCGCGGCACAGGCGCAGAAGCTTCTGGGTGAGATGATAGTCGAACGGGCCGGTCTGGTCGGCCATGGCGATCGTCACGCCAAACTCCCGGCTGTTCTGGCCCGGGGCGGTGGTGCCATTATCGATCGTTATCATGGAGGCAATGTCGTGGGTCAGGACCGAACTCGCCCCGTGACCGACCTCTTCGGTAACCGAGATCAGGAAATAGGTGTCGACGGCAAGCTGGACCTCGCCTTCGACCAGCGCCTTGATGGCAGCAAACATCGCCGCGACGCCGGCCTTGTCGTCAAGGTGGCGTGAGACCACAAAGCCATTGTCAAGAAACTCCGCCTGCGGATCAATGGCGACGAAATCGCCGATATTAAAGCCGAGCGCCGCCAGGTCACTGCGGCTTTCGGCTACCACGTCAGGGCGGAGCTCGACCTGGCTCCAGGCCACGGGCTGGGTGTCCACCTCCTCGTTGAACGTGTGGCCGGATGCCTTCAACGGCAGGATCGTACCCCGGAACGCCCCGTGTTCGGCGGTAAACACGGTGCAGCGTGCACCTTCGGCGAAGCGCGAGGACCAGTGTCCGATGGGGACAAGCTCCATGCGCCCGTTATCCTTGAGGAACTTCACTTGCGCGCCGAGCGTGTCAACATGGGCGATCAGGGCCCGCGCCGGCTGGCGGCGGCCGCCCTGCAGCTTCGCCCGGATCGCCCCGCGCCGTGTGATCTCATAGCTGACGCCCAGCCGGTCCAGCTCTGCGCAACATACGCGCGTCACCGCATCAGTGTAGCCGGTCGGGCTCGGAGTTTCCAGCAAGGTCTTGAGAAAGCTGGCAATATAGGTGTCGTCAATCAAAGGCATTGCATCGGCTTTCTATTACTCAGGGCGGCCCGCCGATAACGGGAAGAGCAGATCGACAAAGCGCTCGGCCGTCGGCTGGGGTTCGTGATTGGCGAGACCCGGACGTTCATTGGCCTCGATGAAGACATGATAGTCGCCTGCCGGATCTGTGACGATAAAGTCCATGCCTGCCACCGGAATATCAATAGCACGCGCTGCCTTCAGCGCGCTGGCCGCGATGGCTGGCCCGAGTTCGGCTGTCACGTCATGCAGCGTGCCACCGGTGTGCAGATTGGCCGTCCGGCGTACCCTCAGGCGCGTTCCGCGCGGCAAGACATCGTCCATGCCGAAACCTCCGGCACGGACACACCGGGCGGTCTCGTCGTCCAGCGGTATGCGCGACTCCCCTTGCGTAGCTGCAGCCCGGCGCCGGGAGAGGCGCTCAATCAGCTCACGGACGGTGCGCTCGCCATCCCCGAGGATTTCGGGCGGTTTGCGCAAGGCGGCGGCAACCACTTCATCATTGATCACCACAACACGCAGATCATCACCCTGCACGCACTCCTCTATCAGGACATCGGGGCTGATGCTCGCCGCATGCTTGAGTGCCGCGTCCATATCCGCAGCTGTTTCAATCCCCACAACAACGCCGCGTCCCTGCTCCCCGCGCGCGGGCTTGACCACGACCGAGCCGCATTCTTCAAGAAACGCCATGCGCTCTGCCTCGTCCGCGCGGGCGCTGAGCTGGCGCGGCACCGGCACGCTGGCCGCTTCCATCAGCCTGCGGGTAACCGCCTTGTCGTCGCACCGGCTCATCGCAACCGCGGTGGTGAGTTCGGACAGCGACTCCCGGCATGTGACCGCTCGGCCACCCCAGCTCAGCCGGAAAAAGCCGCCTTCAGCGTCCAGCACCTCGACGCCGATACCGCGGCGGCGCGCCTCGTCAACAATTATGCGGGCATAGGGGTTGAGCTGTTCCTCGGGAGGCGGACCGATAAAAAGCTTCTCATTGATCGTATTCTTGCGCTTGAGCGTGAATACCGGAATGCGCTTGAAGCCCAGCTTTTCATAAAGCGCGATGGCGGATTCATTGTCATGGAGCACTGACAGATCGAGGAAGGCCGCGCCCCGGGCCTGGAACAGCTCTGCCAGACGGCGCACCAGCGCCTCCCCAATGCCGGGCTGGCTGGCGCGCGGATCAACCGCCAGGCACCAGAGCGAGGAACCGTGAGCCGGATCCTTGAATGCCCGGCTGTGATCCACGCCGGTAATGGCGCCGAGAATCTCGCCGGTATCGTCGTGCTCGACGACGAGGACCGTCAGAGTGCGGCTGTCACGCTGGCGCCAGAAAAACTCCGGATCGACCGGTACCATGCCACGGGCGCGGTATATCCGGTTTACAGCCTTGGCGTCGGCCTCAGAGCACAGGCGCCGTACGAAATAGCCCCGCGAGGGCGTCCTGCCGGAACGGTAGGTGGCCAGATCAAGCCGGTAGGTATGCGACGGGTCCAGGAACAGCTCCTGGGGTGCCGCGGCCAGCACGACGTGGGGGTCGCGGATATAGAACGCGATGTCGCGCTTGGTGCTTTCCTCGCTTCTCAGCACATCGACCAGCGCTTCCGCACTTTCAAACGTCTGCGCGAAGGCGAGCCTGCCCCAGCCGCAATCCACAACCACGTTGGCGGGCAGGGATGGGGGTGCCGCGTCATCAGCACCCGGAATGGCGGCGCGCATCGACTGGTCGCGCATGCGCTTCAGACGATGGCCCATAGGGTTGCGCTTGCCGGACTTGCGTGGCTGGCTCATGGGCCGCCTCCGATCTCCTTGCATTTACACATTGTGCGCTTCGAGCCACATGGCCAGCAAGCCGATCTGGTAGAGCTTGGAGCCTCGCAAGGGCGTTATGTGGGCTTCCGGATCATCAAGCAGCCGGTTGACATAGTCATCGCGGACAATGCCCCGCCCGCGGAAGCTGTCAGACGTCACGGCCTCACGCACACGCTCCAGATAGGGGCCCCGCAGGTATTTCAGCGCGGGCACAGGGAAATAGCCCTTGGGCCGGTCAATCACCTCGGATGGTATCACATCGCGGCCGACATCCTTGAGGATGCCCTTGCCGCCATCGGCAATCTTGAGCTCCGCCGGCACGCGCGCCGCCAGCTCGACGACCTCGTAGTCCAGGAAGGGTACACGCGCTTCCAGCCCGAAGGCCATGGTCATGTTGTCAACGCGCTTGACGGGATCATCCACCAGCATGATCTCGGTATCGATCCGCAAAGCCTTGTCTATAGGCCGCTCGGCACCGGCTTGGGCAAAGTGCTGGGTTACAAACTTCCGGGCGAAATCGCCATCGGCCCAGCCCTCGTGCAGCAACTCGCCCATCTCTGCGCTGTCGCGGTCAAAAAATGCCCGGGCGTAGGTATCCACCGCATTGTTGGCGTCCAGCATTGGCGGATACCAGTGATAGCCGGCAAAGATCTCATCGGCGCCCTGACCGGACTGCACCACCTTCACGTGCTTGGAGACCTCCTCGCTGAGGAGGAAGAAGCCGACACAGTCGTGGCTGGTCATCGGCTCGCTCATGGCGCCGATTGCGCGTTCAAGAGCGGGCAATGCACGAGCGGTATCGATACGGATCTGATGATGATCAGTCTCGAAGCGCCTGGCGATAATATCCGAATACTGAAATTCGTCGCCAGCTTCCTCTCCAACGCTTTCAAATCCGATGGAGAAGGTTTTCAGGCCGGTCTGTCCGGCCTCGGCCAGCAGACCGACGATCAGGGAGCTGTCCAGGCCGCCTGACAGGAGCACACCGACGGGCACGTCTGCGACCAGCCGCCGTTTCACGGCCAGCCGCATGGCATCGGCAACGCGCTCCTTCCATTCGCCGCGCGAAAGGCCGGCCTCGTCATCGCGCGGGCCGAAAGGCAGGGTCCAGAAGCGCCGCTCGCTTCGGGTGCCATCGGGTTCGATACGCAGAAGCGTCGCCGGGGGCAGCTTGCGCACGCCCTTCAATATGGTCCACGGGGCGGGAACGACGGCGTGGAAGGAGAAGTAGAAATTAAGCGCCTGCGGATCGAGCGAGGTGTCGATATCGCCAAAGGCAAGCAGTGCCGGCAAGCTCGACGCAAACCGGAAAGCCCCTTGCGTCTCGCTATAATAGAGCGGCTTGATGCCCAGACGGTCGCGGCCGATCAGTACACGTCCTGAATCCCGCTCGACGATGGAAAACGCAAACATGCCGTTGAGCCGCTGGACGAAGTCCTCGCCCCAGGCGTGGTAGCCCTTCAGCAGGACCTCTGTATCGCCATCAGAGAAGAATCGATAGCCCTTCGCCTCCAGCTCGGCGCGCAATTCCTTGTGATTATAGATGCAGCCATTGAATACGGCAGACAGTCCAAGCTCGGAATCCACCATGGGCTGCTGGGCGGCGTCGGTGAGATCGATAATTTTCAGCCGGCGGTGACCCAGCGCGGCTGCGCCCTGAACATAGAGCCCGCCAGCGTCCGGGCCGCGCGGGGTCATGCGCCCAGTTACTGCCTGTAGCGCCGAGATGTCAGCGGGCTGTCCGTCAAAGCGCAATTCACCGGCAATACCGCACATATAAAATGCCTCCTCAAATCAATACTGATGAAAAATCCGGGTGAGCCGCCAGAGATGGCGTCAAGTGATCCAGATATGATGCCGCAGCCCAAGATCAACCGTATGCGGCAGGAGCGCAAACAGCTGCTTTGGGACCCTACACCATCTAACGCCGCACTTTCCAACACGATCCATCCGGCCTGACAGTTTTCAGCGGAACTGGCGGGCAGACACAGCGTTTACAGACAGGGCGAAAAATGGAGATCGACATGAATTCCGATGAGATCAAAGGCAAATGGAAGCAGCTGACCGGCGATGTGAAAAGCCGTTGGGGCAAGCTGACCGATGACGATCTGGCCGAGATTGACGGCGAGAAAGACAAGCTGGTCGGCAAACTTCAGGAAAAATACGGCAAGTCCCGCGAGGAAGCCGAAAAGGAGCTTGAAAACTGGTAGTCTTGACAGTCTGCCGACAGCCGCGCCTCTGCGCCCGCCCCCGTGGCGGGCGCTCTTGTTTTGCAGGAACGGGAACCGGCATTTGCGTCCGGGCGTAAATACCGGGAGCTTCCGGATAGACAGGCGCGCTGGCGCCGAGGGAGACACTGGAAATGACAAGCCCTGTGATCTTGCGCCTGCGCCATCACGGCAAGCTGGGTGATGGCGCCGCAGACGCGCTGCTTTCATGCAGGAAGCGTAACCGTCTTGTGGAACCCGGACAATGCCTGATGCGGCAGGCTGAAGAGATGAATGCCCTGTTCTGGATAGAAAGCGGCTGGGCCATGCGCCACCGCAATCTGGCCAATGGCCGCCGTCAGATACTCAACCTCCTGCTGCCCGGCGATATTTGCGATCTCCAGGGCCTGATCCATACCCGCGCAGATCATTCGGTAACGGCCATGACGCCCGTCATGCTGTGCGAGGTGGATGCCGGGCGGTTTCTGGACCTTCTGCATAATGACGGCCAGTTGGCCGCCTCCCTGTTGTGGAGCGTCGTGCAGGAAGAGGGAATCTTGCGCGAACACATCGTGCGGATCGGCAGGCGCAGCGCGCGGATCCGGCTGGCCCACCTGCTGCTGGAGCTGGTCAGGCGCCAGGCGCTGGGGGGCGGCCCCAGTGACGGGCTGATCGAGATTGCACTGACACGGGAAGTGATGGCCGACTGCCTGGGCCTGACCCCGGTACACATATCGCGCACGCTCAGCGAGCTGCGGCGGGATGGTCTGGTCACGCTGGAGCCTCAGGGCCGCCTGCGGATCAGCGATATCGACGCCCTCGCGCGGCATGCCGACTACGATACGCGCTATCTGCATCTGGCCCGGCCAGATCATGTCCTGGACCGCGCGGGCGGCGCGCAGGCCTGAGCGGCAATACGCAATCTATGTTAGCGCGCCTTGCGCGGACGGCTGATAGGGGAAACGGGCACCAGACAAAGGAGCAGGCGGCAATGCCGCCAGCCAATGCCCGTTTCCAAACCTACCCTCGCTGTCCGCCTCCACAGGTACGGCTTTCTGCTGACTGCGGACCTCGTGGCTGCGGGCAGCGCGTTGAACCGGATTCTGGCTGACGCTTCCGCGAACGACGCTGACGGGCAGATCTCCAGCCGGGAACGCGAACTGTTCCGCCTGTTTACCGCCGGCCTTCAGCAAGCCTCACCCCATGCGAAAACCAATCTGCGGCATCTTCCGGCATTAGCGCCGGCCAGCCCGGCTTCGTTTGCGGCCGCCCTGTGGGGCTTGCCATTTCCTGCACGGGCCGCCCTGATACTGGTTTGCGTCGAGGGATTTTCTCTGGCGGAAGCCGCCTTCATTCTCGACTTGCCACTTCATCGGGCCGAGCAGTGCATGCTGAACGGGCTTTTCACCCTGCGGCCGGACGCTGAATGAAAACGGCCCCCGCGCCGTCATGCGCGGGGGCCGCTGTAACCGGAGGGAGATTGCCCTAGCGGGCGTCGTCCTCCGCCGTGATCTGCTCGATATCGCTTTGCGTGATCGAGCGGGCATGGACTTCCCAACCGTCACCATTGTGCTCGAGCGACAGGGTGGAAAAGGCAATACGGCCCGTTTCACCCAGCATGTTGAAGAAGCCGCTATCGCGGACGATGGCATATTCGGCGCGTCCATCAGCGCTCAGCTCCAGGTCCCGGATGACAGCAATCGCCTCACCATCAGCACCATGAATTTCGGCTCCGGACAGGTCTGAATAGTAAAGCGCCGTGTCGGAACGCTCCTCGACGAGCTCAAGAGACATGGCAGCGCGCTGTCCTTCCGCCACAGCTTCCATTTCAGCTTCGGTCACATTGGCCTCGACGACGATTTCACCATCATCAAGATCATGGCTTACCGAAGCAGACACCGCATCGACTTCGATCTCATCGCCAAAGACGCCAAGAAAGCCACCATGGGCCACGACGATGGCCTCGACCTCGCCATCGGTGCTCATGCGCAGATCGCGGATGGGGACGGAGCCGCCCTCATATTCGAGGTCTGTGGTTGTAAGGGCGCGCGCCGTCAGACGCGTACGGTCCGGGACGATGGCATTTTCCAGCGCGGCGCCGGTTTCAGACGCCCAGTTGCCGGCTTCGTCCGCACGATCCTCGGCCCATTCACGGGCTTCCTGCGCGCGGTCCTGGTCTTCGGCCGGCGGTTCATCGGCAAACGCCATTGGCGCAAGCAGACCGCCAGCGGTAATAATAGTGCATGTTTTCAGAAACGTTTTCATATCCACCTCCATAGCAATCGGAGTCATATACTCCATGAAGGCTCAACGTGGATCCAAACAATACCGTTCCAGATAAAATTCATTAAAAAGCCGGATCATAATTTATGTTATGATCCGGCTTTTTAATGCTTAAAGCTATAATTACCTACACTGGCGGCCGTCCGCGGAACGCCTGAATGATGGCTGAAAGAATTGCCAGGCCCAATGCGATGACAAACAGCACCTGGGCGATTGTCGCTGCTGCTCCGGCAAGGGTCATGAAACCCAGCACAGCACACACGATCGCGATGATCAGGAAAAGCAATGCCCAGCCAAACATGGTCTCGTTCCTTCCGTATCAGGACGCTTCAGCCGGCTCGGCAGCGAAGAACAGCGCCTGGCTGATCGTCGCCGCGACGGTTTCCGGCATGAACGGTTTGGTGATGAGGTAGGTAGGTTCGGGCCGCTCACCGGTCAGCAGGCGCTCAGGGTAGGCGGTGATGAAGATCACAGGAACATCCTGCCCGGCGAGGATATCGCGGACCGCATCAATTCCCGATGAATTGTCGGCCAGCTGGATGTCCGCCAGCACGAGGCCGGGGCGGTGCTGCCCGGCCTTTTGCACCGCCTCGCTGCGCGTGCGGGCCGTATCACACACCCGGTGGCCCAGCCGTTCCACGACCGTAGCCAGATCAAGCGCAATAATCGGCTCGTCCTCGATGATGAGCACCGAGGTTGCAAGCCCCTGCTCCAGCTCTTTCTGCGCACTCAGAAGCGCGCTTTCGGCCTGCTCATGGCTGATACGCATGATTGTCGCGGCGTCCTGCACGCTGAAACCCTCAACCGAGGTGAGGAGCATGACCTGACGGTGCAAAGGCGTGATTTCCGATAGCCGCTTGTCCAGCGAGGAGGTAAAATCGGCTCCCCCGGAGCTGTCCCATGTGGCATGGAAAAGCTGATAGAGCGCAATCTTCGGGCTCTGGTCGCGGTCAAAACCCTGCGGGTTGGCCAGCACAGCTTCCAGACAGGCTCGCACATAGGCGTCACCGCTGGCCTGGGAACCTGTCAGGATACGGGCATAGCGCCGCAAATAAGGAAGATGCGGGCGGATAGCGTTCGAAAAACTCATCAGTCTCCTCCGGACGGAACTTATTTGATAACGCGTGCGGTCCATACCCGTTCCATGGCAGCTGAAAAATGCAGCGCTTTATCGGAACCCCTTTCGTGCAGCCGCGTTGTCTGGCTCGATGGGACGTAACAGCGATATGGTTCACGCGCCAATGGGACCAAGCGTGCCGCCATAATCAAGCGCAGCCGCAAAGAGCAAGTATGAGTGCAATGAACAAGTCTGATGACAAACCGGATGCGCAGGCGGTCAAGAGCCGTCAGCGTGTCATAGGTGCGCGTCTGCAGGCGGTGTACGACGATGTCGTGCGCCAGGGCGTGCCGGACGATTTCGAACAGATGCTGGCTGCCCTTGACGAGCTGGACGAGCAGTCCGGCGCTGCGGTCAAGAATGGCTCCAATGGAAATGAGGGCTGACATATGGCTAGCCCTGATTGCGATACGGCGGCGGAAGCACCAGCCGAACCTCTTCCCGTAGGCGAATTCAAGCGGGAGATGGCCGAGGCCATACCCTATATGCGCGCCTTTGCACGGTCACTGACTGGCGATGACAGCGCAGCCGACGACCTGACGCAGGATGCCCTGATGAAGGCGTGGAATGCCCGCCAGCGCTTTCGCGCCGGATCGAATTTCCGCGCCTGGATATTCACGATCGTGCGCAACCAGTTCTATTCCAACTGCCGCCGCAGCTGGCGCCAGGTGGCCTGGGATCAGGAGCAGGCCGACAGAACCCTGACCGGGCCGTCCTCCATGAACGGTGTCATGGAGCTGGACGAGACGCGGCGCGCGCTTCTGGAGCTTCCCGACGACCAAAGAGAAGCGATCATCCTGGTAGGCGCTGGCGGCTTTTCCTACGAGGAAGCGGCCAGCATTTGCGGATGTGCGGTCGGCACGGTGAAAAGCCGGGTCAGCCGGGCACGTTCTGCCCTGGCTGCCATCCTGGAAACCGGGCCAAGGCAGCGCTCTGCCGGTGACGACGTCAAACCCTCGCAGTCGGCCGAGCTGATCATGGCAGAGGTAAAATCCCTCACCTCGGGGGCCTGACGGCATTGCTGGGGGGGTTATCGGAAGCGCTGGAAAACGGATCGCGCAGGGGTCTGCGCATTCAGCTGCTGGCCGTGCTGGTGCTGGCGCTGATGCCTTTGCTCATCCTGTCGAGCGTCCAGGGCATCATGGAGTATGAGCAGCAGCGCGAGCGCGAGATCGGACGCCTGCACACAGCGGCGCTATCCGCCTCCGAGGCTATAACGGCCGCGTTCTCGCGCGCTGACGGCAAGGCGGGGGCGCTTGCCTCATGGTCCTTTGCCCTGATGGACGACCCGGAATCCTGCGTCAGGACATTGCGGCATATGGCAGAAGCCGATGTGACGGTGTCCAATATCGCCATGCTGGACAGCAATGGCGAGGTAATCTGCTCGGCGGTGCCGCCATCGGAGTCCGAACGCAATTTCAGCTCGCGTGACTGGTTTCAGGCTGTCAGCGACGGTGCGGACCGGACGCATAGCGATGTGGTTTTCGGGGCCATTTCCCAACGCCAGATCGTCCTGACCGTCCGCCGCCTGCGCGCAAATCCGGACATTGACGGCACTGACACAGACACGTTTGCCGGCGTGGTGGCGGTGGCGACCGACATGAATGCTGCGGCGCGGCTGGTCCGGCGCGAGCGGCTAGGCGCGGATGCCCAGATTGCCCTGATCAGCCGCCAGGGCGCCTTGAAGCTCGAAGGCAGTTCCATAGAGGACGATCTGTTCGAGAATGTCGCTGTCGGGACACTCCTGGAGCAGGCCCGGCCAGGCGAAGCCATTCGCGCGCAAGGGACAGGGGTGCGGCCAGGCTATGAGGTGATAGTGGCCGCACTGATCCCGGAAAGGCTGGGAGTGGCCATTGCGGCACCAGCACGTGTGTTCGAGAGCTGGAGCGGCGTCAGCGTCATCAGCACATTCGCCATCCCTGCCTTGATGACCTTGCTGGTACTGGTCTGTGTGTGGGTGGCGGTGGATTATTTCATCCTGCGCTGGCTGACCTATCTTCAGCGCATCGCGCAGCTCTACGCCGCCGGCCGGCTCGACCTGGTCCCCCAGCGCGCGCGCAAGGCTCCGCGTGAAGTAGCGCGCCTTGCCGCCGTCATGGAGCAGATGGCCGCCTCGCTCGATGAGCAGCGCACAGAGCTTGCCGAAGCCGTTGACCAGCGCTCCGGCCTGCTGCGTGAGATTCATCACCGGGTTAAGAACAATCTCCAGGTCATTGTCAGCCTTCTGAACCTGCAATCGGGCCGAATCAGCGATCCGGCCGCGGCAGAGGCGCTGATGGATGCGCGCCGGCGTATCAATGCGCTCGCCCTGGTCCACCGGAGCCTCTATGAAACCGACGACCTGCGCTTCATCGAGGTCAGCCCGTTCCTGAAGGATCTGATCGGCAACCTTGCCGAAGTACTAGGCGGGCATGACAGCACCATTGCGGTCGATGTCGAGTGCGATGATCTGGCGCTCAGCCCGGATCAGGCAGCTCCCATGGCCCTGTTCGTGACGGAAGCGGTAACGAACGCCTTCAAACACGCGTTCGCAGGCCGTGATGCCGGGCGCATCCTCGTCCGGCTGACATGCGGCGATGATGACCAGTGCGAGATTTCCATTGGCGATAACGGTACCGGGGTAAATCCGTCGGCCAGCGCGGGCACCGGTTCATCGCTGATGAATGCCTTTGCCCAGCAACTGGGCGGACGCTTCGAGACGCGCCCCAGCCCGCTGGGCGGCTATGAGGCAGCCATCTCCTTCCCCATCAGCAAGCACTGGGATAGCTAGAGCGTATCGAGATTGCAGGTGCGCACGACCACCAGGCCCGTTTCGGGCACCTGGGCCGCACATGACGCGGGCACCTGCTGGAGACCGCCCCCGGCGCCATTGATGCGGACCATCAATACCAGTCCGGTGCCGGGCGATTGCGCGATACGTTCAACCAGACCGAAACGATGACCCCGATCAGTAATCACCGGGGCGCCGGCAAGCTCCGGCGCGTGCGCTGCGGCAACGGGGATGCCTGACGCTGCCTGACGGGCAAGAAGCTCGTCTTCAGCATAGGGAATAAACGCGATACTGCGCGCGGCATCAAACCTCACATCGCTTGCATCGACGCGCACGGGCAGTGTTGACAGGAAGCGTCCCGCCATGCGCGATCGCGCACCAAGGCGCACCGTGAAGGCGGCCGGCGAGCCAGTCTCTGCGTAGTGTATCTGGTCCAGATAGGCCTCACCCTGCGCGAGCTGAACGCGCACTTCGCCCGGAGCGCTGGCTGGCGCCGCGCTTGCCGGGGTCAAGACGATCCGATCTGTCTGGGGTCCAGCCAAGGTCACCGCCGTGCTGGCGGCCAGACCGGTCAGCGCTGCTGCGATAGTGGATCCGATAGCCATATGCATCGCGTCTACCTCCGTTGAAAAGGTAAACGCACGCGCCGCCAACAGGTTTCAATTATCCGCCTGCATCCGTGTGCGGCAGGCCTGCACAAAGCGGCGGAACAGGCGGCGCATGTCTGCGCGGTGCAGCAAGAGCTCCGGGTGAAACTGAACCCCGAAACGCAATGAGCCCTCTTGTGCCTCGATTGCCTGGACACCGCCATCCTCACCGCACGCCGCTGCCGTGAAACCCGGCGCGATATTGCGTACGGCGCGCCGGTGGAGGCTGTTGACCCGAAGTGCTCCAGGACCAAAGACACTGGCAAGAAACGTGTCCGGCAGTATGTCCACCGGCTTGCGGAAAAGCGCATAGCCGATCGGGCCGCTTGGCCAGTTCCGCGTGATTTCAGGGTCGAGGCGCTGGTGAAGATCGCCTCCGGCCTTCACGTTGAGCATTTGCAGGCCCCGGCATATCCCCATGACCGGAACCGAGCGGGCAAAGGCGACCGCAAGCCAGGCCAGTTCCAGTTCGTCACGCTGCAGGTCGAACCGGCTTTCCACCTCCATTTCCGCATTATAGCGGCTTGGATGGATGTCGAGTCCCCCCAGCAGGATCAGGCCGTCAATACGCGGCGAGTTGTCATCTGGCGGCCGGCGCAGGCGGGCCGGCTTGCCCCCCGAAAGGCGGATAATGAGTGACGTCAGGGCTCCGACCAGCCGGTCACCATCCGGCGCGCCGATATATCCGATCACAGGTCTCAAAAGGGATTAGTCCATGGGCTTGTATGAAATCTCGGGTGGCAGCTTGCCGTGACGGGCGAGATGGGACGCAATGAAAAGAACGCCAAGTGCGGAGCGCGGATCATCTTCTGCCATGAGGTCGATATCAAGGTCAGACCGGTCGGTCAGGCGGAACATGATGTCGTCTATCGCTTCGCCGGCAGATTTGGCACTGCCAAGAGAGGTGAGGAACCGGCCTACCCGGTCAAGCAGGCTCTCGTCGGAAGCCTGGAGATGCTCCCACGCATCGGAGAGCTTTTCGGCGTATTCGGTCTCGGAGAATGCTTCTGACACGGCCGAGGGCATCCAGATCATGGGCACCTTCGAACGATGGCCGATCTCGGGCTGTCCGGGCTCGGAGCGTATCTCGCCAAACAGGGTCTGTTCCAGCAGCAGGCGGGGATAATCAACACCGGACAGTTTGGAATGGCGGACACCGGCCCAGAAGCGGGCATTGATCTCGATGAGAAGCGGCGTATCGCCCTCCTCTCCGGTCCACATGAAGTCAGCCTCGAACACGCCGTCCCATCCGGTCTCGCGCGCGATCCGGCGTACCGCCTCCACAAAAGGCGCAGCATCAACGGTTTCACGTACAACACCTGCGCCATGCTCCTTCGGGAATTGCTCCAGATTGGTGTAGGCCGAGCAGATCACAAGCTCGCCCTTGTTGCACAAGGCAGAGACGCAATAATCCTCTCCCGGTGCGAGCGACTGGGCTAGGATGATGTCCTTTTCCCTGATGCCAGCGGCGTAATCGTCCAATTCCCCGCGGCTCGCAACCTTGCTTATACCCCGGCCGCCTGCGCCCTCGGACGGCTTGACGAGGAAAGGATAGCTGAAGCCTTCAGGTTCCCGCAGGCCGGACTTTCCATCACCGATGATCTCGGTCGCAGGAGCCGGGATATCCGTGCCCGAGACGGTTTCGGCCAGCTTGTGCTTGGGTGTGACCCTGCCTACCGCCTGCGTATCCGGCGCTGCGATCGTGACGTTAGCGGGAAACCGGTGACTTTCACGGGCGAGAAGTTCCATCTCCTCGAAGACCGGCATGATGACAACCTGCTCGCCGGAGAAGCGCTCGCAAGCCGCAGCCAGATCATCCACGAAGTCCTGCGGGTCACTGCGATAGTCCGCCGTGACGATGGCCTCATCACAATTTTTCGAGAAGCCGAGCGGCGTCATGTCGACGCTGTCGGCTGCCACTATCCTCCCCGCGAGCTCGCGGCAGGACTCTGCCACCGTCAACGACATCAGGCTGCGGGCATAGGTGATAATCACGATCGGTTTTCTCATGTGCCGGAAACGCGCTGGCCGCAATCGGGTTCCCGATCGCCCGCGTGCGCAAACAAACCTGACAGGGCCAATTTTCTCTGATAAGAGAATTGGTAGAGAAAATGAAAACGGGGAGACCGGCATGACTGGTATCATCACAAAGCTTGCCCTGGCGGGCGCTCTGGCCTTCAGTCCGGCCGCGCTTGCACAGGACTACGACATTGTCCTGAACAATGGCCGCGTCATTGATCCGGAGACGGGTCTTGATGCCATCCGCCATGTCGGCATTCGCGGTGATGAGATAGCCACCATTTCCGAAACCCCGCTTGAGGGCGCGCGCACGATTGACGCCACGGGCCGCATCGTGGCGCCGGGCTTTATCGATCTGCACGGGCACGGACAGAATACGCCGTCAGGGCGCATGCAGGCGCTGGACGGGGTAACCACCACACTGGAACTGGAGTCCGGCGTGCTCCCCGTTGCCGAGTTTTACGAGAGTGCCGCCGAGGAAGGGCGTCCGATCAATTACGGTGCGGCGGCCAGCTGGGCCCATGCGCGCATCGCGGCGGTCATGGACGTCGAGCCCGATGCGGACACATACTGGTTCTTCCGCTATATCGGGGATCCGCGCTGGCAGACGGAGCTGGCCGACAATGAGCGCCTGTCGACCATATTGCGCCACATCAATACCGGACTGGAAGAAGGCGGGCTGGGGATCGGCATTCTTCTGGGCTATGCGCCGGGGGTCAGCCGGTCCGAATACCACGCGGTCAACGCGCTCGCGGCGGCGCGCGATGTGCCGACCTTCACCCATGCCCGCTTTTTGAGCGCCATCGAGCCGCAAAGCTCCTATGAGGGCTTTCAGGAAATGGTGGCCGTTGCGGCGAGCACCGGCGCACACATGCATATCAGCCACCTCAACTCCATCAGCCTTTCGGACATTGACCGCATTGCGGAAATGATCGAGGGCGCACAGGCCAATGGGGTGAACATCACGGTGGAGGCCTACCCTTACGGCGCGGGCGCAACCGGCATTGGCGCTGCGATGTTCCGGGGCGAGAACTGGCGCGAGCGCATGGGCGGGATCGAGTATTCCGACTTCACCGTACAGGGCGTGCCGCTCGACGAGGAACGCTTTAACGAGCTGCAGGAAAACGCGCCTGGCACCGGCATTGTCGTCCATTTCCTGAACCCCGATGAACGCCCCGAGCACCAGGCCTATCTTGACCGCTCCATTCTCTTCCCCGGCGGGGCCATCGCGTCTGATGGCGGGCCCTGGGCCGTCGGCAGCGACCGCCTGACCGGCGATATCTGGCCGATCCCGGAAGATGCCCACTCCCACCCGCGCAGCGCGGGCACATATGGCCGCTTCCTGCGCATCTATGCGCGAGAGCGCGGCGTGATCGACTGGCCGGAAGCGGTCGCCAAGGCGAGCTTCTATCCTGCCCGCATCCTCTCTGACGCCGTGCCGCAAATGCGCCGCAAGGGCCGCCTGCAAGCGGGCATGGACGCCGATATCGTGGTGTTCGACCCCGAAACGGTCGCTGACCGCGCCACGTTTGAACGGCCCGCTCAGGCGTCAGTCGGCTTTGAGTATGTGATCGTCAACGGCACGGTACTGGTCGATGGTGGAGAGCTCGACACCTCGGTCCTGCCCGGCCGCCCGGTCAGGGGAACCGTGGCAAGCGGGGCGGAGTAGGGGTTAGGGCCTGTCCTGACGAAGGTTTCGGGCGCGGCGCGAAGCGGATTTTATGTCTGAGAAGGAGAGACGACCGCCGTGGAGCACTCCTCCACAAGGGCGGCTCGACGCCGTCAGGCGCAAAATCCGCCGCGTCCTTGGGGATGTGGGCCAGATCGCCCGTTTCATCGTCGCGAACCCTTGAAAGGGGACGGCCCTTTCTGCGGCTTCCCTCCTTGAACCGGACAATCTGGCCCGACACCGCGCCTCAAACCCTTCGTCAGGAGAGGCCCTAGCCGGCGATCCCCCAGCGGGCAAGGCAAGGGGCGCTCTCCTCGTCGGGGATCGCCACCCGGACCAGTTCGAGCTGGATATCGTTCAGTTCCCAGCACGGATCGTGGGACAATAGCGGCTCATCGGGATTGCTGGCCTTGCGCAGGCGATAGCCGTGATAGGCCACCTCGCCTGCCACCTCGAAGCGCGGCATGTTCCGGGCTGCGGCGAGCGCGCGTTCATCCCGTTCCCCGCTGACCTGCCATCGCCGGTAGCCTGTTTGAAGCCGGGAATAATCCACATGCTCATAGCCGGTAGAGATGGCGAAGCGCCATTCGTCACTGGCTATTTCGCAATCAATAGCGTCAAGATTGCCTTGCCAGGCTGCATCGTAAAGTGCGTGAGGATCAGGCCAGTTCGCGCACACTGCCTCGTGAAGGAGCCGCGCCGCCTCCATTTCCGGTGTCTCTTCCCAGAGTGGTTCGCGCGCTTCCTCAGCAACACAGCCTGCAACAGCAAACAGACCGGCGAAAGCCGCGTGAAGTGCTGGTTTCATGACCCTGTCCCCGCCGGAATTCCTGCAAGTTCTTCAAATGAAAGGGCGCACACGCAACTAATCCGCCCCCTCCTGCTCCGGCTCAATAATGCGCAGCCTAATAGTGGAGGCCTGCAATATGAACCCTGTTGCCAAGAACCCGAAACAGCCGCCATCCGAGCCGCCTGTCTGCGCACGGATAAAGCGCAATATCCAGCTCGATAGTGCCCTGCAAGCACAAGCGGGCCGGGACTGGAGGAGAGCTGAGCAGTCTCTCGTCGCCATTGAAGCCGAGATACCGGCACTACGCGCCGAGGTTCGCAGGCTGGAGACATTATCGGTTCTGCCCCACAACCCTGTACCGCCACGCCGACCAGGTCGGCTGGTGGGCGTGCTTCAGGAGGCACCGGGTGCGGGCGCGGCTGCGTTGGCCAGCCAGCTTGGCAATGCTCGGAGCAGACTGGCTCAAGCTGAACGCCGCAGAAGCACCCTGCAGGCAGAGATATCTCAAGCTCGCAATGATCTGAGCCGCCTTGAACGGAACATGGAGAACAACGTCGCCGAATTCCACGCCAATGGATGCGAAGGCCGCCCTATGAACTGGGTGCGCCACTAGCCTCACGCGCCATCCGCATCAGCTTCCAGATGCCGAGCGTCAGGAGTGGCAGGACGAAGACGGCGATGATCGCGAAGGCCAGCAAGCGGTATCCATTGGCGATCAGCGCGATGAGGCCGAACCGGTCTGCGATAACCATGGCCGCGAGCAGCAATGCTGATGTGATGACCAGGCGCGTGCGCACGCCAATGGGCTGCGGACGCACAGCCGAGATGCGTTCATTGACGGCATGCACGGCGCTGACGCTTGTTTCCACCAGCGCGACGAAGACCATGAACTGGAACGCCATCTGGAAGACCGGAGAGCCGAGGCGCTCAAGGATATAGTTTGACGGGAGCGCCGCGCCGGAGATTTCCGGGTAGAAGGCAATCATGCAGGCGAAGAAGAGAAGCGCCGGCAGGGCGGCGAGCGGCCCTGCAAGGGCGCCTGCAATCACAGCATCCTTGCGGCTCGTCAGATGGCGCAGCATAGGCAGAATCACCACCGCGCCGACCACGTTATAGCCCGCATAGGTGATGCCGCCCGACACCCAGCCCGTGGCCGGAATGCCGGCATCAAGGCCGGCGAGGATATCCCCGCCAAATTGGGTGAAGCACATCACCACGAAGACGAGATAGACGAGATAAAGGAAGAGCGAGGCGTATTTGAACAGCCGCTCCACGCTTTCCTGACCCAGCGCGGTAAAGACAAGGATGGAGAGCGCCAGCGCGGCAGAGCCAACCAGGTTTGGCAGACCGAAGAGCGCTGCGCCGATCTCGCCTGCTGCCGCGCCGAAAACGGCCAGAATCAGGAACAGGAAGAGCAGGTAGGCGATCTCGAAAAGCGGCCAGAAGGGCCCGAGCAACGCCTTGAAGAAGGCGAGGTAATTGCCGCTGCGCGTGGCATGGGCAAAGACGAAGGTGAGCGCGCATACGCCGCTCCACAGCGCCGTGACCAGCGCCAGCCCCAGCAGTCCGCCCAGCGGGCCGGATGGCATGAAATATTCAACCAGCTCACGGCCCGTGGCGTAGCCGCCTCCAATCACCACCGCCTTGAAGGCGAGGCCCGGCAAGATCAGGCGTTGAAAGAGGCTTGGCGCCGCACTCATTGGGCAAGGGCTGCTTCGGGTTCCAGGCACGCCTCGACCAGCTGGTCAAAGGCTGCACCTCCCCGGATCGGATCGGCGCAGGGAAGGCCGGTGCGGCGGCTTTCCGCCTCTATCGCCCGGCGCGCCTCGTCGTCGGACAGCTTCGAGGTGTTCAGGCTGATCCCGCCAATGCGCACATCCGGGTTCACACGGCGCGCATGCATCAGGTTGAGCTCTATCACCTCCTCTATCGACGGGATCGGGTAGAAGCCGTCAAGGCCGATGATCCGCTTGCGTCCGGCCTCATGGCAGACGACCAGCACGTCGGGCTGGCTGCCATGCAGCAGGCCCAGCGACACGCCGGCATAGGAGGGATGAAAGAGCGAACCCTGTCCTTCAATGATATCCCAGTGATCGGCGGGCGCATCGGGCGACAGCGCCTCGGCGGCGCCCGCGAGAAAATCGCTTACCACCGCATCCATCGGGACACCGCCGCCAGCGATGAGAATGCCGGTCTGGCCGGTTGCGCGGAAGGTCGCCCTGGCCCCGAGACGTGAGAATGCCTGGGTCAGCGCCAGCGCGGTGTATTTCTTGCCCAGCGCGCAATCGGTACCGACAGTCAGCAGACGTTTGCCCGTGCGCTTGCGGCCGGTGCCGAGCGGCAGGCCGGCAGGCGGCTTTCTGACATCGATGAGCTGGCGGCCCAGCCGGTCGGCCGCGCTTTTTAGCTCGGCAACACTGGCGAGGGGCATATGCATGCCGGAAATGATGTCGAGACCGGCCTCCATCGCTTCAAGCAGGGCGGGAATCCAGGCCGGGCGCAGAGCCCCGCCCATGGTTGCCGCACCGATCACGAGAGACCGGGCGCCTGCGCGCGCAGCCTCTGCCGGGGCCATTACAGGCAGGCCCAGACGCAACGGATTTCCTGGCAAGGCCCACTCGGCCACACACTGGTCCGGCACCCAGTCCCGCAATCCGGCCGCCGTCTTCGCGTAGGACAGGTCCGTGACATCGCCCAGGAACAGAAGATAGGGCCTTGGAAGGGTCAGAACGCTCATCAGGCCGCTTTCCTTTCCGGCAAGCCCCACCCGCGCGGCGGGCATGCAAGATAGCCGTTTTGATAGATGGCCGCCGGATCCCGGTCGGCAGACAGATGCCACGGGCCATCCAGGTCCACGACATCACACAGCTGGCCCACGATCGCAGCCGGGCCGCATGACAGCGATGTGCCGACCATGTTGCCAACCATGACGCCAAGCCCGTGCTCGCGCGCAAGACGCGCCATTTTCAGGCCTTCGGTCAGCCCTCCGGACTTATCAAGCTTGATATTGATTACGTCATATATGGCGGCCAGCCGGGGGATGTCCGCACTGGTTTGCGCGCTTTCATCCGCGGCCAGCGGAATGGGCGAGTTGAGTCCGGTCAGACTGTCATCGGCACCGATCCGGCAGGGCTGCTCCAGCAGGCTTACCTTTTCTTCGATCAGCGTTGGCAGCAGCGCCTCTGTCCCTGCCCGGTCGAATGCCTGATTGGCATCCACTCCGATCCAGACCCCTGGAGCCGCCGCCCGTACGGCGCGGACACGCCCGGCATCAAGGCCGTCACCGATGAGTTTCAGCTTGAGCGCCCTGACCTGCGTGAGGCCAGCCGCCTTGGCGCCCATGGCCTCGGGCGTATCGGCCCCCAGCGTGAAAGTGGTGAGCAGGTCGGACGGTTCGGACAAGCCTGCGAGCTTCCAGGCCGGCTGACCGGATTCCTGTGCTTCCAGGTCCCACAGCGCGCAATCCACGGCATTGCGTGCGCCGCCCGCTGGCAGAAGCGCCTGCAATTCCTCGCGGGTAATGCCTTGCTCAATCCTGGCCCGGACGGCCTCGATCTGGGCCAGCATGCTGGCTCCGGTCTCGGCGTGGTAATAAACGCCCGTCGCCTCACCCCGGCCCCGGTGACCTGCACGCGCAAGGGTGCAGACCACCAGATCCACCTTGTCCATCACATGTCCCGTGATGCGGAATGGCGTTTTCAGGCGGACCGGCTCGATCCCGGCCGACAGGGAAAGCGGCGTGGCAACTGACATGACTGGTAAGGCCCCTTCCTAGTAGGTCAGACCGAAGTTGAAGAAGCCGGCGGCGGCAACGAACCAGATCATCACCAGCGTGGAGGCCAGGAGCACGAGGCTCCACAGCTTCGCAAACCAGCTGGCAGCCCCGGTCCACACGACGAACACGTTCCACACGGCGACCAGCAGCGCCAGGAACGGCAGGACCGCCATGAACTGCATGAACATGAGTGCGCCATCCAGGCGGCCGTCCAGCCTGTTGAGTTCAGACATCATGTAGGTCATGAGGAACAGCCAGCCGCCAGCGTGCAGCAAGGGCAGAAGCGCGCCGACATTGGACAGCCTGTAGGCCATTGCCTGACGGCCGGACAGCGCGAACGGCTTCCCGAACCGCCAGCGGACAATGGCACGTACCGGCCAGAACAGCACGGTCAGCAGAAGCGCGGCAGCGGCAAATCCCGCCAGCGGCATGAGAAGCGCGCCATTGCGCCACCACTCAACAGGCGTGAACATCATGAAGGGCGCAAAGAAGGCGGCCGAGAACATCTCCACCTCACCATCCTCGTTGATGCGCGCAGACAGGCGCTCGGCGCCATTCACCTGCTGCCAGACGAATGGCTCCACCTCACGAAAGCGCAAGGGCGTGCCGGCCGCGTCCGTCAGGATGGACAGGCTGATTTCATGGTCTTCATTCATCGACACGCTGGGCTGGCCAAGAAGGGCCGTCGCCGCCACGAAATTCTGGTGAGCGCGCCGGGAGATCACGTAATTGCCGACCAGCATGCGGCCATGTTCCTCGGCCGTATCGAGCGTGGGACGCTCCTCCTGCGACTCAGGCGGGAAGTAGCGGTCGGTGAACCCCTCGAACAGAGCCTGGCGGATGCGGCCCGGCGCCCCGCCGCGGCCGGAACTGTTCATGGAGATATACAGCCCGACACCGTGATCGAGATAGAGGTGCAGGTTCGAGTGAAAGAGCGTCGTATCTCCGCCATGGCCGATGATGCGGTGGCCATTGCGGTTCTGTTCGTAGAAGCCGAGCAGCATGGCATTGACGGCCGGAAGCTTGCGATCAGCCGTCGTGTGCATCTGCTCGGCCGTCTCCGGGGAGAGCAGCCCCTCACCGCTGTTAAGGTGGGCAATCATGAAACGGCCCATGTCATGGCCGCTTGCTGACATCGAACCGGCCGGCGCTGGTGTCACGATCTCGAAGTCACGCCCTTCGCCATCCGAGCCACGCATATAACCCGACGACATCAGGCCTTGCAGATGTTCGGGAAGAGGCTGACGCATGGAGGAATACTCCATACCGAGCGGCGCGAAGATGTGCTCGTCGACATAGTCGTCAAAGCTCTGGCCCGACACTTCTGCCACGATATGCCCGGCCAGCGCGGTACCGTAATTGGAGTAGGCGGGCACTTCCCCTGCAGGGTAAACAGCTGCGGGGATGTTGTTGCGCACATATTCGTCCAGCGGCTGAAGCCGCTCCGGATCTTCCATTATCAGGGCGCGCACCTGCTCACCCCAGCCGGGCGTGTGGGTGAGGAGGTGACGCATGGTGATCGGGCGTTCAACGCCGGTCACCTCGAAGTCGAGATAGGTGTTGATGTCAGCATCAAGATCGATCAGCCCGTCCTCGACCAGCTGCATGACGGCGGTCCAGGTTATCAGCTTGGAGATCGAGCCGGGGCGGAAGAGCGTGGTTTCGGGATCGATGAGCGCGCCCGTTTCGACATCGGCATAGCCATAGCCGCGCGAGAGCAGGATCTCTCCATCGGCCACCACGGTGATGATAGCCCCGGCTATGTCACCCTGCGCGAGCGCGTATGGCATGAAGCCATCGAGCCAGGTTTCCAGGTCAGCCGGATCGATGACACCGGATGTGGCTGCAGGAACCGCTTCCTGTCCGGGAAGCTCGGGCAGTTCCACCTGCTCGTCTTCGCGCGGATCGACATCCGGCACCTGGGCGCCGGCAGCGGCCAGACCGAGGCTGGACAGCAGCGCAGCGAGCGCGCCCCGCATCGCGTACTTCATCATCGTGTTTCCTTCCCGCCTGGATCTAGCGGCTGACACTCAGCACAAGGCCGACTGTACGCGGCTGGAGAAGCGTGCCCATTACGAACACCGGCACACCCAGCGCATTGGTCATGCGCGTGCCGCTGACATAGACATCCTCGTCGGTCAGATTGCGCGCGTAACCACGCAGAGACCAAGTCCCGTTGGTGATCTCGGCATTAAGATCGACGGAATGGTAGCTGTCCAGCACCATGTAGGTGGCGCTGGCCGGATAGGAGACATTGCGGTCGCCGACCCAGCGCACCCCGCCGCCCACACGGGCATCCCAGCCATTCTGCAGCGCCCAGTCATAGTCGGCCGTCACCGAGTAATTGTAACGTGGAACACCGGGCAGACGATCACCGTTCACGCCGGAGAGGTCGGGAGCGTCGGCGGTCAGCTCCGCATCGGTCAGGCCGGCGTTGAAGCCGAGGCGTAGCCCGTCCGTAGGAGCCACGACCGCCTGAAACTCGATACCGCGTGACCGGGCCGTATCGCCATTGATCAGACCACCAACACCGCCAATAACGCTGCTGAGCTGGATATCCTCCCACTCGATCCAGTAGGCCGTCGCCTCGATAAGCGCGCGTCCATCCCAGAAGTCGGATTTGACGCCCACTTCATAGTTGACCAGCCGGTCAGCATCGACCTGTGGCGGCATGCCCAGAAGGGCCACGTTGGGGCCACCCGGCCGATAGCCGCTGGCGATCCGGCCATAAAGCATGGTCTGGTCGGTGACGTCATAGGTCGCGTTCAACATGTAGGTGAATACGTCTTCCGATGACTCACCGGTGAAGTTGGTGGCTCCGCCCACCAGTGCACCATCAGATATCTGGGCAAAATCCTGCTCGTTGCGAGCAAGCCTTCCCCCAAACCCGACCATCAGCCGGTCGGTCAGATCGAAGCTGGCGTTTCCGAATACCGCATACTCTTCATAAGACGACGGAAGACTGACCACAGCTGCAGGGTGAAGCCCGGGAATGATTACCCCCGCCATGTCGGTGGCCGACACAAACTGCCGGTTTTCACTTTCCTCGTTGGTGTAGAAGGCACCGATCAGCCACTGCCAACGGCCGTCGCCAGCCGATGTGAGGCGGAATTCTTGTGTGTATTTCTCAAGATCAAGGAACAGGTTGAACTCCGACAGGCCTTCTGGCACCGCCCCGCCCGTCAGAAGCGGGAAAATGGTACCGAAAATCCGCGACGCGTCGGTGTCCTGCCGGTTTTGCGTATTCGAGAAACTGGTGATCGATGTGAGACCGGCAAAGCCGAGATCCCAGTTCAGCCGCGCGGCATAATAGCGCTCACGCTTCGCGAACGGTTCAGCAATGATATTGCGGGTCGTGCGCGGACCGCTAATCGTCTCAAGGGTTACCGGATCCAGGTAAACCTGCCCATTATTGGCAGAGTCGATGTCCTGAAACATCGCCGACAGGTTGATTGTGAAATTGGCTGAAGGCTCCAGGAAGAGCGCGACCCTCCCGCCGGTCTGCGTCAGCTCATTTTGATCATTCTCACCAGTAAAAGTGTTGTCGACATAGCCTGGCGTCTCACGCGTGAATAGGCTGGCGCTGAACGCCGCATTGTCGGCCAGCGGCACGTTCACCCGTCCGCGCGCGCCATAGCCCAGCGAGCCGGCATCGGCCACGGAGAACAGCTCGCCAGCCATCTGCACGGAAAGGCCGGAGGGATCGGGAGTGCGCGTGACATAGCGCAAAAGGCCGCCCATGGCGCTGGCTCCATAAAGCGTGCCTTGCGGACCACGCAGGATTTCCACTCGCTCAATATCATTGGGAAACAGATCAAGCGCGAAGGCGGGTGAGCGCGAATAATTCGAGCTGCCTCCCAGCGGCGAGTCGTCAATATGCGTACTGACAGTCGCCCCGGCCCCGATCGGAGCAATACCGCGCAGCGTTATCGATGTCTGACCAGGACTGCCGCCACTGCCGATATTCACGCCGGGAACATAGGCCGCAAAATCCACCAGCGAACCTGCACCGGAGTTGATGAGCCGCTCGCCCGAGACCACGCTGATCGACACCGGAATGTCGGTGATCGCTTCCTCACGCTTTTGCGCGGTAACGATGATGATGTCACGCACCTGCGAGGTGGCGACGGCTTCGTCCTCAGATGCGTCCTGGAAAGCGAGTGCCGGTGCGCAGATGGCCATGGCAGCCGTGCCCAGAAGCCCCGCACGAAGTGAATTCCTGATCATGATATATTCTCCCCTCCTGAACTTTGCGTTCATGGTTGCGCCCTGACAGGATGACTGCCGCAGAATCGGCGTGCGGCGGCTATCAGATCAGGTCTGTGTATCCAAAGTCGGTCCCGATAGGAGAATTGTCAACGAAATTTTCTGATCAGGACATTTATACTCTGCCTGTGGCGTTGGCCCTGTGTCATCCGGGCCTTGTCTCCCATGGCACAACGCCTTTGACAGGACATTTGCAAGTCCCGGATGGAAATCGGTTTTCCGAACCGGCGTGTTCTGGTTATTTTGGGAATCAGATCAATCAGGGGCCCGCAATGAACAATTCTGCCGCCGACACCCACACGACACTCGGTCAGGTCGTGCGCGCCATACGGCAGCGTAATGGCTGGACCCTGAAAGAGATGAGCGAGCGCTCCGGCATCCCGCTATCCACCTTGTCAAAGATCGAGCATGACCGGCTGACCCTGACCTATGACAAGCTATTGCAGCTCAGCCAGCGGCTGAACATCCCGCTGTCGGACCTGTTCAGCGTGCCGGCTCAGGAAAGCGCGCCGGCCACCGCCGGACCGGTGACCGGGCGCCGCGCGAAGGGCACGCTGGACACCGGCATGCGCGTGGAGACGGACAATTACGACTATTTCTATCTGTGCACCGAGCTGCGCAAGAAAAGCATGATCCCCATCTTCACCAAGGTACGCGCCCGCTCGGTGGAGGAGTTCGGCGAGCTGATCCGCCATGGCGGGGAAGAGTTCATCTTCGTGCTTGAAGGCCGCGTGGAGGTGCATACCGAATTCTATGATCCGGTCGTGCTGGAGAAATGGGAATCCTTCTATCTCGACAGCTCGATGGGCCACGCCTACCTGGTCGGCGAAGGATGCGACGAGGCGCTGATCGTGGGCGTGTGCGGCGGGGATGAACGCATCGACGTGGAAAGCCTTGTCCATATCGGCGCGAAATAGACAGGGTGCGGGCGTCACCCGTGCCATAGGTACAATCCGTTACCTATGTCCCGGGGCCGTACAAGCAGTACGTGGCGGAGAGGGAGGGATTCGAACCCTCGGTACCCGTAAAGGCACAACGGTTTTCGAGACCGCCCCGTTCGACCACTCCGGCACCTCTCCGCGAAGCGGCGGAAACTAGCGGCAAGCCTCGCGCCCTGCAAGCGGGGAATGTGCATGAAAAGCGGCTGGCAAAAAGGGGCGGCGGCGGCCCGGTGGGGATCACCGGCGAGCCCTGCTCATGAAGGCGCTGCAGCACGCGCGCGATTGACTCAAGGGCGCTCATAGGTGTAAGTGCGCGCCTCTGTTGCCCGCCTCAGGCCTTGAGTGCGGGCGCTTTGTTTTGACAACGCCATCTTGCAAAGAAGCTGGCGAAGAAAAAGGGCAAGGCTTCCAAAGGGTTTGGGAGATCTGGCCGTAGAAAAGGTGATCAAGAGATGTATGCGGTAATCAAGACCGGCGGGAAGCAGTACAAGGTGGCCGAGGGCGACCGTCTCGTCGTGGAAAAAATCGAGGGCGAAGCTGGCGACCAGGTCGTATTCGGCGAAGTTCTGATGCTGGGCGGCGAAAGCGGCGTGACCGTGGGCAGCCCGCTGATCGACGGCGCGCAAGTGATCGGCGAGCTGGTGGAAGTGCGCAAGGGCGAGAAAGTCATCGTCTTCAAGAAGCGCCGCCGCCAGAACTACCGCCGCACCAAGGGTCACCGCCAGTGGGAAGCCTTCGTGTCGATCTCCGAGATCGTGCTGCCGGGCGCCAAGCCGAAAACAGCTGCCAAGGCGAAGGCCAAGCCGGCCGCAAAATCTGAGGACGCGCCAGCCAAGGCTGCGCCCAAGGCTGCTGCGCCCAAAGCTGCCGCGAAGGCTGAAAAGCCTGCCGAGAAGGCCGCACCGAAAGCCAAGGCAGCGGGCAATGATGATCTGACCCAGCTCAATGGTGTGGGCCCGGCCTATGCCAAGAAGCTGAACGCCGCCGGCGTGACCAGCTTTGCGCAGGTCGCCAGCTGGAAGGCTGCCGATCTGGACGCGCTGGACGCGGAAATCCCCGGCATCAAGGCGAAAGCTGAGACGGGCGACTGGGTGAAACAGGCCAAGGAACTGGCGAAGGGCTAAGCCCCGCGCCGTTCCGATAGCAGACAGAATCTGAGGAGAGCAGACAATGGCTCACAAGAAGGCAGGCGGTTCATCCCGCAACGGACGCGACAGTGAAGGCCGGCGCCTTGGCGTCAAGAAGGCCGGCGGTCAGGCCGTGATTCCGGGCAATATCATCATTCGCCAGCGCGGCACGAAGTATTACCCCGGCGCCAATGTCGGCATGGGCAAGGATCACACCCTGTTCGCCCTTACCGAAGGCAAGGTGGAGTTCAACCGCAAGAAGGACGACCGCATGTATGTGTCGGTCGCCCCGCTTAGCGACGCCGCCGAATAGGGGTTTTCCCACGCTTCAGGCCGGGATCGCCCTTCGCAAGAAAAGGTGATCCCGGGCAGCACTGGCTGCAAAAGCTCTGAGAAGGGAGCGGGATCATCCCGCTCCCTTTTTCGTTGCGCCGGTTTTCCTTCTTCCGGCCAGCGCTCTGGAGGCCGTCATGCTGCAAGGCGCCATGACACCAGACTGGACACGCCCGCTGGAGAGCGAGCGGTTATCCTTGCGCACGCTCACACTGGAGGATGCAGGCTGGATTTCGGCCGGCACGACCAACCGCAAGGTCACCGACATGACCGGGCGCATCCCCTATCCCAACCCGCCTCTGGGCGCCGAGCTCTACGTGCTCACCTGCCGCGCGGCGGAAGCCAACAGAGGCGACAGGGTGCGGGCAATCATCCGCAACGATGACGGGGCCGGCTTGGGGATGATTGGCCTGCATCCACGCAAGGATGACGCATGGGAGTTTGGCTACTGGCTGGCAGAACCCTTCTGGGGCCAGGGCTATGCCAGCGAAGCGGCTGGTCTGTTGCTACAAGCTGCCGATGCGGCCGGCATCACGCCCATCGTCGCCGGGCATTATGCTGACAATGCCGCCTCGGGGCGTGTTCTGGAAAAGTGCGGCTTTGTCTATACCGGTGAAGTGGTCAACGCCTTCTCCAGCGGACGCATGGCATCGGCGCCCTGCCCGCGCATGGTGCGCAACTGCGCCAGCGCGTTATAACCGGACCTCAAAGTCCCATTTTCAGAGTTCACACACCCCATGAAATTTCTCGACCAGGTCAAAGTCTTTATCGCGTCAGGCTATGGCGGGCCGGGATGTGTCTCGTTCCGGCGGGAGAAATATGTCGAGTTCGGCGGCCCCGATGGCGGGGATGGCGGCAAGGGCGGTGATGTCTGGGCCGAAGCGGTCGACGGGCTCAACACGCTCATCGACTACCGCTACAAGCAGCACTTCAAGGCCCAGCGCGGCATTAATGGCGCGGGCGCCAACCGTACCGGCGCCGATGGCGAGGACGTGGTTCTGAAAGTGCCGGTCGGCACGCAGATTCTCGATGAAAACAACGAGGAAGTGCTGGCTGACCTGACCGAGGCAGGGATGAAGGTGCTGCTGGCGCGCGGCGGGCGGGGCGGCAAGGGCAATGCCCATTTCAAGACCTCGCGCCAGCAGGCACCGCGCCATGCCCAGCCCGGCGAAGAAGGCGAGGAGCGCTGGCTGTGGCTGCGCCTGAAACTCATTGCCGATGCCGGACTGATAGGCCTGCCCAATGCGGGCAAATCAACCTTCCTGTCGGCCTGCAGCCGGGCCAACCCGAAAATTGCCGCCTATCCGTTCACCACCCTGCACCCCAATCTGGGCGTGGTCGATACCGGCGAGGGCAAGCGCTTTGTGCTGGCCGATATTCCCGGCCTGATTGAAGGCGCGCACGAGGGCGCAGGCATTGGTGACCGCTTCCTCGGCCATATCGAGCGCTGCGCGACGCTGGTGCATCTGGTCGATGCGGGCGGGGAGGATCCGGTAGCGGCCTATGATGTCGTGCGCGGAGAGCTGGAAGCCTATGGGGCAGGCCTGACAGAAAAACCGGAAATACTGGTTCTCTCGAAGATGGAGACGGTGAGCTCAGAACGTCTGGAAGAGCTGAAGGCGGAGCTGGCAGGCCTGGCAGACGGCGACATTGCCGTGGTCTCGGCCGTTACGGGTGAGAATATGCGTCCGCTGCTATACCGGATCGAGGCGGCCATCGAGGGCAAACGTGCGGCAGACAAGGCCGAGGCGGAACGTCTCGCGCGCGGCGGCGAGGACGATAGCTGGGCGCCATGAACCATACGCCAGTGACGCCACGCTTTGCGGCCGGCAAGGCGGAGACACTCGCTCCGGGCATGGCAGTGGGGCTTTACGGGGGCAGTTTTGATCCGCCCCATGCCGGCCACCGCCATGTGGCCCTGACGGCGAAGAAGCGTCTGGGGCTCGATGCGGTATGGTGGCTGGTGGCACCACAAAATCCGTTGAAGGCAGCTGCTCCGGCGACGCTGGAAACCCGGATCGCGGCGATCTCGGCCCTGATCCCGGAGCCCGGCCATGTCGTGAGTACGATCGAGGACCGTCTCGGCACCCGCTACACGATCGACATTATCCGCCATCTGACGACACGATATCCGCAGGTGCGCTTCGTGTGGATCATGGGGGCCGACGGGCTTGGCAGCTTTCACCGATGGGGCCATTGGCGGGAAATCGCCGCGCGTGTGCCGATATGCGTGATTGCGCGCGGCGGGACACCGCTGAAATGGCGGCTGGGCAAAGCAGCGCGCCAGCTGTCACATGCGCGTGTCCAGCCTTCTGCCGCCACAGCTCTTGTGAAACGCGGCGCGCCGGGCTGGACTTATATTACCGCGCCATTACATGCTGAGGCGTCCTCGCTCTTGCGCCGGGGGCGCTAGCCTCCCCCACCCGAAGCTGACCCCCTCAAAGACCTGCCATGAACGACACATCCCAAAGAACCGGCGAGGCGTCCGGCCTGTCCTTCTATGAGGACATGCATCCCCCGGCGGCCGATTTCCGGGCCGACATTCTGGCGGGCCTGTCGAAACCGCAAAAGGCCCTCCCGCCCAAATACTATTATGACGAGGAAGGCTCGCGCCTGTTCGATGCCATCACCGAGCAGCCCGAATACTATGTGACTGGCACGGAACTGGACTTGCTGCGCGCGATCGGCCCGGAATTGGCGGCGCTGGCAGGCAAGGGGGCGGTTGTTCTGGAGCCCGGTGCCGGGTCCAGCGTGAAAATCCGTACGCTGCTGGACGCGCTGCACAGCCCGGCAGCCTATGTCGGCATGGATATTTCGGGCGATCATGTACGCGCGGCGTGCGAGGCACTGGCCGCCGATTATCCGGGGCTGGAAATCGGCGCGCTCTGCCACGACTTCACGCAAGCGCTCGACATTGACGCCCTGCCTCTGTCGGCAGAAGCGCGCGCGGGGCGCCGTGTCGTGTTCTTCCCGGGATCGACGATTGGCAATTTTGAACTGATAGACGCGCTCGGCCTTCTGAAAACCCTGCGCACCTGGCTGCGCGATGGTGATGCGCTGCTGATCGGCACGGACATGCGCAAATCTTCCGAGACGCTTGAAGCCGCCTATGACGACAAAGCTGGCGTCACGGCCGCGTTCAACCTGAATCTGATTGCCCGGATCAACCGGGAGCTTGACGGCAATATCGATGCAGAGGCGCTGCAATACCGCGCATTCTGGAACCCGTACCGCTCACGCGTCGAGATGTATCTGGAAGCGCTGCGTGACATGCACTTCACGGTTGCCGGCAAGAGCTTCGTGATCCGCAAGCATGAAACCATACACATGGAAAACTCCCATAAATTCACGCTGGACACGTTTCATGACCTCGCAGCGAAAGCCGGCTTGCAATCGCGCAAGGCGTGGGTTTCCGCGCATGAACCCTTTTCCATGCACTGGCTCGAACCGGCGGGCGAAGCGTGCTAGGGTGCTGTCTCTGGTCCAGCCCAACAAACAGGAGCTCCGGCACTGCCCGTCGAACGCCAACGCAATGATACTGCGCCCGCCCCGGTAAGCCTCAAAGGCGGCCGGGAGCAAAGTGAAGCCCTTGAGGCCCTCGTCGTCAAAACGCTTGATGATGACAAGGCAGAGGAAATCGTATCCATCGATCTGACCGGCAAGTCGCCCGTTACCGATTTCGTGGTTATCGCGAGCGGACGGTCGAACCGCCATGTCGGTGCCCTAGCCGACCATTTGCTGCAGGCTCTCAAGGAGAGCGGGCACGCCCACGCAAAGGTCGAGGGCCTGCAGGCTGCCGACTGGGTACTGATTGATGCCGGAGATGTGGTCGTCCACCTTTTCCGCCCGGAAGTGCGCAGCTTCTACGATCTGGAGAAAATGTGGGGCGGGGCGCCGGAAACGGCGGCCTGATCCACACTTGCGCATCGAGATCCGGGCCATTTCCCGTATCCGTCCGGGGCCTGAGCGCAGCCTGGTCGACAGTTATATCGAGCGCGCCAACCATCATGGCCGGTCAACCGGGCTCGGCCCTGTCACGGAACGTGAATTTGATACACGCAGCCTGACCGGCGCGCCGGCGGAGACCCGCGCCCTCACCGAAAACCTGCCATCGGGCGTGGTGATTGCGCTGGACGAACGCGGCAAGCAGATGAACTCGCGCGTATTCTCCTCCCTGCTCGGGCGGGAGCGCGATCAGGGCACGCGCGACATGATCTTTCTTATCGGCGGCGCAGACGGGTTCGATCATGACGCCCTGCCTGCGCACGCCCGGCTGCTTTCCTTCGGACAGATGGTCTGGCCGCACAAGCTGGTCCGGGTCATGCTGGCCGAACAGCTATACAGGGCTGCCGCGCTCCTCGCAGGCACGCCCTATCACAGGGACTGATACATCCGGCCATGTCCGTCCTGTTTCTTGCCATCGCCCTCTTGCAGACCCCGCCCGATCCCCGGGAGATCGAGGCGATGGAAGAAACCGCACGCGAAACCCGCGCGATCAGCCAGGCACGCGAGGCGGAAGCCGACGCGCTTCGCCGGGAGATTGCCGACCTGCAAGCAAGGCTGGTCGAGGCCGGCTCACGGGTTCAGGCGCGCGAGGCCGACGCCGGCGCAGCGGAAGCCCGGCTGGCCGAGCTGGAGGCCGAGGAAAGCAGTCTGCGCGCACGGCTGGCTTTGGAGCGCGAGAGCCTTGCCGACGTGCTGGCAGCCCTGCAGCGGCTGGAAATGAACGCGCCGCCGGCGCTGGCCGTCAGCCCGGATGATGCCAGCGAGGCGGCACGCGCGGCCGGACTGCTGGCGGCGATAGCGCCCGAGCTGGAGCGGCGCGCCAGCGCCCTTCGCACCGATATCGAGGCATTGGCACGCTTGCGCGAGGAACTCTCCGGCCAGCGCGAAACCGTCGAGGCTGCGCGCGATGCGCTGGCCACTGTACGTGCGCAGGTCGAGGCCCTGATCGCTGAGCGGCGCCAGGCAGAGGCCGCCTTGCGGCGCGAGGCCGGGGATCTGGCCAGCCAGGCAGCCCGGATTGCTGCCGAGGCCCGGTCCTTGCGTCAGCTCTGGGAAGAGATCACCCGGCTGGCAGACATATCACCCAGACTGTCACCCTTGCGTGAACGCCGCGCCGCGATGATGGCGGACGTCGCCATGCTGGAAGGTGAAACCCTGCTATCGGCACTGCCGGTGGAAACCGCCGCCGCAGGGCCGGGGTTTGGCGATATGCGCGGGCGCCTCAGGCCGCCCGTGGAAGGGCGTGTCGCCAGCCGTGCAGGAGAGCCCGGCCCTGATGGAATCCGCCGCGACGGGCTCTGGCTTGACGCCCGCAGCGGCGGGCAGGTGTCAGCGCCATTTGACGGCGTGGTGGTTTTTGCAGGACCGTTCCAGAGCTTTGATGCGGTGCTGATGATCAATACGAGTGACGGCTATACCCTTATTCTCGGCGGAATTGGCCTGCTTTATGCTGAGGAAGGGCAAAGTGTGCTGGCGGGAGAACCCGTCGGACTCATGCCGGAGCGTGAAAATCCGCCGCCTCGCCTATATTATGAGGTAAGACGGGGTACCGGTACCGCAGAAAACCCCGAAAACTGGCTGAGAGCCGAGTATCGGGGCCGCTGACAGACAGGACGAGACATGCGCTTGCACATTATCGCTTCGGCCATCGCCTTTGGCATTGGCGCCGCAGCTCTGGCCGTTTCGGCACAGGGTGATGATCGCGGCCGCGACGAGACCTTCCGGCAGCTGGAGTTGTTTGGTGACATATTGAGCCGCATCGAGTCCGACTATGTCAGCGATCCAGACCAGGTCGAGCTGATCGAGGCAGCCATTAACGGCATGCTGGGATCACTTGATCCCCACTCGACCTATCTGAACGCCCAGGCATTCCAGGACATGCAGGTCAGCACACGCGGCGAGTATGGCGGGCTGGGCATCGAGGTGACCTTGCGCGATGACTTTGTCACAGTGGTCTCGCCGATAGCGGAAACGCCGGCGGACCGGGCCGGTATCGAGCCGGAAGACCGGATCATTGCCGTGGACGGCGAGTCCATGATCGGGGCGGGCATTGATGTCGCGGTGGAGCGGATGCGCGGGCCTGCAGGCGAGCCGGTGACGATCACCATTGCGCGCGACGGTGTGGAGCCGTTCGATGTCACCATTGTGCGCGCGATTATCGAGGTGCGGTCGGTAATCTACCGCATGGAGGCAAACAATACGCCCTATTTGCGTATCACCACCTTCAACGAACATACGACCGAGGCTGCGGTACGGGCGCTGAATGATCTGCGCGAGGCCAATGGCGGCCCTCTGCCGGGCCTCATCCTGGACCTGCGGTCCAATCCTGGCGGACTTCTGGACCAGTCGGTCTCGGTCTCCGACCTGTTCCTCAGCGGGGGCGAAGTGGTGTCGACGCGCGGACGCGATCCCCGCAATACCTACCGCTTCAACGCACGCCCCGGCGACGTGCTGAACGGCGCGCCGATCGTGGTTCTGATGAATGCCGGTTCGGCCAGCGCGTCGGAGATCGTGGCAGGAGCCCTGCGCGACCGGGAGCGTGCCGTGCTGCTCGGCACCAACAGTTTTGGCAAGGGCTCCATGCAAACGGTGATCCCGCTGCGCGGCGGCCGTGACGGGGCGCTGCGTCTGACAACGGCACGCTATTACACCCCGTCTGGCACCTCGATTCAGGCGACCGGCGTCGAGCCGGACATCCCTGTTGCCTTCCGCCGTCCGCGCGAAGGCGAGGTCGGCCGGTTCAGCGAGGCCAATCTGCGCAACGCGCTGGCCAATGAGGACGGCGCCGAGAGGCGCGAACGCGAAGATATGGAATATCCGCCCGAAGACTGGCCCGAGGACGAGGACTACCAGCTTCACAGGGCCATAGAGCAGCTTTCCAGCATGATGGAGCGGCGCGAAGCCCGCGCCCAGTGAGCGTTTGCCCGGCGCCAGGGCGGTTACTGCGCGTGCATTAACCTTTCCTTACCCCGGCGCATTGAATGGTCTTGAGTGTCAGCGTGCCGGTGAGCTCTCTTCACCGGCACGCCTTCACCCGTTCAGGCCAAACCGGACACCATGCCCGCCCGCCAGACATCCGCCACGCCGCCCCTGCGCAACCCCCTGATTGCGGCCGCCTGCCTGTTCCTCGTTGCCGGGCTGGCGTTCACGGCCATTGTGTTCCTGGCCCCGGCGCCCGAAGCGGGCACTGCGGCACGCACCGCGCTGGACATGCCGGAGGAGGACGCGGCCCCTGTCGAGGTGGCGCAAGTCCCGGCAGCCAGCCCTGTCATCTTCGCCGAAGGGGAAGCCGACGAGACGCTAAGCCTTCCCGGTGTACGCGAAACACAGGACGTTCTGGGCGGCGAGGTCGAACCCCCTCCGGGCAGCAATGCCGCACGCGCGCTGGCGCTGCAGCGCGCATCGAACGTGCCTTATGATGGGCTCTTCGAGGATGGGCCGGGCGGACCGCTTCCCGTGATCGGGCCAGATGGGCGGCGGCCGTCGACCGCCTATGCGCGGGCTTTCGAAGCTGAACCCGGCACGCCCGTGATTGCGGTGATTGTTGGCGGTCTGGGTGTCAGCGAATCCCTGACCGAGGCAGCGATCGAAAGTCTTCCGCCGGAAATCACCCTGTCCTTCGTGCCCTATGCGCGTGACTTGCAGGCCTGGATGAACCGCGCGCGGGCCGCCGGGCACGAGGTAATGATCGAACTGCCCATGGAGCCGTTTGACTACCCCAATAATGATCCCGGCCCGCATACGCTGCTGGCCGATGCAAGCGAGGCGGAGAACATGCGCCGCCTCCACTGGCTGCTATCGCGGGCCTCGGGCTATTTCGGCGTCACCAACTATCTGGGCGCCCGCCTGTCGGGCTCGGAGGCGGCACTTGCGCGTATCTACAGCGAGGCGGACCGGCGCGGGCTGGCCCTGTTCCATGACGGGGCCGGGCGCCCCGGTGGCGCCCCGGGGGCGGCTGCGCGTGCAGGCGTGCCGCTGGCGCTCGCCGACAGGGTGATTGACGCCGATCCCAGCACCCGCGCCATCGACGCCCGGCTTCTGGAGCTCGAGGCGCTGGCCATCCAGAACGGGCAGTCACTGGGCTCCGGGTTTGCCTACCCTGTTACGGTCGGCGCGCTGCAAAGCTGGGCTGAGGGGCTTGAGCGCCGCGGCTATCAGCTGGCGCCGGCCTCCCATGTGGCAAGCATCCGCGCCGGACGCGCAGGTCACGACACATGATCCGCCCACAGGACCCGGCTGCACTGGCGGCATACCGGCCCAATGCCGGCATTGTGCTGTTCAACCGTGAGGGGCTGACCTGGATTGGCCGCCGCTACCGCGAAACCGGGCAATGGGTGTGGCAATGGCCGCAAGGGGGCATGGATGCGGGCGAAGACCCGCAAGCAGCCGCCTATCGCGAGCTGTATGAGGAGACCGGGATCCGCAGCGACCAGGTCGAACTCCTGGGGTCGATCGGGAACTGGCTCTCCTATGATTTCCCGCCGGAGGTTCTGGCCCTGCGCAAGAAGAACTGGAAAGGCCAGCGCCAGCGCTGGTTCGCGTTCCGCTTCCTTGGCACCGACGCCGATTTTGATCTGACGGCCGTGCCGCCGCAGGAGTTCGAGGCATTCCGGTGGGAGACGCTGGAGCGCGTGCCGGAACTGATCATTCCGTGGAAACGGGCTGTCTATGAGGACGTGGTTTCAGCGTTCTCGAAATTCAGCCGCCCCTGAACGCAAAAGGCCCCTGCTTCACGCCGGGGCCCTTGTCCTGAGTGCCGGGAAGCAGCGCACTAGTGCTTCAGTTCCATCGCGGCCTGCATCGCTTCCAGCTTGGCGATCTCGGCCTCGGCCTGCTCGCGCTCGCCATCGTCACCGGCATCCTTGGCCCGAAGGCGGGCTGCCTCCAGCTTAGCGCGGATATCGGCGGCATCGAGCGTGGCCAGTTCGGCGGTTTCTTCGGCCAGAATGGTCAGGCCCTGGGGCGTCACTTCGGCAAAGCCGCCATGGATGAAAATGCGGCTGACCGATCCATCGCTATGTACCTCGATCGCGCCGGTACGGATCGTCGCCATGAAAGGCGCGTGATCAGGCAGGACACCGAAATCCCCTTCGGTACCCGGCACCACAACCATGTCCACAGCGCCCGAAAACACGCGCGCTTCGGGGGAAACGAGATCGAATTGGAGTTTGTCAGCCATCTGCCATGCCTTTCGTTCGCGGCTCTCTAGCAGGTAAATCCGTGAATGTGAAATCCCGTTCTGCAAGTCATTCCGACGTATCTGCAAAGCAGGCGCGCACGGGTCCGGCGAGGCGCGAGACCAGCGCACGCATGGTCCCGGTACCATTGCCCTCAAACACCACATGAACGCTTGTGTCAGGGTAGAATCCAGCCGGAATGGTCAGCACTTCATGGTCTGCGCCGGGCGGCAAGGGCGGCGGCGGCGGCGGTGTGCCGTCAGGCGGTCCGTAGGGCGAGAGCGGCAATGACATGGCGGCGATATCGTCGACCGCTTCGCGCACTGCCGGACAGGTATCCTCGCGGACGTCACGCGTGCGTATCAGGCTGTCGAGGCGTTGATGGACGATATCCTCGAGGCCAAAACCGCTGACGAATTCGCGGCTGACCGCCTCAGGCGGCACGTCTTGGCCGGCAAGATAGGCCGCGAACGCCGCACCATTGAACGTGTCAGATACAATGGCGTTGATATCGCTTTCAGCGGCATCGAAGAAGGCAGAGCGATAGCGCCACAGGCACCCGTCAGTGTCATCGCTATAGCCGGAACTGACCGGGCAGGCCTGCTCGAAAGCAAAGTAGAGGCCGTACGGGATCCAATAGCTTGTGGAAACGTAGTGCGGGCCTTCAAGGCCAGTGCGCCAGGCCGTTTCGTCCGTGCTCCAGTCGGGCAGGCGAAGTGCCTCGAAGGCCAGCCGGCGGCGCTCGGCTGTCTGTCCGCGCACCCAATACGTGTAGGCGTACCAGAGACTTTCGGTCGAATAGCCGTCATAGGTGGCCGGCAGGTCCGCAGGCGGGGGCGGAGGCGGGGGCGGTACGCTGGCGTCGAGGGCCGCAGTAATGAGAAGGGCGGTGGCGGCCGCGCAGCAGGCAATCAGGCGGATCATGCATATCTCCCCGTCAGACGCACATAGAGCGCCGGGACGGAGCTGATATCAAGCACCAAAAGAAGAGGCCGGCTCCGAAAAGAGCCGGCCTCTGGCTATATTAAAAAGGAGGGCAGATGGATCAGGCGGCTTCAGCGGCCAGTTTCTGCGCCTTCTTCACCGCGTCCTCGATCGTGCCAACCATGTAGAAGGCCGGCTCGGGCAGGTGGTCGTATTCACCGTCACAGATCGCCTTGAAGCCTTTCACGGTCTCCTCGACCGGCACCTGGATGCCCGGCGAGCCGGTGAACACTTCGGCGACGTCGAACGGCTGGCTGAGGAAGCGCTCGATCTTGCGGGCGCGGGCCACGGTCAGCTTGTCTTCTTCAGACAGCTCGTCCATGCCCAGGATCGCAATGATGTCCTGCAGAGCCTTGTAGCGTTGCAGGATTTCCTGCACGCGGCGCGCGGTCTGATAGTGCTCTTCACCCACGATGCGCGGCTCAAGAATGCGCGAGGTGGAGTCCAGCGGATCCACGGCCGGGTAGATGCCCTTTTCCGAGATGGCGCGGTTCAGCACGGTCGTCGCATCAAGGTGCGAGAAGGTGGTGGCCGGGGCCGGGTCGGTCAGGTCGTCGGCCGGCACGTAAACGGCCTGCACGGACGTGATAGAACCCTTCTTGGTCGAGGTGATGCGCTCCTGAAGGGCGCCCATGTCGGTCGCGAGCGTCGGCTGGTAACCCACCGCCGACGGGATCCGGCCCAGCAGGGCGGACAGCTCGGCACCGGCCTGGGTGAAGCGGAAGATGTTGTCGACGAAGAAGAGCACGTCCTTGCCTTCGTCATCGCGGAAATACTCTGCTTGCGCCAGACCGGAAAGCGCCACGCGGGCACGCGCGCCGGGGGGCTCGTTCATCTGGCCGAACACCAGGGCGCAGCGCGACCCTTCGGTGGAGCCGTCATTTTCCTTGGGATCCTTGTTCACGCCGGACTCGATCATCTCCCAGTAAAGGTCATTACCTTCACGGGTGCGCTCGCCAACACCGGCGAACACCGAGTAGCCGCCGAACAGCTTGGCGATATTGTTGATCAGTTCCTGGATGAGCACGGTTTTGCCCACACCGGCGCCGCCGAACAGGCCGATCTTGCCGCCTTTCGCGTAGGGGCAGAGCAGGTCGATAACCTTGATACCGGTGGGCAGGATTTCCGCCTCGGTGGACTGCTCGTCAAAGTCGGGCGCGGCGCGGTGGATCGGTGCGCGCTTTTCGAACGCGACATCACCTGCCTCATCGATCGGCTCGCCGGTGACGTTGAGGATGCGGCCAAGCGTGCCGGGACCAACCGGAACGGTGATCGGCGAGCCCGTATCAGTGACTTCACCGCCGCGCTGCAGGCCTTCAGTGGCGTCCATCGCGATGGTGCGCACCATGCTCTCGCCAAGATGCTGGGCCACTTCCAGAACCAGCTTCTGGTCGCCATTCATGGTTTCCAGGGCGTTCAGGATCGGCGGCAGACCGCCTTCAAACTTCACGTCGACGACGGCGCCCGTCACCTGTGCGATACGGCCCTTGAGATTGCTCATGATCGTCTCAGCCTCTTTTACCAATCCCCTGCCATTTGCAGGAGGTGTTCTTTTGGATCTGGTTGAACCGTTCAGCCTAGACCGCCTCTGCCCCGGAGATGATCTCCGTAAGCTCGGTGGTGATCTTGGCCTGGCGGGTACGGTTGAATTGCAGGTTCAGCTTGTCGATGAGCTCGCCGGCATTGCGCGTCGCGTTGTCCATCGCGGCCATGCGCGCACCCATCTCGCCCGCAGCGTTCTCCAGCAGGGCCGAAAGAACAACTGTGTCGACATAGCGCGGCAGCAGGGCCGTCAGAATGCCTTCCTCGTCGGGCTCGTATTCGTAGATGGCGCCATTGAGGTCCGGCGCCGGCGCATCAGGATCAATCGCCTCGCGCGCGGGGATAAGCGTGCGCGCCTTCGGCTTCTGGCTGATCACCGAGACAAACTCGGAGCTGATCAGCTCGCACACATCAAATCCGCCGGCGTCAAAGAGCTTGCGGACCTCCTCACCCACGCGCGCGGCGAGGGCTGCGGGGCTTGCAGCGTCTTTCAGCTCCATGGCGCTGACGATACGCTCGCGGTGCAGACGCTTCAGGGCGTCAAAGCCCTTCTTGCCAACCGTGATGATCTTCACGTTCTTGCCTTCGCCGATCAGCGCCGCCACACGCTCGCGGGCCAGACGGGCGATGTTCGTGTTGAAACCACCACACAGGCCGCGGTCGGCGCTGAGCACCAGCAAAAGCACGGTGTCAGACTTGCCGGTACCGGTAAGCAGGCGCGGCGTTTCCGGCCCGGCGACAATGCCATTGGCGAGATTGGCCATGACCTGCGCCATTTTCTGGGCGTAAGGACGGGCCGCCTGCGCGCTATCCTGCGCACGGCGCAGCTTCGCCGCAGCCACCATCTGCATGGCCTTGGTGATCTTCTGCGTGGATTTCACAGAGGAAATCCGGTTCCTGAGGTCCTTGAGACTTGCCATCTGCTAATCGCTACTCCCGAACCATCATGTCAGTTCAGGGCCTGGAAGACGGCGCCGCCGATCTGCGTTCCGAACGCGAAGATCAACACCGCGAGGAGGAAGAGCACCAGCACTGTCAGCGCATTGCGCTCGTGCGGTTTCAGCTTCGCCAGCCAGTCCTTGAATTCCTGTATCATGATGAGTGGTTTCGATACTCCCTCAGCTGGAGGTTAGACCGTTAAGCAGCTAGGCCGCGAAGCGGGCCAGGAACGCCTCAAGCGTCTTGACCAGTTCCGCTTCCGAAGCGTCAGACAATTTCTGTTCGGACCGGATGGCGTCCAGCAGCTTGGCCTTGTCGGCGTGCAGATGCTGGAGCAGCTCGGTTTCGAAGCGGCCAATGTCCCTGGTCGCAATCTTGTCGAGATAGCCACGCGTACCGGCGAAAATCACACAGACCTGCTCTTCCATCGACAGCGGCGAGAACTGGGCCTGCTTGAGGAGCTCGGTCAGGCGCTCGCCGCGCGCCAGCAGGCGCTGGGTGGCGGCATCAAGGTCAGAGCCGAACTGGGCGAATGCCGCCATCTCGCGATACTGCGCAAGCTCGCCTTTCATCTTGCCGGCAACCTGCTTCATGGCCTTGGTCTGCGCGGCGGAACCCACGCGGCTGACCGACAGGCCGACGTTCACCGCCGGGCGGATACCTGCGTTGAACAAATTGGTTTCCAGGAAGATCTGGCCATCGGTGATCGAGATGACGTTGGTCGGGATGTAGGCCGACACGTCATTGGCCTGCGTCTCGATGATGGGCAGCGCGGTCAGCGAGCCCGAACCATGGCTCTCATTGAGCTTGGCGGCACGCTCCAGAAGGCGGGAGTGCAGGTAGAACACGTCACCTGGATAGGCTTCGCGGCCCGGCGGGCGGCGCAGCAGCAGCGACATCTGACGGTAGGCGACAGCCTGCTTGGAGAGGTCATCGTACACGATCAGGGCGTGCATACCGTTATCGCGGAAATACTCGCCCATCGCGCAGCCGGTGAAGGGCGCGAGGAACTGCATCGGGGCCGGATCGGAGGCCGTCGCGGCAACGACGATGGAGTATTCCATCGCGCCGTTTTCCTCCAGCGTCTTCACGATCTGGGCGACCGTGGAGCGCTTTTGGCCCACAGCAACGTAGACACAATAGAGCTTCTTGCTCTCGTCATCGCCTTCATTGATCTGCTTCTGGTTCAGGATGGTGTCGAGCGCGATGGCGGTCTTGCCGGTCTGACGGTCGCCAATGATCAGCTCGCGCTGGCCGCGGCCGACCGGGATCATCGCGTCAATCGCCTTGATTCCCGTCGCCATCGGCTCGTGCACGGATTTACGCGGCAGGATGCCCGGCGCCTTGACGTCCACGCGCTTGCGCTCTGCAACGTCTTTGAGCGGACCCTTGCCGTCGATCGGCTCGCCCAGCGCGTTGACGACGCGGCCGAGAAGACCCTTGCCGACAGGCGTGTCCACGATGGAGCCCAGACGCTTGACCGTATCGCCTTCCTTGATGCCCCGGTCATCGCCGAAGATCACGCAGCCGACATTGTCGCTTTCCAGGTTCAGGGCCATGCCCTTGATGCCGCCGGGGAATTCCACCAGCTCGCCGGCCCGCACCTCGTCGAGGCCATAGACCCGCGCGATACCGTCACCGACGGAGAGCACCTGGCCGACATCAGAGACGTCAGCTTCCGCACCGTAATTCTTGATCTGATCCTTCAGGATCGCAGAAATCTCAGCTGCCCGGATGTCCATGGCGGTTCTCAAGCCTCTTTCATCGCCTGTTTCACCCCGTCCAGCTTGGTGCGGAGTGAAGAATCGAACATGCGCGAACCCACCTTCACGGTAAGCCCGCCAATGAGCTCCGGCCGGACCTCGGCCCGGATCTCGACCTCCCGCCCGAGGGCGGTTTTAAGTGCCGTGGTCAGCTCCTTGAGCTGAGTGGCCGTCAGCGCATCCGCGCTGGCAATATCTGCAGTAATGGCGCCACGATGCCCGGCAGCCAGCGCGGCGAAGGCGGCGGTCATGGCCGGCAGATCGCCCGCCCGGCCATTGCGCGCCACCACACCGATGAATTTGGTGCCCAGCGGAGACAGTTTCAGCGCCTTGGCGAGCGCCTCCAGCGCCTTCACCTTGTCGGCAGCCTTGTGCATCGGGCTCGCAACCGCCCGTGCCAGCTCATCTGACTCCTCGAACGCCTCGCCAAGCGCGGCCATGTCAGCCTCGGCCTTGGCCAGCGCCTTGGTTTCAAGGGCCAGATCGAACAGCGCGCGCGCATAGCGCTGCGCGGCTTCGTTTGAAATTGCGTTACCGGCGCTGGTCACCGTTTTTCGCCCGCTCTCTTCTCTGTGGTGAGTGCCAAATCGGGTCCGGCCATAAAGATCAGACCCAAGCACTTGAGATAATGAGGTTTTTCACAAGTCCGCGCCGACAGTGCAAGCCCGGTCCCGTTCAGTCCGGCGCCCACCTAGCACAAGGGTTTGAGGGCGGCAACCTGCCCGCGCGCAAACGGCGCAGGCGGGGCGTCAAGAAAACGCGTCCTGGCTGCTCTGGCGGGTGTGGAGCACTCGAAGGATTTCGATTCCGGCGGGTATGGATTGCCGGTACCAGACGATGTGACGACCGGCCGGATAGCTGAACACGCCGGGGTGAACATCATCGCGGTTGCGGCCCAGACGGGGCATGCCGGCCAACCTAACAAACACAGCTTCAAGCTCGAAAATGTAGCCGTTGCGCTGAGTCCGGCCCCACATCGCCTCGGTGTATAGCGCAATATCACGTAAATCGGCCTTCGCCTCTGTGGAAAGACGGAACTCAGCCACGCTGCTCGCGGTCCAGCTCGGCGATGAAGTCCTTCGCGTTCCAGTCCAGCAGCTCCCCGCGCTCGGCCTGTTGCAAGCCGATATCGATCTGGGCGCGCAGGGCCTCGATATCCTCCGCCTCTGTGCGTTCAGCGCGGATGCGTTCGCGCAGGGCCTCGCGGATCACTTCGCTGGCATTGGAATAGAGCCCGCTCTCGACCTTTTCGCGGACCCATTTTTCGAGCGTTTCGGTGAGCGAGATATGCATGCCTGCCTCCATGATCTGACAGGAATGATACACAAAATGTCAGATTATGTCGCGCTTATGCCACTCACAAAAATGAATACGGCTCGATATCCACCCGCGCCCGGATTGAAGAGGGCAGTTTGAACCGCGCCATCCAGGTCGCCATGAAGGCCGACACATCCACATTGCGCTGCGCCTGCACGAGGAAGCGCCGCCGGTAGCGCCCGCGTACCACGGCCAGCGGCGGTTCGGCCGGGCCAAACAGTTTCACATCATCGCTCAAGGGCGCAGCAGCGGCGGCGATCCGCGCAGTTTCCACCAGCAGGCGCTCGTCCGAGCCGGACATTACCAAAGCGGCCAGCCGCCCGAAGGGTGGCAGGCCCAGCTGCTCACGCATCAGGGCTTCCAGATCGAGGAAGCTGTCCCGGTCCCCGGCCAGAAGCGCCTGTATGGCTTCATGCTCCGGTTCATGGGTTTGCAGCAGGGCCCGGCCCGGCCTGTCGGCGCGCCCTGCCCGGCCCGCCACCTGCACGAGTGTCTGGTAGGTGCGCTCGCCGGCACGCAGATCGCCGCCCTTGAGGCCGAGATCGGCATCCACCACCCCTACCAGTGTCAGGCGCGGGAAGTTGTGGCCCTTGGCAGCGATCTGGGTGCCAACCAGAATATCGATCTCGCCTGCTTCCATGCGCGCGATCAGGTCGCGCACGCCGTTTGGCCCGGCGGCACTATCGGAGGAAAACACCTCCACCCGGGCCTCCGGAAAGCGCAAGGCGGCTTCCTCGGCCACACGCTCCACGCCGGGGCCGACGCTGGTGAGCGAATCAACTGCGCCGCATTCCGGACAAGCCTTCGGTTTGGGCATGGAAAACCCGGTCGTGTGACAGATGAGCCGCCCCGTATAGCGGTGTTCGACCAGCCAGCGGTCGGTATCGGGGCTTTTCATCTTGTGCCCGCAGGCCCGGCACAGGACCAGCGGCGCATAGCCGCGCCGGTTCAGATAGAGCAGCACCTGCTCGCCGCGCGCAATTGTCCCGGCCATGGCGGCGGTGAGCGGCGGTGAGAGCCAGTGGCCAGGCTCGGGCGGATGTTCGCGCAGATCAATCGTCTCGATCTCAGGCAGCACGGCCGAGCCAGCCCGCGCAGCCAGCCGGATATGGCCATAGCGGCCTGCGCGCGCATTGACGAGGGTTTCCAGGCTGGGCGTCGCGCTGGCAAGTATGGTCACAGCACCTTCAATCTTGCCCCGCGCCACGGCGAGGTCGCGGGCGTGATAGGTCAGTCCGTCATCCTGCTTGTAGGTCGGGTCGTGCTCCTCATCGACCACGATCAGGCGCAGATTGCGGTAGGGCAGGAAGATCGCCGAACGCGCCCCAGCAATCAGCCGTGCCCGCCCGGCCGCAATCTCGCGCCAGGCACGGCGGCGCTCCGTCGGGCCAATGGCCGAATGCCACAGCGCCGGGGATACGCCGAAGCGCTCTTCAAACCGGGCGGTGACGGCCTGCGTCAGGGCAATTTCCGGCAATAGCACCAGCACTTGCGCATCGGGTTCACGCCGAAGGAGCTCGGCAATGGCTTCAAGATACACTTCCGTCTTGCCCGAGCCGGTAACACCATCGAGCAGTGCGGCCTGGAACCCCCCGGCGGCGACGAGGCGGCGCAGCTGTGTGGCCGCTGCCTCCTGACCGTCATTCAGGACAAGGCCATCTCGATAGGGGTCGGGCTCCGGGAAGGGCTGGTCGATATCACGGGCCTCGGCACGCAGCGCGCCAGCATCGGCAAGCCCTTTTACCACGCCGGGCGATACACCGGCACGCCGGGCGAGTTCTGCCCCGCTGGCTGGTTCTTGCGTGGCCGCGTCCAGCACGGCCTGACGCGCCGGCGTCATCCGGTCCGGCATCTGGCCCGTGGGGTGGTAGAGCGTCTCGGTGGGTGATGGCGAGAGGCCGCCCCGGCTGCGCAATGTTGCCTGCAGGACGAGGCCCGGATTTTCCGCCAGATAGCGTGCCGTCCAGTCGATGAAGGCGCGCATGGAAGCGGTAAAGGGCGGGGCGTCCAGACGCTCTGAAACAGGTTTCAGGGGCCGGTTGCCACCCGTACCATCGCGCAGGCCCCAGACAACGCCATGGCTGAGCCGCTTGCCCAGCGGCACCACGACATGATCGCCCTCGTTCAGCTCCATGCCTTCCGGCACGGCGTAGTCAAACGCCTCCGGCAAGGGCAGCGGCAGGAGGACTGTCGCGATCTGGGGGGCGGACGGGTCACGATTCGCGCTCATGCACCCATCCTAGCGGGGCCCGGCTCATCATGCAGGTGAGTTAACGCATCTGGAACCGGTCGTGTGCCACTCTGCTGCCCATAGACAAGCGCCCCCGCCAAGAGGGGCCGGCAACAGGATGGATGGACAATGATCGGCATGAAACGCATGCGCAGCAACGCTATGCCAGCAACCCGCAGCGCAGAGGACACGCCGGACTGGCGCAGCGCCATACTGGCCGATCCCTCGCGCGTGCTGGCCGATGGCGAGCTGATGAATGCGCTGCTGGGCGCGCGCCATGACGGGAATGTCGCTGACCTGAACGCAGCTGCCCGCGCACGCCTTCAACGCGAGATCACCCTGCTGAAAGCCGCCAATGAGGATTTGCAGGACATGCTGCGCGGCAATCTGGCCGCCCAGGCGAGCGCCCATGCCGCCGTGATGGGCCTGATGGACGAACCGACACTAGCGGCGCTTGACCGCCGCCTTGCAGGCCATACGGCGACCACGCTGGGCCTTGAGGCCGTGCGGGTCTGCCTTGAGGGCATTACCGCCCTGCCGCGCGCCATAGCGATCCTGCCTGCCGCGCCGGGTCTGAAGGCCGCAATGCTGGGCGAGGCATTCGAACGCCTTGGCACGCCCGACCCGCGCCTGTCCGGGCCGATTTACGGTGTTCAGGCCAGCCGGGTTGCCAGCGAAGCCGTCATCGCACTTGAGGGCCGCGGCTTTTCCGGCGTGCTGTGCCTTGGCTCCGCGCGCCGGGATGCGTTCCGGCCGAGCGATGCAGCAGACCTTGCCCACTTCCTGGCCCGCATTCTCGAACGCCGGCTGGAGGCCCTGCTGCCGCGATGACGAAGACTGCCGCCCCGACGGCCCTGGTGGCCGGGTTTCTGGCCCATATCGAGGGGGGGCGGCGCTATAGCGTCCATACAGTCAAGGCCTATGAACGCGACCTTTCCCAATGGCTCTCCTTCCTGACCGGGCATTTCGGGCGGGCTGTGTCAGCCGAAGATCTCTCCGGGCTTACAGGGACGGACTGGCGGGCCTGGCTGGCCGACAGGCGGCGGGACGGAGCGGGCCCGCGTACGCTGCAACGCGCTCTATCGGCCGTGCGCAGCTTTTACGCCTATGCGCGCACCCGCCACGGGATCGACAATCCGGCACTGGCCCTTGTCGAAGCGCCGCGCGCACCGCGCCGCCTGCCCCGGCCGGTCAGTGAGGGAGCCGCCAAGTCCATGCTGGAGGATGCCGGCTCAGCCCGCGCCGAGACCTGGCAGGGCGCGCGCAACACAGCCGTGCTGGCACTGCTCTACGGGGCGGGGCTTCGCGTCTCCGAAGCGTTGTCGCTCACCGGGCGCGACCATCCGCTGGCCGATGCCCTGCGCATCAAAGGCAAGGGTGGGCGCACCCGTCTGGTACCCGTGCTGAAGCCCGTACGCGAGGCCGTAGACGCCTATATGGCCGCCTGCCCCTTTCCGGTGAGCGCTGAAGCGCCTCTGTTCCGGGGCGCGCGGGGCGGGGCGCTGAATGCGCGCGAGGTACAGCGCTGTGTCGAGCGGATGCGCGGCGCGCTGGGTCTTCCATCGAGTGCCACACCGCATGCCCTGCGCCACGCCTTTGCGACGCATCTGCTGGCCGGGGGAGGCGATCTGCGCGCCATACAGGAATTGCTGGGCCATGCCTCCCTCTCGACCACACAGATCTATGCCGAGGTGGATACCGCACGCCTGTTGTCGGTGCATGCCGCGGCGCACCCGAGGGCGCGGATGGGGGGCAGATAGCGCTCTGTATTCTGCTTCCTTCTTCATCCCGGAAAGCCCTTCAGGGCTTATCCGGAAACCAGCGGGCTATAGAATGCTGGGTTCCGGGTCCCGCCTGCGGCTCGCCCGGAATGACGAGGGGAAGACAGACCGGGCCTGGGCGGCGAAACAGTTTCCCGCCACACCACCCCATGGCCTTCATTTCCCCGTTCTCCGCTCCCCGTATCTTCATCACAAACTTTGCTTTACAAAGTATTTTGATTATGGCACAAGAATGCGTGTGCTTATTCGAATCAGCGCAATGGCCGTGCGAAGGAGTGACAGTGATGAATACCGACCGCAAAACCGCTGCCCATGCCGATCTGGCGTATTTGCGCGAGATGGCGGAAGCTGGCGCAAAGGCGCCCCTTCTCGGCGGGCGTTTCATGGTGTGGTGGGGCGGGCTGACCGGCCTTGTGGCCTTTGTCCACTGGCTGATCATTACCGGCACGCTGGATTTCGGAGCGCAGGCGCTGTGGCCGCTCTGGCTGGGCTATATGGTGCTCGGCTCCGTCGGCAGCGCGGTCCTTGGCTGGTCGCTGCGCAACAAGCCGGGCACCGGCTCGATGGGGAACCGCGTGCAACAGGTGCTCTGGCCGGTGCTGGGGGGATGTATCGGGCTCTATTTCGCCGGACTGGTCGCCGGGATGGCGCTGGGGCTTGTACCGATTGAGCTCGTCAACACGATGATGCCGGTGGCGTTTCTGGCTTATGGGGCGGGATGGATGGTCGATGCGCTGCTGTCGCGTGAGCGGCTGCTGCTGATACCGGCCATCGTCACGCTGCTGGGCGGGTTTGCCGGCGCGGCACTGGTGATGACGCCCTGGGTCTATCTGGTAGCCTCGGCGGGCATGCTGCTGGGCACGTTCATACCGGGCTTCTTCCTGATGGCGAGAGAGCCGCGGGACGTGGTGTAGGGCGATGGCGGATTTCAACTCCTCCGATCTCGATGACGTCATTCACGGGCGCATGCGGCTCGGACTGATGGCGTATCTGGCCAGCGTTGGCTCGGCGAGCTTTGGCGAGCTGAAAGAGCGCACGGGCGCGACCGACGGCAATCTCTCCACGCATTTGAGGAAGCTGGAGGACGCAGGCTATATCGCCATTACCAAGCGCTTTGTGGACCGCAAGCCACGCACCGATGCTGCTCTCACCGATGCCGGGCGCAAGGCGTGGATGGCCTATCTCGATGACCTGAAGAAGCTCGTCGGCGAGTGATCAGGCCGGGAAGACAAACGGCGCGATGAAGCTCGCCAGCAGGGCGATCAGCGGCGCGGCCACCAGATTGATGCGGAACCCGGCCTTGATCATCTGTCCCATGGTGACAGCGCCCGACGCGTAGACAATGGCATTAGGCGCCGTGGCTACGGGGAGCATGAAGGAACAGCTCGCTGCGAGCGCTACGGGCAGGATCAGATGCTCGGCCGGCACGCCTGCCGCGGCCGCCACACCGCCCAGAACCGGCAGGAAAGCGGTTGTGGTGGCAACGTTCGAGGTCAGTTCGGTCAGGAAGACCACCATGAAGGCCAGAATGAGAACGACCACCGGCAAGGGCAATTCTGCCACGATTGCCAGGTGAGAGCCGATCCAGCCGGACAGACCCGTCGCGTCCATGGCCGCCGCCAGCGATAGCCCGCCGCCAAAAAGCACAAGCACGCCCCAGGGCAGGCGCTGGGTGGTTTCCCAGTCCATGAGAGCACGGCCCCGCCCTTCCGGCCCGCCGGCCGGGATGAGAAACATTGCGAGCGCGCCTGCCATGGCGATCTGCATGTCATTGAGGCGAAGTGTGACCGGCAGATTCAGCGCCGAAGACATCCAGGCGAGCAGCGGATTCCAGCCAAAGCTGATATCGCCCATGCCGATCAGCACGCCGGGCAGTTCGCGCCCCATCCAGAGCAGCGCGACGGTACCGAACGCCATCGCCACACGCTTTTCCGGCGTGGTCATGCGCCCCAGCGCCTTCTTCTCCGCGATGACAAGGGCATGGCCTTCGCCCGACCCGGCACGGGACGGGATCTTGAACGCAAAGCGGGTGAGGATGATCCACGCGGCAGGAATGATGAGCGCTGCTGCGGGCAGACCCAGCATCATCCATTCAGGAAAGCTGATCGAGCGCTCTGCGGTGCGTTCCAGATAGCCGATGGCGATGAGATTGGAGGGGGTGCCCACCGGAGTCGCCAGCCCGCCTATCGAGGCCGAGTAGGCAATCGCCAGCGCCAGCGCCGGCGCGAACATTTTTGTGTCGACGCCTTCCTTCTCCACTGCTTCGGCCACTTTCAGGGCGATCGGGATCATCATCAGCGTGGTAGCCGTGTTGGAGATCCACATCGACAATACGCCTGAAGCGATCATGAAGCCCAGAAGCATGAGTGACGGGCGCGAGCCGAAGGCGGCCACCACATTCAGCGCTATGCGCGCATGCAGATTCCAGCGTTCGATACCGAGTGCGACCACAAAACCGCCCAGCAGCAGCATGACGATGGGGTCGGCATAGGGAAAGGCTGCCTCGCGGGCGCTGGCGATACCCAGAAGCGGGAACAGGGCCAGCGGGATGAGGGCGGTTGCCGCAATAGGGATGGCTTCGCTCGCCCACCAGCTCGCCATCAGAAGCGCCAGCGACAGGCACAACCAGGCTTCACTGGAAAGTCCTTCGGGGACGGGGATGAGTTGCAGGCCAATAGCCAGTACAATCCCGGTCACCAGCCCGATGCGGCGCGGTGTCCACGTAATTCTCACCTGATGAACTCCCCCGGATAATGGCAGCGCCTCTTTGGGCGGGCGCGTGTCACAGGTGAGTTAAGCCGGTTTGACTGCCCCAGGGCAACAGGGCGCGGGACGCTAATGCGCGCCTGACCCGGCTTTCAGCACGAAACGGCGGTCGCAATAGCCGCACTCGACGAAGTCATCGTCGCCCATATCGTACCAGACACGCGGATGGCCCAGCGCGCCGCCGCCGCCGTCGCACATCACACGCTTGGATGTGACCTCGATCACCTCAGGGGGCGGGAATGCCGCCGGAACCGCAGACGGTGCCTTCGCCTTCTCCGCAGGAGCCTTTGCGCGTGTACGGGCCATGGAAATCCCCTGATGGCAGTTCAGGCGCGCAGCGGCGTGGACGCCAGTGCGCAAGCCTCTTAAGTTCCCCCATGCTTTAGTTTTAGCCGCTGCGCGCGTCAATCAGCGCCAGCGTGCCCGGCTCACACATCAAGGCCCAAGCCCCATGACCCAGCCTGACCTGCCCGACTATGCCATCATCGCCGAAGGCCTGGAAAAGACCTATGCCGGGTCGAAGAAGCGCGAGCCGAAACAGGCGCTCAAGGGGATTGATCTCAAGGTCCGGCGCGGCTCCATCTTCGGACTTCTGGGGCCAAACGGGGCGGGCAAATCCACCTTCATCAACATTCTGGCGGGCCTGACCAACAAGACCGGCGGATCAGCCAGTATCTGGGGGCATGACATCGCCACCGCGTCGCGTCAGGCGCGCGCGTCGATCGGCGTGGTGCCCCAGGAAATCAATATGGACGTGTTCTTCACGCCCTTCGAGACGCTGGAGCTGATGGCCGGCTTCTACGGTGTGCCCAAGGGGGAACGCCGCTCAGACGAGCTTCTGGAGGTGATGGGGCTTGCCGACAAGCGCAACGCCTATGTGCGCCAGCTCTCCGGCGGCATGAAGCGCCGCCTTTTGATCGCCAAGGCGCTCGTCCACAACCCGCCCGTGCTGGTACTGGACGAGCCGACCGCCGGTGTGGATATCGAGCTGCGCCGCCAGCTCTGGGAATACGTGGTCAAGCTGAACGGGCTCGGCGTCACCATCGTGCTGACGACCCACTATCTCGAAGAAGCGCAGGAGCTGTGCGACGATATCGCCATCATTGATCAGGGCCGCGTTGTGGCCAGCGAACCCAAGCACAGCCTGCTTCGCCGTCTGGACCGCAAGACGCTGATCATCGAGGCGGAAACCGAATTGTCAGCGGTTCCGTCCGGGTTTGAGGAACTGGATGCTCAGCTGCGCGATGGTGCGCTGACCATCACATACAGGGCCGGTCAGACCTCTGTCGGCGACCTCATCGCCCGTTTCAATGAAAGCGGGCAGCGCATCCGCGATCTGCGGACCGAGGAGCCCGATCTGGAAGATGTTTTCCTCGCCCTTACATATAATAGCGGGCAAGCTGCAACGCAGGAGGCCAAGGCGGCGCGCTGACCGGCGCCGCTGACCGGGGGCCAGCTATCCGGGAGAACCGGCCATGATGCGTTTTTTCAAATCCGTCGGGGCCGCCAGCCTGTGCGCCGTCGGCCTGGCGTTCGCCTTCATCGTGATCCTCCATATCCGGCCTGTTTCCCTTGCCGGCTGGATCGTTCTCGGCCTTCTGGCACTCACCGCCTTTGCCGCCGCTCTCATTGCCTATCGCTGGATGATGGGTGCGGAGTTCTATCCGCAAGACAGCGAAGGCAGCCACGGCGAAGGCTATGCGACGGGGGTCGGCTTTGGCCGCGCCTCCCGGCGGCGGCGCGATGAGGACGATGATCCCGATGCGTCCCTGAGGCGTGGCAGCAGCGGGGCAGACGATGCTGGCGGCGAGGAAGGCCTGCTCTGAGGCGTGTTGCCAATCCATGAAATGTTATACATATACAACAAAACGCTTGTGATCTGCATAATATGAGTTTATAGCCTGACCGTCTTTTTGAATCCGGGGTCTGGCGTGAAGGTCCGCTGATGAGTTCGCCCATCTATAACCGCCTGCCCGTGCTGCGCGCCGAGCGCAGCCTGTCGCGCAAGGCGCTGGCCGATGCGGTGGGCGTCAACTTCCAGACTATCGGCTATCTGGAGCGCGGCGATTACAGCCCGTCACTCGAACTGGCCCTCAAGCTCGCGGATTATTTCAACCTGCCGGTGGAAATGATCTTTTCGCTCAAGCCCTTCGAGCCGCTTTCGCAAATCGCAAACAAGGGAGGTCAGTAGTGTCATTTTACATGCGTACCGCCAATGGCCGCACACCCCGGCGCAGCCGCACCTCCATGCGTCTTGCCACGGGGCTCATCCTGGCCGGTTATCCGCTCGGCGCCCTTCTGGCGCTCAATTCCGGCCTTGCCGGCGAGGGCAGCGTGTCCTTCGCGCTCAGCCTGGCGGGGCTGGCCATCATTGCGGTCTCGGTTTTCGCCTTTTTCTATATCGCGCCGTCCTACATGCAGCGGATTATCGGCGAGCAGCTCTGCGAGCTGGATGATCTGGAACGTGATTTGCGCCAGAAAGCCTATGCCTTTGCCTATCACGTGCTGACCGGGCTGGTGGCTGCCGCGATATTCTACCTTGCGGTTGCCAATGACGATACGCGGCTGACCTTGTGGGCGCCCGACAGCTACACGCACTGGAACACCATTTTCTGGGGCGTATTGCTGTACTGCTTTACCCTGCCTACCGCCTATCTGGCCTGGACCATGCCCGATATTTCTGACGAGTTCGCCGAGGAGGAGCTGGAGGCTGAACCCGTCCGCAAGCCCGGCGTGCGCTGGTGGCTCTGGGGACTGATTGTGGCGGGCGGTCTCGCCGGCTTCATCCTGGCCCGGATGATCACCTAGCTTTCTTCGGTAAAGCCCGCCTCGCGGCTGGCGTCGAAACGGGTCAGGCCGGCGCTGTTCATCACCGCGCGCACCTGTGCGGCATAGGCGTCTCCGCTCTCCGCATACGGGCCAATGAGGCTCACCAGCGCCGGACCGGTGACGGCCTCGCCTTGAGCGCGCAGCCGCGCCCGTTCGGCGCGGAAGGCAGCAAAATCGCGATGGGTGTTGAAGACATCGACATAATCGGCAGCCGCCGCGGTGAGCCCGCCAAAGCGGCCCTCACGGGGCGACCGTCCGTAAAGGGCGTTGCGCTCGATGGCGGAACTGCTGGAGCCCCACCCCGTGGCCAGCGCGGCCTGGGCTGCGCCCAGAGAAGGCGGCACGATATCGACGCGCGCCAGCAGATCATCAAGGTCATCGTAACGCCCGCCATAGCGCCGTGCCAGCGTGTCACGCCGGGCCTGCTGTGGCAGGCTTAGCGGAATACCGGCTTCCTCCTGCGCGCGCATGACCAGCAATTGCTCACGTTCTTCCATGACCCGCTCGTTCTGGGCCGCGACCAGGCCAGCGGCCACGCGGGCAAACGTTTCGCGGCGCTCTGCCGGGTCCATCTGTTCCCAGTCCGACGGGAAGCTCTCCAGCCGCACGGCGCGCATTGTGCCGTCGGGCCCCAGTGCCGCCAGCAATTCACGCATATTGACCGGCGAGATGGGCTCCCTGTCCGCATCGCGCTCATTCACGCCGAACGAGACGACAGCGCTGGCCAGCGTGAACCCGATGGCCACGGCAGCAATCATGCCGGCATTGGCCAGATTGCCTCCACGTGCCAGTGGCGGCGCCACATTGAACAGGCGGGCAACCGGTCCTGCGGTCCAGCCCTGGATGACCAGGGAGGCAATCACCACGGCAAAGGCCGCGGAAAAATAGAGGTTCGCATTCTCCACCCCGGCAAGCACCGGGAACGCGCCGAGGAAGATCGGCACCGCGCCGCGCAGTCCCATCCAGCCGATGAAGGCGCGCTCATTGAGCCGGAAGCGCTCCGGCGCCAGACAGATCAGCACCGCTACCGGGCGGGCCATCAGGATCAGTACGAAGGCAAGCCCCAGAGCGGGCAGGGCCACTTCGGCGGCATGGCTGGGCGTGACCAGCAGGCCCAGCATCAGGAACAGCCCGATCTGGGCGATCCAGGCGAGGCCATCTGAGAAGCGGGCGGTGGCTTCGGCCGCCCGGCGCTTGGGCGCAGAGGCCATGGCCACACCGGCGAGATAGGCGGCCAGGAAACCGGATCCGCCAATGACCTCGGCAAAGGAGAAGAGGAAGACCGCACCTGCCGAGGCAAAAATGGGATAAAGCCCGATGGGCAGGCCGATCTTGCGTTCGACATAGGCAATCAGGCGTCCGCCGAACCAGCCAATCGCCGCGCCCGCCGCGATCGCCCAGACAATGGAGAGGGTCGCGACAAGAGGGTCTGGAATGCCCTGCCCGGTCAGCCAGGCCACAAACGTGACCACCAGGATCACGGCCATCGGATCATTGAAGCCGGATTCAGCCTCCAGCGTGGTGGCCACGCGCGGACGGGCCTTGATATCCTTGCCGGCGATCAGCATCAGCACGGCGGCGGCATCCGTGGACGACACGATCGCACCCATAAGCGCTGCCTCGACCCAGCCGAGGCCGAACAGGTATTTCGCGGCGATTGCCGTGATCCCTGCCGTGATGATGACGCCCAGCGTGGCTAGGCTGAGCGCGGGGCGCAGAACACTGCGCAGGCGGCGCAGCTTGGTGCCCAGACCGCCATCGAACAGGATCAGCGCAAGGGCGAGCGAGCCGAACAGATAGGCCGTGTCGTGCGCGTGAAAGGCGATGCCGCCCGGACCCTCTTCACCAGCCAGCATCCCGATGACCAGGAAGATCAGCAATAGCGGAGCTCCGGCCTGCCGCGTGGCGGCAGCCCCGGCAATGGCGAGCAGGACAAGACCTGCCGCGGCCAGCAAGATGAGCTCGGCTGTTTCCATGATGTGTCCGATATAGGCGGTCGGGGCAGGGCAGGGAAGCGCGATCACCGCCAGTGGCGCGGCCGGAGCATATGCCTGCTGCGGGCAAGGGCAGCACGATCCGCCTTTTGAGCGGCGTCAGTCCATTGAATAGTCCCGCCCGCCCCTGTAAGAGAGCGGTTCGACGCACCCGTAGCTCAGCTGGATAGAGCGCTGCCCTCCGAAGGCAGAGGTCACAAGTTCGAATCTTGTCGGGTGCGCCATTTATTTTCGGCAGGTCAGGCCGCGCCGGGCTGATTTGGAGGGGCTAGAATGGCTCCGGCCAGCCGCAACACACTGGAAAGATGATGGCAGGTTTCAAATCTCCCGATTTCAACGAGCGGACAGCGGCGGCGCGCGCCGCCCGGCAGGCTGCGGTCGAGCAATTGCGCAACAAGCCCGCGCCCGATCCGGCCGTACTGGCCGAACGTCAGGCGGCCCGGGCCGCCCGCGAGGAGCAACGCGCAGCCAAGAAGGCTGAAGCTGAGGAGGCCAAGGCCAAAAGAGCCGAGGCGGCCCGCATCAAGGCGGAAGCCGCGCAGGCAGATGCTGCCAAGGCGGCCGCCGAGGCTGCTGTGCCTGAGCGCACCGAAGCGGAGCTGAAAGCGGCGCGCGATGCGCGTTACGCCGCGCGTAAAGCCCGGCAGCGGTGAAACCGCGCGAGCTGATTGGTGAGGCCGAGGTTCCGGGCGGCCCTCCACTGCGGCTGATACGGCACGACAACGCCTTCATCATCATGCTTGATCGCAACGAGTTGATGAGCAGCCGCATGAGCGGCTCTGAAAAGGCGCTTGCCACCCTCACATGCGAGCGCCTGGGCGGGCGCACGGCACCCCGGCTGCTGATCGGCGGGTACGGCATGGGCTTTACCTTGCGGGCCGCCCTGTCAGTGCTGGCCAGCGATGCGCGCCTTATTGTGGCCGAGCTGGTGCCCGGCATTATCGATTGGGCGCGCGGCCCCATGGCCGCCATCACGCAAGGATGTCTGGATGATCCGCGGGTCGATGTCAGGATCGGCGATGTGGCCACGCAAATCACTGACACCCGGCACGGCTATGATGCGATCCTGCTGGACGTTGATAACGGACCGGATGGCCTCACACGCGCGGCCAATGACGGTCTCTACAGCGCCCAGGGCCTTGCGCGGGCGCATGGTGCACTGAAACCGGGCGGAATCCTCGCGGTCTGGTCTGCCGGGCCTGACAGGGCCTTCACGCAAAGGCTCAGACAGACGGGCTTCAATGTCGAGGAGGTGAAGGTGCGCGCCCGTGAGAACGGCAAGGGTCCGATGCACACAATCTGGTTTGCCAGTACGTCCTAAGCGCCGCGCACGCCTCAGCGACCGGGCGGCGACAGCGGAAAGCTCACACGCCGCCTGCCGTGCCGCGAGGCAGGCAGGATGTGTCCCCGGCCTGCGCCTGCTTGCGTCTCGCCGCCGCCAGCTGGTTGATCACCTGCCGCAGGTCATCAATATCAACCGGCTTGGCCAGATAGGCATCTGCGCCTGCGGCCAGACAGGCTTCACGGTCATGGGTCTCGGCAAGCGCGGTAAGGGCGAGTATCGGGGCGCGCGCCCGCAGGCCGGTGCTGGACCGGATGTTTTGGATGGCCTCCAGCCCGTTCATGACCGGCATGGATATGTCCATGATGATCAGGTCAAAATCATGCGTGAGCGCGGCGCGCACGGCGTCATGGCCGTTATCCACGCAGCGGGGTTCTGGCAGGCCCAGCTCCTCGATCATCATCTGCATCATGCGCATATTGACCGGATTATCTTCTGCGATCAGCACGCGCGCGCTTGATGCCGGCGCGGCCGTGCCGGAGCGCCGGACGGTGCCGGAAGCTGCCATGTTGCCGGCCGGCACAAGCGGCAGGGTCACGGTGAAGCGGGTGCCGCGCCCGAGCTGGCTTTCCACTTCAATAGTGCCGCCCATGAGACCGGCGAACTCCTTGCAGATGGCAAGGCCGAGCCCGGCCCCGTCATGCCGGCGTGCGGGACTGGCATCAATCTGGCGGAAGCGGTCGAAGATGATGTCGAGCCTGTCGGGCGCGATGCCCGGCCCGGTATCCGACACAATGAAACGCAGCCGGTCCTCGCCGCAGCGCTCGACGCTGAGCCTCACCGCGCCGCTTTCAGTGAACTTCACCGCATTGCCCAGAAGGTTGATCAGTACCTGCCCCAGCCGCCGGTGGTCGGTGACGAGATCGGCGGGCAAGGACGGGTCAATATCACTGGTAATGGCCAGCCCCTTTTCCATCGCGCCGGCCGTAACGGCATCCATCGCGCGCGAGCACATTGCCGCCAGTGCCACAGGCTCCGGCTCAAGGGTGAAGAGGCCCGCCTCGATCTTGGAGATGTTCAGTATGTCATCGAGAATGGACAACAGCGCCTGACCGGAGCTCAGCACTGTATCGACCATGCGCTTCTGGCGCTCATCAAGGTCCGTACGGGCCAGAATCTGCGACATCCCCAGCACGCCGTTCAGGGGTGTGCGGATTTCATGACTCATATTGGCGAGGAACTCCGATTTCAGCCGGTTGGCGCGTTCAGACTCGTCACGCGCGGCCAGAAGCTCGGCCTCGTTCCGCTTGCGCTCGGTTATGTCCTGAACCACGCCGGCAAGAATTTCATCCTCACCCTCGCCGGTTCGCTCAGCGATGCCGCGAACATGAACTGTCTCGCCATTATCGGGCCGGACGATGCGGTACTGGAAATCGAACGTCCTGCTGCCGGATGCATAAAACGCCCTGTAGGCGGCGTGCAGGCTCTCGCGGTCATCAGGATGCACGAGGGCGGCATGGTCGCGGAAGGAAACGGCCGAGTGCGCGGTATCAACACCGTAGATATTACGCACCTCTTCACTCCAGACATGCATCCGGGTTGCGGGGTGATAGGTCCAGATTCCAATGCCCAGAAGCTCCTGCGCGGTTCGCAGATTGGCTTCCTGCTCGCGCATGCGCCGAGCAGCCTGGCTAAGCTCATGCGCCACCAGCACGCTTTGCGGTTCTGGCGGACGATCGGGAATGACCGGCGCGCCAGCGGTATCGGCGCTGACATAGCCGGTTACATCCTCCACCCGGTTTATGATGTAGCTGACATGGCCGCCAGTTCCCAGAACCGGGGTATTGACCACATGCCACCAACGCTCCTGGAAGCACGGGCCTTGTGCGTCCATTAGCCTGATCGGGTAGCGCAGTACCGCAAGCACGTCTGAGCGCGCCGCTTCGCGCACCCGGCGCAGTGAGGCCTCAAGGCGCGATGTTCCACCGCCATCAAGGTCAGCAGGGTCATCGGGAAAGGCCTCGAAAATATTGCGGCCTATAAGCTCAGCCCGCGTCCGGCCGGTAACAGCCAGATACTCATCGCTGACGGCAAAAATCTCGAAATTTCCCGCGCGCAGGACCACAAACTTGCCGCTTGCCGATTCCAGGACCGAGCGAAAGCTCTGCGCCTCTGCCTCGGCCTGTTCGCGGGCGGCCTTCTCGCTGGCATGCAGGGCGGCACGCTCCTGCTCCAGCCGGATGATATTGGTAACGTCGTGCATGATGGCCAGCCGGGCCTTGCGGCCCAGAAAAGCAACCTCGTGACCGGAAATGTCCATCCAGCGTATATCGCCGGACTTCGTTACGTGGCGCCATATGCCGGGGCGTGACGGGCCGCTGCCGGCCTTGGCGACAACCTCATGCAGCGCGGCAATATCCTCCTGCGGCTTGAGATCCTTTACTGTCAGCCGGAGGAGTTCGCGGGCGCTATATCCATACGTATCGATAGCGGCGCGGTTCACCCGCAGAATGGCAAAGCTTTCAGGGTCAAACACCATCATCGGATGGGGGCTTGTCTCGAAAACGATGTCGCCGTCTATCGATGATGTCGGGGCCATCAGGATGAAGCCTTGCTGCAGCGGGGCAGGACCGGTCTACCGGCTATCGCGTGTGATTCCTGCCGTTTCGACTATGGCTCACAATGCGTAACCGAAAGACAAACCAAGCAGGCCGGCGCCGGCAGGCCCGGACGCAAGCTAGCCAGAGTCGGGCGAAGCGGGCTATGGGCAGACAGCCCGCATGCAGGCGCTGGCAGGCTCGCCCGGCGGCAGGGGAGAAGAGGGGCGTACACATCAATGACTGCGCATATGATCACGCCTTTCATCCTGTGCGGCGGAGCGGGCAGCCGGCTCTGGCCGGTGTCGGACAGCCTGCGGCCCAAACCCTTCCTCAGCCTGCCTTCGGGGCGCTCCATGCTGGCTGAAACGGTAGCGCGTCTGAACGCAGGAACGCGCGGCGATATCGGCTTTCTGCCCCTGACCGCCATCGGGTCGGAGCGCCATGGTGCCCTGCTGCGTGCCCATATGCCGGACGCGTCACTGATACTGGAGCCGGTGGGGCGCGATTCTGCCCCTGCAGTGGCGCTGGCGGCCCTGGCCGCTCCCGCAGGCGCCCTCGTCCTCATTCTGCCCGCAGACCATCATATTGGCCGGCCTGAACGCTTCCTTGATGCCATCGCGCATGGCGCGAAGGCCGCCGCTGACGGGCGCATTGTCACATTCGGCATAACCCCGGACCATGCCGCAACCGGCTATGGCTATATCCGTGCGCCCGGCGGAGGCTCTACGCGTACCGTGCAGGCCTTTGTCGAGAAGCCCGGTATCGCCACGGCCAGAACCTATCTCGCGTCAGGCGAATATTTCTGGAATGCGGGCATTTTCCTGTTCCGGGCGGACGTGATGCTCGGCGAGCTGGCGCAGCATGCCCCACAGATACTCAGTGCGGCACGCGCGGCACTGGCTGAAACGCGAACGGACATGTCCAGCGGGGCGCGCGTCGTTGCACGCGCGGCGTTTGAAGCCGCCCCGGCCATCAGCATTGACTATGCGGTGATGGAAAAGACCCGGCTGGCGAGCCTGGTGCCGGTTGATATGGGGTGGAGCGATGTCGGCGATTACGCGGCGCTCAAAGCGCTCTGCGATACCGGCCCTGACGGCAACGCCGTGCACGGCCCGGCCGTTCTGCAGGACGTGAGAGGCAGCTATGTACGCAGCGAAGGCCCGGTCATCGCGGTAAAGGGCGTCGAGGGCCTCGCCATCGCTGCCACGCGCGATGCAGTCATCGTAACCCGGCTCGACGAGGCGGCCGGCATAAAACCGCTGGTCAGCGCCGCACAGACCATTACCGACCTCTCAGGCGAGGCCACAGGCTGGGCGCGCAACTGGCTGTTTGATGCATGCCTGCCCCTGTGGGCCCGCAATGCCTGGGATGCGGACAAGGGCGGGTTTGTGGAATCCCTTGCGCTGGATGGCTCGCCCCAGCCGGCCCGGGAGCGGCGCATGCGGGTTATCCCGCGACAGATATTCTCGTTTTCCCAAGCCGCACAGCTCGGCTGGGACCGTGGCGAGGCACGCCGGATCGCCATGCTGGGCCTTGAGTATCTTGATGGTCCGGCGCGCGCGCCGTCAGGCGGATGGGTGCACCGCCTGGAGCGCGATGGCACGGCGCTGGACGCGCGGCGCGGGCTTTACGACCATGCCTTTGTCATTCTGGCTGGCGCAGCCGCCTGGCAGGCCTTTGGCGAGCCGCGTGCGCTCGATCTGGCCCGCGAAGCGCTGGACTTCGTGAGGACCTGCATGTCGGACAGCTCCGGTGAAGGGTTTTTCGATCCGGAAATGGCGCCCGATGTGCGCGCAGCGAACCCGCACATGCACCTGTTGGAGGCGTGCCTGGCGCTGGATGCCGCCAGCGGCGGCACCGACGCGCTGGCGTGTGCCCGGGTATGCATTGAGCGCTTTGAAGACAGCTTTTTCCATCCGGCCAGCGGGGCGGTGATCGAGGAGCTGGGTGCGGACTGGTCAAGGGGTACCGGTCCGTGGCGTACCGAACCTGGCCATTGCCATGAATGGGCCTGGCTGCTGGCCGAATACGAGGCGCGAACCGGCCATGACCTGATCAGCTGGAGGCGGCGTCTTATCGGTTTTGCCGACAATAAGGGGCGTGACCGCCGCAGCGGGCTTGCGCACAACAGCGTGGATACGACGGGCGGGATAATCGATGCGAACCGCCGCTTGTGGCCGCAGCTGGAAATGCTGCGCGCACGCCTGCGCCATGCTGACATGGCGGCGCCGGGCGAGACCGGACACCTGCTTGAGCGCTTGCGCGCCACCTATCTGGCTGATGCCTGCCACGGGGGCTGGATGGACGCCTATGACCGGGACGGAAAACCGCTGGCAAAGGACATCCCTGCCAGCATGCTCTATCACATCATGACGGCCATAGGACCGCTGGCAGGCCGCTAGCAGGGAGGCTTACGGCCGGCCCACGCTGGTATAGGACAGGCCGGCTTCCTTCATCTCTGCCGGATCGTAGATATTGCGCAGATCCACCACGACCGGGGATTTGAGTGCCGCCTTCACACGGTCCATGTCGAGCGCACGGAACTCATTCCACTCGGTGATGATCACCACCGCGTCCGCGCCGTCGAGCGCCAGATAGGGGCCGGTCGTGTATTCGACATCTTTCAGCAGCTTTTCAGCTTCCTCGATCCCGGCCGGATCATACGCCCGCACACGCGCGCCCCTGGCTTGCAGGGCCGGAATGATGTCGAGGCTCGGCGCCTCACGCATATCGTCGGTATTCGGCTTGAAGGTCAGTCCCAGCACGGCGATCGTCTTGCCCGAAACATCCCCGCCGCATGCGGCGATCACCTTGTCAGCCATCGCGCGCTTGCGGGTGTCATTCACCCGCACGGTGGCCTCGACGAGCTGCAAGGGCGCGTGCGCTTCCTGCGCCGTGCGCACCAGGGCCAGCGTGTCCTTGGGGAAGCACGAACCGCCATAGCCGGGGCCGGCATGCAGGAATTTTGACCCGATGCGGCCATCAAGGCCGATACCCTTGGACACTTCCTGCACATTGGCGCCCACCGCCTCGCACAGATCGGCCATCTCGTTGATGAAGGTGATCTTCATGGCAAGGAAGGCATTGGCCGCATACTTGATCAGTTCCGACGTGCGCCGCGAGGTGAAGACAATCGGGGTTTCATTCAGGAAAAGCGGCCGATAGAGCTCGCGCATGATGTCGCGGGCGCGCGGGTCCTCGGTGCCCACGACGACCCGGTCCGGGCGCTTGAAGTCGTCAATAGCCGCGCCTTCGCGCAGAAATTCGGGGTTCGACACCACGGCAAAATCGCCGTCGGGGCGTACCTTGCGGATCAAGGCTTCCACCTCGTCGCCGGTTCCTACCGGGACAGTCGACTTGTTCACCACGACCGTGAAACCGTCCATGACCTGCCCGATTTCCTCGGCGGCGGCATAGACATAGGACAGATCCGCATGGCCATCACCGCGGCGCGAGGGCGTCCCGACGGCGATAAAGACCACATCCGCGGCACGCACCGCCTCGGTCAGGTCGGTGGCAAAATCCAGACGGCCTTCGCGCACATTGCGCTGCACCAGCTGGTCCAGACCCGGCTCATAGATCGGCACGCCACCTGAACGCAAAAGCGCGATCTTTTCCTCGTTCTTGTCGATGCAGGTCACCTGATGGCCGAAATCGGCAAAACAGGCTCCAGAAACCAGGCCGACATAGCCTGTACCGATCATTGCCACGCGCATGGGAAGGGCACTCCGTCAAATCTTGCGGTCTTGATCTGCGTAATGCCTGCAATATGCCTGACAGGCAAGGAACAACACCTGAAACCCTGCGGCGGCGCACTGCAACTTTCCGTCACCGGCATGGCGGACAAGTATGCCCGGCAAGAATCGCCGGTCGGCGCACATCGGTCATCAGCAGCCACATGCACAACACATCATACATCAGTTTTTTCAGTAATTTACACTGATACCGGCCATGGCCCGCCACTTGCCAGACCCACGGGGACCTGCCGCTTGCCATACCGGAGACCAAGCCCTTGCACCCGACAGCCGCCCATCGCCGCTCCCGCATCACGCCTGAGGATATCCGCCAGATTGCCTTTACCCTTGTCGAGCGCCACGGCAGGCGCGCGCTGGGCTATGCCTGCGAGGCGATTTCGGAAATGGAGGACAAGGGTGAGACGGAAAGCGCAGCGGCGTGGCGGGCGCTGAAAAGCGAAATCGAGGACGCCCTGACAGGGCGCATCCAGTCGGCCAGCCGGGTGCAATTGCACTAAGCTATGCCATCTGCGGTCTTGACGCTTGCCTTTGCCGGTCTGCGCGCCGAACTATGCAGCTCACATGCTGACCCCTGAAAAAGCCCTTGCCGATCTGGCCGCTCATTTCACGCCCGAACGCACCGCGCCGGGCATGCGTGAGGCGTTGCGGCGCATGATCCCGATTGCCGAGCTGGAACCGCCCGGCGTGGAAACGATCAGCGATCTTACCCTGCCCGGCCCGGCCGAACCGATTCCGGTGCGCGTCTGGGTGCCGTTCGATGCCGCCGAGAACGGAGCGGGTCTGGTCTATTTTCATGGCGGCGGGTTCGTGATCGGTGATATCGACACCCACGCACCGCTCTGTCAGCGCCTTGCCGCGGCCTCGGGCGTCCGGGTGGTGTCGGTCAATTACCGAAAGGCACCAGAACACGCCTTTCCGGCGGCCGTGAACGATGCGCTGGCAGCCTTTGACGCTGTGCAGGAGGGAGCGCTCGCCGGTTACGGGTTTTCACCCGACCGGCTGGCAGTTGGCGGCGATTCGGCGGGCGGCAATCTGGCGGCCGTCATCGCCCAGCACCGGCGGGGAAAAGTGGCATTCCAGCTGCTGATCTACCCGCTTCTGCAATTGCTGGAGATCGAACGCGCCCGCCAGCCCTGGCAGGAAGGTCCGCTCCTGTCGCGCGAAGTCCTCACCCGTATCCGGCACACCTATCTGCGCAGCCTTGATGATGTGCGCGATGTACGCGTTTCGCCCCTGCTGGCCGATGATCTGAAAGGCATTGCGCCCACCTTTCTTCTGGCTGCCGAACTTGATCCGCTCCTCAATGAGGGTGCAGCCTATGCCGACCGGCTGGCCGCCTCCGGCGTGCCGGTGGAAAGGGTGGTGATCAATACCGTGCCCCATGGCTTCCTGAACATGACGCGCATATTGCCGCAGGCGACAGAGGCCATTGTGCGGGCTGCCCGGGCGCTCGACAAAGGTCTGGGCTGATGGCCGCACGCTACCAGCCCGATCCGCGCTTTTCCGCGCTGGGCGGTGAGTTTGCCGATCCGGTGGAGCCCGCCAGCTTCCCTGCAGGCATTGAACGCTGGTGGAATACACGCTGGGCCGGCGCGGTGGGACTGGACGGTCTCGATGCCGCGGCCCGTGCGGCCCATTTCCTCCGTTTCGAGCCTTTGCCGGACAATCAGGAAAAGCCGCTGGCGCTGCGCTATCACGGGCATCAGTTCCGTACCTATAATCCGCAGATCGGGGACGGGCGGGGTTTCCTGTTTGCCCAGTTGCGTGACACCGAAGGGCGGCTACTGGATCTGGGCACCAAGGGATCGGGTCAGACACCGTTCTCACGCACCGGCGACGGGCGTCTGACCCTGAAGGGCGCGGTGCGCGAGCTGCTGGCTGCCGAAATGCTAGAGGCGCTCGGCGTCTACACGTCCAAGACGTTCGCCATCTACGAAACCGGCGAGGCGCTGCACCGGGGCGATGAGCCCAGCCCCACACGCTCTGCCGTGATGACACGCCTGTCGCACTCCCATGTGCGGATCGGCATGTTCCAGAGGCACGCGTATTTCAACCGGCCTGACCTTGTCGAGACGCTGATGGACTATGCGATTGAGCATTTCCACCCGCAGGCGGCCGGCGGGGACACGCCTGCGCGCGCAGCCGGCTTTCTCGAACACACGACCGCCGCCCTCGCCCGGCTGGCAGCGGAATGGATGGCGGCGGGTTTTGTCCACGGCGTGCTCAACACAGACAATCTGGTGGTGACCGGCGAGAGCTTCGATTACGGCCCCTGGCGTTTCCTGCCCTGGTTCGAACCGGGATTCACAGCCGCCTATTTCGACGAGGGCGGGCTTTATGCCTATGGCCGCCAGCCGGAATCAGTCCTGTGGGCACTGGAGCAGCTGGCGGGCGCCCTGTCGCTGGTCGGCGAGGAAGACAGCCTCATCAAGGCGCTGATGACCTTCCCCGACCAGTACCGGGCCGCGCTCTACGAGACCTGGCATCAGCGGCTTGGCATAGCGCCGCTCGGCGGCGAGGCAGACGGCGCTTTCCTGACCGCCCTGTTACGCTTCATGCACCAGAGCCAGCTGCCTTTCGAGGGGGTGGTTTTCGACTGGTTTGGCGGGATTGCCTCGAAAAGCCGCGCGTTTGCCGGACCACGCGGGAAGCACTATCGTTCGCAAGAGTTCGAAGCCGTTCTGGACGGTTTCAAGGCGCGTGATCCGGTTCGCCCCGAGCGCCTGTCCCACCGCTATTTTGCGCAAGACGAGCCAACGGACATGGTGTTCGAGACAATGGAAGCGGCATGGGCACCAATTGCTGCGGACGATGACTGGACCGCGCTCCACGCCCTGCTGGCCGGGGTTGCCGATGCCCGTGAAGCCTATGATCTGGGGCGGGGCCGCAGCGGGTTTCTTGACGGAGCCAATCCATGAGCCGGCTGGAATTTCTCTTCGCCGACAGTCTGGGCGAGGGCATTGTGCATGCCTTCACCACACGCACCGGCGGGGTCAGCGAGGGCCCTTACGGAAGCCTGAACCTCACCTGGTCACGCGGCGACAACAAGGATCATGTCGCCGAGAACCGCGCGCGGGTCGCCCGTGCGCTGGGTGTCACCCGGCTGGTCTTTGCCAATCAGGTCCATGGCGACACCGTGCTTGAGGCCGACGGCATGCCCGAAGGCTGGTCGGTGGGTGAAGGTGACGCTCTCATCACCAGCCAGACCGGCTTTGCGCTATGCACGCAGGTTGCCGATTGCGTGCCCCTGCTCCTGCATGATCCGGTCAACCATGCTATCGGCGCCATCCATTCAGGCTGGCGCAGCACGGTCAAGAACATCACAGCGCGCACGATCGCAGCGCTCAGGCAGGCCTATGGCAGCCGGCCGGAAGATTTGCGTGCGGCCATCGGGCCTGCGATCTCCAAGGCCAATTACCGCGTCGGCCCGGAAGTGCTGGAGGCCTTTGAAGAGCTGTTCGGCAGGCTGGATGACCGTCTTGTCGGTCCCAAGGATGCCGAAGGCGGCGCCGGGCTGGATGTGGCTGAAGCCGTCCACCGCCAGCTCCTGTCGGCAGGCGTGCCGCAAGGCCAGATCAGCCGTATACGCGCCTGCACCTTCGCCGACGAGGCGCGCTTCTTCTCGTCAAGACGAGCCGCGCGCGACGGTCATGCCGGCCAGTTTGGTGGCCAGTGCGGGATCATTGCGCTGAAGGGGTGAAAGCGGGTCAGCGAGGCTATGCTGACTGAAGCGGCGTTGCTTCGGCCTCGATAGCCGCGCCACGCTCCACCTGTGCAAGAGACAGATCGCGCAACATCTGAAGATTCAGCCAGAATTCCGGCGTGGTACCGAACACACGGGCAAGACGCAGCGCCATATCGCCATCGCAGGCCGCGCCCTCCAGAAGCCGCACGACGCGCGCGCGCGGCACGCCCAGCTTCCTGGCGAGCGTGGGTGCCTTGATGGCGTATTCGCCCATGAAATCTTCCTTGAGGTGCTCGCCAACCGTACTGGCAGGAGCGTGGAATGAACGGGGCATGGGGAACCTCATCAGGACGGCAGATCAGTGGTAGTCTTCAAAACGTACATCCCGGGCGTCGCCATTTGCGAACGCAAAAGTGATGCGGAACTGGTCGTTGACCGAAATGGACCATCTGCCCGCCTGATCGCCTTTGAGCTGATGCAGGCGGAAGGACGGCGGAACACGTAGATCCCAAACGTCGGTTGCGGCATGTACCCGTTCAAGGGCGCGCCGCGTCCGCCTGAACAGCTCGGCAGGAAACCCTTTCGGGCAAGAGCCCAGAAAGACAGCTTCTGTGACCTTGTCTGCAAAGCTTATTATCATCCGGCCAGCGCAATCCGTTACACAATGTATCGATGTGCGATACATTGTCAAGATGGTGTACCGCCTTTCGATACACGGGACATGGCGGCGGCCTACCCCAGCTTGAGCGTTACCGGCACATGGTCGGAGGGTTTTTCCCAGTCGCGGGTTTCGTCCCAGATGGTGAAGCCTTCACGGCCATGGGCGGTTGCCGCTGACTGAAGTGCGGGCGAGACCCAGATATGATCGAGCCGGCGGCCCCGGTTGGATTTGCGCCAGTCGCGATTGCGATAGCTCCACCAGGTGTAGATCTTCTCCGGCTCGGCAATCAGCTCGCGCGCGATATCAAGATAGCCGGCTCTGGTGCGCGCCAGCTCCAGACCCTCGGTCTCTACCGGCGTGTGGGAGATGACTTTGAGGAGCTGTTTGTGTGACCAGACATCGTGCTCACGCGGGGCGATGTTGAGATCGCCCACCAGCACCACATCGCCACCCTTTTGCCCGCGCTTTTCCAGATACGCGCCAAAGCGATCCAGAAAATCGAGCTTGTGGGCAAAGCGCGGATTGATGGCGGTGTCCGGCTCGTCCCCGCCCGCGGGGATGTAATAGTTCTGGATCTCCACCCCGTCCACGCGCACCACGTGATGGCGCGCCTCACCCTTGGGACAAACTTCACAATCTTCCAGCACCTCGATGGGTGCGCGCGAGACAGTCGCCACGCCATGCATGCCCTTCTGGCCGGTCACGTGCACATGGGGATAACCCATGTCCTTGAAGGCTTTGGCCGGAAACTGGTCCTCCATGCACTTGATCTCCTGCAGGCAGATCACGTCGGGCTGTGCCATGGAGGCAAAGCGCGCGACCTGGTCGATGCGCAGGCGGACCGAATTGATATTCCAGGTGGCAAGGGTCAGGGCGGCCATCTCGGCACCTCCTGCAGACAATGGATCAGAGGATATTATAGGTGGAACCGGCAACGCCGACCGGCCAGCGGCCGCGCACATAGAGCCGCCAGCGCGCGAGGAAGGGGTGGGTGGGCTCCTCATCCTCAGCCTCGGCCAGCAGCACCAGAACCGCACCATTGGCGGCCTGTATCAGCCCGCCCGCAGCGAGGTTGACGACGCTTTCGTCATACATGTCATCCATGGCGGCGGCGGCTTCGGCTGCCTCACGCGCAAGCTCGCCAATGGACGAGGCCACCAGCGTCAGGGCCGCGTCAAGCCCTTCAGGATCAAGGCGCTCGAGCGCACGCTCGGCCAGCCCCGCGCGCAGCATCTCTTCGGCCTCCCAGGCCAGTGGGTCGGTATCGAGCGCTTCAGCGGCGATGGCCGCATCCTCCCAGCTGCCCAGCGGTGCAGGCTCGGCGTCAGGAAAGCCAAGCCCGTCGAGATAGGCGCGCGCCAGCGTATTCTCGCGCGGATCCAGCCGTTCGCCCAGCCGCGAGAAATAGGCCGGATCGGCAATGCTCTCGGCAAAGGCCCGCGCCTTGTAAAGGAGCGGTATCTCCTCAAGCAGGCGGGCGATCACATCATCGCTGGAATCGGGGGAGTGGGAAGGTGCCATGCCTGCTGTCTAGCGCGCTCACCGGCCCCGGAACAGGGTGAAACGGCAAAAACTATGGCGCCCGATGGTGAGGGGACCATCGGGCGCCGATCCGGACCGCTTGACTGCCACATGCTGCACCGGGAGGGGATCAACCGGTGCGGGCCTGACCCTGGACGGTTTGCGGGGGACGACGCCGTGCCAGAGCGAGCGGGTCAGAGTGCTTGCGGCCCGCATGTGCATTTATGCCACAAGTCAGGGGCGTTGTTCAATTAAATTGTAGAAAGGTGTTGTGCGTGGCGAATGTGCCACAGTCAGGGGCAACCCCGAACCGGCCCTTATGCTGCCTTCAGGCGCTAGCCAGCCGGGTCCTGGACTGGTCGTCATCAGCATAGCGCACAAGGTCTGCCAGCGGCATTGGGCGGGCAAAGAGATAGCCCTGCGCCAGCGTCGCGCCCTGTTCTCGCAGGAAGGCGAGCTGCTCACTGGTTTCAACGCCTTCGGCCACGGTCTGAAGCTTCAGCGCCTTGGCCATGGCGAGGATTGTCTCCACCACGATGCGCGCGTGGGGGTCCTTGGACATGTCGCGGACAAAGCTCTGGTCGATCTTGAACACGTCGAACGGCATGCGGGTCAGGTAGGACAGGCTGGAATGGCCGGTGCCGAAATCATCGATGGCAAAGCCCACGCCGCGCTGGCGCAGCGGCTCGATCTGCTCCAGCACCCGTTCCGGCTGGCGCATGGCAACCGACTCCGTCAGCTCCAGCTCCAGCAGCGAGGCCGGCAGGCCGGTTTCACGCAGCGTGTCGAGCACCGCGTCGGCAAAGCCTTCATCCTCGAACTGCACAGCCGAGACATTGACCGCCACCGGCAGCTCGTAGCCGCGCCGGTTGAGGTCAGCAATCTCGGTGCAGGCGCGGCGCATGACCCAGTCGCCAATCTCACCGATCAGGCCGCATTCCTCGGCTGCCTGGATGAAGGTTCCAGGTGACAGAAGGCCTGCTGTCGGATGGTTCCAGCGTACCAGCGCCTCCACACCGGCTATCGAGCCATCCTTGATGGAGATTTTCGGCTGGTAGAAGACAACCAGCTGGTCATCGCGCACGGCTTCGCGCAGCTCGCCTTCCAGCACGAGACGTTCAAAAGCTGTCTGGTTCATGCTGGCTTCGAAGAACTCGAACGCATTGCCGCCGGAACGCTTGGCAGCGGCCATGGCAAGATCGGCATGACGCAGCAGGGTTTCAGGGTCTGCACCATCACGCGGGAAGACAGCAACGCCGACGGACAGGCCCAAAAACACGCGGTGACCGGAAATCTCGAACGGACGGCGAACAGCATCAATGACCAGACGCGCCACGCGGGCCGCATCAGCCGGATCACGCAAGGCTGGCAGAAGAATGGTGAACTCGTCACCGCCGAGGCGCGCAACCAGTGAGGGCTCTGCGCCATCTTCGCCCTGATGGAGGTCCCAGCCGCGCGCGGTTTCACGCAGACGCCGGGCCACAGCCTCCAGAAGGCGGTCGCCTTCACCCAGACCCAGCGAGTCGTTCACACGCTTGAAGCGATCGAGATCAAGGAACAGGACCGCGCCAGCGGTGCCGGTGTCCTCGGCGCGGCGGGTGACACGCTCGACCTCCTTGCGGAAACGCTCGCGGTTGGGCAGCTCGGTGACCATGTCGACATAGGCCAGCCTGTGGATGCGCTTCATGGAGGCATCAAGGCGGGCAAACATGCGGTTGAAGGCATTGGCGAGCACTTCCAGCTCGTCACCGGTGCGCACGTCGATACGCATGTCCAGCTTGCGCGAGGAGGCAAGGCGCGCCGCCTCGGTCAGCTTGTGGATCGGCCCGAGAGCCGCGCGTACAACATAGGCAACCAGCGGCAGGAAGATGAGCAACGCCACAACACCGACAAGTATCTGGCGCTGGAATATCTCGGCAGCGGGCCGTGACACCGCAGCGATTGGCACATCGATCACGATCGCACCGGCAAGACGACCCTGATGCATGACGGGCTGCGCCACACGGATCAGCTCGCCAACGATTTCCACCCGCGTGTCCACCGCACCCAGTGCGCCATGCACCAGGGCGTCCGAGCTGCGTTCGCCGGGCGCAAACCCGACATCACCGGCACTGACCAGCACATCGCGGCCCGTATCTACAATATAGGCGCCCTGGACATCACCGCGTTCACCGAACGCGCCCAGCCCGGTCGTCAGGCGCCGGGCATCACGCTGGGCGGTCTGTTCGGCCAGGTTGGACGCCAGCACCTGTGACATCAGCTCGGCGTGAGCGAGCGCCGTAACCCGGTTATCGTGTGACTTGGACACATATCCGATACCGGTCATTACCGATGTGGCAGCAATCAGCACGAACGCGCACAACACGGTGAATTTCATCACCAGCGAGCGCATCATGCGTGACAGGGCGTGACGAAGCGGGGCCATCAGTCCTCACGGGGCAAGGCCGCACGGCTCCGGTTGTCGTACCGGATGATGCGGCAGGTCGGCGCAGATTTTCAGAGCTTGCTGAAAATCGCGTTAAACACCCGAATAGACACTGTTAACCTGTTGAAACCGCTTCCGGTAATCGTCAGCTGGCGGCCGGAATGACAAGACCGCGCCGGGCAGCCAGTTCCGCCAGGCTGACCAGCGGGCGGGCGCCGACATGGGAGATCACTTCGGCGGCGGACAGCACGCCGAGACGGCCGCAGGTTTCCAGATCCGCGCCGCGGGCCAGACCCAGCAGGAAGCCGGCCGCGAAAAGATCGCCCGCCCCTGTCGTGTCGACCAGCTTTTCAACCGGGTCGGCAGGCACCCGAACGGTGTCCTCGCCGGAGATGATCACAGCGCCTTTTTCCGAGCGCGTAATGGCGGCAATGCGCGTCTCGGCCCTGAGCTGAGCCAGCGCGGCGTCGAAATCCTCGCTCTGATAAAGGGATTTGAGCTCAACCTCATTGGCGAACACCACATCGACATGGCCCGCGATCAGCTGACGGAAGCTCGCCCGGTGACGGTCGACGCAGAACGGGTCGGACAGGGTCAGCGCCACCTTGCGGCCTGCCTTGCGGGCAATTTCGGCGGCTGACACGAAAGCGGCTTTCGCCTCGTCGCGGTCAAAGAGGTAGCCTTCCAGATAGGTGATGTGCGCCGCCTCGATGCGGGCGGCATCAACATCCTCGCCGGAGAACAGGGTAGATGCGCCCAGGAAGGTGTTCATGGAGCGCTGTGCATCCGGGGTAACGAGGATGAGGCAGCGCGCTGTCGCCGGGCCGCCCTTCAGGGGCGCGGTGGAGTAATCCACCCCGGTCGCGCGCAGATCGTGGGCGAAGATCTCGCCCAGCTGGTCATCGGCCACCTTGCCTATATAGGCCCCGCGCCCGCCAAGGCTCGCCACCCCTGCCAGCGTGTTGGCGGCTGACCCGCCGGACACTTCCTGGCCCGGCCCCATCGCCGCATAGATGGCCTTTGCGCGTTCCTCATCGATCAGCGTCATGGCGCCTTTCTCGATGCCGTGCTGGCCGAGAAAGCCCTCATCGGCGGTCGCGATAACGTCCACGATCGCGTTGCCGACGCCGATAATGTCGAAGCGGGTTGAGGCCATGAGCTGTAATCCTTCCGGTTGCGGTGCGGGCGTGGGCTTAACGCCTGCACGGCACACACTCAAGCCCGCCCGCCGGTTCACACCCGCGCTGCCGCGCCATACTTGACGCCAGATACCGGGGCGCTAGAGCCGGACCGCACGCCAGAGCGAAGCGGGGAATTCCATGCGCGCCTTAGCCTATCTTGTCTCGTCCAATGTGCTCGCTCACCGCCGCGAGGCGCGCAGCGATGCGCACGAGTTCACCGAACAGTTCGCCGCCATTGATGCGCCCTGCCGGGATGCGGGTTTCGCGCTGGAGCCGGCCGTCTGGGACGAGAGGTTTGACCCGAAAGCCTATGCGGGTGTGGTGATTGGCCCGACCTGGGATTACTGGGACAAGACGGAGCGCTTCCTTCAGGTGCTGTCAGCAGCCAGTGCGGTCCGCCCGCTGCTGAACCCGCTCAATGTCGTGCGCTGGAATATGGACAAGACCTATTTGCGCGATCTGGCAGCGCTGGGCGCGCCGGTGATCGAGACGGTCTGGGCCGATCTCGCAACGCGGGACATCATAGAACAGGCCTTCGATACGCTCGGCAGCGACGATCTGGTGGTCAAGCCGGTGGTTGGCGCGGGCGCGTGGCGGCAGGCGCGGGTGAAGCGCGGCGAGCCGCTGCCGGACCTGGCAGAGCTGCCGCCCGGCCGGGCGATGATACAGGCCTTCCTGCCGGCCATTCAGGAAGAGGGCGAGTACTCGCTGCTCTTCTTTGGCGGTGAGTTCTCCCACGCCGTCATAAAGCGCGCTGCCAAGGGCGATTACCGTATTCAGGGCATGTATGGCGGGGTGGACACGCTGTACGCGCCGTCTGCCACGGACATTGCGCTTGCCCGCCAGTGCCTGGAGGCGGCCTGCGCCCATTGCGGTGTAGGGACGCTTCTCTATGCCCGCGTCGACATGGTGCGGGGCGGGGATGGCGCGTTGAAGCTGATGGAGATCGAGCTCATTGAGCCCTATTACTATCCGCGCGGGGCAGCGCAGTGCGGGGCATTGTTTGCGCAAGGGCTGAAAAGGCTTCTGGACTAGCCGAACTTCGCCGGGTCGTAGGGTTTTTCGCCCGATGGACGGAATATCCAGGCCGAATACCCGCCGGTGACACCCAATACCAGGCCGATAAGGCCGATGACGATCTGGCCGGCCGTGAACGCCCAGCCAGCCAGCATGATACCGGCCAGCCCGATAGCGGCGGCCGGCAGAAAGGCTTTCAGCTTCGCCTCCAGCGGCGCGCCTTCGACATAGGCGACGTCCTCATATGCGTTCAGGGCATCATGCAGGGCACGCAGGAAAAGGGCGAAACGGTCAGCCTGGTTCTCCCATTTGAGGATGCCGGTGGAGCGCAGGGAGGAAAAGCTGATCGTCTTACCCCCGGCGCTGACCCGGCAGATGATCTGGGCCGGGTCTTTTGCGCCAATGCCCGATGGCTCCACGCTCAGGCGCACTTCCTCTATCGCGTCTATGGCGATCCGGCGTACCAGAGCGCCGTCCGCCGTCTCCTCGAGCCGGTCCGGCCAGAGCGTGATCTGGCGGGACGGCGAGGCGACGGAACGGCAATCATCCAGCCTGTCGAGCGGTCTGGAACTGCTTGCGGATGGTTTGCGGGGTCTGGCCATGCACGCCAGATGACGCCCTCTTGCCGCGGCGTCAAGAAAGCGTCACGGTCAGGTCATGGCGAACACGAGAAAATTCCTTCTGATCGGTGATGGCAGTGAGGAGTCCGCTGCGGCGGCCCGCTATGCCGCGCACCGGGCGAACAATACCGGCGGCAAGGTGGCCGTGCTGGCGGTCATCGAACCAACAAGCGTCGAGCCATGGCTGGGTGTGGGCGAGACCATGCGCCGCGAGGCGATGGAGGAGGCCGAAGCCGCACTGGAAAGCCTGGCCGAAGACATTGAGGGCGTGACCGGCGAGCGCCCCGAACTGCTGGTGCGCGAAGGCGAGGCCATACACTGCATCCGCAAGCTGATCGAGGAGGATGAGAGCATCTCCATCCTGGTGCTGGGTTCCGCCGTGAAAGGCGATGGCCCCGGCCCGCTTGTCACCTCGCTATCACGCGGGCGCGGCCTGTTCGGCGAGCGCGCCATTCCCGTCACCGTGGTGCCGGGAGATCTTTCCGAAGAGACGATAAAGGCGCTGACCTGACGGGTAACCCTGATGCCTGCAGGGTTGAATGGACGCGCGTTCAAGGCCAAGTGAAGGACTGAACCCGGCACAGCCCTGCCCCGGCTTTGAAGAAGGCGCGACCCGTCATGTTCATCCAGACCGAAACCACCCCCAATCCCGATACGCTGAAATTCCTGCCCGGTCAGGAGATTGCACCGGAAACCCCGCGCGATTTCGCAACGCCCGAAGAGGCGCAAGCCTCTCTGCTGGCGCGCGAGCTGTTCGCGGTCGAAGGCGTGGTGCGGGTGTTTGCCGGGTCCGATTTCGTTTCGGTGACCAAGGGCGAGGGCGTGGAATGGGTCCATATCAAGCCATCGGTACTGGGCGCGATCATGGATGTGCTGCAATCTGGCAAGCCGCTGTTCTCCGGCTCCGGCGAAGAGACTGAGACCGTCTATGAGGGCGAGGCAGCGTCCATCGTGAAGGAAATCCGCGAGGTCATCGACACACGGGTGCGCCCGGCCGTCGCGCAGGATGGCGGCGATATCGTGTTTCACGCCTATGACGAGAAAACCGGTATTGTCAGCCTGCATATGCGCGGCGCATGCGCGGGCTGCCCGTCCTCGACCATGACGCTGAAGAGCGGGATCGAGAACCTGCTCAAACACTATGTGCCCGAGGTCTCGGGCGTCGAGGCGGTGGTGTAAGGGGTTTTTAGTTCCGCAACGCATCCGCGTTGCGATGTTCCGCGAAAAGTCGCGGGCGCGAAGGCCTGTCCCCGGCTTGATCGGGGATTGCCCGCAGCGAAGCCCGGATGGGCTGAGCATCAGGAAAAACTATTCCGGCAACTCGGTTTTTCCAGCGCGGCCATGGCCAGTGCGGGACATGTGGCCTATCTCTTCAAATGACGTTCCGGTTGACGGAACCCTTCAGCCACACTCTTGAAGAAAGGGACCAGAGCCATGAGCGAACTGGTACTGGAAGATCGCCACAAGACGTTGCCCGACCACGCGCTGGACCAGCTGTTCCGCGGCGCGCGCACCTTCTACACGTGGGAGGACAAGGATGTCTCCGACACCACGATCCAGGCGCTCTATGACCTCCTCAAATACGGCCCGACCAGCGCCAACAACTCGCCCGCGCGCTTCATCTTCCTGAAAGGCGAGGCCAAGGAGCGCCTCAAACCCTTCCTGATCCCGTCCAATGTCGACAAGACGATGAGCGCGCCGGTGACGGCCATCATCGCCTGGGACTGGGAATTTCACCAGAAAGTGCCGGAGCTTTTCCCGCATGATCCGGGCGCCAAGGAATGGTTTGCCTCCGATGAAGCACGCAAGGCCAATGGCGTGCGCAATGGCACGCTGCAGGGCGCTTATCTGATCCTCGCCGCCCGTGCGCTCGGCCTTGATTGCGGCCCGATGAGCGGGTTCGACAATGCCAAGGTGGATGAAGAGTTTTTTGCCGCCGACCCGAAAATGAAGCACTGGCGCTCGAACTTTCTGGTCAATATCGGCTATGGAACGACTGAGAAGCTGTTCCCGCGCCTGCCGCGCCTCTCCTTCGACGAGGCTGCGCGCATTCTGAAATAGGCCCTGCATGGCAAACGATACCGCCCTTCGCCCGGTTCTGGTCATAGACACGACCGGGCGCTGGTGCGCGGCTGCGCTCAAGCTGGCCGACGGCCGGATAATCCAGCGCGACGAGGCGATGGAGCGCGGGCAGGCCGAGCGGCTGGCGCCTCTGGTGGGCGAGCTGCTGGATGAAGCGGGCATGGTGCCGGGCGAGCTCTGGCGTATTGGCGTGGCGACCGGACCTGGCAGTTTTGCCGGCACCCGCGCCGGTACAGCCTTCGCGCGCGGACTGGCGCTGGCAACAGGCGCGCAGGCCATCGGCATTTCGAGCCTTGCAGCCATGGCCCTTGAAACCGATCCGGAGGCGCGCGCAATCGTGTTCACGGTGCATGACGCCCGGCGCGGCGAGCTGGTCTGGCAGGTATTCAAGGGCGGCAAGGCCGCGGGCGAGCCTGTCCGCAGCGATGTAGCCGCCGCCCGGGAGGCCTTCGCCGCCACCGGCAGCGCGCTTCTTGCCGGATCGGGAGCAAAGCTTCTCGGCCCGTCTGCGGCCTGGGTGGATCATGCGCCCTTGACGGCCCTGCTGGCGCTGAGCGCAGGCGCGAGCAAGGACGCGCCTCTGCCATCGCCTCATTATGCCCGCCCGCCCGATGCGGCCCTGCCCGGCGGCATCATCCCGTGAGTGCGCAGATCGTTGCAGCCGGACCGGAAAGCGCCGGCCTGCTGGCCGCCCTGCACGCGAAGGCCTTTGATGGCGGGGAGATCTGGGACGCGGATGCCTTTGAAACCCTGCTGGCCGGGCCGGGTGTGGATGCTATTATTGCCGTGCGGGGTGAGGCTCCTCTCGGCTTTATCCTGATGCGCACGATTGCCGATGAGGCCGAGATGCTGACCCTTGCCGTCCTGCCATCGGCCCGCCGCAGCGGCATCGGGCGGGCGCTGGTTGAAGCAGGCCTTCAGGCGTCACAGGAGCGTGGCGCGGCGAGGGCGTTTCTGGAAGTGGCGGTGAACAACCAGGCAGCCATTGCGCTCTACCGGGCATCAGGCTGGGGCAAAGCCGGGCACCGGGCGCGCTATTATCGTGACGGCTCTGATGCGCTGGTGCTGTCGCGGCTGCTCTAGCAGGAATGGACAGATTTGGCCTGCGGGGCTAAGGACAGCGTGACGGCCCTGCGCAGGCGAGCGCTTCATGGAGGCTGACCGATGTCAGATCGCATTGAACAATTGTGCATCGAAAAAGGTCTGCGCATGACCGAGCAGCGCCGCGTGATCGCGCGCGTGCTGTCAGAAGCCGAAGATCACCCGGACGCCGAGGAAGTGCATCGCCGCGCCGCCAGCGTCGACAACCGTATCTCGCTGGCAACGGTTTACCGCACCGTGCGCCTGTTTGAAGATGCCGGCATTATCGAGCGCCATGATTTCCGCGACGGGCGTTCGCGCTACGAGGAAGCCACCGAGGATCACCACGATCACCTTATCGATCTCAAATCGGGCGATATCGTCGAGTTCTATGACGAAGAGATCGAGAAGATGAAGGAAGCCATTGCGCGGCGCCTCGGCTACAAGCTCGTCGATCACCGGCTGGAGCTTTACGCGGTGAAACTCAAAGACGGCGAAAAAGGATAATCGCCTCTACTCATGACCGCCAAACAGACTGAAACGACAACCCGCAAGCGCCTCTTCATCCGCACCTATGGGTGCCAGATGAATGTGTATGATTCAGAGCGCATGCGCGATCTGCTGGTCCCGCTCGGCTATGAGCCGGCAGACGCGCCCGAGGGTGCAGACCTTGTCATCCTCAATACCTGCCATATCCGCGAGAAGGCCGCCGAGAAGGTTTATTCCGAGCTGGGGCGGCTAAAACCGCTCAAAGCGGAAAAGGAAGCCGCGGGCGGGCAGATGACCGTCACGGTCGCTGGCTGCGTGGCGCAGGCAGAGGGCGCTGAAATCCAGCGCCGCGCGCCGGTGGTTGACCTGGTTGTCGGCCCGCAGACCTATCACCGCCTGCCCGAACTGATCGCGCGCGTCCATCGCGAGCGCGGCGAGGCGCTGGAGACCGAGTTCGAAGTCGAGGAAAAGTTCGATGCGCTGGCTGCGCCCAAGCGCCATGTAGAGGGTTTCAGCGCCTTCGTGACGGTGCAGGAGGGCTGCGACAAGTTCTGCTCCTTCTGCGTGGTGCCCTATACGCGCGGCGCGGAGTATTCGAGGCCCGCAGCCCAGATCACCGCCGAAGTGCGCGCGCTGGCAGCCCAAGGCGTGCGCGAGATCACCCTGCTGGGCCAGAACGTCAACGCCTATTCCGGCGAAGCGCCGGCCGGCGAAGAAGCGGGCGGGCGCTGGGGGCTGGCACGCCTGATCCGGCATCTGGCCATGATTGGCGGGATAGACCGCATCCGCTTTACCACCTCGCACCCCAATGACATGGACGAGGATCTGCTGGAGGCTTTCGCGTCGGAAGAGAAGCTGATGCCCTATCTGCACCTGCCGGTGCAGGCGGGCTCTGACCGCATATTGAAAGCCATGAACCGCAAGCATACGGCGGCGGAATATATCGCCCTCATCGAGCGGCTGCGCACGCTGCGCCCGGATATCGCCCTGTCGGGCGATTTCATTGTCGGCTTCCCCGGCGAACAGGAGCGCGATTTCGAGGATACGCTGAAACTGGTCGAGGCGGTGGGCTATGCGTCGGCCTTCTCCTTCAAGTATTCGCGGCGTCCCGGCACGCCCGGCGCGGCCATGGCAGGTCAGGTGGATGAAGCGGTGAAGGCCGAGCGCCTCGCCCGCCTGCAAGCCCTGCTGGATGCCCAGCAGCAGGCGTTCAACGCCTCCATGGTGAGCAAGCGCCTGCCCGTGCTCTTTGAACGTGAAGGGCGCAATCCCGGACAGCTGGGCGGGCGGAGCCCCTATCTGCAGGCGGTCCATTGTGACGGCCCCGCCAGCCTTATCGGCCAGATCGCCATGGTGGAGATTGTCTCTGCCTCGAAAAACGCGCTTGGCGGCCGCCTGCTGAGCGGGGAGAGCTGCGCCGCGTGAGCCGTACCCCGCGACCGAAGCGCACAGAGCGCGCGCCTGCCGAAACGCTGCATTTCGATGAAGCGGCCCATGTGCGCGCGCTGGCAGGCCCCGGCCATGCCAATCTGATCGCGCTGGAGACCGAGCTTGGCGTGCATGTCGAGGCACCCGGGGGCGGGCAGCTATTGCTGTCAGGCGGGGACAAGCGCGCGCGCACCGATGCGTCGCGTGTGGTCCACGCGCTCTATGCGCGCGCCGAATCCGGGCTGGTCATCGACCCTGAAACCGTACGCGCGGCCTGCCGCATGGACGATGCGCCCGCAAGCGCCAGTGACGAAACCATTATCCGCGTGCCGCGCGGGGTCAGTTTTGCCGCGCGTACCAATGGCCAGGCTGACTATGTCCGCGCGCTCAAAGACGAAGATCGCTACGACATGATTTTCGGCGTCGGCCCGGCCGGCACCGGCAAGACGCTGCTCGCCGTGGCGTGGGGTGCGGCCAAGCTGGCACGCGGAGAGATCGACCGGCTGGTGATTACCCGCCCGGCCGTCGAGGCTGGCGAGCGGCTCGGCTTTCTGCCTGGCGATCTCAATGAGAAAATCGATCCCTACCTCTTGCCGATCTGGGATTCTTTACGCGATGCGCTGACCCAGAAGGTCGTCGACAAGATGCGCGAGGAGCGCCGTATCGAAGTGGCGCCGCTCGCCTTCATGCGCGGGCGCACGCTGAACCGGGCCTTCATTGTCTGTGACGAGGCCCAGAACACGACACGCGCCCAGATGCGCATGATGCTGACCCGTCTGGGTCAGGGTTCTCGCATGGCGATTACGGGCGATCCCTCGCAGGTGGATCTGGGCCCGCGCGAACCCTCGGGGCTTGGCGATGCGCTCGACATCCTTTCCGGTGTGCCGCGCATTGCCGTGACACGCTTCACCCGCGCCGATGTTGTCCGCCATGACCTGGTGGGCATGATCGTGGACGCCTATGAGCGGGCGGATGCCAAGCATGGCGGATGACGCGGTTTGCGAGATCGTCATCGAGCACGAGGGCTGGCAGGCGATTGCCGGGCTGGAAGCGCGCTGCACTGAAGCGGTGTCGGCTGCTCTTGCCATGATCGACAAGCCGCGCCGCGGCCCGGCGGTGATCCTTTTCACCGGCGACGAGGTACTGCAATCGCTCAACCAGCGTTTCCGGGGCAAGGACAGGCCAACCAATGTGTTGTCTTTCCCGGCACCGGAATCGGAAGAATATCCGGGCGATATCGCCCTGGCGTTCGAAACCTGTCAGGCCGAGGCGAACACACGCGCCATTGCGCTTGTGGATCATGCAGCCCATCTTGCGGTGCACGGCGTTCTTCATCTTAACGGTTTTGACCATAAGGAAGAGGCTGAGGCAGAACAGATGGAGGCAGTGGAAATCGCGGCTCTTGCCCGGCTGGGCATCGCGGATCCCTATAAAGAACGCATATGAGCGTGATGAGTGACGACCCGCCCAGACGAAGTCTCATGGCCCGGCTGAAAGGCGCCATACACCGGCGCCCTGTTCCCGATCTCGCTGCCAGTCCCCAGACGGACACGCACGAGCCGGGCGGAAACCAGACGGGCCAGACCGCCAACAGGGACCTTTCCTTCAATGTGAACGCGCTGGACGCGCTGCGTGTCGCCGATGTGATGGTGCCGCGGGCGGACATCGTGGCCATGGAAATCGACACCACGCTGGGTGACGCAGCCCGCCTGTTTGCCGAGGCGTCTCATTCGCGCCTGCCGGTCTATCGGGAAACGCTCGATGATCCTGTGGGCGTTGTGCACATCAAGGATCTCATCGCGCATCTTGCCGGTGATCGTGAAGGCCAGCACCCGGAAGACTGGGCATCGGTGAAAATCCTGCCGCAGGTGCGCCGTCCCCTGCTTTATGTCCCTCCTTCCATGCACGCAGCCGACCTGCTGGTGCGGATGAAATCGCGCCGCATGCACATGGCTCTCGTCGTGGACGAGTTTGGCGGCACTGACGGTCTGGTCACGCTGGAAGACCTGCTGGAGCCGATTGTCGGCGAGATAGATGACGAGCACGACGAGGCGGAGGGTCCTCTGATCCGGGCGCGCGGCCCCCATGTGTGGGAAGCCGATGCACGGACCTCGCTTGACGAACTGGCAGACGCGCTGGGCCGTCCCGTCGCCACCGAGGACGAGATAGAGGATGTCGATACGCTGGGCGGTCTGGTCTTCATGCTGACGGGACGCGTTCCGGAACGCGGCGAGGTGATCGCCCATTCCACGGGGCTGGAGTTCGAGATTCTGGATTCCGATCCGCGGCGCATCCGCCGGGTGCGCATCCGTTCGCGCAAGGACGGAGCGGGAGACGCCGGAAACCTGCAGTAATGCGCGCATCCGACATGGCCGCTCATGGCGCGCGGGCCTGTGCAGGTGCGCTGAGCTGGTGGCAAACCGCCAAGGGCTGGCGTATCGGGCTTGCCCTGTTTGTGCTCGGCCTTGCCGCGACGCTGGCCCATGCGCCCTTCCACTCCGCCCCGGCGCTGGTTTTCGCGCTGGTGTTGCTCGTCCTCGCTCTGGACACCGCCCGGACAACCGCCCGCCCCTTGCGGGCCGGCTTCTGGCGCGGCTGGACATTCGCTGCGGGCTATTTTCTCGGCAGCACATGGTGGGTGGCGAACGCCTTTCTGGTCAGTGCCGAGGAGCATGCCTGGCTGATCTGGGCACCGTTGACCCTGCTGCCGGGCGGGCTTGCCCTGTTCTGGGGGCTGGCGGGCAGTGTCTATGCGCGCCTTGCGCCGGACAGTCCGATGCGGATCGGCCTGTTCGCGGTGCTGTTCACCCTCGTGGAATTTGCCCGCTCGGTCATGTTCTCCGGCTTCCCGTGGAATCTGCCAGGTCATGTATTCGAGGCGGGAACACCCGTCAGTCAGATGGCGAGCCTTATCGGCGCGCTGGGACTATCCGCCTTCGTGCTGTTCGCCTTTGCAAGCCCCGCGGCCCTGTCCGGCCGGGGTCACTGGCTGGTGCGCGCGGCGCCGCTGGCGGTGAGCGTGGTGCTGCTGGCAGGATTCCAGGGCTGGGGCAGCGCGCGGCTGGCCGCGGCAGAAGAGGGCCTTACCGGCACGGCCCTTCGCATCGTGCAGGTGAACGTGGACCAGCGCGAGAAGCGCTTTGCCAACCGGCTGCCCATACTGGAGGCCTATCTGGATCTGACCATGCAGCCCGGCCTTGAGGATGTGGATGCGGTGATCTGGCCGGAAGGGGCGATTCCGACCGTCATGCTGGAGGACAGTTCGGTCCTGCTGCGTATCGAGAACACATTGCCCGAAGGCACACGCCTGTGGAGCGGAATTACCCGCCGGGAGCGCTTTCCCGAGGGCGAGCTCTACTACAACTCGCTGGCCGCCCTGCGGATGGGAGACAACCAGGTCCAGATCGAAGCCGTCTACGACAAGGTGCATCTGGTCCCGTTCGGCGAAGGCAATCCGCTGATGGCGCTGACGGGCATGATTGGCTTCCAGACCCTGTCCATGAATGCCCCCTACTACACGCCCGGACCGGGCGCGCAGACAGTTCGCGTGGCGGGCCTTCCCGGCTTTGCGCCCCTGATATGCTATGAGGTGATCTTTGCGCGCTTTGCGCCGCGCGGAGAGGACCGGCCCGGCTTCCTTCTGAACATCTCCAATGACGCCTGGTACGGAAATTCGGCCGGGCCGCGCCAGCATCTCAACCAGGCCCGCTACCGGGCCATAGAGGAGGGCTTGCCGATGGTGCGGTCAGCCTCGCTGGGCGCGTCGGGGCTGATTGATCCCTACGGCCGGGCAGTCCGGCTGAGCGATCCGCAAATGAACGAAACACTTGACATAAACGTGCCTTCAGCGCTCCAACCAGTAGCCTATGCGGTTCATGGAAATTTCCCATGGATTGCCTGTGGGCTTCTACTACTCGGCGGCCTGCAACTTGCCGTTTTCATTGCCTCTGCCCGAAACCAGAGACAGCAACGCCGGAGATTGTTTTCACTTCGATTGTGAAACTCACTGTGGTATTGTTATCAAGGACATGAGGGCTCTGTTTGTTCGAGGATAGTTTGTCATGTCGCCCAACCCGCGAGAACCCAACCCCATAGACCGCCATGTCGGTTCGCGCGTCCGTCTGCGCCGGCAGATGATGGAGATGAGCCAGGAGAAGCTGGGCGAGGAGCTCGGTGTCACCTTCCAGCAAGTGCAGAAATACGAGCGCGGAGCCAACCGGATCGGCGCGGGACGCCTGTGGCATCTGGCGCGCGTTCTCGAAGTGCCCGTGTCCTTCTTCTATGACGGCGCGACCAGCACCGACCCCCAACCCACAGGCTTTGCCGAGGGCGACCAGACGCCGATCGTCAATGATTTCCTGCAATCACCTGACGGGGTCGCGCTGGCACAGGCTTTCTCGAAAATCACTGACCCCAAGGTGCGCCGCCGCGTCCTGGAGCTTGTCCGTTCGCTGGCTGACACCAATCAGGCGGGCGAATAGCGCGGGCAAACAGTAACACGCTTGCGTTCCCGGCCCAGATAGTCTTTAAGCCCGCATATAAAGGAAGCTTTATATGAGGTCGCTTGTGGCGCGTTCATCCTACATCTTTACCAGCGAGAGTGTTTCCGAGGGCCATCCCGACAAGGTCTGTGACCGGATTTCCGACACGATAGTCGATCTCTATCTGGCCAGTGATCCTGTTGCCCGGGTGGCGTGCGAAACCCTGACCACGACCAACCGTATCGTGCTGGCAGGCGAGGTGCGCAGCGCCAATGAGGTGTCCGGCGAGGCGATCGAGGCCGCGGTGCGCGCCGCGGTGAAGGATATCGGCTACGAACAGGACGGCTTCCACTGGGAAACGGCCAAGTTCTCCAACTATCTTCACGAACAGTCCGCCGACATCGCGGCCGGCGTGGACGAAGGCACGGGCTCCTACACCGAAGAGGGCGCCGGCGACCAGGGCATCATGTTCGGTTTTGCGACCGACGAGACGCCCGAGCTGATGCCGGCGCCGATCCTCTACTCACACCAGATCCTGAAAGAGATGGCGCGCCTGCGCAAGACGGGCGCCGTCAAACAGTTCGAGCCGGATGCCAAGTCCCAGGTCTCGCTGCGTTATGAGAATGGCCGGCCGGTAGGCGTGACATCGGTCGTGGTTTCCACCCAGCACACCGCCTCCACCTCGCTCGACGAGGTGCGCGAGCTGGTCCGCCCGGTCGTGAAATCGGTCCTGCCCGAGGGCTGGTTCCCGCCCGAGGACGAGTTCTACGTCAACCCGACGGGCAAGTTCGTCATTGGCGGACCGGACGGTGATGCGGGCCTGACCGGGCGCAAGATCATCGTGGACACCTATGGCGGTGCGGCGCCCCATGGCGGCGGCGCGTTCTCGGGCAAGGACCCGACCAAGGTAGACCGCTCGGCGGCCTATGCGGCGCGCTATCTGGCGAAGAACGTCGTGGCTGCGGGCCTCGCGCGCAAATGCACTATCCAGCTTGCCTATGCCATTGGCGTGGCCAAGCCGCTGGCGGTCTATGTCGACCTGCATGGCACGGGCAATGTCGACGAGGAGAAGCTGGAAAAGACGCTGCCGCAGCTGATGAATCTGTCGCCGCGCGGCATCCGCACCCATCTCCAGCTCAACAAGCCCATCTATGCGCGCTCGGCCGCCTATGGCCATTTCGGCCGCACGCCGGACGCCGATGGCGGCTTCTCCTGGGAGAAGACCGATCTGGTAGACCAGCTCAAGGGCCTTGCCTGACGCCATGAGCGACGCGCAGAACCGGCAGCACCGCCGCCTGTACGGGCGGGCCAAGGGCCACGCCCTGTCAGCCCGCCAGCAGCAACTGGTGGACACGATGCTGCCGGGCGTTAGCTGGCCCGATGAAGGCGGGGTTGACCCGCGCAGCCTGCTGCCGGGTTTTGACACCCATGTGCTGGAAATCGGCTTTGGCGCGGCCGAGCACCTGACCGGACAGGCGGTGCGCGCGCCGCGCACCGGCTTTGTCGGTATCGAGCCCTTCCTCAACGGTGTCGCCAAGGCGCTCGCCGGTATTGAGGAGCACGGGCTTTCCAATGTGCGGGTGAAGCGCGCCGATGCGCGTGATGAAATCGAGCGCATGCCCGATGCGAGCTTCGACCGCATCTTCCTGCTCTTCCCCGATCCGTGGCCGAAAAAGCGCCATGCCTTCCGCCGGTTCGTGCAGGAAGATACGGCAGCGCAGCTGGCGCGTATCCTGAAACCCGGCGGGCGGCTGCGTGTGGCGACCGATGTGCGCATCTATGCGGACTGGGCACTGCCCCTGCTGCTGGAAGCGCCGGGGCTCGACTGGCAGGCGGAGAAAGCAGATGACTGGCGCATCGCGCCGGCCGACCACATCACCACGCGCTATCAGTCCAAGCATCTTGGTGACATCGATCCGGTCTTCATGGATTTCGAGCGCCGGGCGGCCTGACGTGGTTTCTCTGGATGCTCAGCCCATCCGGGCTTCACGCCTCGCATAGGCTCGGACGGGCGGTTGCCCTTGCGGCGCTGTGCGCCGGGCCGCCTGACGCAGCCGCCTTGTCCGGTTTCCCTTGAATCGGACGTATTTCCCCATGATATATAGCTTCAAGCGTGGGTGCCTTCGCACCCGTCCGCTGCCCCTGTTTGCAATGAGGTTAGTGAGACACCCATGAACCAGTTTTCCAGACCCGCCTATGGCGCAGGCTCGCTCGACACGAGCGTCGATGCCGGCCTTCGCAGCTTCATGCTGGGCGTCTACAACAAGATGGCCCTCGGCCTTCTGGTGTCGGGCGCGCTGGCCTTCCTGATCGGCAGTGCGGCCATCCCGGCCCTGACGCAGGCTGTCCTGAGCCCGCCGCTGATCTTCGTGATCCAGTTTGGCCCGATCGCGCTGCTGTTCGGCTCGATGTTCTTCATGCGCAATCCATCGCCCATGGGCTCTGCCGTTCTGTACTGGGCGATTGTTGCCCTGATCGGCTCGGGCCTGTCGGTCTGGGTCGCGCTCGCCATGAGCGGGGTCAGCGGCGAGACCATGTCGGGCACAACGCTGAACATCACGTTCGGCACGATCGCACAGGCCTTTGCCATCACCGCGGCGGCCTTCCTCGGCCTCTCGCTCTATGGCTACACGACCAAGACCAATCTGCAGCCCCTGCGCGTCTTCCTGTTCATGGGCATTATCGGCGTCGTGGCCATCGGCCTGATCAACAGCTTCTTCATCCAGTCCAGCGGCATGGAGCTGATCATCCAGTTCGCCGTTCTGCTGCTGATGGCGGGCGTGACGGCCTGGCAGACGCAGAGCCTGAAGCTGACCTATGCCGAGATCGCCGGCGACCAGCGCTCCATGGCCGTCATGACCAATTACGGCGCGCTGAACCTGTACATCGCGTTCGTGAACATGTTCCAGGTCATCCTGATGCTGCTCGGCAATCGCGAATAGGCCTGATGCCTTTTGCCTTTTTTGAGCAAGAACGCCCCGGTCATCTGGCCGGGGCGTTTTCGTTTTCCCTTCGCCTTTACGCCAGCCGCAGCTTTGCCTTGTCGAAAACCTTGAGCACCTGGGCGAGCTCATGGCCGCGCTTGAGGATCACGCCCGTGGCCGAAACAATCTTCCAGGCGCCCTGCTTTCGCGAATCGGCGGGTGTCTTGACGATGCGGTAGAGGGGAAACTCGGCTGCGTGGCGGAATACGGAAAACTCCGCCCGGTCCTTCAGCCCGTCAATGGCGTAGTCGCGCCACTCGCCTGCGGCCACCATCATTCCGTACACGCGCAAAATCGTATCCAGCTCGCGGCGATCAAACATCACCTTCGGCTCTACGGCGTGCGCATTCAGTGATTTCATATCGGCGTCCGAATTGCGGGTATGAGAAGTCTGCGCGAATTTGCTCCGGCTTACAAAGATTTCATGCGCTGCCACAGTCCCGCCTTATTCCCGCCGTCCGCGCGCCTCACGGCGTCAGCATTTTTATCCGCGCCGGCCGGTTCCGGGCGACAAGCCTGATCTGGATTTCAGCCCCCCCAGCCCCCCGGATCCGGGTTTGCCGGGCTGGCCGGTACACCCCTCCATTTGCACGATATCTGCATATGCGCAGCGCATGAGCCGCTAGCCGCGGCGCGCAAGGCGCGCTATGGGTTTGCATCATCCCTTTCCTGCCACCCAGGTTCTTGCCCGCCCATGATCGACGCGCATGACCTTGTGAAACATTTCGGCCCCACGCGCGCGGTCGACGGCATCAGCTTTTCGGCGCAAAAGGGCGAGGTTGTTGCGCTCCTGGGGCCCAATGGCGCGGGCAAATCCACCACGATGCGGATGCTGACCGGATGTCTGGAACCGGATTCGGGCAGTGCCGCGATTGCCGGCCATGATGCCGTGCGCGCACGGCACGCGGCGCAGAGCGCGCTGGGCTATCTTCCCGAAGGCGCGCCCGCCTATCCGGCCATGACGCCGCGCGCCTTTGCCCGCTTTCATTTGCGGGTACGCGGCTTTACCGGCAAGGCGCTGCACGAGGCGGCCGAACTGGCGCTGGAGCGCGCCCGGATGGGCGAGGCGGCAAACCGGCCCATCGGCATGCTGTCCAAAGGCTTCAAGCGCCGCGCCGCACTGGCAGCCGCGATTGCCCATGATCCCGCCGTCCTGATCCTCGATGAGCCGACCGACGGGCTTGATCCCAACCAGAAGGATGGTGTGCGCGCGCTTATCCGCATGATGGCGCCCGAAAAGACGATCCTGATTTCGACCCACCTGCTGGACGAGGTGGAGGCGATCTGCACGCGCGCGATTCTCATCACGGGCGGACGTATCGTCAGTGATACCACGCCTGCCGGCCTTATCAGCACGGCGCCGGACCAGAGCCTGGCCGGCGCGTTCCGCCAGCTCACCCGTCATAGCGCGGAGCAGACAACGGCACGGCCCGCGCGCAGCCGCAAGGAAACACCGGCATGACCGCGCTGTGGGCTGTTTACCGGCGGGAACTTGCCGCCTATTTCGAAACTCCCCTGGCCTGGGTGTTCCTTACCGCCTTTTCGATCGCCGCACCCAGCTTTGCCTGGCATGTCGGCGGGCTGTTTGAATCGGGCCGGGCCGACCTCACACCGCTATTCGACTATCTGCCATGGCTGCTCATGGTGCTGATGCCCGCGCTGGCGATGCGCGCCTGGGCGGAGGAGCGCGAAACCGGCACGCTGGAAATGCTGCTGGCCGCGCCGATACCGCTCTGGGCTGCAGCTCTGGCAAAGTTCCTGGCGGCATGGACGATCGCCGCCATCGCCCTGACCTTGACCTTCCCCTTGTGGGCTGCCGTGAACTATCTCGGCGACCCTGACAATGCGGCGATTGCCACGGCCTATTTCGGCGGATTGCTGCTGGCTGGCGGATATCTGGCGATCTCGCAGGCCCTGTCAGGCACCACCTCCAATCAGGTGGTCGCCTTCGTGCTGGCCATGGGGGTGTGCCTCATTCTCACCGCCGCCGGCCTGCCGCTGGTGCTGGACGCCGTGGCCTCACGCCTGCCCGGCATGTTTGCCGAGGCGCTGGCGGGCCTGTCCGCGCTGTCTCGCTTTGACTCCCTGCGGCGCGGCGTGATCAGCCTTGCTGACCTCATCTATTTCATATCGCTGATCGCTACCGGGCTTGCGCTTGCCATGGCCCTTATCGACACACGGCGCGGGGGCGGGCGATGAATCCGGCGCGTCTTCTGACCCTTGTCGTTTCCGGTCTGGTGGCAGGCTTTGTGGGCCTGAACCTGCTGGCCAGCCTGTTTGCCGATGGTGTGCGCCTCGATCTGACCGAAGGGCGGCTTTATCAGCTCAGTCCCGGCACAATAGAGGTCATCAACCGTCTGGAAGAGCCTGTAACGCTGGATTTCTACTATTCGCGCGGCGCGGCGGCACGTTACCCGGCACTGCGGGCCTATGGCGCGCGTGTGCGCGAGCTGCTGCGGGGCATCGCGGCGCGCTCGGGCGGCCGCATCCAGCTTTCCGAGATTGATCCCCAGCCCTTCACCGCGGCCGAAGATGCAGCCATCGCGGCCGGACTGGAAGCGGTGCCCACCGAGGATGGCGGGCAGCTCTTCTTCGGGCTGGCCGGCACCAATACGCTTGACCGGAGCCGGATCATTGCCTTTTTCGATCCGGCAGAGGAAGCTCGGCTGGAATACGAGATCGTCCGGGTGATTGCCGAGCTTGAGCGCGCGCGCACACCCGTCATCGCGATCATCTCCTCCCTGCCCTTCGCGCCGGGGCAGGACGGGCGCTCGGCTAATCCCATTATCGACGCGCTGGCACAGACTTATGATGTGCGCTGGCTGGATGAGCGCTTTACCGCCATTCCCGATGCCAACGCGCTGTTCATCCTGCACCCGCCCAACCTGACCGAGCAGCAGCTCTATCTTGCCGACCAGTTCGCGCTGCGGCGCGGCCGGGTGTTTGTCAGCATTGATCCGCTGGCCCATCTGGCGCTGCGCACCGGCCCTGACGGCCTGCCGCCGATCAATGCGCTGCGGACATCACGCCTGCCCCGCCTCCTGTCGCGCTGGGGTGTGGGCTATGATCCGAGCTATACCGCCATGGACCGCGAGCATGGCCTGCCGGTGCAGGTGAACGAGGCTGGCCGCACGCGCACGCGCGCCTATCCGCTCTGGTTCTCCGTGCCGCCTTCAGGGCTGTCACAGGCACTGCCGGCAACAGCCGCCCTGTCGCAAGGGGTCAATGTCGGCTCTCCGGGAATACTGGAGCCGCTGGGCGCGGAGACCGGTTTCACCGTGCTGGCCGCGACGGGGCAGGAAGGCGCGCGCATGGACAGTGATCTGGCGGCGTCTTCGCCGTCGCCGGACGTGCTTCAGCGCGACTACACACCTGACGGCAACGCGCCGCTGGCCCTGGCTGCCCGGCTGAGCGGGCCGATCAGCACCGCCTTCCCCGACGGTCCGCCCACAGGCGATATCCGGCTGGAGGCTTCTGCCCATATCGAAGGACCGGCACAGGCCGAAATCATCGTCATTGCCGACGCGGACTGGCTCGATCCGGCCTTCTATGTGCGGGCAGACGGGATGGGCGGCGAGCAGATGGTGGCCGACAATCTGGCATTCATGCTGAACCTTGCCGATGCGCTGGCGGGTGATCCGGCGCTGGTCAATCTGCGTTCGCGCACCGGATCAGCCCGGCCCATGGTGAGGGTGGAGACCCTGAGGGCGGAAGCCGAGACGCGCTTCCGCGAGCTTCAGGACGAGCTGCGCGCCGAGCTGGCCGATGCGGAAGGCTCGCTGGCGCGCCTGAGCGAGGCGGGAGAGGCCTCCACGCTGGGCGGGGCGGGCCCCGCCAGCGCAGCGCGCGCAGAGGCCCTCCGAGAGCGGATTGTGGCTGCGCGCACGGCTCTGCGCGATGTGGAGCGCGGTTTCCGGCGCGAAATCGTCGCGCTGGAGAACCGGCTGCAATTCTGGACCATATGGATCCCGCCCCTGCTGGTGATCGTGCTGGCCGTACTGACAACCCTCATCCGGCGGAGGCGGCGCAGATGATCCGGTATCGCCTGTTTGGCCGCCGTGCCCGGCGCGCTTTCATCATCGCCGCTGGCGGCTTCACACTTCTGCTTGCGGGCGGGGCGGCGCTGGTTGCCGATGCGCTGCGCGATGCGCGCCCGGACGTATCAGGCCCGGTCCTGCCGGGCTGGAGCGGGATCGCCGGCACAGCCACCGCTATCGAGATCATCACGCCGGACAATCTGTTCCGCATGGAGCGAACAGAAGACGGCTGGACCATGCCGTCGCGCGGGCATTATCCGGTCCGCGCGGAGTATCTGGCAGAGCTTGATGCGGGTCTCTCATCGCTGAGCTATGCAGCGGCGCTGACCAATGACCCCGCCCGGTTTGACCGGCTGGGCGTGGATGATCCGGCCACTGGCGGATCGGGCACCAGCCTGGTCATCACCGACGCGGACGGGAACCGGCTCGCCTCGCTGATCGTCGGCGACACGCGCGGGGACGACCGGCTCTATATCCGCACCGGCAGGCAGGAGCGGGCCTTTGCCGTTCAGGGCAGCCTGCCCGACATTGCCGACCCCGGGCGCTGGCTGGGCCTTGATTTCTTCAATGTCGACCCGGCCCGCATCGCGCGGGCGTTCATCGTGCCGGAAACCGGCCCGGCCTATATTCTCGAGCGTGAGAGCCCGGCCACCCGCAATTTTGACCTGACCAGCCCGCTCAGCTGGCAGCTGATAACGGCCGGCGCGGCCAACGGGGTCGCCAGTGCGGGCGCCCGGGTACGCTTTCGCGATGTGGGCGAGGCCAGCGGTGATGCCGGCGCCCCGCTGGCGCTTCACCGCGCATCGACGTTTGACGGCCTTGTCTATGAATACCGCTTCTACCGCGTGGACGGAGCGATCCGCGCGCATATCAGCGTTGATACCGGCAATCACGATGTGATGGACGAGGCATCCCGGCTGCGCCGGAATGCGCAAGGTTACTGGTTCGAGATCAGCGCGGATGCCTATGAACGCATGACCCGGCCGCTCGAACAGGCCGCGGCACGCTCGGTCACGCCGGTTACCGAGTAGCCAGGCCCTAGTCGTGCAGGCGCGACGCTGCCAGAAGGCGGCCGCCAGACCCATCCTGCACGAGCACCGCAAGGCCGAAACCCTCTGCCGGGCCGGGAAATTCCAGCGTGTAGCCGCCCCCTTGCCAGTCATCGAGGCGCTCAAGCGCGGCCACGGTGTTGTGATGCTCCATACGCGCGCCCTCATTGCGCCCGCCTTCAATGGGAACAACGATCAGTCCGGGACGGTAGGTGACGGCCCAGACCTGCGCCGGTTCAGCGCGCAACGGGCCATCCAGTTCCAGCCTCAGCCGCTCCGGCGATATACGTGCCAGTGATATGGTGCCGGTCAACGGCATGGTCCTGGCCACGCGCCCTGGCACATCATCGCGTGTAAAGCGCAGACGCTCCGGCCCGCCATTGATGACAAAATGAGGCGTGAAGACGCGGCTCGCCTCGCCCGCGCGGATATAATCCTTCTGCCGGTCAGCAAAGGCAGGCTGGGCGAACTGGTCTTCCCAGCCGAACATGTCCCAGTAATCGACCCCGTAAGAGAGCGCGATCACCCCTTCACGCGCCGCAATCTCCCCGAACCGGCGATTGGCTTCCACGCAGGGCGGACAGCCCTGGCTGGTGAAAAGCTCCACCACGACCGGTGTCTCCTCGGAGTGATCCGGGTTGGGCGATTCCCCGATGCCGGCCGGGTAGTGGCCGTCGGCGGCACTCAGCGAAAGGGCAAGAAGGGTGGAAATCAGCATCATGAACTAACTGTAATGCGGGATACTCGCACCTGCACAATCAACTCAGCGTGACCATAGTCAAGAGCGCTGGCGCGAGAGCGCCTCGCGGCGCAACCGCTAGCGCGCGGGCTCTCCAGCTGCCGTGCCGGCGTCAGCGGCGGGTTCACCCTCGCCGCCTTCACCCTGATCCTCGTCATCACCCTCGCCGGGCGCGCGCGCCCATTTCAGCGTGATCGGGATGTTTAGGGCCACAAACACCGCAAAGATCGGATAGGTGCCCAGCAGGCGGAAATTGACCCAGAAGGCCTCGGTCAGGTTCAGCCAGTCGAACATGCGCGCGGAATCCACCACCACGCTGTCGGTGATGTGACGCCAGAGCACTTCGTTCACCGCCGCGAGGAAGATGAAGAACAGCGCCCAGCGGATCGCCAGGATCGTCCAGATGCGCTCTGGCATCTCGAACACCGAGGAGAAGAGCGCTTTCCACACATTGAAGCCGAAGGCGAAGCTGAACAGGATCGTGAACGCAAACAGCAAATTGATGATGGTTGGCTTGATGAAGATGAAGATCGGGTCCTGCAGATAGATCGTCATCGCGCCAAACAGGGTGACGATCACGAAGGTGACCACCAGCATGGGCGGGAAGCGCTTCTGCGAGATCGCCGCATAGGCAAGCGCAATCGCGGTTGCAGCCATGAACAGCCCGGTCGACCAGTAGATCGCGCCCTCGTCCAGCACCCGGTTGGCGATATTATAGCTGATCATGAAGACCGCCGCCGGGCCGACATCAACCAGCAGCCTCGCACCCTGTCCGATTGTCTTGCCGTTGGTGCTCATGGCGGGCGTTCCTGTTCAGCGATGGTGTTGCGGGTAAGAGCCTTGCCTGATTACGTCAGCCTTGGCCAGCCGGATTGGTAGCTAGCCCAGCTGCAGCAGCGCCAGCCCGCCTGCGAGAATGAGCGCCAGCACGCCCCTGCGCAGGCCGAAGGGTTCTTTCAGCACCAGGGCGGCGAGGATCGCGCCGAACACGATGGAGGTCTCGCGAAGCGCAGCCATCGGCGCCACCGGAGCTACCGAATAGGCGTAGAGCGCAAGTGTATAGGTGGCGAGATTGAAGCCAGCGCTTTTGGCGGAGCCGGGAAGCTCCTGCAGCGCTGCGGTTACAAAGCGCCGCCCGCGCCGGGCAATGGCCGTTGCCGACATCGTGACCGCCGAGAGCAGGAAGAACCAGACCGCATAGAGGACCGGGTCTCCGGCGGCGCGCACGCCCGATGCGTCTACCACCGTATAGCCAGCCGTCATTACGGCGGCCGACAGCGCAAAGCCCAGAGCCGCCGCCTTGGGTACGCCATTCCTTTCCGGCCAGGCAAAGGCGACAATCGCGCCGGAGGCGGTGGCAAGGCCGATAATGGCAATCAGGCTCAGCGTTTCATCGAGGAAGAAAAAGGCGAAGAGCCCCGCCATGGCGGGCGCGGCCCCGCGCATCACCGGATAGACCAGATTCATCTCGCCGCGCTGGAAGGCGGCGATGAGGAACATGTTGAACGCCCAGATGATGGCTGCACCCAGGAGCAGGAAGCGCCACACCTCCCACTCAGGAAAGGGCAGGATAATCGCCAATGGCAGGCAGACCGGCACGCACAGGAGAATGGTGACGGCGCGGAAGACCAGCGTATCCTTGGCCTTCTTGGTGAACAGCGTCATCACCGAATGCGCCATGGCCGAGCCGATCATGGCAAAAGCGGCGAGCGCTGCCTCCTCCATCAGGCGTCGAGCCCCGCCAGTGCTCTGGCAAAATCGCGCGCGATAAAGGGCTGGAGATCATCCTCGCCCTCGCCGACACCGATGAAATGGATGGGCAGGCCAAATTTTTCGGCCACCTGCACCAGCGCGCCGCCTTTTGCCGTGCCGTCCAGCTTGGTCATCACGATTCCGGTGACTTTCGCCGCTTCCATGAAGGCTTCGGCCTGCGAGATGGCGTTGGAGCCTACGGTTCCATCTAGCACCAGCACGACATGATGGGGCGCGGCCTCATCGATTTTGGCGATCACGCGCAGTATCTTGCGCAGCTCCTCCATCAGCTCGGCCTTGTTCTGCAGGCGCCCTGCCGTGTCGATGAGGACAGCATCCGCGCCCGTGCGCCGGCCTTCCTGCACGGCATCATAGGCGAGCCCCGCCGCGTCCGCGCCGTGGGGACGGGAGAGAAATTGCGCGCCGGCCCGCTTTGACCAGACTTCGAGCTGCTCTACGGCGGCGGCGCGGAAGGTGTCGCCCGCTGCGGTGATCACGCTCGCACCCTCGCGCGTCATCTTGACGGCCAGCTTGCCGAGCGTCGTCGTCTTGCCGGAGCCATTGACGCCCACGAAGAGAAGCACTTGCGGGGCGGGGCCGGAAATGTCGAGCGGGGCCTGAAACGGCTCCAGCGTCTCGGTGATCACATCGGCGAGCGCCTGACGGATTTCGGTGTCCGTGACATCCTTGTCGAACCGGTCCTTCGCCAGCCGGTCTATGACCTTGGCAGCCGTGGCCGCGCCGAGATCGGCCGCAATCAGCAATTCCTCCAGCTCGTCGAGGGCTTCGCTGTCCAGCTTGCGCCTGGTGAACACGCCGGAGAGCTGGGCAGAGGATTTGGACAGGCCCGATGCGAGACGCTTGAAAAAGCCTTCCGGCTTGGCGGAGGCAGATGCCTGCTGAACCGGCGCTGGCGTGGCGGGCACTTCGGGTGCAGGCGGCGCCATCGCGGGATCTGGCACAGGGGTCAGCGCATCACCCTGCACAGGGCCGGCAACGGGCTCAGGCGTATCCTCGACCGGGGCGGGAGCAGGTGCCTCTTCAGCCGGCGCGGCAGGCTGCTCCGGCGCAGCCTCTTCTGGTGCCGGTGCTTCAGACTTGCTCTTTTTCCTGCCAAAGCCGAACCAGTTCATGCCGCCTCCAGCGGTTCTGCGATGAGATGGGTGCCGTCATGGCCGGTAATCGCCGCGCGTACCAGCGCGCCGGGGCGGGCCGGGCTCTCCATGCGGGCGGGCGCAAAGTTCGCGGCGCGCGCCAGACCATCCTTTTCCACCAGCAGCACCTCTTGCGTGCCCACCATGGCCGCCAGATGCGCGGCGAGCGCCGCCTCGCCCTTCTCGCGCAAGATGCGCGCGCGCTCCTTGATGATAGTGCCATCCACTTGCGGCATGCGCGCCGCTGGCGTGCCGGGGCGGGGCGAATAGGGAAAGACATGCAGATAGGCCAGCTGGCACTCGTCGACGAGGCGCAGCGAGTTTTCAAACATCCCGTCTGTTTCGGTCGGGAAACCGGCAATAAGGTCCGCGCCAAAGGCAATATCGGGCCGGAGGGATTTCAGCTGGTCTGTCAGCGCGATGGCATCGCTGCGCAAATGACGGCGCTTCATGCGTTTCAGGATCATGTCATCACCCGCCTGCAAGGACAGGTGCAGATACGGGCAGAAGCGCTCCTCGCGCGCGATCACATCCATCAGCTCGTCATCGATCTCGATAGCGTCGATGGAGGAAAGCCGCAGGCGTTTGAGATCCGGCACCAGTTTCAGCACCGCCTTGACCAGACGGCCAAGCTTTGGTGTGCCGGGCAGGTCCGTGCCCCAGCTGGTCATGTCGACGCCGGTGAGGACCACTTCGGTATGGCCGGTCTCCACAAGGCGGCGCACCTGGTCGACCACATCGCCCACAGGGGCAGAGCGCGCATTGCCGCGTCCGTAAGGGATGATGCAGAAGGTACAGCGATGATCGCAGCCGGTCTGCACCTGCACATAGGCGCGCGCGCGGCCCTCCAGCCCGTCCACCAGATGCCCGGCGATTTCCTTGACGGCCATAATGTCGCCGACAGACACCGTTTCGCCGCCGGAGATGGCGCTGGCCCGGAAAGTATCGCTTTTGAGCTTCTCCGCATTGCCGATGACCCGGTCGACTTCGGGCATGACGGCAAAGCGCTTCGGATCGATCTGGGCGGCGCAGCCGGTCACGATCATCTGGGCTGCCGGATTGTCGCGCTTCATCCGGCGGATGGTCTGGCGGGCCTGACGCACCGCCTCGTTCGTGACCGCACAGGTATTGATGATGATGGCGCCGGAAAGCCCCGCCTCGCGGGCATGGTCGCGCATCACCTCGCTTTCCCAGGCGTTGAGGCGGCAGCCAAAGGTGACGATTTCCACGCCTTCGGCTCCGCCCTCACGGGCGGGCGCTGCCGGATCGGCAGGCTCAAGGGTGGTGTTATCGGGGCCGGGGGCGCTCATTGCCGGGATAAGTGAGCCTCGAGAGGCCACGGGTCAAGCCGGGTGGTGCGTGCAGCCTCTATTCGGCAGGTTCGGCCTGGGGCTGGACCTCGCGCACCCTCACCCCGCGCAAATCCTCCACAATAAGCACATAGGCTGGCAAGAGCAGGAGGATGAGGGCTGAGGCGAAGAGCAGGCCGATACCCAGCGAAATGGTCATCGGCACCAGGAATTGCGCCTGCGGGCTGGTCTCCAGCATGATCGGCAACAGGCCGAAAGCGGTGGTCAGCGTGGTGATGAGGATGGGGCGGAAGCGCCGGGAGGTGGCCTCCGAAATCGCTTCCGCCGGCGTATAGCCTCGCCCGACATTCATGTTGTAGCGGTCCATCAGCACGATTGAGGCGTTTACCACCACGCCGGAGAGCGCAACCATGCCGAACAGGGAGGGGAAGGACACGTCATACCCCATCAGGAAATGGCCGAAAATCGCCCCGCCAATACCGAAGGGAATGGCAATCAGAATGACCAGCGGCTGCACATAGCTGCCCAGCTGCGTCGCCAGCAGGGCGTACATGATGATGATGGCAAACAGGAAGCCTTGCCCGATGGAGGCAAAATCCTCGGCCTGGTCACGGCCCGCGCCAGACAGCTCCCAGCGCAGCTGCGGAAACTCGGCTACAAGGTCGGCCAGAAGGCGGTTTTCGACAATCGCGCGCGCATCGTCCGGCGTCAGGATGGCCCGGTCGACATCGGCCGTCACCTCGATGACCCGGCGGCCATCCACCGAGTCAATGGCCGTCAAAGACCGCGTTTCGGTGATATCGGCCGCCACGCTCAAGGGTATGGCCGTCCCATCCGGCGCGCGCACACGAAATTGCGACAGATCATCGAGGCTGGTGCGCTCTCCTTGCGGATAACGAACAAAGACCTGCACTTCCTCGCTGCCGCGCTGTATCCGCTGGACCTCCTCGCCGAAAAAGCCCTGACGGGCCTGACGGGCGATATCGGCCGCGCGAAGGCCTGCTGCATCACCAGCCGGAGTCAGCGCAAAGTTCAGCTGGCGCTTGCCCAGCTCATAACCCCCGTCAATGCCGCTCACGGCGTCGATATCGCGCAAGCCGGCAACGAGCCGGTTTACCGCCTGCTCCAGCGTTTCGTTGTCGGGATGGGAGAGCTGGTAGGCGATATCGGGGTTTTGCGGCCCGGCAGAGGCGGTGAAGGTCAGGCGCTCCACCCCGGCCAGCTGGCCGATGCGGGTGCGCCATTCGCGTTCGAGCTCGGTCGAGGAGAGGCGGCGCTGTGAGGAGGGAACAAGGCGTATCTCGATCTGGGCGACATGGGAGGCGATCGAGGTGGAGCTGACCGAGCCTGGACCGCCGAACAGGCTCGTTTGCCCGCCAATCACCGCGGAAATGGACTCAAATACCGGCGCGCCACGCTCTGCATATTCCGCCTGCATGGCCTCTGCCTCGTCCAGCATGCGCCGCGCGGCGGCGTTCGTCGCCTCGAAGGGGGCGCCGGTAGGCAGAACAAGGCTGGCCGTGATGGAATCGGCCTCGATATTGGGAAAGAAGACGAAGCGCACCGTGCCGGTACCCAGCAAGGTGAAGCAGGCAATCAGGATACAAAAGCCTGCAACGGCCACGAGATAGCGCATCCGGCCGGCAAAGCGTGTCCAGCCGCGCAGCACATTGTCCGCAAACCCGGCGACATAGCCGTCCACCCAGTTCTGGATGGAACGCATGGGGCCGCGCGACCAGGTGGAGCCGCCTGCGAGCTGGGTCGGCAGGACGAAGAAGGCGACAATCAGCGAGACGATGAGGATGGAAATCACCAGTATGGGGATGGGCCGGGTGATTTCCCCGAACGTGCCGGTGATGAACACCAGCGGGCCGAAGGCGGCGACGGTGGTCAGCACCCCGACCAGCACGGGCGCGGCCACGCCGGTGACCCCGGCAATGGCTGCGTCCTTGTTGGAACGGCCCTTCATGCGTTCCCGGTCGGTGTTTTCGCCGACCACAATGGCGGCATCGACCACGATACCCAGCACGATAATGAGGCCGAACGTGGTGATGAAATTGAGCGTCACCCCGGCCGCGCCAAACAGGGTAAAGCCCCCCAGAAAGGCAATCGGCACGCCCAGCGCCACCCAGAAGGCCAGGCGCAAATCCAGCAGCAGGACCAGAAGCAGGAAGACCAGGGTGAAGCCCAGAATGGCATTGCGCGCCAGCAGCGAGACGCGGTCACGGAAAACCTGGCTCTGGTCACTGGCGACGCTCAGCGACACGCCCGGCGGCAATACCGCCTGATCCACATAGTCGATGGCCCGCGCCCGCACCCGCAGAAGGTCCTCATTGCCGCGCAGCTGCACATCAACAAGGGCGGCTGGCTGGCCGTTGAACAGGCTGATGAGCGGATCTTCTGAAAATCCGTCCGTAACCGTTGCCACATCACGCACCCGGATACGCGATCCGTCAGGCTGCGCCCGCAGGATAATCTCCTCGAAGGCCTCGCCGGTTTCCGCTCGCGCATTGGTGCGCAGGAGAAAATCCCCGGCCCCTGTGCGTATCTGCCCGCCGGACAGATCTATCGAGGCGGCGCGCAAGGCCTGTGCAACGTCACCAAAGGTCAGGCCATAGGCGCGCAGCGCGTCTTCGGACACGGAAATCGCGATCTCGTAGGGGCGCACCCCGCGCAACTGCACGGTGGAGATGCCGTTTACCGCCATCAGATCGCGCTCGACCTGCTCGGCAGCGCGGCGCAAAACCCCCTCACTGACCGGGCCGCTGAGTACCAGGGTGAGCACGTTCGTCGTTGGCTGGGGGATGCGTATCTGCGGCTGCTCGGCATCGGCGGGCGGAAAGCTCACCAGCGAGTCCACCGCCGTCTGTACGTCGTCGCGTACAATGCGCGGATTGGCAAATTCGCTGATCTCGATCGTTACCGTGCCGACATTCTCCGATGCCGTGGCGCGCACTTCGCGTACGCCATCAAGGCCGATCACGGCCTCTTCCACACGCCGCGTTATGGATTGCTCCACGTCTTCAGGCGTCGCACCGGGATAGAGCACCGAGACGATAATCGTACGCGGGGTGAAGGCGGGAAACACTTCGGTGCGCATGGTCGCCGCGCTGATCGCCCCGCTGAGCAGGAGCAGGATCATCACCAGGTTGGCCGCTACGGGGTTGTCGGCAAACCAGCGGATCAGGCCCGCGCCGGGCAGGCCCTGGTCTGCGGGCGTGTCCGGCGAACCGGAGGGGCGCGCGCCGCTCAATTCTCCCGCTCCGCCATGATGGTGACCGGGCCGGCCAGAACCGCTTCGGGCAAGGGCGAGACGATAACGCCCTCACCGGCGTCAAACGGGGCCGCAAACACCCTGCCGCCGGAGCGATCGAGCACGGTGATCTCTACCGGAACGATCCGACCGCCGCGCACGGTGCGCACTTCAGACAATCCGGCCAGCGCCGAAGCAGGCAAGCTGACGGCCTCGGGCAGGCTGGCACCCTCAATCGAAACATTGGCAAACAGACCCGGGCGCAAATTCCCGGGCTCGTCCGGCAGGACGAAAACCGTGATCAGGCGTGACCTGTCCTCCAGACGCGCGCCCTCGCGCACAATTGTGCCCGTCATGTCAGGCGCGGCGCCCGCCTCGAAACTCAGCCGGACCGTGCGCCCGGTAGCGGGCGCAATGCGGGCCAGCTCTTCCGGGCTCAGCGGCACGGCAATTTCCAGCGCATCAATGGCATAGGCCTCGCCATAGGGCTGACCGGCGCCAAGTGTCTGGCCGAGCTCGATGCGCGCATCGGCAATGCGCCCGTCAAACGGCAGGCGCAGGCGCGTGCGGTCAAGATTGAGCCGGGCCTGCTCCAGATCGGCGCGCGTGGATGTGACCCGGGCGCGGGCCGCCTCAAGCTGGGGCTCCAGCGCGGTCAGCGGCGCGATGGGCTCGCCCGGATAAAGCGCCTCCCATTCCTCGCGGGCAAGGGTTGCCTCGGCTTCCAGACGCTGCAGGGCGCTCTGCGCATCGGCATAGGCTGCGCCGGCGCGGTCCACGGCAAGGCGGTAATTGCGCGGATCAATGACTGCGAGCGTTTCACCGGCTTCAAACCGCGCGCCAGTGCGGGCCGAGGGTGAAACCTCCACCACCTGACCGCCGACTTCGGGCGTCAGGGCGACGATGGCCCGGGCACGCACAGTCCCGGTGGTATTTACCCGCACGCTGTGAGCCTGAACCCGGGGGCGCACGACCTCTACAGGGGCGGCGGAGGCCTCAGCGCCATTGCCGCCTGACGCCGGGGCCGAACTGCTGGCAGCCAGCCAGGCCGTCAGTGCCAGCGACAGAATGATTATTCCAACGATGATGGCCAGCTGCACCCAGCCAAGCCAGCTGCGCTCCTCGTGAAGATCCTGCCGGTCATCGTTCATGGTGACTGTCCGCCCTCGCCGGTTGGGCTTAACCTAGCGCCTTCGCTGCATTTGCACAGTGGGCGCGGCGCCGCACCCACATGAAATTCTGTTCAGCTTGTGTGCGCCTGCGCCAATGGCCGCCAGGCTGCAACCGGTGATGACGCTCACCCGTTGAGGCCATATGATGGCCAGTATTGGGGGGACGCGAAACGGAATGATGAGTTGAGAGCAGTCTTCCCCATGCGGCGGCACATTCTTCTTGCGGCAAGCGCGCTTGTACTGGCTGGCGCTTCGGCGTCGGCCGTGCCGCTGGCGCGCGTCGAAGGTGTGGACGACCCGGCGCTGAACGCGGCCATTGCCCGCATTGTCGGCGAAGCGCCATCCCATTCCGACAATCGCTGGCGCAACCGGGAGCGGGCCCGCGATGCCGGAGAGCAGATACGGCGTTATCTGGACTCGCAGGGCTATTTTGCCGCGCTCATTGACCCGCGGCTCGATGACGATCAGCGCCCCCTGGTACGGGTCCGTCCGGGCGAACGCTTCACCATCAGTACGCTCGACATTCTGTTCGAGACGCCCGCGAACAGTGCGCGCCCGGGCGAGGACATCCGGGCCGCAGCCGGTCTGCACACCGGCCAACCCATGCGTTCGCAGGACGTTATCGATGCGGAAGCGGCTGTCGTGGAGGCGCTGCGCAATAATGGCTGGCCGCTCGCCCGCGCAGGCGAGCATGTATTCACGGCCGATCATCTGGATGCATCGGTCAGCGTGGAGATGCGGTTCGACACCGGTCCGTTCCTGCGCTTCGGCCGTCCGCAGCTCGCCGGCGGCCTGGCCGATATTCGCGAGGATTATGTGGCCAGCCTTGCGCCCTTCAATGCCGGTGATCCGGTCAGTGCGCGCCAGCTCAATGTCTACACACAGCGCCTGCAGGCGCTCGACAGCGTGGCGCTGGCAGAAGCCCGGCTGGCACCGGAAGGGGAAGGCTCGGACAATATCCGCCCAGTCGATGTGCGTATGGAACCCACACCGCGTCACCGCATCCAGCTTTCGGCGCGCTATGCCACCACAGAAGGCGCCGGAGCCGGGGCCGAATGGGCCCGCCGGAATCTGTTCCGGCGCGACGAGACACTGACACTGACCGGGCGCGCGTCAGAGCTCAATACGGGCGGCGAGGCCGCCTTGCTCTTTCCGCACTGGCGCCGGTTTGCGCAGACACTGGAAATCGGCACCGGAGTGGCGCTGGAAAATACAGACGCCTTTGAACAGGATTCCATCAGCGCACGTGCCACACTGTCGCGGCCCGTCACCGATCAGCTGTTTGCATCGGCAGGCCTGTCGGCGCAGATCGCCCGGATCACGGATGCAGCCGGTCAGCGCACGCTGAACTCGGTAACCTTCCCGGTCAGTCTTGCCTATGATAACCGCGACGATGTTCTCGATCCGCAATCGGGTATCGGGGCCGAGCTGGAAATCCGGCCCGGCCTGACATTCGGCGATACCGAAAGCCGGTATGTGCGCGCCGTCCTGGGGGCGCGTACATACTTTCCGGTAAGCGAGCGCTTGCTGTTTGCCGTGCGCGGGCGGGTGGGTGCCCTGTTTGGCGTGGATGCGCAGTCTGTCCCTGCTGATCTGAGGTTTTATGCGGGCGGCGGCGGATCGGTGCGCGGCTATGGCTATCAGGCGCTGTCGCCCCGGGTTATCGGCATCAATACAGGCGAGCTTGAACCGTTTGGCGGGCGCTCGCTGGTGGAAACCAGCGTCGAGGCCCGCTGGCGCTATTCGCAGCGGCTTGGCTTTGTCGGCTTTGTCGATGGCGGCGTGGCCAGCAGCAGTATCGAGCCGGAATTTGACGATATGCGCTTCGGCGTCGGGGCCGGCGTCCGCTATTATCCGGGCTTTGGCCCGTTGCGCGTGGATATCGCGGCGCCGCTGAACCGCCGTCCGGGCGATGCCCCGGTGCATCTCTATATCAGTATCGGGCAGGCTTTCTGATGCCGGTAGTGTCGTCCTTACGCATACGGCTGATCGCCCTGATCCTGGCCTGGACGCTGGGCATTCTCACGCTGCTGGCCGTCGTCACGGCGGGCATTGCGGTCGTCACCCTGACCGGCCAGACAGGCCGCGACCTTGTTGTAAGGCTGGCAGAGGGACGGCAGGTGGCAGGCTATGGCCGGCTGACCATTTCCGGTCTTGAGGGCAATCTGTTTGACCGGCTGACGGCCCGGCGCATCACCCTGTCGGATGAGGAGGGGGTCTGGCTGGAGCTGGAAGAAGCGGTGTTTGAGTGGACACCGGCCGCGCTTCTCGCGAACACGCTCGACATTGGCGAGCTGTCGGTGCAGCGGGCCAGCGTGCTGCGCCGGCCCGTTCGCGAGGAACAGGCGCCCGGCGGGGGCGGTTTGCCAGACCTCGCCGTGAATCTGGAGCGTTTCGAGATAAATGCGCTGTCGCTGGCGGAAGGTGTGGCGGGCGGCGCCGCCACTATTTCGGTTCTCGGCCGTGCAGCCGGGCAGGGAGCGCAGTGGAACGCGCAGCTGGACGCTGACCGGATTGATGCGCCCGGCGACCGGGTGTCTGTGTCGCTCGTCACTGACAGCGACATAACGCTGCGCGCGGATATTGATGCTGCGCCGGGCGGACCGCTGGCGAACCTGCTGCAAGCGGCGGAGCAAGGTGCGACGGCGCGTCTGAACGTGGACGGCACACCGCAGGCAGGCGGCGGCGATATGGTATTGTTCATCGGCGATACCCGCGCCGGCACCAGCACGCTGGAATGGGCCGGGGGCACGCTGACAACAACCGGCGAGGTGAGCGCGCGCGCCTGGGAGAATTTCGCACAGATCGACACATTGGTGGGCGGTGGCATGGAGTTCGCCATCGTGATCCCGCTCGGCGAGGCTGGCATTACCGCGCCGCAGCTTGACGCGGTATCCGGCGAAATCCGCGCGCCCCGCCTGTCACTGACCGCCGCGCGCCAGGCCGAGGGGATTGCCATTCAGGTGCGCGAGGCGGCGGGCCTGGTCAACGCGCTGCTGCCGGAGACCGTGCAGCTTGCCTCGCTCGCGGCGGAAGGGCTTCTCACACCGGCCAGCGGGGACAGCCCGCTTGTATTTGAAGGCAGGATTGGCGCGGAAAGGATAAGCCTGCCCTTCGGGTCCATCGAACGGGCAACAGGGCCGGTACGCGCCGAAGGCCCGCTTGGCATGATCCGCGTGGTGTCATCGCTTCAGACCGCAGGCAGCACCATGGAGCTGGAGGTCGTCCAGACGCTGGCCGGGCCGCAACCCGTTCTTCAGTCCGAGCTGGTCTGGAACAATGAGCAGCGCCAGCTGGAGATCGTCTCCGCGCAGCTGAGCGGCGCTGGCAACCTCGCCGTGTCGGGCCGCGGCAGGGTGGATACGCGCGCTGAACGCATCGCCCTTTCCCTGCGCTATGAGGGTCTCGCTATTGAGCGCCTGACAGAGCAATTATCGGGACGGGCATCGGGCACAGCCGAGTTATCGCTTGGATTTGACGGAACGGGCCGGTTCGCCGCCAGCGGCAGGGCTCAGGGTCTGGGGCGCGAACTGGGCAACCGCATAGGCGGGGAAGCCCGCTTCAACGCCCGCGGAGAACGGCGCGCAGACGGCGCCCTGGCTCTGGAGATGGTCGAGATTGAAGCCCCCAACCTGGTGGCCGAGGCGCAAGGCAATAGCGACGCGCAAGGCTGGGACATCGCCGGGCAAGCTGCCTGGTCGGGTGGTGCGCCGCTGGCGGCCATGGTGCTGGAGGGAACGGCTAGCCTCGCCTTTGAAGCGCGGAATCGCGACGAAACGCTGCGCATCCGCGCGGACATGACGGCGCCGCGCGCCGGGGCCGGTCCGGTGGTCGTCGAGGATGCACGGCTGCGCCTGGAAGGCGAGGGGCCGCCAGACGCATTCGACGGCGCCTGGCGGCTAACCGGCGCTACGGGCACCGGCCCGGTCGATATTGGCGGGCGGGCCTCCCGGGACGGTGAAAGGGCGGACCTCACCGGGATTGAAGGCCGGTTTGGCGGGTTCAATTTCACCGGGGGGCTGCAGGCCGAAGGCAGCCGGGTCGGCGGCGCGCTGCGTGCTGTACCGGTCAACGGTTTCGGCTCGGCTGAAATCGGCTTCCGGCTGGCAGACGGCAATGTCACGGCACGTATCCGGGCCGAGGACATGGTGGGTGAGGACCTGACCTATCTCGACCGGCTGGCGTTTGATGCTGCAGGCCCGGTGGACGATATTGCCTTCACCCTGGAAGCCGAAGGGGCGTACGGCGCGCGCGCCCTTGTGTCGATGGACGGGCACTTACGCTCCGCGGATGCCGCAACTGCGCTCGGATTTTCGCTTATCGGCCGCTATGGCGGCGTGCGCATAGCCACGCGCGAGCCTGCCGATATCCGCTTCGGACCTGACGGCATGCTGGCGCGTCTTTCGCTGGGGCTGAACCGGGGCACGCTGGAGGCGCAGCTGGACGCCAATGATGGCGGGATGGAGATCAGGCTCGATGCCGCTGGTATTCCGGCCATGCTGGCAAGCTATCCTTCCGGCCGCGAGCCGGTCAGCGGCTCCTTGTCCGGCGAGGCGAACCTGTCCCGGACCGCAGGAGCCTGGACGGGTAATGTGCGGCTGGAGGCCGAAAATATCTCGCCACCGGAAAGCCAGCTGCCCGAAGGCGGCGAGATCGCCATAACCGGCACGCTCGCCATGATGCTGGACGAGACCGGAGCGCAGCTGGAAGCGCGGGCGCGCGGGTCCGATCTTCAGGCCACAGCCAGCGTGCAATTGCTCTCCGGCCCTGTTACCGGCGCGGACAGCCTTATGTCACCTGAAACCGGGCTGCGAGGGCGCGCCGACATTACCGGCGAGATCGGTACACTGGCGGCCTTCCGGCTTGCCGAAGGGCAGAGCCTGTCAGGCACGGGCCGTCTCGAGGCGCTGCTGGGCGGCAGTGTCGGCTCTCCCGATCTTGATGGCAGGCTGGATCTTGAAAACGGGCGCTTTGATGATCCGGCTATCGGCATTTCGGTACGCGAGCTGCGCCTGGATGCGCGGTTTGCCGAGGACGGGCTGGAAATTGATTCCCTGCGGGCGCAGAGCGCTGATGGCGGGGAGCTGACAGGCGATGGCAGTTTCAGCCTGGCCGGAGCGCGGCTGGAAGGCCGCGCGGCGCTGCGTTTCAGCGATTTTCTCATTATCGAGCGTCCCGACCTGACCGTTGTCGGCGGGGGGAATGTCACCTTTACCGTCAGCGAAAACCGTATCGAGATAGGGGGCGAGACACGGGTATCGCGCGCAGAAGTGCGCCCGCCGGAGGCGAGCCGCCCCTCCATAGCGCTGGTGGAGGTTACCCACATCAATGCCGCCGGGGCGCGCAGTGACATGGCGCCCATCCGGCAAGGACCGCAGGTCGTTCTGGACTACCGCATCCGCGCGCCGGGCCGCATTTTTGTCCGCGGTCCCCAGTTTGATTCCGAGTGGTCGATGGATGTCACGGCCCGTGGCCCGGCCAACGCCGTGCAGCTGAGAGGACGCGCCACATTGTTGCGCGGACGCGCCGATCTGCTGGGCCGTCCGTTCGAGATGCGCTCCGGCTCGGTGGTGTTTTCCGGCGATCCGATGGATGCCGCCATCAATCTCGTCGCCGCCCGGCAGGCCCGTGAAATCACCGCTGAAATCCGCGTGGGCGGCATCGTCAGCGCACCAGAGATCACCCTCGCCTCCACTCCCAGCCTGCCCCAGGACGAGATCGCGTCACGGCTCCTGTTTGATCAGGGCGCCGGGCAGCTGACGGGTGTCCAGGCGGCCCAGCTCGCTGGCGCCGTGGCCAGCATGTCATCAGGCGGCGGGTTTGACCCGTTCGGAGCGCTGCGCAGCGGGCTGGGCCTCGACCAGCTCTCGGTAAGCTCCAGCCGGACAGGCGAAACGGTTGTCGCGGGCGGACGCTACCTGACCGAGGATGTCTATCTCGAGGTTGAAACAGGCGGCGGCTCCGCCTCGGCCACCACCCGCATCGAATGGGCGTTGACCCAGAATCTCACCCTGCTCTCCCGTATCGCGCCGGACGGCGACACCGGCGTCGCCCTGACATGGCGCCGCGAATACGACTGATGACCGGGACCGGCCCCGTCCGGTCAGGGCGCGCCGTGCGCATACGCTGATGCGCCGGACCCGCCGGCAGGGATGGCGGGGGCGCCGGCGTGGCGGGTTTGGGTTTCAGCCGAGCCGAAAATCTGCTGGCGGATATCGGGCATTGAACCGGTCGCCATGAAGGGCAGGGCCAGCGCCATTGCCACCGAAACGGCAAGTCCGATACCGGCGCGGCCTATGTCGCTCGCCACGTCAAACATGGCCTCGCCCTTGGAGCGCAGGGAAGCCACATAGGTTATCGCGATCTCGCGGCCGGCCAGGAGGCCGAGGAAGACCCAGGTCGTGCTCATCGGCACGTCGTTGAGTTCCTTGAAGTAAAGCAGGATGAAGGCGTAAATCAGATCGACAAAGGTGGCCGAGCGCGGATCGACGGTATTCGTCTTTGTAAGGACGATTTTTTGTATCTCGCCGCCGCGCGTCGCGAAAATGATGCCGTGCAGGGCGACCATCAGCAAGGTGGCAAAGACAACAAGGCCGAGCGAGAAGGTGACCTGGACCGAGCCATCGGCAGCCACCACGGTCTCGCGCGGCAGGAAGATGAAGATGTTGGCCAGGTCCTGCATTAGCCACTGCGACCACAGGAAGGCGGTGGAGCACCATTGGGCGATGAACCAGACCGGCGAGATCGGCCGGCCGCGCGTTCGCGCCACCCAGCGCTCGAAGAAGCGCGCGATGACCAGAAAGACGGCGGCGCCAGCGGCGAACGCCACCAGATAGCCGGCAAAGCTTTTCAGCAACATGGAGCCCAGCACGCCTTCGGTGGAGGCGCCGCCGGTGAGCGTGAAAATTGTCAGCACAAGGAACGTTGTCGAAACCGGTATGCCGAACCGCGTCAAGACGAGCAGGACCAGAGGCGGCAGGACGTGCCACCATTGAATGCCCAGCTCCGGATAAGGGATACGGTTCAGGCGGCCGAACGCGATGTCACCATCATAGGCGAGCCAGCCGTAAATCATCACGGCCACGATGATGGATGACGCGAACGCCCAGAGCAGCAGCCAGGGGCGCTTCGCGTTTGACGAGAGGAATGTCCCCAGCGTCTGGATGACGTCGTTCGCCACAATCGCATACGACGCAAACAGGAATCCCACGAGCGCCAGAAGCGGCACGCCCAGAATGACCATATCCATGCAACAGAGCCTTTACGGGACCAAACGTGCTCGGCGCCGCCCATATCCCAGTTCGTTTGTCAGTGCAAAGAAAAGGGCCCTTCTGGTCCGTTTTCGCGCTGAATCTTCATGAAAGCGTCACGAAGCACGGACGGTAAAAAAAACTTCGCCAACCCCCATTGCACAAGCCTGCCCCGCACGCTAAATAGGCAAAACCGTCCAGACGGTATAGATGCGCTGCACAATAAGCTCCCCCGGCCTCGTTGCAATGCAGCATGCCGTCTGGACGGGCCGAATCCACTGCCTTCAGCCGAGACAAGCCTGTGGCCAACGCCCCGACCAAAGAACCCAGAAGCTCTGCCCGCGACGTCATCCTGGACGCCGCCGAGCGCGTTGTGGAACGCGACGGCGCCGGCCGGCTGACCATTGACGCCGTGGTCCGCGAGAGCGGGTTTTCCAAAGGCGGGGTGCTCTATAATTTTCCCTCCAAGCTGGACCTCATCAAGGGCATGGTGGCGCGCATCGTCGATGCCGTGCACTGCGATGTGGAGCTGGCACGCAAGGAGGCCCGCGAGCAGGGCCACTCGGAGCTGTCCGCGCTTATCCGCACCGCCTGCGAGAAAGAGCCCCATAGCCAGAAATTCATGATGGGGCTGCTGGCGGCCGCTGCCGAGCATCCCGAATTGCTGGACCCGGTCCGCGGCCTGATGACCCAGATGCGCGACGACCTTCTGGCCAATGCGTCTGATCCCGATCTTGCCCGGATCGTCTTTCTGGCGGTGGACGGGCTGCACTTTGCCGACCTGCTCGGCATGGACTTTCTTTCCCCTGATGAACGGGCCCGCGTAGAGGCCCGGCTGGTCGATCTCATTTCGGAGCCCAAGTCATGAAGACGCGCTACCTCCTCCCCACTGCCACCGTGCTGGCCGCCGCCCTTCTGGCGGCCTGCTCCGATGTTGGCGCCACCCCTGAAGAAACGCTGCGCACCGCACGCATCGAGACTGTTGCGGCCCCGACAGGCCTTGCCCGGCGCGAGTTCGTCGGACGGGTCGAGGCGCGATACAGCGTGGATCTGGCCTTTCAGGTTTCCGGGCGGCTGGCCGAATTTGCCATTCCGGAGGGCCAGATGGTCGAGGAAGGCACACTGATCGCGCGCCTGGAAGACCAGGACTATGAGCGCGCCCTGCGCGAGGCCCGGGTCCAGCTGCAGCAGGCCCGCACCAATCTGGAACGTCAGCAGACCCTGCATGAGCGGGGCATTGCGTCGGATGCCGCACTGGAAGATGCACGCACCGCCTTCGAGTTGCGTTCTGTGGCGCTCGACACGATGCGCCAGAACCTGTCTTACGCCACTATCGAGGCGCCGTTCACCGGCCTTCTCAGCCGCAGGCTGGTTGACAACTTCACCACGCTGAGTGCCGGCCAGCCTGTAGCCCGGCTGCAGGATCTGTCCGAACTACGCGTGGCGATTGCCGTGCCCGAAAGCCTGATCGCAACGCTGGAGCGGCCGGACAGTTATACGATATCGGCGCGGTTTCCCTTCATGGCGGAGCGCGAGTTTCCACTCCAGTTCCGTGAGCTGATCGCGGAAGCGGACGCGGCGTCGCAGACCTACAAGGTGATGTTCGCCCTGCCCGATAGCCTTCCCGGCAATATTCTGCCGGGCATGACGGTGAATGTGCGTGTGCAGCTCGACCAGGAAAGCCTGCCAGGCGGTGATGCGGTGCGCATCCCGGTAACGGCGCTGGCGGCCCTGCCCGAGGGCGGGTTTCAGGTCTGGGTGTTCGACCCCGATACCAGCGCGGTCACCGCGCGGCCGGTGCGCACAAGCCGTGTGGAAGGCAATAGCGTACTGGTGCTGGATGGCGTGCAGGCGGGCGAGCAGATCGTCACTGCCGGTGTCAACGCCCTTCGCGAGGGCATGCGCGTGAGGCCCATGAGCTCGTCAGGCGCTATGGCGGCCAACGGCGCCGCACGCTAATCTTCAGACCGGCAGGACAACGACCATGACGGACACTTCCCAGCAGGCGCCGGGCGAACCTGCGCGCACCGATGACGCGTTCAATCTGGCACGGATCTCCATCGAGAAGCCGGTAATCAGCTGGCTGATCATTCTGGCCTGCCTGCTAGGGGGTATCTGGGGATTCAACACGGTCGGCCAGCTTGAAGACCCGGACTTCACCATCAAGGAAGCGATCATCTTCACCGCCTATCCGGGTGCAACCGCAGAGGAGGTGGAAGCCGAGGTAACCGAACTTCTGGAAGCGGCCATCCAGCAGATGGGCCAGCTGCGCATGGTCACATCGAAATCCATGCCCGGCATGTCGGAAATTCAGGTCTCGATCCGCGATGACATTCTCGGCCATCAACTGCCCCAGGTGTGGGATGAGTTGCGCAACCGCGTCGGAGACGCCGCAGCCGGCCTGCCGCCGGGCGCCGCCCAGCCGCAGGTTGTCGATGATTTCGCCGATGTTTACGGCATTCTCTATGCGGTAACCGCGCCTGGCTATTCGGACCGGGAGTGGCGCGACATGGCGCGCAATCTGCGCCGCGAACTGCTAGTCGTCCGCGGTGTGTCGCGGGTGGAAGTGGCAGGGCTGCCCGATGAGCGGATCTATATCGAGATCGCACAGGAACAGCTCGCCCGGCTGGGCCTGCCCTTTGACGCCGTCCTGCAGGCGGTGAGCAATGAAAATGCCGTGGTACAGGCGGGCGAAACGCCCGCCGGTGACCGCCTGTTGCGCGTTACCGTTCCCCAGCGCGTGGACGGTGTGGAAGCGCTGGAGAACATTCTCATCAATCCGCGTGCTTCTGCTGGCGATTTACGCCTGTCCGATATCGCGGCCGTCTCGCGCGCGCCGCTCGAGCGCGAGGACTTCTACGCCTATCACAATGGCGAGCGCGTGTTCACGCTGGGCATAGCCGCCCTGCCCGATGCCAATATTGTCGATGTCGGCCAGCGGGTCGAAGAACGCCTGCGTCAGCTGGAGGCCGACCTGCCCGTGGGCGTGGAGCTGAGCCCGATCTACGAGCAGCACGTGGTCGTCGACCAGGCGATTGGCGGCTTCCTCATCAACCTCGCCATGTCGCTGGGCATCGTCATTGTGATGCTGTGCGTGTTCATGGGCTGGCGGGCCGGCGTGACCGTGGGCGCCACCCTGCTCCTCACCGTGCTGGGCACTCTGTTCTTCATGTCGGTTTTTGACATCACCATGCAGCGCATCTCGCTCGGCGCGCTGATCATCGCCATGGGCATGCTGGTCGACAATGCGATTGTCGTCACCGAGAGCATGCAGATCGATGTGCAGCGCGGCGTACGCCGCCAGATCGCCGCCGAGCGCGCGGTGAAAACCACTCAGATGCCTTTGCTGGGCGCGACGATCATCGGCATCATGGCCTTTTCGGGCATGGGTCTGTCGCAGGATTCCACCGGCGAGTTCATGTTCTCCATGTTTGCCGTCATCGGCATATCGCTGGGCCTGTCCTGGCTGCTGGCCATCACCGTTTCGCCGATGATCGCCTATGCCCTGTTCAAGTCCGAGCGCGGCTCCAAACCCAACCCCTATGGCGGGCGCACCTATTCGGCCTACCGGGCCATTCTCACCGGAGCGCTGCGCCGGCGCTGGCTGACCCTGATGGCACTGATAATGATCACGCTCGTCAGCTTCTGGGGTTTTGGCTTTGTTCGGGCCGCCTTCTTCCCTGATTCCGATACGCCGCTCTTTTACGTCAATATCGAGCTGCCACAGGGGACGGATATTCTGGCAACAGACCGGGCGGTGCGCGATGCGGCAGGCTTTGCGCTGGTGCAGGCGGAAACCGAGGCCGTGACCACGTTTGTGGGACGCGGGGGCACACGCTTCATGCTGACCTATTCGTCCGAACAGCCCAATACCGCCTACGGACAGCTGGTAGTACGCGCGCACTCCACCGATGTCATTCCGGCCCTGTCAGAGCGCATTGTCGGCCATATCCGCGAGACACTGCCCGAGGCCGACGTGCGTGGTGAACGCATCGTCTTTGGCCCGCCTGCGGGTGCCAGGCTGGAAGCGCGCTTTTCCGGACCCGACGCGGACGTTCTGCGCGCGCTGGGCGAGGAGGCGGTCGAACGCCTTCGCGAAACCGGCACCCTTGCCGATGTGCGTCATAGCTGGCGCAACCGGGAGCTGATGCTGGAGCCGGTCATCTCTGCCGACCGGGCGCGGGCCACCGGAGTGACGCGCGAGGATATCGGCGAAGCCCTGCACTTTGCCACCGAAGGCACGCGCGTCGGCCTCTATCGCGAGGGCGATCTGCTGATACCGATCATCGCCCGCGCGCCGCTGGCCGAGCGCGAAAATCCGTCGGCACTGGAAGACCGGCTGATCTGGAGCCCGTCGCAGAACACCTATGTGCCGATCACACAGGCGGTTGAGCGCTTCGAGCTGGTCGCGCGCGACACGCTGATCCGCCGGCGTGACCGCGTGCGCACCCTGACGGTGCAGGCCAATCCGCCCGAAGGCGAGACCGCGGCGTCGGCATTCGGACGCTTCTCCGGCGTGATCAACTCCATCGATCTGCCGCGCGGCTATTCGGTGGAATGGGGCGGGGAGATCGAGGCCAACGAGGAGGCGAACGAGTCACTGGGCCAGGTGCTGCCCCTGAGCCTGATCGTGATGCTGGTCGTCAGTTTCCTGCTGTTCCAGAAGGTCCGCCAGCCACTGATCATCTGGGCGATCGTGCCGATGAGCATTTGCGGGGTGACGGCAGGCCTGCTGATTACCAATATCGCCTTCTCCTTCACCGCGCTTCTGGGTTTCCTCTCGCTCTCGGGCATGCTGATCAAGAACGCCATCGTGCTGGTGGACGAGCTCGACCAGCGCATTGCCAACGGTGACGAGGCCTTCGATGCCGTGCGCGAAGGCTCTGTCAGCCGTCTGCGCCCGGTATTCCTGGCGTCGGCCACCACCATCCTCGGCATGATGCCGCTGATCGCTGATGCCTTCTTCCAGGGCATGGCCGTCACGATCATTGGCGGGCTGGCGTTTGCGACGGTTCTCACACTGGTGGCAGCGCCCGTACTGTACGCGCTGTTTTTCGGTATCCGCGCGCCTCAGCCTGCGTCTTCGCCGAAAGGTTAACGTGTCATAAACGCAATCAGCGCGAGATGGCGGTGAAGCCGGAAGGATTCCCGCCATGCTGATTACCAGCCGCGACCGCCTCGAGCCCCGTTCCGGGGAGCACACCTATACCTTGCGGTTTACCCTGCCGGCCAATCGCGATCCGCTGCAGGATGACGCCCTGGCCGAGCACATAGACAGCTTCGTGCGCCTCTACCTGACCCGGTTTGATGCCCGTTCAACGCGCGCCGCCAGAACCGGACCTTTGCGCTGGATGCTGGTTTCGGGCTCGCAGAAAATGGCCGAGATGGAAAAGGTCCGGGCCGAGCTGGAAGTGACCCTGTTCGGTTCGGGGGATTCCGGCACGCGCGGGCAGGCCATACTGGTAGAGACTCCGGCCGAAAACGAGGATGAAGCCTATATTCCCGCAATGCCCGAGGGCTCTGCGGCCGCGGATCGGCCAGCGCAAGCCGGAACAGTGCCGTGCCCGGCGGACGGCCCTGACGCCTTGCGTGAGGAGCTGGCCGCCTTCCGCGCCGATATGCGCGAAATTGCCGCCAGCTTTCACGGCGCGGATATGGGCGGGACGCTCGATACCTTCCGCGCCGGTCTCGACGCCCTCGCGCAGCGCATGGAAGCGGGCATTTCCGAAGCGGCAGGCCGGGTAGAGGGCGCTGCCGAACGGATCGACATGGCCACGGCCAGACTGCCCGATGCAGACCGTCTCGAACTCGCCCTGACGCGCAATGATGCCTCTGCAGCCCTGATCACCAATGGCCTTCAGGAAAGCCTGAAACTGCTGCTCAAGGCGGTGGAAGGGCTGGAGCGCCAGAATGCAGGCGGGCCAAAGCTGCTCGACCGGCTAGGCCGTGAGGCCGCCTGATCCTCATTTTTTGCTTCAACATTACGGCGAAGTAATGTTAGCCTCTCCGGTGAATGGGGTCTGGGGAGGCAACCATGCGGTTCGTGTTCGGGATTGCAGCAGCGGTCATCATCTGCGCCGGCTGGGCTATCTGTCCGGCTTCATTGCGTGAAGAGGTGACCCGGTCGGTCACACCCGATGCCGAGACAGTCGAGGAAATGCGCGCGGGCGCCGAGGTGATCCTCGCGGCACTGGCCGTCCAGGCGCCCGATCTGGACGAAGACGAGCGCGCCGGGCATTAGGGCCGGCAAGACAGCGCGATATCTGCCTTTCTACACCGCGCTGTCGTACTCGGTTGTATCATCCTCTTCATCGATCGGATCGGTGCGCTCTTCAGGGCGGGCCTTCGGTGGCCAGGGAAACACGGCGCTGGTGCGGGCGGCATAGTCCGCATAGCCCGGACGCGAGGTTTTCATCCCCTTTTCCAGCAAGGGCACGCCTGACCAGCGCAGCAGGGTGAAGGTCAGGAAGGCCGGGCCGATGAAGGACCAGAAGCCAAGAGCCGTTTCCGCCGCAATCAGCCAGATACCCCACCAGGCGCACATCTCGCCAAAATAGTTGGGATGGCGCGACCAGGACCACAGGCCCTGATCCATGACCTTGCCCTTGTTGGCCGGGTTCTCCCTGAAAACCGAAAGCTGCCAGTCGGCAATGGCTTCATAAGCGATGCCGAACACCGCCAGCGCAAAGCCGAACAGGGCCAGGATGCCAAAGCCGGCCGGTACCGCACTGACCTGGCCGAGCTGGACCGGCAGGCAGACAATGAAGAGCAGTATGGCCTGCGGGCCAAAAACGGCGATGCCCGTCGCCTTGTCATAATCCCAGCCGCGCTTGTCCTGCAGCCGGCCGACCAGCGCCTGGTAGCGCTTGTCCGGCCCTTCCCGGCCCCAGCGGTGGAAGAGATGCAGGCCAAGGCGCATGCCCCACGCGATAGTGAGGCCCGCCAGGACCAGCTTGCGCTCCAGCCAGCCATCTCCCGCCATGATGAAGGTCGTCAGGGCAAGGATGACCATGCCGAAGGCCCAGAACGCATCGACAAAGCTCGGATCCTTGATCTTGCGGCTCCACAGCCATAGCCCGGCGAAAAGCGCGGCGATGATCAGAAAATTGATGATCAGGATCAGGGCAAGCGGCATGGCAATCCTCTCAGGACACAGCTGGCTTTGATTACAAAGCTAGCGTACGCCGCCAGGAAGAGCGAGGGGGCGCTTACGTTTAATCGCGTACCAGCCAGCGCCAGCCCGCCATTCCCGCCAGCATGGCGGCTACAAATACCAGAGCGGGCATAGCGCCCGTACCAAGGGCTGTCAGTGCCGGGCCGGGGCAGAAGCCCACCAGCCCCCAGCCGACGCCGAACATGGCAGCCCCGCCCATCAGGCGCGCATCCAGTTTCGTGGCAGTTGGCACATTGAAGCGCTCGGCAAAGAGCGGAGCCGGACGCTTCAGGACAAGGCGGTAGCCAATGAAGACAGTTCCGGCAGCGCCCGCCATCACGAAGGCAAGGCTGGGATCCCATTGCCCGGCAATATCAAGAAAGTTCAGCACCTTGGCCGGGTTGACCATGCCGGACACTATGAGCCCAAGGCCAAAGACCAGGCCGGCTGCAAGAGCGGAGAGAACAACTTTCATGGCGCGCGTCCTATACAAGGTGGCGGGTGACAAAAACGGTGAGAAGGGCTGCGGCCATGAAGACACCGGTCGCCGCCGCAGAACGCAGGGACAGCCTGGCGAGGCCGCACACGCCATGTCCGGACGTGCAGCCCGAACCGATCTGGGTACCAGCACCGACAATCAGCCCGGCCACGGCAAGTAGCGGCCAGCTGTCCGTGACACTGACCTCGGGCATGGCGCCGGTAACGGCGAGCCAGATGAGGGGCGCCATGATGAGGCCTGCCGCAAAGGCGAGCCGCCAGTAGCGGTCGAGACCCGTAAATGGTGCCGGGCCGAGAAGTCCGCCGACTATGCCGGCAATACCGGCGATACGGCCATTGAACGCCATCAGCATCACCGCTGACAGCCCGATCAGAACCCCGCCCGCGAGCGCGGAAAGCGGAGTGAATGCGGTGGGTGTATCCATTTGCGTTTCTGTCCTGTCATGCGGGCGGGGATAAAGGTCACTGCCTCATACTTGTCATTTATCAAAAATGATATATATGTGTTGCGAGCGCAAGCCCCGGCGTGAAATTTCCTTTCCCCGGGGCGTAATGAGAATGGAGCTGGCCATGCAGGCAGGTCTTGATCTTGAGATGGTGCGCGCCCGCGCCGAGGAGGTGTCCGGGCTGCTAAAGCTGCTATCCCACCCGAACCGGCTGCTGGTCGTGTGTGAACTGGCGGACGGCGAACTGCCCGTATCGGCGATCGAGGCCCGCACAGGCGTCGCCCAGCCCAATCTCTCGCGTGATCTCGCCCGGCTGCGCACCGAGGGCATTGTCTCCACGCGCCGCCAGTCGAAACAGATATTCTATTCCCTGACCGATCCGCGCATTATCGCCGTGATGCGGGCGCTGTGTGACGCGTTCGCCCCGGCACCCGGCGCGGCAAATGATTCAAGCAAGGAGTATGTGTCATGACCGGCACGCCCGCCGTCAAAGCCTTTTTCGACGAGCCGACCAATACGGTGAGCTATGTCGTCTCCGATCCGGCCACGAAGAAGGCCGCCATCGTGGACTCTGTGCTCGACTATGACCCGAAATCCGGGCGCACCTCGCGCGCAAGCGCCGATGCCATCATCGCCCATGTCGAGGAACAGGGCCTTGAGGTGCAGTGGCTGCTGGAGACCCATGTCCATGCCGACCACCTCTCGGCGGCGCCGTATCTGAAAGAGAAGGTGGGCGGCACGCTGGCCATCGGATCCTTCATCCGCACCGTGCAGGACGTGTTCGGCAAGGTGTTCAATGCCGGCACCGAGTTCCGGCGCGACGGCTCCCAGTTTGACCGGCTGGTGGAGGATGGCGACACGTTCAAGCTGGGCGGCATCGATGTGCGCGCCATTCATACGCCCGGCCACACGCCGGCCTGCATGACCTATGTCATCGGAGATGCGGCCTTTGTCGGCGACACGCTGTTCATGCCCGACTACGGCACGGCGCGCTGCGACTTTCCGGGCGGGGATGCAGCGGCGCTCTACCGCTCCATCCAGAAGATTTACGCCCTGCCGGAAGATACGCGCATGTTTCTGTGCCATGACTACAAGGCGCCGGGCCGTGACACGTTCGAGTGGGAAACCACGGTCGGCGAGCAGAAGCGCGCCAACATCCATGTCCATGAAGGCGTGTCGGAAGACGCCTTCGTCAAAATGCGCACTGCGCGCGATGCAACGCTTGCCATGCCGACGCTGATCCTGCCCAGCGTGCAGGTGAACATGCGCGCAGGCCACATGCCGCCAGCCGACGATAACGGCACCGTCTATCTGAAAATCCCGGTGGATGCGCTTTAGGAGTAACCCTGTCATCCTCCGGCCACTTCCCTTGTCATCCCGCGCTTTATGCGGGGGACCCATGCCTGAGAGTTGCGGTCTCGCGGAATCTTTCAGGCATGGGTGGCCCGGACAAGCCGGGCCATGACACTGAAACATCAAGGACCCTGCCATGCCCCGTAAAACCCTCACGCCCACGATTTCGGTTGCCGCCCAGCTGAGCGCGGACGAGATCCGCGCGCTGGCCGCTGAAGGCTACACGACCGTGATCTGCAACCGGCCTGATGGTGAGGAGCCAGGCCAGCCGCCTCTGAGCGAGCTGCAGGCCGCGGCGCACGAATCCGGCCTTGCCTTTCACCACATTCCGGTCTCGGGCGGGCAGTTTCCTGAAAGTGCGATTGCCGCCTTTGGCGAGGCCGTCAACACGGCGAACGGCAAGGTGATGGCCTATTGCCGCTCCGGCACACGCTCTACCTGCCTGTGGGCGCTGTCCCAGGCCAGAAAGGCCGAGCCTGCCGCGCTCATCGAGGCGGGAGCCCGCGCCGGCTATGACCTTTCTCCGCTGGCCCCCGCGCTCGCCGCGCGCCATGGCGACAACGCGTAAGGACAGGCGGAAGTGAAGCTCTCCCGCTACCTGCCCATCCTGGAATGGGGCCGGGAATACCGGCGCGAAACGCTGGTCAGCGACCTGATGGCGGCGGTGATCGTCACCATCATGCTGATCCCTCAATCTCTCGCCTATGCCATGCTGGCGGGACTGCCGCCCGAGACCGGGCTTTACGCCTCGATGGCGCCGCTGGTGCTCTATGCCATTTTCGGCACCGGGCGGACGCTGGCCGTCGGGCCGGTGGCCGTCATTTCGCTGATGACGGCGGTCGCCGCGGGCCGCGTCGCAGATGAGGGCTCCATGGGTTATGCCACTGCCGCGCTGACGCTTGCGGCATTATCCGGCGTGATCCTGATGGCGATGGGCGTGTTTCGCATGGGGTTTGTCGCCAATTTCCTCTCCCACCCCGTCATTTCCGGCTTCATCACAGCGGCGGGCCTGCTGATCGCGGCCGGGCAGATGCGCCATGTTCTCGGCACGCAGGCCGGGGGGCATACGGGCGTCGAGATCGCGGCCAGCCTTGTGACCACGATCGGCGAGGCCAATCTGTGGACCCTCGCTGTTGCCATACCCGCCCTTGTCTTCCTGGCGTGGGCGAGAAAGGGCGCAGCGGATCTGCTCTGGCGGCTGGGCCTGCCCCGGTTTTACGCCAGCCTGATCGGGCGCGCCGCGCCCCTGCTGGCGGTCGCGGCCTCCATTGCAGCGGTGAAGCTGTTTGATCTATCCGCGCGCGGCGTGGCGACGGTCGGCGATATTCCGGCCGGTCTGCCGCCCTTCACCATCCCGGCATTTGACCCCGCGCTGATCTCGGCCCTGATAGGTCCGGCGCTGCTCTTGTCGGCGGTGGGCTTTGTGGAATCGGTCTCGGTGGCGCAGACGCTGGCCGCCAAGCGCCGCCAGCGCATCGATCCCGATCAGGAGCTGATCGGGCTGGGGGCGGCGAATATCGGCGCGAGCGTCTCCGGCGGATTTCCGGTAACCGGCGGATTTGCCCGCTCGGTGGTCAATTTCGACGCGGGAGCCGCTACGCCTGCCGCTGGCGCCTTCACCGCCATTGGCATCGGGCTGGCAAGCCTGTTCCTGACGCCCTGGCTCTCTGATCTGCCCGTGGCCGTGCTCGCCGCCACGATAATCGTGGCGGTACTCTCGCTGGCGGATTTCCCGATCATAAAACGCACATGGGCCTATTCGAAAAGCGATGGCGCGGCGATGACCGGCACCATACTCGCCACGCTTCTGGTGGGCGTGGAGGCGGGCATACTCACCGGCGTCGCGCTCTCCATCGGCCTGCATCTCTACAAGACCAGCCGCCCGCATACCGCTGTGGTTGGCCTTGTTCCGGGAACGGAGCATTTCCGCAATGTGGACCGTCACGCCGTCACGCTGGCGCCAAAGCTGATTACGCTGCGCGTGGATGAAAGCCTCTATTTTCCCAATGCCCGCTATCTGGAAGACCGGGTGCTGGAGCTCGCCGCCACGCAGCCCGAAGCCAGGCATTTCGTGCTGATGTGCCCGGCGGTGAACGCGATTGATGCCAGCGCGCTGGAGAGCCTGGAGGTGATCAATCAGCGCCTGAAGGAGGCCGGGCTCTCTTTCCACCTGTCGGAAGTGAAAGGCCCGGTTATGGACCGGCTCAAACGCTCCGGCTTCCTCAACCACCTCACCGGCAAGGTTTTCCTTAGCCAGTACGAGGCGTTCATGGAGCTGGGGGGATAGGTTTTACCACCTCGTCATCCCCGCGCAGACGGGAACCCAGAGCCACTGGCAACTGCCTGAGCCTTATGATCTCTGGACCCCCGCCTGCGCGGGGGTGACGAGAAAAGGTGGCCTAAGCATCCACCTCGGCTTCGAGGGCAAACTCCTGGATGAACTCGCGGCGCGGCTCCACCACATCGCCCATCAGCTTGGCGAAGAGATCGTCCGCCGTGTCGGCTTCCTTGACCGAGACCCTGAGAAGCGAGCGCGCATTGGGGTCCAGCGTGGTTTCCCAGAGCTGGCCGGGGTTCATCTCGCCCAGACCCTTATAGCGCTGGATTTTCATGCCCTTGGCCCCGGCACGGATCACCGTGTCCATGAGCTGCCAGGCGCCGTAAATCACCGTCTCCTCGCCCTTGCGCGAGAAGATCAGCGGGCCGGCATAGTCCTCGGCAATCGCGCCCGCGCGCTCTGACAGGCGGCGCGCATCAGGGCTGGCGAGGATCGTATCGTCGAGTACCACGGCCTCGGTGACGCCGCGCACTTCGCGTTTGAGCACCAGACCGCCTTCAGGCGGCACCAGCCCCATCCAGCCATCCTCGCCCTCGTCTGCGGCGCGGTTGAGCCGCACGGCGACCTTTTCGGCCAGTTCCTGCGTCACCTCCGGGTTCAGTGCGCCTTCCAGCGCGGCGGCCTCCAGCGCGAAAGCAGGGGCGCGGGCGGTCAGGCGTGCGGTAGCCAGTACCACGCCGCGCGCGGCCTTCACCCGTTCGGCAAGGTCCGCGCCGGTGACGATCTCGCCCGTGCCGAGCTTCAGGCTGGCCTCGGCAGAGCCCTCCTCAATGAGGGAGGCGTCCATTTCAGCCTGGTCGGTCATGTAGCGCTCGGAGCGCCCGCGCGTGACCTTGTAGAGCGGCGGCTGGGCGATATAGAGGTGGCCGCGCTCGATCAGCTCGGGCATCTGCCGGTAGAAGAAGGTGAGCAGGAGGGTGCGGATGTGTGCGCCGTCCACGTCGGCGTCCGTCATGATGACGACCTTGTGGTAGCGCAGCTTGTCATAGTCGATCTGGTCGCGGCCAATGCCGGTGCCAAGCGCGGTAATCAGCGTGCCGACCTGATCGGACGAGAGCATCTTGTCAAAGCGCGCCCGCTCCACGTTGAGGATTTTGCCGCGCAGCGGCAGCACGGCCTGATTCTCCCGGTTGCGGCCCTGTTTCGCAGAGCCGCCGGCGGAATCACCCTCGACGATGAAGAGCTCGGATTTCGCCGGGTCCTTCTCCTGACAATCGGCCAACTTGCCGGGCAGGGAGGTAATGTCGAGCGCGCTCTTGCGCCGGGTCAGCTCACGGGCTTTCCGCGCAGCTTCGCGGGCCGCAGCCGCCTCGATGATTTTCGAGACAATGCCTTTGGCCTCTGCCGGGTGTTCCTCGAACCATTCGGAAAGCTGTTCAAACACCGCGCCCTCAACAGCCGGGCGCACTTCCGAAGACACCAGCTTGTCCTTCGTCTGGGAGGAAAATTTCGGGTCCGGCACCTTTACCGACAGCACGCAGGTCAGCCCTTCGCGCGCATCATCGCCGGTAATGGCGACCTTGGCCTTGGAGGCCAGGCCGGAGCTCGCGGCGTAATTATTGATGATGCGCGTCAGTGCGCCGCGGAAACCAGCCAGGTGCGTACCGCCATCCCTCTGCGGGATGTTGTTGGTGAAACACAGCATGTTCTCGTGATAGCTGTCATTCCATTGCAGCGCGGCTTCCACCGTCACCCCGTCACGATCACCCAGGATCACGATCGGTTCGGGGAAGATCGGGGATTTGGCGCGGTCGAGATGCTTCACGAAGGCAGCCACACCGCCATCATATTGCAGGACTTCCTCAAAGGCTTCCGCCTCGCGCTCATCGCGCAGGACAATGCGCACGCCCGAATTGAGGAAGGCGAGCTCCCTGAGGCGGTGGTGCAGGCGCGCACGCTCGAACACGATCTCGGAGAAGGTTTTGTCAGAGGGGAGGAAGCGCACTTCGGTGCCGGTCAGCGGCTTGCCACTGGCACGGCTAGGCGCCTCGCCGATGACTTTCAGGTCCTCGCCATCTTTTGGCTCGCCATGGACAAAGCGCATATGATGCGTCTTGCCATCACGCCAGATGGTAAGGTCCAGCCATTCCGACAGCGCATTCACCACCGACACGCCCACACCGTGCAGGCCGCCTGACACTTTATAGGAATTCTGGTCGAACTTACCGCCGGCATGCAGCTGGGTCATGATGACCTGGGCGGCGGACACGCCCTCGCCCTCATGGATGGCGGTCGGCACGCCGCGCCCGTCATCGGTGACGCTCGCCGAACCATCCGCATGCAGCGTTACACGCACCTCGGTGCAGTGGCCCGCCAGCGCCTCGTCAATGGCGTTGTCGACCACCTCATAGACCATGTGGTGCAGGCCCGAACCGTCATCGGTATCCCCGATATACATGCCCGGACGTTTGCGTACGGCATCAAGCCCTTTGAGGACCTTGATGCTGTCCGCGCCATATTCCTGATTCGTGTTCTCGCTCATGGGTTTTTTCTAGCCCATAGGCGGCCCCTCCGCCATGTTTCACATGACAAAAGAGAGGGGTGTTTATCCGATCTGAAACCGGCGGCGCAAAGCGAGCGCAGAAAGGAATAGCAGCGCAAGCGAACCGATCTGCTGGAGAATGGACAGAAAGCCCAACCCGAACCGGACCAGGAAGGGAACTTCCACCGCATCCAAGCCGGGTGGGCCGTCATTGCCGATGAGGTACTTGATAGGCCCCAGCGCGTTGCTCATGGACAGTTCGATACCCGCCGCAATCGCAGAATGCACGGGCAGGCCGAAGCCGACCGTTACGGGGCCAAACTGGCTACCCAGAGCAAGCAGAATTAGCCAATTGTAGATACCTGCGAAGAGAATTGCTCCGGCACCGAGCCACCAAAGCGAGCGATGCCATGACAGGCCCCAGTCGCTGAAGAAGCCATAAGCCCTTCCAGCGAGCCTCTCACCGAATGGCGTCCCAGCGCTAAGCGCCTTCGCCTGCAATTCAAGCTTATGATAAAGCTGTGCACGCAGGAAATCGCCACGGGGCAGAAGCGCTTGCTTGAGAGTTTGGGCGCCTTGTATGACAGCTTGGATGGCCGCCTCGCCGTTGTCTTTTGCTTCAGCCAACGTTCGTTGCTTCAAGAGCTTCCGCTCACCCAGTTCATCTAGCCAAGGAAGACTGAGCGCTCCTTCAACTCTGGCTCCAGCCCAGATAGAAACAGCATGAAGCCCCTCTTTGGACCACGAGACGCTAGACAAGAACTGCGCGCGCTCAAATCCATTTCGATACTCGGCTTCTTCCGGCAATATCGCGTCGTCAAAACTCACTCGTGACTTAAATACCGCATCACAAAAATCCATTTTGTCAAAAAAACGGGTTGGTATACTGTCTCCGCGCAGCTGGTGGGAAAGACCCGCAATAAATTCCCCTTCAAACTCCGCTCCCTTTGCGACCATCGGCCCGCTTATTTGAGACCCTTCAACATAAATCGACGCAGCAAATTTGGAGAGGGACAAGTTCAACTCACCGCTGACATTTAGCTCCTCCAAATTGACCTCATCATGGAAATGACACTTGATTAAATGACAGTTATTTACAACTTTTGCACGCAAGAGCCAAAATAAATCGAAGAAATCCGATCTATTTATATCGATATTATAAAAATTTCCGTTCTGAGACTCAAATCGGCCAAATATTTTGGATCCACTAATTCTCAAATTAGTCTCATCCCCATGGGATGATATCCACAGAATTTCTGTTAAAAATGAATTAGTCAAACTTATTTTGGCAGAATACTCTGTAGAAAAATGCCACCTGCCAATTAAGCACTCTCGGAATTCAAGATCACCAATAATACATTCTTTTTCGGAATTGTTTAGCAATTTGAAATGGCTGTAGCTCGAATTTAAGAATAAAGCCTCCTTGAACAGCGCGCTGAAATCAGAAACAACCCCAACAAGCTGGACCCGACCATCAAACCCAACAACTCTATCATTCTCTACCCTTATCGAATTTGCAGATGAGGCAGCTATACGCTTTAAAATTTCATTCTTGTGTGTGGCATATTGTTCTGATGATTTACGGTATGGTATTTTTTCCAAATTCAGAAAATGAACAATTTTTCCCTTTGTGTTTTTAATTATTATTTTAGATTTCAATAAATCTTGATCACTTCTAACTTTCATTAAGTTGAAATCTGTTGCCCAGTAATCTTTTACAGTCGCCGGGCGCGAAGCAGACGTTTGATCTCCTTCATAAACGACACTTCCGTCTTTCTCCACATAAACACCCGCCCATGGCCACTTGGGCTGGCCGTTGATCGCCTTCCCCAGTCCCGCCCAGCTAAAGTCCTCCGCTTCCCACGACCTTTGCCAAGCCTCCCGCGCCGAGTCCTTTAGTCTCTGCAGCTCAAAGTCGTCCATTCTTCATCTCTCGCTCCATTCCACATGAAGCTGACACGATTCTCTCAATGGTGGATCGCTCGCACCCCGCCTGATTGCCCCGAAACCTAACCGCGCCTAGTTTGCGGCACGATACTCCCTCGCCCGCTTCCCAAGGACGCAACACCGATGGCCACGAAACGCCCCGTTACCAAGGATTCCCATGTCTATCTGGTGGACGGGTCGGGCTATATCTTCCGCGCCTATCATGCGCTGCCGCCCCTGACGCGCTCTGACGGCACGCCAGTCGGCGCGGTGCAGGGCTTTTGCAACATGCTGTGGAAGCTGCTTGAGGACCTCAAGGGCGAGGACCAGCCGACGCATCTGGCCGTGATTTTCGACCATTCGGCCAAGACCTTCCGCAACGATCTCTATCCGCTCTACAAGGCCCACCGGCCCGAACCGCCTGAGGACCTCCGGCCCCAGTTCGCCATTATCCGCGATGCCACCAAGGCGTTTGACCTGCCCTCAATCGAGATGGACGGGTTTGAGGCCGATGATCTGATCGCCACCTATGCCCGCCAGGCGGCGCAAAAGGGTGCGCGCGTCACCATCGCCTCATCCGACAAGGACCTGATGCAACTGGTCAATGACCAGGTGACGCTCTTGGACCCGATGAAGGTGCGCCGGATTGGCGATGCGGAAGTGCGCGAGAAGTTCGGCGTCGGCCCGGACCGGGTGATCGACGTGCAGGCGCTCGCCGGGGATAGCGTGGACAATGTGCCGGGCGTGCCGGGCATCGGCATCAAGACGGCAGCTGAACTCATCAACACCTATGGCGATCTTGAAACCCTTCTCGCAAGGGCAGAAGAGATCAAGCAGCCCGCACGGCGCACCAAGCTGATCGAGAATGCGGAAAATGCCCGCATCTCCAAGCTGCTCGTCACCTTGAAGGATGACATAGAAACCCCTGATCCATTGGAAGATTTCGGCGCAGCGGACCCGGATGGCGAGAAACTGATCGCCTTTTTGCGCTCCATGGAGTTCCGCACCATCACAAGGCGGGTGGAGGAGGCGCTGGGGGCGGGCCCGGCCGACGAGACCGGCGATGCGACCGCGCCGATTGACCGTTCGGGTTATGCCTGCGTGCAGACGGTGGACGCCCTGAAAGACTGGATCGCACGGGCCAAAGCGGCGCGCGTGATCGCGATTGATACGGAGACCGATGCCCTGTCCGCGACCGCAGCGGGGCTGGTGGGTATCTCCATCGCGGTGAAGCCCGGCGAAGCCTGCTACATACCGCTTGCGCATCTGGGCGGTGACCTTGCCGATGGCGGGGGGAGACCTGAGCAGATCGAGATGGCCGAGGCCATCGGGCTTCTAAAGCCGCTGCTGGAGGACAGGGCGATCCTGAAAGTCGGCCAGAACATCAAGTATGACCTCGCCGTGCTGGCCCGTCAGGGCATCAATATGGCGCCGGTCGATGACACCATGCTGATCTCCTATGTGCAGGAGGCGGGCCTGCACGGGCATGGAATGGACGAGCTCTCCGAGCTGCATCTCGGCCACAAGCCGGTCGCCTTCAAGGAGGTGGCAGGCACGGGCAAGAACCAGAAGCATTTTGGCGAGATCGATCTCAAACGCGCGACGGAATACGCCGCCGAGGATGCCGACATCACGCTTCGCCTCTACGAGCTCTTAAAGCCGGGTCTTGCTGGCAAGGGACTGGCGACCGTCTACGAGACGCTGGAACGGCCCATGCCTGCCGTGCTGGCGAAGATGGAACTGAACGGTATCAAGGTCGATGTCGCGCAGCTTTCCCGCCTGTCTTCTGAATTTGCCCAGCGCATGGCGCAGGCGGAGGAAGAGGCGTTTGAAGCAGCCGGCACGCGCTTCAATCTCGGCAGCCCGAAACAGATCGGCGATATCATATTTGGCGAGATGGGTCTGCCCGGCGGCAAGAAGACCAAGACGGGCGCATGGTCCACCGATGCGAGCGTACTGGAAGAACTGGCCAATGAAGGCCATGCCCTGCCGCGCGCGCTGCTCACCTGGCGGCAATTTGCCAAGCTGAAATCAACCTATTCCGATGCCCTGAAAGAGGCGATCAACCCGCATACGGGCCGGGTACATACCTCGTTTTCGCTCGCCGCAACGACGACCGGGCGGCTCTCCAGCTCCGAGCCCAATCTGCAGAACATCCCGATCCGCACCGAAGAGGGCCGCCTGATCCGCGAGGCGTTCGTGGCCGAAAAAGGCCATGTGCTCGTCGCGGCGGACTATTCCCAGATCGAATTGAGGCTGCTGGCGCATATTGCCGGAGTGGATGCCCTCAAAGATGCGTTCAGGGCGGGGCAAGACATCCACGCCATGACCGCGTCGGAAATGTTCGGCGTACCGCTGGACCAGATGGACGGGGCGACCCGGCGCAAGGCGAAGGCCATCAATTTCGGCATTATCTACGGCATTTCCGCGTTCGGTCTTGCCAATAATCTCGGCATCAAGCGCGACGAGGCAAAGGCCTATATCGAAAGCTATTTCGAGAAATTCCCCGGCATTGCCAGCTATATGGACGCGATGAAGGAAACAGCGCGCGGGCAGGGCTATATCGAGACCGTGTTCGGGCGGCGCTGCCACTTCCCCGGTATCAAGGACAAGAACCCGGCCATGCGCCAGTTCGCCGAACGTCAGGCCATCAACGCGCCCATTCAGGGCTCGGCGGCTGACATTATCCGCCGGGCGATGGCGCGCATGGACGCAGCGATTGAAGACGCCGGGCTGAAAGCACGCATGCTCTTACAGGTGCATGACGAGCTGGTGTTCGAATGCCCAGAAGACGAAGCGGAAAAGCTTATCCCGCTGGTGCAGTCGGTGATGGGAGAGGCGGCGCTGCCTGCGGTCGACCTGTCGGTCCCGCTGGTGGTGGAGGCCAAGGCGGCGCTGACCTGGGGGCAGGCGCACTAGCTCGTCAGCCCCAGCACATCCTCGATGCCGTAAAGGCCCGGCGCCTGCGCGGTCAGCCATTTGCCGGCCTCCAGCGCGCCGCGCGCGAAGATAAAGCGGTCATTGGCCCGGTGGCGGATTTCCAGCTCTTCAAACGCGCCCAGAAACAAGGCCGAATGCTCGCCAATCGCCCCGCCGCCACGAACGGCTGAAAACCCGATCGCGCCCACAGGGCGGGCACTGCCCTGGCGCGGGCGCTCGAAAATCGCCTGAGATGACAGATCCAGCCCGCGCGCCTCGGCTGCCGCCTCGCCAATGGCGAGCGCCGTGCCCGAGGGTGCATCGGCCTTGCGCCGGTGGTGGGTTTCAACGATCTCCAGATCAAACTGTTCAGCGGGCAGAAGCCGGGCGGCTTCACCTGCCAGCCAGCGCGTAACCGCCGCCCCAAGCGAAAAATTGCGGGCATAAAGGACAGGTACGGACGCGGCAGCTTCTTTGAGTGCCGCGACATCGTCCTCACCCAGCCCGGTAACACCGCACACGAAGGGCGGACCGCCGCGCTCGGTAATCTGGCGGGCGAAGGCAGCCGAGGCCTGCGGCGCCGACACATCGATCACCAGATCGGCCGCATCGGCCGCATCGCGCATCGAGACGCTGGTTTCGATGCCTGTCAGGGAGGTGCCCGCAAGCTCGCCCAGATCCGCGCCGAGCATAACCGAATCGTGGCGGACCACGCCGGCAACCAGCTCCATATCGGGCCTGCGCACGATTTCGGCCATGATCAGGCGGCCAAGCCGTCCTGATGCACCCAGAACCGCAATCTTGAGAACCCTGACCTGTGCCGCGCTCAATGCCTGACCTCCCGCCTCATCATCCGACGTGCCATTGCAGGCCTATTCGGTTAGCAGGGGGTGAACGGCGATGTCAGTGCCCGGCGCCGGGGCGGGCTTCGTCATCGCCGCGGACATCGTCCCAGAAGCGCTTGACCTTCCTGAAGAACCCGTCGCTATCGGGATTGCAGCCATCGCCGGACAGTTCGCAAAACTCCTTCAGGAGCTCTTTTTGCCGGTCAGAGAGATTGCGCGGTGTCTCGACAAAGAGCTCGACGAACATGTCACCGCGCGCCCCGCCACCCTTCAGGCGGGCCATGCCCTTGCCCTTCAGGCGCATGCGCCGCCCGGTCTGGGAACCGGCGGGAATGTGCATCTCGGCACGTCCACCCTCGATGGTCGGTGCCTGTATCTCGCCGCCCAGCGCCGCTGTGACCATGGGCACCGTCGCCCGGCAATAGAGATTGGGCCCGTCACGCTCGAAAATGTCGTGTGGCTTCACCGAAATGAAGATGTAGAGATCGCCCGGCGGACCGCCGCGCCCGCCTGCCTCGCCTTCGCCGGCAAGGCGGATACGCATGCCGTCCTCGACACCCGGCGGCACCTGGACCTGAAGCTCGCGGTTCTTGCGCACCCGGCCCACCCCGTCGCAGGCCTGGCAGGGGGTTTCCACATACTGGCCGCGCCCGCCACAGGTCGGGCAGGTCTGCTCCATGGTGAAAAAGCCCTGCGTGCGGCGGATACGCCCCGCCCCGTTACAGGTCTCGCAGGTGATGATCTTGGAGCCGGGCTCGGCGCCGGACGCATCACAGCGTTCGCACGATACCGTTGTCGGCACACGGATCTTGGCATCCTTGCCGTTGAAAGCCTCCTCAAGGGAGATTTCCATGTCATAGCGCAGGTCAGAGCCGCGTGCCGGGCCGGAACGCCGGCGCCCACCACCACGCCCGGCAAAGGCGTCGCCAAAGACCTGTTCGAAAATATCGGCAAAATCGGCTGCGCCGCCAAATCCGCCGGGCCCGAACGGGCCGCCTGCGCCAGCCCCGCCATTCTGGAAGGCGGCATGGCCCATCCGGTCATAGGCGGCGCGCTTGTCGGCGTCCGACAGGATGGCGTAAGCCTCGCCCACTTCCTTGAACTTGGCCTCGGCCTCCGCATCACCCGGATTGCGGTCGGGGTGATATTGCATGGCGAGCTTGCGGTAGGCGCTCTTGATCGCGCCCGCATCGGCGGTGCGTTCAACACCCAGGATTTCGTAATAGTCTCGCTTGGCCATGGTCCGCCGGTCTGAATGCTTGCTGGTATCAGGCAAAAGCCCCGGCCCACCTTCAGGGAGCCGGGGCTGTCAGCATCTACACGCCGTTATCAGGCGCTCTTCTTCTTGTCGTCACCGTCCACTTCGGTGAACTCGGCATCGACCACATCGTCCCCGTCCGGGGTGGTGTCATCAGACCCGGCTTCACCGCCAGCGGCCTGCTGCTGGGCATACATCGCCTCGCCAAGCTTCATGGCCGCCTGCAGAACGGCTTGCGTCTTCTGCTGGATAGCTTCGACATCCTCGCCATCCTTGACCTCTTTGAGCTCGGAAATGGCGGTCTCGATCGAGGATTTGTCCTCTGCGGAGACCTTGTCGCCAAACTCTTCCAGCTGCTTTTCGGTCTGGTGGACGAGCGCCTCTGCATTGTTGCGGGCCTCGGCCAGAGCGCGGCGCTTCTTGTCGGCCTCGGCATTGGCTTCTGCGTCCTTGACCATCTTCTCGATGTCGGCGTCGGACAGGCCGCCAGACGCCTGGATGCGGATCGCCTGCTCCTTGCCCGTCGCCTGATCCTTGGCCGAGACATTCACAATGCCATTGGCGTCGATGTCGAACGTGACCTCGATCTGCGGCATGCCGCGCGGGGCGGGCGGAATGCCGACCAGATCAAACTGGCCGAGCAGCTTGTTGTCTGCCGCCATTTCCCGCTCGCCCTGGAAGCAGCGTATCGTCACGGCGGTCTGATTGTCGTCGGCGGTGGAGAAGGTCTGCGACTTCTTGGTGGGGATCGTCGTGTTGCGGTCGATAAGGCGAGTGAATACACCGCCCAGCGTCTCGATACCCAGCGAAAGCGGGGTTACGTCAAGCAGCAGCACGTCCTTCACATCGCCCTGCAGCACGCCGGCCTGGATGGCCGCGCCCATGGCGACAACCTCGTCCGGGTTCACGCCGCGATGGGGTTCCTTGCCGAAGAAGCCTTTCACGGCCTCCTGCACCTTGGGCATGCGGGTCATGCCGCCAACCAGCACGATCTCGTCGATCTGGCCGGTGGAAATACCGGCATCCTTCAGCGCCGCCTTGCACGGCTCGATCGTGCGCTTGATGAGATCTTCAACAAGAGCCTCGAGCTTGGCGCGGCTGAGCTTCAGATTGAGGTGTTTCGGGCCGGAGGCATCCGCGGTGATGAAGGGCAGGTTCACCTCATACGAGGTCGCGCTTGAAAGCTCCTTCTTGGCCTTCTCGGCCTCTTCCTTCAGGCGCTGAAGGGCCAGCTTGTCCTTGCGCAGGTCAATGCTGTTTTCCTTTTTGAACTCGTCCGCGAGGTAGTCGACAATGCGCATGTCGAAGTCCTCACCGCCCAGGAAGGTGTCGCCATTGGTGGCCTTCACCTCGAACACGCCATCGCCAATCTCCAGGATCGAGATGTCGAACGTGCCGCCGCCAAGGTCATAAACTGCGATCGTCTTCGACTGGTCAGATTTGTCGAGGCCGTAAGCGAGCGCGGCAGCCGTGGGCTCGTTGATGATGCGCAGAACCTCGAGACCGGCGATTCGGCCGGCATCCTTGGTGGCCTGACGCTGGGCGTCGTTGAAGTAGGCCGGCACGGTGATGACCGCTTTCTCGACTTTCTCGCCGAGATAGCTTTCCGCCGTTTCCTTCATCTTCTGCAGGATGAAGGCGGAAATTTCGGCCGGCGCGTATTTCTTGTCGCGCCCCTGTACCCAGGCATCGCCATTATCACCCGGCACGATCTTGTAAGGCACCATGTCGGCGTCCTTCTTGACCGTCGGGTCATTCATGTTGCGGCCTATCAGGCGCTTGATGGCAAAAAAGGTCTGGTCAGGGTTGGTTACGGCCTGACGGCGCGCAGGCTGGCCGATCAGGCGCTCGCCATCCTCGGTAAATGCCACCACGGACGGTGTCGTGCGTACGCCTTCGGTGTTTTCGATCACGCGGGCCTGACCGCCCTCCATGACCGCCACACACGAGTTTGTCGTGCCAAGGTCGATGCCGATAACTTTGCTCATAGTCTTGTTCTCTCCACTTTGTGGCAGGGCGGGGTGCGCGGTCCGTAAACCTTCAAAAGCGTTTGCGGCGGCTCGCCGGTCATCCGCCCCCCGTGCAGCTTGTTGCCTTCGCGTCGTAATTTTCCGTTCGTCGAGCAGGCCATTTGAAAAGACCCCTCGTGATACGGGGCGATTTAGGGAGGCCGGGGCGCAGCCGCAAGGGTCAGGTGCGGTTTGATTCTTCAGCCCTGTCTGCTTTTGCTGCCACACCCGCCACGAAAAGGCTCATAGACTGGCGCCATGACGGCTTACGCAACGACCCGGAATGGATTTCGCCTCCTGCCGGAATATTTTGACCGCGTGCAGCAGGCTGATCTGGCGGCGCAGGTGATGGGCGCCTTGCAGGATGCTCCGCTCTTCACCCCGTCCATGCCGCGCACGGGCAAGCCGTTGAGCGTGCAGATGAGCAATTTCGGGCCGCTAGGCTGGGTCGCGGACCGCAGCGGCTATCGCTATGAGGCGCGCCATCCGGTTACCGGCACGCCATGGCCGGCCATGCCGCAAGCATTGCTGGAGTTGTGGGAAGCGGTATCGGGCTGGCCGGAGCCGCCGCAGGCCTGTCTGATCAATGTCTATGGCCCGCAGTCGCGCCTCGGCCTGCATATCGATGCCGATGAGGATGCGCGCGAGGCGCCGGTCGTGTCGGTGAGCCTCGGCGACCGGGCGCGTTTCCGGCTGGGCGGGCCGCAGCGAAGCAGCCCCACGCGCTCGCTATTCCTTTCATCCGGCGATGTCGTCGTGCTTGGCGGCGCCTCCCGGCGGTTTTTCCATGGCGTGGACCGGATCTATCCGGGCACATCCACGCTATTGTCCGGGCCCTTCAGCCCCGGCCGGATCAATCTGACGATGAGACGGGTGCACACGGGCGGAGGCGCCGGCACGACGAGGTCCTGATATAATTTTTACTGGATCGTTAACTTTTCTCTTCTGGTTGAGATAAATCTATGCCAGCATTCATGAGCTGAAATCGGGGCGGCATCATGAAGACAATATTTCAACTGCTTTGCCTTTTTGCCTTCATTGCCACATCTGCGTGCGCCACCCGTTACGACCAGTCCGGCGCTCCGATCGCGATGTTTGATCTGACAATCGATGCGGAGACCGCGCAGGTGATCGCGCCTTCCCTTAACCCTTCGCGCGCGGCGCCGGGCAATACGCGCGCCCGGGCGAACAATCCCGTGCGGGCGATAACGCTGGTGGCGCATGTGCTGGCCGACGAGGGTGCGGACGCGGACCGGAGGGCAAACGGGCTGATCCCGTTACTCTTCTATGCGTCTGATGCAGCCTGCGACGACTATTTCGCCGTGCTCAACTCGTCGCGGAACGTCACCGTCACCGCACTCGACCTCGCATCCATAGCGTCCATGGGCACGGCCGCGGTTGCGGGAGATGCCAATGAATGGGCCGGCGCGTCCGGGGCATTCGGTGCCGCGCGCCGGTCTCTGGAAAACAACCTGCTATCGCAAACCCAGGTGCCGCTCCTTTATGCCGCCGTGCGGCAGGCCCGCGTGGAACGCAGGGCGGCGATCATGAATATCGAGGGCATGGCCTCGATGTCCGGACAGCAACGGTTGCAGCGCGTGGCCGCCGAGTTCGGTGATTATCACGCCATGTGCGGCGTCGGGTTCGGCATTCAGCAGGTATCGCGCATGATCGCGCAGAGCAGCGAAGAGCCGGACGATCAGTGACGCCCGCTGGAACCGGGCGCGTTCATCGCGCGTATAGCTTTGGCCTGATCTAGTGTCAGAAGGCGGCACCATGAGGGTTAGAGCCGCCGGCAAACAATGGAGGCATCCAATGCGGAAGCTCATGATTATTGCCGTGGCCGCGCCTGCCGTCGTGATGGCGGGCTGCGCCACCAACAACACGGTCCGCGGGGCTGCGGGCGGCGCGGCCGCCGGCGCACTGGCCGGCGCGGTGATTGGCAACAATACCGGCAGCGGCGATGCCCGGCAGGGTGCAGCCATCGGCGCTGTTGTCGGCGGCGCGGTGGGCGCCTATGCGGGCTGCCGCGAGGATGGCGGTTGCCGCTGGAACCAGAATAACCGCAACCATTCCCAGCTCTATTACGACCAGCGGGCCGGCCGGTATTACTATATCGACCAGCGCAGCGGCGTGACCTACTGGCAGAATGGCGAATACCGCGGCTAGTCCCGGTCCAGTGCCTGGCGGTCCGTTATCCCCTTGGCGGAACGCCCGAAAGAAAACCCCGGCGCCCGGCGCCGGGGTTTTTCAATTGCGGAACCCTGAGGCACGCCTGAAAGTTAATCCGTTACAAGCGATCCATGGGAGCAAGTTCAATGACCCGCAATATCCTCTTCGCAGCGGTGCTTAGCGTGCCGCTTCTGGCAACCGCCTGCGCCACGACGCCCGCCGTTCGCGGCGGTGCAACCGGTGCAGCGGTCGGCGCAGCGGGCGGCGCTGTCATCGGCAATAATGTCGGCAGCGGCAATACGGCGGCCGGCGCGGCTATCGGTGCGGTCGGCGGCGCCGTCGTCGGCGCAGCCATTGCCTGCCAGCAGCAGGGCGGGTGCAGCCACAACCCCAACAACCCGCGTCACTCACAGCTCTATTATGACCAGCACAATAACCGCTACTGGTATGAGGACCGCCAGACCGGGAACACCTACTGGCAGAATGGCGAACCGCGCACCCGCGCGCCGCGCCGCTAGGCGGCCGGGGACCGGAAAGTAAAGGGGCGGCTCATGCGGGCCGCCCTTTTTTCATGGGAGTAACGTATCAGGCCTCGACATCAAGGCCGCTGCCGGGCTTCTGGCCCGGCGGCCCCGGTTCCGCAGCCGGCCTGTCTCCGGCCGGAGCGGTGCCTTCCGCCGGACCCGCCGACACCACCACCATCGCCGCACGCAAGGTGCGTTCGCCAATGACATAGCCCGGCTGCATCACGTGGGCGATGCGCCCCTTGGGCTGGTCAGCGGGAATCTGCGCCGCGGCCTGATGCAGGTTCGGGTCCAGCGGATCGCCCGGCTCGGGCGACACACGTTTCACGCCATGGCGTTCCAGCGTGCTCATCAGGCGGCGCTGGGTCATTTCCACGCCCTCGACCAGCGGCTTGACGTTCTCCGGCAAGCTGGCGCGTACATCCTCGCCAAGCAGGCCCAGCGCGCGCTCCAGATTGTCGGCAATGTCCAGCATGTCCCGCGCAAAACCGGTAACGGCATATTCGCGGGTTTCCTTCACCTCGCGGGCGGCGCGCTTGCGGGTGTTTTCCGCGTCCGCCACCGCGCGCAGCAAACGGTCGCGCAAATCATCGAGCTGGGCCTGCAATACCTCCAGACCGTCGTCTCCGGACTGTTCACCGGCATCTTCCGCCGCGTCCACTGTCTCATCTGGCCGGGTGCCGGCCGTGTCTTCGGTTTCGCCGGTCTTGTTGTCGTCACTCATGAAAGGCGTCCTGTCGTCAGTTCTGAGGGTATCGGGTTGACCGACACATAGGGATGCTAGCTGCGCCCGTCGAGGAGGCGTCCCACAAGCTGGGCGGTATAATCGACCAGCGGAATGACGCGTGCATAGTTGAGCCGGGTCGGGCCGATCACGCCCAGCGCGCCCAGTATGCGCTGGTCCCGGTTACGATAGGGGGCGACGATCACGCTGGACCCGGACAGGGAGAAAAGCGGGTTCTCCGAGCCGATGAACAGGCGCACACCCTGCGCCCCGCGCGCCTCGTCTAGAAGGGCGAGAAGATCTTCCTTGCGGTCGATATCATCAAACAGCAGGCGGATGCGTTCCAGATCCTCGCTCGCCTCCACCGATTCCAGCAGCTTGGCCTGTCCGCGCACGATGAGTGAACGGTTTTCCGAGCCGCTCCAGTCGGCCAGTCCGGCCTCTACCAGGCTGGCTGCCGTCTCATCCAGCTGAGCGCGCTTTTCGGCGATCTCGCTCTGGATCGCCTTCAATGCCTCCGACAGCGTGCGCCCGCGAAGCCGGGCCGAGAGATAATTGCCCGCCTCTACCAGTGCCGCAGGCGGCAGGCCCGCCGGGGCCGTCATCAGCCGGTTTTCCACCACGCCGGATTCCGACACCAGCACGGCAAGCACCTCCACCGGCGACAGAGGCACAAATTCCACATGACGCAGCGGCACATCCTGTTTTTGCGTCGCGACCAGCCCGGCCCCGCCGGCGAGGCCGGACAGGAGGGAGGAAGCTTCGGCCAGAAGATCTTCCGGGCGCTTGCCCGCCGAGCCCACGCGCGCATCGATCTCGCGGCGCTCCTCCTCGCCCACCTCGCCAATCTGGAGAAGTCCGTCGACGAACAGGCGCAGGCCCGCATGGGTCGGCATGCGCCCGGCGGACGTGTGAGGCGCGGAAAGCAGGCCTGCACTGGCAAGGTCGGCCATGGTGTTGCGGATGGAGGCCGGCGACAGGTTCAGCCCGCCGCGCTTGGACAGGGTTCGCGAGCCGACAGGCTCGCCGGTGTCCAGATAGGCCTCCACAAGCTCACGGAAGATTTCCCGCGAGCGCGCATCAAGCTCTGACAGAGATGAATTCATCGGCGCATTGGTGTCGGTCATGGCAGCCTTCAGTTAAGCCAGCCGTGCGCGCGCTGCAACGGTGTCGTCGCTTGCGCCGCTATACGTGCGCGGCGCGTGGCTTTCATCGGGATGCCTTTCAGGCTAGGTCACACGCCTGATCACGAACGGAGAGATGATGATGCGTCCTGACAACCGGCCTGCCGATTCCTTGCGCGCGGTCCATTTCGAGCTGGGGGCCGCACCCTATGCCGAGGGTTCGTGCCTTGCGGTGTTCGGCAATACGCGCGTTCTGTGCGCGGCGAGCGTGGAGGAGACCACACCGCCCTGGCTGCGTGGGCGCGGGCAGGGCTGGGTGACGGCCGAATACGCCATGCTGCCGCGTGCCACGCACCAGCGCACGCGCCGTGAGGTCACCAGCGGCAAGCCGTCAGGCCGCACGCAGGAAATCCAGCGCCTGATCGGACGCTCCCTGCGCGCGGTCGTCGACCTGAAAGCGCTGGGCGAACGCCAGATCATTATCGATTGCGATGTGCTGCAGGCCGATGGCGGCACGCGCACAGCGGCCATTACCGGCGCCTGGATCGCGCTGAAATCAGCCTGCGCCTATCTGATGGAAGAGGGGCTGTTGAAGACCGATCCCGTCACCGGGCAGATCGCGGCGGTTTCTGCCGGCATCATCAAGGGTGAGGCGCGCCTCGATCTCGAGTATGAGGAAGACAGCACGGCGGACGCGGATGCCAATTTCGTGCTGACCGCCAATGGCGGGGTTGTGGAGATACAGGCAACCGCGGAAACTGATCCGATGAAGCCGGAGGAGTTCGACGCCCTGTTTGCGCTGGCACGCAAGGGCATTGGAGAGCTTGCCGTGCTGCAGAACGAGGCCCTGAAAGCCCGGCGCTAGTCCGGGACCGGCCGTACGGGGAGGAGCCATGACCGACCGCCGCAACGACACCCGCGCGCCCGTGCCGCGCGACAAGACGAACGATCATACGCATGAGGCCGCGCGTATGCGCCGGGAGTTTCTGACCCAGCGTACCGGCCTGCCGCTCGATCATGTCGGGTCATACTCGTTCGACCCGGGTGTGACCGCCGGAAATATCGAAAATTTCATCGGCGTGGCGCAGGTGCCCATCGGCCTTGCCGGCCCATTGCGGATCAGCGGCGAGCATGTTGACGAAGATGTCTATGTGCCGCTGGCGACAACCGAGGGTACGCTGGTTGCCAGCTATAACCGGGGCATGCGCATTCTGACCGAGTCCGGCGGGGTGAAGACCACGATTCACGAGCGCTTCATGCAGCGCGCGCCGGTTTTCCATTTTGACGATGCCCGCGGCGCACGATCGTTCGCGCAATGGGTCGACGCTAATCTGGATGGGATCCGCACTGCGGCCGAAACGACGTCATCGGTCGCGAAGCTTTCCCATATCGAGCGCTATTCAATAGGGCCGATGCTGCATCTGCGCTTCAATTACGAAACCGGCGATGCGGCCGGTCAGAATATGAGCGGGAAGGCGACACTGGCGGCCTGCCAGTGGATCGCGGCCAATCATCCGGGCGGCGCGCGCTTTACGCTCTCTGGCGCGATGGATACCGACAAGAAGCATTCCCACATCAATGTGCTGCATTCGCGCGGCGCGCGGGTGATCGCCGAGGCGCGCATTCCTGACCGGATATTGCGCGAGCGGGCAGGCGTGGCGGCAGCCGATCTGTTCCGTGCGCGTCTCAATTCGTTTGCAGGATCGGTGATGGCGGGCAGTGCCAATAACGGCATGCATGCCGCCAACGGGCTCGCGGCCCTATTCATTGCCTGCGGGCAGGACGCCGCCAATATCGCCGAATCCCATACCGCCATGACCTATGTGCGCCTGGAAGATGATGGCGAGACCTATTACTGGTCGATCACGCTTCCCGCCCTGATCGTGGCGACATTTGGCGGCGGCACGCAGCTGCCGACGCAAGGCGAGTGCCTGGATGTTCTGGGGTGCCGGGGCAAGGGGAAGGTCGGGCGTTTCATCGAGATCTGCGCGGCAACCGTGCTGGCGGGGGAGATATCGCTGGCGAGCGCGGTCGTGGCGGGGGACTGGGTGGAGAGCCACGACCGGCTCGGCCGCAATCGCTGACCTGCGGGGGCGGTCAGCGTATCAGTTGAAGAGTTCCAGCTGGCGGGCTTCACGGGCGAAGGGGGCGATGCTCGCCGGACCGGCATTCAGCTTGCGGGGCTTGAGCGCGGGCCGTGCGACCGGCACGCTTTCGGGTGCTTCAGCCAGCTCCAGATGCAGGGCAGACGCCTTGGCGCGGATCGCGCCTTCGGGCCGGCCGAGCTTTAGCGAAATACGCTGCAGCGGCAGACCGCGCCGTGCCAGATCGCGCAGTTCACGCTCATCCTCATAGCGCCAGCGCTTGCCCGCATTGCGGGCATAGCCGCCGCCGGAAGCCTTGAGTTTGGACGCATAGGACATGGCAATGCTCCTGTTCTGACTAAGAACATAAGCGGAACATTAACCAAAGTCAAGGGAAGGTGGATAAAATCCTACCAGCTCCCCGTGCTTTCCATGCTGGCCCAGGGCTCTTTCGCGGGCAGGCTTTCCCCCTCCTGCAGCAGCTCGACCGAGATATTGTCCGGCGAGCGTACAAAGGCCATGTGGCCGTCGCGCGGCGGGCGGTTGATTGTATAGCCCATGGATTGCAGGCGCGCGCAAAGCGCGTAGATATCCTTCACCCGGTAGGCGAGATGGCCGAAATTTCGCCCGCCCGTATAGGCTTCAGGATCCCAGTTATAGGTCAGCTCGATGCAGGGCAGGCCTGCGGGGAGGGAGCCGGTTTCGGGCACGCCGCCTGCCGCCTCGATATCATCGGGCGAGCACAGGAAGATCAGGGTGAAGCGGCCCTTCTCGCTCTCCATGCGCCGGACTTCTTTCAGGCCCAGCCCCTCGCAATAGAAGCGCAAGCTCGCATCCACATCGCTGATGCGCACCATGGTGTGGAGATATCTCATCATACGGGCCTTTCGATCTGCTGTACGCCCAGCCTAATCGCTGCTGCCACCATCACCAGCGCTGGCGCTGCTATCGGCGTCCGCGTCCGTATCAGGCCGCACCCGGCGGGCCCATTTGGGCCGCCTTCGCCAGCCGGTTTCCTCCGGGATGGGTTCGCCGCGGGCGCGGGCAAGGGCGTGGGTGAAGGGCTCGGGCGCGCGGGTATGGTGCAGGCGTGCCAGCACGAAGGCAGGCAGAGCGCCAAAGGCGACAACGCCGAAAAACACCGTGAACATGAAGACATAGCCACCACGCCCGGCCCAGTCTGCTGCGCCTGTGGCCCGCCATATCTGGTCATAGATCGCCGGGATGATCACCAGCGCGACCGGGCTCAGCACAATTGCGACCGCGCAGCCCGCAGCCAGGTAAAACGCCCAGCGCGGGGCGAAGCTTTTCACATAGAGGCTTACAAATTCTCCTTCGCTCACTCCGCGCAAAGTTGCCGGCTTGGTGGCGGCACGGTCTGCATACTCCTCGCGCGCATCGGCGCTGAGCGCCCTCAGGCGCAGCAGGCCATAGCCCAGGCATGCAAGGATAAAGACCGCGAAGACGGCAAGGAGAAGCTGAAGCGAGAAATCATACATGATTTCCCATTTAGCGCGTTGCGGCCTCGTAGGCGAGCATGGCGCGCTTACGCTCCAGCCCCCAATGGTAGCCGTTCAGCCGCCCGTCACTCGCCAGCACGCGGTGACAGGGGATGAGCCAGCTGACCGGGTTGGCGCCCACAGCCGCCCCCACGGCGCGGCTCGCTCTTGCGGTGCAGACCTCGCGGGCGATATCGCCATAGGTGGTTGTCTCTCCGGGCGGAATGGCGAGCAGTGCCCGCCAGACCTGGCGACGCCAAGGCGTGCCATAGAGGACGAGAGGGACGGGCCTTGTGCCGCCTTCGCCGAATATAGCCTGCGCATAATGATCTGCGGCCGTGTGATCGACCGTGAAATCCGCTGCCGGAAAGCGTGCTTTCAGATCGGCCTCAGCCTCCGCCTCGCCGCCTTCATCGGCAAAGGCGAGCGCCGACAGACCGCGCGGGGCGATGAGAAACACGCCGGTGCCGAACGGTGTCGGTGCATGGCCAATGGCAAATTCGAGGCCCATTCCGGCGGTGCGGGCATTGCCGGGCGTGACGGCCTCTTCCGCGATGAAGACATCATGCAGGCGCGACGGGCCGGAGAGGCCGGTTTCCAGCGCCGCTTCCAGCACGCTCGCGCCCTCGCGCATCAGGCGCCGGGCGCTGGCATGGGTGAGGGCCGCGATCATGCGTTTGGGGCTCGCCCCGGTCCAGCGGGTGAAGACACGCTGGAAATGGTGGGGCGACAGGCCGGCTGCCTGCGCAATGCGCTCCAGCGAGGGCTGTTCATCCCAGTGCGCGGCGATGAAATCCAGCGCGGCATTGATGCGCGGATAATCGCTGGCGCGCACGGCCAGGGTGGGGTCGGGTGTGTCGGCCAGATGGGTCATGGCACCAAAATGGCGCGCGGCGTCAGGAGGCGCCACCCGTTTCTTGCGCAAGCCTTTGCGGGGTAGCGCGCGCCTTTTCCAGCGCCCCGGCAATCGCGCTGGCCAGATCGCGGCGTTCACGCGGAGAGAGCACCGATCCTACCAGTACATGCTTGCCCATGGCGGTCAGGCGCGGCTGAACATCCGGATCGTCCTCATGGTCCACCACAAGCCGGGTCCAGGCAGAGGGCAGGCGGTAGAGCGTTTCATATCCTGTCGGCCAGCGGCGCATGACATGGATGGCTTCAGGCGTGATGTGGATGCGCTCGAGGCGCCGCCCATCACGGTAATTCAGGCGGAAGGCGAGCCAGACGATCAGCACGTCCAGCCCGAAAAACCCCAGCACCGGCCACGCACCCGCCAGCAGAAAGGCCAGACCTGCCGTAAAGCTGATAACGGCAATCGCGATCATCAGGATGAGAAAGGCCGGGCCTCCCAGAGAGCGGTTGGGCCGCACATGCGCGTCCAAGAGCACATCCTCCCCGGCCTCGAGATGATCAAGGCGGAGCGGGCGGCCATGGGCCTCGACCGGCCAGTTTTCCATGACAGAGCGACGTTTCATGCCGCTCAAGATAGGGCGAAGGCACGATCGAAGCGAGCCGGGCCGGTGCGGCGAATGGCACTGCGCCGGGCTTTTTGCGTTATGGATTGCTGTCGCGCAGATGAACGCAAACGCCTTTCATGGGCCGCAATTTGCTTTTAGCCATAGGGCCGTAGTCATTGTCCCCGGCATGAAGGAAAGGGACCAATAATGCTGACCACGCTTGCCACCGCCCTTGCAGCGCTGTCCACCGGCTGGAGCACGGCGGACGCCGGTGCTGCCACGTTCGATGTGAGCGCCGATACGGGCCTTGCTTTCGCTCAGGAGGCGGAGGAAACGCAAGAGGCCGAAACCCTGCCGCCGCCAGAGGCTGTTGAACAGTCAGGCCGCGGCGAAGCGGTGGAGCGCGCCCGCGCGCTGGAAATTTTCGCCGCGGTTGAAACCCTGCAGGCGCGCTTCCGGCAGGTAAACCCGGACGGGTCTGTCAGTGAGGGCGATATCGCCCTGTCGCGCCCCGGACGTGTGCGCTTTGCCTATGACGCGCCCTCGCCCTTGCTGATCGTGGCTGATGGCTCGACCGTCGCCATTGCCGACAGCGCGCTGGAAACGGTTGACCGCGCACCGATCCGCTCCACACCCTTGCGCTGGCTGCTGGCGCCTGCTTCTGAACTGGAATCCTCCGGCGCGATTGTGGAGGTGGGCCGCTATGACAATCAGCTCTATGTGACGCTGGAAGACCCTGAAGGTGAGGCAGAAGGCCGCGTGACGCTGGCCTTCGCCGATGCCGACCCGGCTGCACCTGCGGGCGAAGTGGCGCTTGCCGGCTGGTATGCGGTGGACGGGATGGGCTCGCTCACGCAGGTAACGCTCGATGAGGTGCGCCTTGGTCAGCGCGTTGATCCGCGCCAGTTCGTGCTCGATGATGACATGTTCTCATCGCGGCGGAGGGGGCGGCGGTAGGCTTATCTGAAACCCCGGACGCGCAGCGATCCGGGGCCTGTTTTCCGCCAGTTCTGCATCAGGTCCCGGATGGCCCTTCGGCCTCCGGGATTTCAAGAGAATATATTCACTGAAACCCCGGAACGCCGAAGGTGTATCCGGGGCCTCCCTCAGGACTATCCTGCACGAGGTCCCGGCTCTGCGCTTCGCTTGGCCGGAATTTCAGAACGCTGTGAGAACCCTACTCCGTCCCGTCATCCTCCGCGCCGGATTCATCTGTGAACTGGAGGAGATCATATCACAAAGTAATTCGCCCTCACTCGAGTGGGCGAGATGAACACTCGAGTATTTCCAAGTCACACGTCACGGCCAGAGTCCTCTGCCGGAGGGTGTCTGGCGGGTAGAGCTCACCAACATACCCAATATTGACAACATACTGATCTTCGAAGCGGTATATTCTGAATAATGCAGTCGCCAAGTCTGCATCTGCGGCGCTCGTTGCATCTTTGTATAAATCCCATGCGCGCAGAATGAGCAGCGCATGATCGCCCGGAATCGCACAGAAAGCCTGAAACTGAAAATCTGCGCCAGGCTCACTGGTGAGCGGCCCGCAAGTTGGGGCCGCGCTCGACGGATCCTGATCCGTCTCCGGTTCTAGCCCACCTGCATTGGCTGCAGCGAGCAGGGCGAGGCTGAGAATGGCGATCATCTGCATGCTTTCCGTCGTGGCACCCCTTGCACCCACTTTATCCTGCCACCCCTACTCCGTCCCGTCATCATCCTCGCCGGGTTCGTCGGTGAACTGGAGCAGGTCGCCGGGCTGGCAATCGAGCTCGCGGCACAGCGCCTCCAGCGTGGAAAAGCGCACGGCCTTGGCCTTGCCGGTCTTCAGGATGGAGAGATTGGCCATGGTGATGCCAACACGGTCGCACAGCTCGGTCAGCGACATGCGCCGTTCGAGAAGCATACGGTCGAGGGTGACGCGGATTGCCATGTCTCGCGCCCCCTAGATCGTCAGCTTCTGCTCGTCGCGCAGGCGCGTTCCCTCACGGAACACTTCTGACAGGACGAGAAGCGCGATGACGGCGATCCAGGCGCCGATATTCAGCCCGAACTGGGGCTGGATGGACACGCCGCTTTCAACCGGGCGGCCAAACACAGTGAAGATGAGCGCGATAATGCCGTGCGCGCCATAGCGGATGATCTGGTAGATCGCGATGGCAATCGCGATGGCGCGCAGATGGCCGGCATTTTCCGGCACGAAGGGATCACCCTCAACGAGGGTGATGACGATGCGGCGCAGCCGGTCGGTGATGAACAAAATGGCAATGATCGCGGCCACGCCCAGCGGCAGCGCGATGACAAAATCAAGCTGAAGGAAGCGCACAAAGCTCTCGGGCAGGTCCGGGCCCATGCCCGTCACGCTGAATATCCCGAAAACCATGAGGGAGAGGGTGACGAGGCTGGCCAGGACCAGAAGGCCCCAGAGCACGATAATCGCCACATCGAGAAAAATTTTCAGAAGGGATGTCAAAAATCCCGGACTTAATGCACGCATCCCTGCCCCTTCTGTGACGTCACACCGGGCGCGATGCTGCCTCCAAGGGGGAAGAGGTCAGACGCACCCGGTGCCGTCATGCTGCCTCACGGCGCCGCCTTACGCGACAATCGGTGACAGCGCCGCAGCCATACCCGCTACAACCGTAGCGACCAGAACCACATTCATGATAGCCGCAAACGGAACGCGGCGGGTGTTGTTTTCGAGCCTGACCATCTTTGTCTCCTTTGAGGTCCAGTGTTATCGATCAACCTTCGGCCTTTGCTCCGGTCATGTGTTCCGCCGGGGCTTTTGCCGTGAGGCAGCGGGGTGTTCCCCTTGCCTCGAAAACACATCTAGCAAGGCTCTCATCGCTTTGCAACAAAAAAATATCGAAAAACGATATGAATTTTTCGAAAGGCGATATGCGTAAATGGATGTAGTAACCATAAAGCGGCTTTTCCGGGAGGCTCCGCTATGGATTCTGGCCAGCCATAATGCGGGCAAGATCAAGGAGATAGCGGACCTTGTCGCGCCCTTCTCGATCACGGTCAGAGGGGCTGGCGAGATGGGTCTGGAGGAGCCGGAAGAGACTGAAAAAACTTTCTCCGGCAATGCGCTTTTGAAGGCGCGAGCCGCCGCCAGAGCCTCCGGAGCGGTCGCGCTGGCCGATGATTCCGGTCTGGAAGTGACCGCACTCGGCGGCGATCCGGGGGTTTATTCTGCCCGCTGGGCCGGACCGGAGAAGGATTTCGGTCTCGCCATGGAGGCGGTTGAGCAGAAACTCGCCGCCTCGGGGAGCGCAGACCGCTCGGCGCGCTTTGTGTGTGTACTGGCGCTGGTTCATCCCGGCGGCGCCGAGCTGGTGTTCGAAGGCGAGGTGAAGGGCGATCTGGTCTGGCCGCCACGCGGGGAGCGGGGCTTTGGCTATGATCCGGTGTTTGTTGCCAGGGGCGAAACCCGCACCTTTGCCGAGATGAATGCAGCAGAGAAAAAGGCGCTGAGCCATCGCGCCGCCGCTTTCGGCAAGCTGACAGACACGGTGTTTGGCGCGTGAGCATATCTTCGCCGGCCGCACTCGGGCTTTACATTCACTGGCCCTATTGCGCGCGCATTTGCCCGTATTGCGATTTCAATGTCTACAAGGCCAGGGGCGCAGACAGCGCCCCTCTGGTTGAGGCCCTGCTGGCCGACATGGCGCGCTGGCGGGAGGTGACGGGTCCGCGCGCCCTCACAAGCGTGCATTTTGGCGGCGGCACCCCATCGCTGATGGAGGCGCGCGATATCGCCCGCGTGCTGGAAACGGCAGAAACCTTGTGGGGGCTGGAGCCGGACGCGGAGCTGGGGCTGGAGGCCAACCCGGCCGAGCGCGCGCGTCTGGCAGATATCGTGAGCGCCGGGATCAACCGGCTCTCGGTCGGCGTGCAATCGCTCGACGATGCGGCGCTGGCGCGGCTGGGACGCGATCACGATGCCCGCGCCGGTCTCGATGCGCTGGAGATTGCCCGGTCTCTGGTGGCGCGCGTCTCGGCTGACCTCATCTATGCGCGGCACGGCCAGAGCCTGAAAGACTGGGAAGGCGAGCTTGCGGCCGTGCTGGCGCTGGGGGTTGATCATTTATCGGCCTATCAGCTGACGATCGAGGACGGCACGGCGTTTGCCCGGCAGGTAAAGCGCGGCACGCTTGTACCGCCGCCCGAAGAGCTGGCCGCAGACATGTTCGAGCTGACGCAAGGATTGACCGGCGCAGCCGGGCTGGAGGCTTACGAGATTTCCAACCATGCGCGCGGGGACGCACACCGCTCGCGCCACAACCGGCTCTACTGGACGGGCGGGGACTGGATCGGGATCGGGCCCGGCGCGCATGGACGAATCGCATCGCATGCCGCTGGCGGGCGCATCGCCCATGCCGCGCCCCTGCGCCCGGCCGATTACATCGCCGCCAGCGGACAGCCGCTGTGCGGCCTTGAGCGGCTATCCGCGCTGGAGGAAGCGCAGGAGCGCGTGCTGATGGGCCTGCGTATCATTGATGGGCTGGACCGGACCCGCCTGCGTAGCCTGACAGGCCATGACATTGACGCGAACGCCGCACAGGCATTGCACGATGACGGCCTGATCGCCATGGACGCAGCGCGCGTGCGCCTCGCGCAGCAGGGCAGGCTCTATGCCGATCGCATCGCCACCATGCTGGCGCCGGACGGCTGATCAGGATTCGCCAGGTTCGATATCCGCGCCTGCAGGGCCGAAGCGCTCGGGCGCCGGATCGAGCACCTCGAACTGTCCGTTACGGATCGTGTAAAGGGCAAGACCGCGTTCGACCGTACCGTCACCACGCAGGCGGAACAGCCCGTCCACACCGAGGAACCCGTTCGGGTCTTCCAGTACCGTGCGGTCAATTGCGCCGGTATTGGCGGCCATCAACGCGGCAAGGGAGGCGGCATCATAGCCAAGCCCGGCAAGCCGGGAGGGCTGCTCGCCAAACGCGCTCTGGTAAGAGGCCTCGAAGCGGGCGCGCATCGCGGCATCCGGGCCGGCAAACCAGCCATTGGCCAGCGCCGGTTCACGCGCGCTGTCCGGATTGCGCCACAGGCCGGTGCCGACAAACTTCACCAGCAAGGGATCAATATCGGCAAACAGCATGGACGGGGCGAGCATGCGCAGATCATCGCCGCCCGCCGGCAGCATCACGACCTGAAACGCTCCGCCCTCAGCCGGCTGCCAGTTCTCGCCCGTCATCGCCAGCGCGCGGCCAACCTCCAGCCGGCCGATTCCCGCCCGCGCCAGACGCCTCGCCGCCTGGCTCATGGAATCCACGCCGCCTGAATAGACCTCCTCGGCCGTGACGGTACCGCCTGCCTCGGCTGCGGCCCGGCGATAGGCCTCACTGACAAGCTGGCCATAGGGGGTGGCCGGAGCGGCGATGGCAAACCGGCTGGCACCAAGCGATGCCGTGTAGGAGACCACCCGGCGCACTTCTTCCTCGGGCGGGAAGCTAAGCAGGTAAACGCCGCCGCCAGCGACACTGGTGTCGGTGGAGAAAGAGATGACCGGCACATTGGCGCGCCGGGCGGGCGCCGACACGGCACGGACTTCAGCAGCCAGAAGCGGGCCGATGATCAGATCGGCCCCGTCGGCGATCACGGCCTCCGCAGCGGCTTCGGCGCCGCGGGCCGTGCCTTCGGTATCCTTGGGCAGGAGAACAATGTTTTCCACGCCGCGTTCAAACAGGGCCAGCTCCGCCCCGCGCAGCAAATGACCCGCTTCGGAGCGCAAGGCGCTGGCCGAGCCGGAAAAAGGCAGCAGGACGCCGACACGGACCAATTCCCTGCCCTCAAGATGGGGCGGCGTGAACGCCAGCCGCTCCGGACTCATCTCGACACCCAGCACGGCCGGATCCGGGGCGGTGCCGACAACAGGCGACGCGGTGCCCTGCTGGACCGAGGGGCCCGGCGTGCCGCTTGTCGCGCCGCAAGCCGACAAGAGCAGCGCCGCACCGGCTACCCAGACCGCCATGCGCGAAAGCCGGGATATTGGCACCAGCGCAGAGCTAGGCAACACTGATTGCGTCATGGATCGTGTCCTTATCACTGCCGCGGCGGGCACTGCGCCGGGATGCGTTTCGCGCCAAAGCTACCGGTGTGACCGGTCAGGGGCAACTGCGGACCTGACTATTCCGGCGGCCTGGAGGGAGTGTTGAAGACACGCGCGCGCCAGAAAGCAGAGCAGCGTGGCCGCCGCGGCGAGTGGCTGGCCGTGGCGGCGCTGGTGCTGAGAGGTTGGCGCATTGTGGGGCGGCGCGTGAAGACGCCGCTCGGCGAGATCGACATCATCGCGCGCAGGGGCCGGGTGCTGGCTTTTATCGAGGTGAAGTGGCGGTCCAGTGAAGCAGGCGCCCGCGAGGCCTTTCATCCGCGCCAGCAGGCCCGGCTGATGCGGGCCGCGGCACTCTGGCGGGCGCGGCGCACCTCACTGGACCGGCTGGCCACACGGTTTGACCTTATCTGTGTATCGCCGGGCCGCTGGCCGCTGCACCTTTGCGGTGTGCTGAGCGCCGACTCAGGCCGGGAAAACGATCTGATTTAGAAGGGTTTGGCAAAAAGTTAATGTGACGCCTTGACGTTTGGGGCAAGTTTGTTCTTTTCTTGTTCTGGATTTATACCGGTCTGTTCAGGCTGTCTGTGGATAAATCGTGAAGGCCACCTACCAAATCTGAATTTGTTCAGTGAATATGTTTTCGGAGGCAATAATGAGCGCTTATACCCATTCTGCCTCGTTTGAAGGCGCTGATGCCCGGCTGGTTGATGTACAGGTACAGATTGCAGGCGGCACGCCGGCCTTCAGCGTGGTCGGGCTCGCCGACAAGGCTGTTGCAGAAAGCCGGGAGCGGGTGCGTGCGGCTTTTGCTGCCATCGGCCTGTCCCTGCCCGGCCAGCGCCTCATCGTCAATCTGGCACCGGCTGACCGGCCGAAGGAAGGCGCGCATTTCGACCTGCCCATCGCCATTGGCATTCTGATCGCCATGGGTGTGCTGCCGCCGGAAGCAGGATCGGAATATCTGGCGATGGGGGAGCTTGGCCTGGACGGTTCCATCTCGCCGGCGCCGGGCGCCCTGCCAGCGGCCATGCTCGCCGTGGAGCAGGAAACCGGCTTCATCTGCGCGCATGATAGCGGGCCGGAGGCGGCCTGGGCGGGCGGTGAGCTTGCTATTCTGGCCCCGGCATCGCTCATCCAGCTGATCAATCATTTCAAGGGCGGACAGGCGCTGGCGCGGCCCCAGCCCGGGGATCTCGTCGAGGGGCCGGGTTTCCGCGACATGCGTGATGTGCGCGGCCAGGAAACGGCCAAGCGCGCACTGGAGATCGCCATGGCCGGCGGCCACAATATCCTTTTCATCGGCCCGCCAGGTTCGGGCAAGTCCATGCTGGCCGAACGCGCGCCGGGCCTCCTGCCCCCGCTATCGGCAAAGGAATTGCTGGAAATCTCCACCGTGCAGTCGGTGGCCGGACTGCTGGAACGTGGCGAGCTTAGCCGGACGCGGCCCTTCCGCGCCCCGCATCACTCCGCCTCCATGGCGGCGATGGTGGGCGGGGGCACGCGGGTGCGGCCCGGCGAGGCCTCGCTGGCGCATAATGGCGTATTGTTTCTCGACGAGCTGCCAGAGTTTCACCCCCAGGTGCTCGATTCCCTTCGCCAGCCGCTGGAGACCGGCGAGATTGCTGTGGCCCGCGCCAATGCGCGCATCACCTTTCCGGCACGCTTCCAGCTGATTGCCGCGATGAATCCCTGCCGCTGCGGCTGGGCGGGCGCGGACGGGCGGGCGTGCGCACGCGGCAAGAATTGCGCAGAGAGCTATCAGGCACGCATTTCCGGCCCGATGATGGACCGCATCGACCTGCAGATCGAGGTGCCGCCGGTCACGCCTTCAGACCTTGCCCTGCCCCCCGCACATGAAGGCACAGCGCAGATCGCCGCGCGGGTGGCGCAGGCGCGCGGCGTGCAGGAAGAACGCGGAGGGCTCAATGCCCGGCTCTCGGGCGAGGCGCTGGACCGGATTGCCGAGCCGGACGCCGCAGGGCGCGAGCTGCTTTCGCGGGCAGCAGAAGCCATGGGGCTGACCGCGCGCAGCTATCACCGGGTGCTGCGCACGGCCCGCACGATCGCCGATCTTGACGGGGCGGACGGGGTGCGCCGCATCCATATTGCCGAGGCCCTGAGCGCACGGCGTAATACGCGCCCGTCCAGCCCGGCGCCCGGGTGGAAGGCGGGCGATGGTGAGACAGAAAAACTGCTCCGGCACTCGACGCTTCGTTAACCTGAAACGCATTAGCGTCACAGGATGACCCAAGCGCTGCCTTCTACTTCTGACGCCCCGCTGCCGGACAATCCGGGTGCCGATGACGCCACCGCGCCGGACAGACCCGGTGTGGCAGCCTTGCGCGGCATATTCGACGCGATGGGCGAGCTGGTGATCGTGCGCGACCGGGACGGGCGGCTGAGCGATGTGAACGGTGCTTTCCTGCGGGCATTCGGCGGCACGCGGGAGGACTGGACCGGGCGATGGTTCGCTGTGGCCCCGGCCTTCGGGGAGAGCGCTTCGCACCGCCGTTATGATGTCGCCATGCGCACGCGTACAGGTCCGGTGTGGATTGAATGGTCCGAAACGCTCACTGCCGACGGATCCATCATTGCAGTTGGCCGCGACGTGACCGAGCAGCGCAGCCTCGTTCAGCGCGAAAGCGAGGCCGCGCGGGGCAAGGGCGTGTTCTTTGCCGCTGTGACGCATGAGCTGCGTACGCCCCTGTCCGGTGCGCTGGGCACGGCACGGCTTCTGGAAGACACCGGGCTGAAGCCGGACCAGGCCGCCTATGTCTCCGCCCTGAAGGCAAGCGCCAGCCATGCCCTGAAGCTGATAGACGACATTCTTGACCTCTCCCGGCTGGAGGCGGGCAAGCTCGATCTGCGCCCGGAGCCGGTCGATCCGTCAAGGCTGGTGGAAGAGGTCTGCGAGCTATTGTCTGAAAAGGCCGCCGAGAAGGGGCTGGCGCTGGCGCACGCGCAAGGGCCGGGCGTGCCGGCACAGATCCGCGCCGATCCGGCCCGCCTGAAACAGATTCTCTATAATCTGGCCGGCAATGCGGTGAAATTCACGCGCGAAGGCGGGGTGCTGGTCACACTCGAAGCGGAGGACCAGAATCTGCGCCTTTCGGTGCGCGATACCGGCCCCGGCATCAACCCGGCCGACCAGGCGCGGCTGTTTGAACAGTTCGAGCGCGGTGCGGCCGAACGCGACAATAGCGCGCCCGGCGCGGGGCTGGGCCTTGCCATGGTCAAACGGCTGGCCGAGGCCATGGATGGCGAGGTCGGGGTCCGTTCCCAGCCCGGCGAAGGCGCGCTTTTCTGGTTCACCTTCAAGCCTGAAACCTTGCAGCGCGCACCGGTTCACCGTCCGCTGGCCGGCCGGCGCATTCTCATTGCCACGCCCTGCGCAATTGAGTCGGACGCGCTGCTCCTGCACGCGGAAACGCTCGGGGCATGGGCGGAAACCTGCAACAATCAGGGTCAGCTGGTGGCGCGCGCGCAGGCTGTGCGCCCCGACATCATCATTCTTGACGATGGCTGGACCGAAGATGCGTCCGCCCTTGCGGCCAGCGGCTGCGCAGGGCGCATTCTCGCGCTGGCCCGTCCGCGCACCAAGGGCCGCTATGCGGGCAAGAACCGTCCCGAAGGCATTGATGGCTGGCTGGTGGCGCCCGTGCGCGCGGGCTCCCTTGCGCGGTTTGCGCTGGGCAAGAGTTCGGGCGACGAAAAGCGTGAGACCAGCCTCGCCGGGCCCGTGCTCGCGGGCTATCGCATCCTGCTGGCGGAAGATGATCCGGTGAATGCGCTCATTGCGCGGACGCTGCTTTCGCGGCTGGGGGCCAGCGTCGTCATTGCCACTACCGGACGTGAGGCCGTGCTGGAGGCGTCACAAGGCGGATTTGATGCCGCGCTGCTGGACCTTCGCATGCCCGAGCTCGACGGGCGGGACGCCGCTGCGCAAATCCGCGCCCTGCCCGGCGAGCCGGGCGCTGTGCCGCTGGTCGCGCTGACCGCGAACGCGACGGAGGCCGACCGCGATGCGTGTCTCGCTGCCGGAATGGACGCCTTCCTCGCAAAGCCGGTGGACCCCGATGATCTGGCAAGCGTCCTCTCCGGCTTGTGCGGCGGGCAAAACCGGGCAAGGCTGAGCGCGTGAGCCCACGCCTGCCGGAGCATTGCATCCATGACTGATACCAGCGCCGCCGGTTCGGGACGCCGCAGTCTTCTGGACTCGGTGATGGCGCTGGGCTGGCGGCGGTCGGCCGTCATGCTGCTGCTGGGCTTCGCCGCCGGGCTGCCCATTCTGCTGGTCTTTTCCACCCTGTCGGCCTGGCTGCGGCTGGAGGGCGTTTCGCGCACCGAGATCGGCTTTTTTGCCTGGGCAGGCATGGCCTACACATTCAAATTCATGTGGTCGCCACTGGTGGACAGGCTGCCCTTACCACTTCTTGACAGGCTGCTGGGGCGGCGGCGCTCGTGGATATTGCTGGCCCAGATTATTGTCATCGGCGCGATATTGCTCGCCTCCTCAGCCACCCCCTCGACCGGGCTTTTCGTCATTGCGCTCGCCACCGTGATGATCGCATTCGGCTCTGCCACCCAGGACATTGCACTGGACGCCTGGCGGATCGATGTCGCCGAGGACGAATATCAGGCGCTGCTGGTAGCGATTTACCAGTGGGGCTATCGCTTCGGCATGATCGCCGCAGGCGCGGGCGCGCTGGTGATGGCCGATTTTGGCGGGTTTTCCTTTGCCTATACGGTGCTCGCCGGCCTCATGCTGATCGGCGTGGCAGGCGTGTTTCTCGCGCCGGAGCCAAAACGCCCGGACGCGCTGGGTGGCGGCAGCGAAGCCATTGAGGGCGCGGTGAAGGGCAACCCAGTGGGGGAGGCGGCTGCCTGGCTCTACTCGGCCGTGGTCGCGCCATTTGTTGATTTCATCGTGCGCTATCGCTGGATCGCGCTGCTTATCCTCACCCTGATCGGTGCCTACCGGCTCAATGATTTCGTACTCGGCTTCATGGCCTATCCCTTCTATGTGGATATGGGCTATACGCTGTCCGAAATCGGCGCTGTTTCAAAGGTTTACGGCGTATTTGCCATGCTGGGCGGCGCCATGCTCGCCGGCATTGCCGCCACGCGCTGGGGTGTCTATCCGGTGCTGATGGTGGGCGCGATCATCAGCGCGGTATCCGCGCTGGCCTTCACCTGGCTGGCGCTTGTCCAGCCGACCGGCGAGATCACGCTGGTCAATGGGGTGGCCATGACGCCCTGGCCGCAGGAAAAAGACCCGTCCATTCTATTTCTGACGCTGGCCATCACGGCAGAGAACGTGGCCGGCGGCTGGGCTGGCACAGCCCTCATCGCCTATATGTCGAGCCTGACCAACCGGGCCTTCTCGGCGACGCAATACGCGCTCTTCAGTTCTTTCTACGCGCTGCCGGGCAAGCTCTTTGGCGGGTTTTCCGGCATCATGGTGGACTCTCTTGGCTATGCCAATTTCTTCACCACCACCGCCCTCATCGGCGCGCCAGCGGTATTGCTGGTGTGGATCGTAATGCGCTGGCGGGCCGCGCGCGAGGTCGCCGCCCACAAGCCCCAGATCAGCTAGCGCTCACCGCGCTCTTCTCCGCCGACAGGTCATGCGCAGCCAGGGCCGCGAGGGTGAGGATATCGGCCACGCCCGCACCGAGGCGCGCGATCTGGACCGGCTTTTCCAGACCCACCAGCATCGGGCCCAGAACGGTTGCCCCGCCTGCGGCGCGTAGCAGCTTGGTGGAGATGGAGGCTGAATGGATGGCCGGCATGATCAGCACATTGGCCGGGCCGGTCAGGCGCGAGAACGGGTAAAGCCGGGTATGGTCAGGGTCGAGCGCCACGTCAGCGTTCATCTCGCCCTCGTACTCGAAATCGGGATTGCGCGCATCGAGCAGGCGGACCGCCTCCTGGATTTTCTCCGAGCGCTCCCCGGCCGGATTGCCAAAGGTGGAGTAGGAAAGCAGCGCCACGCGCGGCTCCACCCCGAAGCGGCGCGCGGCGGCCGCCGCCTCGCACGCCATGTCGGCCATGGCTTCAGCGCTTGGAAACTCGGTGACATTGGTGTCGGCGATAAAAAGCGTGCGGCCGCGTGAGAGCACGAGCGACATGCCCATCACCCGCTCGCCGGGCTTGGGGTCCAGCGCCATCTGCACGTCCGCCAGCGCTTGCGCATAATTGCGCGTGGTGCCGGTGACCAGGCCATGGGCATCGCCCAGCGCCACCATGCAGGCGGCAAACACGTTGCGGTCATTATTGACCATGCGCTGCACGTCGCGTTTGAGATAGCCCTGCCTTTGCAGGCGGGCGAACAGCCAGTCGGCATACACCGCATTATGATCTGACAGGCGCGCATTGACGATCTCGATCCCGTCTTCAGGCACGCCGACAAGGCGCATATTGGCCCTGGTCGTTTCCTCCCGGCCGACCAGCACCGCCTTGCCGAGGCCTTGCGTCTGGAAGGCATGGGCGGCGCGGATGACGGTCGGCTCCTCGCCTTCGGCGAAGACAATCGTCTTGCGGTCGGCCGAGCGCACTTCCTCGTGCAGGGCCTGCAAAATGGCCGCTGTCGGATCGAGGCGCTGGGCGAGGGTCGCCTTGTAGGCCTCCATGTCCGCGATAGGGCGGCGGGCAACGCCTGAATCCATCGCGGCCTGCGCCACATAAGGGGGCACATGGCTGATCAGGCGCGGATCGAACGGGGCCGGGATGATATAATCCTTGCCGAAGCTCGGGCGTGATCCGTGATAGGCGGCCGCCACCTCGTCGGGCACATCCTCTCGCGCCAGCTCGGCCAGTGCGCGGGCAGCAGCAACCTTCATTTCCTCGTTGATCGTGCGCGCGCGCACATCCAGCGCGCCGCGGAAGATGTAAGGAAAGCCCAGCACATTATTGACCTGATTGGGATAATCGGACCGGCCTGTGGCCATGATCGCGTCCGATCGCGCCTCACGCACCTCTTCAGGCGTGATTTCGGGGTCCGGGTTCGCCATCGCGAAGATGATCGGGTCGGCGGCCATGGATTTCACCATGGCCTTGGTCACTGCACCTTTCACCGACAGGCCGATAAAGCAGTCGGCCCCGTCCAGAGCCTCTTCCAGCGTGCGGCGGTCCGTATCGGCAGCATGGGCCGATTTCCACTGGTTCATGCCGTTGGGACGGCCCTTCCAGATGACGCCCTTGGTGTCACACAGGATGGCGTTGTCATGGGCAACACCCATGGACTTGATCAGCTCCAGCACGGCAATGCCGGCCGCACCCGCCCCATTCACGACGACCTTGAGGTCCTTGATGTCGCGGCCCGAAAGCTCGCAGGCATTGATAATGCCGGCCGCTGTGATGATCGCCGTGCCGTGCTGGTCGTCATGGAAGACGGGAATGTCGAGCAGTTCGCGCAGGCGCTCCTCGATGATGAAGCAGTCCGGCCCCTTGATATCTTCCAGATTGATGCCGCCGAACGTGTTGCCAAAGCGGCGTACGCATTCGACGAAGGCTTCAGGGTCGTCTTCCTCGACCTCGATATCAATGGCGTCGATATCGGCAAAGCGCTTGAAGAGAACAGCCTTGCCTTCCATCACCGGCTTGGAGGCGGCCGGCCCCAGATCACCCAGTCCCAGAATCGCCGTGCCATTGGAGATGACGGCGACGAAATTGCCCTTGGAGGTGTAGTCATACACCGCATCCGGATTGGCGTGGATCGCCTTTACCGGCGCCGCGACACCAGGGCTGTAGGCCAGCGAGAGATCACGCTGGGTTGCCATGGGCTTGGTCGCGCGCAGGGCGATCTTTCCGGCCGGTGCCTGGCGGTGAAAGGCCAGGGCTTCTTCGTCATCCACGCGCGGCTTGCGATCAGTCATGAGGGGTCCGTCATCTGGGTCGGGTTGGAGGCTCCGGCCAAGCCTAGACGCTCCGCCACCCAAAGCGAAAGCCTGTTTAGCCAGCGCAAAAGACACAGGCTCTGGCCTCGCCCCTTGCGGGCAGGAGGCGGAGGGTTAATTTGGCGCCATGAGCCCGGACGCCAGCGCCCCATCCGATATCGCCAGCCGCACCTTCCCCAGCGCGGAAGGGGCGACGCCCATGATGGCGCAATTTCTCAGCCTTCGCGCGCAAGTGCCTGCTGAAGCACTGCTTTTCTACCGGATGGGCGATTTCTACGAGCTGTTCTTTGATGATGCAGTGCGCGCCGCGGCGGCGCTGGACATCACGCTGACAAAGCGCGGCGAGCATCAGGGCGAGCCGATCGCCATGTGCGGGGTGCCGGTCCACAACGCGCAAATCTATCTGTCCCGCCTGATCCGGGCGGGCTTCAAGGTCGCCATTGGCGAGCAGGTTGAAGACCCGGCGGAAGCCAAGAAACGCGGATCGAAATCCGTGGTCGAGCGCGCCATCACCCGCATCGTCACCCCGGGCACTTTGAGCGAGGATGATCTGCTCGATGCGCGCAAATCCAACCGGCTGGCCGCTCTGGCACGAGGCGCCGCCGGAGACATGGCGCTCGCCTTTGCCGATATTTCCGACGGCAGTTTCGGCTCGATCCGGCTCGAGCCCGGCGATATGGAGGCCGAGCTTGCCGCCCTGCAACCGGCTGAATTGCTGGTGCTGGATGATGATGCGCGCACGCTGGCGCCGATCCTGGCCGGCACCACGATCACGGCGCGTCCGAAGGCCAAGTTCGAAGCGGGGTCTGCCGAGCGGCGGCTGAACACCCATTTCGGCACGCTGAGCCTTGAGGGATTTGGTGATTTCTCGAAGGCGGAGCTTGGCGCGCTGGGCTGTCTTCTGGACTATCTGGAGCTGTCGCAGGCCGGGGCGGCGCCCAAGCTTGCCCCGCCGCGCCATTTTGAAGCCGGGGGCTGGCTCGCCATCGATCCGGCGGCGCGGGCAAGCCTGGAGATCGACCGCACCCTTCAGGGTCAGCGCAAGGGCTCGCTGCTGGATGCCATAGACCGCACGGTTACCGCGCCGGGCGCGCGCCTTCTGGCCGAGCAGCTTTCACGCCCGTCCGCAAGCCGGGCCGGGATCGAGGCGCGTCTTGATGCGGTGGCCTTTCTGCACGAGCAGGCAGGTTTGCGCGATGCGTTGCGCGACAGCCTGAAAAGCGCGGGCGATCCGGCGCGCGCCCTGTCCCGGCTGTGCCTGGAACGCGGAGGGCCACGCGATCTGCTTGCACTGGCGCGCGCCCTGAAAGAGGGCGAGCGGATCAATGCCGCCTTCGCGCGACTTGGCCGTGACAGCCTGCCCGCCGCGATTTCAGGTGCACTGGAGGCGATATCGCTCGCCGCCCGGCCCGAACTGGCAAGCCTTGTCGACCAGCTCTCCCGCGCGCTGGTCGAAGAGCCGCCCTTGCTGACACGCGATGGCGGCTTCGTGGCGCAAGGATGGGATCCGGCGCTCGATGAGCTGCGGACCCTGAAAGACCAGTCGCGCCGCGTCGTGGCGGGCCTGCAAAAGACCTATGCCGATCAGACCGGCATTACGGGTCTGAAGGTGAAGCACAATAATGTGCTGGGTTATTTCATCGAGGTCAGCGCGCGCCATGGCGAGACAATGATGGGGGTGGAGCCCTTCATCCATCGCCAGACCATGGCGAATGCCGTGCGCTTTACCACCACGGAGCTGGGCGAGCTGGAGTCGAAAATCGCCTCTGCCGGCTCGCGCGCCGTCGCGCTGGAGCTGGAAATATTCGCGCAGTTCTGCGGCAGGGTCGAAGGCCTTGCCGATGCCATACGGGCAGCCGGCGAAGCACTGGCCGCGCTGGATGTGTGGGCGGCTGCCGCGCACTGGGCCGTGGAGACGGGCGCGTGCAGGCCCGAGATCACGGACGGGGCGGAGCTCTTCATCGAAGGCGGGCGCCATCCGGTGGTGGAGCAGGCCCTGACCCGGACGGGCGAGGCGCGCTTCACCCCGAATGACTGCCAGCTGGATGCAGACGGCAAGGCCGCCAGGCGACTGCTGCTGGTCACGGGGCCGAACATGGCCGGCAAATCCACCTTCCTGCGCCAGTGCGCGATCATCGTCATCATGGCGCAGGCGGGCCTGTTCGTTCCCGCACGAACGGTCAGGCTGGGACTGGTGGACCGATTGTTCTCGCGCGTGGGCGCCGCCGATGATCTGGCGCGCGGTCGCTCCACCTTCATGGCGGAGATGATCGAGACGGCGGCCATACTCAATCAGGCCACCCCGAAAAGCCTGGTCATACTGGACGAGATCGGGCGCGGCACCTCCACCTGGGACGGGCTTTCCATCGCCTGGGCCACGGTAGAGCATCTGCATGCGGTCAATCGCTGCCGGGCGCTGTTTGCCACGCACTACCACGAGCTGACGCGGCTGGCCGACGAGCTGGACGCGACCGGCAATGTTTCGCTGAAAGCGCGCGAGTGGAAGGGCGAGCTGGTCTTCCTGCATGAGGTCGGCAGCGGTCCAGCCGACCGTTCGTACGGGGTAGAGGTTGCACGTCGTGCCGGCCTGCCCCATGCAGCGGTGCGCCGGGCACAATCCATCCTGTCAAAGCTGGAGTCCGATGGCAGCCCGGCAGCGGCTCTGGCCGAACTGCCGCTGTTTTCGGCGCAGGCGCCGGCCGCGCCGCCCAAGCCATCGAAGGCACTGGAGCGCCTCAAATCCATTGATCCCGATGCGCTGAGCCCGCGCGAGGCGCTGGACGCGCTCTATGCGCTCAAAAATCTGACCGAAGAAGACTGAACGCCAGACTGGCGATACCCCGCATTGCAAAGAGGAGACCGGCATGGTCTGGGCACTGAGCATTGATCGCAGCGACATCACGAAGGCCAGCCTGGTGGAGGAGGCCCCGCGCCCCTTGCAGGCCGGCGAGGTGCGCCTCGCCGTGCGCCGTTTTGCCCTGACGGCCAATAATATCACCTATGCCGCCTTTGGTGAGGCGATGGGCTATTGGCGTTTCTTTCCGGGCGCAGACGGGGGCGGGCGCCTGCCGGTCTGGGGATTTGCCGAAATAAGCGAGAGCCGCCGCGAGGGCCTGAAAGCCGGTGAACGGGTCTATGGCTATCTGCCTGCTGCCAGTGAGCTGATCGTCACGCCGGGCAAGATCCGCCCCGAAAGCTTCGTCGACTTCGCCGCCCACCGCGCAGAACTGCCAGCGGTCTATAACCGCTATGAGCGCTGCGCCGCGATTCCCGCTTACGACCCGGCGCGAGAGGCCGCCCAGATGGTCTTGCAGCCCCTGTTTCTCACATCCTTCCTGATCGATGCCTGGCTGCGCGATGCCGAGTTCTTCGGCGCACAGCGGATCGCCCTGACCAGCGCGTCGAGCAAGACGGCGCTGGCGCTGGCATTCCTGCTAACGCGCAGCAAGCCCTCGGGTTTGCGCATCGAGGGGCTGACCTCGGCGCGCAATGCCGCCTTCGTGGACGCCAGCGGGCTTTATGATGATGTCATCGCCTATGAGGACATCGGGTCGATGGACCCGGAACCGGCGCGGCTGATCGTCGATTTTGCCGGCTCGGCAGAGGTGAACCGCGCGCTGCACACCCATGCGGGGGAAAGACTGAAAGCCAATATCCGCGTTGGCGGGGCGCACTGGGATGACAGCACGCCCGCACGGGGCCTTCCGGGCCCGAAGCCGGTCTTCTTCTTCGCACCTGACCATGCCCGCGACCGGATATCCCAATGGGGGCCCGACGGGTTCGCCAGGCGGCAGGGCGAGGCCTGGTCCAGCTTCGTGTCTGCGGCGGACACTCTTCTGGCCTGGCGCAGCCTTGAAGGCGCCGAAGCGGCACTGGACGCCTACGGGGCACTGGTGCAAGGCGAGGTGCCGGCCCGAGAGGCGCTCGTGGTGGAGGTGGAGGTGAAGGAGCGCTAACCCACCGCGCTTCCCCCACTAAAGCACATAAAACAAAAGGATGGCTGACGGACGCTCCCGAAAAGCGTAAGACGCTCCCCATGCGCTTATCTGCCCTTCCCGCCTCACTTGACGGCCTGCGCCTGCGCGCGGAGCTGGCTGCTGCCACCCGTGAGGGATGGGAACAGCCTGCCGCACGTCAGGCCGGTATCGGCCGGCTGAAGAAATTCATAACGGCCGGGCGCGCCCATGCCGCCAGCAAGCTGGACGGCAGAGGCGGCGGGCTGGAGGCAGCGCGTGCGCTTTCAGGCGTGATGAATGCAGCCATCCGCGCCCTGTTCGATTCGGTTGCCACCGATTTCGACGAGGCGGGCGCCACCGCGCCGGGCCTTGCCGTGTGCGCTCTGGGCGGGTGGGGCGCAGGCGAGCTCGCCCCGCAATCGGATATCGACCTGCTCTTCCTCACCGGCACGCCGCCACGCGAGGGCGCCGAGGCGATCGTGGAGCGCATGCTCTATGTTCTGTGGGATTGCGGGCTCAATATCGGCGGCGGCGCCATCCGCACCGTGGATGAAGCCCTGGCGCTGGCGGCCGATGACGTCTCGGAGCGCACAGCGCTTCTGGATCTTCGCTGGGTATCTGGCGATGAGCGCCTGGTGAGCACGCTGCGGCTGAAATTCGACCGCGCCCACCGGGTTCAGGAGGCCATTGCCCCCTTCATCGCCGCCAAGCTGTCCGAGCGCGATACGCGCGTCGACCGGCAGGGCGATAGCCGCTATGCGGTCGAGCCCAATATCAAGGACGGCAAGGGCGCATTGCGCGACCTGCAAACCCTGCGCTGGCTGGCACAAGTGCTCTATGGCAATGACGCCATGGAGCGCTGGGTGGCGAGCGGCCTTCTGACCGTGAAGGATGTGGAGCGCTATCTGCGCGCGGAAGACTTCTACTGGGCCGTGCGCTTCCACCTGCACACGCTCAATGGCCGCAAGGATGACCGGCTCACCTTCGACACCCAGCCGGAGATTTCCGCATTGATGGGCTATGCCGACAGCGAGGAGACGCTGGGCGTTGAAGATTTCATGCGCGACTATTTCAAGCGTGCGATTGATGTCGGCGCGCTGACACGCCTTGTCTGTGCCAAGCTGGAAGCCGATGAGCTGAAAGACCCGCCTTCAGGGATTGGCCGCTTCATGCCCGCAGACGGCGTGCAGGAAGCCGATGCAGCCCTGGAGGAAGCCGGCTTCGTGATCCGTTCAGGACGGCTGGCCTTTGCCGACCCGTCCCGCGTGGAGGAAGACCCGGTCCTGATGCTGACCCTGTTCGAGCTGGCCGCCGCGCGCCATCTCGACCTGCATCCGGATGCGGTGGCCCTTGTCTCGCGGTCTCTGCGCCTTGTGGACGAAAGCCTGCGGCAGGACACGCGCGCGGCACGCAGCTTCTTCGCCATCCTTCTGGAATCCGACGATCCGCGCATGACGCTGCGTGCGATGACCGAGGCCGGCCTTCTGGGCGCCTACATCCCCGAGTTCGGGGATATCGTGGCGCGCACCCAGTTCAACATGTATCACCGCTTCACGGTAGATGAGCACACGCTCAATGCGCTCGGCCTTCTACGTGAGATCGAGCAGGGCAAGCTGATCGCGGATCACCCGCTGGCGACCCGCATCTTCCCGGAAATCGCCCACAGGCGCGCCCTGCATCTGGCCGTGCTGCTCCACGATACCGGCAAGGGCAATGGTGATCAGTGTATCGAGGGAGCCGAGCGGGCACGCAGCGCCTGCGAGCGGCTTGGGATCGAGGAGGCGGAAACAGAGCTGGTGGCCTGGCTGATCGCCAATCATCTGGAGATGAGCGATGCAGCCCAGCGCCGCGATCTTTCCGATCCGCGCACCGTGCTCGATTTCGCCGGCCGCGTGGCCAATCTGGAACGCCTGCGCCTTCTGACCGTGCTCACTGTGGTTGACATCCGCGCTGTGGGCCCGGGTGTCTGGAATGGCTGGAAGGCACAGCTTATCCGCGACCTCTATGAAGCCACAGCCGCCGTGCTGGCGGGCGGCGAGCGCGCTGACGAGGAGGAGGCGCGGGCACGCCTGCATGCGCGCGCCGACCGGGCCCGCACCCTGTTCCGTAACGAGATGGAGCGGATCGATCCCGGTTTCGGCCAGCGCTGGATCGCCAGCCTGGATGACAGTTACTGGCTGTCCTTTGCCGAAAGCGACCGCCTGCGCCACGCCGCCTTTGTCCGCTCGGCAGAAAGCCGTGGACGCGAGGTAGCTTGCGGGGTGCGGGTGGACAAGCGCCGCTCGGCGGCCGAAGTGCTGATACTGGCGCCCGACCGGGACGGACTGTTTGCCGACATCGCCGGCGCACTCGCCCTGGCCGGAGCCAATGTTGTCGGCGCGCAGGTGGCCACGACCAGCTGGGGCGCGGCCTTTGACGTATTCTACGTGCAGGAGCAGGGCGGCAAGCCTTATGGCTGGTCGGACCTGCCAGCGCTCGACCGTCTGCGGGCAAGCGTGGAGGAGGCTGCGCGCACCGGGCTCGGGGGCGAAATCGTCATTCCGGCACGGCGCGTGGCGCGGCGCGAGGCGGCTTTCACCGTCAGCCCTTACGTCAAGCTGGAAGGTCAGGCAGCCGACGGCGCACTGGTGATAGAGGCGTCGGGCCGTGACCGGCCGGGCCTTCTGCACGATCTTGCGCGTGCGGTCACAGATCTGGGGTTTTCCATACAGGCCGCCCGCATTGATGGTTACGGCGAACGGGCGGTGGATGTGTTCTACGTGACCGAACAGGGGCGCAAGATAAGCGATCCCGAAAAGGAAAAGGCGCTCGTCAGCGCGATGATGGCCGAGCTCGGATCGGGCGAAGCCGGGGCCAGCGGGGCACCGTCACGCCTGCGCGCCGAAGCCAGCGCGGGACGCTGACACGATGCGGCTGTTGCGCAATCTGGGGGTTATCAGCATTCTCACGCTGGTGAGCCGCATCGCCGGACTGGCGCGCGAGATTCTCACCGCCGCCAGGCTGGGTGCCGGGCCGGTTGCCGATACCTTCTTCCAGGCCATGACCATTCCCAACACGTTCCGGCGTGTCCTGGCCGAAGGGGCATTCAATGCGGCCTTCGTGCCGCTTTATGCCCGCGAGCTTGAGGACAAGGACCGGGCGGAGGCCGACCGGTTTGCTTCCGAGGCCCTGTCCTTCATGGCGACGTTTACCGCCCTTCTCGTGATCGCCTTCCAGGTGTTTGCGCCGTGGCTGGCCTATGTCTTCTTTCCCGGGCGGATAGGTGATCCCGACGGCATGATGCTGGCCGTCCTGCTGTTGCAGATCATGATGCCATACCTCCTGGCCATGGTGGTGACAGCGCTCATTTCCGGCGGGCTGAACAGTAACGGCCGGTTCGCAGCGGCTGCCGGGGCGCCGGTCCTGCTCAACATCGCCATGATAGGCGTTCTGCTGTTCGATCTGGGTCCGCCCGAAGAGCTGGTCATCTGGCTGGCCTTCTCGGTGACGGCGTCGGGTGTGCTGCAGGTGGCCCTGCTGTGGACGGCAGCGATGCGTGCAAAGCTGCGCTTACGCCTCCTGCCGCCCAAGCTGACCCCGCGCGTGAAGCGCCTGATTGCGCTTGGCATACCTGGCGCGCTGGCCGCCAGCGCCATGCAGGTCAATGTCGTCGTCACCTCTTCCATCGCCACGCTGGAAGAGGGAGCGCGTTCCTGGCTGAACTATGCCGAGCGGCTCTATCAGCTTCCGCTGGGCATGATCGGTATCGCGATGGGCATCGCGCTCCTGCCCAATCTGACGCGGCGCGTACGTTCGGGTGACGAGGCGGGCGGGCATTTCGCCATGAACCGGTCGATCGAGATTGCTCTGGCCCTTACCCTTCCGGCATCCTTCGCCTTTCTGGCGATCCCCGAGCTGATAACGGCCGGGCTTTACCAGCGTGGCCAGTTTACCACGCTGGATACATCCAATACCGCCATCGCGCTGGCGATCGCAGGTCTCGGCCTGCCCGCCTTTGTGCTGGTGAAGGTATTGGCGCCGGGCTTTTTCGCCCGTGAGGACACAAAAACCCCGATGCGCTTTGCGCTCGCGGCCGTGGCGGTGAATTTCGTGTTTGCGATCACATTGTTCTTCGGCGGGCTGGGTTTTGTCGGGCTGGCCATCGCCTCCAGCCTTGCCGGATGGGTGAATGCGGGCCTGCTAGCCGTCACGCTGCGCGCACGCGGGCTTCTGGTCATTGACGCCCGCCTTGTCCGAACCGTGCCAAAGCTGCTGCTGGCCTCGCTCATCATGGCGGCAGCGGTCTGGGTGCTGGCGCGGGTCCTGCCACAGGGCGTGGCAGGCCTTTTTCCCATGCTGGGGGCGAGCTTCCACACGCTGATCACGCTCTTGCTGGTCGCCGGGCTGGGCGCGGGCCTGTTCGGGGCTGCCTGCCTGGCCCTTGGCGCAGTGCGGCCTTCCGAATTTGCAGAGGCACTGAAGCCACAGCGGGCCACCAAATCCCTGCCCGCAGGCGAGGATAATCCCTGACAGGCGCGCGGCGCGCTTGAGCCTTGCCGCAGGCGCCGCTAAACCGGCGCCCTTGCGGGTCATTTCCCGCGCCCTGTTGTTCCCGTCATTCGAGTATCCAGCCCATGAGCGACACCCCGACCGATTACAAAGGCCCTGAGCGCATCCTGTCCGGCATGCAGCCGACGGGCGCGCTGCATCTTGGCAATTATCTCGGGGCGCTGAAAAACTGGGTGGCGCTGCAGGAGCGCGGTGTGCCGTGCTTCTATTGCGTGGTGGACATGCACGCCATGACCATGCCGCACGATCCGGCCGCGCTGCCCGATGCCGTGCGCAATGTGGCGGCGGCCTATCTCGCCGCAGGCGTGGACCCGGCCCGCAGCGCGGTCTTTGCCCAGTCATCGGTGCGCGAACATGCGGAGCTCGCCTGGATATTCAACTGCGTAGCACGCCTGGGCTGGCTGGAGCGCATGACCCAGTTCAAGGACAAGGCGGGCAAGGATGCCGAGCGCGCGAGCGTCGGCCTTTTCACCTATCCTGTCCTGCAGGCGGCCGACATCCTCGTCTACAAGGCGACCCATGTGCCGGTCGGCGAGGACCAGAAGCAGCATCTGGAGCTGTCGCGCGACATCGCCGCGCGCTTCAACCGTGATTTCGGCAAGGGCGAGGCGGTGTTCCCGCTGCCTGAACCCGTCATCATGCCCGATGGCGCGCGCATCATGTCGCTGAAAGACGGCACGGCGAAAATGTCCAAATCCGATCCCAGCGACAATGCCCGCATCAACCTGGCGGACGATGCCGACACGATCGCCCGCAAGATCAGGAAGGCCAAGACCGACGCGGACGCCCTGCCCGCCAGCATCAAGGAGCTGGAGGGCCGTCCGGAAGCGAGGAATCTGGTCGGCATCTATGCGGCCCTGACCGGCAAGACCAGCCAGAGCGTTCTGGATGAATTTGCCGGGCAGGGATTTGGCGTGTTCAAGCCGCGCCTGGCCGAAGTGGCGGTGGAGTATCTTGCTCCCATCGCGGACACCTATGCGCGCCTCCTCTCCGATCGGGCCGAGATTGACCGTATCCTTGCCGCCGGAGCGGAAAAGGCGCGCTCTGTGGCAGAGCCTGTCATTGCCGAAGCGCGCGACCTGGTGGGCTACTGGCGCGGCTGATCGCCGCCATGGCGTGAAAATTTACCGGCAGAGCTTGCGTATTGGCCCGGCGCGGACCACTTCTTGGCGTCAGGGGCTGGTGAGCTATCGCGGAGCGTTCACAAAATGGCCCCCGGGCAGCGTTCACACGCGCCCGATGATGATTGCTCCGCCAGAGGCCCTGTTGAACGGAATGTCCATGACCCGCCCTGCCCCCCGCACCACCTTCTCCCACGCCCATTTCCTTGCAGGCGCTGTCTCGGCAAGCGCCCTTCTTCTGGCCGCCTGCGGCGACTCCGTGACGCCTGCCGGTGATGAGGCTGCGCCGGAGGGCGCGCCCGTCCAGCAGGAAACGGCACCGGCCAGCAACGACAGCGCCGCGGCGCCTGAAATCATTGCGCCTGAAGTCCTGACCGGCTGGGTGCGCACCCCGCCGGGCGGGCGCGACGTAACCGCCGGTTATCTCACCTTGCGCGCGGGCGCGGAGGACGACCAGCTTGTCGGCGCGAGCTCGCCCATAGCCGCGCGCATTGAAATTCACACCATGGAGGATGATGGCGAGGTGATGCGCATGCGCCAGGTCGAGGCTGTCGACCTGCCGGCCGGCACGGACGTCTCGCTGGCTCCGGGCGGAGATCATCTCATGCTGTTTGGCGTCGATACCGCCTCTCTTGATGGCGAGGCGGAACTGACGCTGGAATTTGCCAGTGGCGCCACCAGCACGGTGCGCCTGCCCCTGAGCGCGTTTGCCCCGGAGGAAGATGCCGGAACCGCCGATCCGCACGCCGGGATGGATCATGGCGATGCATCCGAAGACGCGCATCATGGCGGCGATTATCACGAACCCGCACCGGAAGAAGACGCAGGCGAGTAGACACGCCAGCTGAACGCATAACGCCGCCGGAGATCATCCGGCGGCGTTTTTGTGTGGGCCTGTTCTCCGCCACTGCCTTTCGCTAGAAACGTAGCGAGACACTACCAGATGTCGCGGGGGAGTGAGTGGCCGATCAGACGCAAGTCGGAACGAATTGGAGCGATGCAGAGCTCGACGCCATAATCGGCGACTATTTCCTCATGCTCGCAGCAGAGCTATCGGGGCAACCCTACGTTAAGTCGCATCATGCCAAGGCCCTGATGGAGGCTATCGGTCGGACCCATCGCTCCGTCGAGTTTAAACATATGAACATCTCGGCGGTTCTAGGCGAACTCGGCATGCCGACCATCCGCGGCTACCGCCCGAAGCGGAATTATCAGAACGCGATTTTTGATGCGGTGGACCGCTATGTCACCGCTCACCCCGAAGTTTTGGATTGGGGCGGGGTGGGAGTGGGCCTCGTGCACACCGCCTCCCACGTACCCGAAGAAGCCGGACTTTTCGGAATGCATGAAGCGTCGGCGATGTTTGTGCACGAAGAGTCCTTCCCGCCGAGACGCTCCCCGGAAGATGCCAAAACTTTCGCGAGGCCTGAACCGCAGACGATTGTCATCGACGACAGCCCGCCAGTACCCGGCGCGCCGAGAGCGCCGCGTCCACCGGGCCTTGAGCGTCTCGTGCGCAAGTTCGATCCTGTTACACGAGACTTCCGCAACCGCCAGCTCGGCCTTGCTGGCGAATCCATGTTGGTCGACTTCGAACGCCGCAGGCTGGAGAAGCTCGACCGTCCAGATCTCGCTAGAAAGGTGCGCTGGGTGTCGCAGGAGGATGGTGATGGCGCTGGCTACGACATCCATTCCTTTAACGCACGCGGCGAAGATCGCTTGCTGGAAGTAAAAACAACGCGCGGGCCGCGCACGACGCCCTTCTTCCTCACGCGCAATGAGGTTTCACTGGCTGAGGAAAGACCGGATAGCTTCCGGCTCTGCCGGCTCTACGAGGTTGCTCAGGCGCCACGCTTGTTTCGCGTGAAGCCGCCACTCGACTCTAACCTCACGCTGGAGCCGGAAGCGTGGCGGGCGTCGGTAGGTTAGAAATTGACCCTTTATGGAACATAGCCGTAGGGCATTGCGTTTCGCGTTGCAGTTGCGTTTTAGAGTTTTTACTATTTTCCCTCAGCGAGCGACGTTCGAGGTTACAAGATCAATGCACTCTGATCGCGAGAGATTCCGTGGCTGGCTGAACGCAGCTAACCAGTGCCTACTTCGAGACTATCTGATCGATTTCCATGATGCGGGACTCGAATCGGATGACCTTGAGCGATACTTCGCAGCTTTCGAAATGCCGCACGAATTCGTGCAATTCTACGCCTATAAGTACGACCTTCATTGGTTTGATGAATATACGGGCACAGTGGGTCCGATGAGGCGAATTTTATGAAAGCCTCTCGCGGCAATTCCTAATCCCCATCCATCTTCAGCGCGGCGATGAAGGCTTCCTGCGGGATTTCGACCCGGCCGAACTGGCGCATCTTCTTCTTGCCGGCTTTCTGCTTGTCGAGAAGCTTGCGCTTGCGGCTGGCGTCGCCGCCATAGCATTTGGCCGTCACGTCCTTGCGAAGCGCCGAGAGGGTCTCGCGCGCAATCACGCGCCCGCCAATGGCCGCCTGGATCGGGATTTTGAACATGTGCCGGGGGATGAGGTCTTTGAGCTTCTCGCACATGCCACGCCCGCGCATTTCGGCGCGCGCGCGGTGCACGATCATGGAGAGCGCGTCGACCGGCTCCTCATTGACGAGGATCGACATTTTTACCAGATCGCCCTCGCGGTGCTCGATGAACTGGTAGTCGAAGCTGGCATAGCCCTTGGTGACGGATTTCAGCCGGTCATAGAAATCGAATACCACCTCGTTCAAGGGCAGCTCATAGACCAGCATGGCGCGGCTGCCGGCATAGGTGAGCTCCTTCTGGATGCCGCGCCGGTCCTCACACAGCTTCAGGACGCCGCCCAGATATTCATCCGGCACGAGGATGGTCGCCTTGATCCACGGCTCGGCGATGGTGTCTATGCGGACCGGATCGGGCATGTCGGCCGGGTTGTGCAGGTCGATCACCTCGCCATCAGTCATCTTGATCTTGTAGATCACGGACGGTGCGGTAGTGATGAGGTCTACATCATACTCGCGCTCCAGCCGCTCGCGGATGACCTCGAGGTGAAGGAGCCCCAGGAAGCCGCAGCGGAAGCCAAAGCCCAGCGCGGCGCTGGTCTCCATCTCGAAGCTGAACGAGGCGTCATTGAGCGCCAGACGCTCCACCGCGTCGCGCAAATCCTCGAAATCATTGGCATCGACGGGGAAAAGGCCGCAGAAAACAACCGGAATGGCCGGCTTGAAGCCCGGCAGCATGGAGGAGGTGGGGCGCTTTTCCTCGGTGATGGTGTCACCGACGCGCGCATCGCGCACCTGCTTGATCGAGGCGTTCAGGAAGCCGATTTCGCCGGGGCCCAGCGAGTCCACATTGATCTTGGTGGGGCGGAACACGCCCACGCCGTCCACATTGTAGTTCGCGCCGGTGCCCATGAGGCGCACGCGCATGCCTTTCTTCAGCGTGCCCTCATGGATGCGCACAAGGCAGATCACGCCGAGATAGGCATCATACCAGCTGTCGACCAGCAGCGCCTTCAGCGGCGCGTCCGGATCGCCCGCCGGCGGCGCGGGCAGGCGGTGAACGATGGCTTCGAGCACGTCCTCAATGCCAAGGCCGGTCTTGGCGGAGATTTCCAGCGCATCATGCGCCTCGATGCCGATCACATCCTCGATCTGGGCGCGCACCCGGTCGGGTTCGGCGGCCGGCAGGTCGATCTTGTTGAGGACCGGCACGATTTCCAGATCGACCTCGATCGCCGCATAGACATTGGCCAGCGTCTGGGCCTCGACGCCCTGGGCGGCGTCCACAACCAGCAGCGCGCCTTCGCATGCCGAAAGGGAGCGCGAAACCTCATACGCGAAGTCCACATGGCCTGGCGTATCGATCAGGTTCAGGACGTATTTTTCGCCGTTGCGGGCGGTATAATCCAGGCGCACGGTCTGCGCCTTGATGGTGATGCCGCGCTCGCGCTCAAGCTCCATATTGTCGAGCACCTGCTCCTTCATCTCGCGTTCCGTCAGCCCGCCTGTCACCTGAATCAGGCGGTCGGCCAGGGTCGATTTGCCGTGGTCGATATGCGCCACGATGGAGAAATTGCGGATGTTGGCGGGATTGGTGCTCATGGGCGGGGAAGTAGCACTGCCGGGGCCTTGCGCCAAGCGTATTAGGCGGCGCAGCAGGCGGGACTTTAAATCGTCACGATTTAAGGCTTATCTGTTGCCGGGATCGGGTGTGACAGGGGGCGGCGCAAGCCGACCCGATAAGGACATACATGAATATTTCACGCCTTGTTTATATCAGCACGGCCCACCCGGACCTGATGCTGGCTGATCTCGACAGCATTCTGGAGACGGCACGCACGCGTAATGCGGCCGAAAACATTACCGGACTGCTGGTGTTCAACGGTTTCAACTTCATGCAGCTGCTGGAAGGACCAGCGGAAAGTGTGGAGCGCATATTCGCCTCCATCTGCAATGACGGGCGCCATACCGGCGTGGTCCGTGTCATGTCCGGCGAGACAGATGCACGGGTGTTTGGCGACTGGGCGATGGCCTATGCCCGAACCGGTTCGGGGAGCGGGGCAGGCGCGTTCGCGCTGACCACGGATGCGCTCAAGGCCTACCTGCCCGAGGAGCTGCCGACCGATCTGCACATGCTGCTGGTCAGCTTCAACACCATGTCCGCCTTCGATGTGCGCCCGCCGGCTGGCGAGGACGTTCAGCCCGCGCAGTAGCGGAACGAACCGGGCAGCTCACGTATTGTTTCTCCAGACCTGGCCCGTCATCTGTCCTTAATCACGCCTTAACCGGGGCGCAGCATGGATGGTTGCGGGGCTGACAGGTGGCAGGCCCGCTTCCGGCCCTGCCTGTCCTTCACGGAGATTGCCATGATGCGCCTTTCCACGATTTCCAGCCGCCCGGCGCGGCTTGCCGCCATCGCTGCAGCGTTGAGTCTTGTCATGGGCGCGTGCGCCACTGCGCCCGCGGGCAATGCACAAGCCCAGACCGGACAGCAGGATGCAGGCGAGCCGGGCGCGCAGGCCGCAGGCGAACGCCAGACCTATAACAGCACAGAAATAGTCGAGGCGGTGTCAGACTTCTTCGGCGTGACAGCTGAAGCTGCCGGGGTGCTGGTAGAGCGCATTTTCGCCGATCTGGGCGAGCCGGTCGGCTATATCATTGGCGAGGAAGCCTCCGGTGCGGTCGGTGTCGGCCTGCGCTACGGGCAGGGCGACATGGTGCTGCGCGGCGACACCGGCACGCAACGCGTCTACTGGCAGGGTCCGTCGGTGGGGTTTGATGCCGGCGGCAATGCGAGCCGGGTCTTCACCCTGATCTATGATCTTGAAGATCCCGACCGCATCTATCAGCGCTTTCCAGGCGTTGAAGGCACCGCCTATTTCATCGCCGGCCTTGGGGTGAACTATCAGCGGGCCGATTACATCACCTTGGCCCCGATCCGGTCCGGCGTCGGCTTCCGCGCAGGCGCCAATGTCGGCTATCTGGCCTATTCGCGGCGCCGCAATATCCTGCCCTTCTAGCGGCCGGAGACGGGTTTCAGACTGACAGCCAGAATTACGGCTGCCAGGCTGCATAGCCCCAGAAACCCCAGCGCATATCCGGCACCGAAACTGAATGCGGTGCCGGATGCCGCCCCCATGATCAGCAGCAGGACGCCAATTACCGTGTTGGATACGGCCGTGTAGTGCGCGCGCGTTTCCTCGCTTGCCAGATCAACCAGATAGGTGGACCGGCCCAGACGCACGCCCTCATGGGCGAGCGATAGCAGGAACACGGCGCCGGCATAGAATACCGCCATCTCCGCCAGCGGCAGGCCAAGGAGCAAGGCGGCCAGGACGCACCCCGCGACAAGAGCCGCCAGCAGGCCTGCACCGGCCATGACCAGCCGGCTGGACGCGTCTGCGGCCCGGCCCCAGACCCAGCCGCCCAATGCGCTGGCCAGCGCACCGGCCAGCAGAAAGCCGCCAAGGCCTGACAGATCCGCGCCGGACTGTTCCTGTGCAATGGCAACGTAGAAGGGCGTGGCGAGCGCAGTGGATATCAGAAGCGCACGGACAAGGAGGAAATTACGCAAATCCGGCTCCCGCCAGACAAGGCCGAGTTGCTCCCTTACCGCGTCGAACGCGTTGACGCCGCCATCGGTCGAGCCCGGCGCTTCGGCGAGCAGGAGATAAAGGCCCGCCGCCAGCAACCACAACCCGGCAGCCACGCCCAGCAAGCCGGCAAAGAACAGTGCGCCCGGCTCGCTGCCATTGGCTTCCATGATCATCAGCCAGACGCCCAGCCCGCTGGCAGCGGCACCGCCGAGGCTGGCACCGTACCCGGCCACCGCGCCGCGCCGGGCTTTTGAAACCGTCTTGCCCAGCACATCCTTGTAGGACACCGAGGAGACGCCCCGGCTGAGCGCAAACAGGGCGAGCGTTACCAGCACGCCAAGGCCGAGCGGCCAGCCTTCCAGTGTCAGCGCGCACAGCGCCATCAGCACAAGGGCAGCGGCCTGCCCGGCAGAGCCCAGAGACCAGAAGAATTTGCGGCGCGGCCGCTGGCGGATGATGCGGGCGATGAAGAGCTGGGGTAGCAGAGCCAGAGCCTCGCGCACCGGCGAGAGAAGGCCGACGATCACGGCAGGCGCACCCAGAGCGGTCACCATCCAGGCGAGCACGATCTTGGGGTCCATAAGCCGGTCGCCGGTCTTGGTCAGGGACAGGACCAGGGCCGAAAGGACGAAATTGCGCGGCTGGTGCGCGCAGGCCTTGTCGGGGATGTCAGCGCACATCCGGCCCTCATCCTCATCGCGGAGGAGGGCATAGACGGGCCGAGCGGCCTTGTCGGCAATGTCTCCTGCCTGGTCCAATCAGCCCCTCAGCCTTGCGCCCTGCTTCTCTGCCGCCGCGACTATGCGGCTGGACACCGCTTCGATTTCTGCGTCGGTGAGGGTCTTGTCAGACGGCTGGAGCGTGACCTCCACCGCCAGCGAGACATGGCCCTCTGGCACGCCCTTGCCCGCATAGCGATCAAAGAGTGCGACATCGGATATAAGCTGTTTGTCGGCCCCGGCCAGCGCGCGCAGGAGATCGCCTGCTGCGGCCTCCTCCGGCACCAGGAAGGCGAAATCGCGCCGCACGGGCATCAGGTCGCTCATGGCCAACGCCGGGCGGGATTTGAGCGCCTTCGCCTTCGACGCGGGAATGGCATCCAGGAAGATTTCCGCTGCGAGTACGCGGCCTTCGACGCCCAGGCTCTTCAGCACGCCGGGATGGATTTCGCCAAACTCCGCGAGGACATTTTTCGGGCCCAGCCGCAAGACGCCCGACCTTCCGGGGTGCCACCAGCTGCGTGCCTCCGGCGCTGCCTGCAGATTGGCCACCGGCGCGCCGGTCGCTTCAAGAAGGGCCAGCGCATCGGCCTTGGCATCAAACACGTCCGGCTGGCCTCCGCCCGTCCAGTCGCGCGGCGTGACGGTCTGGCGAACAATAGAAACGACCGTTCGTTGGCCTGTGGGGGAGTCATCGAGATATATCGGTCCGGCTTCAAAATAGCGCGGATCCTCAAGCCCCTTGTCGAGACTTTTCTGCAGAGCTGTCAGCAGGTGAATGAGCGCTGACGGGCGCATCACATTGAGCTCGGACGAGATCGGATTTGCCAGCTTCAGCCCCGCGCCATGCCCGCCGAACAGTGCCGCCTCGTCCTCATGGCAGAAGGACCAGGTGACAGCTTCCTGATAGCCCCGGTTTGCGGCGGCGCGGCGCGCGGCGCGCACCCGGTTCTGCATCGGCGTTGCAGGCGCCTCGAAGCGTCCGGCCGGGCGCTTCAGGCTGGTGGCAGGCAGGCGGTCATAGCCCTCGATACGGGCCACTTCCTCGATGAGATCGGCGCCTTGCGTGCAGTCGCGCCGCCAGCTTGGCACGCTGACCGTCCAGACCGGCGCTGACCGGTCCACGCCAAAGCCCAGAGCGGTGAGGATGCCCGCAATACGGTCATGCGACATGTCGAGACCGGTCAGGCGGCCGACACGCACTGGATCGAACTGGATCGGCGCCGGGTCGGCAGGCACTTCTCCAGCCACATAGACGTCAGACGCCTCCCCGCCGCACAGCTCCAGGATCAGGCGGGTGGCCAGTTCCAGACCCGGCAGGACCGAGCCCGTATCCACGCCGCGCTCGAAGCGATAACGCGCATCGGAGACAATACCCGTTTCACGACCGGTCGTTCGTATATTGGACGGATCGAACCACGCGCTTTCGATGAACACATCAACGGTAGTGCCCGAGCAGCCGGAATACTCGCCGCCCATGATGCCGCCAAGGCCGAGACACCTGGTATCATCGGCGATCACGCAATGGTGGGACTGCGGGTCATACTCCCGGCCATCCAGCGCCTCGAACCGGTCTGCCTCGCCATGCCCCATACGCGCACGAATGGTCGTGCCGATCTTGGCAAGATCATAGACGTGAAGCGGCCGCGCCCGCTCCACCGAGATCAGATTGGTGATATCGGCCAGCGTGTTGATGGGACGAAGGCCGATGGCTTTCAGGCGCTTTTGCAGCCATTCCGGCGACGGACCATTCTTCACACCCTTGACCACCCGGCCCGCAAACACGGGGCAGGCTTCCGGCCAGGCCGTTTCGATTGTCACCGGGCAGGGAAAACTGCCTTTCACCGGCTCGATGGCGGCGTCCTTGAATGTGCCCACACCGGCCGCGGCTAGATCGCGGGCAATACCGTGCACGCCCAGCCAGTCGGGCCGGTTCGGCGTCACTTCAAAGTCGATGACAGGATCATTGAAGCCCAGCGCCTCGGCGGCCGGTGTGCCGACGGCCCAGTCGCCTTTCAGATCGGCAATGCCGTCATGGTCCTCGCCGGCTTCCAGCTCCTTGGTGGAGCAGAGCATGCCATGGCTTTCCACGCCGCGTATCTTTCGTGGCTTGGCATCGAGCGCGAAATCGAGCCCGGGAATATACGCGCCCAGCGGCGCATAGATCGCGGTCATGCCGGCGCGGGCATTGGGCGCGCCGCAGACGATCTGCTTGACGCCGTCGACCGTTTCCACCGTGCAGACGCGCAGCTTGTCCGCGTCCGGGTGCGGTTCGGCGGCTTTCACATGGGCGACCGTGAACGCAGCCAGCCTGTCAGCCGGATTGTCGATATGCTCGATCTCGAGACCCGCCATCGTCATCGCGTCAGCGATCTCGGCAAGGCTCTTGTTCGTCTCAAGATGTTCCTTGAGCCAGGAAAGGGTGAATTTCATGACAATCGCGCTCGCACTTAAAGGCCTTGAGCGCCAATGCGCTCGAACAGATCATAATCGGGTGCGGGACAGGCCCGGACGCTGTGCGCCCCGGCCCCGACGCCGCGTGTTTCAGCAATCCAGCACCGTTCAAAAACCGAGCAGTAGCACACCGATACATCCCAACTCGTCCACTCCGCCCCCAGCGCAGCGCCCTGCTCGGAGCTGAGCGCCCCGGCGGGCCAGTGGAAGCTGATCGCCTCGACCGTCTCACCGGCTGCAACCACCCGGCCGATCATCGTCGTCCAGGACAGGTCGAAACCTTCGGGCAGCAGCTCGATGATCGGCGCAATGTCCTCACTCGGCTGACCCAGCCGCGTCAGGCTGACTGACGAGATGATCGCCGGGCCGACGCCCGCATTGCGTATACGCAGGCCGATGGAGGCCATGTCGCCATCGCGGGTCTGGAAGCCATCGATCTGGATTGCGGGCAGAACGCTTGCGTGCTGCTGGGCCCGCATGACGCGGGCCTGGTCCCAGCTGACATACAGTGCTGCCACGCCGACAATGATGGCCGTGATCGAACCGACGGTTTCAAACCGCAGCCGGGCGCGGGAGGGTTTGCGTGCCATCTCAGCTGAGCCCCGTTGCCAGATTCGCCTGCAGAAGCGGCGAGAAGCCATAATGGGAAAGCCAGCGCGGGTCCGGCTCGAAGAAGGGGCGCAGATCGCTCATCCCGTATTTCAGCATGGCAAGACGGTCGACCCCCATGCCGAAGGCAAAGCCCTGATAGACATCCGGGTCCAGCCCGCACGCCCGAATCACGTTCGGGTGGACCATGCCGCAGCCCAGAATCTCCAGCCATTTATCGCCAGAGCCGACCTTTACCGCGTCGCCGACGCGCTCATAGCGCACATCCATCTCCGCGCTCGGCTCGGTGAAAGGGAAGTGGTGGGGACGGAAGCGCACCTCCACCTCATCGGTCTCGAAAAAGGCCGCGATGAAGTCGATCAGGCACCCTTTGAGGTGACCCATATGGGTGTCCTTGTCGATCACCAGCCCCTCAACCTGATGAAACATTGGGGTATGGGTCTGGTCCCAGTCACAGCGATAGACCCGGCCCGGCGCGATGATACGCACCGGCGGCTCTGAATTCATCAGCGTGCGGATCTGCACCGGCGAGGTGTGGGTGCGCAGGAGCCTGGCCGTGCCGTCCTCGCCCTTCTCCATGAAGAAGGTGTCGTGGGTGTCGCGCGCGGGGTGATCGGCGGGGAAGTTCAGCGCGGTGAAGTTATGAAAATCATCTTCCACGTCCGGGCCTTCAGCGACGGCAAAGCCCATATCGGCGAAGATCACGGCGAGCTCTTCCATCACCTGGCTCACCGGATGCAGCGAACCTTTCGGCTCGCGCGGGGCAGGCAGGGTGATGTCCACGCGCTCTGAGGCCAAAGCCGCATTGAGCGCGTCCGCCTCAAGGGCGGTCTTTTTTGCCTCGATAGCGCGGGTGAGGCTGTCTTTCAGGCCGTTGAGCGCCGGGCCGAACACCTTGCGTTCATCAGGGCTCATGGAGCCGAGATCGCGCATTTTCAGGCTGACCTCGCCCTTCTTGCCGAGCGCGGCGACGCGCACCTCTTCGAGCGCAGGAATATCGCCTGCAGCGTCAATCGCAGCCATGTAGCGCGTGTCCAGCGCCGCAAGATCATCAAGTGTCGTCATCGCTCGTCCCGTTTCGTCGGTGCGGCCTGCCGGGGCCATATGGATATCAGCCGGGTCTTAGACCTTTTTGGCGGCGGGGTTCAAACCCTGGCGCGAGGCAGACAGACAAAAGCCCGCCTGCGAGGCTCGCAGGCGGGCTTTCCTGATCCGTTGAGGGCTGGTGGCCAGCCCGGACCTGCCACTTACGCCTTGAGAGCCGAACGCGCCTGGTCAGCCAGGGCGGTAAAGGCTTCGGGCTCACGAATGGCGATATCGGAGAGCACCTTGCGGTCAAGCTCGATACCGGCCTTCTTGAGCCCGTTCATAAACGTGGCATAGGTCAGGTCGTTCAGGCGGGCAGCGGCATTGATGCGCTGGATCCAGAGCGAACGGAAATTGCGCTTCTTGGCGCGGCGGTCGCGGTAAGCGTACTGGCCGGCCTTCTCGACTGCCTGATTGGCAGCACGGAACGTGTTCTTGCGGCGGCCATAATAGCCTTTGGCGGCCTTGATCACCTTGCGGTGACGGGCGTGGGTAGCGGGTCCTGAGGAAACGCGAGCCATGATGTCAGTCCTTCAAACGTTGGGTGTACGTACCGGCCAGCGCGTTAGCGGCTGTAGGGCAGGTAGTGTTGTTTCACGATCTTCGCGTCAGGCGCCGCCAGAGTGTCGGTGCCGCGCTTCTGGCGGATTTGCTTGGGCGTCCGCTTGATCATGCCGTGACGTTTGCCGGACTGGGCGGCCAGCACTTTGCCGGTCCCGGTCACCTTGAAGCGCTTCTTGGCGCCGCTTTTGGTCTTCATCTTCGACATTTCGGTCTCCTGATATGGGTGCCGGGCGCTGGCGCGCGGCGAGCCGTTAAACGGCCAGCAGGCATGTCGTGGGCCTGACTGACCGGACGAAAGAGCGCGTGGTTATACGCAAGAAGGCGCAAAACGCAAGCGTCTGGCGCCTTCCCCGTACATAATCAGCGCGGCAGCTCTTCGGTCGTGATGTGAAGGCGCGCCGGGGCCGGTTCGGACCCGTACGTGCCGGCATATATACGATAGAAGCCCGGCTCGCCGTCCAGGCTGAGACCGGCATTCAGGCCGATCGACCCGTCATCATTGCAGCGCCATGTGCCGTCAGGCAGCTGCACCGCCAGCGTCGTGTCACGCTCGGCATCGAAATAGACCGCAAACGGTGCGGCGGAATCCGGTGCCCAGTTGATGACCAGGCTCGGCTCGCGGCTGACATAGCCGACACAGTAATCGGTAGAGCGGAAACCGGCCTGATAGGCCCGCAGCGGCCCGCCGGCCTCAAGTTCGAGCTCGTAGGGTACGCTGCCGGAGGCCGGGTCAAGGGTGAAGGCGCCAAAACGCGGGTCGAGCGAGGGGTCCACACGCGTCGATACCGCCTCCGGGCCAAAGCCCGTTTGCGAGATGTAGACCGTGGCCGTGGCCGTTTCTTCCGGTGAGAAGGTCGCGGCATAGATGTCGTAAACGCCGTCAGGGCCGTCATCGACTGTCACGCCGGGATTGAGGTCGCCTGCGCCATCATCATTGCACCACCAGCCGCCATCCGGCCCGTTGACCAGAAGCAGGGTGTCGGCATCGCTCCCGGCGGAAATGAAGAGCGGCTCGCCATTGCCCGTCCAGGTCAGGCGCATGGTGGGTTCACGCGTGATATAGCCATAACAATAGCCCTCGATCACGGTGTGGTCTGCGAGCGCCTGATCGGCGCGCACAGGACCGCCAGCCTCCACACCCATCGCGAACGGATTGGGCGAGAAGCCCGCGCGCAAACGGTGTGCGCCGTGATGGGGCTGTCCGGAGACGTCCACCGAGTTGTCGACACCGGCATAGCCGATTTCCGAAACGTGCAAGGTGGCGGTCTGCGCACCCGCCTCGCTGAACGTGCCGGCCCAGATCAGATAGTCGCCCGATTGCGGTTCAGAGAAAACGACACCCGGGTCAAGATTGCCCGCGCCGTCATCATCACAATGCCAGCTTCCGTCGGGAGCCAGCACGGCGATGGTGCCATCGCGCTCGCTCTCGGTGGAGATATAAAGCTGATAGCGCCCGGCACGGTAGGTCAGGCGGGCGCTCGGCGCCTCTGCGCCAAACCCTGTGCAGCTGGAGCCAAGCGGGCCAAAGCGCACATCGCCGCCCTGCGCAACCTCGATGCTGGCGGGATCATCGCGGAAACCGGCGCGCAGGGACAGCGATGCTCCCGCCGGCGCCTCTGCATTGACCGTGCGGGCAAACGGGTTGGCATCCGAATAGGCAAGCTCGGAGATGTGCAGGGCCGCCTCCGGATAGCCGATACCGGCCGAATAGGTGGCCACCCATATTTCGTAACGGCCGCTGGAGGGGCTTTCGACCGTAACACCGGGATTGAAGCCGCTTGCCCCGCCATCATCATCACACAGCACGTCGCCGCCGGGCGTGCGCACAGCCAGAGCCGTGTCGGCCTCGGACGCGGCCGATATCATCAGATCAAACACATCGCCGGCATCCTCGTAGGTGAGAACAAAGCTCGGATCCTCGGTAATGAAACCCACACACCCCGAGCCGCCGAGGCGCGAAGCGCGCATGGCGCCGCCTGCCTGCACAGCAAAGGTGCGTGGATCCTCGGGAAAGCCCGCAGAGAGCGTGACCGAACCGTGGCGGCCTTCAGCCGTTCCGGCCGGTGTCTGGCTGACAGCCTGCGGCGCGGCGATGGCTGCAGCCAGCACGCCGAGAGATACGAGATATTTCATGAGGACCCCCTTATGGACGCTGCGCGTTCGAATGCGACGGCAGCGACACTAGGCCCAACAAGGGGGGCGTGCCTAGCCGCAAAAAAGCCGGCAGCGCGGGCCCGCTACCGGCCTTTTGCAGATTTTCCAGACTGACAGCCCGAAACCGTCATGGGCAAAAAGCCCTAGCGCGGCGCCATCACCATGATCATCTGACGGCCTTCGAGCTTGGGCTCGAACTCCACCTTGGCAATATCGCCAAAATCGGCCTTGACCCGGTCAAAAATGACCATGCCGCGATCCTGGTGCGCCATTTCGCGGCCCCGGAAGCGCAAGGTGATCTTCACCTTGTCACCGTCCTCGAAGAAGCGCCGCATCGATTTGGTTTTCACCTCGTAATCGTGCGTGTCGATATTGGGACGCATTTTTATCTCTTTGATATCCTGCGTCTTCTGCTTCTTGCGGGCCTCCGCCTTCTTCTTCTGCTCGGCATATTTCAGCTTGCCGAAATCGGCCAGCTTGCAGACAGGCGGGTTGGCGGTCGGTGACACTTCGATAAGGTCGAGTCCGGCCTCGGCCGCAGCATCCAGCGCGGCCTCGATAGGCATCTCACCTTGTTTTTCGCCATTTTCGTCAATCAGGAGCACTCGCGGTACGCGAATGTCTCCATTGATGCGCGGCCCGTCCTTCTTGGCAGGCGGCGCGGCGTGGGGGCGTCGGGCTATGCGTCTTCTCCTGTTACAGCGCCGGACCGGGGAGCCAAATCGTGCTCCCGCTCCCGGCAGACAAAACTCTTCAACGGTGTCAACGCGCGATATCGCGTTTCCGATGCATGCGCATATCGTGAGATGGCTGGTAAAATCAAGACATTCAGGCCGCTTCCGGGCTACGCGCGAAACCGCCCGCCACACGCATGGACTGCACGGCTTCGGCAACCGAAATCTGTGCAAGTGTCGGGGCGTGCATGAGAATTACGCTTTCAGGGCCGCGCGGAGAGGCCATGTGAGGCGCCTCGGCACCTGGATGAAACATGACAGCCGGTGAGCCGGCGGCGACGAGAAGGTGCAAAAGGTCCACATCCTCGCCGAAGGAAAAGCTTGCTTTCCGGCCGAGCCCGGCCAGCTGGACAAGGTTGGCACGGCCCGTGAGGTCGCGCGCGCCGGGTGTGACGTGCGCGATATAGCGGCCAATCTCGCGCGTGGACGGGCCACCTACCATGACCGGTTCCACACCCTGCTCCTTGAGCGCATGGGCCAGCGAGGCCCAGCGCTCCTTCGGCCAGCGGAAGGCGGGCTGGAATTCATCGCCTGCAGGCGCAAACAGGGCATATCGGCCCTGAAGCCCGAAATAGGCCGGCTCCAGCGTGCGCGAGCGCTTGGCGACAAAATCCACCCAGTCCAGCATGGGAGGCGGCGCCTCGCCCAGCCGGTGGCCGGTACGGCCAATGCCGGCCCGGCCAAGCTGATCGGCAATCTGTTCGGACGGGTGATCGGGTGATTTGGGATCCGGCGCGCTGTCAATCCACTGGCCGCGTGACAGGCGCATCGCGCCCTTCAGCTTGCGGGCCGCGTCCGACGCACACAGATCGTAGACGAAATCAAACTTGGAGGCGCGGGCAAGCTTGACGCGCTCGATAAACCCTTTCTTCGCGGTCTCGCGAAGGGTTGTCTCCACCGCGTTGAAATAGGGGCAGTATTTCACCAGGCCTTCATATTCCGGCGTGGTGAGAAAGGTGATACGCGCCTTGCGATGATGCTCACGGATCAGGCGCGCAGCCGCCATCATGCGCACGGTTGCACGCAGATCGCCCTCATGGACGACCAGTACCTGTTCCTTGGGCGGCTCGTGCTCAATCATGGGCGATAGTCTAGAAGTTCCCGGTATACCCGCAAGGTCGATCCCTGCAGCGCCTCGCGCGAATAATGGGCGATAACACGTTGGCGCGCCAAATGCCCGCGCATTTTTTTTGTGGCGGGGTCAAGCTCGAGTACAGTCTTGAGCCGCGCGGCAAGTTCCCCGGCATTGCCGGGCGCAAACAGCCAGCCTGTTTCGGTGCCGGCAAGGATTTCCAGCGGGCCGCCATGCGCGGCCGCGATAACAGGACGTTCCATGGCCATGGCTTCGGCAAGGGTGCGCCCGAAAGCCTCCGGCTCGATGGACGGCGTAATGACAATATCAGCTGCCATATAAGCGGTGGCCATGTCAGACAGATGGCCCGGCAGGACCAGGGCGACCCCCGACCGGGCAGCGTGTTCGCGCAACTGGTCCACATAGCCGTCACGCCCCTGCGCATCGCCGGCGCACACCAGAACAGGCGCGGGGCCGGGCAGGCGGCCGGCAAGCGCGGCCACCGCATCAATGGCCAGAATCTGCCCTTTCCAGCCCGTCAGGCGCGCAGGCAGGAGAATGAGGGGCGCCTCGCGCCCGTCCAGCCAGGCGGCACGCAACCCCTCCACCTGCAAAGGGTCTGCAAGGGCCGGGTCGAGCCGGGACAGGTCAACGCCGCGCGGAATGACATGCAGGTGAGACAGGTCTGGCCGCTTTTGCGCCAGCACGGCGGCATGCTCGGCCCGCACGTGATCGGCGATGAAGTGCGAGTTGGCGATGACGGCATCGCCGCGTGCCATGGCCGAATTGTAAAGGCGTTTCAGGCCCGAGCGCGCATTATAGGTTCCGTGATAGGTAGTGACGAACAGCGTCCCCGTATCGCGGGCGGCCCACAGGCCGCTCCAGGCAGGCGCGCGGGAGCGCGCATGGATGATGTCGACCCCGCGCTCGCGCACGATCGCGGCCAGCCTGCCGGCATTGGCCCGGATCGTCAGCGGGTTCTTGGTTTTCATGTCGAGGCGCAAGAGCTCTCCACCTGCCGCCTGCAGCTCGTCCTCCAGCCGCCCGCCAAGGCTGGCCACAAGCGCTTGCCCACCAGCAGCATTTATCGCCTGCGCGACATCGATGGTGGTGCGCTCGGCACCGCCCGCTTCAAGCTCGGGAATAAGCTGGAGGATCTTCATGAACGGGTATTTTCCAGATCAATGTGCGGCAAGGCGGTTGAACCATCCGGTCCGGCTCATAATGATGGTGCAGGCAGGGCGCAAACGCCAGAACACATGCAAAGGCTCCCCGATGCCGCAATATCTTCACCGCAAGGATGGATCACGCCTCGCTTATAAGCGCCATGCCGGCAAGGGGCCGGGCGTTATCTGGCTGGGGGGCCTGCGCTCGGACATGGAGGGCACCAAGGCGCTCGCCCTGGACGGCTGGGCAAAACGTGAGGGCCGCGCCTTCGTGCGCTTTGACTATTTTGCCCACGGCCAGTCCGATGGAGACTGGCGCGCGGCGCGCGTCGGGCTGTGGCGTGAGGACGCGCTTCAGGTCATTGACTCGCTTGGCAAGGGGCCGCTGATCCTTGTCGGATCGTCGATGGGCGCCTGGACCGCCCTGCTGGCGGCATTGGCGCGGCCGGAGCGTGTCGCGGGGCTGGTCCTGATCGCGCCAGCGCCGGATTTTACCGAAAGGCTGATGTGGGCCGGGTTTTCAGACCATGTCCGCGAAACCATCATCACCCGGGGCGAATGGGCGCAGCCATCTGAGTATGGGGAGCCGCTTGTCATCACGCGCGGACTGATCGAGGAAGCACGCCAGTGGTTGCTCATGGATGGGCAGATCGGCTTTGAGGGGCCCGTACGCATATTGCAGGGCATGGCCGATACCGACGTGCCCTGGCAGCATGCGATGGCGCTTGCCGGCACACTGACCTCGAACGACGTGTCCGTCCATATCAGCAAGAGCGGTGATCACCGCCTGTCCACACCTGCCGATATCGAAAGGCTGATAGCCAGCGTCGACGCGCTGTGCACAACTCTCGAAAGCGCGGGATAAAAGCTAGAAGCGGAAGGCCGATTCAAAGCGCAGCTGCGGCGTACGGCGGTCAGCCTCCTCGCCAAACACGTCTTCCTCCGGCGAGGTGAAGCGGAATTCACCGCCAATGCGCACCCGGTCGGTCAGGGAGTAGAACGCACCCGCGCTCACATCCTGAAGCTCGAAGGACTGGCCGCGCATGCGCTGGGAAATGCCCAGCGAAATGCCCCAGCGTTCGCCGGCGGAAAAGCGGAACTGCTCGGCCTGCTCTCCCCACACCGAGGCCATCGTGCCTGCAGGCGCCATGGTGAAGCGCTGCTGCCAGGCTGTTGCAGAGGCCGTGGGGCGATCCGGGACCGACAGAAGGGCGGCCTCGCGGCGGGCCTCTTCCTCACGCGCAGCCCGGGCCTGCTCGGCCTCTGCCTGTTCGGCAAGGTCCTGAAGACGCTCAAGCGAGGTCAGATCGGAAAACGCCGTGCCGCGCAGATTGAAGCCGTCGGACGCCCCCGCATCCTGTGCGAGCGCAGACGGTGCGATGGCAAGGGCCATCACAACCGGCAGGGCCGACAGGACTGACAGGCGAAGGCGCATGGCGTTCTCCGATACTCGAATATCCCATATACGCCAGCAATGCGGCAAACCCAACAGGGTTGCCCTGGATGAAATGCGAATTCGCCCGGAGCGTGTCAAAAGCGCAACCCTGCTTCGAGGAAAAGGCGTGCGCGTTCGCGTGTACGCGTGATGCGTGCACCGCCGGACAGTTCAGCTTCACCGGACCGGGTGTGCGCAATGCCGGCACCCAGAATGAGCCCGGACTCAAAATAGCGCGAGGCTCCGGCCAGCACGCTTCGGCTGTGGGCGTGAACCAGGCCAGAGCGCGCCTGTGACATTTCCAGGCTGAAGAGCCAGTCACCGCTTTCGTAAGCGAGGCTTGCCGCTTGCGCGCTGTAGCGGGCGCCGGAAACGCCGTCATTGCTCAGTAGGGTGCTGAGCCCGGCCGTCCAGCCCCCCTGGGAGCGGACCAGGCGCGCCGATACCGCCCACGGATCGTCAAAGAAGGCGCTGTCGGCGCCCGTGGCGCGCCCGTGCGACAGGCCAAGCCCGGCCGTCCAGCGCACGCCGGTGGCGGCAAAGCGGTGATCGAATGACAGGCCAAGCTCGGCAATGTCGCGCACGCTGGCTGCGGCGAGCGTGCCCGGCTGGCGGGCGGGCCGGCAAAAACTCGCCCCGCACACATCCCCATCAGGGGTGAAGGAGGCAGAGGCGCGAAAGCCCGCGAGCCGGACACTGCGCAGCACGAGCTTGGGCGCATGACCGGACAGCGTATTGGCGGTGGAGGCCAGATTGCGCCCTGACGGGTCGATGCGCGCGGCATCGGCGCGCATCAGCCAGAACGCACCGGGCAGGGGCTCGCTTTCCAGCGCTGCCGCGCCCGGTCCGTAGCCGCCGCGGATCTCGACAAGACCGCCGCGCCAGTAGGCAAAGGCGGTTTCAACAGCCAGGGCCGGATCATCACCGGAAATGCCAGGCACAGCTGCAAACCCGGTAAAGGCCCCGACCGGGGCCAGCCCGCCCGCATCGAAACAGTCTGCCGCGCCCGGCGGGCAATGGCCGGTGGTCTGTGCCAGGCCGGCCCGGCCGGAATCGCGGCGCAACACCAGCCCGCCGGCAAAGCCCACCCGGCTGGTGTTCTCAAGAATACGTTCCGCTGTGTAATCAAGCCGGACTTCCCCATAGGGGCCGGAACGGGCAGCACCGGCGCCGGCCGGCGCGAGCACAATATCGGCGCCCAGCCGGATATCGGTATCAAACCAGGGAGTGCGCTCCTGCGCGGACGCTGGCAATGCCGGCAGGGCGAGAGCCAGAATAGGCGCGGCCGCGAGAATCCTGAAGGCCCGAACATGAGCGCGAAGCGCTGGTATCATGGCTCTTCTCTCGCGGCCTCGCCGTGGCGCCCCCGCTTTCCCCCGGACGCGCGCTGACAAGATGCGGGAGGCCTGTCGGCGCGGTCAAGCTGCCGGAACGGTGTCCGGCAGGCTTGCCGCCTGAACTGTCACAAGAGTGCAACGGTATTGATGATGCGGGGCGGCACGGTACGCGCGCTCACATCGCTCTGGCCACGGTGTGAACGCATGCTATAGAAGCAGGAGACGGGTTGCGCTTGCCTCCGCTCTGGTCTTTTGTGGCGGCTGGCAGGATGCGCCCATATAAGCATTGTCTATTTCCCGGAGGTTTGCCCCATGCTCTCACGGCCGCTTGTAACGGTTCTGAGTATTGTCGCCGTCGCCAGCATGGTGGCCGGCTGCGCATCCCGCTCGAGCACCGAGCGCGAAAATCGCGGATTTTTCGGCGGCCTGCTCGGCAGCGGCACGCAGGCGGACGGGCCCGACGCGGGCATTGGTGTCAACGCCTATCTCTGGCGCGCCTCGCTGGACACGCTGTCCTTCATGCCGCTCGAGCAGATCGATCCGTTCGGCGGCGTTATCATCACCGACTGGTACGCCAACCCGGAAGCCCCCGAAGAGCGCTTCAAGGCGACGGTCTATGTGCTTGACAGCCGCCTGCGCGCAGACGCGCTGAGCGTCCAGCTTTTCCGTCAGGCCCGCGATCCCTCGACGGGCGACTGGACCGATGTGGTTGTCGATCAGGGCACCCGCATCCAGGTGGAAAATGCCATTCTGACGCGGGCCCGGCAGATGCGGATTTCCCAGCTCCCCGGCTCCTGACCGGGCAGGGATGGCGCGAGGACGGACAGGCAATGCGTAAAGTCCCGGTTTCAGTTCTGACTGCCGCCGCCTGTCTGGTGTTGTCGGCGTGTGGCTTTCAGCCTCTCTATTCGGGCCGGGCCATCGAGACACTCGACAATGTCACGGTCAGCGTCTCTGGCGATGAGCGCCTGTCCTATCTGACCGAATCGGCGCTGCTCGAACGGGTCGGGGTCTCGCAGGGCGAGGCCGGCACCCTTTCGATCACGCTGCGGACAGCCCAGCAGCCGCTTGGCCGGTCGACGGAGGGCCAGGCCACGCGGGTGGCGCTGAACATCCGGGCGAGCTATCGGCTTTCGGGCGCCAATCCGCTCAGTGGGCGCGTGACCGAGCGCGTTGTCTTTGAAACGCCGCGGGAGCCATACGCTCTTATTGCAGCCCGGACCAATGCCGAACGGCGCGCCGCGGAAATCGTCGCCGACGCGATTGTCCGCGACATACTGGCGGGCCTTCGCCAGCAAGGGTCTGCCCGCACACGCCCGCAGACAGTTCCGGCCGGGAATGAGGAGCCGGACATGGATGAGGGGCCGTGGTGAAGCCGTCTGGCGGCTCTATTGACCGGCTTTTGAAGTCGCCGCCTCCCGAGATGCGTGTCTTCGTGATCTTCGGCCCGGATTCCGGCCTGGTAAGGGAGCGCGCGCAGATCCTGTCCCAGGCCATTGCCGGCGACCCCGATGATCCTTTCAACGTCACCCGGCTGAGCGATGAGGACATAAAGTCGGACACCGCCGCGCTTGCCGATGCGATGGCGGCCATGTCCATGATGGGCGGAGAGCGCCTGGTACGGGTGCGCCTTTCGGCGGACAGTGCGCCGGTGGCGCGCTGGATCAGCGAATTCGAGGCCGGGTCCATGCCTGCAGAAGGCCGGCTTGTGGTCGAGGCGGGCAATCTCACCAAGGCCTCGAAACTGCGCAAGGCCGCCGAGGACGGCAAACGGTCTGCGGCCATTGCCTGTTATGAGGACAATGCACGCGACCTGATCGCCCTTGCCGAGGAAAGCTTCCAGGCTGCAGGGCTGTCCCTCGCCGGAGAGGCACGCCACGCGCTGGCAGGCATTCTGGAGGGCAATCGGGAGCTGGCCCGCTCCGAGATAGAAAAGCTGATGCTTTACAAGGGCTTCGATGGCGGGGAGGTGACGCTGGAAGACCTGGCGGCGATTTCCACCGAAAGCGGCGATGCCGCACTCGACAAGATTGTCGATGCCGCTCTTTGCGGCGAGCCGGGCGAGGCCGACCAGCAATACCGGCGTGCGCTTGATTCAGGCGCCAGCCCGGTAGCCATTGTGCGCGCCCTGCAGCGCCGGATCGACCAGATAGAACGCTATCACCAGCTGGGCGGGGACCAGGCGGCCCTTGCAAGGGCGGGCGCACCGCGTTTTGGCCCGCCCGCGCAACGCTTTCAGGCGGCCGCAAGGGCCTGGACCCGGACGCGGATAGCCCGAGCGCGCGATATCGCGTTTGAAACCGAGCGCGCCATCAAGCGCTCCGGCTCTCCGGCTGAAGCGCTGGCAGGCGAAACCCTGTTACGGCTCGCCCGCGCAGCATCACCGCAAAGGACGCGCTAGCGCGAAGACAGCCGGCGGCACAGATCGTCGAGCTGTTCCAGCGTGGAATAGCGCACGCGGATTTCGCCAGCTTCCCCGCGATGGGAAATTTCGACATCCAGGCCAAGACGCTCGGCGAGATCGGCTTCAAGGGCGCGCGTATCGGCGTCCTTCTGGGCCTTTTCCAGTCCGCCACCACGCGCCTTGCGCTCAGGAGCGTGTTCCTTTCGGGCCAGCGCCTCGGCGCCGCGCACGGACAGGCCGCCCGCAATGATCCTCTCTGCGAGGGCAGACGGGTCGCCCGCCGTGGCTATGGCACGCGCGTGGCCTGCGGACAGGCGTCCGGCCTCGAGATGGTCGAGGACGGGCTCGGGCAGGGCCAGAAGGCGCAGCGTGTTGGCGATGTGGGCACGCGACTTGCCGACTGCGCGGGCGACATCCTCCTGGGTATGGCCAAAAGCCTCGATCAGCTGGCGATAGCCGCGCGCTTCCTCCACTGCATTAAGATCCTGGCGCTGCACGTTCTCGACAATGGCGATTTCCAGCGTTTCACGATCGGTAAACTCACGGATGACAGCGGGAATCTCATGCAGGCGGGCACGCTGTGCAGCACGCCAGCGGCGCTCGCCGGCCACAATCTGGTAGTGCCCGGTCTTACCGGGCGCGGGGCGCACCAGAATGGGCTGCAACACGCCGCGTTCGGCGATCGAGGCGGACAGGGCAGCCAGCTCGTCCTCGGAGAAGCGCTTGCGCGGCTGATCGGGATTGGCCTCGATCAGATCAAGCGCAAGCGGCTTCGGGGCGGAACCGGACGCTTGACCGGAGCGGCTCTCATCTGCACGCAGGCTGTCTGCTTCCTCGCCTTCACCCAGAAGCGCGGAAAGGCCGCGGCCGAGGCCGCGCGGGCGTTCCTGCGCGCTCATGCCGGCACCGCTTCAGCGGGCCTGCGCTCCTGACGGACGAGCTCGCGGGCGAGCCGCACATAAGCCTGGGAACCGGGGCAGGCGAGATCGTAGAGCAGGACCGGCTTGCCGAAGGACGGCGCCTCGGAAACGCGCACATTGCGCGGTATGACCGTCTCATAGACCCGGTCACCGAAATGGGCGCGCACATCGGCGGCCACCTGGCTGGAGAGATTGTTGCGCCGGTCATACATTGTCAGCACAACCCCTTGAATAGTCAGGCTTTTATTGAGGTTGCCACGCACCAGATCGACCGTTCGCATTAGCTGGGAAAGGCCTTCCAGGGCAAAGAACTCGCACTGCAGCGGCACCAGCACGGAATCGGCCGCCGTCATCGCGTTCACGGTCAGCAAGTTCAGGGATGGCGGGCAGTCAATGAGGATATAGTCGCAATGGGTAGCCCGTGCCCCCAGGAAGCGGCGGAACTTGTCGACCGCATGGCGCAGCCGATAGGAACGGCGCGGCGCGGCCGACAGCTCCAGCTCGGCGCCCGACAGATCCACATCGGACGGGATTATGCCAAGACCGGGCACGGCGGTGTCGACAAGGGCCTCTTCGATGGGCCGCTCATTGACCAGCACGTCATAGCTGGTGGCCTTGCGCTCGGTGCGCGGTACACCCAGCCCCGTGGAGGCGTTTCCCTGGGGATCAAGGTCGAGCACGATCACGCGCTTGCCGATGGCCGCCAGAGCCGTAGCCAGATTGATGGCTGTTGTGGTCTTGCCGACTCCGCCCTTCTGATTGGCGATGGCAATGACTTTGGGCGCACCGGCGCGCGGCGCTGTATCGGAACGGGGATCAACGGACACGGCTCAGCCTTTCAATGCGGATAATGGCGGCTTCATCGCTGGTAATGCTTGGATGAAGGCTCGCTTCGAAGTTCCAGCTTTTACGCGCGGCGGTCAATTCCTCCGCATGCCGGGCACCCTTGGGAATCAGCGCAATTGCGCCGTTTTCCACATATGGTGCCATCAGACCCAGCAATTTCTCCAAAGGCGCCACCGCGCGGGCCGTCACGACATCACATACCGGCACCGGTTCGAGCGCCTCGACCCGGTCACAGATGACGTCTGCAACGGCCTCCACCCCCGTTTCGGCGAGCACAGCACGCAGAAAGGCCGCCTTTTTGCCAATCGATTCAACCAGGGTGACGCGACCGCCCGGAACCGCACGCCCGGCCAGCCCGAACGCAATTGCCACGCCCGGAAACCCGGCGCCCGCCCCGATATCGAGCCAGCGGCTCGTCCCCGGCGGGGCCAGATCCACAAGCTGCCAGCTATCGAGCGCGTGCCGGAACCAGAACTCATCCAGTGTCGCGCGGCCGACAAGGTTGGTGTGGGCGGACCACTCCGATAGCAGGCGCCGCCAGATGATAAAGCGCTCCAGTGTTTCACGTGAAACACCGGTATCCGCCCGAAAGGCCTCGGCGCCGTACGTCCGTTCGTGACTCATCAGACTGCCCGGCGCCGGTCCAGCCGCTTCACGCTGGCCAGCAGCGCTGTCAGCGCGCCTGGCGTCACGCCTTCAACCCGGCCGGCCTGGCCCAGCGTCGCCGGGCGGGCGCGCTCCAGCTTCTCGCGCACCTCGTTGGAGAGGCCGCCAACCGCGCGATAATCAAAGTCGGCGGGAATACGCACGCCCTCATCGCGGCGGAAGGCCATCACATCGGCTTCCTGCCGGTCCAGATAGCCGTAATACACGGCCTCGTTCTGCATCTGCGCAGCAATCGCTGGTTTGAGCGCCGCCACGTCCGGCCAGACCCGGCACACCGCGTCCCACCCCACCTGCGGATGCGCGGCAAGCTCCATGGCGGAACGGCGCTTTCCGTCCTGATTGATCGAGAGGCCCGCCCTCGCGGCCTCCGCAGGGGTGAGCGTCAACCGTTCCAGAAGCTCCCGGGCGGTCGAAAGGGCCTCAGCGCGCGCCGCGAACGATGTTTCACGTGAAACACTCGCCGCGCCGAGACTGATCGCAAGAGGTGTGAGACGCTGGTCGGCGTTGTCGGCCCGAAGCGACAGGCGGTACTCTGCCCGTGAGGTGAACATGCGATAGGGCTCCGTCACGCCCCGCGTGATGAGATCATCTATCATCACACCGATATAGGCCTGCGAACGGTCCAGCGCGAAGGGCGCGGAACCGGCAGCGGCCAGCGCGGCGTTGAAGCCCGCCATCAGCCCTTGGGCGGCGGCCTCCTCATATCCCGTCGTGCCATTGATCTGACCAGCCAGCCACAGACCGGGCAGACGCTTCACGCCAAGCGTGGCATCCAACTCGCGCGGATCAACATAGTCATACTCGATCGCATAGCCGTAGCGGCGGACCTTCACCCGCTCCAGCCCCGGAATGGTCTGCAGGAAAGCGTCCTGGATATGGTCGGGCAGGGAGGTCGAAATACCGTTGGGATAGACGGTGTCATCGTCCAGCCCCTCCGGCTCCAGGAATATCTGGTGGCTGGTACGGTCGGCAAACCGCACCACCTTGTCCTCGATTGACGGGCAGTAGCGCGGGCCACGGCCGGCAATCTTGCCGCCATAGACCGCCGAGTGACCCAGATTCTCCTCGATGATCTTGTGAGTCTGAACGGTCGTGCGCGTGATCCCGCAGGCGATCTGCGGAACCGTGATCCGGTCATTCAGGAAAGAGAAGGGCGTTGGCACATCGTCGGCGGGCTGCATGTCGAGCCCCGCCCAGTCAATCGTTGAGCCGTCGAGCCGCGCGGGCGTGCCTGTCTTGAGCCGGCCCATGGAGAGGCCCAGCCCGTAGAGCCGGTCAGCCAGGCCGATAGAGGGCGCATCGCCCACGCGCCCCGCCGGAATACGCTCATCGCCGCGATGGATGACACCTTTGAGGAAGGTGCCGGTCGTCAGCACCACTGCGCCAGCACGGTATTCGCGGCCTTCGGCGTCCACGACGCCACTGCACACGCCGTCCGCCACCCGCAAATCCTCAGCGGCGGCTTCAACAATGTGCAGATTGTCCTGAGCGGCCAAAGCGGCCTGCATCGCCTGGCGATAGAGCTTGCGGTCAGACTGGGTGCGCGGCCCGCGCACGGCCGGGCCCTTGGAGGCGTTCAGCATGCGGAACTGGATACCGGACGCGTCCGTGACGCGCCCCATAAGGCCGTCCAGCGCGTCCACTTCACGCACCAGATGGCCCTTGCCGAGCCCGCCAATGGCCGGGTTGCAGCTCATCTCGCCAATGGTCGCCGCCTTGTGGGTGAGGAGCAAGGTTGCCGCGCCCAGACGCGCAGCCGCGCTCGCGGCCTCGCAGCCTGCATGGCCACCGCCGATCACGATCACATCCCATTGGCGTTGCGCGGCCTCAGCCGGCGTAAGCAAATCTCTGGTCATGGCTTTCTTTGGTCCGGCCCAGCCCGCCGGGGAGCGCGTCCATACCTGATCGGCGGCGCCAAGTCGAGTTACCGGCCTATTTGCCGATGCAGAACTGGCTGAACACGCGGTCCAGCACGTCCTCGATATCCACCGCACCGGTAAGCTCGCCCAGCGCGCGGATTGCCCGGTTCACTTCTGCGCCTGCCAGCTCCGGGCGCGAGGCCAGAAGCGATAACGCCTCCTCCAGCGAGCCAAGGGCCCGCTCAACGAGCTGTCGATGGCGGGCACGCGACAAGGGCGCCGCCTCGGCCCCGCCCAGCCTTGCTACCAGCTCGCCGTCCAGCCAGGCGTTGAAAGCTTGCAGGCCCACCGCCTGCGTGACTGAAACCGCAAAGCTGGCCACGCCCTCCGGCACGGCAAGGACCGCGCTTCCCAGATCGGTCTTGTTCAGCAGCACGGCATCGCCGGGGCGCAGCATGGCGATGTGTGCCATATCCAGCGTTTCACGTGAAACGTCGATCATGAGGCAGCGCATGTCGGCGCTCTCGGCCCTGGCGAGCGCCCGGCGCACGCCCTCGGCCTCGATCGTGTCGGATGCTTCACGCAAGCCGGCGGTATCGGCCATGTAGACGACGAAACCGGCCCGTATCAGGCGCACTTCGACAATGTCGCGTGTGGTGCCGGGAATATCGCTGACGATGGCGGCCTCGCGATTGGCCATATAGTTGATAAAACTGGACTTTCCGGCATTGGGCTCGCCGATTACCGCTATCGTGAAGCCGTCGCGTATGCGCTCCCCGCGATGGTTGTCGGCGAGATGCGCGCGCATGCTGGCGCACAGGGCCTGCAGAGGCGGGCCTGCCCGCTCCGACAGGCCTTCGGGTACATCATCCTCGTCGGGAAAGTCGATTTCACCCTCAATGGCCGCGAGCGTCTCGATCAGCGCCTCGCGCCACTCGCCATAGAGCGAAGCCAGAGCGCCGCCCATCTGGGCCAGCGCCTGCAGGCGCTGCGCTTCGGTCTCGGCGTCAATCAGGTCCGCCAGACCTTCGGCCTCTGTCAGATCCATCCGGCCATGGGCAAAGGCGCGCCGTGAAAACTCGCCCGGTTCCGCCGGGCGCAAACCTTCGGCCATGAGGGCCTCGATGAGCGCCGCGATGACGGCGGGACCACCATGAATGTGAAACTCGGCAACATCCTCGCCGGTAAAGCTAGCAGGGCCGGGAAACCAGAGCAGCAGCGCCGTGTCTATGGTCGTGCCGTCAGGGCGCGTCAGTGCTCTCAGCGCGGCACGCCGCGGCGCCGGCAGCCCGTCCGCCAGAACAGAGAGAACCCGGCCTGCATCCGGCCCGGAAGCGCGCACCACGGCAATGCCTGCGCGCCCGGCACCACTCGCCAGAGCGAAAATCGTATCGGTCATGGCGCGGCGTCTAGCTGCCGGACTTGCCGCCAGCGGCCTGGTTCATCAGCGACATGAACTGTTTCTGCCATTCCCCACCCATGCTCATCCAGTTGCGCATAAGCGCATCGGGTTCAAGCGCCTCGATATTCGCACTCATCCGCTTGCTCATTTCGCCGACGAGCTGTTCGTTGAGCGGAGTCACGTCGGGCAGACCGAAAAAGGCCCGCGCCTCGGCCGGGGTGCAGTCGATTTCGATATTGACCTTCATGCCTGCCTCGTCTTGGTTCGGGGGATGGTGCCTTGTGCGCCGACCATAAGCCGCTCCGCGCCGGAAGCCAAAGGAGACAACATGTCCGCCGAAACCCTTACCATTTCCACCAAGGACGGCAGCTTCGGCGCCTATGCGCGCGGGACAGGCCCCGCCATCATCGTGATCCAGGAAATCTTCGGCATCAATCAGGTGATGCGCGATATCTGCGACGATCTGGCCGCCAGCGGGTACCGGGCCATCTGCCCCGACCTTTTCTGGCGGATCGAGCCAGGCATCGAGCTGACCGACCAGACGGACGCCGAATGGAAGCAGGCTTTTGATCTGTTTGGTAAGTTCGATCCAGACAAGGGCGTCGAAGACATCGCGGCCACCATCGCCCATGCGCGCGGCGAGGGGGCAGCGAAGGTTGGTGCCGTCGGTTACTGCCTGGGCGGGCTGCTGGCCTATCTCACGGCGTGCCGCACGGACTGCGATGCGAGCGTCGGCTATTACGGCGTCGGCATCCAGGACCGCCTGGGCGAGGGCGGCAAGATCACCAAACCCCTGCTGCTACACATTGCCGGCAAGGACCAGTTTGTGCCGCCGGAGGCGCAGAAGGCCGTTATGGACGGGCTGAAATCCAATCCTAACGTGGAAATGCATCATTATCCGGAGCGCGACCACGCCTTTGCCCGCGTCGGCGGTGCCCATTTCCATCGCGGCGACGCCGAAACGGCCAATAACCGCACCATGGCGTTCTTTGACAAGCATCTGGGGTAGGGGGCTGGGCTGGTCATCAGCCACCTTATGCGGGTGGACTGTCTTATGTGCGGCTTGCCTCTCCACCGGGGTCCCCCGCCCCGACGGGGGACCCATGGGAAAAACCCAGTGCGTGGACATGGACCCCGGCTCAGGGGCCGGGGACCCGGATATGGTTCTTAGCTTTCGCCGGAATGACGAAGGGCGAAAGACCTAGCCCTATTCCGCGCTTGCCTTTTGCCAGCTTTCCAAGGCCGTCAGCCGCTCCCAATAGGCCTGTATGGCGGGTGGCGCGTCTTTCAGCTGGCGGATAATCTTCAGTAAATACAACAGGTAACCGACTGATATGTCGGCAGCCGTAAAGCGGTCAGCGGCCAGCCAGTCGCGGCCTTCGAGCCCGCGCGTCGCGATCAGCTGAAGATGCTTTTCAACTTCCTTCTTGGCCCAGCGGGCGATGCCCTCATTGCGCTGGGCTTCGGGCAGGAGGGTGGTATGGGCCAGCAGCAAGTTCACCGGCATGCCCAGCGAGCCCTCGGCATAGTGCAGCCATTCCAGATAGCGCGGGTAACCGGATTCAGACGGGTCCACACGCAAAGGCGTCGGGCCGTATCGATTGATGAGGTATTCCAGGATCGCAACCGATTCCAGGATCACCGTGTCACCGTCTTTCAGGGCCGGGATTTTCTGTAAGGGGTGGATCTTGCGGTATTCATCGCCGCCCACATTGCCCCGGTCAAAGGCCACACGCTCCAGCCGGTAATCCAGCCCCATCTCCTCCATCGCCCAGCGGGCGCGGATGGAACGGGTCATGGGGGCGTGGAACAGGATCAGGTTTGCGTCGTGGCTCATCGCTTCAAGCTCCAGATCAACAAAATGGACCTGACCTCCCGAAGAACCAGCCAGATCAGAACCAACGTAAGTCTGCTCATGAGAAACACCTTTCTGAACAACGCGTCCAGAGTGAGGTGATTTGAATGGGGGGTGGCTAAAGCCCTACGTATTCATCGAGTCGAAGAACTCGTCATTGGTCTTGGTTTCTTTCAGTTTGCCAAGCAGGAAGTCGATCGCGTCCTGCGGGCCCATCGGGTTGAGGATGCGGCGCAGCACATAGGTCTTGGCGAGATTCTTCTTGTCGACCAGCAGCTCCTCTTTCCGGGTGCCGGATTTGAGGATGTCGATGGCCGGGAAGACGCGCTTGTCGGCGACTTTCCGGTCAAGGACAATCTCGGAATTACCCGTACCCTTGAACTCCTCGAAAATCACCTCGTCCATGCGGCTGCCGGTATCGATGAGGGCGGTCGCGATGATCGTCAGCGAACCGCCTTCCTCGATATTGCGGGCCGCGCCGAAGAAGCGCTTCGGGCGTTGCAGGGCGTTGGCATCCACACCGCCAGTCAGCACCTTGCCGGAGCTTGGCACCACCGTGTTGTAGGCGCGGCCAAGGCGGGTGATGGAATCCAGAAGGATCACCACATCGCGGCCATGTTCGACCAGACGCTTGGCTTTCTCGATCACCATTTCGGCGACCTGGACGTGGCGCGTGGCCGGCTCGTCGAAGGTCGAAGCGATAACCTCGCCCTTCACGGTACGCTGCATGTCGGTCACTTCCTCCGGGCGCTCATCGATGAGCAGTACCATGAGGTAGCATTCCGGGTGATTGGTCTCGATGGCGTGGGCGATATTCTGCAGAACCATCGTCTTGCCCGTGCGCGGCGGGGCGACGATCAGCGCGCGCTGGCCCTTGCCGAGCGGTGCAACGATGTCGATCACGCGGCCCGTACGGTCCTTCTTGGTCGGGTCCGGGTTTTCCATGATGAACCGGCTCTCGGGATAGAGCGGGGTCAGATTGTCGAAATGGACCTTGTGCTTGGCCTGATCGGTGGGCTGGAAGTTGATCGCGTTGACTTTGAGAAGCGCGAAATAGCGCTCGCCATCGCGCGGCGCGCGAATCTCCCCGTCCACCGTGTCGCCATTGCGCAGGCCGAATTTGCGGATCTGGTTGGGCGACACATAAATATCGTCCGGCCCGGCCAGGTAGTTGGCCTCTGGCGAGCGCAGGAAGCCGAACCCGTCCTGCAGCACTTCCAGCGTGCCGCCGCCATGAATCTCCACGCCTTCCTCGGCCAGCGCCTTCAGGATCGCAAACATCATGCCCTGCTTTCGCAGCGAGGCGGCGTTCTCGATATCGAGGCTCTCGGCGAGCTGGAGAAGGTCTGCCGGAGACTTTTCCTTCAGCTCCTGCAAGGACATGCGCCGTCCATCAGGGGTCGGCGTTGCGATGTCGTCGAGATCGGTTTCGGGGGTGTCGTTCTGGTCGGTCATGGGGAGATCTTTTTGTAGAGCGGACGGAATAATGAACAGCCGGGGCCGGGAACGGCCGTCAAGATAAGCAGCCATGCCTCTGGACCAATGCCCCGGCATGTTCTGCTGGTTCCTGGCCCGCGATCGCCAGCTGTGAGGCCTGCGTGCGGGTGCTGATGTGTTCTCGAGGGCGTGCACATTGGCAAAGCGGTCCGCCTGCAACTGCACGATAAGGGGGGAAGCCGTCCGCAAGCGGCCGGTTACCGGCTAGGCGTGACACATGGCCGGGCCGGCGTCAAGCAAAAGGCTTCAGTATCGCCAGAAGCACAATGATGATCACCGCAATCGCCGGGACTTCGTTCATGATGCGCCAGAATTTCTCGCTGCGCGGGCGTTCCCCCGCGGCAAAGCGTCTTGCGCTGGCAGCGTAAAAGCCGTGAATGCCGGACAGCGCAATGACAAACGCCAGCTTGGCATGGAACCAGCCCTGGCTGAACAGGGCAGGGTTAGCCGCGATCATCAAAACGGCAAAGAGCCAGACCGCGACAAGCGCCGGGCCCATGATGATGCGATTGAGGTTCTTTTCCTGGGTGAGAAGCGCCGCCTCCAGCTCCCCGCCAGGCTGTGCCGTGTGGTGGTACACGAACAGGCGCGGCAGGTAGAGCATGCCGGCCATCCAGAAGATCACGGCTATGATGTGCAGGGCCTTAAGCACATCATAATGGGGCAGGAGGAAATCCATCAGGCGGCCTCGGGCTTGCTTTCCGCTGATTTATAAACCGCTTCGCGGCAGGGGCAGCGGCCAAATTCAGCCGGGCATACTGGCGTGCCTCCAGGCGGCTTCAGCCCAACCGGGCCGTTGAGTGCCGAAACCACCAGGCCGGCCAGTGCCTTGATGAAATCCGGCGTTACGCCCAGAGCCGGCACGCGCGCATAGCCCGCTGCGCCGTGCTCATGCGCCAGCTCGGCATATTCCTCGTCCAGCTCCACGAGTGTCTCGATATGCTCGGACACAAAGGCGATCGGCGAGAGGATGATGTGTTTTCCCTCCTTGGCCGCCTCTTCCACCGTCTCTTCGGTCGACGGCCCAATCCATTCAAGCGGGCCGACCTTGGACTGGAAACAGGTGATGTGGTCGCTCAGCTCCGGCAGTAGCGCGGTTACCGCCTTCACCGTCTCCTCAACCTGCCACTGATAGGGGTCGCCGCGCTGGATCGTCACCTCTGGCAGGCCATGGGCGGAATGAAGCACGCGCACATTCTGCGGCCTTCCCGCCTTCTCCCAGGCTTCGCGGATCAGACCGGCATGGGCGGCGATAAAATCAGTCTCGCGCGGAAAACAGCATATCGTGCGGCCTTCCGGCCCGCCTGCATCCCGCCAGGCTTTCAGCGAGCTCGCGGTCGTCGTTGTCGAGAACTGCGGATAGAGGGGGAGCAGAACTATTTCGTCAGCGCCCCAGGCCTTCACCGCCTCCACAGCCTCATGGGTAAACGGGTGCCAGTAGCGCATGGCGAGAAAACAGCGGATCTCATCGCCGGGCAGGGCTTTATTGAGGGCTGCCGTGAGCGCTTCGGCCTGACGGGTGGTCTCCGGCACGATGGGTGAGCCGCCGCCCATCTTGGCGTATTCTTTTGCTGCCTTGGGCCCGCGCGTGGTGGAAATAAGCCAGGCGAGCAGTGGCCGGACAGGCCACGGCGCATAGATGATAGCCGGATCATTGAAAAGATTGCGCAGGAAAGGCTTCACGCTGTCCTGACCATCCGGCCCGCCCAGATTGAACAGTACGACAGCGATTTTGCGGCTCATGACTGCCTCCGGCTTGGCTTGACGCGCGCTACTGCCCGCGGATGAGCGCCAGCAGCTCGCTTACATGTTCAGGCGGCACATCAGGATTGATGCCGTGTCCGAGATTGAAGACATAGGGCCGCCCCCTCCATGCGTCGAGCAAACGGCTGACCTCCGATTTCAGCGCCTCACCGCCCGCCTTGAGCACTGCCGGATCGAGCTGACCCTGCACGGGCATCGAGCGCGGCAAGTTCGCTACAGCCCACTCGGTATCCAGCCCGTGATCGGTGGCTATGGCGTCAATCCCGGTTTCTCCGGCATAGCGCACATAGTGCGGGCCGGCCCCTTTGGGAAAGCCGATGACCGGGGCAGTGATACCGGCAGCGCGCAGCCGCTCCACAATGCGCCGCGTCGGCGCGATGACCACACGGTTGAACAGGGGCGCAGGCAGGCCTTCAGCCCAGCTTTCGAAGATTTTCAACACATCTGCGCCGGCCTTTGCCTGAGCGATGAGATAATCAGCCGTCGCATCGGCAAGGTTGGCGAGGAGCCGGTCAAACGTCTCTGGCTCGCTCCAGGCGGCGGTGCGCGCCTTCCAGCGGTCTTTCGATCCACCGCCCTCAATCATGTAGGTCGCCACAGTCCACGGGGCGCCGGCAAAGCCAATAAGCGTGCAGCTGTCAGGCAGGCCTGCGCGCACGCGTTTCAAGGTCTCACACACCGGTGACAGCCGGTCGGCAGCCCCTTGCGGCCCAAGAGCTGCCAAAGCCTCGAGACTCATTGGCGCCAGGCGCGGGCCCTCACCCTTCTCAAACCAGACCTTCTGGCCCATGGCATGGGGGATGAGCAATATGTCGGCAAAGACGATGGAGGCATCGAAGCCGTAGCGGCGGATGGGCTGCAGCGTCACTTCGGCAGCCGCTTCCGGGCTCAGGCAGAAGGCAATGAAATCAGGCTGCTGCGCACGCACGGCCCGGTATTCGGGCAGGTAGCGGCCCGCCTGCCGCATGAGCCAGACCGGCGGTGTCTTCAGGGTCTCTCCACCCAGAACCTTCAAAAGTGCGCGTCCGGTCATGGACCACTACCCCTTCATATGATCGGATCCTGCCAGCCAGCACCTGGCGGGGGGCCTGGGTGATTTCTTCCATACCTTTTTCTTTTAATGGAAAAAGAAAATTTGGGAGGAGATGAGTCGTAGGCCTGTCAGCATCGTGGAAAACGCTGTTTCCTTACCGTGTTATCCGCAGATTTCACACCCTGTGGGCAAATCTGCCGCACTGGCGGACATGCGCGCTGTGTTGATTTTGCGATTAACCCAAAATTCATATTGTTTAACAATTTATTAAGCTGGCAGGCCGGCCGGGGATAGAAGATGCAGCTATCAGGGTTATGCCGGGCAGCTCCACACGCCATGCTTTTGCGCCGGGCGTGTTATGCGCCGTCGTGGATGAGCGGGGATGGGCTGTGCGTGAATCCGGGCTGCACCGGAGTCGGGGCTGCGCGCCCGGCATTAGCGGGGACAGGCTGAGCACGTTGCCGACAACTTGTTCACAGGCCGGGCGGAACGGGCTAACGCTTGATCTGACACCCGACGGGACCGGGACCAAACCGCCTTCAGGAAGGATACCATGCCAGCTTCCCAGCGCGCGCCGGACATAAAGACCTATTTTCATGTTCACATGATCTCCGATTCCACGGGTGAGACACTGATGAGCGCCATGCGCGCATCGGCCGCCCAGTTTGAACGGGGCCAGCCAATAGAACATCTCTTCGCGCTGGTGCGCTCGCCGCGCCAGATGGACCGGGCGCTGGAGCATGTGGCGGCCTTTCCGGGTGTTGTCATGTACACCGTGGTCAATACCGAGCTGCGCGAGGCTCTGGAAACACGCTGCGCGGAGCTTTCCATTCCTGCGATCGCCCTTCTTGATCCGATCGAGACCACGCTCTCAGCCTATCTCGGCGCGCCCATGACGGGCCGGGCCGGTGCCCAGCGTACGCTCGATGCGGATTACTACAGGCGTATCGAGGCGATGAATTACTGCATGGCCCATGATGACGGGCAGGGTGATGATCTGGCGAGCGCGGATGTGATCCTGCTGGGCATCAGCCGGACCTCGAAAACCCCTACTTCTATTTATCTGGGCAATCGCGGTGTGCGGGCAGCCAATATTCCGCTGGTGCCCGAAACACCCCTGCCACCCGATCTGTTCTCGCTGAAAAAGCCCGTTCTGGTAGGGCTTTATGCCACGCCTGAGCGGATAATCCAGATCCGGCGCAACCGGCTCCTGAACCTGAATGAGGACCGCTCGACCGAGTATGTTGATGAAGGTGCGGTCAAGGACGAGCTGATTTTCGCCAAGCGCCTGTTTGCACGCCACAATGTTCCCTCGATTGATGTCACGCGGCGATCCATCGAGGAGACAGCGGCCAAGATCATCAATCTTCTCACCGAACACCGGGGCAAGATGTCAGGGGGCAAGCCATGACGGAGCTGGTACTGGCCTCCGGTTCGGCATCAAGGCGCGCCATTCTGGAAAAGGCCTGTGTTCCCTTCACCATAGATCCGGCCGATATCGATGAAGGCGCGGTGAAGGCGCGATTTGCCGGAACGCCGGCCGCGCTCGCGCTGGAGCTTGCCCGGCAGAAGGCACTTGCGGTTTCGCCGCGCCAGGCGGGGAAACTCGTGCTGGGCGCCGATCAGGTGCTGGAATTCGAGGGCCGGGCCTATGACAAGTCGCGCGATCATTCAGAGGCCCGTGCGCGCCTAGAAATGTTGCGCGGCAAGGCTCATGCGCTTGTCGGCGGGCTGGTACTGGCGCGCGATGGCGAGATTGTCTGGCAGCATCAGAGCCGTTGCGAGATGCAGATACGCGAGGTCTCCGATGCCTTTCTCGACCGGTATATGCGAGAGGCCGGGCCGATCCTGACTGCGGGCGTGGGCGGTTACGCCTATGAAGGCCTCGGTGCCCAGCTCTTTGAGCGGGTTGAGGGCGATTTCTTCGCGGTTCTGGGCCTGCCACTCCTGCCCTTGCTCGGTGCCTTGCGCCAGCACGGTGTGCTTGAGCCATGACCGGGCCCGGTCTGAAAGCCGGAGTGGCCGGCTGGCCGGTCGCCCACTCGCTCTCGCCGCTGATGATGGAGGCGTGGCTGGCCGATGCCGGCCTTGCCGGGAGCTATGAACGCATTGCTGTAGAGCCTGACGCGTTTGCCGCCACCGTGTCGCGCCTGCGCGATGAAGGGTATTGCGGGATCAATGTCACCCTGCCGCACAAAGAAGCTGCGCTCGCTCTGGCCGATGAGGCAAGCGAGGGCGCGCGCGCCTGCGGCGCGGCGAATGTTCTTATGTTTGGCGCCAGCGGTGTATCGGCTGACAACACCGATATTGCCGGCGTCCGGGCCGCGCTTGATGAGGCGGGCTGGCAGGCGGGAACGGGCCCTGTAGTACTCATCGGTGCTGGCGGAGCGGCACGGGCAGCGCTTCATGTGCTCACGGCTGACGATACGCCGGTCCGGATCATAAACCGCAATACGGGCCGGGCGGCACAGCTTGTCCGCTCCATGGGCTGCGCGGCTGAAGTTCACGCGCTGGCGGACGCAGGGGCAGCGCTTGAGGGCGCGCGCCTCGTCATCAACGCGACCTCGCTTGGCATGACCGGCCAGCCTGCCCTGACCTTGCCGCTCGACATTCTGCCCGCCAGCGCGGCCGTCTTCGACATGGTGTACGCACCGCTCGAGACGCCCCTTCTGAAGCAGGCGCGGGCGCGCGGGCTGAAGAGCGCGGACGGGCTTTCCATGCTGATCGGACAGGCCCGCCCGGCCTTCGAGATGTTCTTTGGCCAGCCGGCGCCTGCCGGTACGCCGGTCAGGGCCATGCTGGAGGCCGCGCTGGAGGTCCGCACATGATTACCGTCGCGCTGACAGGCTCCATAGGCATGGGCAAAAGCACGACCGCCTCGCTGTTTGCGGCCGAAGGCATACCCGTCTTCGATGCGGACGCAGCGGTGGCCGACATGTATGCGCCAGGCGGCGAGGCGGTGACACCGCTCAGCATGGCCTTTCCAGATATTGTGGCTGACGGGTGTGTGAACCGGGACAAGCTGAGCGCTCATCTGAAAAGGCAGCCGGACGATTTCGCGCGCCTTGAAGCCATCGTGCACCCGCTGGTAGCCGCCCGCCGCGCCGCTTTCCTGGAACAGGCCCGCGCTGACGGCGCCTGGTGTGTGCTGTTCGACATTCCGCTCCTGTTCGAGACGGGGATGGAGGCCCATGTCGATGTGGTCGTGGTCGTGTCGGCCCCCGCGGACATCCAGCGGACACGGGTGCTCGCCCGCGACGGCATGCATGCTGAAAAGCTGGACATGATATTGTCCCGGCAGACCCCGGATGCGCACAAGCGCGACCGGGCCGATTTCGTCATCGACACATCAAAAGGTGTGGATGATGCCCGCCATCAGGTGCGCGCCATTCTGGATGCCTTGCGCAAACGCCGTCAGAATCCCGGCCCATGAGAGAGATCATTTTCGACACCGAGACCACAGGCCTCTACCCGCTCGAGGGCGACCGGGTGACCGAGCTGGGCTGTGTGGAGGTCTTCAACATGATCCCCACCGGCCGCGAGTTTCATGCGCTCATCAACCCTGATCGCGATATTCCTGCCGAGGTCACCGCGATCACCGGGCACACGCGCGAAATGCTGCGCGACAAGCCCCATTTTGAAGAGGTGGCACAGGACTTCATCGACTTTGTGGGCGATGCGGTGATGGTAGCGCATAATGCGCCCTTCGACCGCGGCTTCATCAATATGGAGCTGACGCGCGCCGGCCTCGACCCCTATCCCGACAGCCGCTTCAAGGATACGGCGGCCATGGCCCGCGAGCGCTTTCCAGGCTCGCCGGCCAATCTCGATGCGCTGTGCAAACGCTTTGATATCTCGCTGGAAAGCCGCACCAAGCACGGCGCCCTGATCGACGCCTACCTGCTGGCCGAAGTCTATCTGGAGCTTAATGGCGGGCGCACGCGCGCGCTCGACTTTGCCGGGCTGGAGGGCAGAGACCGTACGGTACGCTATGCGCCGCGTCCGCCGCGCCCGGCGGCGCTGCCGCAGGCCAGCACAACAGAAGAGCGTGCCCTCCATGCGGCGTTCGTTGCCGAGATGGGAGAGGCACGCATCTGGAAAAAATTCGGCGTATAGACGGCCCTGATCAGGCGTTGCCGGCCGGCGGGTTTGCAGCGCCACCTTGCGCGCGCTGGGCCAGCTGCTGGCGGTAGAGGGCCGCAAAGTCCACCGGCTCCAGCATCAGGGGCGGGAAGCCGCCATTCTGCGTTGCGCTGGCGACGATCTCGCGGGCAAAGGGGAAGGTCAGGCGCGGCGCCTCGACCAGCAGGAAGGCTTCACGCGCCTGCTCGTCCATGCCGCGGATCTGGAACAGGCCAGCATAGCTCAGCTCGCACACAAACAGGGTCGCGTTTTCACGCTGCGCCTTTGCCGACAGCAGAAGTTCCACCTCGAAATTCTCGCTGTCCAGGGCGCGCACGCGCACATCAATCCCCAGATCGATATTGGGCTGGGCCGCACTGCCGCGCAGCGTGTCCGGCGCGCCGGGGTTTTCAAAGGAGAGGTCCTTCACGTACTGCCCCAGTATTCTCACGCTCGGCCCGGCGGGCGGGTTGGCGCTCTGGTCGGGTGTGTTGGGGGTGTCAGCCATGATCGGTGCAAGCTCCTGTGGACGTTTACCGGCTTTTTGTATCGAAGTGCCGGCAGCAGGGCTGGAATGTGCCCGCTTCCCTTTGCAAGGTCTGGGCGGGTAGCATGGCGCGCCCTGGCGGGCAAGCCGGTGTTCGGTGGCGCCCTGTCAAACCGCAGCCTGCATTGCACGGGCTGACCTGAGTGGCCTGACGGCCTATATGGTTAGGCAGGGACGGGCACAGATACCGCCGGAGCCCGGTGGCAAAGAGGTGCATGCGCGTGGAATTGTTGCAGATACTCTTTTTCGCGGGCCTTGCCGTGTTCATCGGCATAAGGCTGTACATGGTGCTGGGCCGCCAGGTCGGGCGCTCGCCCGAAGAACATGCGCGTGAAGAGGCCGAAAAATCTGTCGCCCGCGAGGCGTCTGTGCCGGCCCGCGAAACGGCCGGTATCCAGGATGCATCCGCGCCGGCGGCAGCGGCGCTGAGCGCCGTTGATGTCGAGGAGGCCGCCTATGATGGCCTTGAGGCCATTGCGGATGCCGACCCGGGCTTTGACGCGGCAGAGTTTGTCCAGGGCGCTCGCGCGGCTTATGGCATGATTGCCGGCGCGTTCGCGCGCGGGGATGTGGATGCTCTCGAGCCATTGCTGGCTCCGCGCGTGATGAAAGCCTATCGCGAGGCGATCGAGGCGCGCGCCGCCAAGGGTGAAACCCTGACGACCGAGATTGACCGCATCAAGGAAACGCGGCTGCAGGAAGCTTCCCTTAACGGGCCCAAGGCCAAGATCAAGGTGCGATTCGTCGCCGAGATCGCCCATGAGACCCGCGCTGCCGACGGCAGTGTGGTTTCAGGCGATATCGCGGCGCTGCACCCGGTAGCGGAGATCTGGAGCTTTGAGCGCGATGTCACGAGCGACAACCCGAACTGGCGGCTTTCCGCCGTGCGCCCGGCCTAGTGCGCTTGCGGCGCTCTGTCTGACCCTTGTCCTGACAGCCTGTGCCAGCGTGCCGGACGCGCCCTCCACGGGCCCGCGCCCGCCTGCTGCGTCTTCGCTCGATCTGCGTGTTCTGCCAGGCTTCGATGCGCTTGAAGGCTGGCAGACCCATGATGCGCGTGCTGCCCTGTCCTCTTTCGGGCAGAGTTGCACCGCGATCCTGCGCCGGCCCGCCGACAGGCCCCTGAATGACCGTGCACCCCATGCGGGCCGTGCCGGCGACTGGCATGATGTGTGCCGCGAGGCCTTGTCGCTGCTCGCCGGCAATCTGGATGCCCGAAGCGCCCGGCAGTTCTTTGAGGCCCGCTTCCGCCCTGTGGCCGTTGGCGGCGAGGGCCGCCTGACCGGCTATTACGAGCCGATGGTCGAGGCGCGCTACTACCCTGATCCGGAATTTTCCATGGCAATACGGGCGCGGCCGGGCCTGTCTCCGCGCGGGGACATGTCCCAGCTCATAGCCGGTCTGGATGCAGCCCGGTTCGGCGGGGCGGACGAGGCGCGCCCGCGCGCCGAGATCGAGGCGATGAATATCGGTGTGCCGCTGGCCTGGGGGCGGCCGATAGACGTGTTTTTCATGCAGATTCAAGGCTCCGGACGCCTGGTCTTTGATGATGGCTATCAGCGCCGCGCGGCCTTCGCGGCCCATAACGGGCACCCTTATGTGTCTATCGGGCGGCTGCTGCTGGACCGGGGCGAACTGCCGCCGGGACAGGCATCGAAACACCATATCGAAAACTGGCTGATCCGTAATGGCCCGACCGCCTGGACACCGCTGTTCAACGAAAATCCGCGCTATGTGTTCTTCGACCTGCAGGAGATTGCCGATCCGGGTGCCGGCCCGATGGGATCGCAAGGTGTACCGCTGACGCCGATGGCGAGCCTCGCCATTGACCCGGCCTTTCATGCCTGGGGCGTGCCGGTCTTCATACAAGGGGAGGTGTCCGGGCAAGGACGCTGGAACGGGCTGGTCATTGCGCAGGATGCCGGCGGGGCGATCACAGGGCCCGTGCGGGGTGACCTTTTCTTTGGCTGGGGTGACGAAGCCGGACAGACAGCCGGGCGGCAGAACAGTTTTGCCCGCTGGCACCTGCTCTTGCCGAGCCATCTCGCAGCGCGCCTTGCGCGCACCTCATGAGGGGTCATGGCGGGTCCGAGGCGCACCCTGACAGCGGAAGAGCGTGCCTTGTGGCGCAAGGTCTCGCGCACGGCGCGGCCGCTGCCGGGTGAGCGTGCGCGGGTTGCACTCCCATCCTCTGCGGAGGATTTTGCAAGCCTGCTCAAGCGGCCTTCGGGAAGTGCAATTGGCGCCCTCAACACCGGCGCAGCGCGCCCGCCTGTCGAACGCGGCGGCGAGCGCAAGGTACGCCGCGGGCGCGTGGAGATTGACGCGCGCATAGACCTTCACGGCGAAACCGCGGCCCGTGCCCGCCAGATGCTCCTGGCCTTCCTGTCGCGCGCGGCGATCAAGGGTCATCAGACGATTCTCGTGATAACCGGCAAGGGCGCGGGCATGCGGGCCGAGGATACGCGCCGGTTCGAGCCATGGCAGGCTGATGCGCCTTCTTTGCCCGGCGTGTTGCGCCGGTCGCTCCCCTTATGGCTTGCCGAGCCGGAGTTCTCGGTGCTCGTCAGCGGCTATGCGTCAGCCCATGCGCGCCATGGCGGCTCGGGGGCCTTCTATGTCATGCTGCGCCAATGAGCACTGCCAGCCTTAGCGAGACGGTGCGGGCGATGGCCCGCGAGGCCGGATTTGACGGCGTGCGCATCACCCGCGCCGATACGCCCTGGGAGGCGGGAGACCGGCTTCGCGCCTTCGTGGAGGCGGGTCATCACGGCAGTATGGGCTGGATGGAAGACACGCTGGAGCGGCGTGTCCACCCCACTGCCATGTGGCCGGAGGCCCGCTCGGCGGTGGTGGTGGGGCTCAATTACGGGCCGGACCATGATCCGCTGGAGGATCTGAAGAACACCGGCCGCGCCGTCATTTCGGTCTATGCGCGCAACCGGGATTATCACGATCTTCTCAAAAAACGCCTCAAACAGATGGCCCGCGCCTTTCATGGCGAGACGGGCAAGGGCGTGAAGGTCTTTGTCGATACCGCGCCGCTGATGGAAAAGCCGCTCGCGGCCCTTTCCGGTCTGGGCTGGCAGGGCAAGCATACAAATCTGGTCAGCCGGGACTGGGGCAGCTGGCTGTTTCTGGGCGTGATGCTGACCGAGGCCGAGCTTGAGCCCGACGCGCCGGAAACCGATCATTGCGGGTCGTGCCGGGCCTGCCTGGATATCTGCCCCACAGACGCGTTCCCTGCACCCTACAGGCTCGATGCGCGCCGCTGCATCTCCTATCTCACCATCGAACACAAGGGGCCGGTACCGCGCGAATTCCGGGCCGCAATGGGCAACCGCATCTATGGCTGCGATGATTGCCTGGCGGTGTGCCCCTGGAACAAGTTTGCCGCGCGCACGGCCGAAACCGCCTTTCATGCCCGCGCCGAGCTGGAAGCACCCTTGCTGGCGGAGCTTTCGCGGCTGGATGATGCCGGGTTCCGGGCCTTCTTCACGGCCTCGCCCATCAAGCGCATTGGACGGGACAGGTTTGTACGCAATGTGCTGATTGCGCTCGGCAATGATAGCGGTGCGGCGGCGCTGGACGCGGTCCTGGCACGGCTGGATGATGAGAGCGCGCTGGTGCGCGGCGCGGCGGTCTGGGCCCTGTCGCGCCTGGATGCGGCGCGCTTTGAAGCTGAACGTGAGACGCGGTTGCCGGCCGAAACGGATGGGGATGCCGCCGCCGAATGGACGCGTTCAGATGCAGGCGCAGGCGGCTGAAGGGTTTTCCCCGGTGCAGGCACTGCCTACATGAGCGCAGGTTTCATTTCTCCCAGACTGCAAGGACCGCCCATGACCGATCTGTCGCCGCGCGAAATTGTTTCTGAACTGGACCGGCATATTATCGGCCAGCATGAAGCCAAGAAGGCGGTGGCTATCGCGCTGCGCAATCGCTGGCGCAGGAAGCGTGTTGATGAACATTTGCGCGCCGAGATCACGCCGAAAAACATCCTGATGATCGGCCCGACCGGGGTCGGCAAGACGGAGATTTCAAGGCGTCTGGCCAAGCTTGCCGGCGCGCCTTTCCTGAAGGTGGAGGCTACCAAGTTCACCGAGGTCGGCTATGTCGGGCGCGATGTTGACTCCATCGTGCGTGATCTTGTCGAGATCGCGATCTCGCTGGTACGCGAACGCCGCCGCGAGGAAGTGCGTCCGCGCGCGGAGGAAGCGGCTGAAAAGCGCGTCCTGGACGCGCTGGTCGGCCCCGGTGCCAGCACGACTACGCGCGACAGCTTCCGGCGCAAGCTTCATGCCGGGGAGTTGGCCGACAAGGAGATAGAGATCGAGCTGGTTGATGATGCCAACCCGTTGCAGGGGCTGGACCTGCCGGGCATGGGCGGTGTCGGCATGATCAATCTGGGAGACATGCTGGGCAAGGGCATGGGGCGGCGTCGCAAGACTATCCGTACCACCGTGCGGGAGGCCTATGATCCGCTGCTGCAGGAAGAGGCTGACCGGCTTCTCGACGACAGCCAGATCCAGGCCGAAGCGGTAAGACTGACCGAGAATGAAGGCATCGTCTTTCTGGACGAGATCGACAAGATTGCAGCCCGTTCCGAAGCGCGCGGGGCCGATGTGTCCCGCGAAGGCGTACAGCGTGACCTCCTGCCCCTGATCGAGGGGGCAACCGTGGCCACGAAGTATGGCCCGGTGAAGACCGACCATGTGCTGTTCATCGCCTCGGGTGCGTTTCACGTGACCAAGCCGAGCGACCTGTTGCCGGAGCTTCAGGGCCGTCTGCCGATCCGTGTCGAGCTGAAAGCCCTGACCCGCGATGATTTCCGCGCCATACTGACCGAGCCGGAAGCGAGCCTTGTCACCCAGTATATCGCCCTGATGGCCACGGAAGGGTTTGAGCTAAGCCTTGATGACAGCGCGATCGGGGCGATTGCCGATTATGCCGCGGAAGTGAATGCGAGCGTGGAGAATATCGGCGCGCGCCGGCTGCACACCATTCTGGAGCGCCTGGTGGAGGAGATCAGCTATACGGCGTCTGACCGTTCGGGCGAAACGCTGGTGATCGATGCCGATTACGTGCATGAGCGCGTGAAGACGCTGGCTTCGAACGCCGATCTGTCGAAGTTCATCTTATAGGCCGAACGGCGCTTTTCCCTCGTCCTTCGAGACGCTTCGCTGCGCTCGCCCTCAGGACGAGGGTGGCAACCCGCACCAAATTCGCGTTTCGTCCCCTAAGCCTGGATTTCCAGCGTGCTGGCTGTGGTCATGTCCCTTAGCAGCTCCAGAAGCTCATCGCGCGCCAGCGCGATGCAGCCCTCGGTCGGCTTGTAATCATCGCTGGCGCAATGCAGGAAAATCGCCGACCCCATGCCCGGCACGGGCGGATTGTCGTTATGGCCAAGCACCACAACGACATCATAAAGCCCGTCCTGGCGCGTCATCACCTCGTGGCTCGCCGGCCAGGGGAGGCGCACCGGCCGGTTATAGGCGGGATCGGCGGGCGCATCGCACCAGCCATCATCAGGCCGGATCGGCTGCAAGGGCAGCGCGGTTTGCGGTTTCTCCAGCCTGTCCGGGCGCCACAGGGCGCGCCGGACAGGCCAGATGCCTGCCGGGCTGGCCCCGTCCCCTTCGCGCTTGTCATGGGCTGGAATGACGCCTGAACGGCCAAGCGCGCAGCGCAAGGTCTTGCCTCCAGCCCGCAGCTTGCCACCGGTGTGTGCAACGATCTTCATGGCTTAAGCTTGGCGCGGTGATGCGCCCGAAGGCAAGCGGCGGCAGGCAGTTGGCGTGAGCGGGCAACGCGCACTATGTATGCTTACTGCGCCTATCGCATGGAGGTTTGACCCGTCATGGCCGGTGAAAAGACGGTTCTCATTATCGATGACGACACGGACCTGCGCGAGGCGCTTGCCGAGCAGTTTGCCCTGGAAGACGGGTTTGCCGTTCTGACCGCTGCCAATGCCGGTGAGGGTATGGAGCGGGTGCGGCGCGACAATCCTGATATTGTCATCTTCGATGTCGGCCTGCCTGATCAGGACGGGCGGGATGCCTGTGCCGCCCTGCGCGAGGAAGGCGAGAACGTGCCGATCATACTTCTGACCGCGCAGTCGGGCGATGAGGACCATGTAAAGGGTCTGCAGTCCGGTGCCAGCGACTTTCTGGCCAAGCCGATTGCCTTCCGGGTCCTGCTGGAACGGGTACGCACCCAGCTGAGGCGCTATGAGTCCTCTGAGGATGCTGTTCTCAATATCGGGCCTTACGTGTTCACGCCCGGCATGAAGCAGCTGGTCAATCAGGAAGGCAAGCGTATCCGCCTGACCGAGAAGGAAACCAGCATTCTGAAATATCTCTACCGCGCGGGCGGCCAGCCCGTGGCCCGCGAGGAATTGCTGGACCGGGTGTGGGGCTATCACCGCGAGGCCAACACCCACACGCTGGAAACCCATATCTACCGGCTGCGCCAGAAGATTGAGCCGGACCCGGGCAAGGCGCGCCTGCTGGTCACCGATACGGGCGGTTACCGGCTTCAGGCCTGATTACCAGGCCTGATCACATGGGGCGGCCGAGCTTTTCGATCAGCATGCGGCGCAGCTTGCGCATGCCGCCAACCCAGCGGTCGCGGTCCTGCCCCTTGGTGGCGACATAGCCGGGCGTGTTTTCGTGTGTCATGACGAGGAAGCGCCGGTCTTCCATGGCCTTGAGAAGTATCTGCGCGACCTCCTCCGCTTCGAGATAGCCGCCCAGCCCTTGCGCTCCGCCTTCAATGCCCTCCACCAGGGGCGTTCTGACCCCTTCCGGGCACAGGCAGTGGACGTTCAGCCCCTCATCACCATGGGTGATGGCCAGACACTCGGCAAAGGAAACGGCAGCGGCCTTGGTGGCTGAATAGGGCGCATCGCCGATCTGGGCGAGCAGGCCGGCGGCCGAGGCCGTTATCACGAAATGACCCTGCCGGGCGGCGATTTTGCGGGCAAGATGGCGCGCGGCAAACACGCTTCCCATGACGTTGACCTGCCAGCACAGGTTCCAGGCCGCGTTGGGCGCATCGCCTGCACCCCATCCCGGCCCGTCGGTCACGCCAAGGCCCGCATTGGAGATGTAGACATCAACCGGGCCCAGCGTACGCTCGACCTTGTTGATGAAGCGCACCAGGGCGGCCTCGTCGCCGACATTGACCGCCTCACCGACACCGCCAAGGGCCTTGCCTGCATCGGATGCGGCAGTGGCGTTCAGGTCGGCAATGGCGATGCGGGCGCCGCGCGCATGCAGGGCCTTTGCCACAGCAAGCCCGATACCGCTGGCGCCGCCCGTCACGATGGCCGTTTTGCCGCTCAGATCCATTTACTTTCTCCTAACTCTGGTCTGCAGTCAGACTAGACGGTGCAGGCCGGTTGGCAATCATGGCCGCCGGTGCCGGTCAGCTGCGGGCTGCTCCGGACTGTTTACGGTTGAGCAACCTTCCACCTATAGTGTTGTTCACTGAATCAGTTCACTGGATTTATTACATTGTCTGTTGAGTTCCAGCGTCTCGCAGCGCTGCGCGCCTGCGCCATACTCGATACAGAACCGCATCCGGCATTCGACTGCCTGACGCGTGCGGCAACGCTTGCGTTTGACGTGCCGATCTCGCTCATTTCCCTCGTTGACGCGGAGCGGCAGTGGTTCAAGTCGGCGCTCGGGGTCAATGTCCGTGAAACGGCCCGTTCCATCTCGTTCTGCAGCCATACCATTGAAGGGTTTGAACCCATGGTGGTTCCCGATGCTGCGCGGGACCGGCGCTTTGCCTGCAATCCGCTGGTAACGGGCGCGCCGCATGTGCGTTTTTACGCCGGTGCACCGCTTATCGAAGCGGATGGCTATGCGCTCGGCACGCTGTGCATTCTGGACACAAAGCCGCGTACACTGTCCGCCGGACAGCTGCGCCTGCTGGGACATATGGCTGACGCTGTCATGCACGCCATTGAGGCGCACCGGCAAAAGCTGGAGCTGAAGGAGCTGATGCGGCGGCTCAAAGGGCACAGCTCGGAGAGAGCCGCCGAAACGGTGGCGCGGCGGGCCTGAACCGCTTCAGGCCGCGGCAGACACTGTTGCGCCCACAATCGCGCAGACGATCAGGAGGGCTGCCTCATACTCCTCCACGCTGTGGGGCTTGCGCACGCTGGAGGCGACATTGGGAAACTGGCTGGAGGCCGGTCCCAGGCGCGAGACATCACCTGAAAACACGATGACGGGAATGGTCCGCCACTCAGGCGATTCCAGCAGGCGCTCCAGTATCCAGATTCCATCCTCACCGGGCAGGCGCAGATCCAGCACGACGCAGTCCGGCAGCGGGCCATCCGCCAGTTTTGCCAGTGCCTCGTGCCCGCTGGCGGCGCGCGCCACCGTGCACTCGGGCGATTTGCGTACCAGCATGCCGGCAAACAGTTCTGCTTCGGTATCGTCATCCTCGACCAGAAGTATGCGTGCCGGATGTGTGGTGCTGCCCATGGGTGATCCGCCCTGCAAGCCCTTTGAGCCAAGCCTAGGGGCGGAAGGCGCGTCCCGGCAATCCCTAATTGCGTGCTGCAGCGCGAATTCCGGCAGGATGCCGCCCGCGCTCAACGGCGCGGCGGCCAGACCCCGGGAAGCCGGGAAAGAATGGTGTCCCCGACAGGATTCGAACCTGTGGCCCCCAGATTAGGAATCTGATGCTCTATCCTGCTGAGCTACGGGGACACTGGCGCGGACATTAGCCAATGGCGCCCGGCCTGTCATGACGGATGTCGCACAGGCGCGGGCGGCCGACGCCCCGGCAGGCAATCTATTGCGGCAGGGTGAAGCTGTAGTCGTGACGGGAAAGCGGCTCCAGATTGCCTGTTTCGTAGGTATCGACCCGGACCTCGCCGCCCTCCAGCACAGTAAACACGCGATACATCGGCGTGTGGTGCGTTTCATCGGGTATCTTGGTGCGTTCCAGCGCCGGGATGTGAAGATAGTGGACGTGGCCGATCTGACGGGAGTGAACGGTCCGGTCCATGTCCATGTGCAAATCACCGGAAATCACGGCCGCAAGATTGGCCTGACCGACAACTTCCTGAAAACGCGGATTTTGAACCCCCTTGTCGGCGTCTTCCGGGTACACGCCTGCCTGGGCAGCATGAACGACCAGGAAGACGGGCCGCGGCGCGGCAGCCGCGATCTGCTCCACTATCCAGTCAATGCCGTCATCGTTGAAGTCCCGGCCAAAATCGGGAGAGGCGTGCACCATGACGACCGGCCCCGGATCACGCACATAGCTCGGTTCGGTAATGTCCGGATTCCACTGGCGGGCAAATTCGAGATAGCGCTCGACAGTGTCGTTATGCTCTTCATTGCCCATGATCGGATAAAATGGCCGGGTCAGTGATTGCAGGGCCGGCGTGACATTCTCGTACTGTATCCCGGTGCCCTTGTGGGCGATATCGCCTACCCCGACCACAAAATCGATACGCCCGGATTCCGCCAATGCATTGACGTCCACAACGGCCGCTTCCACGCCGGGAAACAGGGCGCACGGTTTGGGCTCGGCATCGCCCAGAACCGCGAAGCGGAGCAATACCGGGTCGTGGGCGTTGTCCTGCGCGACGGCTCCGCCCGCCAGTGCCAGCGCCGCGATGAGCGCGGCGGCAAATCCCTTGATCATCTTGCTTTCATTCCCTGAGTTGCGAAACCGGCCGGCAGCCGCACCAGACCTTGCCCGGTTTCTGTGACAGAGGCGTGAATCGGCGCTTCACTGCCGGAGCAGGGGCCAGATGCTGCCTCCCGTCATCAAACCGACGCGCATTCGTGACCCCGCCGTCATCGAAACATCACCAAGACTTCACCGATCCGTGACCGGCGTGTCACCGGGCCTGTGTCTAACGCCTCTGAACCGGATGCATGAGTGCAGCCCGGCTTTTTGACGTTATTCAGGGGGACTTCACCGATGACGATACGCAATCTGCGCCTGTCGGGCGTATCTGCAGCCGTGCTCGCACTTGGCCTCAGCGCGATGGGCGCCGATGCGCTTGCCCAGCATCAGCTCACCGGCCGTGTGGTCGATGAACGCGGCAATGGCCTTCCGGGCGCCCGTGTCAGCGTACCGGAGCTGGGCCTGACCACTTCGACCGACCGCCGTGGCGAGTTCACCTTCCTCTCCCTGCCTGCAGGCGAGGCCCGGCTCGAGGTCAGCTATCTCGGCCTGCCGCCTGGCGTAAGGGGTGTCAACATCTCGGCCAGCGACATCAATACGGTCACGTTCACGCTTGCCGACTCGGCCGATGGCGTGGAGCGTATCATCATCACCGGCCAGATCCTCGATTCGGCCGCGCGGGCCCTGAACCAGCAGCGCACCAATAATGCCACCACGAATATCGTGTCGGCTGACTCCATCGGCCGCTTCCCCGATGCCAATATCGCCGAGGCGCTTCAGCGCGTGCCGGGCTTTGCCGTGGCGCGCGACCAGGGCGAAGGCCGCTTCATCAATCTGCGTGGCGCGCCGGGCGATTTCACCGGCATTTCGGTGGACGGAGTGCAGATCGGATCGCCCGACCCGACCACACGCGCGGTCGATCTGGATACCATCCCGTCCGACATTGTCGCGGCGCTGGAAGTCTCCAAGACCCTTCTGCCCAACCAGGACGCGGATTCGATTGCCGGTTCGGTCAATCTGGTGACACGCTCGCCATTCGACCGGCCAGGCCTGAACATTTCCGGTCAGGCGGGTCTCAGCTATAACGAGTTCGGCGACGGCAATGACCGGCGCGCCTCGGGCACCATCTCCAACACATTTGGCAATGACCGTTTCGGCGCGCTGCTCTCGGCGAGCTATTCGCGCACTGACCGCCAGGTCGACAATATCGAATCCAGCTGGATTATCGAGGATGTGGCGGGTCAGGACGTGTTCCTGGTCGATGAGCAGGAGTTCAAGGACTATGACACGGTGCGCGAACGCACCGCGCTCACCGGCTCGCTGGAATTCCGCCCCGATGATGCAAACCGCTTCTTCCTTACGGGCAGCTATTCGCGCTTCCGCGATGATGAATTCCGCAACACGCTTCTCATCATCTATGCCGATGGCGATCTGCAGCCGGGCGCCACGGACGGCAATGCCACCTGGAACGAGTCGCGGATCGAGAAAGAGCTGCGCCACCGTATCGTGCAAAACGAGATCACCACGATACAGGTGGGCGGCGAACATCTGATCGGTGGCGGCGAACTGGATTACTCGCTCTCCTATGCACGCTCCGAACAGTTCAACCCGCGCCGTGCCCAGTTTCTGTTCCGCTCCTCGATCCGGCCGGATCTGAGCTATGACTTCTCGAACGCCGACAGCCCGGCCCTGTCGCTGTTCACGTCCGGCGAGCACCTGGACCTTTCCGGCTACGGGTTCCGCGAAAACGTGTTCCGCGGCCAGACGACCGAGCAGGACGAGATCGCCGCACGCATCAATTATGCTTTCAGCGGCTCCTTCCTTGCCAACCCCACCGAGTTCCGCACCGGCGCAGCCGTGCGCAGCCGTGAGGTCACCAACGATAATGAGCAGTATCGCGACCGCCGCGGCAGCGCCAACCCCGGCCAGCCGATCTCGGCCTTCCTGAGCACCGAGCGCTCGCAGAACTTCAGCTATTTCCTTGGCAACAAGTATGATCCGTCGGCTGTGACCGCTTACTGGAATGCCAATGAAGCCCAGTCTACGGACGCAGCCTCTCGCCGGGTGCCGCAATCCACCACGGCGGACTATGGTGCCGAAGAGCGCATTTATGCCGCCTACGGCATGGCGACGGTGGAAGCCGGGGCCACCCGGATCGTGGCAGGTGTGCGTGTGGAGCACACGCAGTTCGAGGGCTCCGCTCCCTTCATCGATGACAACGAGAATATCAGCATCAACCGCGTCAGCCGGGATTATACCAACTGGTTCCCGAACCTGACCGTGCGTCATGAGTTTTCCGACAATCTGATCGGCCGGGTCGCCCTGACTCGCGCGATCAGCCGTCCGCGCTATCAGGATGTGGTGCCGCGGGTGGAGGAAGGTGACCGCAGCTCGCTGCCGGTCAGTGTCAGCCGTGGCAATCCGGACCTGCGCGAGACCATGTCGAACAATTTCGATGCGGGCCTTGAATACTATTTCACCCCGCTCGGCCTCGCCGCGGTCAATGTGTTCTACAAGGATCTCGAGGACTATGAGTTCACCCTCGTCCGCAACGGGACGTATGACGGGCTCGCGGCAGAAATCTCGCAGGCGGAAAACGCGCCGGACGGGTATATCCGCGGCGTGGAGCTGACCTACCAGCAGCAATTCACCTTCCTGCCGGGCCTTCTGTCCAATACGGGCGTGTTGGCGAACTACACCTATACGGATGCGGAGATCACGCTGGCTTCGGCCATCTCGGGCAGCCGTACACGCATCCTGCCCGGTCAGTCGGATACGACGCTGAACCTTGCGGTCTTCTATGAAACCGAGCGTTTCAGTGCCCGCCTGTCCTGGAACGACCGCTCCGACTATCTCAATGAGGTCAATGGCGAGGATTCACGCCTCGACATTTACTGGGAAGGCCGCAGCCAGCTCGATTTCTCGGCCAGCTATGATGTGAATGAGCGGCTGGGCGTGTTCTTCGAAGCGAAGAACCTCACCAATACCGAAGGTGTGCGCTATGCGGGCGATCGCAGCCGCGTGATCGAGCGCGAGGCGTTCGGTTACACGCTGTTTGGCGGTCTGCGCTTCAACTTCTAGGGTACGAAACCGGCAGTTGGCCATGAAAGGGCGCGGGAAACCCCCGCGCCCTTTTTTGCTGTCCTGCGCCGGGTAACCGGCATGTGACTGGAAATTTGCGGCAACACGGCGCTATATGGTGTCCATGCGCGCTTTTATCGCCAGTCTTGTGGTTCTCGCCTTTGCCGTTACCGGCACGGCCAATTGCGCGCTGGCGCAACCGGCTGCCATACCGGCTGAAAACGCTGCGATGCCCGCCGCCCACCCGCCCTGTCACGAACCGGCGGGCGAAACAGTTCAGCCAGACCATGCCGCCGTTCACGGTGAAGATGACTGCACGGGTGGAGCCGCCTGCATTGATTGCGCCCTTGCCGCGGGCCTGACGGCGGATATGGACCCGGTCAGCGGGTTCGCCCTGCAGGGGGCGCCGCGCCTGTTTGTGGTCAAGACGGCCCGCACCGGGCCTATCGCGCACGACCCGCCCCCTCCCCGGGCCTGATCCTTTCCCTCGTATGACGGCGGGCGTCCCGCGCGCCGATGGAATGAATCAGACGGGAAGGACAATCTCTTGAAACAGTACGCAATTACGGCTGCAGCCCTGATGCTGGCTGTGGCGCTTGCGCCACCCGCGGCGCAGGCAAGGCCTGTCTCCTATGAGGGCGGGCGCACCTTCATCGCGGAGCACGACCGGAGCATGAGCTCTGTCTGGGCGCATTATACGCCGCATCACCGCTACTCGATCGGTTATCGCGGTGAATGGCATCGCGATGATGATCACGCCTTTCATGGCGCACAAGTCACGTGGCTCGCCAGGCGCTGGTTCGGCGAGGATTATCAGGCCAATCTCTATCTCTCGGGCGCTGCAGGCCTTGCCTATGGTGTAGACGATAACCCTGCCGGCACTGGACCCGCCGGGTCTCTGGGTGTCATGGCCGACTGGGAAACCCGCCGCTGGTTCGTCTCCTACATGGCCAGAGGTTTTTCCGGAGAGACGACCGGGCAATCGGCCATGCAGGCCGCGCGGCTGGGTGTCGCTCCTTACATCGCCAATTACGGGGCCTTGCACACCTGGCTGATGGTGCAGGTGGAGCACAATCCGGAAGCGGAAAACCCGGTGGGCGTGACGCCGCTGGTGCGCTTCTTCCAAGGGCCGCTCATGGCCGAAGCCGGCTGGTCCGTGACCGATGACCGGCCCTTCCTTCAACTTCAATACCGCTTCTGAGGCGGTTTCGCTTTCTGACGGAGAAAATCTCATGTTCATTCGTAAAGTCTCACTTGCCCTCGCCCTGTCGGTAATGCCCGCGCTGGCGGTCATGCCTGCGGCCACGGCTCAGGAGATCACGCTGTCCGATAGCCAGATCACGCCTGACATGCGTGCCGCGCTTGATGAAGGCGGTTCCCTGGTCGTTGTCGATGTGCTGGGCGCGGTGTGCGATTTCTGCGCCCTTGCCATGACACGCACATTCGAGCGCCGCGACGAGGTGGCCGCCGCGACGGTCGATCTCGACGCCAAGACACTCACCTTCGTTGTCCATGAAGGCCGGACGCTCGATGATGCCACCATTACGGACCTGATCCGCCGCGCGGGCTATCAGGCCAATGGCATCACCCGGCCGGAGGCCGTGTAATGCGGCTGGCCATTCGTGAGACAGGGGCGCCGGTGCTGGCGCTTTTCGCCAGCCTGTCGACGCTCATATGCTGTGCCCTGCCAGCCTTGCTGGTGACCATAGGAGCAGGCGCGGTGATGGCTGGGCTTGTGGCCAATGTGCCCGGGCTGGTTGCGTTTACCGCGTGGAAGGGGCCGCTGTTTGCCTTGTCGGGTGCATTGCTGCTCGGTGCGTTTGCCATGCGCTGGTTCACCCGTAACGCACCGTGCCCGGCTGATCCTAAGCAGGCGGCAGCGTGCACGCGCATGCGGCGCTGGGGCGGCATTGTGCTCGTTGTGGCGGCGATTGTCTGGACGGTCGGTTTCTTCTTTGCCTTCTTTGCTGCGTCGCTGTTTTTCTAGCGCCGTTACCCGTTTGCGCTTCACGCCGGTATTGTGTCCTGCAAGACTGGCGTGGAGCGGAAAAAGGGGTGGCCATGGGGTGGTGGCGATCAGGTGCAGCCGGGCTGGCGCTGGCCCTCGCGGCAGCATGTGGCGAGACTACGCCGCCTGCGGGTAGCGAGCCGGACATGCCCGGTGCGATTGCCGGTGGCGCACAGGCGCTGAGCGCTGACCGCCTCGTTGTGTGGACAGAGGGGCGGCGCGAGGAGGTGCGCCTTGCAGGCATAGCCGCGCCGCGTGCCGAACCGTCCGCTTCGCTGGCCCGTGAGGCTCTGCAGGCGCTTCTCGACCAGGCCGGTGAGGATTTGCGGCTGGAGCCTGCCGGGCCCGGCCGCAACCGGCATGGCACCCTGATAGCCGAAGCGTCCGGACCTCAAGGCAGCCTTCAGGATGCGCTGATCTCTCTGGGCTGGGTGATGACCGACAGCCATGGCGATCACACAGGGCCGACACCCTCACGCCTCGTCCTGGAGGAAGCGGCCCGCAATGCAGGCCTTGGCGCCTGGGCGCATCATGATCTCAGGGTGCACGGGACAGATCCCAATGCGCTGGCGCCCTGGCTCGACAGCGTGCAGATTGTCGAGGGGCGGGTCATCTCCACCGGTCAGGCGCGTGACGGGCGCATATATCTCAATTTCGGAACGGACTGGCGCACCGATTTCACTGTACAGGTGATGCGCCGTGACCAGCGCCGTTTCGAGGCGCAGGGGGTCGAACTGCGTGCGCTGGAAGGCGCCGTGGTGCGGGTGCGCGGATGGTTGTTCGAGGAGAACGGTCCGATGATCTCGCTCGATCACCCCGAGGCGCTTGAGATGGTCAATGCCCCCGAGCCCGCCCGCCTGCCGGGGCGGTGAGGGGGTCTAGCCCGCAGGAACCAGCCCGGCCTCTTCAGGATCGCCCACAATCTCGGTCAGGGATTTTTTCAGCTTCATCAGTGCCTGGTGTTCGATCTGGCGTACGCGCTCCTTGGAAATGCCGAGCTCCTCGCCGAGCTTTTCCAGCGTGACGGATTCCTCGGTGAGGCGGCGCTGGGTGATGATGTGGCGTTCGCGCTCGCTAAGCCGGCTCATGGCCTCACTGATCCAGCTCTGGCGTGCCGCTGTATCGCGCGCATCCATGACCGCTGCTTCCGGGTCGGGCCGTTCGTCAGCCAGCAAATCCTGCCACTCGCCTTCGCCTTCCTCGGTGAAGGGCGCATTCAGCGAGCGGTCAACGGCGGCCAGGCGGGCAGCCATGGCGTCGACATCGTCCTCACCCACTTTCAGTGCTTCGGCTACATAGGCGCGGTTTTCCGGCGTCAGGGCGCCCGAGCTGACATCGCTGATCAGGGCGCGCAGGCGGCGCAGATTGAAAAAGAGGGATTTCTGGGCCGCGGTCGTCCCCGTGCGCACGATCGACCAGTTGCGCAGCACATAGTCCTGTATGGAGGAGCGGATCCACCAGGTCGCATAGGTGGAAAAGCGCACGCCGCGTTCGGGCTCGAAGCGGGCCGCGGCCTGCATCAGGCCGATATTGCCCTCCTGCACCAGATCCGGGAAAGGCAGGCCGTACTGGCGGAAGCGCGCGGCCACCGCGATAACGAGGCGCATATAGGCGCTGGTCAGCTTGTGCAGGGCGCGCTCATCCCCTTCCTCGCGCCAGGCGGTCGCGAGCGCCAGCTCCTCCTCCCGCTCCAGCAGCGGTACGGCCATGGCCGCTTTCATGAACTGGCGGTCGGGGTCTGCGCTGCGGCGGGCAGGGGCTGGGCTGGGCATGGACGCTACTCCGTCAAGGCCGGCATCAGGTTTTCATCGGTCTTTACGGTGATGCCCCTTCACCGGATCACAAATATGCCTCATTTCGTGCAGGTCCGCCCCGCCGGCGGAGCAGGGACCGGTGCCGGTCTGTGGCCCGCAACAGAAAACGCCCCGCCGGTGAGGGCGGGGCGTTATTCATAATCTGCAAGAAAAAGCCGGAGCCTAGGCCGCTTTCTTCTGCAGCGAGGTCGACAGGATTTCGAGCGCCTTGTCGCGGTCCACCTTCTCGACGGCAGCAACCTCGCGGACCATCCGGTCGAGCGCGGACTCATAAAGCTGGCGCTCGGAATAGGAGGGTTCGGGCTGGTCTTCATGCCGGTGCAGGTCGCGTACGACCTCGGCGATGGAGATCAGGTCGCCGGAATTGATCTTGGCTTCATATTCCTGGGCGCGGCGGCTCCACATGGTGCGCTTGACCTTGGCCTTGCCGCGCAGGGTTTTCAGGGCGTCGGCCAGCACCTTGTCATTGGCCAGCGGACGCATGCCCGATGCGATGGCTTTGGCCGTAGGCACGCGCAGTGTCATCTTGTCCTGCTCGAAGGAAACGACATAGACCTCGATATCGAAGCCTGCCACGGTTTCCTTTTCCACCCCGGTCACGCGGCCTACGCCGTGTGCCGGATAGACGATGTAGTCACCTTTTTTGAAGGTCTTGTTGTCATTGGCGGTTTTCTTGGTCATCGACACTCTCTTGGCCAGCGCGCACGGACCTTCAGGGCTGATAATTGTCAACAGCACTCCCTCCGGTCGAAACCGGGGAAGTGATGATTAAGACAACAGATCAGATCAACGCAGTTTCCCTGAGGGGTCCGCTTCAGGCGCGGTTATCGAAGGCGCACAAGCTACCACAATCGTGACAGAAATTCAATTGCTGCGTTTGCGAATGTTTAACGAGTTCGCCACAATAGTAAAAACAAAGTTAATCGCCAGAGCCCGGCTTGTCGGAAAAGTATTTGTCGAGCTTGCCTGAAACCGTCTCAAATTCAGCGGCGTCGGCGGGCGGGTCCTTGCGGACGGTAATGTTCGGCCACGCAGCCGCATACTTTGAATTAAGCGCAAGCCACTTGCCGTCAGGATCATCTTCAGTGTCCGGCTTGATCGCTTCTACAGGACATTCCGGCTCGCACACGCCGCAGTCAATGCACTCGTCGGGATGAATGACGAGCATGTTCTCGCCTTCATAAAAGCAGTCGACCGGGCAGACTTCCACGCAGTCGGTGAACTTGCAGCGTATGCAGGCATCGGTGACGATATAGGTCATGACAGAGTCGGGTTTCCGGTTGGCGTGCGAGGCGGGCAGGCAGCGCGCCGGAGATGGAACCCGCAGCCGTGTTTGTCAATCACGGTCCTGCGATATCCAGCGTCCGGTATAATGTTCTCGCCTCTGATGCGGGCCCGCGGCGCTCGCCGACGGTGCAAACCTCGACGCGCAAGGGCGCAGGCTTTAGCGGCAGGGTGAGAATGTCTCCGGGCTGAATGGCGTGGGCCGGTTTGGTCAGGCGGAGGATCTGTCCATTGCGCTCCAGCCTGATACGGCCCTTTTCAATCAGGCCAGCCGCCAGGCCCCGCGATTTCACGAACCGCGCCCTGAAAAGCCAGACATCCAGGCGCACTTTCTGTACCGGCGCATCGTCCGGCAATGGCTGCGTCATGATGGTCCCGCCCGCTTTGCCCTGGAGGCTGCCTGCTGGCGGCGGGGCTTTCTGCTGCTGCGGGTGCGGGGTCTCGCCGCCGTCTGCGAGAGGTCCAGTTCGGCCAGCCTCGCAAAGGGGCTGAAGGCATCGGCAGGGGCGGCAGGGCGGGTCGTGCCTGCCGGCTTGCGGCGCGTCTTGCGGCGGGCGGCCCAGAGGTCTGGCGCTTCACCGCGGGCTTTTTGCACGCGAGTATAGCCAAGCGCGCGCACCACCTCCTCCAGCCCTGAGGCAGGAAGGCCCATAAGGGCCATCATGCTGTCATCCAGCGCGAACCAGCCGCGCGGATGCGCCTTGCGGGCCTCGCGAATGGCATCGGCCAGCCGTTCGAGCATGTCGATACGAACGGCCAGTGATCCGCAAACCAGATAGCCCGCCGATGCCATCTCGTTTGCGGAGCGGCCCGGCGGCGCGGTTACGCATACCCGTCCGGGTGCCGGACGGAAGCGCCCGTCCGCATCGCCGCTGTGCACGGCATGGAACAGCGTGTTGAGGCTGGCCGCGCGCGGCTTGAGCATGGCTGGCAGGAACACGGCGTGCTCGCCGATGCGGACCCCGGCACTGCGCAGCTGACGGCGCTCATGAGCGGAGAGCTGGGCGATGTCAGCGGCCAGCTCATGGCGGGGCATGGCGCCGCCGGCCTCGACAAGCCGCCAGCCAATTCCGCGCGCCAGCCCGTCAAGACCGCAGGCGGCTCCGGTCCGCAGTTTTAGCGCCAGAAGGCCCTCCAGATGGGTCGCGGCCTCGTCCGCCACATGACGCTGCAGGCGCTGGACTGCGCGGGTAACCGCTTCGGGCGCTCCCAGCTCGCCGCCAACCAGCACGACATCCGGGTTCAGCCGGTCAGCCGACCGGGCCAGCTTTCCTGTCCGCTCGCCCTGCCAGACCAGATAGCCATCGCTGTCCAGCTCCAGATCGGCGGCCTCGGCCCGCGCAAGCGCGCCGAGGCGGCGATTGATTTCCGGCCGGACGGCTTTCAGCGCGGCGCCGGTGACCGCGCGCTGCGCCAGCGGGCCGCCCGCATTGTCGGCGGCAAAGCGCAGGCCTTTCAACCGGCCGACGAAATGGCCTTCCACGGTCACCTCGCCGCGATGGTCCACCCCCGCTGCCAGATCGGCCTTCTCGCGCAGGCCGCGGACCAGCGCCGATGTGCGCCGGTCGATGAAGCGGGTCATCAGGGCCTCGTGCAGAGCGTCGGAGAGGGCATCCTCCACCTCGCGCGTGCGCGCCTGCCAGTGTGCGGGATCCCTTGTCCAGCCGGGCCGGTTGGCCGCATAGGCCCAGGTGCGCACATGGGCGAGGCGCTGGGACAGGACAGCCACATCGCCCGCCGTGCCGGCGACCCGCGCGAGCTGGCCATCTAGCCAGGCATCGGGCAGCACGCCCTCGCGGCTCATCAGATAGGCATAGATCTGGCGGGCGAGGCGGGCATGTTCGTCCACGGTTGTCTTGCGGAAATCGGGTATGCGGCACACATCCCACAATGTTGTCAGACCGCCCTGCGCCCGTGTCCAGCCGCGCACCTCACCGTCTGAACTCAGGGTTTCGAGCACCTGCTCGTCCAGCGCGCCGCGCACGCGCTCCAGCCCTTTGGCCGGGGATGGTCTTGCCAGCGAATTGCGCAAGGCTTCCAGCGAGGAAAAGTCCAGCGCGCCATTGCGCCAGGTGAGCTTGGTGACCGGGGCAAATTCGTGGTTCTCGACCGCCTGGATGGTCTCGGCGTCGAGCGCGCGCGCGTCGCCGGTCTCGCCGAATGTGCCATCAGAGCGGAAGCGGCCTGCGCGCCCTGCAATCTGGCCGATCTCGTCGGGACGCAGACGCCGGCGGCGATGGCCATCAAATTTGGAGAAGGCGGCAAAGGCGACATGGTCGACATCCATGTTGAGCCCCATGCCAATGGCGTCGGTGGCGATGAGATAATCGACTTCGCCTGACTGGTAGAGCTCTACTTGCGCATTGCGGGTGCGCGGGGAGAGCGCGCCCATCACCACAGCGGCGCCGCCGCGCTGGCGGCGTATCAGCTCTGCAATGGCGTACACATCTTCTGCCGAGAAGGCGACGATGGCTGAGCGGCGCGGCAGCTTGCCGAGCTTTTTCGGTCCGGAATAGGTCAGGGTGGAAAAGCGCTCGCGTTCCACTCTTTGCGCGTCGGGCACCAGCCGGGAGAGCATGGGCGCCATGGTGGACGCGCCCAGAAGCATGGTCTCCTCGGAGCCGCGCGCATGCAGAAGCCGGTCGGTGAAGACATGGCCGCGGTCCGGGTCAGCGGCGAGCTGTATCTCGTCAATGGCCAGGAAGGCGGGCTTCAGATCGAGCGGCATGGCCTCGACCGTACACAGAAAATAGCGCGCGCTTTTCGGCACGATCTTTTCCTCGCCGGTGATGAGGGCAGCGGAGCCTGGCCCCCTGGCCTTGACCACGCGATCATAAAGTTCGCGGGCAAGCAGGCGCAAAGGCAGGCCCATCACACCGGAGGACCGCCCCAGCATGCGTGTCAGGGCAAGATGGGTCTTACCGGTATTGGTGGGGCCCAGAACGGCCGTGATCTCGCCTTGCGTGCGCATGCCGCCTCGCTTTCACGCCCCAAGATAGGGTGTAGCGGGGACGGGTTTAAGGGGCGATGGCAGGCATGGTTTTTGGCATCATTTGGTGCTAGCATGCGTTCATCCAGGGAGATCAGCCATGCGCGCGACCGTAAATCTCGACGATCAGCTGCTCGAGAAGGCTGCGAAGCTCACCGGCATTGAAGAGCGCGCCGCCCTTGTCCGCGAAGCGTTCAAGGCGCTGATCGAGCGTGAGAGCGCGCGCCGCCTGGCCCGTCTGGGCGGGACGCAGCCGGACCTGCGGCCCGTTCCCCGGCGGCAGGGCGAACCTGCTTGATCCTCGTCGACACATCGGTGTGGGTTGACCATCTGCGTTCCGGCGAACCGCATCTGGCTGGCCTGCTGATGAAGGGGCAGGCCGTGTGCCATCCCTTCATCATCGGTGAGCTGGCGCTGGGCAATCTGGCTGACCGGGCGGACATTCTGGCTGATCTGGAAAACCTGCCCGCCGTGCCGCAAGCATCGGACGGCGAAGTGCTCCGCCTTATTGATGCGTACAGCCTTGCTGGCAGTGGTATCGGCTATTTGGATGCCCATCTTGCGGCGTCGGCAAAGCTGGGAGCGTTGCAGGGCTTATGGACCCGCGACAAGCGTCTGGCGCGGGTCCTTGACCGGCTCGGCCTGGCTGTGGATTTCGCCTAGCCGCCCACGCGCAGATGCGTGGCGCTTATGGTGAGATTGCCGATGCGGGTATTGGCGCGGTAGCGCACCGGAACCCAGATATCACCCTGCTGCGCGAGCCACATCACGACCGGACGGGCCGTATCGTCCTCGGTCGGGCGCTTGCCTTCCTCATAGCCGCTGATCGGCTCGACATAAGCACGGCACACCAGTGCCGCGCCGCGGTAGGCGCGCGTCGACACATCCGACATGCCGCCATTTTCCAGCCGCAGGTTATAGCGTGCGCGCCCGTCAAAGATCGGCACGCGGCCCGAACAGGGCTCGCCATTGGCAGCCATTGGGGCCGTCAGCATCATGTTGAGAATGCCCGAAATCGGGTCGATGGCGCCGGTGCGGTCTTCATCGCTGGCCGCCGGATCCCCCATGGAGCCGAAAGGCGGGTTGATGTCGGGCACGGCCATGCCGCCGACGAAGTTCACTGCCACGATGCGGCCCTTGCCGCTGGCATGGTTGAGGTGCTGGTAACGCCAGGGATCAAGCCCGTCCTCACGCACATAACCCGATACGCCTGCCTCGATATTGGTATCGTCAAACCAGCGCAGGAGGCCGCCGGACTGGAAGGTGGCGGTGGCAGAATAGGTCTCGCCCGGCCAGACGGCATTAATGGAGATATTGGCCACCGGAATCATCAGATAGGAGCCGGAATACTGCACGAACAGGCTGTCGGGCGGGGCTGCCAGCCGTTCGCCGGTATCCGCGCTCGCCGGCAAGGCAGGCAGAACAGCAAGAGCCGTCATGGCCAGAAGGGCTTTCATTCGCATCAGGGTCGCTCCAGCAGGGTCGTTTGACCGGTATTCTATCGCGTTCATGACCTGTCTGCACGATGAACGCGGCAGCGGTGTGGCACAGCTTGCACATGACGCTGCCATATACAGGCCCGGCTTGACGTATCAGGCCCTCTCGGCTAACACCCGCGCTCCCGCGCCGGAGGCTTCTTCGGCGTGCACCGTATTCCTGAACGCGACTTTGCAAGAAAAGGTGGAAGCCATGGCGCGCCGCTGCGAACTGACCGGGACCGGCCCGATGTCCGGCAACAACGTGTCCCACGCCAACAACAAGACCCGCCGGCGCTTCCTGCCGAACCTGATCGATGTCACGCTGGCGTCGGAGGCTCTGGGCCGCGCGTTCAAATTCCGCATCGCGGCGAAAGCCCTGCGCAGCGTTGACCATGTGGGCGGGCTCGATCCGTTCCTCCTGAAAGCCCGCGACGAGAACCTGTCGGCTGGCGCGCTGAAAGTGAAGCGCGAGCTGAAAAAGGCCCAAGGCGAAGCGGCGGCCTAAGCCCTCCCTTCCTGCCTTAGAAAGATCAAGCGCCCGTCTCGATTGAGGCGGGCGTTTTCTTTTTGCCGCCAACCGGCCTAGCTTGCTCCTTCAAGCGCTTGCAGGAGGGCAGCATGATCCGCACCACAACACTCATGACAATCGTTTCTGCGGGCCTTCTGGCGGGCTGTAATGGCACGTCCGGTGATGATGCCGCCAGTACCGTGGCGGCGGAACGCATTTTCACAGGCGGCACCATCCATACCGGGCTGGGCGATACGGTGGAGGCCGTCGCCGTGCGCGATGGCCGCATAGTCTATGCAGGCGATGGCGCAGGGCTGGCAGGGTTTGAAGGCAGCGATACCCAGACCGTCGATCTGGACGGCGCCACCATGTTTCCGGGCTTTACCGACTCCCATGCCCATCTTATCGGGATTGGCCAGCGCGAGCGCACGCTGAATCTCGAGGAGACGGCCTCGATCGCCGATCTGCAGGCCCGGGTCTTGGCCTATGCCGAAACCAACAGCGAAGGCGTGGTGTTCGGGCGCGGCTGGATCGAGACGCACTGGCCGGAGGCGCGCTTTCCGAGTGCCGCTGATCTTGACGCGGTGGTCTCTGACCGGCCCGTCATCCTGATCCGCGCCGATGGGCATGCGCTGGTGGCCAACAGTGCCGCGATTGAAGCAGCTGGCGTCACCGATGCCACGCCTGATCCCGAAGGCGGGGCGATATTGCGTGATGAGGATGGCCGGGCGACCGGCATGATCATCGACACTGCCATGGCCCCGTTCCGCGCGCTTTTGGGTGAACCCTCCGAGGCTGAACGGGTGGAGATTTACGCCGCCGCCGCGCGCGTGATGGCAAGTTATGGCTGGACGGGCGTCCATGATATGAGCGTGCCCTACGGCGATGTGACAATCCTGGAACGGCTCGCCGATGAAGGCCGCCTGCCGCTTCGCGTGCATGTCTCCGCCAATCCGGGTGATTATGAAGATGTCGCGGCCAATGCTCCGCGCCGCCATGAGAGCGGACGGGTCACCGCGCGCGCGGTGAAGCTCTATGCAGACGGCGCGTTGGGCTCTCGCGGCGCCGCGCTCATCAACCCTTATTCTGACGATCCGGCGAACCGTGGCCTGATGCTCATGCAGGCCGACGCGGCGGGCGCGATGATGGATGATGCCCTGCGTGACGGGGTGCAGCTGGCCATCCACGCCATTGGCGATCTGGGCAATCGCTCTGTGCTGGACTGGGTGGAGGCCGCTTATGCCCGTGTGCCGGTGGAGGAACGCGCGATTGCGCAGCCCCGCTGGCGCATCGAGCATACGCAAGTGGTCAGCCCCACGGACCTGCCACGTATTGCCGAGCTGGGCTTAATCGCCTCCATGCAGCCCTCCCACGCCATTGGTGATCTGCACTTTGCGCCTGCGCGGCTTGGCCTGCAGCGCCTGTCAGGGGCCTATGCGTGGCAGGACATCATGGATAGCGGTGCGGTGATCGCGGGCGGGTCTGATGCGCCCGTTGAGCGCGGGGAGGCGCGTATCGAGTTCTATGCCGCCACTGTGAGGCGCGATCTCGACGGGTTTGCCGACCCTCAGACCTGGCACCTCGAACAGGCCTTAAGCCGGGAGGACGCGCTGCGCCTGTTTACCGTGAATGCCGCCCATGCCGCCTTCCGCGAGGACGAGCTTGGCGTGATTGCACCGGGCATGCTCGCCGATTTCTCTGTCTTCGATATGGATCTGATGACGGCCGATGATCTCGATCTGCGCCACGCCCGGCCCGTGATGACGGTGATCGGCGGAGAGATCGTCTGGCAGGCGGAGTGAAGCGGGCCTAACGCACACCACGCCCCGTATCCGCGCTGACGGCGCGCTTCAGTGCAGACAGGCCATCGCCTGAAGGCTTGGGCTGTTGCTGGCGCGGCTCGCCCTTGGCGCGGCCGCGCGGCTTCTCGTCAAACAGGCTGGCGAGCTGATCGGTCATCGCCCCGGCGAGCTGCTCCACATCGACAATGGTGACAGCGCGCTTGTAATAGCGGGTCACGTCGTGGCCGATGCCGATGGCGAGGAGTTCCACCTCGGAACGCGTCTCGATATGGCGGATCATCTCGCGCAGATGTTTTTCCAGATAGGCGGGTGAATTGGCCGACTGGGTACCGTCATCGACCGGTGCGCCATCTGAGATGACCATCAATATGCGGCGCTGTTCGGGCCGCGCCAGAAGGCGCTTCCACGCCCATTGCAACGCCTCGCCGTCGATATTCTCTTTCAGGAGGCCATCGCGCAGCATCAGTCCCAGATTGTTGCGCGTGCGCCGCCAGGGCGCATCCGCCCCCTTGTAGATGATATGACGCAGATCATTCAGGCGCCCCGGATTTGGCGGCTTGCCGGCGGCCAGCCAGTCTTCCTTGGAGCGTCCGCCCTTCCATGCGCGGGTGGTAAAGCCCAGAATCTCGGTCTTCACCCCGCAGCGCTCCAGCGTACGGGCCAGAATGTCGGCGCAGGCCGCCGCCACGAGGATCGGCCGCCCGCGCATGGAGCCGGAATTGTCGATGAGAAGCGTCACGATGGTGTCGCGGAACTCGGTATCGGTCTCCTGCTTGAAGGAGAGCGGCAACATCGGGTCCATGATGACGCGCGGCAGGCGGGCGGGATCGAGTATCCCCTCTTCCTGGTCGAAGGCCCATGACCGGCTCTGCTGGGCCATGAGCTTGCGCTGCAGCCGGTTGGCGAGGCGCCCGACCGCGCCTTCAAGCCCTTTGAGGTGCTGGTCGAGCGTGCGCCGCAGGCGGGCCAGCTCCTCGCCCTCGCACAGCGTGTCGGCACCGATCACCTCGTCATGGCGGGTGGTGAACACCTTGTAGGCATTGGGATCATCGCCGCGTGGCGGCACCCAGTTCGGCCGGGCGGCCTCCATGGTGTCGCCGGGCTCGTCCTCGGCATCAATGCGGGTCTGGCTGTCCTCTGCAAAGGAAATGTCTTCCTCGTCAGCGGCCGTGCCGGACGCGTCGGAGCGCTCCTGGCTGTCTTCGCCCTCGCTGCCCTCATCATCGTCGCTATCGCCGTCTTCGGGCGGGTTTTCGAGACCGGAATCCTCCGTCTCCTCGTTCTGGTCCTCTTCCGCCTCGTCACCCAGCTCGTCAGCGAGATCCAGATCGCGGATCACCTCGCGCAGGGCTTTTGCAAAGGCGCGCTGGTCCTGTGCAGCTTCGGCCAGCTGGTCCAGCGCCTCTCCGGCGGCGGCTTCAATATCCTCGCGCCAGACCTTCATCACGCCCTTGGCGGCGTCGGACGTAGCGGCGCCGGTTATGCGCTCGCGCACCAGCATGGCCAGCGCTTCGGACAAGGGGGCGTTCTGGCGATCCTCGGCCTGCTGGAAACCGGAGCGCTGGTAGCGTTCCTCCAGCATGGCATTGATGTTTTCGCCCACGCCCTTCATGGCGCGTGCGCCCAGGGCCTCGCAGCGTGCCTGCTCCACCGCATCGAATATGCGGCGCGCCTCGCTGCCGGGCGGCAGGGCTTGCGCATGGGCATCAATGTCATGCAAGGCGCGCTTCAATGCCAGCGCATCGGCCTTGCCGCGCAGGCGGGCGGCCTCCAGGGCACCTGGTTCTGGCGACAGGGCGGGCAGGATTGCCTTGTTACCGTTCAGCGCCGCCGTATCGCCCGAGAACGCCACCTCCAGCTCCCGGTCGCGCGCCATGGCCCGCGTTGCGGCGGTGAGCGCGCGCTTGAAGGTTTCAGATGGTGTATCGGAGGAAGAGGTCATGGCCTCTAAACTAGAGGGGCTGCGCCGCGAGGCGAAGGGGGTATGTGTGCAAAGCCTGCCAGCGCGATTTTCTGGACATTTCCGACAGACTTAGCTAAGTTGGCTAAGTCTGGTTAGCCAAGTGAAGGCCGCCGCCATGAAATATGTCACGATACATGAAGCCAAGACCCAGCTATCGCGCCTGATCCGCGAGATCGAGGCAGGAGGCGAGATTGTCATTCGCCGCGGCAAGGAGCCGGTGGCGCGCCTGATCGCGGAAAAACCTGTCACCAAGCCGAAGCGCAAGCCCGGCCAGTGGGCCGATCTGCGCCTGAGTGCGGAGGAGAATGCACTGCTCGTCGCCCCCATGACGGAAGAGGAGCTAGCGGACTGGTATGGCAGTGAAGAGGACGTGAAAGCTTGAGGCTGCTCTGCGATACGCACAGCTATGTCTGGTATGTCACCGAGGATTCCAGTCTTTCCTCTGCAGCACGCGCGGCTATCGATACCGGTGATCCGGTAGTCAGCCTCGCCACGGTGTGGGAAATCGCGATCAAGGTAGGTGCCAAAAGCCCGCCCGTAATGGCGAGCATACTGAAGCGGATCCGCTCAGATGGCCTTGCAGACGGTTTCGAGCTTATCGGTATCGACATGGAGGACCTTATTGTCGCCGGGCTGATGCCCCTGCACCATCGCGATCCATTCGACCGGCTTCTCGCGGCGCAGGCCCGCAATGGCGACATGCCCGTTGTCAGCTCTGACCGTGCGTTTGACGCCTATGGCGTGAAGCGCATCTGGTAGACCTCAGGCCGCCCGTCCGGGGCTGGTTCCCTTCACCGGGCTTTCGGCGAGGGTTTCGCCAAACACGCGCTGGTAGAATTCGGCCACGATGGGGCGCTCCAGCTCGTCACACTTGTTGATGAAGGTCAGGCGGAAGGCGGTGCCGACATCGCCGAAAATGGCGGTGTTCTCGGCCCAGGTGAGCACGGTGCGCGGGCTCATCACAGTGGAAAGATCGCCATTGATGAAGGCTTCACGGGTGAGGTCAGCCACTTTCACCATGTCCGCGATCCGGGCCTTGCCCTCTTCGCTCTTGCCATATTCGCCAAGCTTGGCTTCGACGATGGCCCGCTCGGTCTCCGAAGGGAGATAATTCAGCGTCACCACCAGCGACCAGCGGTCCATCTGGCCCTGATTGATCTGCTGGGTGCCGTGATAAAGCCCGGTCGTGTCGCCCAGCCCCACCGTGTTGGTGGTGGCAAAGAGGCGGAAATGCGGGTGCGGGCGGATGACGCGCGTCTGGTCCAGCAGGGTGAGCGAGCCGGAGGCCTCCAGCACGCGCTGGATGACGAACATCACATCGGGGCGGCCGGCATCGTACTCGTCAAACAGAAGGGCGACGGGGCGCTGCACGGCCCAGGGAAGAATGCCTTCCTGGAACTCGGTCACCTGCTGGCCGCCGCGCAGCACGATCGCGTCCTTGCCGACCATGTCGATCCGGCTGACATGGCTGTCCAGATTGACCCGGATCATCGGCCAGTTCAGGCGAGCGGCCACCTGCTCGATATGGGTGGATTTGCCCGTGCCGTGATAGCCTTGGACCATGACGCGGCGGTTGAAGGCAAAGCCGGCCAGGATGGCGCGCGTGGTCGCCGGATCGAACACATAGGTCTCGTCAATCGCGGGCACGTGCTCGTCGCGCGTGGAAAATGCAGGCACGGCAAAACCGGGATCAAAGCCGAACAGGGCTTTGCAGTCGGCAGTGGTATCGGGCTTGGCGGCAATGAGCGTGTCGGTCATGTCGGTCCGGTCTTTGTCAGCAAACAGGCGTCTTCCCTGCTAACTAGCGCGCATGCGCAGCATTGGCCAGCGGCGGGGCGCTGTGCAAGGCCTCACGCCATCCCGGCGCTTTTGAGGATCTGGTAGCTGGCCACCACGCGCTGCAGGGCTTCCTCACGCGAGCGGTCACCGCCATTGGCATCGGGGTGATAGGCGCGCACCAGTTCGGCATAGCGCTTGCGGATATCGCCCTTGGCTGCATCGGCCTCCAGCCCCAGCGCATCAAGCGCCTTTTGCTGGAGCCGGCCGAGCTGAGGCCCTTTGGGGGCAGCGGTGCCGTCCGCATGGCGCGGGGGCGGGCGTTCGCCGAACAGGGAAAACGGGTCGACGAAGGCGGATTGCCAGTCGGTGCTGGCACGCTCGGCCTTGGCCCTGGCAGTCCCGCCTGCGCGGAAATTCCAGGTCGGCCGGTGACCCCAAGCCGCACTGCGGGCATAGGCCTGGGCCGTGCCTTCGCTCATGCCTTCGAAGAAATTCCAGCTCTTGTTGTACTCGGCGGCGTGCTTCTGGCAGAAATGATAGTGCTCGTTCAGCCGCTCGCGCGATTTGGGCGCCTTGGCGGTCGCGTGTTCGTTGCAGCGCGGATATTCGCACAAGGTCACGTCCTCGGCCGGCTTGCCGCCGGGCGGACGGATGCGGATATCCTTGAAGCGCGGGCGGTATTTGAAGCCGGAATCCATGCATAGAAGTATGGTGCGGTGCGGGTTATCGGGCAATGAAGGATACAGGTGAAATGACAGAAACCAGACGGCGGATCGAGGACAAGCTGAAAGCGGCGCTCGCTCCGGCCCAGCTCGAAATCATTGATGACAGCGCATCCCACGCAGGTCATGCCGGGGCAAGACCCGGCGGGGAAAGCCATTTCACCGTTGATATCGTGTCTGAGGCCTTTGCCGGCAAAAGCCGTATTGCCCGCCACCGGCTTGTCAATCAGGCGCTAAGCGAAGAGCTTGCCGGGCCGGTGCATGCGCTGGTGATCCGGGCGAGAGCGCCGGGGGAGTAACCTCACCGCGTTTCACCGGCGAAAGCCGGTGCCCAGTCTTTCCGGATCCCGGCTTGCGCCGGGAAAACGCAGAATTGGATCCCAAGGGACAAGTGGCCTTGGGTTCCCGCCTGCGCGGGAACGACGAGAACAACAGGAATGACGGGGGAAGCCCCGCTATAGCCCCATCTGCTTCACCGCCAGATCGCGCATGATTTCTTCAGAGCCGCCGCCAATCGCCATCACCTTTACCTCGCGATAGATGCGCTCGATCGCCTGCCCGCGCAAATAGCCCGCCCCGCCGAGTATCTGCATGGCCTCGCTGGCGCAGAACTCCGCCGTGGTGGAGCCCAGCACCTTGACCTTGGCAAGCTCAGCGGCGGGCATTTCGCCCTCATTCATCGTCCAGGCGATGGCGCGCAAGTAAGCCTCCAGCGCGTCTATGCGCATGCTCATATCCGCGATCTTGTGGCGGATGACCTGATGTCTGATGAGCGGCTTGCCGAAGGTCTCGCGTTCCTTGGCCCAGCCAATCGCATCATCAAGGCAGCGCTTCGCCATGCCAAGGCACCCGGACGCCAGCGCAAGGCGCTCGAAATTGAAGTTTTCCATGATGGCAAGGAGGCACAGGCCCTCCTCACCCAGCTGATTGCCTGCTGGCACGTAGCAATCATCGAAATGGAGCGTCGCCGTGTCAGACGCCCACCAGCCCATCTTGTTCTTTATCGGCGTGCGGTTGAAGCCTTGTGACCCGGCCTCGACCAGAAAGAGCGAGATGCCGCCAAAGCCCTCGCTCCCTGTGCGCGCGCCGACCACATACCAGCGTGCCTTCATGCCGCCGGTAATGAAGGTCTTCTCGCCTGAAATGCGCCAGCCTTGGCCATCGCGCACCGCGCGGGTTTTCATCCGCGACAGGTCAGAGCCGCCCGACGGCTCGGTCATGGCGAGTGCGCCGCCTTCACGCCCGGAAATGATTTCGGGAAGCACGGCGCGCCTGATCTCTTCAGACGCCAGCTTCGCGATGGGCCCGGTCATGATATTGCGGCAGCCGAGTGAGGCATTGACTCCGCCAGCGCCGGTATAGGCCAGCGTTACGCCGCTATCCATGCGCATGAAGGCGTCGTCAAAGCCGAGCCCGCCATAGGCCTCGTCAATGCCGAAGCCGAACAGGCCCAGCGCGCCGGCTTGTCTGTGCAGCTCCCAGGGGAAATCACCCGCCTCGTCCCACTCATTGGCAAAGGGGGCGATCTCGCGCGCCACGAAGGCTTCCACAGATTCCCGGAAAGCCTTGCGTTCGGCTGTATCGAACGGGTTCTGCATCAGGCTTTCACGATACCCTTGTTCAGCAGCAGTTCGGCGATCTGGACAGCGTTGAGGGCGGCACCTTTGCGCAAATTGTCCGAGACGATCCACAGGGCGAGGCCGTTTTCGACCGTCGGGTCTTCGCGGACGCGGGAGACGAAGGTGGCAAACTCGCCGACGCATTCGACGGGCGTCACATAGGCGGGCTCTTCCTCGTCGGCACGGTCGATCAGCATGATGCCGGGCGCTTCGCGCAATATGGTGCGGGCCTTCTTCGCGCTGATCCCGTTTTCAAACTCGATATGGGCGGCCACGCAGTGGCCGACAAAGACGGGCACGCGGGCGCAGGTGGCAAAGAGTTTTATCTTCGGGTCGAGGATTTTCTTGGTCTCGACCACCATCTTCCACTCTTCCTTGGTCGAGCCATCCTCCATGAAAACGTCGATCTTCGGGATCACGTTGAAGGCGATCTGCTTGGAAAAGGCCTGCGGCTCAATGGGATCGTTCACATAGATGGCGCGGGTCTGGCGCCACAGCTCGTCCATGCCTTCACTGCCGGCCCCGGAGGTGGACTGGTAGGTGGCGACCGATACGCGCTTTATCACGGCCACATCGTGCAGGGGCTTCAGGGCCACAACCGTCTGGATGGTGGAGCAGTTCGGGTTGGCGATAATGCCCTTCTTTATGCCGCCATCGAGCGCATCGGCGTTCACCTCCGGCACGATGAGGGGCACGTCAGGGTCCATCCGCCAGGCCGACGAATTGTCGATCACAATTGCGCCTGCCTTGGCGATTTTCGGGGACCACTCTTTCGACACATCCCCGCCTGCGCTCATCAGGACGAGATCGACCTTCGAAAAGTCGAACGTCTCCAGATCCTTGCATTTGAGGGTCTTGTCGCCATAGCTCAGCTCGGTGCCGACCGAGCGGCGCGAGGCGAGGGCGTGAACCTCGCCAGCCGGGAACAGGCGCTCGGCCAGAATGGTGAGCATTTCCTTGCCCACCGCGCCGGTTGCGCCAACGACTGCGATATTGAGTGCCATGGGGTGGTCCTTGCTTTTCCCTCGTCCTTCGAGCACCACGTGGCCGAGGGATGAGGGTATGTGCGTTGCCCTCATCCTTTCGGAACGCGGTGGCGCTCGAAGCGCGAGGGCATCAATGCTCTTTGCAGGCATGGATCCCCCGGACCGCTACGCGGCCGGAGGATGACAGGTGTGGCTACGCCAGGCTCGGATCGATCTCCTTGCAGGCCTTCACCAGGCCCTTCACGGCATCGACCGAGTGATCGAACATTTTCTGTTCGTCGGCATTAAGGCTGATCTCGACGACTTTTTCCGCGCCGCCAGCGCCAATCACCACCGGCACGCCGACATACATGTCGCTCACGCCGAACTGGCCGGTCAGGTGCACCGCGCAGGGCAGTACGCGCTTCTTGTCGTTGAGATAGGACTTGGCCATGGCAATCGCGCTTTCGGCGGGCGCATAGAAGGCCGAGCCATTGCCCAGAAGCTGGACGATCTCACCGCCGCCCGAGCGGGTGCGGTCCACGATGGCGTCGATCTTCTCTTGCGTGGTCCAGCCCATCGCAATCATGTCGGGCACCGGGATGCCAGCCACGGTAGAATAGCGCGTCAGCGGCACCATGGTGTCGCCATGCCCGCCCATCACGAAGGCGGTGACGTCTTCCACCGACACCTTGAACTCTTCAGCCAGGAACCAGCGGAAGCGGGCCGAATCCAGTACGCCCGCCATGCCGACCACCATGTTGTGGGGCAGGCCGGAAAATTCGCGCAACGCCCAGACCATGGCGTCCAGCGGATTGGTGATGCAGATCACGAAAGCGTTCGGGGCATATTTCTTGATGCCCTCACCGACGGCCTTCATCACTTTCAAATTGATGCCCAGAAGGTCATCGCGGCTCATGCCGGGCTTGCGCGGCACACCGGCGGTGACGATGCAGACATCGGCGTCTGCGATCGGGGAATAATCTTCCACCGAACCGCCAGAGAGATGACTGTCCTTGCCGAACACGGGGCTGGCTTCAGCGATATCGAGCGCCTTGCCCTTGGCTGTGCCTTCGGCAAGGTCCATCAGGACGACATCGCCCAGTTCCTCGCGCGCGGCGATATGGGCAAGCGTGCCGCCGATCATGCCGGCGCCGATAAGGGCAATCTTCTTGCGGGCCATGAGCCTCTCCTCGTCTGAATGGGAGCGCCGTTACGGGTGAGTGCTGCGGCGCAAAATCCGATGGCCGCGTGTCTAGCGCCGCATGAGGATTTCCGCAATGTCCCCGCGCCGCAAGGCAGCTCAGCCAGCCGGGCTGCGCCGTTCTGCCGCCAGATATTCCGCGCTCTGCATCTCCATCAGGCGCGAGGCCGTGCGCTCGAACTCGAACGCGCCGTCACCTGCCGGGTAAAGCTGTTTCGGCGGAGCTTCAGCGCTCATTACCAGCTTGGCGCGTGTATCGTAGAGCGCATCGATCAGGGTGACGAACCGGGCCGCCTCATTGCGCCGGGCCGGTGACAGCACCGGCACATTGTCGATCAGGATGGTGTGGAAGGTGTCGGCCAGCGTCAGATAGTCGGCCGCGCCAAGCGGGCGGTCGCAAAGCTCGGTAAAGGTCAGCCGTGCAACGCCTGCGGCCTCGCGCTTCACCTCCAGTCTGCGCCCCTGGATCGTCAGGGTGCAGCTCTGCGGGCGCGCGCCGAGGGTCAGCCGGTCAAAGGCAGCGTCCATGGCGTCGTCGGCCTCGTCTCCCAGCGGGGTGTAATAGACGGGCGCAGCGGTAAGGCGCTCCAGCCGGTAGTCGCGCCCGCTATCGAGGCGTTTTACTACCAGACGATCCTCGATCATGGCGATGAAGGGTTCAAATAGCGGGCGGTTGAGCCCGTCCTTGTAGAGGTCTGACGGGTGCCGGTTGGAGGTGGCGATGACGACCACCCCTTTCTCGAACAGGCGTTCGAACAGGCGTCCAAGGATCATGGCATCGGCCACGTTGGTGACCTGCAGTTCGTCAAAACACAAAAGCCGGGTCTCGCGGGCGATAGCGTCCGCCACGGCGATCAGGGGCTCACCCTTCTTCGTTTCCCGCTCGCGGGCGATGCGGGCATGCACGTCCTGCATGAAGGCGTGAAAATGTGCGCGGCGCTTTTCCTTCAGCTTCACCGCGTCGTGGAACAGGTCCATCAGCAGCGATTTGCCCGTGCCCACCCCGCCCCACAGATAGAGACCCTTCGGCGGCAGCGGGGCCCTGCGGAACAGGCCGGACCTGCCGCCATTCCATGTGTCGATCCGTGCAGCGAGCTGGTCGAGCTGGCGGGCAATGGCGCGCTGGCCGGCATCATCGGTCAGCCGCCCTTGCGCGATACCCTGCTCCAGCGCCAGCGACGGCTTCACGCCGGGCCTTTCAGCACAAGCGCGACAAGGCCAGCGGCCGCCAGCGAGAAGCTGATGGCCGTGGCCAGGATGAAAAGGGCCGGGCGGCGGATGGTGCGCATGGATTTCGTTTAGCGCGCGCCGGGCAGCGATGCCAAGGGTGGCAATGTTGCGCCGTTCCTCAGACGCGCCGGATGAGGCCGTCCACACCCTTCTCGATCAGGTCAAGCGCATGTTCAAAGGCGGCCTCATCACCATAATAGGGATCAGGCACGTCGCGCCCGGCAAGGCCCACCGACCAGTCCATGAGCATGGAGACCGGACGGTCTTCCAGCCGGCGGACATCGCGGGCGGTGACGAGCCATCGCTTGTGACCCGCATCCATGCCGATAATGTGGTCGAAGCGGGCAAAATCCTCATCGCTCAGGGCGCGGGCGCGCTGATCGGCAATGTCGTAGCCGCGCCTTGCGGCGGCCTCAACGGCACGGGGATCGGGCGCTTCGCCCGCATGCCAGTCGCCCGTGCCGGCGGAATCAAACATCATCGGCTTGTTCAGCTTTGCGGCCATGATCTCGGCCACGCCCTGCGCCATGGGCGAACGGCATATATTGCCCGTGCAGACAAAGAGGACGGAGACGGTCCTGCGGTTCATGGCGTTCCTTTTCAACCCCTCGAGAACGCGAATGGATGGCTGCCAGCCTATCGCGGCAGACAGGGGCTGCCAGCCAAAGCCGTTCTTTGGGTTAGCGCGGGACTAACCAGCGGCCTTTGCCCGCCCCTCAATGAGGGCTTCCACTACGCCGGGATCAGCGAGGGTGGAGGTGTCACCCAGAGATCCCAGCTCATTCTCCGCGATCTTCCTCAGGATGCGCCGCATGATCTTGCCTGAACGCGTCTTGGGCAGGCCGGGCGTAAACTGGATCACATCCGGGCTCGCGACGGGGCCGATTTCCTTGCGCACCTGATCTTTCAGGGCCTTTTCCAATGCCTCGCTGGCGGCAACGCCTTCGTTCAGCGTCACATAGCACCACACGCCCTGACCTTTGATATCGTGCGGATAGCCAACGACCGCCGCCTCGGCCACGTCGGCGTGGAGCACCAGCGCGCTTTCGATCTCGGCCGTTCCCAGCCGGTGGCCGGAGACATTCAGCACATCATCAACCCGGCCGGTAATCCACCAGTATCCGTCCTCGTCACGCCGCGCGCCGTCGCCGGTGAAGTAATAGCCCGGATAGGTGGAAAAATAGGTGTCGAAGAAGCGCTGGTCATCGCCGTAGACGGTACGCATCTGGCCTGGCCAGGAGCCCAGAAGCACCAGATTGCCCTCTGCCGCGCCGCTATCAGGCAGGCGCTTGCCCTCATTATCCACCAGGGCGGGCTGAACACCGAACATGGGAAAGCCTGCCGAGCCGGGCTTGAGATCGTGGGCGCCAGGCAGTGGCGTGATGAGATGGCCGCCGGTCTCGGTCTGCCACCATGTATCAACGATAGGACAATGCCCTTCGCCCACCGTCTTGTGATACCAGCGCCAGGCTTCGGGATTTATGGGTTCGCCCACCGTGCCGAGCAGGCGCAGCGAGGAGCGGTCATGTTTCGTCACCGGATCATCGCCGAGACGCATCAGGGCGCGGATGGCGGTCGGCGCAGTGTAGAAAACCGAGACTTTGTGTTTTTCAATCACCTGCCAGAAGCGTGAGGCATCCGGCCAGGTCGGCACGCCCTCAAACATCAGGCTGGTCGCGCCGTTCGATAGCGGTCCGTAGACGATATAGGAATGACCCGTCACCCAGCCGATATCGGCGGTGCACCAGAAAATATCGCTCTCTCTGGCATCAAAGGTAAGCGCGTGGGTCATCGTGGCCCAGAGCAGATAGCCGCCTGTGGTGTGGAGTACGCCCTTGGGCTTTCCGGTGGAGCCGGACGTATAGAGGATGAACATCGGATCCTCGGCGCCCATGGGTTCCGGCTCGCAATGGGCATCCACCTGGATGGACAGGTCGTGATACCAGTAATCACGCCCCTCCTCCCAGTGCACGTTCGCGCCGGTGTGCTTCACGCACAGTACGCGCTTGACGCCCGGTGCGCTTTTGAGCGCTTCGTCCACATTGTCTTTCAAGGGGATGGCCTTGCCGCCGCGCACGCCCTGATCGGCGGTGATGACGAACTCGCTCTGGCAGTCATTGATCCGGCCTGACAGGGCTTCGGGCGAAAACCCGCCAAACACCACTGAATGGACCGCGCCGATGCGCGTGCAGGCCAGCATCGCGAAAACCGCCTGCGGGATCATGGGCATGTAGAGCGTGACCCGGTCGCCCTTCTTCACACCCAGCATTTTGAGCACGTTGGCAAACCGGCACACATGATCGTGGAGCTGGCGGTAGGTGATCGAATGGTGATGGGCGGGGTGATCACCCTCCCAGATCAGGGCCGGCTTGTTGGCGCGGGTTTCCAGATGCCGGTCAATGCAGTTGACCGAGACATTGAGAATGCCGTCCTCGAACCAGCGAATGCGGAAATCTTGCCTGTTGAACGAGACGTCTGAGATTTTTTCCGGCCGCCTGATCCAGTCCAGCCGTCCCAGCTCCTCGCGCCAGAAGGCTTCAGGCTCCTGGACAGAGCGCGCATAGCGGGCCCTGTAACGCTCGCCACTCATGTCCGAGGCGGAGAAGCTGGAGGCTACCGGAATGATCTCTTCGGACATGGCGTTTCCTCTGGATAGCGGCAAGCACGGTCAGGGCGGAGCTTGGCCGATTGGGTCTGCCCCCTGCAAGCGCGCAGTCCATCTGATGGCTTTTGTGCGCCCCGCCCCTTGCAAGACGGGCTGTGATCGGCTGATCTCCCTCGCGAATATTGACCCCTCGTTTGCGGGAGACATACCGGCATGCAGCTCAACCAGGCCAGCTGGCCCGAAGTCGAAGCCTATCTGAAAAAGTCCAAGGGCATTGTCATCCCGATTGGCTCTGTCGAGCAGCACGGGCCCAATGGTCTTCTGGGTACCGACGCGATCTGTCCTGAAGTGATCGCGAAAGAAGCGGGCGACGAGGCGGGCTTTCTCGTTGGCCCGACCTTCTCGGTCGGCTCTGCCCAGCACCACTTGGGCTTTACCGGCACGATCACGCTGCGGCCCACCACGATGATTGCCGCGCTCAATGACTGGATCGACAGCCTGCACCGGCACGGTTTCAAGCGTATCTTCTTCCTGAACGGCCATGGCGGAAACATCACCACCATCGATGCGGCGTTTGTGGAAAGCTATGCGGCCTGGTCGCTGGATGGCGAGGCCTGCCCCTACAAGCTCAAACAGACCTCATGGTGGATGTTCGACGAGGTGGCGCAAGTCTGCAAGGAGCTGTTTCCTGAAGGCGATGGCAGTCATGCCACGGCGTCCGAAGTTGCCGTCACCTACTATGCCTACCCGCAGGCAGTGAAAGATGTGGTGATGACACCCAAAACCGCGCCCGAGGGGCGGTTCACCGACGCGGCAGATTACCGCAAGAACTTCCCCGATGGCCGGATCGGCTCTGATCCCTCGCAGGCTACGCCTGAAAAGGGCAAACGCATTGTGGAGGTGGCGAAGAAAGCCCTGATCCGCGAGGTTGAGGCCTATTTCGCAAGCTGATGCCCGCCCGGACCGCGTGACAGGACGCGTCCTGGCGCCTATATCGGCGCCATGAACGCGCCCGTACAGAACCCTGCCGAAGTGACGCCGCAAGCCGGGCCGGGCCGCGTGGAACCGGCCCAGTCCCAGCGTATCAACGCGATGGCGACGGCGCTTTCGGTCGGCGTGGCGCTTGTTCTGGTTGGCGCCAAGCTGGCCGGCTGGATGGCATCGGGTTCCATTGCCCTGCTGGCGAGCTTTTTCGATTCCCTGCTGGATCTTGCTGCCTCGGTGACGGCGTTCCTCGCCGTGCGCTATGCGGCCCGCCCGGCTGATAACGAGCATCGCTTCGGCCATGGCAAGGCGGAAGCCTTTTCCAGCCTGCTGCAGGCGGTTCTGGTCGCAGCCTCGGCCATCTTTCTCTTCGTGGAGGGCGGGCGCCGGCTTGTCGATCCGCAGCCTGTGGAGGCGGGGATATGGGCGCTGGCGGTGATGGTGCTTTCGCTGGTGCTGACGCTCGGCCTGATCCGCATGCAGACGCTTGTCATTAGGCGTACCGGCTCGATCGCGGTCACCGGTGACCGGGCGCACTATTCAGCCGATCTGCTGTCCAACCTTGCCGTGATGGGCGGGATTGCACTGGCTGTCTTCGCCGGGCTGGAGCGGGCTGACCCGGTGCTTGCCCTGTTTGTCGGCGTGCTGCTGGCGCGCTCTGCCTTCAATCTGGGCCGCGACAGCGTGAACCAGCTGCTCGACCGGGAGCTGCCAGACGAAACGCGCGCCCATATCGAGGCGCTGCTGACCGATGATCCGCGCGTGCTGGGCGTGCACGAGCTGCGCACGCGCGCAGCCGGTCCGCTCATTCATATTCAGGTGCATATGGATCTGGAGCCGTTCCAGACCCTGAAAGAGGCCCACGATGTGGTGGTGGCGGCCGAGCTGAGGGTGCTCAGGCACTATCCGGCGGCGGACCTGCTGATCCACTCCGACCCGAAAGGCTATGGCGAGGCGCACGGGCGCGGCTTTTTTGATGCCGACCCCGAACCGCATGATGGCGGGGCGCGCTGAATACGCGCTTAAACCGCCGTGCGAAGCGCATTAGCGTTTGCTTCGATGTTCATTCTGCACCACTGGCCTCTTGATCCCTGGTCCCGGCAGGCGCGCCTCGCGCTGGCGGAGAAGAAGTGTGCCGTGGAGCTGCGCTTCCAGCGTGTCTGGGAGCCGGAAGATGCGTTTTTCGATCTCAATCCGGCGGGTCTCACCCCGGTTCTGGAAGATCGGTCTGGCGAAACGCCGCTGGTCATTGTGCAGGCCGATGCCATCCTCGCCCATCTCGAGGAGACCCGGCCAGAGCCGCCGCTTCTGCCGTCAGATCCGGCAGGGCGTGCCGAGGTACGCCGTCTGGTGAGCTGGTTCGACCGCAAGTTCGATGCCGAGGTGAACGCCTATCTGCTGCATGAGAAGCTGGAAAAGCGCATGCAGAATCTCGGCTCTCCCGATGCCGCCATGATACGGGCGGGGCGCGACTATCTACGCGCCCATCTCGACTATATGAGCATGTTGCTGGAGCGCCGCGACGGGCTGGCGGGCCCTCGCTACTCCATGGCCGATCTGGTCGCGGCGGCGCATCTGTCGTGCGTGGATTATCTCGGCGATGTGCCCTGGGACAGCTTCCCGGCGGCGAAAGCCTGGTATGAGCGCATCAAGTGCCGCCCGGCTTTCCGTTCGCTGCTTGACGACCGCCTGCCGGGCCTGCCGCCTGCGCGCTGGTATGCCGATCTGGATTTCTGAGGGCGCGCGAAACAAGCATCTAGGAGGATGCGGCCCGTGTGCCCTCACCGCCACACCTGTTAACCACATTGCCACAGTTTTGCGTGTCAGCGCTTGGCCCGGCTGTCTTGCGGGTGTAACAGGCTGGCCTCGCTGACGGCATACGCCGCCCTTCCGGAGGTCTCGTCCGACCATGCGATCTGAAATCTGGAGCGCCCTCACGCGCACGCGGTAGCGCGGACAAAGGGGGCACCGGGACTGGCGGCCGAGAGGCTGCTGTTCTGCGTAACGCTTCTCCCCTGCCGCACTTCACGCTTCCATTTCAGACCTGCCTTGTCCGCGCCCGGCCACCGGGCCATGCGGGCTTCAGCATTCGAGACGATCATGACCGGACATTTTGACGATGATGACGCGCGCGCGCCGCGCGTGCTGTCCAATACCGCCGTCCTGGCCTTTCTCTGGCGCCAGTGGATGCGCCGCCCGTGGTTCTTTGCCGCGCTGGTGGGCTTCACCCTCATCGCGACCACCATCGATGTCTTCATTCCGGTGGCGGCCGGGCGGCTGATCGACACCATGACGGGTACGGGCGATGGCCGGCACTGGGCTGCATTTGCGCTGTTTCTGGGGCTCGCCATTGCCTTCAACGCTATGCGCCAGATTGCCGTGCGTTTCGAGATACGCTTCTCAAGCGCCAACATGGCCGACATGACGACCGAGTCTTTCGCGCGCGTGCAGCGCTTTGCGCTCGACTGGCATGCCAACACATTTGCCGGCTCGGTGGTGCGCAAGATCACGCGCGGTATGTGGGCCTATGACACGATCACGGCGACGCTGTGGTTCGGGCTGATCCCGTCTGTCCTCGTCATGGCGGGGCTGGGTGTCTACATGCTTTTTACCTGGCCGCTGGTCGGGCTCTACGCCCTTTGCGTCACCGCGCTGTTCATCGTGGCGTCGGTCCTGATGTCGGCGCTCTATGTGCGCCCGCAGAATATCCGCTCCAACCGGCTGGATTCCGAGCTGGGCGGCGCGGTGGCCGATGCGATGTCCGGCATCGCCACGGTCAAGGGGTTTGGCGCCGAGGACCGCGAGGACCAGCGCTTCCACGCGCTGGCCTGGCGCTGGCGTGGGGAGGTGAAAAAGACCTGGCTGCGCTTTGTGAACACCTGGCTGGTGCAGATCATCGCCGTGCTCGCCCTTCAGACGGGCCTGACAGGCCTGCTGATCGGGCTTTGGCAACGCGGCGAAGCCAGCCCCGGCGCGGTGGTGTTCGCCATCACCGCCTTCATGCTGATGGCGGGCTATATGCGCCGCTTCGGCGAAGAGGTGCAGAATGTCCAGCGGGGCCTCGACGAGATCCAGGATATTGCCGCCTATGCGCGGCAGGAGACGCAAATTGCCGATGCGCCCGGTGCGCCGGACTTCGTGCCCGGTCCCGGGGCCATCATTTTCGACCGCGTGCGCTTCACCTATGCCGGGCAGAACAGGCCGCTCTACGAGGATTTCTCACTGGAGATTCCCGCGGGCGAGAAAGTGGCTCTGGTCGGCCCGACGGGCTCAGGCAAGTCCACTTTCGTGAAGCTGGTCCAGCGGCTCTATGACGTTGATGCGGGTTCGATCCGCATTGACGGTCAGGATGTGCGCGAGGTGACGCAAGGCAGTTTGCGCCGTTCCATAGCTCTCGTGCCGCAGGATCCGGCCCTGTTTCACCGCTCGATTGCGGAGAATATCGCCTATGCGCGCCCGGATGCGTCGATGGACGATATAATCGAGGCAGCGAAGCGCGCCCGCGCGCACGACTTCATCACGCGCCTGCCAGCGGGTTATGACACCCTGGTGGGAGAGCGCGGGGTGAAGCTGTCGGGCGGGGAGCGTCAGCGCGTCGCGATTGCCCGGGCGGTGCTGGCCGATGCCCAGATCCTCATCTTCGATGAAGCCACGTCCAGCCTCGACAACGAGACCGAGCGCGAGGTGCAGGAGGCGATGGCAGATGTCATGGCGGGGCGCACCGCCATCGTCATCGCCCACCGGCTGTCGACCATTCGCGACGCCGACCGGATTCTGGTCTTCCACGAGGGCCGGATCGTGGAGCAGGGCACACATGGCGAGCTGCGCGCGCAAGGCGAGGGCGTCTATGCCCGCCTCGCGGCGCTGGCGGCGGCGGAGTAGGGGCGATGCTGATCAGACCTGAGACCCAGCAGGACCAGGCGGATGTCCATGCCCTCACCTGCGCCGCCTTCCAGCGTGATGACGAGGCAAGACTGGTTGATCTGTTGCGCGACAAGCATGGCGAGGAGGCGATATCGCTGGTTGCCGAGATACCCGGCAGCGGGCTTGCCGGGCATATCATGCTCTCGCCCGCGCCCATCGTCGACGAGGCAGGCCATGTGGTCAGCAACGGGCTGGCGCTGGCCCCTGTCAGTGTGGACCCGGCCGGTCAGCGCAGCGGTGTCGGTTCGGCGCTCTGCCGCTCTGCGCTCTCCTGCGCGCAGGCACGCGGCGCGCCTTATGTCGTGCTGATCGGCCACCCGGCATACTATCCGCGCTTCGGCTTCGTGCCGGCCGGACCGCTGGGCATAAGATGCCCTTATGAGGGCGTGCCCGAGGAGGCGTTCATGATCGCACGGCTCGACCGCCCGGCCATGGAAGGCGTCAGCGGGCTGGTACGCTTTGATTCCGTGTTCGAGGGGTTGTAACGCTTGAGAGCTGACAAAGCCCTGCTCGCATGTGTATAATCATGCGCATATCGAAGCTTGGAGGTTTGTCATGGCTGGTCCGGCAAACAAAGCCCGCGTCAACCTGACGGTGGAGACACATGTGCTCGAAGCGGCGCGCGCCCTCGGGCTCAATATCTCGCATGCTGCTGAGGACGGGTTGAAGCGCGCAATTCAGGAAACTCAGGCGGAGCGCTGGAAACGCGAGAATGCTGACGCCCTGATGGCACACAACGCGCGTATTGAGCGGACCGGCACGCTGCTGTCACCGGAATGGGCGGCAGGCCTATCCGGGAAGGACTGAGAATTGCCGCGTCAGTTCGATGTTCACCGCGTGCCGCTACCGGGCGTGCCGTTTGTGGTCGTCGTTCAGTCCAGTCTTCTGGCAGACCTTGCCAGCTGTGTTGTCATTCCGCTGGTTCCTGTCGCCCAGTCCGCGAGGGAGGCCGTCCCGCGCCTGAAACCCGGCATCGACGTCGATGGCGTTACATACACACTGGTGACGACGGACATGGCGGCTTTGCCCGTCCGCAGCCTCGGACCGGCCGTAACCAATATCGAAGAGACATCACGCGGAGCCATTCTCGCTGCGATTGATCTTCTGATCTTCGGCGTCTGACGGAAGCCAAAGCCAGATCATTTCCCTTATCACGGGGAAGCTGCTATAGCGCCGCGCTGTATGGGCGCCGGAGCCAATCCGCGTCCCCGGAAATTTTGTGGCGCGCCGCCAGACCCGTTTCTGAGCGCGCGCCTGGCGAGGCCTTTTCATGACGCTGCCTGACACCATCCATCCCGCGCTGCGCGCAGCGCTGGCGCGCAAGGGCTATGAGACGCTCACTGACGTTCAGGGCGCGGTACTGGCAGATGATGCTTTCGGGCAGGACTTGCTGGTCTCGGCCCAGACCGGCTCCGGCAAGACGGTGGCCTTTGGGCTTGCGATGGCGCCTGATCTTCTGGGCGACAACGAGAAGCTGCCCTTTTCGCAAAGCCCGCTGGCGCTGGTGATTGCGCCCACGCGCGAGCTCGCCCTGCAGGTGCAACGTGAGCTGGGCTGGCTTTATGGCGATGCGGGCGCGCGCATTGCCTCTGCGGTCGGCGGGATGGACCCGCGGGCTGAACGCCGGGCCATGGAGCGCGGCGCGCATATCATTGTCGGCACGCCGGGACGGCTGAAAGACCATATCGAGCGGGGCGCGCTGGATCTGTCTTCCATTCGCGCCATCGTGCTGGATGAAGCCGATGAGATGCTGGATTTCGGTTTCCGCGAAGACCTTGAATTCATTCTGGGCTCTGCGCCGGAAGAGCGCCGCACCCTGCTGTTCTCGGCCACGGTCTCGAAAGAGATCGCGCGCATCGCCCAGACCTATCAGTCCGATGCGGTACGTATCTCCACGATCAGCCAGGGCAGCCAGCATGCCGACATTGCCTATGTCGTGCATGCGGTGGCACCGCGCGACCGGGAAAATGCGGTCATCAACGTGCTGCGCTATCATGGCGCGCCGCGCGCCCTGGTCTTCTGCGGTACGCGCGAGGCGGTAAACCGTACCGCAGCGCGCCTTGCCAATCGCGGCTTTGCCTCGGTGGCGCTGTCGGGTGAGCTCAGCCAGGCTGAACGCACCAAGGCGCTGCAATCGCTGCGTGATGGCCGGGCCACGGTCTGTGTGGCGACCGATGTCGCCGCGCGCGGGATCGACCTGCCCGGTCTCGATCTCGTCGTCCATGCCGATCTTCCCAATAATGCCGAAACCCTGCTCCACCGTTCCGGGCGTACTGGCCGCGCCGGCGCGAAAGGTATCAGCGTGCTGGTTGCCGGGTTCAACCAGCGTGGCCGTGCGACGCGCCTGCTTCGCGATGCGCGCCTTGATGCGCAATGGACGGAGGCGCCGGACGCCGATGCCGTCCGGGCGAAAGACCGCGAGCGCTTGGGCGAGCACCCCGCTTTTATTGGCGAGATTGATGAGGTCCGGCTGGCCGAGGCGCACGAGATCATTGAGCGTTTTGGTGCTGAGCGCGTCGCGCTGGGCTTCCTGGCTGAGCTCGAACGCCGCCTGCCTGCACCTGAAGAGCTGGGGGCGGATACCGGTCCGGTTCGGCGCGAGGAGCGCGGGCCGAGGGAGCGCAGCGAACCGTTCGAACGCCGGGAGCGGCGTGAACGTACCCCGCGCGCCGGGTTTGAGGACAGTGTCTGGTTCGAGGTGGATATGGGCCGCCGGCAGCGCGCCGAGCCGCGCTGGCTGGTGCCGATGATCTGCCGTCTGGGCGATGTCACGGGCCGTGATATCGGCGCGATCGATATCGGCGAGGTGGCGACCCGGTTCGAGATCACCGGTCCGCAGGTCGAGCACTTCGAAAAAGCGCTCCTGGCGCCGCGCGAGCGCGACCAGAACGTAGTGGTCCGCCGCGCAGGCGATACACCCTTGCAGCCGGCCAATCCGGATGCGCCCCCGGCCCGCCAGCGCCCGCCGCGTGATGCGCGCCCCGGCAAGCGCGAGCGCTTTGCCCGCAAGGCCGACCGCGATGAGGACGCGCTCTATGAGGACAAGCCGCCCGCGCCGAGTGTGAACGTGAGGCCGCTGCGCGAGGGCAAAGCGGCGGATGGAGCGCACAAGGGGCCGCATAAGGCCGGCAAATCCTATAAGGGCGATAAACCCTTCAAGGGGGACAAGCCTTTCAGGAAGGACAAGCCCGGCAAGGACGGCAAACCGCAGGCCGGCAAAAAGCCCTACAAGGCCGAGGACAGGTCTGGCGGCGACCAGACCCTGAAGCGTGTGAAACGCAAGCCGCGAAAAGAGAGCTAGCCAGACGCCTGTATGGCAGCCCGGACTTTCAATGCCTGTGCCGTTTCGCGCACATCATGCACCCGGATCATTGCCGCCCCTGCCTGCGCGGCATGCAGGGCGGCGGCAATCGACCCGCCAAGGCGCTGGTCTGCAGGCGCATCATTGTCCAGTGAGGCGATGAAGCGCTTTCGCGAGGCCCCGAACAATATGGGGAAGCCGAGGCCTGCAAGGCGCGGCAACGCCCCCATCAGTGCGAGGTTGTGCACAAGCGTCTTGCCAAAGCCGATACCGGGATCAAGCCAGATATTTTCACGTGAAACGCCTGCCTTCATGGCCGCCGCAGCGCGCGCCAGCAGGAAGGCTTCAACCTCGCCCGCCACATCGTCGTAATGCGGATCTGCCTGCATGGTGCGCGGTTCACCCTGCATGTGCATGAGGCAGATCTGACAGCCCAGCTGCGCCGCCACGCCGAGCGCCCCGGGGCCCCCAAGCGCAGTCACATCATTCCACATCGACGCGCCCGCCTGAATGGCGGCCCGCGCCACGCCCGGCTTCATCGTATCGATGGAAAGTGGCATATTTGTACGGGCGAGTTCCTCGATAACCGGGATCACGCGGGCGAGCTCGTCAGCTTCGCTGACGGGCTCCGCGCCCGGCCGTGTGCTTTCCCCGCCTATGTCCAGCCAGTCAGCGCCGGCCTCTACAAGTGCGTGGCCATGCGCGATGGCGGCTTGCGCGCTGGCGTGGCGTCCGCCATCGGAAAAGCTGTCAGGCGTCACATTGACGATGCCCATGACGAGGGGGCGAGGGCGCTGTGTCATGGCGAGGTGTCAGCCCTCATCAGAGAGACGCCGGAAGGCGTAAGGGTAGGGCGCGCCGGGCAGCGAAAATACGCGCTGGTGGTCCATCGTACTGCCCCATTCGCGGTAGGTGAAGAAGCTCTGATGGCCGCGCAGGCTGGCGCCGAAGCGCATTGCATCCCCGGATTCGGCCGGCATAACGCAGCTCTCGATATCCACGGCGAAATAATAGCCCGCATGGGCTGGCGAGCGGGCCTCCATCCGACAATTCTCAGGATAGCCGATGAGGTCCGCCCCGGTGAGGGAGGCAAACGCGCCCTCTTCGTCCGCCCGGCCTGCAAAGCTGTCAGGATCGCGCAACTCGAAAAGGTCAAAACCGGCGAGCATGCCCGCATCATCCTCGCGCAGCACCCAGATGCGCTGACGGCTGACGGGGCCGTCCTCCGCGCCGGAGCGCCACTCCACATAGATCACGTGCCCGCCAAGCCCGGGTGCCTCAACTTGTGTATGGGCAGCGTATTGCAGGTCCAGCCATTCTTCTGCGGTTCCAGGCTGCGCTTCACGCCACTCTTCCGGCGCGTTTTCGTATTGCTGGGCGTTGGAAAAGCGCCCCGTAAGAAAGCCGCTCCCATGGGCCGCGCTGCCATATGCCGGCTCAGCCTCCGCTTCCGGCGGGGTGTCCGGCTCTGCGAAGGCAAGGGCGGCAAGCAAGAGCGCGATCATGGCAGGTCTCCATAGCAGGCGGCCCATTCCAGCCTCCCGCGCGCCATCGTGCAAGGTCCGGCGCGGTGCGGTGCGCAGGCACAATCCTGAGAATGGCTCACGTGCGGCGCCCGGTGTGTGCTATGAGCGCGTCTGAAGCCGAGCTTTGGGGAGCCGCGCCCTTGACCGCAGGGTCTGACGATATCAGCCAGGAAACATCTGCGCCGCGCTATGTGTGGCTGGCAGAGACGCTCAAAAAGCGCATCGCCGCCGGTGACCCTCCGGTTGGCAAGCTTCTGCCGACCGAGCATGCTCTTTGCGAGACCTATGATGTTTCCCGCCACACGGCACGCGAGGCGCTGCGCCTGCTGGCGGAAGCCGGGCTGATCGTGCGAAGGCGCGGAGCCGGCACGCTGGTGATTGCCACCGAGAGCAAGGCCGCCTTCTCCCAGCGCCTGGGCAATGTCGACGATCTGATGCAGTATGCGCGCGATGCGCGCCTGTCACCGGATGCGACGGCAATGGTGGCGCTGGAATCCCATCTGGCACGTGCTTTCGGCATCGCGCCGGGCGGGGAGTATATGCGGGTATCAGGCCTTCGCGCCGTGCCGGGCGAGCCGCCCCTGGCCCTGACCGATATCTATATACGCGCTGATCTCGCGCCGCCGGTTGAAAAACTGGTGGAGATGAATGGGCTTATCATCGAATGGATTGCCAGTGTGCGCGGCGTGGCCACAGCGCGCGTTGACCAGGCGATTCTTGCCGGCGCCATGACCGAGCGGGAGGCGCAAAGGCTTGATTGCGAGGCCGGCGCGGCGGCCCTGCGCACACGGCGGCGCTATTATGACAAGAGCGGGCGGGTGATCGCGCTATCTGACACCGTCCATCCGGGCAATCGCTTCGTCTACGAGATGAGCCTGCTGCGGGAAACAGAGGGCTAGATCAGCCCCTCAATATCCAACCCGCCTTCCATCTCCACAGGGCCGGACAGGTGCACATGGCCGTCTGCGTCCCAGCGCACGGGCAGCTCGCCGCCATCGGCGATAATGACCGCCTCACGCCCTGTCAGGCCGCGCCGGTGCGCCGCAACCAGCGCTGCGCAGGCACCCGTGCCGCAAGCCAGAGTCAGCCCGGCCCCGCGCTCCCACACCCGCAGGCGTATGGTCTGGCGATCGATCACTTGCGCGAAGCCCGCATTCACGCGCTCGGGGAAAAGCGGATCATGTTCGATCGCTGGGCCGATTTCGGCCAGCGGCAATGCGGCCACATCGTCGACGAAGAAGACCGCGTGGGGATTGCCCATGGAGACGGCGCCGGGGCCTTCCAGCCGCCCGCCACCCGGCAGGGAAGCCGCGTAATCAAGCCGCAGTGTGTCCATTTCGCGGGCCAGCGGAATATCGCGCCAGCCAAGCCCGGGCGGGCCGAGATCGACCTCTACAGCGCCGGTATCCAGCCGCCGCGCGCTCAGCACGCCGCCTTTGGCTGCGAAGTTCAGCCGGGAGCGGGCGTCGTCCTGAAACATCAGCCAGGCGGCCGCCCGTGTGCCATTGCCGCAGGCCCCCACCTCGCCGCCATCAGCGTTCCATACCCGCAAGGCGGCATCGGCCACGCCATGGTCTTCCAGGCCCATGATCTGGTCGAACGGATAACACGCATGCAGCGCCGCGACCTGTCCGGGCGGCAGGGTCAGGGTCCTGCCATCTCCGCGCGCGTCGATCACGATAAAGGCGTTTCCCGCCCCGTTCATGGCATAGGCTTTCATGCCGTCAGCCGATACGCCTCATCCGCGCGGGGCGCAAGCCGGATGGAGGTGTCAGGTTTGTAATGTAGCGGGCTTTGACCTTGGCAGCGGGCCGGAGTTGAATACCGCTCAGTTTTCCTATGGGGGATCAGATATCCATGAAGACGTATCAAGCTGCCCTGATGGTTGCAGGCTCGGCTCTTTTGCTGGCTGCCTGCGAACCGGCTGGTGAAACCGGAGATGCCACTGTGACCGAAACTGCGCCTGCCTCTGATGCCCGGAGCGAGGAGAGAGCCGGCGTGGATGCCGAGGCGCGTGCGCTGAACGCAGCTATCCAGTCAGGCTCGGAAGAATTGCTCTGGCTTGAAGAGGTAGAGGGCGAGGAGGCACTTGCCTTTGCGCAGGCCCAGAACGAGCGCTCGCTCGGCCTTCTGCAGACCGATCCGCGCTATCAGCAGCATTATGACCGTGCCCTTGAAGTGCTCGAGAGCACGGATCGCATCCCTTACGTCTCGGTGCGCGGCGGGGAGCTGTGGAATTTCTGGCAGGATGCGAACAACACGCACGGCTTGTGGCGGCGTACCACGCTGGAAAGCTACGAGACGGACAATCCTGAATGGGATGTCGTGCTCGATCTTGATGCGCTGGCAGAGGAAGAGGACCGCAACTGGGTGTGGCGCGGATCATCCTGCCTGGCGCCGGACTATAATCGCTGCATCCTGACCCTGTCTGACGGCGGATCGGACGCGGCAGTGCGGCGCGAGTGGGACATGGAGACCCGCAGCTTTGTCGAAGGCGGGTTTGAAATTCCGGCCACCAAGGGCTCAACCGCCTGGATCGACGAGAACACGCTGCTGATCGCCACCGCGCTTGATCCTGAGGAGACGACCACATCGGGCTATCCTTTTGTCGTGAAACGCTGGACGCGCGGCACGCCCATCGAAGAGGCCGAACTGGTGTTTACGGGCGCAGCCGGTGATGTCGGTGTATGGCCTGCCCGGTTCGAACAGGCTGACGGCACCTTCTACCTGCTGGCCACACAGGCAGAGACCTTCTTCGAGAGCGTCTACTGGCTGTTGCCCGACAATGCGCAAGGCGAGCCGATCCGGCTCAACCTGCCGCGCCGCGTCAGCCCGCAGGCCCTGTTCGGCGACCAGCTCATCTTCTCGATCGAGGAGGAGTGGACACCTGAAGAAGGCGGCGAGACCTATCCGCAAGGGGCGGTCCTGTCGCTGTCCATGTCGCAGCTGGCTGCCACTGGCGAGCTTCCGGCCATAGAAACCGTGTTCGTGCCGGGTGAACGCCAGTCGGTTGGCGGTTTTGCGGCAACGGCCAGCCATCTGTTGGCGGTGATCAACGACAATGTCGTTGGCGGGCTGTGGGTGTTCGAACGGAGCGATAATGGCTGGCAGCGCCGCCAGATCGAAACGCCGGAGAACACGTCTGTTTCCATCGTTACGGCCGATGATCAGTCGGACCTCGCCTACGTTTCTGCGCAAGGCTATCTGACGCCCAACACGCTCTACCGGGTCAGCGAGGACGCCGCCGCGCTCACCCCGGCCCGGTCCATGCCGGACTGGTTTGATACTGAAGGCCTGGTGGTTGAACAGCGCGAGGCAACGAGCGCCGATGGCACGCAGATCCCCTACTTCATCATCCACAATCCGGAACGCAGCAGCGCCGAGCCGGGACCGACCCTGCTCTATGCCTATGGGGGCTTCCAGGTCAGCCTGAACCCCAGCTATTCGGGTACGATGGGCCGTCTCTGGCTGGAGAATGGCGGCACCTATGTGCTGGCCAATATCCGGGGCGGTGGCGAGTTCGGCCCGGCCTGGCACCAGGCTGGCCTGACGGTCAACCGTCAGCGCATCTATGACGACCTGATCGCGGTCGCCGAAGCGCTGGTCGAAGATGGCGTGACCACCACGGACCAGCTTGGCGTGATGGGGGGATCCAATGGCGGCCTGCTGACCGGTGTGATGTACACCCAGCGCCCGGACCTGTTCGGCGCGGTGATCAGCCAGGTTCCGCTGCTGGACATGATGCGCTTCCATACCATGCTGGCAGGCGCCAGCTGGCAAGCCGAGTACGGCTTCCCGGACGAGAACCCGGAGGAGCGCGCCTTCCTGCGTTCGATCTCGCCGCTTCACAATGTGAACCCGGACCGGGACTATCCGCCGCTCTTCCTGCTGACCTCGACCAAGGATGACCGGGTACATCCCGCCCATGCCCGCAAGATGGCCTATCTCACCGACGCGCTCGGCCTCGACATGCTCTATTACGAGAACATGGAAGGCGGCCACTCGGCGGCAGCGAACCTGCGCGAAACGGCCAATCGCCTCGCGCTGGAATACACTTTCCTGATGCAGAACCTGATGGATGGTGAGGAGTAGGCTCTTCCAGGCCAACCATCTGAAAATGAAAACCCCGCCGGAGCGACCCGGCGGGGTTTTTTGTGTGCGATTGTGCCAGCGTTCCTAGGCCAGCGCCTTCTCCAGTTTCGCGATCAGGTCCGGGAATGCGTTTCTGGCGGCATCGGTGAGGAAAGCGATATCGACCCTGTCATAGGCATGGGCGAGACGGGTGCGTAGCCCAATGGCCTTCTTCCACGGGATGTCCGGATAGTCCGCCACTATACCCGGCTCGCTTTCAATGGCTGCGCGAAGGGCTTCACCGACAATCTCACAGGCGCGTTCAAGTGCGCGGCGGGCGACAGGGTCGCTAGCAATTGCGTCAGCGTCGCGGCCAGTGACGAGTTCATGCGCGAAACGTGCTTCGTTTAGCGCGTCTGACAGGCGTTTGCGTATCTGGGCCCTCACAGCGCCACCCTCACACCTGTCATCGCCACTTCCCGCTTGAGCTCCGGTGACAGGGAGCGGGCATGGATCACGTCCACATCGCGCAGGAAGATGTCTTCCAGACGCTCGGCCACCGCAATGAGCGCGTCATAGCCAAAGCTCTCATCCGCTGTCTCAATGACCACATCCACGTCGCTGGCGGCGTGGGCCTTGCCGCTAGCTATCGAACCGAAGAGGGTAATCGCCGTAACACCAAGCGTACGCAAGCCGTCCCGCCCCGCCATCAGGCGGGCGCGGGCATCGTCCAGCGTGGGTATGGCGAGCGCTGTGTCCATGCGCGCAGTGATAGCACGGATTTGACGCGTTCACCCTACCCCATGGTCGGGATGATGAAGGACTGGTCGGTGACCTCGCCGGTGGGCCAGCGCTGGGTGACGGTCTTGATCTTGGTGAAGAAGCGCACCCCTTCCATGCCATGCTGGTTGGCATCGCCAAAGGCCGAGCGCTTCCAGCCACCAAAGGTATGGTAGGCGACCGGCACCGGGATCGGCACATTGATGCCGACCATGCCGACATTCACCTTCGCGGCAAACTCGCGCGCGGCCAGGCCATTGCGCGTGAATATCGCAACGCCATTGCCGTACTGGTGTTCGCTGGGCAGGCGCGCGGCTTCTTCCAGGTCTTTCGCCCGCACGATCTGCAATACCGGGCCGAAGATTTCTTCCCGATAGGAGCGCATGTCCGGGCGCACGCGGTCAAAGAGTGACGGGCCGACGAAGAAGCCCTTCTCATGGCCCTGCAGCTCGAAGCCGCGGCCATCGATGAGAAGCTCGGCGCCCTCTTTCACGCCCATTTCGATATAGCTCTCGATGCGCGCCTTGTGAGCGGCGGTGACTACGGGACCGTAAATGGCATCCGGATCGAGGGAGTGGCCGGGGCTCAGCTTCTCGATTTCCGGGATCAGCGCCTCGATCAGCCTGTTGGCCGTGTCTTCACCGACCGGCACCGCCACCGGCAAGGCCATGCAGCGCTCGCCCGCCGAGCCGAAGGCGGAACCCACCAGATCCTTGACCACCTGATCCATGTCGGCGTCGGGCATGACGATGCCGTGGTTCTTCGCGCCGCCCATGGCCTGAACGCGCTTGCCGTTCTCTGCGCCCTTCACATAGACATACTGGGCGATGTCGGAGGAACCGACAAAGCTGACGGCCTTGACGTCCGGGTGCTCAAGGATCGCATCGACCACTTCCTTGTCGCCATGGACGACGTTCAGCACGCCGTCGGGCAGGCCCGCCTCGCGCATCAGCTCGGCCAGGCGCACCGGCACGGACGGATCGCGCTCGGAGGGTTTGAGGATGAAGGCATTGCCGCAGGCAATGGCGACGCCAAACATCCACATCGGGATCATGGCCGGAAAATTGAACGGGGTAATGCCGGCAACCACGCCCAGAGGCTGGCGCATGGAATAGACATCAATGCCGGGGCCTGCGCCTTCGGTATATTCGCCTTTCAGGAGGTGGGGCACACCGCAAGCAAACTCGATAACCTCCAGCCCGCGCTGGATATCGCCCTTGGCATCGGCCACGACCTTGCCGTGCTCTGATGCCAGCAGGCGGGCGAGCTCTTCCATATTCTCTTCCACCAGGGCCTTGAAGCGGAAGAGAACGCGGGCACGGCGCTGCGGATTGGTGGCAGCCCAGGAGAGCTGGGCTTCCTTGGCGATCTCCACCGCGTGGGCGAGCTCGGCCCTGGTGGCGAGTGGCACGCGCGCCTGCACTTCGCCGGCGCTCGGATCGAACACATCGCCGAAGCGGTCTGAATTGCCGGTTTCGTGCCGGCCCTTGATGACATGCGGGATGATACGGATATCGGCGCTCATGGCTTGTGTCCTCCTTGCGGCAGGGCTGAAGCCAGCCCGCCCCTTGTCGTGTCTGGCGACGGGATTAAAGGGTGAAGCGGCGAGTGTCGAGGCGTGCGAAGCGGCACTAGCGGGTGAATTCCAGCGGCCCGCTGTGCGCCGCTGTCCCGGCAAGCCGGTCAGCGCGGGTGTAAACGCCGGCCCACAGCTCATTACCTGCCGCGTCGAGGAGCGCCAGCCTTGCGCGGTGTTCGGGTTCAATCACCCAGCGCGCAGCGTTTTCAAGCCCGTGCGGACAATCACCTGATGCGATGGCTTCGCCTTCCAGCGCATCGCCGGAAAGAACCAGTCCGCATGTCCCGGTTCGCCATGCGCCGGTGATCTGGTCTGCCGCGAGCGGAGAAACCATGCCGGAAATGCGGACCATCTGCGCAGGTAAAATCCGGTTGGGCGGCGGCCGCGATTCCCGGTCAAGGAAGGCGGTGGGCTCATCAGGCGGCGTCTGTGCGCAGCCGGGAAGGGTTGTCGTGGAAAGGACACAGGCAGCAAGCAAGTGGCGGAGGGTCATTATGAAAATGTTTGTTAGCGGGGTTTTTCGGCCTAACCTTACGCCAAGGCAGTCCGATGTCTAAGCTGCTTTTCGGACCTGCATGACAACAATCAAGGGGAAGTTCCGATGATCAAAGGGATCAAGACGAGCCTTTATGCCGCGGCCTCTGCCAGCACGCTCGCACTGGCGATGACCGCGCCGTCAGCTGCCATTCCGTATCGCGATGATGTGGGTGATGAGGGCGCACAGGCCTTTGCCGCCGAATGGGACGGCGTCATCCAGATATTCATGTGGAACCGGATTAGGGCGTGGACTCATAAGCTCTGACCCAGAGTCTTGCTGATGCGAGTGCGATGGCGGCCAGGAAGTT
>NZ_BMFS01000004.1 GCF_014639075.1 Glycocaulis albus
GGCCGGCGGCGCCTGTTCAGCCGCGCCCGCGTCCGGCTGCGCCCGCGCCCCAGCCACGGGCAAGCGCGGCGCCCAAGCCCGCAGCAAAGCCCGCGCCGCGTCCGTCAGTACAGGTCGGGCAGGAGCGCTCGGCCGAGTACTATGCGATCAAGACAACAATCTTCAACGCGCTGATCGACACCATCGATCTGAGCCAGCTGGCCCGGCTCGATAACGCCACGGCAGCGGAGGAAATCCGCGACATCGTGACCGAGATCATCTCGATCAAGAACGTCGCGATGTCGATCGCCGAGCAGGAAAGCCTCCTGCAGGATATCTGCAACGACGTGCTCGGCTATGGCCCGCTGGAGCCGCTTCTGGCGCGAGACGATATCGCCGACATCATGGTCAATGGTGCGGGCGATGTGTTCATTGAGGTCAATGGCCGCGTCCAGAAGACCAATATCCGCTTTCGCGATAACGGCCAGCTGATGAATATCTGCCAGCGCATCGTGTCCCAGGTGGGCCGCCGCGTGGATGAAAGCTCGCCGATCTGCGATGCGCGCCTTGCCGATGGTTCGCGCGTCAACGTCATCGCGCCGCCTCTGGCGCTCGACGGCCCGACGCTGACGATCCGGAAGTTCAAGAAAGACAAGCTGACCATGCAGCACCTGGTCGATTTCGGATCGATCACGCCGGAAGGCGCCAAGGTGTTGCAGATTATCGGCGCGTCCCGCTGCAACGTGCTCATTTCCGGGGGTACGGGCTCGGGCAAGACAACGCTGCTGAACTGCCTGACCGGTTTTATCGGCGAAGATGAGCGCGTCATCACCTGCGAGGACGCCGCCGAGCTGCAGCTCCAGCAGCCGCACGTAGTGCGTCTGGAAACCCGCCCGCCCAATCTGGAAGGCACAGGCCAGGTCACCATGCGTGATCTGGTCAAGAACTGCCTTCGCATGCGCCCTGAACGCATCATCGTGGGCGAGGTGCGCGGCCCTGAAGCCTTCGACTTGCTGCAGGCGATGAACACCGGCCATGACGGCTCCATGGGCACGCTGCACGCGAACTCCCCGCGCGAGGGGCTGTCGCGGATCGAGTCCATGATCACGATGGGGGGGTACAACCTGCCCACAAAGACCATCCGCGAAATGATTTCCGGCTCGATTGACGTTGTGGTGCAGGCTGCCCGTCTGCGCGACGGCACCCGCAAGATCACTCACATCACCGAAGTGCTGGGCATGGAAGGCGATGTCATCGTCACGCAGGATCTCTTTGTCTACGAGATCACTGGAGAGGACGAGCACGGCAATATCACCGGCCGGCACGTATCGACCGGCATTGCCCGGCCGAAATTCTGGGACCGTGCCCGCTACTTTGGTCTCGAACGCGAACTGGCCGCCGCTCTCGACGCTTCGGAGGCCTGATGCGCCATGGGTGACCTGTCCTTCATCATTGCTGCAATTGCCGCCTTCGTGGCCGTGGCGGGTGTAGGCCTTGCGTTCACCGGTGGTGGCAACAAGCGCCAGGCCCAGCGTGTGCAGGTCGCCGTTGGCGCACCTCTGCACGCCGGCAAGCGTCAGACCAGCGCTCTGGACCAGACCGCACAGAAAAAACGTCAGGTCCAGGAAACACTCAAGGAGCTGGAAGAGCGCCAGAAGGCGGCCCGCAAGCGCGCCTTCACATTGCGCGCGAAGCTGGAGCAGGCAGGCGTAAGCTGGACCCCGCAGCATTTCTGGATCGCGTCGGCCGTTATTGGCGTTGTGGCGGCCTTCGCCGTGTTTGCGGCCGGCATGAATGTGCTTATCACCCTGTCGGCGGGGTTTGTTGCCGGGCTGGGGTTGCCGCGCTGGGTCGTCGGCTTTCTGGTGGCTCGCCGTCAGAAGCAGTTCGTGAACAATTTTGCCGACGCTATCGACATTGTCGTACGCGGCGTGAAGTCGGGCCTGCCGCTGAACGAGTGCCTGAAGATCATCGCGCGTGAAAGCCCGGAGCCGGTCCGCACCGAGTTTGCCAAGCTCAATGAAAACATCGCCGTAGGCGTTGATCTCGATGAAGGCATGCGGCGCATGACCCAGCGCATGCCGGTTTCTGAACTGAACTTCTTCGCCATTGTGCTGGTCATTCAGGCAAAAACCGGCGGCAACCTGGCCGAGGCGCTCGGCAATCTTTCAGCCGTGCTGCGCGCCCGCAAGCTGATGGGCGAGAAGATCCAGGCCCTGTCCTCCGAAGCCAAGGCCTCGGCCATGATCATCGGCGCGTTGCCCCCGCTTGTGCTGTGCATCGTGATGGTTGTTGCCCCGGACTATATGGGCCTCATGTTCACCCATCCGCTGGGGCAGCTCATGCTGCTCGGCGGGTTGATGTGGATGGGCATCGGCATCCTTGTCATGCGCGGCATGATCAACTTCAAGCACTAGGGCCTCTACGCGATGGTCACCCAGTTCGCCCAGTGGATCACGACCCCGGCCAATCTGTTCGGCCTGCTCGCCTTCTTTCTGGTGTTTGCCACGGTCATTACCGTGTCCGGTCCGGCCATGGGCGGCAACAAGCTGGACAAGCGGATAAAGTCGGTGGCCAACCGGCGCGAGGAGCTGCGCCGCAAATCACGCGAAGCGCTGGAGCTTGAGGCGCGTGGCGGAACCTTGCGCGGCAAGGACACGCGCTCCTTGTTCCGCAAAGTCGTGGAGAGCCTCAACCTTCAGACCCTGCTGGAAGACCCCAATCTGAAGAGCAAGCTGATACAGGCGGGCATGCGCGGGCAGGGGCCGGTCTTTGTCTTCTACTTTGCCCGCCTGATCGCGCCGATTGCGCTCTTTGGCCTGTCGCTGGCCTATCTGTTCCTGCTCAACGATTTCGGCCTGCCGACCATCCAGCGCCTCGCCATCGTCATGGGTATGACCCTGCTGGGCTATTATGCGCCGGGCATCTACCTCTCCAATGCTGCCCAGAAGCGGCGTGACTCCATCATGCGGGCGTTCCCGGATGCCCTCGACCTTCTGCTCATCTGTGTGGAAGCGGGCATGTCCATCGAGGCTGCGTTCCAGAAGGTGGCCGCAGAAGTGGGCACCAGCTCCATCGAACTGGCCGAGGAATTGTCGCTGACAACAGCCGAGCTTGCTTACCTGCAGGACCGGCGTCAGGCGTACGAAAACCTCGCAATGCGCACCAACCATCCTGGTGTGAAGGGCGTGGCAACGGCGCTGGTGCAGGCCGAACGCTACGGCACGCCGCTGGGTCAGGCGCTACGTGTGATGGCCAAGGAAAACCGCGATATGCGCATGGCGTCAGCCGAGAAAAAGGCCGCCGCCCTGCCTGCCAAGCTGACCGTACCGATGATCGTGTTCTTCCTTCCGGTCCTGTTCGTCGTCATTCTCGGCCCGGCCATCATCTCCTTCCAGGAGATGTGAGTGCGCTTGACGCATCAGCAACATTGCGGCTAACCCTGTTGCCGGTGGTGCTCCCGCGAGGGAGCTAAGAGGGAACACCGGTCAGGGGTTTTTCCCCAAGTCCGGGACTGTGCCCGCAACTGTAGGCGGCGAGCCTTGATGCCAGAAGCCACTGGGAGCGATCCCGGGAAGGCGGCATCGAACAAGGCGTTGACCCGCAAGTCAGGAGACCTGCCACCGCAGTCGCTTGTGCAGGACCGGGTCCAGTCCTTCGGCACACGGATTTACTCCGTCATGGCGGCAAACATCCGGGCCATACGGCCTGCGCTTTGCGTTTCGCGTGTCTTCGCGAGGCGTGTGGCGCAGCAACCGTAAGCCCGAAACGTTTGTAGCGGGCCGGCTTGCCGTCCCGCAGGCGAGGCGGGGCGTTGGCCATGCGCGTGCGTATATTGCTGATTGCGATCGTCGGTCTGCTGCTCACAAGTGCGGCTCAGGCCCAGCCGCAGCGCATCGTGTCGCTGGACTATTGCGCCGACCAGTATGTCCTGGGGCTGGCTGACCGCAGCCAGATCGCTGCGCTTTCACCGGATGCAGACGCAGATTACTCGTCCCATGCCGCACTGGCAGAAGACCTCCCGCAGGCGCGTCCGCTTGCCGGGGAGATACTCGCGCACCGGCCCGATCTCGTTGTGCGCAGCTGGGGTGGGGACACGCGTATTCTGGCCCTGTTCGAGCGGCTCGGTATCCCGGTCCACCAGATCGGGTACATCTCCGACTTTGACGACATACGCCGCGAGACCCGCGCCGCCGCTGCCGCCTTCGCCCGCGAGGACCGGGCAGAAACGCTGCTGGCAGAGATGGACCGGGCATTGGACCGCGTAACGCCTCTGGCGGGCGTGGATGCGCTCTACGTGACGCCCGGCGGCGTAACGGCCGGGCAGGGCACCTTTGTCGATGCGCTCTTGCGGGCAGCAGGCCTGCGTAACACCGCCGGCGGGCTTTCCGGCTGGTCCAGCCTGCCACTGGAAGCCGTTGCCCTCCGCAGGCCCGATATCTTCGTCACCGGCTTTTCAAACAGTGCGACGGACCGGGTGGACCGCTGGAGCGCCAGCCGTCACCCGGTCATGCGCCGCGCCCTGAGCAGCCGTCCGGCCTTCACTCTCGATACCGGCGTGATCGCCTGCACCACATGGCTTGCCGGCCAGGAAGCCGCACGTCTCGGCGGCTTCGTGCACCAGCAGTCCTTCAACATTACGGGAAACCAGCCATGACGGCCCTCAAGCCCAATCTTGCGATGGCGGCGTGCGCCGCCCTTTCGCTGCTGGCTGCACTGGCTCCGGCCAATGGCTGGGCCGATCTGGTGTCGCTCTGGCAGCCTGGCGCAGACGGCGAACTGGCCCGGATACTGGTTCTGGAAATCCGCCTCCCGCGCATTCTCGCAGCCTTTGGTGTCGGCGCGGCGCTCGGCCTTGCCGGGGCGGCCCTTCAAGGGCTCTTGCGCAACCCGCTGGCCGATCCCGGCGTGCTGGGCGTCTCCGGGGCCTCCGCGCTGGGCGCCGTGATCGCGGTCTATTTCAATCTGGCGGCATTCAGCATCTGGGCCATGCCGGGTCTTGCGATCGCGATGGCGCTGGGCACAACCGTTTTGCTCTACACGCTGGGTGCCAGCTCGGTTTCCACCACGCGGCTGATCCTTGTCGGTGTAGGCCTGTCCAGCCTCGCAGGCGCGCTGATGGCGCTCCTGATGAACCTTGCGCCCAACCCGTTCTCGCTCTCCGACCTCGTCAACTGGCTTCTGGGTTCGGTTTCCAACCGGTCCTGGGCCGATATCGGCTTTGCCGCGCCATTCTGGCTGGCCGGTCTGGTGCTGGTGCTCCTGGCAGCGCCGGGATTGCGGGCGCTCAGCCTCGGTGAGGAGGCCGCGCTAGGGCTCGGGGCAGATGTTTCGCGTACCCGGTTGCTGGTCATCATCGGCAGCGCGCTTCTGACCGGAGCCAGCGTGGCAGTTGCCGGCATTATCGGATTTGTCGGCATTGTCGCGCCGCACGTGGTGCGGCCCTTCGTGCGCCATGACCCCGGCGATCTCCTGCTGCCTTCGGCCCTTCTGGCCGGAACGGTCCTGGTTCTGGCTGATACGGCGGTGCGTGTGCTGCCCTTCGCAATGGAGATGAAACTCGGTGTGACAGCGGCACTGATAGGTGCGCCCGCCTTCGTCTGGATTGCGGCGCGGGCGCGGGGGATGGGCCAATGAGCGCGCGCCTCGACATCATCGCCGCCAGCGCGGGCCATGCGGACCATACCGTCCTGCATGATATCAATATTGCGGTTCAGCCCGGCGAGTTCGTCTGCCTTGTGGGACCCAATGGCGCGGGGAAGTCGACCCTCCTCAAACTTGCCGCCGGTATCCTGCCCGCCCGTGAGGGTGACGTGCATCTTGGCGGGCAGGATGTGTCTGCGATGTCCGCGCGCGAGCGTGCCCGGCATATGGCCTGGCTCGCGCAGGAGCGCAGCGCTGCCTGGGCAATGCGCGGCGTGGATATCGTCGCGTTGGGGCGGTTCGCCCATGAGGGGCGGCCCTATGAACGCCTGCCGCAAGCCGCGCGCGAACGCGTCAATGAAGCGATCACCCGATGCGGAGCTTCCACCTTCGCTCACCGGCCTGTCGACACGCTGTCGGGCGGCGAGAAGGCACGCATTCACCTCGCCCGAACGCTGGCGTCCGGCGCGCCGCTCCTCCTGCTGGACGAGCCGCTCAATGCCCTCGATCCGCGCCACCAGCTCGACGTGATGGCATTGCTGCAGGCCGAGGCCGGCAGAGGAACGGCTATCGTCCTTGCCCTGCACGATCTGGCCATGGCGCGCCGTCATGCAGCGCGTGTCATCGTTCTCGATCAGGGCCGGGTCGTGGCCGATGGCCCGCCGGCAACCGCCCTCAATCCGATCATTCTTGCCGATGTGTTTGCCGTGCAGGCCGCCGCTGACGGCGGCTATGCACCGGCCTGATTCCAATAAGGAGAAACGCTCATGTTTTCAGTCAGTATTATTGCGCTTGGTGCTGCGCTTGCCGGCGAGACAGCCGAGATTTCAGACCTCGTGACTGTTACCGGCACGCGCGCGCCCGTCGCGGCGGAGCGCCTGCCGGTTCGCATCGACACGCTTTCCCGCGAGACCATCGAGGTCGAAGGATTGACCGACCTTGTCAGCGCGTTGTCGCGCTATCCCGGCATTTCGGCCGTGCAGTCCGGCGGCATCGGCGCGACCACCTCGGTCTTCACGCGGGGCACGAATGCCAAACACACGCTAGTGCTTTTTGATGGTATCCGGGTGAACGACGCCTCCACCCCCGCAGGCCAGTTCGATGCCGGGCAGGACGCGCTGGGCGATCTGGACCGCGTGGAGATCGCGCGCGGGCCGCTCTCCTCGCTCTACGGGTCGGATGCCATTGGCGGGGTCATCAACCTCATCCCGCGCAGGGGGGGAGACAGCGAGTTTGCACCGTATGTCGACCTGTCTGCGGGCTCTTTCAACTCTATCCGTCTGCTGGCGGGGGCATCAGGCACAACAGGAGCACTCGAATACGGGTTCAGCGCGGAGCGCTATCAGAGCGATGGCTTTAACGCGACGCCCGCCCGCATGGCGCTGTCCGGAAATGAGCGTGATGGCGGGGAAATCACCACGGTAACTGCCACGGTGAGCTACGCCCTCGGCAACGGTTTCACCCTGTCGGGCCTGGCGCGTCATCGGGAGTCGGCTAGCGATTTTGATACCTTTTCCGGCGGGCCGGGCTTCTCACAGCGCGCTGATGATCGCGGTCTTGAAATTTCCCGCAACGACCAGACGCTGTGGCGTGCCGGTCTTGGCTGGGAAAGCGCGGACGAACGCCTGAAAAGCACGCTGCGCCTGGGCGACGTGCGCAATGACCGCGAAAGCCGCGATGGCGGGGCGGTTACCGATGTCAATGCGGCGCGACGCAGCTTTGCCGAATGGCTCAATACCTGGCAGCCGCAAGGGTTTGACACATTACAGCCGGTTATAGCCTTCGGCCTCCATGCCGAACGCGACTCCATTGTCACCGACACGGCGTTCAATAACCCACTCTCGCGCGCAGAGAATAACACAGGAGCGTATCTGAACCTTCAGCTCCTCGCCGCGGATGCGCTCGACCTCTCCGCGTCCTTGCGCGTCGACGATTTTGATGGCTTCGGGACGCAGACGAACTGGGCGCTTGGGGCGGTGTGGAGCATACCGCAGACGCCGTTTCAGCTCGTCGCGCGCTACGCGACCGCCTTCAAGGCGCCAACCCTGTCAGAGCGCTTCGCCAGCTCTGCCTTCACCACGCCAAACCCTGGCCTCGAGCCCGAGGAAGCCAAAACCTGGGAGGTTGGCGCCCGTGCCAGCTTTGAACTGGAGGATGGACGCAGTGCCAGCGTTTCGCTGAGCTATTTCGATACCGATATCGAGAACCTGATCGAGAACGTATTCGATTTCACCACCTTCACGGGCACTAACGAGAATGTTGGCCGGGCCCGGATTTCCGGCGTCGAGCTGGCCGGACGTCTGGATATCTCGTCAACACTTCAGCTGGATGCCGGCTATGCCTATGTCGAGGCCACCAACGCCGTGACGGATGCGCCGCTCCTGCGCCGTCCGCGGCATGCCTGGTCGGCAGGCCTGGTCTGGCAGCCGGTGGAGGCGCTATCGCTCAGCGCGCGCTATCACAACACGGGTGCGCGCCGCGATGTCACCTATGACGATGATGGCTTCTTTGTCAGCGGAAATGCGCCGGTGGCTGGCTATGAGCTGGTCAATATCTCAGGCCAGTGGCGGTTCAGTGAACAGCTCAGCGCCTACGTCACCGTGACGAACGCATTTGATACGGTCTACGAACAGCCAGCCGCTTTCGCGGGTGCGCCGCGCATGGTCATGGCCGGGCTGAGAGTCAGTTACTAGGACAGCCCCTAGCCGTCATAGGGACGCACGGAGCGTACCGCCATCGCATAGGCCGCGTCGGCCAGATCCGTTTCAACGCGCTGGATCTCCATGCGTCCCTCCACCCATACCGGCTCCCAGAGCTGGCTGAAGCTGACCGGCTCTGCCGAGCGCAGATAAACGATCTGGTTTGGCGGCGGCGGCGGGTAGTGAATGCAGGCGCCGTGATACGGCAGGAACAGAAATTCGCGTGCCTGTCCGCGTTCGGCATAGTCCAGCGGCAGGATGTAGCCAGGCATGCGCACGACCAGCCCGTCGAGCTCCTCAACGACATTGAACGTGCCCATTTGTTCGTCGCGGCGGGTCTGGAACTGGCTCATGAGCGTGGGCGGCGCGGTGCCTTCTTCCAGCGCGAGCAGCATTTCCAGCTCGCCCTCGGGCAACAGGTCGCGCCAGTTGAGAAGCTCCGCTTCGGCAGCGGGATCGACAAGCAGATCGCCTTCAACATCTGCGACCGGTTGCTCGCTTGCGCTGTCTCCGGCAGGCGAGCAGGCGGTGAGGGCCAGTAAGGCCATCAGGGTCAGCGGTATGATCTTGCGCATAGGGTAATGCTCCGGAAGGAAGTCTCGCTGCGAGGTTAACAGGCCGCACACCCCGTTTTAACGGCCTTTGGCGCATAGTCGCTCCAGAACCGCAGAAAAAAGCGGCTGGAGGGTGTGATATGGGGTTTGCCGAGACGCGCGCAATTGCGCGCGAGCAAGAGACTGCGCAGCGCGTTCGCGAGGCAGCGCGTCTACTGATTACCAGCAGTGCCAAGCAGGCTGTGCCGATGAACGTCATCGGCGCTGTCGGCGTTGGCGCGATGCTTTACACATCGGTGCCTTTGCCTGTGCTTGGCGCGTGGATCGGCGCGATGGTTGTCGCCTCGGTGCTCCGCCTGCTCTCGATAAACCGGGCGCGCAAGTCCGGCGCTGTGCCGACGCCTGGTCAGATGACCAGCTACATGATCTGCACCGGCTTTGTAGGCGCACTGTGGGGTGCTTCGGGCTTCCTTTTGCCCGCTGGTGCGTCCATGGGCGCTGTTCTGGCAGTCGCGGTGATGATTTCGGGCATGTCGGCGGGGGCCGCCATGACATCGGCGGCAGAGCCGCGTGTTGTGCTGGCCTATAATGTGCCCTGCCTGTCGCTGGCTGCGCTCTGGTACAGCTCTTTCGGCACCGTTACCGGTTTTGTACTCGCCGGCATGGCCTTGCTGTTCTTTGCGGTTACCACGCGGCTGGCGGCAACCTACCGCAAGAGCCTCGTGGAGACCGTGGAGGCTAACGCTGCCCTCGAGGAGGCGCGCAACGAAGCCGAGGCACAGCGTGAAGCGCTCGCGCGCCTGGCTGAACGTCATGAAGCTGCTGCTGGCGCGGCCGAGTGCGCGGCGCGCCACAAGGCCGCCATGCTGGCCAATATGAGCCATGAGCTCGGCGCGCCGCTCAACTCCATTCTGGCCCAGACACAGATGCTGCAGGACGTGGCCCTGACCGGTGATGCACGCCGCATGGTGGCGCGCATCGCAGAGTCCGGCGACACCCTTGCCGAGCTGGTATCAGAAATCCTGGACGTATCGCGCATCGAGGCTGGCAGTTTCGAGCTGCGGCTTGATGACTTCCCCGCCGAGCGCCTGCGCGAGCGCCTCGAGCGCTTTGGCACGCAGCGCGCAGCGGCCAAGGGGCTGGATTTCACCGTCGAGATGAATATCGACGAGAAGCTGCATCTGCGCGGTGACCAGGACCGTCTGGTCCAGATGGCCGAGATATTTGTGGTCAACGCTGTACGCTTTACCGAGGCAGGCGAGGTGCGCGTCACCTGCAGCGCCTCTGAACCGGGCAATGACGGCACAAGCTGCTTGCGCATTGCCGTCAGCGATACAGGGCGCGGCGTGCCCGAGGCGCATCGCGCCGGTCTGTTCGATGTGTTCGCTCAGGAGGCGGCAAAGCCGGGCGCTGGCGGTGGAACGGGGTTGTCCCTGCACCTTGCCAAACGCATCGCCGCGATGATGGGCGGCGAGGTGGGCTACAGGCCGGGTGATCCCGGTTCGGTATTCTGGTTTGAGGTGCCCGTGCGCACCGCCAGCCGTCCGGGCCGCAAGGGCGATGAGCGCCTGGCCTTCGCTAATCGCCGCCTGCGCATGCTGGTGTGCGAGGCTGATCCGGCCCGGCGCGCCGTCCTGTTGGGTTACCTCAAGTCGTTCAACTGCGTGGTCAGCTGTGCCACCAGCGTCAGTGACATGACCGAAGGCCTGGGCGCATCGGCCTATGATGCGATTATCCTCGGGCTGAACCTTGGCAATATCGAGCCGGAAGATGCGGTGCAGGATATCCGCATGCTGGCCTCGACGGCCTCGCTCACGCCGATTGTCCGGCTGGCGCCGGGCCTGCAGTCGCCGGTCCAGCGTGCAGGCGGCGAGGTGCTGGTGCGTGCGCCGGTTACTTCCGAGCCGCTTTTGCAGGCGCTGGAAGAGGCACTGGTCGAAGACCCGTCTGCCATCGCCTATCTGCGCCGGACCGCCTAGGCCGTCTCGCGGGCCACCCAGGCCAGAAAGCCTGCCGCGCTGGCCGCGGTATCAACGGGCAGGGCGAGCACGCAGGGCTCGTCATAAGGGTGAAGATCAACCAGGCGCGTGCGGGCATCACCTGCGCGCGCCCTTGTCGTCTTGAAGAGGGCAACAGTTTCCGCCTCGGCCGTCACCTTGCCTTCCCAGCGGAACACCGAGCGTCCGGCCGGCATGATGTTGGCGCAGGCAATCAGCCTCTCCTCCAGCAGCGCCCGCGCGGCGGCTTCGGCTGCCGCTCCGTCCGGCCAGGTCGAATATAGAAGAATGAGCCCTTCGGGCGCCTCGTCCATCTGCATGTTCATGGCAGCCTCTCTTGCGGTTCGTGCGCTCTGCCCGGATATAGCGGGTAGCATAGAGGTTAGATCATGGCTGTTCAGGCAAGCAAACCGGCTGCACAAAACGCGAAAGGCGCCCTCGTCCTGTTTTCGGGCGGGCAGGATTCGGCTGTCTGTCTCGCCCATGCGCTGACGCATTACACCCGTGTGGAAACCATCGGCTTCGATTACGGCCAGCGCCACCGGGTGGAACTCGAAGCGCGTGTGCGCGTGCGCGAAGCGATGGCAGCGTTGAGCCCTGCCTGGGCCGAAAAGCTGGGCGGGGACGTGCTGGTGGACATTTCCGGCTATGGCCAGCTTGCTGAAAGCGCACTCACTTATGAACGCGTGATCGAGATGGGTGAAAGCGGCTTGCCGACCAGCTTTGTGCCGGGGCGCAATCTGGTGTTCCTCGTCATGGCTGCTGCCCATGCCTGGCGGCGCGGCCTCGACGTGCTCGTCGGCGGCATGTGCCAGACCGACTATTCCGGATACCCAGACTGCCGGGAGGACACGCTTCAGGCACAGGAGCGCGCCCTCTCGCTGGGGCTCGACATGCCGGTCACCATCGACACCCCTCTCATGTTCCTCACCAAGGCGCAGACTTGGGAACTGGCTGACGGTCTCGGAGGAAAACCGCTTGTCGACCTGATCGTGGAGCATTCTCACACCTGCTATATGGGCGACCGCGAGCACCGCCACGATTGGGGCTATGGCTGCGGCGCATGCCCGGCGTGCGAGCTGCGCGAGGCAGGCTGGAAGGCATGGGCAGGCGCATGACGTACTCGGTGAAGGAAACTTTCCTGACAGTGCAGGGCGAGGGCGGCCAGGCCGGCCGTGTCGCCGTATTCCTGCGCTTTGCCGGCTGCAATCTGTGGAGCGGGCTGGAGCGTGATCGCGCGAAGGCCGTCTGCCAGTTCTGTGATACCGATTTTGTCGGAACCGACGGGCAGGGCGGCGGCAAGTTCGCCAGCGCCGCAGCGCTTGCGGCACACGTCAGAAGCTTCTGGCCCGGCGGCGGCAGGCCGCTGGTGGTCTGCACGGGCGGTGAACCGCTATTGCAGCTTGATGAGGCGGCGATCGCGGCCCTCAAAGCTGAAGGCTTCGAGATCGCGGTTGAAACCAATGGCACGATCGAAGCGCCAGGCGGGCTGGACTGGATCTGCGTCAGCCCCAAATCCACCGCGCCCTTGAAGCAGCGCTCCGGCGATGAGCTGAAACTGGTCTACCCGCAGGCTGATGCCATGCCGGAATTATTCGAGGGGCTGGAGTTCAAGGCTTTCCGGCTGCAGCCCATGGACGGGCCGCAGCAGATGGAAAACGCCAGGGCCGCGTTTGAATACTGCCTGACCCACCCGCAATGGAGCCTGTCGCTCCAGACGCATAAATGGATCGGGGTGGATTAGGAGCAGCATTGAAACCCCGGACGCGAAGCGATCCGGGGCCTCTCTCCGCTTTTCCTACATGAAGTTCCGGCTCTGCGCTGCGCTTGGCCGGGAGTTCAGGCTGAATCGGTCTAGTCGCGCCCGCGCCGCCGCCGGTTGCGCTCTTCTTCCTCATCGCTGGTCGTTACGGCGTCCACTGCGCCGCCTGCTACGCTACCTGCAGCGCCTATGGTGGCGCCTGCGGCGCCGGCCACCGCGCCAGTTGCCGCCGCCGCGAGGCACCCCGGCAGCATGAGACAGCTGGAGGCTGCAATGAGAGCCATCAGACGGTGCGTGCAATTTGTGGCGCGGGGCATGGAGCATCCTTTGAGCTGGCCAACCCTGACCCTGCCCGGAAATAGTTAGCGAAGTATGGTGTATTACACAGTCGCTTGTTCCGCAGCCCATCCGGGCTGCGGTGTTCCGCGAAAAGTCGCGGGCGGCCATTCGGCCTTGCGGCGCTACGCGCCGGGGAGCTAGTCCGGTCCCGACAGGGCGAAGAATAACTCTCTTCAGATCATCCCCTTTCGTCATCCCCGCGCAGGCGGGGATCCAGAGATTGTAGAGCGAAAGCCTCGCCAATGGCTCTGGGTTCCCGCCTGCGCGGGGATGACGTTTGGGTATGCGAACTACAAACTATCCACCATCACGATTTCGGATTCCTCCAACGCGGTGATGGTTATGACCGGCTCGTCCTTGATGGCGGCGCCATCGCGGGCATCGAGCGCCACGCCATTGACCTCCACCTTGCCTTTGGCAGGCACCATATAGGCGTGCCGGCCTTCGCCAAGCCTGTACTCGACACTCTCGCCTGCCTTCACCGTGGCACCCAGAACGCGGGCCTGTGCGCGGATGGGCAGGGCATCGTCATCGCCTTCCACGCCGGAGGCCAGCACAATCAGCTCACCTGCGCGGTCGCCTTTGGGAAATTCGCGCGCATTCCAGTAGGGTTCCCCGCCGCGCTCATCGGGCAGGATCCATATCTGGAAGATACGGGTAGTGTCGATTTCGCGATTGTATTCGGCGTGGCGGATGCCAGAGCCTGCACTCATCACCTGTACATCACCGGCCACGGTGCGGCCCTGATTGCCAAGACTGTCCATGTGGGTGATGGCGCCGTCGCGCACATAAGTAATGATTTCCATCTCCGAATGGGGATGGGGATCGAAGCCGGAGTCCGCCTTGATGGCATCATCATTCCATACCCGCAGATTGCCCCACCCCATGCGGGACGGGTCGTGGTAGTGGCCAAAGCTGAAATGATGGCGGGCAACGAGCCAGTCATTGGAAAAGCCGCCAAGGCTTGAAAATTCCCGTTTCACGATCATGGCAAGACCTCCTTGTTGAGCCCTTGAACGTTGACCGCAAATGTAGGGGCGCGGCGCTTGTGCGTAATCGTGCCGGATGGCTGCTCAGTGTTGCCGGAATGGAAATAGCGGGCGCTAGATACGCTCGGTTACCCTGATGGCGATGCGGCATCCGGTCTTGATGAGCGCGGACAGCAGGGGATAGCCGGGCGCGTCGTGTGCGCCCTCGTCCACGGCCAGGTCCTTGTGGGCCACTTCCTCTGCCTGATAGCGGGCAAAGTCGGCGGCCAGCTCTGTTTCGCCCATGGCTTCGAGCTCTTTGACCTGCTCGCCGTAATGGCCCTCGATCACGCTTTCCACCGCCTCGGTACAGGCATGGGCGGCCTTTTCGCCCATCAGCGCGGTGGCCACGCCCAGGCCGAAACCCGCCATGCGCCAGACCGGGCTGAGCGCGGTGGGCCGTACGCCCCGCTCGGCGATATAGCGGTCGAAGGCATCCAGATGGGATTGCTCGTCGGCTTCCATGTGTTCCAGCTGGCGGGCAATACGCGTCTTGGAGGGCAGGCGGCCAAACACCGCGCGCTGGCCGCGATAAATCTGCACCGCCCCATATTCCCCGGCATGATCGATACGGATCATCCGGGCGATGGCGTCGGTATTGCGGGCGGGACCAGGACGGCGGATGGCCATTAGCCGGGCCTCCTCATGGCATTGATCAGAACAAGCAATGAAATTGCGGCGAGGGCGAGCGATATCAAGGCATTCCAGCCCGCCATCGATACACCGAACAGCGACCATGCCACCTCATTGCATTGCGGAATGGTCCGCGCGCTGTCGAACAGGGCCTCCATCTGCGCAAGGCTGACGGGGCCGCTGGAGACACCGGCACACGAGGGCGGCAGGTCAAGGATTTCATATTCCACCAGAACATGGTGGCCTGCCTGCCAGAAGCTGACGAGGCTGAGTACGCCGACAAGGCCAACGCCGAGACGTGCCGACAGGTCCGGCAGGGGCAAGGCTCGCAAGGCCAGAAACACGGTGATGCCCGCCCCGGCAATGGCCGCATGCGCCCAGCGCTGGGTCACGCACATCGGGCAGGGCAGCAGCCCGCCAATATGCTCGAAGGCGAACGCGCCCGCGAGCAGGGCAAGCGAAACACCTGCCGCGATGAGCGGCCAGTTTCGCGGCTCAAGCGCGATACGAAGCGGAGCGGGCAAGGGCGCAAACAGGCTCATGGCGTTACCTTATGCGCTTTGGCGGGGCTGGGCGAGAGGCAGAACTGCCGCAGGGCCGGTCAGGGCCTGGTGCGCCGCTGCCTGCGTCGCCAGATGACAATTCCGGCCAGGGCGGCAAGGCCCGCAACGGCCAGCAGGACGAGGGCCCACATGCCTTCATCCAGCGCCCGGCGCAGAACATTGATCATCAGCTCGATAAAGGCCGGCCCCAGAATGATCAGCCCGCCATAGAGGATGATGATCCAGCCCGTGCCCAGAATGACCCCGGCCAGTACCAGCAGCCCATCGCGGTTGATAAGGCCCAGCGCGGCGAGCGCCAGCGCGATGCCGGGCGTGGTGTTGGTAAGCGGCAGGGGCACCAGGATGGACAGGCAGAACAGGCAGAACAGCGCGCCGGCTATGCGGTGTGCGGCCGGTCCCGACAGGAAGGCCAGGCGGGGCGCGGCGAAGCTCTCGATCCAGCCGAACCATGTCTTTGCGCCCTGTGCGGTCTTCACCAGATCCGCCTTCGACAGACGCCGCACGGCAAACCGCGCCGGCAGCCACAGCGCCTCGCGTCCAAACGCCAGCTGCGCACAGATGGCCAGCATGGGCAGGGCAACGATCTGGGGAATGCCGTAGAGAAACGGCATGCATACCGGCACGGCGAGCACGAACAGCACGACGCCAAAAGCCTGCTCGCCGAGGCGTTCGGTCAGTTCACCCAGGGTCAGCCCGTCCGCAGGGGCGTCGGCTGCGATGGCTTCCAGACGGGAAACCATCCCGGTGGCGCTGGCGGCGTTGTCCATCAGTAAGGGCCTTCGAAAAGGTGGATGCGCAAATGATCGAAGCGTTGTGTGGCACGGTGCGCGCGGTGCGTCCAGCACAGGGCGGGCCTGCCCATTCCCTCTCGACGCATGGGGCTGCCTCGCCTATTAGAAGCCCCACTACCAGTCAGGCTGCGGGCGTGGCGGAATTGGTAGACGCAGCGGACTCAAAATCCGCCGGCCGCAAGGCCTTGCCGGTTCGATTCCGGCCGCCCGTACCAGTTTGCCTGTCCTCCCTCACATCCGTTCGGTCGGTTCGGGCAATAGTGCCCGGCGCGCGTTGGCGCTTTTCAGGCCGCTTTGCGGCCTGCAAGGCCAAAGGCCGCCCGCGACTGCCTGTGCCCGCGCAGGCGGGTATTCGCGGAACACCACAACGCGGATGCGTTACGAAACTAAAAAACCCCGTGCGGTCGCCCTTTTCGGACGGCGGAACGCCGTTCGCAAGCCCAAACGGGCGTCCGGGCTCATGCGAGGCGCGACGCACGGATGTGCGGAGCATCAGGAAGGAGCGGGGCCCCATCAAGCCGGATGCCCCGGATGCCAGCCCGCTTCCACCATTTCGCCCGTTTCAGCGCTTACCTCTCCACCGGGGTCCCGGCCCCGGATCCATTTTGTGATCCTCCAGCTATCCGATGGATCCCGGGTCAAGCCCGGGAACCCGGATGAGAAGTCATCGCCAAATTTTCCGCGATCCGGTTTTCGAGTGTCCGTGCCGCCGGTCTGCCTTGCCCATGGCGGGCGCAGCCCTGTATGGGTGAGCATCACCGCCGCCGGAGCAGCATTTCCTCATGGTCGAACTGGTTGCAGAAGCCCTTGGCGGCGTGAAGCTGGTGCGCCCACGCCGGTTTGAAGATGAGCGGGGCTTTTTCACCGAGACGTGGAATGCGCGTGCCTTCGCCGCTATCGGCATCAATACAGCTTTTGTGCAGGACAATCATTCGCGCTCGGTGAGAGCCGGGACGGTGAGGGGGCTGCACTATCAGGCCCCGCCCTTTGCGCAGGCCAAGCTGGTGCGAGTCAGCCAGGGCCGGGTGATGGATGTGGCGGTGGACGCCCGCGTCGGCTCGCCCAGCTACGGCCAGCACTTCAAGGCGGAGCTCAGCGCGGACAATGGTTTGCAGCTCTTTGTGCCCGCAGGCTTCCTGCACGGCTTTATGACGCTGGAAGATGACTGCCACGTCCAGTACAAGGTCGATGCGCATTACGACAGAGCGAGCGACGGCGCGGTGCGCTTTGATGACCCTGATCTCGCCATAGACTGGGGCCTGCCGACGGGCCGTGCCATCCTGTCGCAGAAGGACGCCGCCGCCCCGCTCTGGCGTGACTTCACCTCGCCCTTCGTCTGGCAGGGTGATTAGCCGCCATGCCCCGCCTGATTATCCTCGGCCGCACCGGTCAGCTTGCTACCGAACTCATCCGGCAAGCCCCGCAGGCAGGCTGGGATGTGCTGGCACTGGGCCGCGAGGCGGCAGACTTTTCTGATCCTCTGGCCTGTGCGGCAGCGCTGGGCGAGCATCTGCCCGCAGATGCCGTCATCAATGCGGCGGCCTACACGGCCGTGGACCGGGCTGAGAGCGAGGAGGCGCTGGCCCATACCATCAACGCCGAAACACCGGGCCGGCTGGCGGCTTTGTGCGCCGGGCGGGGCGTGCCGTTCGTGCATGTGTCCACCGACTATGTGTTCGATGGCACGAAGTCCGGCGCCTATGTCGAAGCCGATCACCCTAACCCCCAAAGTGCCTATGGCCGCTCCAAGCTGGCAGGCGAAAACGCCGTTCTGGCCGCCGGTGGACGCAGCCTGATTGCGCGCACCGCATGGGTTTATTCGGCGCACGGCCAGAACTTCGTCAAAACCATGCTGCGCCTGGGCGCGGAGCGCGATGAGTTGCGCGTGGTGGATGACCAGCACGGATGCCCGACCGCCGCATCTGAGCTGGCGCGCTGCCTCCTGGTGGCGGCCAGAGCGATGGCCGAGGGGCGCAGCGCTGGCGGGTTATATCATCTGGCCGGAGCGGGAGAGACGAGCTGGGCCGGCTTTGCCGGTGCGATCTTTGAGCATGCCGCGCCGCACTGGGCGCGCAGGCCTTCAGTGACCCCTATCACGACCGCCGACTATCCAACGCCTGCCCGCCGCCCGGCGAATTCGAGGCTGGATTCCAGCCGGTTCGCAGCGGATTTCGGGACGCGTCCTGATGTCTGGCAGGTATCACTGGCCGAACTAGTGCAAAAAATTCTCATATCAGAGAATTAGCGTTCAACGCGGGAATTGCTTGGCGGCAGCTCTATATTTCGCGCTTGCAGCATGCCCTTCGCACCTGCGCTGCATGTAGACAAACCGCCCGCGTGCCGCTAACCCGCCCACCGGCGCATGCAAATGCGCGAAAACCCTTATGGTACAAGGCGAAAAGGTACGGACAAAGTTCATGTCAAACGGCCAGTCACGCTTCCATGTGCCCGCCCCGCCCTTCCGGCCTGGCGACGCGCCCGACTTCTCCCATCTCGACCTGCAAAAGGCGGGCGAGGCCAAACGCCCTGATCCGCTGACCGCTCCGGCCAAGATGACCGATCTGGCTATGGGCCTCATCGGCGTGCTGGATCATAACCACCAGGCGGTGGGCGAGTGGGATCCGCGCCTCTCGCCGGAAGTGCTGCGTGAAGGCCTGTCGCACATGGTGCTGACACGCATTTATGACGCGCGCATGCTCAAGCTGCAGCGCCAGGGCAAGATGAGCTTCTACATGAAGTCGCTCGGCGAGGAGGCTGTGGCAGTCGCGGCCGCCATGGCACTGGAGAAGTCCGACATGGTCTTCCCGTCCTATCGCCAGCAGGGGATATTGTTCGCGCGCGGCCGTAATATCGTGGACATGATGTGCCACTGCATCTCGAACAGCCGCGACAATCTCAAAGGCCGCCAGCTGCCCGTTCACTACACCTGGGCGGAGGGCAATTTCTTCTCCATCTCGGGCAATCTCGGCACGCAATTCCCGCAAGCCGTCGGCTATGCGATGGCGTGCGCCTACAAGGGCGAGGATACGATTGCGGCCAGCTGGATCGGGGACGGCACAACGGCAGCACCCGACTTCCATGCGGCGATGACGCTGGCCTCCACCTACCGGGCGCCGGTCATCCTGAACGTGGTCAACAATCAGTGGGCCATCTCCACCTATGAGGGGATCGCCAAGGGCGACTCGCCCACCTTCGCCTCCAAGGGGCTGGGCTATGGCCTCGCCTCGCTCCGCGTCGATGGCAACGACTTCCTGGCCGTCTATGCCGCCACGAAATGGGCCGCAGACCGGGCGCGCAAGGGCGGCGGGGCGACCTTTATCGAGCTTTTCACCTACCGCGCCGATGCGCACTCCACCTCGGACGATCCCTCGCGCTACCGGCCGAAGAACGAGTTCGAAGTCTGGCCGCTGGGCGATCCGATCGAGCGGCTGAAGAACCATCTCATCGGGTTTGGTGAGTGGGACGAGGAACGCCACGAAAAGCTGGAAGAGCAGATGACCGCCCTTGTGGTGAAATCCTACAAGGAGGCTGAAAGCCACGGCACGCTTCATGACGGCCCGCTCTCTCCGACCCACACCATCTTTGAAGATGTCTACGCGACCGAAGACTGGCGCCTGCGCCGTCAACGTCAGGATTTGGGGGTGTAACCGATGCCAGCAATGAACATGCTGCAGGCCCTCAATTCGGCCATGGACGTGCTGCTCGACAAGCACCCGGAAACGGTGATTTTCGGCGAGGATTCCGGCTATTTCGGCGGGGTTTTCGGCGCCACGCAGGGGCTGCAGAAGAAGTATGGCCTCGACCGCGTTTTTGACGCGCCGATCAATGAAGCCGCCATTGCCGCCATGGCCATCGGCATGGCAGCCAAGGGTCTCAAACCCATCGCGGAAATCCAGTTTGCCGACTACATCTTCCCGGCCTTCGACCAGATCATCTCGGAGATGAGCCGTCTGCGCTATCGCTCTGCCGGTCAGTTCGTCTCGCCGGTCGTGGTGCGTTCGCCCTGGGGCGGGGGTATCCGGGGCGGTCAGACGCACTCGATGAGCCCTGAAGCCTTCTTCACCCACATACCGGGCGTCAAGGTGGCGGTGCCGTCCAACCCGTATGACGCCAAGGGCATGCTGATCGCGGCGAGCGAGGGCGATGACCCGGTCATCTTCTTCGAGCCCAAGCGGATCTATAACGGCCCGTTTGATGGCGTGCCGGATGCGCCGCTGTCCAGCTGGGCCAAGCACCCCAAGGGCGAGGTGCCCGAAGGCCATTACCGCGTGGAACTCGGCAAGGCCGAAATCGTACGCGAGGGCGAGGCCTGCACGGTCGTCACCTATGGCACGCTGGTCCATGTCGCGGTGAATGCGGCTGAAAAGGCAGGCATTGACGCGGAGATCATCGATCTGAAGACGCTGGCCCCCTATGATATCGAGACCATCGTGGCCTCGGTGAACAAGACGGGCCGCGTCGTGGTGGCGCATGAGGCGCCGCGCACATCGGGCTTCGGGGCAGAGCTGGCAGCCCAGATCCAGGAAGAGTGCTTCTATGCGCTCGAAGCGCCGGTCTTCCGGCTGACGGGCTGGGATACCCCTTACCCGCACGCCCATGAATGGGCCTATTTCCCCGGTCAGGCGCGCTTCATCCGCGCGCTGCAGACGGTCACGGAGGCTCGGTAGCCATGAGCGAATACAAGTACAAGCTCCCCGATGTCGGCGAAGGCGTGGTCGAGGCCGAGATCGTCGAATGGCACATCAAGGAAGGCGACAAGGTCAGTGAGGACCAGCACATCCTTGACGTGATGACCGACAAGGCGACGGTGGAAATCCCCTGCGCCGTCAATGGCGTGGTGAAGAAGATTGTCGGCAGTCCCGGCGATGTGATCCCGGTGGGCACCGAAATTCTTGTTATCGAGATCGATGGTTCGCCTCCCACCGAGGAAGAGGCTCCCGCCCCGGAAGTGAAAGAAGACAAGCCCGCCGCCGGTCCCGGAAAGGACAAGGCGCTGGCCGAAGGACCGGACCGCACCGCGGAAAAGAGCGAAGACCCCGCCGGCGGCAAGCAAGCGGTTCCGCCGGCCAAGCCCGCTGCGCCCAAAACGGCTGCATCCTCTGCCCCCGCCCGCGCGTCCGGTGAGCGTCCGCTGGCGAGCCCCGCCGTGCGCAAGCGTGCGCTGGATGCCGATATTGATCTTTCCGCCGTGCCGGGTACGGGCCCTGCCGGGCGCATCACCCATGCCGACATGGATGATTTTATCGCCGCTGGCGGGCGCCTTGCCTCGAAGGCGGGCGGTTCTGCCTCCGGTCCTTCACGCAGCCCCCGCACGGGCGTAAAGGAAGAGAAAGTCATCGGCCTGCGCCGGAAAATCGCGCAGAACATGGCCGCCTCCAAGCGCACCATTCCGCACATCACCTATGTCGACGAGATCGATCTGACGGCGCTGGAAGATTTGCGTGCGCATCTCAATGCCAACCGCACGGACGGCCAGCCCAAGCTGACCCTCATCCCCTTCCTCGTCGCCGCGATGACGCGCGCTCTGCCGCAATTTCCGCAGGCTAACGCCCATTTCGACACCGAGGAATCGGTGCTGAAGAAGTTCGATGGCGTCCATTGCGGCATCGCCACCGCCACCCCCAACGGGCTGATGGTTCCGGTCATCCGCCACGCCGAGGCGCTGGATATCTGGCAGATCGCCGACGAGGTGAAGCGCCTCGCCGATGCCTGCCGCGATGGCAAGGCCACCAAGGAGGAGCTTTCCGGCTCCACCATCACCATCACGTCTCTGGGCGCGATTGGCGGCATTGTGACGACGCCGGTCATCAATCTGCCGGAGACGGCGATCATCGGCGTCAACAAGATGCAGGTCCTGCCGCGCTATGACGAGGCAGGCCGCGTGGTGCCGCGCAAGATCATGAATCTCTCCTCCAGCTTCGATCACCGCATCGTCGATGGCTATGAGGCGGCGCTTCTGGTCCAGGCGCTGAAAGGCTATCTGGAAAACCCCGCGACACTGTTCATGTGAGGTAGCGCCTCTCCAACATCGTCATTCCGGGGGAGCGTTAGCGACACCCGGAACCCAGAGCCGGATGCACCGCCTTCGCCCTATGATCTCTGGACCCCCGCCTCACGCGGGGGTGACGAGGGTTGGGACAGTCCAAACAGATGCGGAACCACCCCGCGCGCCTGCCCGTTACCTTTCCTGACTTAACAAGGGAGCTGGCATCATGCGGGCATTCTGGATTTTCGTTGTTGGTACGGTCTTCGCGCTCGGCGCGCTGGGATACGCTGCGCACCTTCTTGGCGTGCAGACCCAGTGGATCATCATCGGCATCGTACTGGTCGGCGGTATCGCCATTGCCAGCGGGGCGGGCCTTGCCCGCCGCCGCAACCAGACCAATGTGGCGGTCAGCTCTGATGGCGACAAGGGCGGAGAGTGAACCCTAAAGCCCCAGCTCCCCCCACATCGCGTCTACCTTGTCGATGATCTCCTGCTCCATGAAGAGCTTCTCGCCCCATTCGCGGGTCGTTTCGCCTTCCCATTTATTGGTGGCATCCAGCCCGATCTTGGAGCCGAGCCCGGAGACGGGCGAGGCGAAGTCCAGATAATCGATAGGCGTATGTTCGATGATGGTGCAGTCGCGCGCCGGGTCCATGCGCGTGGACATGGCCCACATCACGTCCTTCCAGTCGCGCGCATTGATGTCGTCATCCACCACGATCACCCATTTGGTGTACATGAACTGGCGAAGATATGACCACGCGCCCAGCATTACGCGCTTGGCATGGCCGGGATAGGCCTTCTTCATCGAGATGACGGCGATGCGATAGCTGCATCCTTCGGGCGGCAGCCAGAAATCGATGATCTCGGGAAATTGCTGGCGGATGAGGGGGATGAACACCTCGTTGAGCGCTTCGCCGAGCACGCTCGGCTCGTCGGGCGGACGGCCCGTGAAAGTGGTGAGGTAAATCGGATCAGAGCGCATGGTGATGGCGCTGATCTCGAACACGGGGAAGCGCTCCACCGAATTGTAATAGCCGGTGTGGTCGCCATAGGGCCCTTCCGGCCCGTCCTCATCCAAGAGGACATGGCCCTCAATGACGATCTCGGCTTCGGCGGGCACTTTCAAGGGCACGGTCTTGCACTCAACCAGCTCGGCCTTGCGGCCCCTCAGGAGGCCGGCAAACTGGTATTCCGAGAGCGTGTCCGGCACCGGCGTGACGGCGGCCAGAATGGTCCCCGGATCAGCCCCGATCACGGCAGCCGCGGGCAGGGGATCGGGCCGCGATCCCTTCCAGCGCTGATAGTGCTGCGCGCCGCCGCGATGTTTGAGCCAGCGCATAAGCGTGCGGTTTTTCGACAGCTTCTGCATCCGGTAGATGCCGAGGTTGAAGTCGTCCTGCTTGTCGGCGGAGGGGCCCTTGGTGACGACCAGCGGCCAGGTGATCAGCGGGGCCGGTTCGCCCGGCCAGCAGCCCTGAATGGGAAGGCGGTCCAGATCAATATCATCGCCGGTCAGCACGATCTCCTGGCAGGGCGCTTTCTTCACCGTGCCGGGGCGCATCGCCATCACGGTCTTGGCGAGCGGCAAGAGCTCCAGCGCGTCTTTCAGGCCGCGCGGCGGTTCGGGCTGGCGCAGGAAGGCCAATAGCTCGCCCACCTCGCGCAGATCGGCGGCCGTCTTGCGCGGTTCACCGCCCATGGTCACCGCGCGCGCGACGCGCTCCACCGTGCCGAAGAGATTGACCAGCGCGGGCATCTCAGCCGCCCGCCCGTCTTCGTGAACCGGGTTTTCAAAAAGGACCGCGGGACCGCCTTTTGCCAGCAGGCGTGTCTGGATTTCCGTCATCTCCAGATGGGTGGATACCGGCCTGGCGACGCGCTTCAGCTCGCCTTCGGCCTCCAGCAATGCCATGAATTCGCGAAGGGATTTGTACGCCATGCCTGCCGTCCTGCCTTATAGCCGATAACGGGTTATAGCGCCGGCAGCCGCGCCTGCCAGTGCGGCCATGTGCGCAAGATGTGTAACGGAGCGTAAACGGGCGGCGCGTTTCACTATGTCCCGTACCGATACCCCCTTTCGGTGCGACTCCTTGACGGAACGGGCCGGCACCCCCCACCGCCGGCCCGTTTTCGTTTGGGACCGGCGCGCGCGTTACTTTGCCTTGCCGCCCAGCACGTCCTGCCATTCAGGGTGGCGCTCTATCTGCGCTTTCGCAAACGGGCAGAGCGGCACAATGCGCACACCGCGCGCGCGGGCATCCAGCACGCCGCGCTCCACCAGTGCCTTGCCTACCCCCTTGCCGCGCCATTCATCGGGCACGCCGGTATGATCGATAATGATCATTTGCGGGTTCAGGATGGAATAGGTCATCTCCGCGTCGGGAAGGCCGGGCGCGCGTGCCACATAGCGGCCCTTGGCGCCGCTGACCTCCTCGGTGATGGTGAAGTCCGGTGTGTCGGTCATGGGCGGCTCCGTTGCTGGAAAACAGGCTCTGTCACGCGGCGGAAAGCTTGCGCTCCCTTAGGGCCTCGTAGGCGGGCAGGCAGGCCTCTATCACGCTTTGAAGCGTATCCGGGCGTGCGTGCCGCGACGGCGCGGGCGCTTCAAACCCGGTGGATTCCTCCACCCGGCCATACCAGTGCGGCGCCCAAGGGCCATCGCTTTCCCTGCGGCCCGCAGGCCAGTTCAGCATGGCCTCGTCGAAGGGAATGTCCAGCGCCGCGCATAACGCGGTAAGCATGCCACGCGGATCGGCCAGCACGTCCGCACCCTCGATGACCGGCCATTGCCGGCCGGTATTGACGGTTATCACCTCATAGAGCGCGTGCTGGCGCACCGCGCCCAGGTCTTCGGGACGAACATTGCCCATGGTCGCATTGAAGCTGGCGGCTACCGCGGCGGGATCGCGTATCAGGAAGACATGCCGGCAACGCGCCGTCCAGGTGAGGTCCACCCCGTCGAGAATGTGCTGGCACATATGCTTCTGGAAAAAGAGTGGCGAGCCTTCAGGCGCCGAGCCGCCACAGCGCGCCGCGATTTTTTTCGGATCGGTCGGCCACAGCTCCAGCACCGCCTCGCGGCCGGGATGGTTCAGCCCGGTGCGGTCCAGATAGAATCCGTAAAAGGGCTCGTCCCACACCTCGCAATCGGCCCGGTTCTCAAAGCTGCGCATCATCGCCGTGGAGATGTTGCGCGGCCCTGACCACAGGCAGATTCGTACGGTTTTCATCTAGGTGCTCTCACGCTCGATCCGCGCAAGATACAGGTTTTGCAGGCGTTCCACCACAGGTCCGCGACCTTTGGTTAAAATTCTGCCGTCTACACTTGAAACGGGTGCAATGCCGGCAAAGGTGCCGGTCACGAAGGCTTCCTGCGCGCCATAGACATCCGTCAGGGAGAAGCGCTTTTCAAAGACCGGAATGCCCGCCTCCCGGCACAGCTCGATCACCACGCCGCGCGTGATGCCGGGGATGCAGTACTCGCCCGTGGAGGTCCACACCTCACCCTTGCGCACGATGAAGAAATGGGTGGAGTTGCAGGTGGCCACAAATCCGTGCGGGTCCAGCATCAGCGCCTCGTCTGCGCCCGCCTTGGCGGCCTGTATGCAGGCGGTGATGCAGTTCAGCTTGGAGTGAGAATTGAGCTTCTGGTCCTGCACGTCCGGATAGCCCCGGCGCACATGCACGGTGAACAGGCTCATGCCGCGCGTGGCCGCTTCCGGCTTGGGATTCTTGAACTCGGGAATGATGACGATGGTGGCCGGGCCGATATTCACCCGCGGATCCTGATAGGGCGTGCGCTTCAGCCCGCGCGTCACCATCAGGCGGATATGCACCCCGTCATGCATCTGATTGGCCTGAAGCGTCGCATAGAGCCGCTTTTCCAGCGCCTCCGGCGTCAGGCCGATATCCATGTCGATGGCCTTGGCGCCCTCGTAGAGCCGCTCCAGATGCCGGTCCAGAAACACGATGCGGCCATGATGGACACGAAGGCCTTCCCATACGCCGTCGCCTAGTATGAAACCGGAATCAAAGACCGACACGACGGCCTTTTCGCGCGGGAAAAGCTCGCCATTGACCGAGATGAGGATGTCCGCATTGCGCGGATCATCCACATATTCATGCGTGCCCTTGCTGGTGCCGGTCATCGTCTGGCCGCAACGACGTCGTTTGCAAAACTGATCGCCCCGTCATTCTGGAAATTGGTTGCGCCCAGCCGGACCACGACCAGGTCTTCGGCGGGAATGATGAAAGTGACCTGCCCCTGAAAGCCGTTCATGATGAAGGTCCCTTCGGGCAGGCCGGCTGGATACATCCAGAAGCCCGAGCCATAAATGTTATCCGAGCCCGGCGTAGGCTGGCGGACATAATCGACCCAGTCTTCAGGAATGATCTGCGTGCCATCCGGCGCCCGCCCGCCATTGAGATATAGCTGGCCCAGACGCCCCCAGTCGCGGGCGCTGGCATACATGTAGCTGGACCATTGCAACGTGCCGTTCTCGTCCGCTTCGAGGATGGCTGTATTCATGCCCAGCGGATCAAACAGCCAGTCACGTATCGTTTGAACCTCATCTGCGGGCGTATCGCCCAGCAGCGTCTCAAGCGCAGACCCGGCCAGCACCGTATTGCCTGATTGATAGTCCCAGCGCTCGCCCGGCGCGGCGATCTGCTCGCGGGTCGCTGCAAAGCGGGCCATGTCAGACTGGGTGAACAGCATTTGCGAGTTGGGATCGGTGCCGTCATTGATCTCGTAGCCGGCCAGTCCCCCGGTCATGCGCAGCAGCTGATCGACGGTGACTTCCGGGCGGCCAGCCTCTGCCAGCGCCGGCACCAGACCTTGCGCATGGATGTCTAGCAGGCCGCGCTGAACCAGCACGCCAGCCATTGTAGCCGCCAGCGATTTGGTCATGGACCATCCATGCAGGGGCGTTTCGGCATTGACGCCGTCTGCATAGCGCTCCGCCACCAGCCGTCCCTGGTGGAACACCGCCACACCCAGCGTATTGCGCCCGTCATCGCTAAAGGCCGCGTCAATCGCGGCTTCCAGCGCAGAGGTGTCGAAATGCGTGCCGCGGTGGGCCGTATCCAGCAGCATCGTATCGGCAGGCCGTGCAGGCAGGCCAAGGGCCGGGTCGAACATGCCATTGCCGTGAACCAGAGTGCAGCCGAGGCCCTCGCGATAAGCCGCCGTCTGCCGGCCGAGTATGCCGAGCACCGACGCGGTAACGGTCCGGCTGTCCGCATCTATCTCGACCTGTACCATTGGCCCGAAATCGCCCAGAAGCGGATCGGTATACATTGCACGTGCGCGCCCGGGTTCGAGGCCGGAAAGAAAGACCATGGAACAAGTCTGTTTCGCTGTCAGGCCGGTGCCAGTTGGCAAGTATATTTGCCACAGCGGCGAGTTAAGCAGGAATGCCCCGCCGCCAATAGCGGCCGCCAGCACCACAATGGCAGCTCCGGTCAGAATACGTTTCATTGCCCTGCCTCCAGCGCTAATGGCTCGTCATGCTCAGCAACTCCGGATGCCGCCGATTGCGTTGATGGTTTAGCCGAACTTCGAAAAGTCCGGTGCACGGCGTTCGAGGAAGGCCGTGACCGCTTCCTTGAACTCCTCTGAAGCCAGCTGCGCGGCGAACTCTGCGCCTTCCTCGGCCATGAGCGTGTAGACGCCCTCGACGCCCTTGGTCATCAGCGCCTTGGACGTCTTCACTGCGTTGGGCGCCTTGGCTGCCAGCGCTTCGGCGCGTTTCATCACTTGGTCTTCGAGATCATCTGCCGGGAAGACGGCGTTGACGAGGTTTTTTGCCTCGGCGCGGTGTGCATCCCAGGTTTCGCCCAGCAGCAATAGCTCGGAGGCCACCACCCGGCCCACAATGCCCGGCAGAACCGCGCTCGAGCCAAATTCCGGCACCAAAGCGAGGTCCACGAATGGCGTCTTGAAGGTCGAACGGTCAGAGGCATAGGCAAGGTCACAATGCAGGAGCAGGGTCACCCCGATGCCGATGGCGAGGCCATCGACACAGCCGATGACGGGCTTGGATGCGCCCAGCAGCGCGCGCATGAAGCGCTCCACAGGCGGCATATCCCCGCCGCCAATGGTGGGCGGTGCCTCCATGAAGTCCATCAGATCATTGCCGGCGGTGAAGATGCCATCGGTGCCGGCAATCACCACCACGCGGATGGCCTTGTCGGTCTCTGCCGTCTCCAGCCCTTGCGCCATGGCGGTGTACATGGCGCGCGTGATGGCGTTCTTCTTCGCGGCGCGATTGAAACGGATCACGCGGACTGCGCCGTGATCTTCAACCAGCACATCGGAAAACCCTGCAGGAGCGTTCATCGCCTGTTTCCTTACGCTTCGTTGAGCCAGCGCTTCATTTCAAGCCGGGCGATGGTGCGCTCATGCACCTCATCCGGCCCGTCGGCGATGCGCAGCGTGCGGATACCGGCATAGGAGGAGGCGAGCGGGAAATCGTCGCTGACCCCGCCGCCGCCATGGGCCTGAATGGCATCGTCGATGACTTTCAGCGCCATGACAGGGGCGGCCACCTTGATCATGGCGATCTCGCCGCGCGCGGCCTTGTTGCCGACCGTGTCCATCATCCAGGCCGCTTTCAGGGTCAGAAGGCGCGAGGTCTCGATATCGATACGGGCGCGCGCAATGCGGTGCTCCCAGATCGAGTGCTTGATGACCGGCTTGCCGAACGCCTCCCGGCTCATGGCCCGCTTCACCATCAGTTCCAGCGCGCGTTCTGCCGCGCCGATCGTGCGCATGCAGTGGTGGATACGGCCCGGGCCGAGCCGGCCTTGTGCGATTTCAAACCCGCGTCCCTCGCCCAGCAGGATATTGCTGGCGGGAACGCGAACATCTTTCAGCTCGACTTCCATGTGTCCGTGCGGCGCGTCGTCATAGCCGAACACCGGCAGATGGCGCAGCACTTTGACGCCCTTGGCATCGGCCGGCACCAGGATCATGGATTGCTGCTTGTGCAGCTCGGCGTCCGGGTCGGTCTTGCCCATGACGATATAGACCGCGCAGCGCGGATCACCGGCGCCGGAGCTCCACCATTTGCGGCCATTGATGACGTATTCATCACCATCGCGCCGAATCGAGCACTCGATATTGGTGGCGTCGGAGGAGGCGACGGCAGGTTCCGTCATCAGGAAGGCCGAGCGGATTTCACCGGCCAGCAGGGGTTTGAGCCATTTGTCCTGATGCTCCTTCGTGCCGTAGCGCGAGAGCACTTCCATATTGCCGGTATCGGGCGCGGAGCAATTGAATACTTCGCTGGCCCAGACCACCCGGCCCATTTCCTCGGCCAGAGGGGCGTAGTCGGCGTTGGAAAGTCCCGCGCCATGCTTGTCGTCCGGGTGGAAGAGATTCCACAGGCCTTGCGCCTTCGCCTTGGCTTTCAGCTCTTCAATGATGGGCAATACCTGCCAGCGATTGGTGCCGAACCCGGCCAGCTGCTCATGATAGGTCTTCTCGTTCGGATAGACGTACTCGTCCATGAAGGCGCGTACGCGTTGCAGGTAATCCTTGCAGCGGGCCGAGTATTCAAAGTCCATGTCTGGTGTCCTCCCTCGCGGTTTTCGCGTGTGCCCGGTCCGGGCCAATTTCGTTTGTCCAGACTATCATGGCACTTCCTGCCTCTGATTCCATCTGTGACATGACATCCATCATCATTCTTTTTGCGGTTCTCGCGACCGCCTTCCTGTCAGCCGTGTTCGGCATGGCCGGCGGGCTTATCCTGATGGGTGTGCTGGCCGCGTTGTTGCCCGTGCCGGCTGCGATGGTGATGCATGGCGCGGTGCAAAGCGTCTCCAATGGCTGGCGGGCGGTTCTGCTGCGCCGCTACATTCTCTGGAAGTCCATCGGCTGGTATCTGCTGGGTTCGGCTGCCGTAGCGCTGGTCCTTCTGGCCGTCACCTTCATCCTGCCGCGCCCCTGGCTCTTCATCGTGCTGGGGCTGGTGCCGCTCATCGTCTGGGTGCCAAAATCGGTGTTTGCGCTGGATGCCACGAAGCCCGTTCAGGGCGTCGCCTGCGGTATCAGCGTGACCGGCCTCAACGTCATCGCGGGCGTGTCAGGGCCGCTCCTCGACACCTTCTTCCAAAATGTCGAGGCAGACCGGCGTTCAATCGTCGCCACCAAGGCGACGACACAGGTCGCCGCCCATGGCGTGAAGATCGCCTATTACATCGCCCCGGCGCTGGCCGCAGGCGAGGGCGGTTCCTTCTGGCTGATCGCGCTGGCGATACCCCTGTCAGTGCTGGGGACCACGCTGGGTGCCAAAGTGCTCGACCGGATGAGCGATGAGGTTTTCCGCCGCTGGACCAAGCGGCTGGTGACCGGGATCGGCGCATATTATTTCGCGAGCGGTGCTTGGATGCTGGTGACCTAGCCAGCACCGGGGTCCCGGCCTCCGAGCCGGGACCTATGTACTGGAACACATATCGCGCGTTTCACCGGCGCAAGCCGGTGCCCAGTCAATTTCTGGGTCCCGACTTTCGTCGGGAAAACGAACAGGATCGCAAGCAGATTTGTTTCCCGTGGCTCCCGGCTCGGTGGCCGGGATCCCGGCGGGTAACGGGTTGGGAAACCTGCCCCCCTCCCTTGACCGCCTCTTCCGCAAACCCGACTTTCCCGCCCATGGCCATTATCCGCCGACTCACCCCTGAAACCGTCAATCGCATCGCCGCGGGCGAGGTGGTCGAGCGCCCCGCCTCGGCCCTCAAAGAGCTGGTCGAGAACGCTTTGGACGCTGGTGCCACGCGCATTGATGTGCGCGCCGAAAGCGGCGGGCTTACGCGGCTGATCGTGGAAGATGATGGCCATGGCATGGACAGAGGCAGCCTGGCCCTCGCGGTGGAGCGCCACGCCACCTCCAAACTGCCGGTGGGTGCCGATGGCGCGGATGATCTCCTCAACATCGCCTCAATGGGCTTCCGGGGTGAGGCTTTGCCCTCTATCGGCTCTGTCGCGCGCCTGTCCATCACCACGCAGGACGCCTCTGGCGATTGCTGGACGCTGGAGGTGGAGGGCGGAAAGACCGGCGAGCCCCGCCCCGCCCCGCCGCTCGGACGCACCGGCACGCGCATCGAGGTGCGCGATCTTTTTTACGCCACGCCCGCCCGCCTGAAATTTCTCAAGAGCGAGCGCGCCGAGAGCATGGCGATCAGCGACGTGATGAAGCGCCTCGCGCTCGCCAGATCCGATGTCGGCTTCTTCCTCACGCTCGATGGGCGCTCGCGCCTCGCCTTGCAGGCGCCGGGCATGGTGGACCAGGCGGAAGCCCGCCGCGTGCGCCTCGCCGCCCTGCTGGACCGCGATTTTGCCGAGAATGCGCTTGCCATCGATACGGTACGCGAAGGCGTGAGCGTGACCGGCTGGGCGAGCCTTCCCACCTATAATCGCGGCACCAACCAGCACCAGTTCCTGTTCGTGAACGGGCGGCCCGTGCGCGACAAGCTGCTCGTCGGGGCGGTGCGCGGGGCGTATCAGGATTTCCTCGCCCGCGACCGGCACCCGGTAGTGGCGCTCTATGTCGATCTGCCGACCGATGAGGTGGATGTGAACGTGCACCCGGCCAAGGCCGAGGTGCGCTTTCGCGATTCAGGGCTGGTGCGCGGGCTGATCGTCGGCGCGCTGCGCCATGCGCTTGCGGGGGCGGGACACCGCGCGTCCACGACAGTTGCCGCGCAGACGCTTGGCCGCCTGCAGCCGCAAAGCGCGCCCACAGGATCGCTCTGGGCGCCTTCGCGCAGTGAGTATGGCGCGCGGGTCTCTCCAGCCTATGAAGCCTCGCTGGCCGAGCGCCCGGCATACGATTTCGATGCAGGATCAGTGCGCGCCGAACCCTCCGGCCTTGCCTACGCCGCGAGGGTGGAGGCCGAACCGGCGCGCGAGCTGGAAGATTTTCCGCTAGGGGCTGCTCGCGCCCAGCTGCACGGCACCTATGTGATCGCGCAGACGGCGGATGGCCTCGTCATCGTCGATCAGCACGCCGCTCATGAGCGTCTGGTCTATGAGCGGATGAAGGCAGCTCTCAGCACTACCGGCGTCGCCCGGCAGGCGCTGCTGGTGCCGGAGATTGTCGAGATGGACGAGAGCGAGGCGCGGCGCGTGCTCGACCGGACCGAAGAACTCGCAGAGCTGGGGCTTGTGATCGAGCCGTTCGGCCCCGGCGCAATTGCAGTGCGCGAAACGCCCGCGCTTCTCAAACGCCTCGACGTTCAGGGCCTGATCCGCGATCTCGCTGACGAGATCGCGGAATATGACGAGGCGTTGTCGCTCAAAGAAAAGCTGGAGGAAGTGGTCGGCACCATGGCCTGCCATGGTTCGGTGCGCGCCGGGCGCCGCCTCAATGGCGAGGAGATGAACGCGCTCCTGCGCGAGATGGAAGCCACCCCCCATTCCGGCCAGTGCAATCATGGCCGGCCGACTTACGTGGAGCTGAAACTCTCTGATATCGAGCGGCTCTTCGGGAGGAAGTGAGGGGTTTGGATCCCGGGTCAAGCCCGGGAACCCGGTTGAGAGGTAAGCGCCAGATACACCGGGGTCCCGGCCCCCGAGCCGGGACCTAGGGATCGTAGAGCGATGACAGTGTCAAGCAGCTCTGGGTTCCCGCTTGCGCAGGAACGACGCCGGAGGGGCGATCACCCCCGCCTCAAATACACCACCCTTGCCGCGCCGTATTCGCCTTCATCAAGGCGTTCCCAGCCGGGTGTCTGCGGGATTTCTTCAATACCGACTTCCAACACGGCGATGGCATCGGCGGTCAGCCAGCCGCCATCCAGAAGCCGGGAGAGGGCCAGCTCGCCCAGCCCCTTGCCATAGGGCGGGTCGAGGAAGACCAGATCAAACGGCGCGCCCAGATTGGCCGGTTTTGGCCCCATGGCAGTGGCGTCGCGCCGGTGCAGACGGGTGGTCGCCCAGAGCTGGAGCGCCTCCACATTGTCGCGGATTGCGCCTCTGGCGCCCGCGTCCGTCTCGACGAACAGGCAAAAGGCTGCGCCCCGGCTCATCGCTTCAAAGCCTAGTGCGCCCGAACCGGCAAATAGGTCGATCACGCGCTTGCCCGCGAGCCCGTCCGACCAGCTGGCATGGGCCAGCTTGTTGAAAATGCTTTCGCGGGTGCGGTCGGCGGTGGGGCGCGTCTTGCGGCCCTTGGGCGCGGCAAGCGCGCGGCCCTTATGGCTTCCGGCGATGATGCGCATCGGGCTTTCTGGCCTTGTTGTCGGGACGCTTGCCGGGGGCGGATTTACCGCGCGGCGCACCGGGCGAGGGGCGTTTGGGGCCCTTGCCTGCAGGCGCAGGCGGGCGGGGACGGTCCGGCTTTGCAACGGCCTTGCCGGTCATGTCGGCTTCGCGCGCGCCCTCTTTCATCGGATAGCCATCGCCATCCAGCGGATAGAGCTTGCCGAGCTGTTCGCGCAGGACCGAGCGGCGGATTTCTTCGGTCTTGCCCTTTTCCAGCGCGCCCAGCTGGAACGGGCCATAGGCGGTGCGCAGGAGGCGGTTCACGGTCAGGCCTACCGCAGAGAGCACCTTCCTCACCTCGCGGTTCTTGCCCTCTTTCAGGCCCACGGTCAGCCAGGTGTTCGAGCCGGTGCGCCGGTCCACCACCACATCGATGGGGCCGTACTTCACGCCCTCGACACTGATGCCCTTTTTGAGCTTCTCGATCGCCTCCTCGGTGATCTCGCCATAGGCGCGCACCCGGTAGCGCCGCGTCCAGCCCGTGGAGGGCAGTTCCAGCACGCGCGCCAGCTCGCCATCATTGGTCAGCAGCAAAAGGCCTTCTGAGGTGAGGTCCAGCCGCCCTATGGAGATCACCCGGCCCATATCCTTTGGCAGGGATTGAAACACCGTCTCGCGCCCTTGCGGGTCGGCGTGGGTCGTCACCAGCCCGTCGGGCTTGTGGTGACGCCACAGGCGCGTGGGCGGGCGCTCTGCAATCGGTTTGCCGTCCACGCGTACATCATCGCCGGGCGTGACCTTGACCGCCGGCGTGGTCAGCACCTTGCCGTTCAGGCTCACCCGGCCTTCCTCGATCATGCGCTCGGCCTCGCGGCGCGAGGCAACGCCCGCATGGGCGAGCACCTTGGCGATGCGCTCGCCATCATCGGCATTTCTGGGGGCAGGGGGTCTGGCCAAGGCTTGCGGGCGCTCCGGTGAAGGCTTAAGCGGCTGATCCATGAGTGACAGCCGCGACATACGCTTTATGGCGCTAGCCTTGGGTCAGGCGCAAGCCGCTGCCGCCGCGGGCGAGGCACCCATTGGTGCGATTATCGTTGATCCGGCGACGGATAAGGTGATCGGAGCCGCGCACAACATGCCGATCGCACGCCATGATCCGAGCGCCCATGCGGAGATACTGGCGCTTCGTCTCGCGGGTGAAAAGCTTGGCAATTATCGGCTGACCGGCCTTGAGATGTTTGTCACGCTGGAGCCGTGCGCCATGTGTGCCGGCGCGATCAGTCATGCGCGCATCGGCCGGCTGGTCTACGGCGCGTCAGACCCCAAGGGCGGGGCGATTGCGCACGGTCCCCGCTTTTTCGACCAATCCACCTGCCATTGGCGGCCTGGCGTGACCGGCGGCGTGTTGGCCGATGAGAGCGCGGCGCTCCTGAAAAGATTTTTCAGGGCGAGGCGGGGGTAGGGCTTTTCCCCCGGCGCGTTTCAGCGCGCATGGGCGGGTAGAGTATATCCGGCACAGTGCAGCCGGGTTCCCGGCCCCCGAGCCGGGAACCCTGTTTCCAATGTACCGTTGGTTTCCATGCCATCTCGCGTTTCACCGGCGTACGCCGGTGTCCAGCTTTTACGGTTTCTGGACCCCGACTTGTGTCGGGGAAACGCATGGATCCCGGGTCAAGCCCGGGAACCCGGCTTTTGGTTGCGCAGCGCATCCGCGCTGCGCAACCAAAAGCCGCCTCTAGTACGGCTCCGGATAGTCCCCGTCCGGGTCTTCGCCGCGCACCAGCCGCTCGAAGGATTCGATCAGCGAGGTGTAGGGCGGCACCGGGGTCAGGCGTATCTGCTCGCCGATCAGTACGCTCTGGCGGATCTCGAAATGCAAATGGAAGGTCGTCGGCGTGGCGCCGTAATGGTTCCAGATCACGCCGATCCGCTCCCCGCGCGCGACCGTGTCGCCGGTTTCCACATCCAGGCGCGCCGGGTCGAGATGCAGGTAGAGATAGCTCGTGCCATCCTCGGCCAAGAGGGTGGCGGTGTGGCTGGAAATACCGCTGATCACGCCATGATCAGCCGCCACCGCCCAGAAACGGTCCTCATCGCCGTAAGGGCTGCGCGGGCAACGCGGCGGGCGGATATCCTGTCCCTGATGGCCTGTGCCGCCGGGACACATCGGCGTCGACCAGCCGCGCGTCTCGCAGAAATTGTCAAACCACGGATAGTCGTAATTTTCCTCGGCGCATTGGTTCCAGGGCGGGCTGGCATGGATGCCGCCCGGCCGCCAGAGCTGTGTGTTGGCAAAGGCGCGGGGCACCTCGACCGGAAAACGCATATTGGTGGCGTAGACAGTGGCCGTCTCCACGCCGCTGCCCGAGCCCTCGGGTAGTTCACCTGCCGGCGTATAGAAGGGCTCATCACCCAGCCAGTCTTCCAGCACCACAGGCTCAGGGTCCGGCTCGGGCTCTGGTTCAGGGTCGGGCTCCGGTTCCGGGATTTCAGCTTCGTCCGGCTCCAGCGTTCCGGTCTCTTCGGGCGGATCGGCCGGTTCCGGCGCATCCTCCGGCGCGGATGGCCAGAAAATGGCGGCAATCAACGCGCCTCCGCCGATAATCGCGGCCAGCGTGTAGTCCCGGGTGACACTCATCTTGGCCTCCGCGGATTGTTGCGCGGCGGCAGGCCTTCAGGCGATCCTCCCGCGACCACCAGCCGGCCGGCAAAGGCGCGGATCGTGTTCTCGTCCCGGCACTCGGCGTTTTCATCCGGGTTCGAGCAGGCGATCAGCAGGGTATAGGCCGCGCCATAGCGGTTGAAGCTCAGCTCCTGGCCATATTCGGTGCGCGTGACGAGCTGGCCCTGTGCATCGGTCATGGCCATGTACTGGCCCGCGATGGCGGCGCTGTTTTCCACCGCATGGATCACCCGGCTGCCGGTGATCTGGTACATGATCCCGCGCCGGTGAAAGCTGGCGCTGTAAAAATAGTCCGAGGCGAAGAACATCATGCCGTCCACGCCGCCGCCTTCTTCCTCGCCGCGCGTCGCTGTGGGCTCGGTCTCCAGCGGTAACAGGACCGGCAGGCGCGGCCGGGCGAGTTCCGATGGCGGCGCATTGCGGAACGGCGGCACACGCGGCGGCGGCTGGGTGGGAACGAAGGTGGCGGGTGTGTCCTGGTTCATTTGCGCCATGTCCCGGCGCATATCCACCGCGGCTGTATTCCAGTCTATGGGAGCAACCGGGCGCCCCTGCGCATCATATTCGGGCTCTTGGGCCTGGACACTATTGTCCTGCGGCTGCTGCCCGCCTTGCGCACGCTGGGCAAGAGCCTCGCGCAGGGCGCCGGGGTCTATCCGCCGGACGGAACTGCTCTGCGGCTGGGCTTCCATGGCCTGAAGGACACGCTCGCGTGTCAGGGCCTGCTCACGCAGTGCTGTCTGGGAGGCGGTGTCTTGCGGCTGCGGGGCCTGTTGTTGCCCTGTGAGGGCGGTTGCGGGCATGGCCAGCAGTATGCTGACGCTCAACGACGTCGCGACAAGCAAGGTCGGTCTTTGTCCCGGCATCTCGCCCTCCCGCTGCAGGGATCAGGTCTTCAGAATACCACATGCGGCCGCTTGACGGCAGGAAAAACGAAACTCCGGTGCGGGCAGGTCTGTTCCTGCGCCTGCCGATGCATTATATGCAGCGCAACATCAGCCAGCAGGGAACACCCCATGCAGCTCACCATGATGAAGGCAAAGCTTCACCGCGCCAGCGTGACGCGCGCCGATCTTCACTATGAAGGTTCGATCTCGATCGATTCCGATCTGCTGGACGCATCCGGCATCCTGCCCAACGAGCAGGTGGATGTGCTCAACATCAATACGGGTGCCCGTTTCACCACGTACGCCATCCCCGCGCCGCGCGGCTCGAAGACATTCGGGATCAATGGCGCAGCGGCCCGCCTCGCGCAGGTGGGTGATCGCATCATAGTCGTGGCCTATGCCCAGATGGACGCGGAAACTGCGCGCCAGTTCGTGCCGAACGTGGTGCTGCTGGACGAGGATAACCAGGTGGTGAACGCGCCGAAGGCGGCGTGACCTCGAAAACGCCGGTGAAAGAAAAAAACCCGCCAGATCGCTCTGGCGGGTTTTTTGTTGCGGCCGGTCTGTGAGCCTAGTCGAACAGCGAGTCGATAGCGTCCTGATCGAGATCGGAGGCAATCATCTCGTCGATGGCCTCCTGTTTCACCTCGGGCCCGCCAAGGGCCGGACCGTTCAGGTGCAGCTTTTTCTTGCGCTCGGCCTCGGCGATTTCATCCTCGTCAGCCTCGGCATCGTGGACGCCCATGGTGGCGGCGAAGCGGCTGACGCGCTTTTCCACATGGCGCAGCGATTCAACCACTTTGGAGACGCGCTGACCGGAGAGATCCTGGAAAGAGCAAGCCTCGATAATGCGCATCATGGCGTCATCCACCTGCGCCTTGTAGGCGGCCAGGTCATCCGGCTTGGTGTCCAGCAGCCCCTCGGCCTCGGCCATGATGGTCTCGGTCGCCCGCTCGGTATCAGTGACAACCGCTTCCAGTTCCGCGCCTGCGGTGGGAATGCGCTGTTCCTTGATATCATTGGGGCGCAGCTTGGAAATCTCGGTGCGCGTCCGGGCGATATAGTCGGCGATATAGACAAACTCGCTATGGATCGACTTGTCGAGCGATCCGAAGAAGAGCTGCATGGTGTCGGTGAGCTGCTGCGCGAGCGACAACACCTCCATCACCTGACCGTCTTTCAGGTCCTTGGTCTTCAGATTGGCGAGTGACTCGCGCACACGCGCGGCAACTTCAGCGGCGGGCATCTGATCCCTCCTTCATCAAAAGCAAAAATTCAGGTGCGGCTGGCGCGGATCAGAAATCGCCCAGCACGGCAGCCATCTTCGCTTTCAGCGTGCCGGCATTGAACGGTTTCACGATGTAGTTGTTCACGCCGGCCTTCTTCGCCGCGATTACGTTTTCGGTCTTGGATTCCGCCGTAACCATGATGAACGGGACCGTCTTGGTCGTGTCATCGGCGCGCACGCGCTGCAACAGCTCGTATCCGGTCATGGGCTCCATGTTCCAGTCGGAGATCACCAGCCCGTATTTCTGCTTTTTCATTTTTTCGAAGGCTTCTGTGCCGTCCGAGGCTTCATCGACATTTTCAAAGCCGATTTGCGTCAGAAGATTCCGGATAATCCGGATCATCGTCTTGTAGTCATCTACCACCAGAATCGGCATCGACATTTCGACCGCCATACCCACACCTCCATCCAGACCTTGTTTGTCATCCCGGTTTCCGGCAGGAGAGGGCGGCTTTTCCCCGCTCTTTTCTCCTCCCGCTGCGGCAAAGCTAGACAAGTGCAGTCAAAATTCGGTTAAACACCCGGCAGAAACGCGCACCAATGCGGATGAAAGAGATGCAAGGCTTTGGAATCAATGAGTTGGAAGTCGGCCAGACCGCCGCAATAACGCGGCTGGTGGACGACGAGGCTGTGCGCCGTTTCGCCGAGGTATCCGGCGATTTCAACCCGCTTCACCTCGATGAGGAATATGCGGCGCGTACGCCATTTCGTGGCCGCATTGCCCATGGCGCGCTGATCGCGTCCTATATTTCGTGTGTGCTGGGCAATCATCTGCCGGGCCCAGGCGCGGTGTTTGCCGGCATGACGATGCGTTTTGAGCGCCCGGTGCGCATCGGCGACACGGTGATTGCCCGCGCCACGGTCACCGCCATCGATATCAAGCAGCGCCGGGTCATGCTCGACTGCACCTGCGAGGTGGATGGCGAGCTGTGCATGAAGGCTGAGGCCGAAGTGATGGTCCGCAAGCGCCGGGCGTCATCCGAATGAGCGGCGTTGCCGCACTGGGGAATTTTGATGGTGTGCACGCCGGTCACCGTGTGGTGCTGGGCCATGCGCGTGATCTCGCCGCCAGCATCGGATCGGTGCCTGTGGCGGCGGTTTTCAGCCCGCATCCGCGCCGCCTGTTCCGGCCCGATGAACCGCCCTTCCGCCTGATGAACGACGCCCAGCGCGAGCGCGCGCTGTTGGCCGCCGGTGCGCAGCGCGTGGACACGATCCGCTTCGACGCCGCGCTGGCGGCGATGACGCCTGAAGAGTTCGTGCGGGAGGTGCTGGTCGGTCAGCTGGCGCTGGACGGAGTGGTAACGGGCGCCGATTTCTGCTTTGGCAAGGGCAGGGCGGGCAATGCCGAAACCCTCAAGGCCCTCGGCGCGCAGTACCGGCTTGCCGTCACTATCGCACCGACCCTTGTGGCAGAGCGCCTGAGTGACCGGGCGAAATTTTCCTCCAGCGCTGTACGTCATGCCTTGCGTGAAGGCGATGTGAAGACAGCGGCAGAGCTCTTGGGCCGCCCTTGGGCGATTGAAGGCGAGGTGGCCCATGGCGACAAGCGCGGGCGCACGCTCGGTTTTCCGACCGCCAACATATCGCTTGGAGAATATCTGCGCCCGAAGGCGGGCGTATACGCGGTGAAGGCTGTGCTGCCGGGCCGTGCAGAGCCGGTGGGCGGCGTCGCCAATATCGGCAAGCGCCCTACCGTGGACGGGACGGAAGAGCGTCTCGAGGTCTTCTTCTTCGACTATTCCGGTGATCTCTACAGCCAGACGCTGGAGGTAGAGCTGATCGGCTTTATCCGCGAGGAGCGCCGGTTTGACGGGCTAGATGCGCTAAAACGCCAGATCGCCGCCGACAGCGCCGAGGCGCGTGCGCTTCTGGACCAGAATGGCGCGTCCTGATAGACCGGCTCTCATGACCATCTGTGTTCACCAGATCAGTGCGCCAGCGGCGCGAATTACCGGCCCGGCCCGCACGGTACGCTCCTGACAGGAGCCGCGCGGCAGCCGGGACAGTGTTTCGCCCCTTGTTGATCTGAACTACCCAGCCAGAGAACCGGATACGCCGCCATGAACGATGCGAGCGATGCGCCTGAAGCCCAGACGGCGCGCGATTACAAAGACACGCTTTTCCTGCCCTCCACCGATTTCCCGATGCGCGCAGGCTTGCCGCAAAGCGAGCCGAAATGGCTGGAGCGCTGGGAGGGATCAAACCTCTATCAGGACATGCGCGAGACCGCCAAAGGCCGCGAACGCTTCGTGCTGCATGACGGGCCGCCCTATGCCAACGGGCATATCCATCTGGGCACAGGCATGAACAAGATCCTGAAGGATTTTGTCGTGCGCACCCGGCGCATGGCCGGTTTTGATGCGCCCTACCGTCCGGGCTGGGACTGCCATGGCCTGCCCATCGAGTGGAAGGTGGAGCAGAATTACCGCGCCAAGGGCAAGAAGAAGGACGATGTGCCGGTTGCCGAATTCCGCAAGGCCTGCCGCGACTATGCGGCCGAGTGGATTGACGTGCAGCGCGCCGAGTTCAAGCGGCTGGGCGTGGCCGGTGAGTGGGACGATCCCTACACGACCATGGCGTTTGACGCCGAAGCGGCGATCGTTTCGGAGTTCCTGAAATTCGTCGGCAAGGGCCTGGTCTATCGCGGCTCCTCGCCGGTGATGTGGTCGCCGGTGGAGAAGACGGCGCTGGCAGAGGCCGAAGTCGAATATCACGACAAGGTATCGACCACGATCTGGGTGAAATTCCCGGTGCGTGGCGTGAAGATGGACGGGTCGGGCATCTCGCCCGCCATGGCCGGCGCGAGCGTGGTCATCTGGACGACGACGCCGTGGACGATCCCGGCCAACCGGGCGATCTGCTACTCGAAGAAAATCTCTTACGGCCTTTATGAGGTCGAAGGCGCCGATACCGGGGCGGACTTCCTGCCCTGGGCGCGCCCGGGCGACAAGCTGATCGTGGCTGACGCGCTGTGGGAAGACGTGGCAAAAGCCGGCTTCATCGTGAAGGCCAAACGTCTGGGTGATGCCGATGTAGAAGGGCTGATCTGCTCCCACCCGTTTGCCAAGACCGACAAGTACTGGGATTACCGTGTCCCGCTGCTTGATGGCGACCATGTCACCGACGAGCAGGGTACCGGCTTTGTCCACACAGCGCCCGGTCACGGCGCGGAGGACTATGTGGCCTGGATGGCCAACAAGGCCTGGCACGATCCCAAGGAGCCAATCCCGCACACGGTGGGGCCGGACGGGGCGTACCTGCCCCACATCCCGCTCTTTGCCGGGCTCGAGATCGTGCGCACGGACGGCAAGAAGGCAGGCCAGGACGGGCCGGCCAACAAAGCGGTCGTGGACGCGCTAATCGAGGCAGGCAATCTTCTGGCCCGCGGGCGGCTGGAGCACTCCTACCCGCACTCTTGGCGGTCCAAGGCTCCGGTCATCTTCCGCAATACCAATCAGTGGTTTATCGCCATCGACAAGGATATGGGCGATGGCGCCACGCTGCGCCAGCGTGCGCTGGAGGCCATCGATGCCACCGAATGGACGCCGAAAACCGCGCGCAACCGCATCCACGCCATGGTCTCGGACCGGCCGGACTGGCTGATCTCGCGCCAGCGTGCCTGGGGTGTCCCGCTGACCATCTTCGTCAACAAGGCGACAGGCGAGATTCTCAACGACGCGGACGTCAATGCGCGCATCGTGAAGGCGGTTGAGGCCGCTGGCGCGGATGCCTGGTTCGAGACCGACCCGCAGGACTTCCTCGGCGACAAGTACGTGGCGGCCGAGTACGAACAGGTCACCGACATTCTCGATGTGTGGTTTGATTCCGGCTCCACCCATGCTTTTGCCCTGCGCGAAGGCGAGTGGCCGGCCGACGTTTATCTGGAAGGTTCCGACCAGCATCGCGGCTGGTTCCAGTCCAGCCTGCTTGAAAGCTGCGGCACGCGCGGCCGCGCGCCCTACAAGGCGGTCGTAACCCACGGCTTCATCGTCGACGAGAAGGGCATGAAGATGTCCAAGTCGCTCGGCAATGTGCTCGCGCCCAACGCCGTCGCCGAAAAGTACGGCGCAGACATTCTGCGCCTGTGGGCGGCCAGCGCCGACTATTCAGGCGATTTGCGCATCGGCGAGGCTATCCTGCAATCGGCGGTGGATTCCTACCGCAAGCTGCGCAACACGCTGAAATACCTGCTGGGCGCGCTGGACGGCTTCTCGGAGGCCGAGCGCGTCGAGCCGGCTGACATGCCCGCGCTGGAACGCTTCATGCTCCACCGCATGGCAGAGCTCGATGAGACCGTGAAAGCGGCGTATGCGGCCTATGACTTCAAGCGGGCATGGTCGGCGCTGTTCAATTTCTGCGTCAATGATCTTTCCGCCTTCTATCTCGATATCCGCAAGGACAGTCTCTATTGCGACCGGCCGGACGCGGTCCGCCGTCGGGCTGCGCGCACGGTGATGGCTGAACTTCTGGATCGGATCGCATTGTGGATGGCGCCGCTCCTGCCCTTCACGATGGAGGAGGTGTGGGCCTCGCGCTATGGCGCGGATGCGGCCTCCGTTCACCTGCACACGTTCAAGGACACGCCGGAAAGCTGGCATGACGAGACCCGCGCGGAGCGCTGGCGGACGATCCGCCGCCTGCGCCGGGGCGTGACGGCGGCGCTTGAGGTGATGCGGCGTGACAAGGTGATCGGCTCCAGCCTCGAGGCTGCGCCGGACGTGTTCGTGACCGACCCCGCCTACCGCGCGGCGCTGGAGACCGAAGCGCCGGGCGCCGTGGACGATTTCCTCGCCGAGCTGTGCATTACCTCGCAGGCGCAACTGAAGGATGGTGAGGGGCCGGCAGATGCGTTCCGCACCGAGGATGCGCCCGGCGTCGCCGTGGTGTTCAAGCCAGCCGAGGGCCGCAAATGCGCCCGCTCCTGGCGGATCACGACCGATGTCGGGTCTGATAAGCGCTACCCGGAGCTGTCGGCGCGCGATGCCGATGCGGTTGCCTGGTATGACGCGCGAAAGGGTAATGCCGCATGAGCGTGCTGGCCCGCTATATCCCTTCTACCCGGCTTGCCGCGATCGGCGCAGGACTTGCCGCGCTGGTGATCGTGCTCGATCAGGCGTCAAAGCTGTGGGTGCTGCACGGGCTCGGCTTCATGGACGGCGGTCCGGGCACGCGCATCGAGGTGCTTGATCCCTGGTTCAACCTGACCATGGTCTGGAACCGGGGCGTCAGCTTCGGGCTTTTCGCCGCTGAAAGCCTGTGGACACGCCTTCTGCTCATCGGCTTCTCGCTCGTAATAGCCGGGGTCATCGCGGTCTGGCTGACCCGCGCCGAGCGCAAGCTGCAGGCGCTGGCCTTCGGCCTGATCATTGGCGGAGCCATCGGTAACGTCATCGACCGCGTGGCCTACGGCGCCGTGGCAGACTTTCTGGACTTTTCCGGCCTGTGGTTTCCGTACGTGTTCAATGTCGCAGACGCTGCTATTTCGGTAGGCGTTGCCGGGCTGGTGCTTGATGTCATCGTGAATGGCAGCGAACGCAAGCCTGCAGCGCCCGCAGACGGAACGTCAGATTAAACTATCCTCATCCCTGCCGCTAAGGGTGGCGTTCCCCGCCAAGCCTCTGTTAGAAGTAAACAAGTGTTATCAGTTTCAGGAGCGTCTTCACCCATGCGCATCCAAAATATCCTCGCCGTGGCCGCGATGGCCCTTGTCGGCGCGAGCGCGTGCACGTCGGGCGTCCGCCAGGCACTGGGCACAGAGCGTACGGCGCCGGACGAGTTCCGCGTGGTGACCATCGCACCGCTGACGGTGCCGCCGGAATACTCGCTGCGTCCGCCTGCGCCTGGTCAGCTGCGCCCCGAAGACATCTTCCCGGATCAGCAGGCCCGCCGCGCCCTGTTTGGCGATTTCTCCTCGGAAAACGCCAGCCGCGGCGAGATACTGCTCGCCGCCCGCGCCGGTGGTGCAGATGCCAATCCCAACGTCCGTGCCCTCATCGATGGCGAGACGGCAGCGGTTGTACGCAAGAATGAAAGCTTCGCTGACCGCCTGATTTTCTGGCGTTCGCAAACGGTGACGCCCGCTGCCGACAGTGCAGCGCCGATTGATGTCGACGATGAACGCCGCCGGATTGAGGAGATCACGGGTGGCGGCGATGTGACCATTGTCCGCCCGCGCCGGACTGGCCGGAAGCTGCCGGGGCTTTAGGGCTCACCTCTACCAGCCAATGAATTGAAAACCCCGGATGGCAACATCCGGGGTTTTTGTTTGTCCTTCCGTTGCGCACCGGGAGATCGGCCTGAACAGATATCTGCTTCCGCCTCAACCGGGCTCCCGGGCTTGACCCGGGATCCATTTTTTCTTGGCGTGCAGGATTTGGCGTGGGTCCCGGCTCGGGGGCCGGGACCCCGGTTGCGAGGTTCGGCGAAACCTTCACCAAGCCGCTTACCCCGGCTCGTCCGTGTTCAGCCGGCCGAGCAGATCGTGCAGCCGGTCTGCATCCTCTTCGCCGAGGCGTTCGGCCAGTTCGCCATTGATCTCGCGCAAGGTCTGGTCTGCCTTGATGGCAAGCTCGCGGCCCGCCTCGGTCAGGGTGACGATGGCGCCGCGCTTGTCGGCGGCATCCTGGCTGCGCGTGACAAGGCCGATCGCCTCCATGCGCGCGACAAGCCCGCTGACCGCGGGCGCGCCCAGCGCCAGTGTCTCGGAGATCGCGCCCATACGCCGCTCCCCGCGCCGCATCAGCAGGAACAGCACGGCAGACTGCGCCGCCGTCACACCCGCCTCGCTGCGCAGGCGCGCATCAGCGTGCCGGTGCAGCCGCCGGGCCGTGATTTCCAGCAATAGGTAGAGCCGCCGGTCGACGGCGCGCGCGCGAGCCATACTGTCTGATGGCTTGATTCAACGCCTTTTGAAAAGAACTACCCGGTAAACCGCCAGACACGCGCCACCCGCACGTCACGGTCTTCCAGATCCCGGCTGACCGGCGTGTCATAGCGCGCCAGCGGCTCCAGCTTCTCCTTTGGCAGGAAATGACGGCCGGGATCGCCAATCAGCACCAGGCATCCGCGCTGGTGCAGCCCCTCCAGCCAGCTGGCAATACGCTCAGCGCCCGGCCCTTCATAGAACACATCGCCCGCCAGCACGGCATCCCAGCCCCTGTCGGCGCCCACAAGATCAGCCTTCTCGGCATGGACGCTCACACCGTTCAGCGCGGCGTTGGCAAGAATCGCTTCCACGGCGAACGGGTCGATCTCGCTGGCATCGATACGGGCTGCTCCGGCTTTGGCGGCACCGATACCGGCTATGCCGCAACCGCTGGCAAAATCGAGTACATACCGCCCTGCTACAAGGGCCGGATTGTCCATCAGATAGCGCGCCAGCGCCTGCCCGCCCGCCCATGCAAACGCCCAGAAGGGCGGCGGCAGGCCTGCTTCGCCGAGCGCTTCCTCGGTCTGCTGCCAGATGGGAAGCGTCTCCTCGGCCAGGTGAAAGCGCAGCTCCGGCGTCAGCGGCGCGGAGGCGATACGCGTATGCGCTTGGATGAACTGGAGCGGATCGGCAATCATGCCAGCGGTCTAGCCTTGCGCGAGGCGCCGCACCAGCGGGCTATGCCTCGCTTGCGGGAATGAAGCGCAGCGCGATGCCATTATTGCACCAGCGCTGGCCGGTTGGCGGCGGACCGTCCTCGAAGACATGGCCCTGATGTCCGCCGCAGCGCGCGCAATGATACTCGGTACGCGGCGTCCAGATGCGGTAATCCGGCTTTGTGTCCACCGCCCCGTCCAGCGGTTGCCAGAAGCTGGGCCAGCCCGTGCCGGACTCGTATTTGGTTTCCGACGAGAAGAGTGGCAGCCCGCACCCGGCGCAGGCATAGATGCCCTCGCGTGTTTCCTGGTTGAGCGGTGAGGAGCCGGGCCGCTCAGTACCTTCACGGCGTAGCACGTTGAACTCAGGCGGCGTCAGCCGCTCGCGCCACTGCGCTTCGGTCAGATTGGCCCAGTCAATGCCGTCATCGCTGGCGGGCGGCGTGCTGGCAGATCCGGTGTTGGCCGAACACGAATTGGCCGGGCCGCAGGCGGCCAGCGAGATGCCGGAAAGAAGAGCAAGGCGGCGCGTCAGCATGGTGGAGCTCCATTGATCGCTTATTCTACCATGTAGTCCGCACCGGAAGCGCTGCCAGTTACGCGCCGCCGGTCACATCGGCGCGAGCGCGCCCAGCACAAGTGCCGCCAGCAGGATCAGGCCTGCCTCCCTGTTGGACTTGAAATGGGCAAGGCAGGCGGCCCCGTCATCGGGGCGGAAGCGTGAGGCCTGCCAGACAAGATGGACCGCATAGGCGGCAAAGACGGGCGCGAAGATGAGCCCGGCTCCGGCCTTCACCGCAGCCGCCGCCGTCAGGGCAAGCGATGATGCATATATTGCGCCGACGGCGGGGCCGATCGCATTGCCAAGTGCCCGTGCGGAGGATTTGACGCCGACCAGCGCATCATCCTCCATGTCCTGACAGGCATAGATCGTGTCATAACCGATGGTCCATAACACTGCGGCGCCGTAGAGCAGGCCGGCGGCCATCCAGTCGGTGCCGCCCAGTGCCGCATACCCCACCAGCACGCCCCAGTTGAAGGTGAGGCCCAGCCAGGCCTGCGGCCACCAGGTGATCCGCTTCATGAACGGGTAGGCGGCCACCAGCAGCAGTGCTGCGAGCGCGATACCGATCGCCAGCGGCGGCAGGAACACCAGCACCAGCGCGCCCACAGCGCATTGCGCGGCGAGGAAAGTGAGTGCCTGTCTGACCGTGATCGTACCGGCGGCCAGCGGCCGGTCCGCCGTGCGGGCCACCTTGGCGTCCAGATCGCGGTCGGCAATGTCGTTCCAGGTACAGCCCGCGCCGCGCATGGCAATCGCACCGATGGCGAAGAGTGCCGCATAAGCCGCCATCGACCAGCCAGCGCCGGTCTGGATCGCCGCCAGCGCCAGTCCCTGGAAACAGGGAATCGCCAGCAGCCAGAAGCCGATGGGCCTGTCATACCGGGCAAGACGCAAATATGGCCGCCACGCTTCCGGCGCGTGGTCCACGAATGTGCGCGGGATGGAGTCTGCAACGCGCCGGTCGCGCGAGCGGGGAGCTTGGTCAGGCCGGTTCATGCCTGACTAGTTATCGCGCGCGGAGCCCGCCGCATAGCCCTTGACGCTTGGCGTATGGCCGCACCGGCGCTAGAGGGGAGGGCATGGTCACCACGCCCCGCCTTTATGTCGATGCGCCGCTAGACGATGGTGCTGAGCTGATCCTGCCGCGCGAGCAGGCGCATTATCTCGTCAATGTGATGCGCCGCGAGGCCGGTTCGCCGGTGCGTGTCTTCAATGGCAGGGATGGCGAGTGGCAGGCGGTTGTTGCCGACGCCTCGCGCAAGGGCGCGTCCCTGCAGGTCGAGACCCGCCTGCGCGAGCAGGTGGGTGTACCGCCGCTGCGCCTGTGCTTTGCGCCGGTGAAGAAGGCGCGCACCGACTTCATCGTGGAGAAGGCGACCGAGCTGGGCGCAGCCGTCATCCAGCCTGTCATTACCCGCCGCACCCAGTCCGAGCGCGTGCGCACCGACCGGCTGATGGCGCTGGCTACCGAAGCGGCCGAACAGACCGAGCGGCTCTGCCTGCCGGTCGTGTCAGAGCCGGTTACGCTTGAGCGCCTGCTGGCGGACTGGCCGGAGGATCACCGGCTGATCTTCTGCGACGAGGCCGGCGATGGGGAGGGCGCTTGGGGCGGGCCGCAGGGCCGCGCACGGCCCATGCTGGACGTGTTGCGGGCAGAACCGGACCCATCCGGCCCCTGGACTGTCCTGATCGGTCCTGAGGGCGGGTTTGACGATGCCGAACGTGCCCGGCTTCGTTCTCTGCCCTTCGTGCGGGCCGTTACGCTGGGGCCGCGCATCTTGCGGGCCGACACGGCTGCTGTGGCCGCGCTCACGCTCTGGCAGGCGCTGGCGGGGGATTGGCCCTAGTCCATGTGAGCGTTGGTCCACAGTGCTTCGAGATGGGCGGTGAAGAGGGCATCCTTCTGGGCGAACTCCACGCCATCCACACCCTCGTCAGCCGCGGTGCCTGCCCGCATTTCGATGCCTTCGATCAACCCGTTCGATGCCTCCCGGAACAGGTTCAGCCCCTGTTGCGGCTCGCCCAGATGGTCGATGAGGACGCGGGCGAGAAAGGCGCGGCTGCTGGCCAGTGCCGGGCTGTCATTGGACAAGCCGGTATCTCGCAATTCCAGCCCTTCGCGATAGGCCGCCGCTGCCTGCCGGTACTCGCCTTGCTGGTCCAGCACATAGCCGAGCGCTGTAACCATCGTGCCGAGAAATACGTCTGAACGCCCTTCGGCATTTCGAAAATCGTTAATTGCGGGACGCATGGCGCGTTCCGCCTCGGCATACCCCACATTGCGCATGATCAAGATGGCATGATTGAACTCCTGCAGGGCGCGGCGCTGCGTCCCGCGCGGCCACTCTTCGGCGATCAGGGCGCTGGACATATGCGATGCCTCGAGCGCTTCCTCGCCGCGCCCCTGCATCGAGAGTATGGTGGCCAGCTCACCCCAGGCGACGCCGACATCGCTGCCCGTCGTAATGCCATAGGCCTCATGTATCGCCAGCGCCCGGCGGGTCATGGCTTCGGCTGCGTCGAGATCGCCTTGCCCGCGCAGTGTGGTGGCGATCTGCAGGATCGGAAACACGTTCGCGCGTGCCTCTTCTCCATCCTGCGCGATGCGTAATGCCAGCACCTCCCGGAAGTGCGAGAGCGCCTCGGTCAGCCTGCCTTGCGTCCGGCGCAGGCGGCCCATCATATCGTGCCAGTCCCGGCGCTGGTCCGCGCGGGCAGGCGATATCAGCATGTCGGCTTCAACCAGGGTGGCGTCTGTTTCAGCCAGCCGGCCCTGCTCGTAGGCTATCTGCGCGCGCTGAATCATAACGTCCACGCGCGCCGGGATGGCAGACTCACCCAGCCCGTCATATATGGCGTCGGCCTGATCAAGGGTTTCCAGCGCCTCTTCGCCGAGATCGCTGCGGCGCTGCACGGTCGCCAGCGTGTACAGGCCGCGCGCATAACTTCTGCTCCCGCTGCCATAGAGCTCTGCCCGCAACGCAGCATTACGCCGTGCAATCTGGAGCGCTTCAGCCCTGTCCTCATGGAAGACGAGGTGAATGGCATAGGCATCCAGCAGGCTCGCCAGAATGCCGCGTGCCTCGTGATTGCCTTCCAGCACTTCCAGCGCGCGGGCGAACACCGGCCCGGCCTCGTTTGGCCGGTATAGTTCGTGAAGGGAGAGAGCCAGATTCTCATACGCCCGCCCGATCTCGGTGGCGGGATAGTCAGCGCGGGCATTGAGATTTTCCAGCCGTTCACGCGCATTGGCCTCGGCCTCGGCAAAGCGGGCGAGGCGGAAGTGCGCGGTCCAAACACGCTCGGACGCAGCAGCCGTTCGCAGTCCGGTGTCGCTATCGATACGCCGGACAAAGGCGAGATGCTCTTCCAGAAGCGGCAACGCCGCAGCATATCCCGACACCTGCTGCACGCCGATCGCGTGATTTGAGAGGTAGGTTGCCAGATAATCCGGCGGCGTCTGGGTGTCGGCCGCTGCTGCCCGGTAGGCCCGTTCATGCAGTTCGGCGGCGATGTCTGTCTCGCCGCCGGACCGTGCCCGGCTGGCAATCTCCGACAATATGCGGGCGCGATGGCGGTCATTGCCGCTATGCGCCTCGACCAGATCAGCAACATCGCCAATGCCGCCAGTATCATCGCGTTCAGCCAGCTGGCCGGCCAGCGTGCCCGCCAGTGTCACGACCGTCAGATCATCCGGCTCGCGGGTGATGAGCGCGATACGCAAGGCCTCGCGGCGCGCATCAATCGCCTCGGCTTCATGCCCGTCCGCCAGCACGTCCTCGGCAAGTCCTTCCAGAACAATGCCGACAAAAGCATGGTCGGGTCCGTAAACTTGCGTGTATGCGGCAAGCGCATTGCGCCGCCGCTCGCTGGCCTCATAGTACTGTCCCTGAGCGTGCAGCGCGTTGGCGAGCTGGTTGAACGTGTTGGCGCGCAGCTCGCGTGTCTCGTCCGTATCGGCAATCGCCTCCAGCGCCTGCCGGAACCAGTCAACCGCCGCGCTGTGTTCGCCGTCCTCGGCGCTGACCGTCCCCGCATAGGCGACATATTGCGCATAGTCCGAGGGGGGCGTTCGGGCCGTTTCGTGCAGGGCGAAACCTTGCTCCAGCCATTCCAGGGCCAGCGGCCGATCATCGGACTGATGGGCGAGAATGCCGAGGGAAAAGGCCGTCGCCGCGCGCTCTGCGGGATCGGTTTCGGGAATCTGCGCGAACACCTCTTCAAACAACGCGTAGGCGCGGGCCGTTTCACCGGCTTCGTACGCGGCCATGGCCGGCGCACGCAGCTGCTCATAGGGGTCTGTACCGCCCTGCTGTGCGAAGGCACTGGCAGCGCCCGCTGCCATCAGAGCCACACTCGAAAGCCAGTTGCGCATGCCCGTCTCCCGTCTTTTGCGCCAGTCTAGCGCACCGGGCTGCCCCGCAATCTGACAAATATCGACAGGCCTTGCCCTTGCCGGTTGGCATTTGCCCGCATAAGTGACGGGAACCTCGAACGGCTGGGAGACCGGGACACGATGAGCGGCACCTACACGCCCGGCGGCGAAGGCCCCCCCATTGAATCGAAAGATCAGCTGATCGCCCATCTCGCTTCCGGCGAGAAGCCGCGCGAAAGCTGGCGCATCGGAACCGAGCACGAGAAATTCGGCTTCAGCCTAGATGGTCACCGTCCGCTTCCCTATGAGGGCGACGGCCCGACCGTGCGCAAGATGCTTGAAGGCCTGACCCGCTTTGACTGGTCGGTGATCGAGGAGAACGGCAAGCCGGTGGCGCTCAAACGCAAGGGCGCCTCTGTGACGCTGGAGCCCGGCGGGCAGTTCGAGCTCTCCGGCGCGCCGCTGGAAAACCTGCACCAGACCTGCGCGGAAGTGAACTCCCATCTGCGCGAGGTGCGCGAGGTGGCCGACGAGATCGGGGCGGGGTTCTTAGGGTTGGGCTTCTCGCCGAAATGGTCTCTTCAGGAGACCCCGATGATGCCGAAGGACCGCTACAACATCATGAAGGCCTACATGCCCAAGGTCGGCGGGCTGGGCCATCAGATGATGTTCCGCTCCTGCACGGTGCAGACCAATCTCGATTTCGCCTCAGAGGCCGACATGCGCGCGAAGTTTCGCGCCTCCATGGCTCTGCAGCCCATCGCCACCGCGCTCTTTGCCAACTCGCCCTTTGCCGATGGCCGCCCGAACGGCTTTGTCTCCTACCGCGCCCATGTCTGGACCGATGTGGACCCGGACCGCACCGGCATCCTCCAGTTCGTGTTCGATGAGGGTTTCTCCTACGAGCATTATGTCGACTGGGCACTGGATGCGCCGATGTATTTCGTCAAGCGCGAGGGGCGCTTCCTGGATGCATCGGGGCAGAGCTTCCGCGATTTCCTGAAAGGCAAGCTGCCGGCCCTGCCGGGTGAGCTGCCCGTGCTCGGCGACTGGGAAGATCACCTCTCCACGCTTTTTCCCGAGGTGCGCCTGAAAACCTTCCTTGAACAGCGCGGGGCCGATGGCGGCCCGTGGAATAATCTGTGTGCGCTGCCAGCGCTGTGGGTGGGCCTGCTTTATGACGATACGGCGCTCAACGCCGCTCTGGACCTTGTGAAGGACTGGACGGCGGAAGAACGCGTGGCGCTGCGCCTCGGCGCGGCCCATTGCGGGCTGAAAACCCCGTTCCGCAACGCCACCATGCAGGACCTCGCCAAGGAGGTGCTGGCCATTGCGCGCTCAGGTCTCAAAGCCCGCGCCCGCCTGAACCATCATGGCGAGCACGAGGCGGTCTTCCTCGATGATCTCGATGAAATCGCCGCGAGCGGCATCACGCCTGCCGAACGCCTGCTGGCGCTTTATAACGGCCCGTGGGGCGGGTCTGTAGAGCCGATCTTCAAGGAGGCGGCGTATTAGGGATTTCAATTACGCGTTTCACCGGCGTAAGCCGGTGCCCAGTACTTCTAGACCCCGACTTGCGTCGGGGAAACGCAAAATTGGAAAACAAAAACCCCGGACGTTCCCGCCCGGGGTTTTCGCGTTCTTGAAGGGGCGCGAAGCCTAATCCTCAAACATGTCCGCAAAGCGCCGGCGCGGACGGTTTTTCCACGCGCCGCGATGGAACACGTCAGAGACGATGACCGGGGCCACGGTGGTGGCTTCGGCAAACACCATCTGCTCCAGCGTGACATCGACCTTGCCCCAGGAGCAGGCCTCTTTCAGCGTGGAGGAGGAGCAGGCGCCGTCACGCACATCGGCGACCGTGATCTGCACCGCGTATTCGTGCATCGGCACCTCATGGCCGAGGATCTCGGCGCAAACAACAGTATCCTGCGCGAAGTTCTTCGGCACGCCGCCGCCGACCATGAACAGGCCCGTCTTGCCGGCCTTGATCTTGATGTCGGTCAGCTCGCGGAAATCGGCCACTGCGTCGATGGAGAGATAGGGCTTGCCCGCCTTCATGCGCTCGACCTGGTGCTTGACCAGGCCAAAGCCTGCCGAGCAGTCGGCAAAGGCCGGCACGAAGATCGGCACGCCATGGCGATAGCATTCCTCGATGAGGGAGCCTTCCTTCTTGGCGTTGCCGTCGGCCAGCCACTTGCCCATCGCCTTGATGAAGGCGCGGGACGAAATCGGCTTGGCGTCGAGGCTGTCGGCAATATCACCGATGGTATGGTCGGTGGTCTGCAGCTCTTCCTCGTCGATATAGGTATCGTAGATCCGGTCGATATAGAGATCGCGCAGGATGCGGTCGTCCGGAATTTCGCGTGCCTGATAGTGTTTGAAGCCCAGAGCCTCGAAGAAATCCATGTCGACGATGGACGCGCCGGTGGCCACGATGGCATCGACCATGTTGTTGCGGATCATGTCGCGCCAGACATGCATGCAGCCGCCCGCGCTGGTCGAGCCGGCGAGGGTGAGGATGACCGAGCAGTCCGGATCGGCAACTGCTGCCTGCAGGATACGCGCAGCGCGCGCGGCATCACGGCTGGAGAAGCTCATCTTCTCCCACGCATCGATGATCACGCGGCCATCAAAGCTGGCAATATCGATGTGCTCGACCGGGCTGGCCAGCAGCTCGGCCTTACGATTCGTATTATCTGTCATTTACTAGCGTCTCTTGATCAGGCGTTGCCGGCGGCGTCGCAGCCGGGTGAAGGGGACGACCGAGCCTTCCGCAGCGGGCTCGCTTTGGGGCGAGGCCAGCACGGGCTGATCGTACAGCGAAAGCCAAGGGTAGTCGGAAACCGTGACAGTCTCCACATCCCCGAAGCCATTGAAGCGGGTGGCCATCGCGGTGCCGTAGGCGCCCAGCATGCCGAACTCGATAACATCGCCTTCCTTCAGGTCGGCGGGCAGCTCGTACGGGCCTGGCATGGAATCGATGGAATCGCAGGTCGGGCCGTAGAGCTTGAACGGCGCGGTCTGCGGGCTCAGCTCGCCATTGGCACGATGAACGCGCATCGGATAGCTCCAGCGCGCATGCACGATGTCAAACAGGCAGCCATAGGAGCCGTCATTCATGTAGACGGCATCGCCCTTGATCAGCTCCACACGTGTCAGCACGGATACAGCCTCGGCAACCAGCGCGCGGCCCGGCTCGCACCACAGATCGGCATTTTCAAGGACCATCATGTCCTCGAAGGCGTGCTCGATTGCTTTGACGTAGTCTTCCAGCGGGGGCGGGGTGAGGCCGGGATAGATGGACGGGAACCCCCCGCCCACATCCACGATATCCACTGTCACACCGGCGCGCGCGATCAGGCGCGAAGCCTCCATCATGGCCGCGCGGTAGGCGCTAGGCGCCATGCACTGGCTGCCGACATGGAAGCTCACGCCCAGCTCGAAGGCATGTGCGCGGGCCAGCCGGATGAGGTCCGGGGCCTCGGCCTCGGTTGCGCCGAACTTGCCGGCCAGCGGCAGGGTCGCCCCGTCATTGGAAACGGCCAGGCGCACGACCAGCGTCAGGTCGCGGGCATAGCCGGTTTCCTGCAGGATTTTCTGCAGTTCGGCTTCGCAATCGAGGACGAAGATCTTCACGCCATGGTCGTGATAGGCAGACGCGATGGCGCGTCGGCTCTTCACCGGATGCATGAAAGCCATCGTGGCTTCGGGGCACCGGCTGGAAATCAGCTCGACCTCCGGCAGGGAGGCGACGTCGAACCAGCGATGACCGGCCGCGTACAGCGTGTCAATCACCCACGGCGAAGGATTGGCCTTCACGGCGTAAAGGACTTCACCCGGAAAATGTTCCTGGAACCAGCGGGACGCTACGGCCAGACGGTCAGGCCGCGCGCACGCGACCGGGCCATCGACGGGCCGAAGGCGGACCAGGTCCAGGGGCGTTTGGTGCTCGGACAAATCACGAGACCCCCTGTAAGCAGTTAACCCAATCCGGCATCGTTACCTCCGCCGGGACTGCGCATTTAGGGCCTCGTTACGGTGCTGTCAAAGGGAAATTTCGCAGCGACGCAACGACATGCGGCAACCGGTGCCGGAGAGGGTGGCACACACAGTTTGGTATGGCATAACACGAACGCGCCAGCGCACAAAAAGTGCCGGGTGGAGGGGTGTGAAAATGGCATCGGTGGACCCGGCCCTGTCGGTCGACAGGGTCACCAAGACTTACGGCACGGCCGTCGCGCTGTCGGATGCAAGTTTGAGTGTCCAGCCCGGCGAGATGGTCGCTCTTATCGGCGCGTCGGGCTCGGGCAAGTCGACGCTTTTGCGTCTGGCATCCGGTCTGGTGCTGGCTGATTCCGGTTCCGGCGCTATCCGTCTTTTCGGCGAAAAGGTTCAGGAAAACGGGAAGCTGTCGGCGCGTGTGCGCCGGGCGCGGGCAAAGGTCGGCTTCATCTTCCAGCAGTTCAATCTGGTTACCCGCGCCAGCCTCTACGCCAACGCCATGCTCGGCTCTCTCGGGCAGATTGCGCCGTGGCGCGGCATTACCGGCTCGTTTCCCGATGATGTGCGCAAGCGGGCCATGGAGGCGCTTGAGCGCGTCGGCGTGGCCGGCCATGCCGGCAAGCGTGCGGCCAACCTCTCCGGCGGCCAGCAGCAGCGCGGCGCCATTGCCCGCGCGCTCGTTCAGCGCGCCGAAGCCATTTTTGCCGACGAGCCTATCGCCTCGCTCGACCCCGTGTCCGCGCGGCGCGTGATGCGCCTTCTGGCCGAGCTTAACGAGCAGGACGGGCTTACCGTCGTGGTGACGCTCCACCAGGTGGACTACGCGCTGAAATATTGCCGCCGGGCGGTCGCGCTGAAGGCGGGCAAGATCATTTATGACGGCCCGATATCCGGGCTTACCCGTGAACGCCTGATCGAAATCTATGGTGACGAATACCGCGACGTGATGGACGAGGAGCCTGTACGCGCATGATGATCCTCGTCCGCATTCTGGGCGCCCTTGCGCTTGCTTGTGCCAGCGGTGCCGCCATCGCGCAGGAGCGCGAGCGCATCGTGTTCTCTGTCATTTCCACCGAGCAGACAGAAGCGGTTGAAGCCCTGTGGCAGCCCTTCGTGGAAGATATGGAGGAGACCACCGGGCTGGAGGTCGAGCTGGTCTCTGCCATTGACTATGCCGGCGTGATCGAAGCCATGCGTTTTGGTCAGGTCGATGTAGGCTGGTTCTCCAACCTCTCCGGCCTGCAGGCCATCCGCCTTGCCGATGCCGAAGTTTTCGCCAAGACGCTCTATCCCGGCGGGCAGGAGGGGTATCGCTCCGTCATACTGGTGCGCGATGACAGCCCTATCCGCACACTGGAAGATCTGCTGGTCTGTGACGGCTCGCTCTCCTTTGCCCTGGGCGATCCCAATTCCACCTCCGGCACGCTGGTGCCGCTGGCCTACATTTTCGCGCCGCGCGGCATTGATCCGCAGTCCTGCTTCTCGCAGGTCACCAACGCCAATCACGAGCAGACCGCGCTGGCGGTCGTGAACGGGTTTGTAGACGCGGGCACGAACAACACCACCAATCTGGACCGCCTGCGCCAGACCCGGCCGGAGGCACTGGCAGACCTGCGCATTTTGTGGACCTCGCCGCTGATCCAGACCGACCCGATTGTCTGGCGCCGTGATCTGTCCGAGGAGGTCAAGTCCGAGCTGCTGTCCTTCTTCCTGACCTACGGCTTTCGCGGCGATGCCGCCCAGCGCGAGTACGAGCAGGCGATACTGGAAGACCTGTTCCTGGGCGGTTTCCTGCCGGCCACTGACGAACATCTGCTGCCGATCCGGCGGCTGGAGCTGATGCGCGACCTGGCCGAGACGCAAGCCAGCGACGCGCTGGAAGAGGGCGAACGGGCAACGCGGCTGGAGCAGGTAGAGCTGGCCATGCGTGAGCTGGCCGTCGAAGAACGGCGCGTCGCCGTGCGCGATCTCGCCGATGACCTCATCGAGGCCCGCGGCCGCATGGAGGCCGAACCGGACGCTGCCAGCGCCGACATCAACACGCTGGTCTCTGCCTTCCTGTCTGCCCAGCCCCGCATCGAGGTCGAGCGCCGCATCCGGCGGGTGACGGCCAGCGAGCTGACGCGTGGCCTTATCGGCCTCGGGGCCGGTCTTGCCCTTTTCACACTCCTGATGATCCGCTCGCGCCCGCCGCGCTTTGGCCCGTCGCGGCTGATGAGCGACCGTCTGATCGATGCAGCTATCTGGTCGGGTCTGTTCGGCCTGCTGATCTGGAGCTTCTGGCCGGCGGAAATGTTCAAGCTGCCGCTTCTGGGCACGAATGCACCGCGCATGGGCGAGTATATCGCCGGCTTCTTCCAGCTCGATCTCGATGGCTGGGAGACCTATGCCCGCCAGACCCTCATCACGGTGCAGATCGCGCTGTGGGGTACGGTGGTGGCCGTTATCGCGGCCATTCCGTTCGGCCTGCTGGCTTCTCGCAATATCGCGCCTGTCTGGATCGTGCAGCCGGTGCGCCGCCTGATGGATGCCTTCCGCGCCATCAACGAGCTGGTTGTGGCGGCGATTTTCGTGGCGGCGGTCGGCCTTGGCCCGTTTGCCGGCGTGATGGCCCTGGCCCTGCACACCACAGGCGTTCTCGCCAAGCTGTTCTCCGAGGCCGTGGAGGCGATTGATGACGGCCCGGTGGAGGGCGTGCGCGCAACCGGGGCCGGACCGATGAACGAGGTGGTCTGGGGCGTGATCCCGCAGGTCATTCCGCTCTGGGCGTCCTACGCGCTCTACCGGTTTGAATCCAACACGCGCGCGGCGACCATTCTGGGGCTGATTGGCGCGGGTGGTATCGGTCAGGTGCTGATCCAGAACATCCGCTCGTTCGAGTATGGCAAGACGGCCACCATCCTGCTCATCATCATTGCGGCAGTGACAGCGGTGGACCTGATCTCGCAAATGCTACGCAAGCGGCTGGTCTAGGGGGCCGCCTTCAAGATGACGTACACGTGACAGATATATCGGCAAGATGTCACACAGCTGACATCTTGCCGTGCGAAGTGCTGCGCAACGTTTGTCAGCCCCGAAGGGTCAAAGCATGAAGCTCGCTGTCCTGTCTTGCGTCTCTGCCATTGCTATCTCGCTGGCTATGGCGGCGCAGAGCGCCGAAGCGCAATCGCGTGATTCGATCCGCATTGTCGGCTCATCTACCGTGTTCCCGTTCACCACGGCGGCCTCGGAGAATTTCGGTTCGACCTCCGGCTTCCGTACGCCGGTCGTGGAATCAACCGGTACCGGCGGCGGCATGAACCTGTTCTGCGCCGGTGTTGGATTGCGTCACCCGGACATTACAGGCGCATCGCGCCGCATGCTGCCGACCGAGTTCGAGCTTTGCCGCCGCAATGGCGTGACGGCCATTACCGAGGTGCCGATCGGTTTTGACGGTATCGTTGTGGCGCGCGCAAGCGGCTCGCCGGCGATCGATTTCGAACGCCGCGAGCTTTTCCTGGCTCTTGCCGCGACCATACCGATGCCGGTGGACGCCGATGGCGCGCCGGTATTTGATGCCAGCGGAGCTTTGCTGAACGGGCGCGATTTCAATGATGTCGCAGCCTATTCCTGTGAGGCCTTCATCCCCAACCCGCACCGGCTCTGGTCCGATGTTTCCAACGATCTGCCCAGCGACCGTATCGAAGTGCTCGGACCGCCCCCGACCTCGGGTACGCGCGATTCCTGGATTGAGCTAGGCATCCATCCCGGTGCCCGTCAGATCGAATGCATGGATGCACTGCGCAGCAGCGACGCCGACCGCTTCGACGAGGTGGCGAGCCGCATGCGCGAGGATGGCCCGTGGATCGATAGCGGCGAAAACGACAACGTTATCGTCCAGACGATTGCCAATTCCGCGACCGCCTTCGGCGTGTTCGGCTATTCCTATCTCGAACAGAATGCCGACCGTCTGACAGCGGCCACGATCGAAGGCGTCGAGCCGGAATATGACGACATCTCCGAAGGTGTGTATCCGATCGCCCGTTCCATGTTCGTCTACGTGAAGAACCAGCACGTGTCTGCCGTACCGGGTATCGTGGAATGGATTGAGGAGCTGACCAGCGAGGATGCGTTCGGTCCGTTCGGATATCTGGCTGACCGGGGCCTTGTTGCCCTTCCCGAGGCACGCCGCGAAGAAGTGCGCGAGCAATCGCAGGCGCTGACACCGCTGACGGGAATCGATTCGCACTAGCCGCATTTAATGTCATCAACGCGCCGTTAAGCCCGGCAGGGTTATCCTGAACGCATGGCGGGACCTGTGGCCCGCATGGCGGCAAGGGCTTGACGCGCGTAATGATTGGACGCCCCGTAACCTATCACCGGCTCTCGCAGGACGAGGTCGACAATATCTGCCAGCGTCATGCCAATCTGTTGCAGGGGCGCATGAATGGCGCACGCGCGAGTTTCGCCTACAAGGTGATCGAGGGGCTCGACCTGTCGGGGCGCAATCTGTCTGACGCCGATTTTTCAGGTGCGGTATTGGCTGGCGCCAATCTGGCCGGTACCAATTTTACCAGCGCAAACCTTTTTGCGGCGGACATGCGCCGCGCCAATCTCGCGGGCGCGACATTGCGCCGGGCCGACATGCGCGGTGCGATCCTGAGGGGGGCCAACCTCACCGGAGCCGATCTCAGTCAGGCCGATCTGCGCGAAGGCGCCATTGCCCAGGTGGACCGGGAAAAGGGTCTCGCCATCATTACGCATGAGCAACGCCCCAACGAGGCCGTGGAGGCCAATTTCACGGGCGCCAACCTGTCCAATTCCAAAATGACCGGCGCTATCGCCCAGCGCGCGGATTTTTCCGATGCGGTGCTGATCGGCGCGCGCATGCAGCGCGCGAACTTGCGTGGCTCGCGCTTCCCCGGCGCCAATCTGGAAGGCGCTGACCTTTCCGGCGCAGACCTTACCGAAGCTGACCTGTCGCACACCGTGCTTATCGGCACGAAGCTCGATTCCGCACGCACTCGCGGCATGTGCACTGACGGCGCCCTGACCGACACCCCCACCGGCCCCGAACTGGCGGCCAATGCCGATGAGACGGCGAAGGCACTGGAAGCCCACGCGCTCTGGTGTGAGACCGGCGGCAAGCAAGGTGCCCCATCCACGTTCGATGGCGCGGACATGCGCGGCCTGAAAACGCTCTCGGGGCGCAATCTGACGGCCTTGCAGGCGCGCGGGGCAACCCTCTACGGGCTGGATCTGGGCGGTGCGCAGTTGCAGGGCGCGCGCCTTGAAAGAGCCGATTTGCGCATGGCTTCCTTGCGGGGCGCAGACTTGCGCGGTGCAGACCTCACGGGCGCCCGGCTGAACAATGCCGATCTGCGCGGCGCCAAGATCGGTGCGCTATTGCTGCCCAACGACCGCAAACTGGCCGCCAGCCTGGCTGCCGCCGTGCTGCGCTATGCCGATCTTGATGGCGCGGACTTACGCGATATCAGCGCGACAGGCGCGGACTTTTCATACGCCAGCCTGAAAAATTGCGATGTGCGCAGGGCGCGCTTCACCGGCTCATGCTTTACCGGCACCAAACTTCCCGGTGATTTTCGCGAGCACGCGGAGGATCTTGCCGGCGCCGTGGACCTGGACGCCGCCTGAAATTGTAGAATTCTTGGCGCGGCAGCGGTCCGGGGCCTCTCTCCGGATTTGCCGGGAACGGGTTCCTGATAGCCTTCCGGACTATGCGGGCGTTCAGCGTGCCTCGGTTTCCGCTCCGATAGCACCATGACAATGCTTGTACTTCTTGCCTGACCCGCAAGGGCAGGGCGCGTTGCGCTGGACACGGCCCCAGGTGGAGGGATCATTCGGGTTGATCGCGGTTGCGGCAGCCCGGCTCACTGCAGGGCCCCGCGCTGTGGTGCGCGGTGCGCCATCACCCGAGACGGGCTCGCCGGTCGCCGGATCCACGCGTGAAGCCTGCATGTTTTGCGGCGCGCGCGGCATTTGCGGCGGCGGCGCAGCGGGCTCAACCCGGATTGAGGACAGGATGCGCGTGGTTTCAAAGCGCAGATTGTCCAGCAAATGCTCGAACAGGGCGAAGGCCTCGCTCTTGTACTCGTTCAGCGGATCGCGCTGGGCATAGCCACGAAGACCGATCACCGAGCGCAGCGCATCCAGCTGATGCAGATGTTCGCGCCAGTTCTGGTCGATGGTCTGCAGCAGCATCTGCTTCTCGATCCGGCGCATCAGCTCCGGGCCGGTATTGGCCGCCTTTTCTGCGTAGGCCTCGTCGGCGGCTTTAAGCACGCGCTCAAGGATTTCCTCGTTCGCGATACCATCTTCGGCAGCCCATTCCTTGATAGGCAGCTGCAGATTGAAGTGTTTTTCGATCTCTTCCTGCAGGCCTTCCGTGTCCCACTGGTCAGCATAGGCGCGCGGCGGCATGTGGCGTTCCACCAGGTCTTCGGCGCACTGGTGGCGCATGTCCTTCACCACGTCAGAGACGTTTTCCGCTTCCATGAACTCGATGCGCTGTTCGAAGATCGCCTTGCGCTGATCGTTCATCACATCGTCGTATTTCAGGATGTTCTTGCGGATGTCGAAATTGCGCTGTTCGACCTTTTTCTGCGAGGTTTCGACCGCCTTCGACATCCAGGGGTGCTGGATATGTTCGCCCTCTTTCATGCCCATGGTGCGCATGATCGTGTCGAGGCGCTCGGGCGCAAAGATGCGCAACAGATCGTCTTCCACCGAAATGAAGAATTTCGAGCGGCCCGGATCGCCCTGACGGCCGGTCCGGCCGCGCAGCTGGTTGTCGATGCGGCGTGATTCATGGCGCTCGGTGCCGATCACGTACAGTCCGCCCGCTTCCAGCGCGACCTTCTTGCGTTCGGCGACTTCGGCCTCGATGGCCTTGCGCTTTTCCGAAATCGCGGTGTCGTCCGGCTCGCGCCCGGCCTTGCGTTCCTCGTTCAGCCAGTCATTGACCAGGAAGTCGACATTGCCGCCCAGCTGGATGTCGGTGCCGCGCCCGGCCATGTTGGTGGCGATGGTAACGGCGCCCGGAACGCCGGCCTGCGCGATGATCGCCGCTTCCTGCTCGTGATAGCGCGCATTCAGGACCTGGTGCTTGATCTTGCGCTTCTTCAGCAGCTCGGAAAGCACTTCCGACTTCTCGATGGAGACCGTGCCCACAAGAATGGGCTGCTGGCGCGCATGCGCCTCCTCGATGCTGGTGATGAGCGCGTCGTACTTCTCTTTGGCGGTCCGGTAGAGCTCGTCGTCCTCGTCAATGCGCTGGACGGGGCGGTTGGTGGGAATTTCAGTCACACCAAGGCTGTAAATGCCGGCAAATTCCTCAGCCTCGGTAGAGGCCGTGCCGGTCATGCCCGAGAGCTTCTTGTAGAGGCGGAAATAGTTCTGGAAGGTGATGGAGGCCAGCGTCTGGTTTTCCGGCTGGATTTCGACGCCTTCCTTCGCCTCGATGGCCTGGTGCAGGCCGTCGGAGAGCCGCCGGCCGGTCATCATCCGGCCGGTGAACTCGTCAATGAGCATCACCTTGCCTTCGCGGACGATGTAATCCTTGTCCTTCTGGAACAGCTTGTGGGCCTTCAGGCCCTGATTGACGTGGTGAACGGTGGCGATGTTCTCGATATCGTAGAGATCGCCCTCGTCCAGCAGGCCATGCTCGCGCAAGAGCTCTTCGATATGCTCATTGCCTTCCTCGGTGAAGGTGACCGAGCGGTTCTTCTCGTCGAGCGCAAAGTCCTCGTCGTTCAGGAAGGGGATCAGCTTGTCGATTGTCTTGTAGAAGTCAGAGCGGTCGTCGGTGCGCCCGGAAATGATGAGCGGGGTACGCGCCTCGTCGATCAGGATGGAGTCCACCTCGTCGACAATGGCGTAGGCGTGGCCGCGCTGCACCATCTCGCGAAGCGAGTATTTCATGTTGTCGCGCAGATAGTCGAAGCCAAGCTCGTTATTCGTGCCATAGGTGATGTCGCACGCATAGGCGCGGCGGCGCTCTTCATCGAGCATCTGGTTGAGAATGACACCGGTCTTCATGCCAAGGCGTTCAAATACCCGGCCCATCCATTCGGAGTCGCGCTGGGCGAGATAGTCATTGACCGTCACGATATGCACGCCCTTGCCGGGCAGGGCGTTGAGATAGGCAGCCAGGGTGGAGACAAGCGTCTTGCCTTCACCGGTCTTCATTTCCGCGATGCCGCCCTCGTGGAGCACCATGCCGCCGAGCAGCTGCACATCGTAATGGCGCTGGCCCAGCGAACGCTTGGCGGCTTCGCGCACGGCAGCGAAGGCCTCGACCAGAAGGGCGTCCAGTGCCTCGCCCTGTTCCAGCCGTGCCCTGAATTCGCCGGTTTTACCCTGCAGGGCTGCATCATCGAGCAGTTCAAACTCCGGCTCCAGCGCGTTGATCTGATGCACTTTGGGCATCATGCGCTTTACGGTGCGGTCATTTGAGGAGCCAAAGAGCTTGCGGGTAAAAGAAAGCATGTTTTATCAGCCGTCGCGGGGCGAAATGGGTGATCAGGCACGCCGGGCCAGTGTACAAGGCAAATCCGTACATGGCCTGGGCGCCTGTGCGGCGCTGGCCCTGAAGCAGCGCGCTCGAGATCAGGGACTTAAGGAGGCAGGCATAGTGTGTCAATCGAACCGGACCGCCAGACGCTGTAGTATGGCGCTCGCAGCCCTCGCCGGCCTGTCGCTGGCGGCGGCCTGCAGTGCCGAGCCCGAGGGCCCCGAAGCCCCGGCCCAGCCCGCCGTACAGGCCGAGGGCCGTGTGGACGTGCTGGCCCGTTTTCTCGCACTGGAGCCTGCCGGCCCTGACGATCAGGTGGTGGCCGAGGTCGGCACCACAGTCATTTACGCCTCCGACGTGCGCCGCGAGATCGCCGCGCGCAGCCTGCATGACAACCCGTCCAGCGTTGCGCCCTCCGACCCTGTGTTCCAGCAGGTTCTCTCCGAGCTGACCGAGCAGCGCCTTCTGGCGCTCGAAGCGCTGCGGCGGGGCATGGACCGCGATGTCGAGGCGCGCCGGCGTCTCGCCGCTGCAGAGGAACGCATTCTGGGCAATATCCTGGTGGAGACGGTCGTGGCCAATGCCATCACCGATGAGGCCATTGCGCGCATCTACGAAGAACAGAACCGCCTCGCCCCGCGCGTGGAGGAAGTGCGCGCCAGCCATATCCTCGTCACCACGCGCGAGGAGGCCGAGGAAGTCGCCCGCCTGCTGGCCGAAGGCGAGGATTTCGCCCAGCTCGCCCGGCAGGTCAGTCAGGATCCCGGCACCCGCCTCGATGGCGGGGATCTGGGCTATTTCACGCGTGACGGCATGGTGCAGGCCTTCTCCCGTCAGGCGTTCGCCACGGAGGTCGGCGAGATTTCCGAGCCCTTCCAGACCGATTATGGCTGGCATGTGCTGCGCGTTGCCGACCGGCGCGTGCAGCCGCGGCCCGGTCTTGAATCGCTGCGCGGCAATATTGTGCGCTTCCTGACGCTGGAGGGCATCCAGACCCTGCTGGACACGGTGCGCCAGACCTATCCGGTATCGCGCAGCGGTGTCCCGGCGCCGGCCCAGATACGCACGCCCGGCCCCGTGCAGCCCGGTGATCCCGAGGAAGCCGGCGAGGACGAACCCGGTGATACCGGCATGGACGAGGCCGGAGAGACGCCGGAGCGTTAGGCTGGCGCTAACCGTGTCCACACACCTCAATTTAACGAAGGAACAGGCATGATGCCGGCTGAGAAAGCCCCCCTCTTGCTGGTGGCGGCGTGTGCGCTGATTGACCCCGATGGCCGGGTGCTCATCGCGCGGCGCCCTGAAGGCAAGGCCTTTGCCGGTGCCTGGGAGTTCCCCGGCGGCAAGGTGGAAGCGGGCGAGTACCCCGAAGCAGCCGTTGTACGCGAGCTGCGCGAGGAACTGGGAGTGGAGCCATGCGAGCGTTGCCTTCAGCCCTTCGCCTTTGCGTCCCATCCGATGGAGGACGGACGCCATCTCCTGATGCCGCTCTATGTCTGCCGCAAATGGGATGGCTTCCCGGACCCGAAAGAGGGCCAGGAGATCGCCTGGGTGAAACCGCACGATTTGAGCAGATATGCGCTTCTGCCCGCCGACATTCCGCTTGCCGCCGAGCTGCGCGACCGTCTCTGAGTGCCGATCAGCGCGGCGCGACAGCGATAGAATATGCGTTGTTGGCCAGCCTGATCGCGTTGGTCCTGATCGGCACGCTGACACTTCTGAGCGGGGGCAATGGCGGCATGTGGGCTCACGTCCAGACCGAAGTTGCCGGCGCCTTGCCGGGAGAGGGGGGTTAACCCGCCTTCTCGCCCGCGCCCATCTCCTTCACGCCCAGAGCATCGGCAAGGCGGACCTTGGCCGAGCCGGGGCGCAAGGGCTTTGGCTGGCTCTCATGGGGAGCCCAGCCGGCGGCGTGCAGGATTTCAAACTTCGCCGGGATGCGCCCGTCGGCTTCGGCGAAGCGCTCTGAGTAGATCTGTGCCGTCTTCACGAAGAATTGCCGGTGGACGGGTGTGCGCGGACGGCTGGCGAGCACGCTCGTCTCGCCCATGCGGCGCAAATCGCGCATCAGCACAAAGGCATTGCCATAGCGCACGGTCACGCGGTCCACATCCGATACCGGCATGGCAAAGCCTGCGCGCGCCAGCAATCCTGCAAGGTCTACCGTGTCGGCAAAGGGCGAGACGCGCGCCGACACCTGGCCGTAGATTTCGTCCTCTGCGGCCATGAGTGATTGGCGCAGCTCGGTCAGCGTCGCCCCGCCCAGCATGGCGCAGGCAAAGAAGCCATCGGGCTTCAAGGCCCGGTTGATCTGGATCAGCGCGCCGACAAGATCATTCGTCCAGTGCAGGGAGAGGCAGGAGAGGACGAGATCGACGCTTTCGTCGGCGATCGGCAGGCGCTCCTCATCCATCACCAGTGCCGCGCCTGATGCTTTGGCGGCCATGGCGGGAGAGATATCGGCCTCGATCAGCGTTCCGATTTTGGAGGCGAGTTCCGGGCGCGCGGCAATCGCCCGGCCCACCGCGCCCGCCCCGCCGATCACCAGCGCGCGCTCGAATGTGCGGTTCACCGCCATCAGACGGTCGGCCAGATCATCGGCGGCACGGCTCGCCAGAAAGGCAAATTCCTCATAGCCTCTTGCCGCACGGGTCCGCCGCTGACGCAGCAGCGCGCGGTCAAACAGTAGAGGCGGGGTGTCAGAGGATGATGCCATGGGGCGGATATGGACCGGCGCGCCTCGCGAGGGAAGCCTCGCGGGTGATGAGGGGTTTTGCCGATCTTGTCTGGCCGCCGGTCTCGCTGCTCTCCTACGAGCCGGTTACCGCCCATGGTCAGCTGTCACCGGCCGACTGGTCGAAGATTGTTTTCCTTGATGATCCGCAATGCGCCGCGTGCGGGTTTCCCTTCGACTGGCCGCCGGGCGAGGGCGCCGTGTGCGGGCCGTGCGCCGCCAGAGCGCCTGCCTTCGATACCGCCCGCTCGGCTTTCGTCTACACGCCGGAAAGCCGCCGTCTGGTGCTGTCTCTGAAACATGGCGGGCGGGTGGACGGGCCCGCCGCCTTTGGCGGCTGGATGCGCCGGGCGGGCAGGGCGATGCTGGCAGAGGCCGATTATCTGGTGCCTGTACCGCTACACGCGCGCCGCCTGCGCCAGCGGCGCTTCAACCAGTCACTTCTGCTCGCACAGTCCGTAGCGAAACTGTCCGGCGTGGCCTGTGACCCGCATATTCTTATGCGCCGCCGAGCCACACCCAGCCAGGGCGGGCAGAGCGCCAGGGGCCGAAGGCGCAATGTGGCGGGTGCCTTCGCGGTGCGTGACGGGGCGAAGGCGCGCATCAGGGACGCCCGTCTCATCCTCATCGATGATGTCTACACCACCGGCGCCACGCTGGAGGCGTGTGCACGGGCGTTGAAACGGGCAGGCGCGGCGCGCGTTGATGCCCTGACGCTTGCACGCGTTGTCAGAACCAGCGACGTGCTTACATAAGCGCCAGACCTGATTTTGCTGATTCACGAAGGCCAAGCCTATGACCATGCCCGCCATCACCATCTACACACGGCCGTTTTGCGCCTTCTGCTCGCGCGCTCTGTCGCTGCTGGCCGATAAGGGCGTGGAGGTGAAAGAGATCGAGGCAGGCTTCGACCCCGCCTTGCGCGCCGAAATGCAACAACGTTCGGGCCGCAATACCTTCCCGCAGATTTTCATCGGCGATACGCATGTCGGCGGCTGTGATGACCTCTTCGCGCTGGAGCGCGAAGGCCGGCTCGATCCCATGCTGAAAGCAGGCGCGTAATGGCGAAGACGAAGATCGCCCTTGTCCAGATGCGCTCGGGCACCGACGCGGCGCGCAATATAGATGCCGCCGAGGCTGCGATCCGTCAGGCGGCGGGCGAGGGCGCGAAGCTGGTGGCGACGCCGGAAGTCACCAATCTGGTGCAGAAGGACACAAAGGCGCTGTTTGAAACCTTGCGCGCACCGCAGGACGACATCGCCATAAAGCGCCTCTCTGCGCTCGCGGCGGAGTTGAAGATCGATGTGCTGGCCGGATCACTGGCGCTGAAAGGTGATGACGGCCGTGCGGTGAACCGCTCCATGCTGTTCGGTCCCGACGGTGCGGTGAAGGCCCATTACGACAAGATCCACATGTTCGATGTGGCCATCGGCAATGGCGAGATCTGGTCGGAGAGCACCAATTACGCGCCCGGCAGCCGCGCCGTGATCGCGGACGCCGCGGGCATGAAGCTCGGCCTGACCATCTGTTACGATGTGCGCTTTGCCTATCTCTACCGCGCGCTGGCGATGGCCGGAGCGGTGGCCATCACCGTGCCGGCCGCCTTCACCCGGCCTACCGGCAAGGCGCACTGGGAGGTGCTCCTGCGCGCGCGTGCCATCGAGACCGGCAGCTTCATCCTGGCGCCCGCGCAAGGCGGCATGCATGAGGATGGCCGCAAGACCTGGGGCCGCTCCATGGTGGTCGGCCCCTGGGGCGATGTGATCGGCGTTCTGGACCATGACGAGCCGGGCATTCTCCACGCCGAAATCGATGCGGAAGACGCGTTGTCGGCGCGCCAGCGCATACCGGCGCTCAAAGGCGGGCGGGAGTTCACCGGCCCATGATCCGCTATGCCCTGCAATGCGATGAGGGCCATGGCTTCGAGGGCTGGTTCTCCTCCAGCGATGATTACGAGAGCCAGGAGAAGCGCGGCCTGGTCGAATGCCCGGAATGCGGCTCGGTGGCGGTCACGCGCGCCGTGATGGCGCCTGCTGTGCGCACGACCAAGGGCCGGGAAACCAGCACCAATGGCCAACCGGACATGGAGGCAGTCGCCCGCAAGGTGCGCGCCCATATCCGTAAGAATTACGACTATGTCGGGCCGGACTTCGCATCAGAAGCCCGCGCCATCCATGAGGGCGAGAAACCCGAACGCCTGATCTACGGCGAGACGACGCCGGAGGAACGCGCAAAGCTTGCCGAGGACGGCGTGCCGTGCGCGCCCTTGCCGGAACCCTTTGCGCCCACCCCGCCCAAGAAGGCGAATTAGGGGTTTCTCCCTTCATTCTTCGTTCCCGCGTGAGGCGGGAATCCAGAGCCAGCTGGCACTGGGTTAGCCCTTCGATCTGTGGACCCCGGCTCAGAGGCCGGGGCCCCGGGATATTTTGCGGCTATGAACGTTCTGCCGGATTTAGCGCTGCCCTCTCCTCCGGGGTCCCGGTCCCCGAGCCGGGACCCATGACAGTCCGTGAGGCGTTCGCCCTACCATCTCTGGATCCCCGCCTGCGCGGGGATGACCAGTAAAGCTGACGCTTTCCGGCTTGCGCCGGTGAAACGCGACAGGCGATGGAGGAACGCCCCACCTTGCCGTCAGCCCCGGAGCGTGATCCTGTTGCGCACATCAGATCAGGGCAGGCCGTCAGAAAGCCGCCCCATCGGGGACAGGACATGATCATCAATATCGTCGTTGCGCTGGGTATTCTCATAACGCTGGTGACGGCCATTCCCGTCTTCACCCAGATGGCAAAACACCCCAAGGGGCTGCACATTCTCTTTTTCGCCGAGATGTGGGAGCGCTTCTCCTATTACGGCATGCGGGCCCTGCTGATCTTCTACCTGACCCAGCACTTCCTCTTCGATGACGGCTTCGCGAGCACTCAGTACGGAGCCTATACCTCCCTCGTTTATCTCCTGCCGCTCGTCGGCGGGTTCGTGGCGGACCGATATCTCGGCAATCGCAAGGCCATTGCCTATGGCGCCCTGCTGCTGGTTGCGGGCCATCTTGCCATGGGCATTGAGGGGCGTCCGTCCGAGGAGGCGCTGCAATATGAAGGATCGTCCTATTCGCTCGTGGCCGAAGGGCGGGGCGGGCTGCGCACCGTGCAGCTCGAGGTCGACGGTGCGCTCTATGACTTCTCGGCCAATCGCGAAGGCGATCTGGTGATAGCCGGCCTGCCAGACGGTGCCAGCCTGCCCGCCACGCTGCCCGCAGGCAGCTTTGACACCGAGGTGACCTATCAGGACCAGCGTGGCCTCGCCATTCTCTATCTCGCCCTGTCGTTGATCATCATGGGTGTCGGTTTCCTCAAAGCCAGCATCTCCTCCATCGTCGGCCAGCTCTATGACGAGCATGATCCGCGCCGCGATGGCGGGTTCACGCTTTACTATTACGGCATCAATCTGGGTGCGTTCTGGGCAGCCATATTGTGCGGCCTCCTGGGCGAGACGGTCGGCTGGTGGGCCGGTTTCGGCCTTGCCGGCCTTGGCATGCTGCTGGGCTTCATCGTGTTCGTGCGCGGCAGGCTCGCCTTCTTCCTGCCGGGCAGGAATTTGCTCGCGAATGTGGGCAATCCGCCAGATCCGGCAGCCCTGAAAGCGCGCGTGCTCGGTCCACTTAACCGCGAGACAGTAATTTACCTTCTGGGCATTCTCGGCGTCGGCGTCGTCTACTGGCTGATACAGGCTCATCAGGTGCGCCTGCCGGTTCCAGGGCTGGGCGGGATTGACGCCATGCTGCTTTTGCTGATCGCGGGAGCGGCGGTGTTTCTGGGCTATATCAGCTGGTACATGAACGCCAAGTGCTCGCGCGAAGAGGGTCAGCGCCTCCTGCTGGCGCTTATCCTGATTGTCGTGTCGGTCGTGTTCTGGGCTCTATTTGAACAGGCCGGTTCCTCGATGAACCTGTTTGCCGCGCGCAACACCAATCTGGAGCTTGCGCCCCAGCGCCTGATCGAGCTGGGACCGATTACGCTGGATATGTCGCTGACGGCCTCGCAAACACAATCGTTCAATTCCGGCTTCATCCTGATCTTTGCGCCGCTGTTTGCGGGCCTGTGGGCGTTTCTGGCGCGGATGCAGCGCAATCCCAACACGCCGCTCAAATTCGGTCTCGCCCTTGTCCAGGTGGGCCTCGGCTTCCTGGTGCTCGTGTGGGGCGTGCAGTTTGCCGATGACAGCTACCGTGTGCCGCTCTTCTTCCTGGCGCTGGCCTATCTCCTTCACACCACGGGCGAGCTGTGCCTGTCGCCGGTCGGCCTGTCTGCGGTGACGAAACTCTCTCCGGCAGCGGTGGTCAGCTTCATGATGGCGGGCTGGTTCCTCTCCAGCGCGTTTGCCCAGTATGTCGGCGGGCTGATCGCGGCCCTGACCGCCACCGATACGGTGGCCGGGCAGGTGCTTGATCCGGAACGCGCGCTGGCAGGCTACGCGCAGGTATTCGGCGTCATCGGCATCATAGGCATCTTCCTCGGCGTGGTGATGGGGGCTGCGAGTTTCGGCCTCAAGGCGCTGGGCCACGGCCGGGCCGAGGACCAGTTGCCTGCCCCGTCAGAACCGGGACCGGAAGTCCCGATGCGCGAGTAGAAGCACGACGGCCCGGAAGCGATCACTTCCGGGCCGCATTGTCCGGCCTCTAGAAAGTCCGGCGCAGCCTTAGCTGGAGGAAGTCGCGCGGATCAATGCGCTGTTCCTCGCGGAAGGCCAGGGCCTGTGTGACGCGGTCTGAATAGACATCCCGGTCGATACGGAAATCATCCCACAGCGTCACCGCCGCATAGGCCGCAAGGCCATTATCGAACGTATATTCGGCAAACAGGGTGATGTAGTTGCGCAGTTCGAACCAGCGCTTCTGGTCCGGGTTGAAGGTCGTTTCGCGGAAATACGGCGTGTAGTTCACGCCCCAGCGCAAATTCCAGTCCGGCACATCGTTTTCAAAATTGATGGAGCCCGTGAGCGGGCGCACGCGTGAGATCTGGCGGCTTTCCCCGGTCGTCGGATCGGTCACGCGGGTATGATCGTATTGCACATTCACGGTCACACGCCCGCGCTCCAGCCCCAGATCGCGCAGCGGCAGGCGCACATTGCCGGCGACACGCGTCAGGCTGCCATCGCCGATATTGCCGATAGCCGTCAGTCCGCCGTCCAGCGGAATGACGTCGATCACGTCCGAAATTGCGTCATGGCGCAAGGTCAGCGTGGCCACACCCTCGCCGTTGAAGCGCTGCTCGAAGACTGCTTCGGCAATCCAGCGCTGCTGGGGCCTGAGGTCCAGATTGCCGCCCCGCACCTGGTCGTTCGACAGAGAGGTGGAGGCAGCAAAATCGCCGAAATTGAGCTGGCCCAGCTCGCGTTCGAAGCGCAGCCGCACCTGCCGGTTCTCCTGCGGGTCCCATGTCAGTGCCAGCCGCGGCTTGGGATAGAAGAAGCTGCGTTCGGACGACGCGTCGCCGCTCTGACGGATGGTGGAGTGCTCGAGGCGAAGGCCGGCCTCGAGACGCAAGGTATCGGAACGGCGCCAGCTGGCCTGGCCGAACACTTCGCCCCGGATTTCCTCCACCAGCGTGGAAGCGAGCGGCAGGGCAACCGGCACGCCGTTACTGGTAAAGCTCTGGCTTGTGTCCATGAAGTTATAGGCTAGCTCGCCGCCGCCTTCCCAGGTCAATGTCTCGCTGCGCTGCCAGCGCAGGACACCACGGGCGATCGTCTCGCCGGAATCGCGCTCCGCCTCGAATTGCTGGTCAAGGCCGGGACCGGAGGCGCCGTTGGTGAACCCGCCCCAGCGATAGTTCTGGATCAGGCGCGATTCCAGGTTCAGCGTGTCGGACAAAGCACGCTCATAACGAACGCCCAGATCGGCCCGGCTGGCATCATCATCAAACGAGAAGAGCCGCTCAGGCGATCCTGGCACGCTGAACGACAGCTCATCATTGTATTCAAACCAGTTATAGCCGCCGGTGATTTCTACCCGTCCCTCGCCAACCGGTCCGGACCAGTTGCCGCGCGTGCTCCATCCGCCGCCATCAAAACTGTTGCGCAGGCGCTCTTCGGAGATGATGGCGCCGCTGGCATCGCGCCGGATTGATGTGCCCCAGCCGGTGGAATCGCTCATTGCCAGCGTGCGCGCTATCTGAAAGCCCCATTGCGTGCCGTTATTGCTGGAGGAGAATTCGTAGCGGCCCGTCGGGCTTGTGGGGCCCCCTTCAAAGGCATGCAGCTGTGCCATTACCGTGTGCTGGCGGGATTGCTCGCTGCGCAGGATCACGTTCACGACAACGCTCTGGCCTTGCATGTCTATGCCGGGTGCGCCGCCGCGGATCAGCTCGATGCGTTCCACCCGGCTTGCGGGGGTCCGCGACAGGACGGACGAGCCGGTGTCATCCTTGGATGCCGGTCTGGATCCGTTGATGAGTACATTACCGCCGGCACCGGCAAAGCCGCGCACCGACGCTCCATCACTCACCGAGAAGCCGGGAATGCGGCTGACCATGTCCAGCGCATTGGCAGGGCTGGAAGCGGCGAAGAAGGCCGGTTCATAGACGAGGATGTTTTCAGCTCCGCCGTTCGCCGGTTCCTGAGCGAACACAGCGGCCGGCGCGAAGGTGGCAAGCGCGATGGCCGCCGAACAAATGAGATGTTTCACGAGATAGTCCCTCCCAAGACATGGAAGGGTGTGTGCGCCCGCCGTGCGTCAAAAAACAGTTACAAGGCAGAAATGTGCGTTACATTTCAGCAATTTGATTGCATTTCGGTAATGATGCAATGCAGCGGGGGCGGGGTCTAGCCCGCCCCGCCGACAGTGATGCCTGCAATTTTCAGGGTTGGCTGGCCGACGCCCACAGGCACGCCCTGGCCCGCCTTGCCGCACGTCCCTACGCCTGGGTCCATGGCGAAGTCATTGCCGATCATGGAGATGCGGGTCAGTGCGCTCGGCCCGTCCCCGATCAGGGTCGCGCCCTTGATCGGTTCGGCAATTTTCCCGCCGCGTACCCGGTAGGCCTCCGTGCAGCGGAAGACGAACTTGCCTGACGTGATGTCCACCTGGCCGCCGCCGAAATTGGCGGCATAGATGCCGTCATCCAGGCTTTCGAGGATTTCGGCCGGGTCGTGATCTCCGGCAGTCATGATCGTGTTGGTCATGCGCGGCATGGGTGCGTGGGCATAGCTTTCGCGCCTGCCATTGCCGGTAGGCTCCACGCCCATCAGGCGCGCATTCATCCGGTCCTGCATGAAGCCGACCAGAATGCCATCCTCGATCAGCGTGGTGCGGCCCGTCGGCGTGCCTTCATCATCAATGGTCAGTGATCCGCGCCGGTTCGGAATGGTGCCATCATCAATGACCGTAACGCCCGGCGCAGCGACGCGCTTGCCGACACGGCCTGCAAAGGCGCTGGTGCCCTTGCGGTTGAAATCGCCCTCAAGGCCGTGGCCGACGGCCTCGTGCAGCAGAATGGCCGGCCAGCCCGCGCCCAGCACCGCTTCCCATTCGCCGGCAGGCGCGTCGACCGCTTCCAGATTGACCTTCGCCACGCGCAGCGCTTCGTCGGCCAGGCCCTGCCAGCTTTCCGGTGACAGCCATTGGGAGAATTCGGCGCGCCCGCCTGCGCCGGCGCTGCCGCTTTCGCGGCGGCCACTGCGCTCCACCGTAACGGAGACATTCAGGCGTACCAGCGGGCGCACATCATGGGCCATATAGCCATCAGCGCGCACAATGCCGATCACCCGGCGTGAAGCAGAGATGGAACAGCCAACCTGCACCACTTCGGGGTCACGCGCGCGCAGCCACGCATCAATCTCGCCCAGAAGGGCGGCCTTGGCCTCGAAACCCGGCTCGCCGATCACATCCACGTCATCATAGAGCTTCACATTCGTGCCGTGGGGAGGCGGGGCCATCACCGCATCGCGGCCCTGACGCGCGGCCGCTGCCGTCTCGCCCGCGCGTTTGAGCGAGGCAAGGCTGACATCGTTGGAATGGGCAAAGCCGGTCGTTTCGCCAAACACGCCGCGCAGCCCAAAGCCCCGTCCGGCGTCAAAGCTCGCCGTTTTCAGCCGCCCGTCATCGAAGGCCAGCGTCTCGTTCGCTTCGGTTTCCAGAAAGAGCTCGCCATCGTCCGCGCCGGCCAGACTGTCGCGCAGTACGCTGATCGCGTCGTCGGCGTCGAAGGAAAATCCGTCAAACGGATTGGTGGAAGGCGTGCTGGCCATGGAAGTCTCCTGCTGGGGCATTCACACCCAACATAGGGGCGCGGGCCGGTCTAATCGACCCCGTGTCGGCAGGTGGTGGATATACACCCTTCGTGCTTCGAGACGCGCTCTTGCAGAGCGCTTCTCAGCATGAGGGGGCTTGGGATTTTCCCTCATCCTGAGGGCGAACGAAGCGAGCGTCTCGAAGGACGAGGGGAAAACCCTAAGGCTGATGCCTTGCAAAGCGGCGCGGCTGGGCTGCCAGCAGGGCATTGTCAGGGGCAAGGCGCGCCGCCTGCACATAGGCCTCGTAGGCCGCATCGTACTGGCCAAGCCGCTCCAGCGCGATGGCACGGTTGAAATGCGCCAGGTGTGAGGCCTCCAGCCCCAGTTCAAGAGCCCGGCGGGCGGAGGCCTGCGCGCCGTTGAAATCACCCACACGGATCTGGGCCGCCGACAATGTCAGGTGCAGTTCAGGCAACTCGCCGAGCAGGGCCTGTGCTGCCATCAGGTCGGTCATGGCCGAGCGGCCATCCCCGCGCGCTGCAGACAGCGCGCCGCGATTGAGCTGCAGCCGCGCACGCTCCTCCTCGCCCAGTGACGAATCACGCAAGGCAAAATCGCATGCACCCAGCGCTCTTGGATCATCGGCTCCGCGCCGTGCGGCATCTTCGCATTCGGAAATCGCCGACCGGACCGCCGGAGAACGCTCCTGCGCATGGGCTGCAGGCGCGTGGGCAAGGCACGCGGCGAGGCCTGCAATCGCGCCGAAACGTATGAGCGTGTGCGGAATAAGGGTGTCCATGACGCCTCCGGCGCTTGAGATTTTGTTCGTGTAAGGCTAGCAGACAGCGCAAGCCCGCATCAAACCGAATGTCCGGGCGGCACTGAACATTGTGAGTGCCTTGCGACAAAAAGGCGCTCATATCGCACTGACACCGGCGCTGGCTGGTTCTATATTCCGCCGCACGAAGCAGGCAAACGGGCCTGCAGGCTGCCAGATACGACTCTTGGGGGTTCCATGCGTTTGAAGCTCATAGCCGGAGCTGTCCTTGCCGCCGCGATGACCGGCGCGGCATCAGCAACGATTGTCGGCGCGCCGGTAGATGGCGGGCTTGGCCTGCAAGAGGCCGTGACGCCGGTGATGGAGAATATCGTCTCCTTCCATAACCTCTTGTTGTGGATCATCTCGGCGATCTGTCTTCTGGTGCTCGGCCTGATCCTGTGGATTGTCGTGCGCTATCGCGCCAAGACCAACCCGGAGCCGAAGAAGTTTAGCCACAACACGCTGATCGAGATCATCTGGACGGCAGTTCCCGTGCTGATCCTCATCGTGATTGCGGTGCCCTCCTTCCGCCTACTCTATTTCCAGGACGTGATCCCGGAAGCCGATTTCACCATCAAGGTGACCGGCAACCAGTGGAACTGGACTTATGAGTATCCGGATCATGGCGGGTTCGAGTTCGTGTCCAACATGCTCGAGGATGACGCGCTGACCAGCGAGAACTGGGAGCAGCGCCGCCTTTTGAGCACGGATGTGCCGATCGTCGTGCCGTCAGGTGCCACGGTGCGCGTGCAGGTGACGGCGTCAGACGTCATTCACTCCTGGGCCGTTCCGGCCTTCGGCGTGAAGATGGACGGGATTCCCGGCCGCCTGAATGAAACCTGGTTCCTGGTGCCGGAAGGCCGCGAGGGCATCTATTTCGGCCAGTGCTCGGAGATCTGCGGCATCCGCCACGCCTTCATGCCCATCGAGGTGCATGTCGTGCCCGAAGACGTCTTCACCGCCTGGACCGAAGCGGCCAATGCCGACCCCTACACTGCGTCCAGCGTTCTTGCCTCCTATTATGCCAGCCAGCGCGCCACCCGCGTCGCGGCGGCCCAGTAATCCCCGGAGAGGATCATCATGTCGGCTCAAGCTGCTGAACATCACGACGATCACACCCCCAGCATCTGGGACTGGAAGCGTTGGGTGTATTCGACCAATCACAAGGACATCGGCACGATGTACCTGGTGTTCGCGATCATCGCGGGCGTCATTGGCGGTGCCATGTCGGGCCTTATCCGCTGGGAACTCGCCGAGCCGGGCCTTCAGGTCTTCAATAACGGCTTCTGGGGCAATGAGCACAACTACAATGTGATCATCACCCTGCACGGCCTGATCATGATCTTCTTCATGGTCATGCCGGCCATGATCGGGGGCTTTGGAAACTGGTTCGTGCCGATCATGATCGGCGCCCCGGACATGGCCTTCCCGCGCCTGAACAATATCTCGTTCTGGCTGCTGCCCTTCTCCTTCGCGCTCATCCTGATGTCGATGTTCGTGCCCGGTGCCGGCGGCGATAACGGCTTTGGCGGCGGCTGGGTGATGTATCCACCCTTGTCTACCACCGGCCATGGCGGGCCGGCCTTCGACCTGGTGATCCTGTCGCTGCACATTGCGGGCATCAGCTCGATCCTGGGCGCGACCAACTTCATCACGACCATTTTCAACATGCGCGCACCGGGCATGACCCTGCACAAGATGCCGCTGTTCGTGTGGTCGATCCTGGTCACCGTATTCCTGCTGCTGCTGGCCGTTCCGGTTCTGGCGGCTGCGCTGACCATGCTGATCACCGACCGCAATTTCGGGACGACCTTCTTCGACCCGGCAGGCGGCGGCGACCCGGTCATGTTCCAGCACCTGTTCTGGTTCTTCGGCCACCCCGAAGTGTACATCCTGATCCTGCCGGGCTTCGGCATGATCTCCCACATCGTGTCGACTTTCTCGAAAAAGCCCGTGTTCGGTTATCTCGGCATGGCCTACGCCATGGTCGCGATCGGCTTCATCGGCTTCATCGTGTGGGCCCACCACATGTACACGGTCGGCATGGACGTGAACCTGAAGGCCTATTTCGTGGCTGCCACGATGATCATTGCGGTGCCGACCGGCATCAAGATCTTCTCCTGGCTGGCGACGATGTGGGGTGGTTCGATCTCCTTCCGCACGCCCATGCTGTGGGCCATCGGCTTCATCTTCCTGTTCACCGTTGGCGGTGTGACGGGCGTGGTGCTGGCCAATGCGGGCGTGACCACCTCGCTGCACGACACCTATTACGTGGTGGCCCACTTCCACTACGTGCTGTCGCTCGGCGCCGTGTTCGCGATCTTTGCCGGCTTCTATTACTGGTACGAGAAGATGTTCGGGGTGAAGTACAATTCCTTCCTCGCCCGTACCCAGTTCTGGCTGTTTTTCATCGGCGCGAACGTGATCTTCTTCCCGCAGCACTTCCTGGGTCTGCAGGGCATGCCGCGCCGCTACCCGGACTACCCTGATGCGTTCGCCTTCTGGAACTACGTGTCCTCGGTCGGCTACGCGATCATGGCGCTGGGTATGCTGGTCTTCTTTGTGCTGCTGATCGAATCCATTCTTCGCCAGCGCAAGGCGGAAGCCAATCCGTGGGGCGAAGGCGCGACCACGCTGGAGTGGACGCTGTCTTCTCCGCCGCCCTTCCACCAGTTCAACGAGCTGCCGAAAATCAAGTAGGCAGGACGTTGGGCCAAAAAGGTCAGGCACGTAACGTGACTGAAAAATCGGCTGACACCATCACGGGCGGGGCTGCAAGCGCAGCCTCGCCCGCTGACTATATCGCGCTGATGAAGCCGCGCGTGATGACGCTTGTCGTCTTTACCGGCTTTGCCGGGCTGGTGGCAGCGCCCGCGTCCATGGACGTGTTCTCCGCGGCCATTGCCATGCTGGCACTGGCGCTGGGGGCAGGGGCCGCCGGCGCGTTCAACATGGCCTATGATGGCGATATTGACGCCGTGATGCGCCGTACCCGCCTGCGCCCGGTTGCCCGCGGCATCGTGCCAAGGGCCGAGGCCTATACGTTCGGCGGTGTCTTCACGCTGGCTTCGGTCACCCTCATGGCGCTGACGGCGAACTATGTCGCCGCTGGCCTGCTGGCCTTTTCCATCTTGTTCTACGCGCTCATCTACACGGTATGGCTGAAGCGCTCGACACCGCAGAATATCGTCATAGGCGGGGCCGCGGGCGCGTTTCCGCCCATGATCGGCTGGGCCGCCGCCACAGGCGGTGTCAGCCTTGATTCGGTTATCCTGTTTGCCATCATCTTCCTGTGGACGCCGCCCCATTCCTGGGCGCTAGCGCTCTACAAGTCCGGTGACTATGCAGCCGCCAACATCCCGATGATGCCCGTGGCAAAGGGGGCTGCCTCCACGCGCCGCCAGATCATGGCCTACGCTGTCGCCTATGTAGCGACAAGCCTGGCGCCGCTGGCGACGGGGCTTGGCGGCGCCATCTATGCCGGCGCGGCGCTGCTGGGCGGTGCGCTCTTCCTCGTCCTGTCCTGGCGGGTGTTGAACTCTCGTGCCGGCGAGGCTGGTACCGACGAGGACGGGCTTTACGAGGTGCGCGCCGGAGACCGCGCTGCGCGTGACCTGTTCGCGTTTTCGATCGCCCATCTGGCGCTTCTGTTTGCAGCCCTCATTGCCGAACATGGCGCGGGCCTGCACATCGCGCTGACGGGCCTGTGGAGCTAGACCGAGATGAGTGACGAAACCCCTGAGACGCCCCGCAGGCTGACCCCGGAGGAAGAAAAGGCGCGCAAGCGTCGCAATGTCGCGATTTTCTGGAGCCTGATCGGGTTTATAGTGCTGATCTTTCTGGTCACACTGCAGCGTCTGACCAGCAATATCGCTGCCGGAGGTTAGACCCGACATGAAACTGCCCGTCTTGTCAGGAAACGTGAAAGTCCTTGCCATCTGCCTCGGCCTTGCGCTGGGCATGGTCGGCATGGGCTATGCGGCCGTGCCGCTTTACGACCTGTTCTGCCGGGTAACGGGCTATGGCGGGACCACCCAGACCGCGCAGTATGATCCCGACCAGATCCTGGAGCGCACCGTGCGGGTGCGTTTTGACGCCAGCCGCTCGCGTGGTTTCCCCTGGGAGTTCGAGCCGCTGCAGCGTGACATGACGGTGCGTGTCGGCGAGACGGCACTGGCCTTCTACCGGGTGACCAACCCCACTGACGAGCCGGTGACGGGCATCGCGACCTACAATGTGACACCGTTCAAGATGGGGCCGTATTTCGCCAAGCTGGAATGCTTCTGCTTTACCGAGCAGACACTCGGCCCGGGCGAGAGCATGGAGATGCCGGTCGTGTTCTTCATCGATCCGCTGATGGATGAGGAACGGCGTATGGATGACGTGCAGACGGTAACCCTGTCATACACATTCTTCGAGGCCAGCGATTCGCGGGCCCGCAATCTTGCCGAACGCGCTCCGGCCAATACCGGACGCTAGGCTCGTAAACTTCGCCAAGGCGGGCTGAAAACCAGCGCGCCACCTTATTGATCAGGGGGGTGGGGGCCGCTATAGCTGCGGTTCAAATCGCCCGAATGAAGAGCAGGAGAGGCCGATGGCTGGCGGCGCTGTCAAACATGACTACCACCTCGTTGATCCGAGCCCGTGGCCGTTCGTCGGCTCGCTGGCCGCGTTCATCCTGGCCTTAGGCCTCGTCATCTTCATGGCCGGGCTTTCGACCAATGAGGAAAGCTGGGCCTTCTTCCTCCTGCGCGAGGGCTCTCCCTGGGTGCTCGTTCTGGGCAGCCTTGGCATCATCTACACGATGATCGGCTGGTGGGGCGATGTGATCAAGGAATCGCTGCGCGGCGATCATACGCCGGTTGTCGACCTTGGCCTGCGCTATGGCATGATCCTGTTCATCGTCTCTGAAGTGATGTTCTTTGCCGGCTGGTTCTGGATGTTCTTCGAGGCCGCGATCTTCCATGATGTCCGTGCTGGCGCCAGCTGGGACGGCACCCCGATCGGCGTTGAGTATGCGGGCTGGGAGACCTGGCCGCCGCCCGGTGTCGAGACATTTGATCCCTTCCACCTGCCGCTGATCAACACGCTCATCCTGCTGCTGTCGGGCACCACGGTGACGTGGGCTCACCACGCGCTGCAACACGGTGACCGCAAGGGTGCCAAGTGGGGGCTGATCTGCACGGTGGCGCTGGGCGCGCTGTTCACGCTGGTTCAGGCCTATGAGTACACGCACGCCTATTTCGAGTTTGGCGGCAATCTCTACGGTGCCACCTTCTTCATGGCGACGGGCTTCCACGGGGCGCACGTCATCATCGGGACGATCTTCCTGGCGGTGTGCCTGCTCCGCCTGCTGGCCGGGCACTTCACTCCGCAGAAGCATTTCGGCCTCGAGGCGGCGGCCTGGTACTGGCACTTCGTCGACGTGGTCTGGCTGTTCCTGTTTGCCTTCGTCTACGTGATCTTCCAGTAAGCGCGTGCAATGAATACTCCCCACCCCGTCATCGCAGGGATCAGCGGCCGCTGTCCCCGGTGCGGGGAGGGGAGACTGTTCTCCGGCTTCCTGAAGTTTGCCGAAACCTGCGAATCCTGCGGGCTGGATTATTCCGCCGAGGATGCCGGTGACGGTCCTGCGGTGTTCATCATCCTCATCGTCGGTTTCATCGTGGTGCCGCTTGCTCTCGCACTGGAGCTGAGCGTGGAGCCGCCGCTCTGGCTGCATGTTGTTCTCTGGCTGCCGCTGGCTCTGGGGCTGTGTGTTGCCTTGCTGCGCCCCTTCCGGGGCGCCATGTTCACACTGCAATGGCACCACTCGGCGCGCGAGGCGCGCCTCGACGAGGACGACAGCTAGCTGTCAAATGTCTCTGGAAGGACGCACCCATCATGCACTTCCGCCCCATGCCGATCCTCACAGTGCTGACGCTGGCAGCACTCGCCTTCCTCCTGACGCTGGGCGTGTGGCAGAGCCAGCGCATGGCGTGGAAGGAAGCCGAGCTGGAGCGCTGGCAGGAAGCCAGTGCCAACCCGGCGCGCGATCTCGACGAGGCGCTGTGCGTCGATGCTCCGTTCGAGGGGCGCAGCGTTGGCTTCCTGCCCGAAGAGCGCACCGGCAATGTGCGCGTCTATGGCCGCTCGCTGGAGGATAACCGGGCGGGCTGGCGGATATTCGTGCCGGTTGATGCGCCCGCCTGCCTTGATGCGCCCTATGTGCTGGCCGAGGCGGCCTTCCAGCCACTCGTGGAAAACGCGGCGCCGGTCCGCATGGTCTCGCGCTGGCGTATCGAGACACCCTTGCAGCCGGGCGCCTTTACACCGGAGGCCGATCCGGCCGAACGCACCTTCTACGCCTTTGACGCATCCGGCATGGCCGAAGCGCTGGGGCTGGAGGAGGGTGCGATTGCGCCCGGCTGGTGGCTGGCCGAGGATACGGGCGAGCCGCCCGCCTATCTGACGGCCACGCCGCCTGAGCGTCATTTCGCCTATGCCGTCACCTGGTTTGGCATGGCAGTGGCGCTGCTGGCCGTATATCTCGTGTTTCACGCTGCCAGAGGGCGGCTTGCGTTCACCGGGCGGAAAGAGTGAGTGTGGCAGTGTGTCCGGCCCTGTGATGTGGAGGCTCTTCCTTGGCGTTGTGGCGTGACGAAATCCCGGAGACAACGCTGGCAGGCGAGGGCATCCGCCTGCGTCATCCCGGCCCCGATGATTACGAGGCGTGGGCCAAGCTGAGAAGTGCCAGCCGTGGCCATACCGAGGCCTGGGAACCGGCCTGGAGCGCGGATGAGCTGACGCGCACCGCCTACAAGCGCCGCCTGCGCCGCTACCAGCAGGATGTAGAGACGGGACAGGGCTATCCGTTCTTCATTTTCCGCGCTTCTGACGGGGTGCTGGTGGGCGCGTGCAATCTCAACAATGTCCGGCGCGGCGTCTTGCAGGCTGCCGATATCGGTTACTGGGTGGGCTCGCCTTACGTGCGCCGGGGCCATGCCCGCGCGGCCGTACGCCGTGTGGTGACGTTTGCCTTCGCCCAGCTAAACCTGAACCGTATCGAGGCGGCGACGCGGCCTGAGAACGAGGCCTCACGCTCACTCTTGATGAGTGTCGGCTTCAGCCCGGAAGGCTATGCCCGCAAATACCTGAAAATAAATGGCGAATGGCGCGACCATCTCAAATTCGCCATCGTACGCGGAGATTTGCTGCGTTGAGTGCGGGCGGAGATGACCGGCTGGCAAAGGCCGCCGCGGCAGCCGGCGCATTGGCCATCGAGCTGGATCTGGCAAGCGGCAAGGCCCGCATTTCCGGCGCAGCACAGGCGTTTGGCCTGTCATGCGAGGGCGTGGGTGATTTTCTCGACTGTGTCGCGCCATCCGACCGCAAGACACTGGCCGGACAGGGCGAGGGGCCGGTCGATCTGCGCCTGCGTCTGGCGCCGCCGGGCGGAGAGGTGCGCTATGTGCGTCTGCTGGGCCAGCGTGCAGGTGAAAACGTCACGGCACTGCTCCTGCCTGCCGGTACCGGTCCGGGCACCACGCTCTCCACACTGGATGCAGAGGCGGCTCTGACAGCCGGGCTGGAGGGCCACGAGATCGTTGCGCATTTCCAGCCTATCATTGCGCTGGAAGGCGAATATCTGGCCGGATTTGAGGCCCTGGCGCGCTGGCACAGGCCGGGCCTTGGCGTGATGGGGCCGGACGATTTTCTGTTCCTCGCCGACCGTCTGGGCCTGATGGGCGAGGTGGGTGATCAGGTACGTGGCAGCGCGGCAGAGAATCTGGCGCGCTGGTTCACCGGTGCGCCGGTCACGCCCGACATCTATGTGTCGGCCAATGCCAGCGTGGGTGAGCTTTTCTCCGAAGGGTTTCTGGAGACGTTCACATCTGCGCTGGAAAGCGCGAAGGTGCCGCGCGGGCGCTACCGGCTGGAGATCACCGAAACCGAGATCATGCGCGATCCCGACAGGGCCGCAGAGATTCTTCATGCCGTAAAGGCGTCGGGCGTTAAGCTGGTGCTGGATGATTTCGGCACCGGGTATTCCTCGCTCTCCCGGCTCGACCGCTTTCCGTTCGATGTCATCAAGATCGACCAGTATTTCGTGCGCTCCATGATCGCGGATGCATCAGCCCGAGCGATCACGGCCTCTGTGGTCAAGCTGGCGCGCAATCTGGGCATGACCATTATTGCAGAAGGCGTGGAAACGGCTGAAATGGCCGATCTGGTGGCCGAGATGGGCTGCGATTACGCGCAAGGCTTCCACTATGCCGGTGCGCTGGACCCTGAGGCGGCGCGGCTGGCCGTGCAGCAGGGGCTGGCCGGGCGCTTTGCGCCCCCGCGCGCGCTGAAACGCTCAGGCGTGACCTGACGCGCCGGTCAGGTGCTCCGGGTTCACCCCGATCTTGCGCAGCGCCGCGGCCCATTTCTCTTCATGGCTTTCACCGAACACCAGGTCTTCATCGGCCTCGGTGATCAGCCACGCATTGGCCGCGATCTCGTCTTCCAGCTGTCCTGCTTCCCACCCGGCATAGCCCAGCGCCAGGGTTGAGCGCCGCGGCGGGCGGGGAGAGGCCATCGCTTCGAGCACATCATTGGTAGCTGTCAGGGCAAGGCCAGCGCTGATCTTCAGCGTCGCCGGCTCATGCTCGAAATCGTCGGAATGCAGCACGAAGCCGCGATCACGGTCCACCGGCCCGCCGTCCAGAACAGCGCGGTCAGCGACCTCTATCTCGCTTTTGACCCCCAGCTGGTCAAAAAGGGTCGGCAGGCGCAGGCGCATCGGCTTGTTGACGATAATGCCCATGGCGTGATCGTCACCATGGGCGCACATGAACACGACCGAGCGGTCGAAGCGGGGGTCTCCGATCAGCGGGCTGGCGATCAGGATCTTCCCCTTCAGGTATGGGCCTTGAAAGGTTTTCGGTGTGTGTTCCATGCGCAGAAGCATCAGGCCAAAGCGGGGGGCTTGTCCAGATAAACCGGATCAGGCCCCGTGCGCGGCCTTGCAGGCAGTGGCGCAGCGCACTAGCTAGCGGACAGGCCATATTGCCCCACCAACTTTCAGGAGCGCTTTTCATGACCATCAAGCCCGGCGACCGCCTCCCCGACGCGACCTTTATGACCATGGGCGCCGACGGCCCCATGCCGGTCACCACACAGGATCTCTGCCAGGGCAAGACGGTGGCGCTGTTTGCCGTGCCGGGCGCCTATACGCCCACCTGTTCGGCCAAGCACCTGCCGGGCTTTGTCGAGAAATCGAGCGAGCTGAAAGCCAAGGGCGTCGACACGATCGCCTGCACGGCTGTCAACGACGTGTTCGTCATGAATGCCTGGGGGCAGGATCAGAATGCCGGTGAGGGCGTGCTCATGCTGGCAGACGGCAATGGCGATTTTGCCAAGGCCATCGGCCTGACCATGGACGGATCGAAGTTTGGCATGGGCACCCGTTCGCAGCGTTACGCCATGATCATCAAGGACGGTGTTGTATCTCACCTGTTCGTGGAGGAGCCCGGCGACTTCAAGGTTTCCAGCGCGGATTATCTTCTCGAACAGCTGTAGCATCTACTCCTGGCAGCCGCGTAAGGCGGCGTCCGGGATATGAAGAAAATGCGCCGGGTGATCAGGCCTGATCGGCCCGCACCCGCGCGCGTTCTTCGCAGATTTCCCGGAAACCCGCCGCCATGAAGCGCGCCATGCGCTCCTTGACCGAGGCGAAATCATCCGAGTTGCAGATGCCGCCCGACCGCAGGTCCACGCCGATAGCGGGCCTGCCGGATTTCTCTGCAGACCTGTTCGGGTCATCAGGGAGGGCGAATGTGCCGGCAGGCGACAGCTCGGTCATGCCCCAGCTCGTCTGGACAGTAACGGCCAGCCGCTCCCCGATACGCGCCATCAGGGCAGGCGTCAGCGGCGCGCCGCCGACCACGACACGCTTCAGGCTGGGTGTTTGCCCGCCCGTGGCTTCGAGATGTTCAACAAGGCCGAGCCAGACCGTCGCAACCCTGACCGCCACCGTCACCGCCTCGCTTTTTATAAGCCCTGCAAGGCTGGCCCCGTCGAGATGACGGCCGGGCAGGACCATTTTGCCTCCACGGCAGGCAGGGCAAAGGTGAGCCCCCAGGCATTGGCGTGAAACATCGGAACGGCCACCTGCACGCTGTCGGCCTTTGAAATGCCCACCGCATCGGCCCGCATCTGACACAGCGTATGCAGGAAGCTGGCGCGGTGCGTATAGGTGACGCCCTTGGGCGCACCGGTCGTGCCGGACGTAAAACAAAGCCCGCAAGGGGCCGTCTCCTCGAACCCGCCCCGGATTTCACGGTCGGCAGCCTCCTCCAGCAGGGCTTCCCGCCCTGCCGGACAGTGCGGAGACCTATGAGGAGGCCATTCGCTGCGGGTACGGCGATCTGCCCGACGATTTTCTCGCGCTCTACCCGTCCTCCGATATTGCCAGCTCGATGCTCGATACATTCCGTGACGCCATCTATGGCCGGCGCCGGACGGCAGCGATGAGCGCGCCCTGTCAGACCTCGTGCTCGATTACTGGGTGTCGTTCGCGGCAACGGGTGTGCCGGCGAGCGTCTCCGGCCCCGACTGGCCCGCCTTCTCACACGGCGAGGCCTATATGCATTTCTCCGGCGCCGCCCGTGCGGCCCTCGACCCTGCTGCCGGCATGTTCGAGATGCACAGCGAATTCATCCGCCGCCGCCGCGAGGCGGGTGAGCCATGGTTCCTCAATGTGGGCGTGAACGCCCGGCATGATTGCGAACATTAGCGGCTCGCCGGCCTCGACGTCTCGCTGAAGGCCTTCTCGACGACAAAGCTGCCGGGCCGGGCGTTTGAGCCTTCGGCAAAGCCCAGGCCCTCGAGAATCGCTTTCAGGTCTTCAAGCATGGCCAGCGACCCGCAGATCATCACCCGGTCATGTTCCGGATCGAAGCGTGGCTGCCCGATATGCCTGAAGAACAGGCCGGACTGGATGAGGTCGGTGATCCGCCCTGTCTGCGGGCCATCCTCGCGGGTGACGGACGCAAAATAGTGCAGCTTCTCTGATGCGGCTTCACCCACCAGAGGATCATCCTTCAGGCCCGCAGCCAGCTCGCGTGAATAGGCGAGCTCGGCTGATGTGCAGCAGGTATGGGTGAGGATCACCTGCTCATGGCGCGCATAGACCTCCGGTTCGCGTACAATGCTGGCAAACGGCGCAACGCCGGTCCCGGTGGAGAGAAGGAAGAGCCGCCTGCCCGGCAGTAGCGCGTCAAGCACCAGCGTGCCGGTGGGCTTCTTGCCGACCAGAACCCGGTCTCCGGGGCGGATGTGTTGCAGGCGTGAGGTCAGCGCGCCGTCCTCCACCTTGATGGAGTAGAATTCCAACGCATCGTCCCAGCTCGGTCCGGCCAGCGAATAGGCGCGCAAGACAGGCTTGCCGTCGCCCGCCAGCCCGATCATCACGAATTCCCCGGCGCGGAACCGCAGGCTCTGTGGCCGTGCGGCACGGAAGGAAAACAGCGTGCCGGTATAGTGACGCACCTGCGTCACCTCGCAGTCAAAGAACGCGCCGGTATCGATGACCGGAGCGGAGCGTCCGGCCGTGGCTGGCAAGGCAGTCATGGAATCTCCCTCAAATCTGGCAGATGGGTCCGGCGGCAGCGCCTAGCCGATCAGGCGAACCGTGCGTCTGCTGGCGGCTTCCGCGCGCGCCGTGCGCACCGGGTCGAAAATGCCGCATTCGCTGCGGTCAGAGCCGGGCCAGCGCCCGTCGCGTGGATGTGTCCCAGCCGAGGGCGCCGTGCAGGGCCAGCAGCCGACCGATGTATAGCCTTGCGCGCCGAGCGGATGGGCAGGCAGCTTCATGTCGCGGTAGAGGCTGGCGATCCGCGCCGGGTCCAGCCCGGCCACCGGATTGATCTTTACCCGCTCGCCGTCGAATTCGAAGGGACGCAAGGCTTCCCGCCCGCTGCCATGGGCGCGCTTGCGCCCGGTGATTACCGCGTCGAACCCGTCCAGCGCGGCATTGAGCGGGCGCACCTTGCGCAAATCGCAGCACGCCTCGCTGTCACGCTCGTACAGCCGGCCATCATGGTCCTGCGCCCGGGCTTCGGCCGGGTCCGGGGTGAGAGGGCGCACATCTTCAAGACGCAGATGGGCAACCAGCTGATCGCGATAGCTCAGTGTCTGCGGGAAATGACGCTGGGTATCGAGAAAGAGGACGGGCACGGCGCGGTCCACCTGCGCCAGCAGGGCGAGCCCCAGCGCAGCCTCGATACCGAAGGAGGAGAGCATGGCGATGCGGCCGGCAAACACCTCCAGCGCCACGGCAATAATCGTCTCTGGCGGGGCGTCTCCATATTGCTGGTTCAGCGCCTGAACCTGTGCCTTGCGGGCTGCCAGCGCGCGGGCGCGGTAGGCGGGCAGCCGGTCATTGGCGCCTTTGGCAAGGCCGGGCTGATAGGCATGGGTAAAGCTTGCTCTTGCCCAGCGCGGCGAGCCTTCATCCGGCGCGATCACGTCAAACCCGCTGCGGGTGAGATAGTCCTTCTGGTCGGGCAGGATATCGCCTGTCGCGCGCAACTCGCCGGCAAAACCGCTCTCGCGGATCAGGGCGGCGAGCGAATAGCCGCGCCCGTCCTTGAACGCCGGAAAACGGATATCGATAGCGGCAGCGCGCCTGGCCGCGTCCAGCGCCGCCTGCGGCGCGGTGGCGGTGTCGATCTCGACCCGGCTGTGCGCGTGTTTCACTGATGCTTCACTGCCCATAGACCGCCTCCTTGAAGGGTTCAAACCCGATGCGGGCCAGCGTGTGCGTGAATGTCTCGCCATCTTTGCGCTTGCGCCGGAACACGCCGACACAGGCCGCAACAGCCTCTACAGCCTCGTCCGGCGTCAGGCCGGGACCGAGTATCTTCCCGATGGCCGCGCCGTTATCGGCGACGCCGCCAAGCGTGAGCTGGTAGACTTCCTCGCCCTTCTTATCGACGCCAAGCAAGCCGATATTGGCGATATGGTGATGGCCGCACGCGTTGATGCAGCCGGAAATCTTGATGGTGAGATCCTGCGTGTCCTCATCGAGCCCCCGGTCGAAGAGGGCCGCCGACAGGGCCTGCGCCACCGGAATGGAGCGCGCATTGGCCAGATTGCAGTAATCCAGCCCCGGACAGGTGACGATATCACTGGCGAGTCCTGCATTGGCGGTGGCAAGCCCCGCTTCGCGCAAGCCTTCATGGATCGCGGGCAGATGCGCGGCGATAGCATGGGGGATGACAAGGTTCTGTTCCTTGGTAACGCGGATTTCCCCGTCGCCATAGCGCTCGGCGAGGCTGGCCACCGCATCCATCTGGTCAGCGGTCGCATCGCCCGGTGCACCGGCGCGCGGTTTGAGCGAAATCACCACAATGGCCCGGCCGGGCACTTTGTGCGGCTTCACATTGATGGCCCGCCAGCGCGCATAGCCCGGCGCATCGCTCACCCCTTCAGGCAGGGTTGACGGTGAAGGCTCCGGGAAGAAGGCGGCGAGGCGGGCAGCCTCTTCTGCCGGTACGGCAAGGTCACGCCCGCGTATCTGGCGATACATCGCCTCCACGTCCTGGGTGAAAGCCTCTGCGCCCATGGTTTCGACGAGGATCTTGATGCGGGCCTTGTATATATTGTCGCGCTGACCGGCGAGATTGTAGACGCGCATTATCGCCGTCAGATAGGCCAGCAGCTCGCCCTTGGGCAGGAAGTCGCGCAGCTTCACCGCCACGCGCGGCGTGCGTCCCTGACCTCCGCCGGCATGGACCTCGAATCCGGTCTCGCCCGCGTCATTTCTCACCAGCTTCAGCCCGATATCGTGCACGCCGATGGCAGCGCGGTCGGCGTCAGAACCGGTCACCGCGATCTTGAACTTGCGCGGCAGGAAGGTGAATTCCGGATGGAAGGTGGACCATTGCCGGATCAGCTCGCACCAGGGGCGCGGATCCTCCACCTCGTCCAGCGCAGCCCCGGCAAACGGATCGGTCGTGGTGTTGCGGATGCAATTGCCCGATGTCTGGATGGCATGCATCTCCACATCGGCAAGCTGTTCCAGAATTTCAGGAATATCGACCAGGGCCGGCCAGTTATACTGGATGTTCTGGCGCGTGGTGAAATGCCCATAGTCCTTGTCGTAATGGCGCGCGATATGGGCCAGAACCCGCATCTGGCGCGCATCCAGCGTGCCATAGGGTATGGCCACGCGCAGCATGTAGGCGTGCAGTTGCAGATAGACCCCGTTCATCAGCCGCAAGGGCTTGAACTGGTCCTCGGTGAGCGCACCAGAGAGACGCGCGCTTACCTGCTCGCGGAACTCCTCCACACGCTCTGAAACGATCGACCGGTCAATTTCGTCATAGCGATACATCGGCCTAACGCTCCTGGGCGTAAAGCAGGCTGGTGCCGGTGGTCGGGCCTTTCAGCCGGATCGCCTCGCGCACATGCTTGCGCCCGCCCGGCCGCTCGCCATCCAGCTCGATCAGATAGGGGCCAACCACTGTAAGAATGTCCCGCAGGGCCGCGTCCAGCGCCGGTTCGGCGGCCCTGTCATCGGCAAAGCGCTCCGCCTCGATCAGCGAGGGCTTCCAGATGCCGTCGGCGCGCCGGTAGACGACATGACCATCGGTCAGCCGGTTTGCGGTTATCGCTCTCATGCCGCGTCCTCCAGAAGGGCGTGCCGGGCAAGGCCGGAGACCATTTCCGGCGCGCGCGCGACGACCTCGCCAATCACGATCACGGCCGGGCCCTTTATCTCGTGCGTGCCGATGAGGGCAGGAAGGTCTGCCAGCGTGCCCGATACGCTGCGTTCGCCAGGCAGGGAGCCGTTCTCGATGATGGCAACCGGCGTGTCGCCGCTGCGCCCCGCCGTGATCAGTCTCGCGCTGAGCACCGGCGCGGTGGCGACACCCATATAGACGACCAGCGTATGCCGGGCGCTGGCGAGGCTCTGATAGTCCAGCTCAGGCCCGTCGGCCTTGGGCTGGCCGGTGACGAAGGTCACCGCCTGTGCTGCGTCGCGATGGGTGAGGGGGATTTGCGCCGAGGCTGCGCAGGCGAGCGCCGCTGAAATGCCCGGCACCACCTCAACCTCGATACCGGCGGCGCGCACCGCTTCGGTTTCCTCGCCGCCGCGCCCGAAGATGAAGCTGTCCCCGCCTTTCAGACGTACGACGCGCAAGCCCTTGCGGGCTTCCTCGATGAGAATTTCGCCGATCCTTTCCTGTGGCACAGAGTGGTGGCCACGCTTCTTGCCGACATCAATGCGCCGCGCATCGCGGCGCGCGCGCTGCAATATGGCTTCGGGCACCAGCCGGTCGTGCACGATCACATCGGCGTCGCGCAGCACGCGCACGGCTTTCAGCGTCAGAAGTTCGGGATCACCCGGTCCGGCTCCAACCAGAAACACCTTGCCGGGTTCTGCCCTGCCATCGCGAAATCGGGCGAGGGCGTGGCTCAGCGCGCGGGCCGTACCCGGACCATCGCCGGCATCGGCCCTGGCGGCCGCCTCGCCGCGAAGGGCGGCTTCCCAGAAGCGGCGCCGCGCATCCAGTGCCGGCAGGGTTTCGCGCACCGTATCGCGCAAGGCATTGGCGCTGCGGGCGAGCAGCCCCACCCCCGGCGCCACCAGCCCCTCCAGCGCCGAGCGGATATCGCGCACCAGTACAGGCGCGGCCCCGCCGGTGGAGAGCGCAATTGTAACAGAACCCCGGTCGACGATGGCGGGCGTGTAGAAATCGCAAAGTGGCAGATTGTCGACCACATTGACCAGAGCGCCCGCCCGGCGTGCGCGCGCGGCAAGGCGGGCCGCGCGGGCCTCGTCCTCCAGCGCAATGAACACGAATTTCGCGCCGGAAAAAGCACCCGGCGGCACAAACCTGCCCTGCACGATGCGCGCTCCGGTCTCCGTATCCACACCTGGCAGGGCAGCGCTCTTCACGGCCGGGCGCCAGACCAGCTCGCAGGGGGCGCCTGCAAACAGGCGCAGCTTGGCGCGTGCGGCCTCGCCGTCACCAATGACGATGACGCGCGTGCCCTTTAGCGGGATGGCGGGGAGAAACTGGTCCATAAGGCTAGCCCTTCACATCTCGGCCGAAAGCCTAAGGGGCTATTGCCGGACGTCTCCAGCCAGCTCTGCTGCCTCCATCCGATAGATTTTCTGCTTGGGGCGCCTGACGCCAACCAGCGCGGTTGAATTTTGCACGGGCGTCAGTTCGCCGGCCGGGTATAGCCGCGGCGGCGTTACATCAGCCCCAGCTGCTTGAAACTGGCCACCTTGTCGCGTCCGACGACGAGATGGTCATGCACCACGATGGAGAGCGGCTTGCCGATCTCTACGACCTGCCGGGTCATGTCGATATCGGCGTGAGAGGGCGTGGGGTCGCCGCTGGGATGGTTGTGGACCAGGATGATGGCGCTGGCATCCAGCGCTATGGCGCGCTTGATGATCTCGCGTGGATAGACGGGGGCATGATCCACCGTGCCGCGTGCCTGGAATTCATCGGCCAGAAGCCGGTTCTTCTTGTCAAGGAACAGCACCCGGAACTCTTCGGTCGAGGCGTTCTGAAGGGCCGTGCGCACATAATCGAGCAGCGCCGACCATGAGGAAATGACCGCCCGGCCGGACACCTGCTCGCGCGCAATGCGTGTCGCCACCTCCTGAAACAGGTTCAGCTCCAGCGCCACTTTTTCCGAAATACCCTTGATCTCGGTGAGCTGATCGGGACGCGCGGCGCACACCCGGCCCAGATCGCCAAATCGCGCCAGCAGGTCTTTGGCCAGCGGCTTCACGTCACGCTGCGGGATGGCACGGAACAGTATCAGCTCGAGAATTTCATAATCGGCGAGCCCCTTGCCGCCGGCCTCTGAAAAGCGGGCGCGCAGCCGGTCGCGATGACCGTGATAATGGGGCTTGTCCGCCTCCATCCGCCGCTATTTCCAGGGCGGGCAGTGATAGCCGGCCGGCGAGCTGGTGAATATCTCAACGCCGGTTTCGGTAACGCCTACGGAGTGTTCGAACTGGGCGGACAGGGATTTGTCACGGGTCACCGCAGTCCATCCGTCCGCCAGCACTTTCACCGCGGCGCGGCCATCATTGAGCATGGGCTCGATGGTGAAGATCATGCCGGGCTTGAGCACGGCGCCGCTGCCCCGGTCGCCAAAATGCAGCACGTTGGGCGCGTCGTGAAAGAGCTGGCCTATACCGTGCCCGCAGAAATCGCGCACCACGCTGCAGCGCTGGCTCTCGGCATATTCCTGTATCGCTGCGCCGATATCGCCGAACGTGTTGCCGGGCTTGACCTCGGCAATGCCGCGCATCAGCGCCTCATAGGTCACTTCAATCAGGCGCTCGGCCTTGCGGCGCACTTCGCCGACGGTGAACATCCGGCTGGTATCGCCGTGCCAGCCATCAACGATGCAGGTCACGTCGATATTGAGGATGTCGCCCTCTTTCAGCGGTTTGTCATTGGGAATGCCGTGGCAGACGACGTGATTGATCGAGGTGCAGGAGGACTTCGAATAGCCCTTGTAGAACAGGGTCGCTGGCACCGCTCCGTGCTGGATGAAATTGCGCCGCACGATGTCGTCGATGGCTTGTGTGGTGACACCGGGCTTCACGAAATCCACCAGCAGGTCGAGCGTGGCCGCTGCGAGCTGACCTGCCTTGCGCATGCCGGCAAACGCTTCCGGCCCGTGCTGGCGTATCTGGCCATCGCGGACCAGTTCGGTGTCATCAATCATGCTGGCGTCGGTCACGAATAGGTCCTGAATGCTGACTGTGTATAGCTCCATATAGCGCCGCCCGGAGCGTTAGGAAACGCCCCGGGCGGCCAAAGCTCAGGCAAAGCAGCCCTTAGGGCCTATTCGCTGTACAGCTCGGAGATGACCAGCACAGCCTCGCGCAGCGAGGTGCTGCCCCAGGTGCCGACCCAGATATCGTACTGACCGGCCATCGGGCTGTCCCAGCGGATAGACGGGTTGGTGCCCACCCCGCCATCATCATTGCAGTACCAGCCGCCGTCGGGGCCGTTGATGACAAGCGTGGTGTCCGCGCTGGACGCCACCGAGATGATCAGCGGCAGGCTGCCCGGCTGGAAGTTCAGGCGGACGTCTGGCGCCTCGGAGATATAGCCGACGCAATTGCCGCCAATGCTGTCATTGGCCCGGATCGGCCCGCCCGATTGCAGCCGCACCCGGTAGGGGTCCGGCGTGAAGCCGCCGCGCAGCGAGACGGTTTCGTAGGTTGGCCGCAAAGACCAGTCAGGTCCGGACGGAGTATTAGCGGCCTGGCTGACCGTATCTGCGGTGACCGAGCTCAGCTCGGACAGGAAGAGCAGGGCATCATGGTTGGACGCGCTGCCATAGGTGCCAACCCAGATGTCATAGCGCCCGCTCATCGGCGAACCGAAATGCAAAAGCGGGTTCAGGCCCTCGCCGCCATCATCATCGCAATACCAGTTGCCGTCGGGGCCGTTGACGACCAGCGTCGTATCGCGGCCAGACGAAACCCCGATGCGGAACGGCAGCACCGAGCCGGCGCTGTAGTTCACCGAGAAGTCCGGCGCGTTGGACACATAGCCCCGGCAGCTGCCGCCAAGCGTCTGGCTGACATTGATCGAGCCGCCCGATTGCAGCGGAACCACAAACGGATCCGGGCTGAAGCCCGCGCTGAGCGAGGTGTCCCCGTAATTGGGCTGCAGGGTGTAGTCCTGCGCCATGGCTGCCGTGCCCGGCAGCGCCAGCGCCAGTGCTGAATATAGAATTGCCAGTCTCATATTGGTGTCTCCCCACCTGTTCCGGTCAGAAGCCGTCTGTCCACAGACCCCCTGACACCCGAATACGCAAATCAAGACACAGGCAATCTGGACCGGGGATGAACGGATGCACAGAAAAAACCGCCCGGATGACACGATTTGTCACCCGGGCCGCATGTCTCAGGTTGCTGAAAACGCTCAGTTCGCGAAGAAGCTGTCGTCGTTCCAACGCGGGGCCTGCTCTGTGTTGGCGACCGCCTGGATGATCTCGAAATTGATCCGCGCAAACCGGGCGCCCTGGTCAAAACGCAGGCCTTGCGACAGATCATCGCCGGGCGCGTGGTAATTGCCGCCCAGAAAGCGCAGGAAGGCCGCGCCTTCATCATCTTCCGCGTCGGGCGAGGAGAAGCCCGTCATCAGAAACACGGACGGCACGCCCTGACGGACGAAATTATAGTGGTCGGAGCGTACGAACAGGGACTGGCCGGGGATCGGATCGGGCGACAGCGTCACCCCGGCGCGTGCCACCGCGTCTGATGCCACCGGGCCGAGCGTCGAATGTTCCGCCCCGAAGGCGATCACATCGTTGAATTCATAGAGCATGACCGGCATGTCGAGATTGATATTGGCCACCATCCGGCCCATCGCAGGCGTCGGGTTGGCCGCGACATGGGCCGATCCCAGCAGGCCCTTTTCCTCAGCCGTCAGCGCGATGAATACGACCGTGCGGGCCGGGCGCGGTCCCTGAACGAGGGCGCGCGCCGATTCCAGCATGGCTGCCGTGCCCGACGCATTGTCCAGCGCGCCATTGCAGATCGGGTCTTCATCAAGCGGCTGGCAGATGCCGATATGATCCAGATGGGCCGTCACAATCACGGTTTCTGCAGACAGGACAGGGTCGGAACCCGGCAGCACACCGATCACGTTGGCGCTGGCAACCGGTTCGCGGCTGGTGGCCTGTGCCATCTCCACACTGGCGTTCAGGGCAAAGCTCTCAAGCGGCTCACCGGCCTGGGCGGCGGCCACGATGGCGGCGAAATCCCGGCCTGAATTGGCGAACAGCCGCTCAGCGCCTGAGGTGCCTGTGACGGCACTGGCCTCAATCACGGCCGGAGAGGCGGCTGCCGCGACGGTCATGGAGGGGCGCGGATTGGCCGCCATTGCTGCGAGGCGTGAGAACGGAAAGCGCGTCAGCCCGTCCGCCATGATGACGATGACGCCGCGGGCGCCGCGTGCCGCGGCAAACTCCGCCTTGGTGCGGTTATTGGACAGGTGCGCGGCAACATCGCTGGGCAGGCCGTCCGGCGCTCCGGCGAGAAGAATCACAATGCGGCCTTCCACATCGACACCCTCATAGCTGTCCATACCCAGCCCCGGCACCACAATGCCGTATCCGGCAAACACGGCCTCGGCGGTGACGGCGCTTTCATCGCGTGTCGCATGCGCGCCGATGATGAAATCGGTCCCGTGTTCGAGCACCTCGCCATTGATAGCGAGCCGCGCCCGCGATGAATCAGACACCATGTTCTGCAAGGGCACCGGCTCATGGTAGCTGCCGTCGCTGGCGCCCGGCTCCAGACCGAGAAGGCGGAAATGGCTTTCCACATAACGTGCGGCGATGTCGTAGCCGCGCGTCCCCGTATCGCGCCCCTCCAGCAGATCGTCGGCCAGGAAGCGGATATGCGCCTCGATGGCGTGCGCGGTGATGATGTCCCCGGCGGCTTCAGCCTGCGGCGCAGGCGCAGGTGTCGTGGCGCATGCGCCGAGGATAAGCGCGGCGCTGGTGGCCGCGGCGAGATAGTGCCGGATCATGTTTTTTGTCCCCGATTGTGGCGCCGGGCGCCCGCTGCCCGAAGCCCTAGCGCCTGGGGCGGGCAGGCTCAATCATGCAGGCCAGAACATGGCCAAACTTTCATCTTTGAACGGATGGCTGCGCTACTCGTCCAGCGCCCAGAGTGCTGAACGCAGATGCGCGGCGCGTACAGCTTCGGACAGGTCTGCGTCAGGCACATGGTAGTGACGCGCGAAGTCACGCGTCATGCGGGCCGGCTTGCCGGTGGAGAGCTGGAAGGACACCAGCCAGGTGCGGGCGCGGAATACCGTCTCGCCGGTGTCGCGCTTGCGGAACTGGTACCAGCGTTCCGCCCGCAGCCGCCCGTCGCTCAGCGCGATCCAGACCGCGCAGGTCAGGATGTCGCCGGCCCGGCAATGGCCGGAATAATCGGCCAGCGTGCGGATCACCGCCATGCCCCGGTCTGCATCCCGGCAGCCCTGCCGGGTCAGCCCGTCAGCCTCCCAGTGTGCCCAGGCGGTTTCGTCGGCCCAGCGCAGATAGGCGGCATTGTTGGCGTGGCCGAAATCATCGATTTCGGCCTCGTCCACGCGCCGGTTGCGCACAAAGGGCAGGGGCAGATCCCATCCCTTGTCGGTGGGCGCTATCGGCATGGCGCTTTCCTCGTTGCGTGTTGAAACAGGCTGTCCGGCGCAGCGCGGCGGGTTATGTCATGAACCACGATGACGTCAACGCGCGGCACGGCCAAAAGGATGAACGCAAATGGATGAACGACCCGTCAAGGCCGCCGTGCTGGTGATCGGTGATGAAATACTTTCCGGCCGTACGCAGGACGTGAATATCCGCCAGATCGCGGAGTTCCTTGGCCCGCTTGGCATAACGCTGGGCGAGGCGCGTGTGGTCAGTGATGTGCAGGCCGATATTGTGGCGGCGCTGAATGCGCTGCGGGCCCGCTGGGACTATGTGTTCACCACCGGCGGCATCGGTCCCACCCATGACGATATCACCGCTGATGCCGTGGCCGCCGCCTTCGGGCGGTCAATCGATGTGCGCGAGGACGCTCTGGCCATTCTGCGCGAATGGTATGCGAAATCGGGCACTGAACTGACGCAAGCGCGCCTGCGCATGGCCCGCATTCCCGAGGGCGCGGTGCTGATCGACAATCCCGTCACCGGTGCGCCGGGCTTCCAGATCGAAAACGTGTTCGTGCTGGCCGGTGTGCCCAAGATCGCGCGCGGCATGCTCGAAGACATCGCGCACAGGCTGGAGGGCGGGGCGGTGACCCGGTCGCTCAGCATCCGCCTTGAGGGTGTGCGTGAGGGCGATATCGCCGAAATTCTGGGCCAGGCCGCGAAAGACTTTCCGGCCGTCTCCACCGGCTCCTACCCCTGGTTTCAGGAGCGCGAGGGCGGCGAGCTGTCGCGCGGCGTGGCGGTTGTGCTGCGTTCTGCAGACGATGACGCGCTCGAGAAGGCGGGGCAGGTACTGAAAATGCAGCTGGCCGCACAGTCCTGACCGGCAATGCCCGCTTGCCCCGTCTGGCGGGCATGCCTAACTTGGCCTGCAACAGACAATGCACCTCGCGAGACAGGATATTTCCCCATGATGGCTGACGGCTTCCGCGCGCAACCGATCCGCAATGATGATGAAGACGCCCCCGAAAAGGATGCCGCGCCCGCAGGCGAGGACTTTGTCGGCAAGGCGCTGTTTGAAAGCCGCACCATCCTCATCACTGGCGGTATCAACGACAAGGTGGCCCGCTCGGTCTGCGCGCAGCTTTTCGCGCTGGCGGCCAAGAGCGATGATCCCATCTTGGTGGTGGTCTCCTCGCCAGGCGGCCATGTCGAGTCCGGCGACATGATCCACGACACGATGAAATTCATCAAACCGCGCGTGATTGCGCTGGGTTCGGGCTGGGTGGCGTCGGCCGGCGCGCTGATCTTTGTCGGCGCGGAAAAGGAAGACCGCTACTGCCTGCCCAATACCCGCTTCCTCATTCACCAGCCGTCTGGCGGTGCGGGCGGCGCGGCCAGCGATATCGAGATCCAGGTGCGCGAGATGCGCATGATGCGCGACCGGCTGAACCGCATTTTTGCCGAAGCCACCGGCCAGCCCCTGGAGCGCATCGAGAAGGATACCGACCGCGATTTCTGGCTGACGGCCAAGGACGCGATCGAGTATGGCCTGTGCCACAAAATCGTGACGCGTCAGGACGAGATAAAGCGCTAGGAGCTTGCCGGCGCGGCACAAAGCGGGCGTGGCGGAACTGGTAGACGCACCGGACTTAAAATCCGTTGGAGGGCAACCTCCGTGCCGGTTCGAGTCCGGCCGCCCGCACCACTCTCCTTGTCCTCCTTCACTCCGTTCAGTCAGTGCGGGCAAAAGTGCCCGGCGCGCGTTTGCGCTTTTCGGCGCTGCGCGCCAAGAGGCCGACGGCCGCCCGCGACTTTTCGCGGAACATCGCAACGCGGATGCGTTGCGGAGCTAGAAAACGCCGGGCGTCCGAGCCTATGCGAGGCGCGACGCACGGATGTGCGGAGCATCACGGAAACTCCGCGCGTTTGCGCTTTTCGGCGCTGCGCGCCGCAAGGGCAAAGCCCGTCCGCGCTCGTGCGCGGAACATCATCCAAATGGTCCGCATTGTACCCGGCCGCAAACAGCTCTGATCGATACACCATCATGACCATAACCATTATCGAAGGCGATGCAGTCAGGGCGCTTGGCGGCGGGCTGGCAGAGTTGTGCGTGGCGGCGTTCGACACGTTCGATCCCGCCTATCTGACCGGCCGGCTGGCGCATGTGAGTGACCCGTGCGCGGTGCTGGCCCGCAATGAGGAGGGCACGCTGACCGGCTTCAAGCTGGGCTATCGCCGGGGCGGGAGCCTGTTCTACAGCTGGCTGGGCGCTGTTCATCCCGATGCGCGCCGGCAAGGGCTCGCCTGCGCCATGATGGTGCGCCAGCATGACTGGGCGGCGAGGGCCGGATACCGCCAGGTGGAAACCCGTACGCGCGCCGCGAACACGGCCATGATCGTGCTGAACCTGAAATCCGGCTTTGTCATTACCGGCTTCGAGACCGACCGGCATGGCACCGGCGTGGTGACGCAGCGCAAGATGCTTGCCTGAAAATCAAGCTTACGGCCCGTTCACCCTTGCCTTGGCGGCCCGCACGCATAACGCTGTGCGCCATGTTTGCGCGATCAGGTTTTCTTGTGCTTGCCCTGACTGGCTGTGAAAGCCGGTTAAGGCCGCAGTCCCAACAGGTTGGGTAGTCATGACCACCGAGCTCGCGCACGATATCTTTTTCCAGAATCATCCCGACCCGATGCTGGTCTACGAGCTGGCGACGCGGCGCATCCTTGTGGTCAACAAGGCATTCCGCATCCGCTATGGCTATACGCCAGACGACCTGGAAGCCCTGAATCTCCGTCTCGACGAGTTGCACACGCCCGAGGAGCTTGAGCGCCTGGTCTCCAATGTCGCGGCGGTCACAGAGGGGCTGGACCGGGCCGGCGTCTGGACCACGCTTTCAAAGGCCGGCGAGATTATCTACGCCGAGGTGACGTCCCACACGCTGACCTATGCAGGCAAGGCGTGCGAGCTGGCGGTACTGCGTGACGTGACGGCCAGTGTCGAGTTTGAACGCGAGCGCGCAGAGCAGTTCGAGCGTGAGGCGGAGCTGCGCAACCGGGCCGAGGCCGCCGCCTACCACTTCCAGTCCCTGTTTGAATCTGCTCCGGGAAAGCTGCTGGTTCTCGAGCCGGAAAACTACACCATTGTGGCGATCAGCGACGCCTATCTGGAGGCCGTCATGCGCCGCCGCTCCGAGCTGATGGGGCGTCCGCTCTTTGACGTGTTCCCCGACAATCCCGATGATCCTGAAGCCGATGGTGTCGCGGTTATTACCGCGGTTCTGGACCGGGTAACGGAAACCGGACTTTCCGAAGCCGTTCCACTGGTACGCTATCCGGTCGAGCGGCCTCTCTCTGAGGGCGGCGGTTTCGAGGATCGCTGGTGGCTGTCTATCTTTTCGGTGGTGAAGGGCCCGGATGGCGGCGCGCAATACATTATCTGCCGTTCCGAGGATGTGACAGGCCTGATTGCCGGGCAGGGGCGCGTTGCGTCCGAGCTGGCCGACGAGCTGGCCACCCGTCCGCTGGACCTTGATCTGATGATGCATTCGCGTGAGCTGCGCGAGGCGACTTCACGCCTGAACGAGCGCGAGGCGAGCATCCGCACGGTGGAGCGCCTCCTTGCCATCGGCCAGTGGCAGCTCGACATGCAGACGCTGAGACTCACCTGGTCGGACAGCACCTATCGCATGTACGGGCTGGAGCCGGATCCGGCCGGGCCTGATTATGATCTTTACATGAGCCTCGTGCACCCGGATGACCGGGATCGCGCCAATGCCCGTTTCGCCGAATTCACGCAATCGGGCCGCAAGATTTTCGATTTCTGGCATCGCATCGTGCGGCCCGAGGACGGGCGCATCATCCATGTGCGCGGTGTTGGCGAGCTGACCGGTCCGCCTGGCCAGCAGACCATGACTGGTGTGGTGCAGGACATCACAGGCCAGCTGGAAACCGATGCGCGCCTGAACGAAGCCGACCGGCTGCTTCGTCTCGCCGGCAAGTCTGCGCGCTTTGGCGCCTGGCGTGTGGACCTGCAGCGTCAGATGGTCGAGTGGTCGGAGGAGGTGGCCCTCATCCACGACCTGCCCGGAACGCGGGAGGTCCGCGTTGAAGAGGGTATAAATTTCTACGCCCCGGAAAGCATAGACCGGCTGCGCGAAGTCTATGAACGCTGTGTAGAGACCGGTGAACCGTTCGACGAGGTGCTCGTCATCATTACCGCCAAAGGCCGGCGGGTCTGGTGCCGCTCGATAGGCGAGGCCGAGCGTAATGCCGCCGGCGAGGTGATCGCGGTGCGCGGCGCATTCCAGGACATATCGGAACTGGTATCGGCACGCCTTGAAAGCGCCGAACTGGCCGAGCGTCTGCAAAGCACGCTCAATACGATGAGCGACGGTTTCTACCTGCTGGATGAAGACCTGTGTTTTTCGTTCGTGAACGAAGAGGCCGAGCGCGCGTTGAGGACGCCGCGCAGCCAGATGCTGGGCAAGTATGTGTGGGACGTTTTTCCGCAGAGCGTGCGCGACACTTTGGAGCCCCATTATCTGCAGGCGCGCCAGACCGGCCAGACCGTCACTACGGGCTTCCAGTACGAACCGTTCAATGCCTGGTTCCAGGTCCGTATTCATCCCGGCGCGGAAGGGCTGGCGGTCTATTTTCAGGATGTCACCGTGGAGCGCCAGGCACAGGAACAGCTCCAGCTTCTGCAGGCGGCAGTCAAGCATGCCAATGATGTGGTCATTATCACGGAAGGCGAGATCGCGCCGGAGGGGCCGCGCATCGTCTATGTCAACGACGCGTTCGAGCAGGTCTTCGGCTATACCGCGCAGGAGGTTCTGGGCGGTTCGACGCGCATGCTGCACGGGCCGGAAACGTCACAGGAAACCATCGCCCGCGTCCTGGCAGCGATTGACGCCCGGCAGCCGGTCCGAACCGAGATACAACACTACACACGCAGCGGCGAGGCGCGCTGGATGGATATCGATGTCGTGCCGATTGCCGATGCGTCAGGCCAGCTCACACACTGGCTGTCGGTTGAGCGCGATATTACCGGACGCAAGCAGGGCGAGGCCGAGCTTCTGGCCGCGCGTGACGAGGCTGAACGCGCCAACCGGCTGAAATCGGAATTCCTCGCCAATATGAGCCATGAAATCCGCACACCCCTGAACGGCGTGCTGGGGATGTCACAATTACTGGCGCGTACCGGGCTGGACGCCCGCCAGACCCGCATGATCGAGACCGTGCAGACCTCGGGCAAGGCTTTGCTGTCGATCATCAACGACATTCTGGACCTGTCAAAGATCGAAGCCGGACTGATGACGCTGGAGCCTGAGGCAGTTGAAATCGACGCGCTGTGCGAACAGGCATTGTCTGCCGTGCGTGGAACCGCTCAGAACAAGGCGCTCGCGCTGGACCTCGCCATAGACGAGGCTGCGCCCGGCCACATCATCGTTGACCGGCGCCGCCTGGCGCAGGTGCTGATCAACCTTCTGGGCAATGCGGTGAAATTCACCGAGGCCGGTTCGGTATGGCTCAATGTCGACTGTCCCGACAGCCGGACCATACGTTTTGAGGTGGCCGATACCGGCCCCGGCATCAGCCCCGGGCAGGCCGAACACATCTTTGACCGCTTCCGCCAGGTTGATGCCTCCTATGCCCGCCGCCACGAGGGCGCCGGCCTGGGGTTGGCCCTGTGCAAGGAATTTGCAGGCCTGATGGGCGGGCATGTCACGGTCCATTCCCGGCCTGGCCAGGGCTCCAGGTTTGCCGTTCATCTGCCGCTGATCGTGACGGGTGCCGGGGACGCGCCGGCCGATCAAGGCGGCCGCCCGGTCAGCCTGCCGGCGAATCCGGGTCGCATCCTGATCGCCGAGGACAATGCAACAAATCGCGACACGCTGGAGATGTTTCTCGGCGAGCTGGGCGTGGCGCGGCCGGTCTGCGTCACCAATGGGCGCGAGGCAGTGGACCGGGCACTGGCAGAAGACTTTGCTCTGGTCATCATGGACGTCTCCATGCCTGTCATGTCCGGCCTGGATGCGATCCGGGAAATCCGCGGCAGTGCCTCGCCGCGCCGCGGCGTGCCCATACTCGCCTTGACCGCGCACGCCGCTCCGCAGGACCGGGAGGAATGCCTGAGAGCCGGTGCTAACGATTATCTCGCCAAACCGGTTGATCTTGATGCGCTGGCAAGCGCATTGTCGGCACTGATGACGGTCAGTGCCGAGGCCTGAGCGAAGCTGGAAATAACGTAAAGGGGTATTGAATGGGACAGGCATCGCGCGGGGCACTGTCCGTAGCCATTATTGATGATGATCCGGTGGAAACGGAAATCCTTTCCATTCTCATGGACGAGGTTTTCGACGCCGTTGAGGTTTCCAGCTTTGCTACGATCAGCGAGTTCGTGGACCGCAGCCGCAAACGGGATTTTGAACTCGTATTCCTTGACCGGCGCCTGCCCCCGTATTCCAGCTTCGATGAAACCCTGCCGCTGGTAGTGCCCGCAGCGCCCCATGCCGCCATACTGCTCATAACGGCGCACACCTTCGAACGGGTGAACCTGTCGGCCTACCCCAATGTTGCCGGGCCGTTTGCCAAGCTGGACCTGATGACGCCGGAGGATTTGCGTGCGCTCATCGACAAGCATCTGCACCAGTGAACGGGCAATTCATGCTGATCGCCCCTGAAGATGCGGTGACCCGTAGGGATGCGGTGTTCATCGATGCGAGCTGGTTCATGCCAGGCTCTGCAAGGAGCGGGCGCGACGCCTATGATGCGCAGCGTATCGCCGGGGCGGTTTTCTTCGATATTGATGCGGTGGCCGACCTGACCAGCCCTCTGCCCCATATGGCACCGGGCAGCGCCACGCTGTCACGCTGGTTTGCCGCCCACGCCATAGTGCCGGGGCGGCCGCTCATCATCTATGACCAGAACGGATATTTTGCTGCTCCACGTGTCTGGTGGACGCTGCGCCGCTTCGGTCTCTCGCCGTTGATTCTCGATGGCGGATTTGCTGCCTGGCAGGCTGCCGGCGGGGCAGTGGAAACAGGCGCGCCTGGCGCGCCGCGTGCCGCCGCCGGGCCTGCGCTGCATCTCATCAATGATGATGCCGTGCGCTGGAACGACGTGCTGCACCATGTCGAGGCGGGGGACGCGCTGATCGTCGATGCCCGCCCGCCGGGACGTTTCGCGGGAACCGACCCTGAACCGCGCGCAGGCCTGCAATCAGGCCACATGCCCGGCGCGGTGAACCTGCCCGCTGGCCGGCTCATTGCACCGGACGGGAAATTCCTGAAGGACGGTGCGCTGGACGCCGTGCTGCCAACACGAGACCGGCACCAGCGCATAATCTGTACCTGCGGCTCCGGCGTGACGGCGGCGATTCTGCATGCAGGTTTCACGGCCGCCGGCTTCACGGATGTCTGGCTCTATGACGGGTCGTGGACCGAATGGGCGGGCCGCGGCGATCTGCCGGTCGTGACCGGCTGAACAGTGTTCACTTCCTGTCTCGACACGGCTCCAAACCGCGCTAGCTTGCGGTGCAACAAACTTTGTTGAAGGGGAGGGCCAGCATGGCCGGACTGGACATTCTTGAAGGGCGCCTCAGCGTGCCTGTTATCGGCGCGCCGCTTTTCATCATTTCCCATCCTGATCTGGTCATTGCCCAGTGCAAGGCCGGCGTGGTGGGTTCCTTCCCGGCGCTTAATGCCCGCCCGCAAAGCCAGCTTGATGAGTGGCTGGACCAGATCACGTCAGAACTCGACAGCTATAACCGCGCCAATCCGGACAAACCCGCAGCCCCCTTCGCCGTGAACCAGATCGTCCATCGCTCGAACGAGCGGCTCGAAGCCGATCTGGAGACCTGCGCGAAATACAAGGTGCCGCTGGTCATTACCTCGCTGGGTGCGCGGGAGGATCTCAACAACGCCGTCCACTCATGGGGCGGAAAGACGCTGCACGACATCATCAATGTGCGTTTCGCGAACAAGGCGCTGGAGAAGGGCGCGGACGGCCTGATCGCGGTGTGTTCGGGCGCTGGCGGCCATGCCGGCACGCTCTCGCCCTTCGCGCTGATTGCCGAAATCCGCGAATTCTTTGACGGTCCGCTTCTGGTCTCCGGCGCGATCTCCACCGGCGCAGGCGTGCTGGCGGCGCAGGCCATGGGCGCGGACTATGCCTATATCGGTTCGGCCTTCATCGCGACGGCAGAAGCGCGCGCCACCGAGAGCTACAAGCAGGGCATTGTGGAAGGGCGCGCGGACGATATCGTCTACACCAACCTCTTCACCGGCGTACACGGCAATTATCTCAAGAAATCGATCACAGATGCCGGTCTCGATCCGGACAATCTGCCCGAAAGCGACCCGTCCAAGATGAATTTTGGCTCGGGCGGCAATTCGGACGCCAAGGCCTGGAAGGATATCTGGGGTTCGGGCCAGGGCATTGGCTCTGTCGATGCGGTGCGTTCCACAGCCGACTATGTCGCCAAGCTGAAAGCCGAGTACGAGGCAGCGAAAAAGCGGGTGTGCTGAGCGGCCATTTATTTGGCGTTTCACCGGCGAACGCCGGTGCCCAGCCTTTCTGGATCCCGGCTTTTGCCGGGAAAACGCGGATGTGGCGACGGTAGAAAGCAATGCAACCGCGCGCCAGCCCACGCGCCAAAATCTCCGCCGGTTTTCACCGCGAGAGTTTGGAAGGGGTGCGGACGGCCTGTCGGGCCGGATAGGGCAGGCGGGGCAGTTCAGGCGTGGCCTTCAAAGGCCGTCCGCACGGGCGAAGCTTCAGTCTTCCCGTATCCCCATTAAGCCTCATCAGGGGCAGTGAAAGGCGCGCCATCTTCGAACCTGGCCGCCAGACACCTGGAGCGGGGGACATGAAATCCCCGCGCCGGCCTGTCATGTGAGCGTGCCGCGAACATGCCCTTCCACCAGACCGGCAAGACGCATCATACGGGCAGGCTAGGGGGAGGGGGATAAGATCAGTCCGCCATCGCGAGCTCCGCGCTGGGCATATGGTAGGCGAGGAAGGCTTCCAGAGTTGCCAGCAGGAGATGACGATTACCCGCCAGATCAATGGCATGGCTGTCGCCGCGAAGCTCGATAAAGACCGAGTGTTCGTCCTGCCTGCCCAATCGGCGGCGAAAGGTTTCGCTCTGCGAATAGGGCACAACCGAGTCGTAGCTGGCGTGCGCAACGAGGATCGGGATACGGATATTGTTTGCCGCGTTCACCGGACTCATGGCCCGCAGATCCACCCCCTCCAGCTGTTCGCGGAAACGCTGTTCCAGCCCGAAGAAGCGTTGGCTGTGCTGCCTCATGCCGACCAGATCCGTCACGCCGTTTACGCTGATTGCAGCCCGGTACAGTCCATTATCGCGCCCGGCAGCCATAAGGGCAGCGTACCCTCCGTAGCTGGCGCCCATAACCGCGATCCTGTCTGGATCTGCGTACCCGTTGGCGGCCAGCCATTGCGCGGCGTCATCGACATCGTCCTGCATGCCCGCACCCCATTCGCCATCGCCCGCCGATTCTAGCGCACGGCCCAGTCCGCGAGAGCCGCGGAAATTGAATTGCAAAACCCCATAGCCACGCGAGGCAAGGAACTGTGCCCAGGGGTCGAAACGAGCATAATCGCGCGCAGCAGGTCCGCCGTGCACCAGGATGACGAACGGGATGGGTCGGCCGGTTGTGGTGTCTGGCTGGCGGCCGTGGGGCAGGGTGACATAGCCTCTCAGCTCCAACCCGTCGCGGGCAGGAAACCGCACCGGAAACACACCGCCCATCGGTATGTCATCGAGCCAGGGCCTGAGGCGTCCGACCTCGGTGAGGGCGCCGCTCTCTGTATCGTAGAGATAAAGTCCGCCCGGATCACTGGGCCCCTCTGCCGAGACCAGTGCGAGCCGGGCTTCCTGCGCAATGGACACAAAGCGTACATTGGTGCGGTCGAGCCGGGTTTGCAGGTCATTGCGAGCGGCCGCGTAGGCGCCGTCAAAATAGTGAAAGCCCGGTTCGTCAGCGATGTAGTACGCACCGACAACAGCTTCGCCACCTGCCGAATATATCAGGCCGCCCACGTCTACTTCCGGATGCCGGAAGAGCAATTCGTCGAACGCGCCGCGTGCCGGATCGAAAAGAAACAGGCCAATCGTATCGGCGTCATGGTTGGAGCCCACATACAGCCGGCCATCGCGATGGCGGCCAAAGGGGAGAAAATCATACTCTGCATTGATGAAGCGCGATAAATCGATCCATCCGTTCGCCCCATCGCCGACCACAAAGAACGGATCGCCTGTCTCGCGGCCCCGCTCCAGTCCGTACATGGCCACCACCGCGCCATTGCCATCTGTCAGGAAGCCCTGAGTGCCGGTGCGTCCCCGCATTATCATCGACAGTTCGCCTGTCTCGACATTGGTCCGGTAGAGATCGCGCGTCTCCCACTCACGCCAGTTCAACGCCTGGAGGATGTGCTGCGGGTCGTGGGGTAGCAGGTGCGTAATATCACCCGATAGCTGCGGGCGCGGCAGCCAGGAGCGGCGCCGGTCACCGGGATCCTCGTTCAGCGGTATGGAGGCAGAGAGGTCTACCGGCGCAGAGTACAGAAAAGTCCGGTTGTAGAAGGTGCTGGTGTCATCGCGTGAACGCGGGGTCGGGCGCCGGGTCTGGTAGATCACGCGCTCACCTGACCAGCTGATCGCGCTGACAGTTTCCCACGGGTGAACCGAGCGTATCCGAATTTGGGCGCCTTCCTCCAGACGGCTTGGCGCAACGGCAATCATGTCATTGTTCTCGCGCTGGAAAACAAACGCGATGTGGTCGCCATCCGGCGACAATGCCGCATAGCGCATCTGAGCGGGCAGCGCGAAGGCTTCGACAGGAGGCAAGCCGGCCGCGGAGGCTCCGGCCGTCAACGAGATTGCTGCCAGTGCAGCGGCACACAGTTTTACGACAATCATATGACACCCCAGGGTTGAGGTTTTAGCTTACGCAATTGCCGGGCTTCGCCAAATGTTTAGTTCACGTCTGAACATGAAAACCCCGGATCGCCAGATCCGGGGTTTCGGCCGTAAATGGGCAGGGACTCTAGATACTCTTCAGCCAGTCGGGCTTCACATATGTGTGGCCGAGATCGCGGGCGACCGGCTCGTAGGTGACATGGCCTTCGGCGACGTTAAGGCCGCGGGCCAGATGTGGATCGTCATTCATCGCCTTTTTCGCGCCCTTGTTGGCGATAGCCAGCGTAAAGGGCAGGGTGGCGTTGGTGAGCGCGATGGTCGAGGTGCGTGCCACGGCGCCCGGCATGTTGGCCACGCAGTAATGGACCACGCCGTCGACGATGAAGGTCGGGCTCTGGTGGGTGGTGGGCTTGGACGTTTCAAAGCAGCCGCCCTGATCGATGGCGATATCGACCAGTACCGCGCCATCCTTCATCTTCTTCAGCATGTCGCGGGTGACGAGCTTGGGCGCCGCCGCACCCGGGATCAGCACCGCGCCGATTACCAGATCTGCGCCGATAATGGCTTCCTCAACGGCAGCCGCCGTGGAGAAGGCCGTTTTCGCTCGGCCCTGGAACTGCGTGTCGAGTTCCGCGAGGCGTTTGATGGAGCGGTCGAAGATCGTCACGTCCGCACGCATGCCGACGGCCATCTCGGCCGCATGCGTGCCCGAGACGCCGCCGCCGAGTATGACCACCTTGGCTGGCTGCACGCCCGGCACGCCGCCCAGCAGCATGCCGCGCCCGCCATGGGATTTTTCCAGCGCCGTCGCGCCAACCTGGATCGACATGCGGCCGGCCACTTCCGACATCGGCTTCAGGAGCGGCAGGCGGCCCTCATTGTCCGTCACAGTCTCATAGGCGATGGCGATACAGCCTGAGTCCATCAGGCCCTTGGTCTGATCAGGGTCGGGCGCGAGATGAAGATAGGTGAAGAGGGTGTGCTCCGGCGTCAGGCGCGCATACTCGATCGGCTGCGGCTCCTTCACCTTCACGATCAGCTCGCCCGTCTTGAACACAGCCTCCGCGTCGGGAAGGATTTTGGCGCCCACAGCCTCGTAGGCGCTGTCGGCAAAGCCCACGCCATCACCGGCTTTGGTTTCCACAAACACCTCATGGCCCGCCTGCACCAGCTCGGCCGCACCCGCAGGCGTCAGGCCGACGCGGTATTCATGGACCTTGATCTCTCTGGGTACGCCAACACGCATGGGGTCTCTCCCTGACTGGTTTGCCGCCAATTCTGGCGGAGCATGCTTGCGGTGAAACTACATTATGCGGCGGGTGTCAGCAATTAGACCGCAAAAAACGCAAGAATCTTGCGCAATATGCTCTCCTTCTATGCTATCCTGCTGATTGAAGGGCGGCGCTGCTGCCCGCCATGGCAAACTCTTCGAAGGAGTCCGCATGCGCCTTGATGCGATGGATGTGAGCCTTCTGACCCTTTTGCAGCGCGAGGGAAGGCTGACCAATGCGGAGCTGGCCGAGCGGGCCGGCCTGTCAGCCTCGGCCTGTCACCGGCGCGTGCGCGCGCTGGAACAGGCCGGCGTGATCGACGGCTATGTGGCCCTGCTCAATGCCGAGGCGGTAGGCCGGGGTCTGACGGTGCTGGTGCTGGTGACGCTGGAGAATCAGCGCCGCGAGACCATGCAGGCCTTCGAGACCGCTGTTGAGCAGGTGGAGGAGGTGATGGACTGCTACCTCACGACCGGCGCGGAGGATTATCTCTTGCGCCTGATGGTGCGCGATGCCCGCGATTATGAGCGCGTCCACCGCGAGCGCCTGTCTGGCCTGCCGGGCGTTGCCCGGCTGGTTTCCAACATCGCGATGCGCAAGGTGTTCACCCGCACCGCCATGCCGTTGTCTGCCGGTCAGGCTGGCTCTGCCACGCGGAAGGCCGGATCGGGGGCGTAGGCCTCGATCACGTCCTGCATCCATTCATGGATGTCGCTTTCGGGAATCTCCGCATAGCGCAGCAGCGCCAGCGCAAAGTCCAGTCCTTCCGGCTGGCTGCGATTGAGAATGGCATGCATGCCGAGCGCCTCATGGCGCCGGCGGTCAGCCTCGTCGGTCACGGCCACGAAACGTTCCAGCTCGGGGAAGTTCTCGCGGATATAGGGCGTGATCTCGGCCGATATCTCGTAGCGCGGCGCGCAGATCGCCAGCGCCCGGGCCTCGGTCACGTCGATGGCGCGCAATAGCCGCGTATCGGACGGGTCACCGAATGTCACCGCAAAGCCGTCCGCTATCGCGGACAGGAACCGGTCCGGATCGCTTTCAATGGCGATGACGGGAATGTCGAAACGGGTCAGCGCGGAATAGGCCATGCGGCCCGAGGGCGTCATGGCGAAAATCAGCACCGGGCAATTCATTTCCTCTGGCGCGCTGACCGGCTTGCGGCTCGCCGTGGCGTCGGCGATGCGCCGCGCGATTCTGAGCCCCAGCGAGGCCCAGGCCGGTGTCAGCGCCAGCGACAGCGCGCTGGCCGCCACCAGAATGCCGGTCAGCTCCGCGCCCAGCGCTGCGGCTATACCGGGCAGGGCGAGGATGACGAGGCCGAACTCGGAGCCTTGCGCCAGCGCAAAGCCCAGCTGCGCGCCGCCCGCCAGGCTCCATCTGTTGATGATGGCCGCCGCCCAGGTGAGCGCTGTTTTCAGCACGAACAGAACGGCAAGGGCGGCAAGGATCCAGTGGGCCTGCTCCACCATCATCCGCCAGTCCAGCGCCATGCCGACCGTGATGAAGAAAAAACCCAGGAGAAGCGCGCCAAACGGCTTGGCCTCGGTGCGGATCACCGTCTTGAACGGCGTGTCCGCGATAATCATGCCGGCCAGAAACGCGCCCAGCGTGAGGGACAGCTCCAGCGCGCCGGTCGCCGCAGCGGTCGCCAGCACGAGGAACAGGGCGGCGGCGGTGAAAATCTCGTCATTCCGTGTCTTGGACAGCAGGCGGAAGAGCGGACCGATCACGAAGCGCCCCGCCAGCAGGGCGGCGCCAACCGCCAGCAGCGCTTTCAGCGCCGACATGCCCAGAATGGCGCCCAGATCCCCGCCGCCGCCCTCAGACAGCGCTACCGCGATGACCAGAAGGAAGATGCCGGCAATGTCCTGAAACACCAGCACAGCCGTCGCAGACCGTCCCAGCGGGCAGGTGGCGATGCCGCGCTCGGCCAGTGTCTGCGTCACCACGGCCGTTGCCGAAATGCCTGCCGCCGCGCCGATCAGCAGGGCCAGCAGCCAGTCCATGCCGGCCAGCCATCCGGCAAGGCCGAACCCGGCCGTGCACAATATCATCTGGACGGGCGCAAGGCCGATCAGGTCGCGCTTGCTCTCGCGCACGGTTTTCAGCGAGAAGCCCAGCCCGATATCAAACAGCAGGAAGACGACGCCCAGCTGCGCGAGGAGACGCGTCGTGCCGTTTTCCTCGATCACGCCCAGTCCGAACGGGCCGATCAGCAATCCGGCCGCGATGAAGGTGACGATGGGTGAGGTTTTCAGCAAGCGCGCCAGCATGATGGCGGCAATGCCGACGCCCAGCAGCTTAACAGCTGGCAGGATGGCTTCGACTTCACTCATGCTGTCCCGCCTTTGTCCCTGATGATGCCGCGCTGCACCACGATAGGCGTGAGAAGCCTCACTGCAAAGCCAAAGAGCTTTTCTCTCGCCCTTGCGCGGCGCGCGCGCTACATCCCCGGCCATGACCGATGAACGCTATACAAAACTCGAGCAGCTCGGCGCCCAGACCGGCGCGCCGGAGAGCCCTGAAACTGCCCAGCTGGAGCGGGTGTCCAACCCTGCGCAAGGCAATGATTATCTGATCCGCTTCACCTGCCCGGAGTTTACCTCTATCTGCCCGGTAACCGGCCAGCCCGATTTCGCGCACCTGGTGATCGACTACGTGCCGGACGAATGGATCGTTGAATCAAAATCGCTGAAACTCTTCCTGACGAGTTTCCGCAATCATGGCGCTTTCCACGAGGCGTGCACGATGATGATCGGGCAGAGGCTGGTGGACGAGATTGCGCCCAAATGGCTGCGCATTGGCGGCTACTGGTATCCGCGCGGCGGCATCCCGATTGATGTGTTTGGCCAGTGGGGCCAATGCCCGCAAGGCGTCTGGGTACCAGATCAGGGCGTGGCGCCTTACCGGGGCCGCGGCTAGCGGTATTCATGTAGATAAACCGGCCATTTATCTGGCGTTTATGACGATGAGCGGAGTTTGAACGCGCCGCTCGGACGGCGTTCAGCCTGGCTTCTCTAAACCTCTCATCACTGACGGCGCACTGAAGCGCCCAGCGACGAGATTTGGAGAAAGCAGATGAAACTTCGCAACGCACTCGCCCTCGGCCTCAGCATCGTTGTCCTGGCCGGCACGGCCAGCGCCGCAGAGGCCCAGCAGCGTAACCGGGTCAATGTCAGCCAGAGCGGCTACGGTAACGAGCTGGCCGCGCGCCAGAACGGTCATCGCAACGCCCTCGCCATCCAGCAGCGCGGTGGCTACCACTATGTCCAGACCATTCAGGCCGGTTCGCGCAATGGCGTGACCGTGGGTCAGGGCGGGTATGCCAATGGCGCGCTGGTTGACCAGCTTGGCCGCAACAACACCGCCGTTGTCGGCCAGGAAGGTTCCTATAATGGTGCCACGGCCATCCAGACGGGACGCAACAACACGGTTGGCGTCGCCCAGATCGGTTCGGGCCATAGTGCGCGGACCAACCAATCCGGCTCGAATAACGCGCTTGGCGTGATCCAGGTCGGCAGTGGCCAGAGCGCCAATGTGCGCCAGTCAGGCAGCGGTAATGTCTCGCTGGTGATCCAGGGCAGCCATTAATTGCCAGCAGGCCGGCGGCGCGCCCTGTCCGGTGCGCCGCCGCCAGTGCCTCAGATCCAGAGGTTCAGGAGGATATCATGCCCTATTTAAACACCATGATTGCTGTCCCGGCGATAGCCGCGGCCGTCTGCTTTGCCGGCCTTCCGTCAGCCAGCGCGCAGCTGTCCAGCACGCGCTCCGCAGGCGATCTGTGCTGGATTGATCTGGCCCGTGGCCGGGGTCACAGCCTGCTTAATGTCTATACGGCGCCTGGTCTTTCAGGCAGTTACGAGATGACAGTGCGCCAGGCCGGTGCTGGCAATGATGCCATCATCGACCAGTCAGGCACGTTCCAGCCTGCCCGGGGTACACCTGCCAATATCAGCCGGGTGGTGCTGGCCAATCCCACGCGGGGACGAAGCGCGCCCGGTATCGTGGCCGTCGCCGGTGGATTTCAGCAGGGCACCACCTCACGCCAGTCCAGCTACGGGCCCGTATCGCTGCCTGCTACTGCCTACAGCTATAACGCCTATTTGCGGGTGTTCGACCAACGCGGGCGGCTCGTCTGCCAGGCCAGCAGCTCGTGGCTGTAAGGCCGCGTACCGGCGGGCCAGTTTGCTGAATGTCTTTCCCACGCGACAGCGCGCTGCTCTTGGCAGTGCGCTGTTTCTGCGTTTGCAGAACCAGCCCCGGCAGCTGTTCACCTTCAGTTTTGGCACATGAGCGGAGTTTGAACGCGCCGCTCGGGGGGCGTTCAGCCAGCCCCCGCTAGAACAGATGCAATGGCTAGCGCCTTCGGGAGCTTCGCCAGCACCTGAAGATGTAAACGGAGACCGCCATGACCCTTCGCAGCACACTAGCCACCGGCCTTGCAGCCGCCGTGCTTGCAGGAACCGCTGGTGCCGCAGAGGCCCAGCAGCGCAACCGGGTAGATATCCGTCAGGCCGGGCAGTCCCACGAGCTGTCTGCCCGCCAGCAGGGCTACCAGAACCGGCTGTCGATCAGCCAGCGGGGGCGTCACCAGTTCGTCCAGACCATCCAGGACGGGCTGCGCAACGGTGCCGAGGTGCGCCAGTCAGGCAGCGCCAACGGTGCTTTCGTGGACCAGCTCGGGCGCTTCAGCGAGGTGCTGATCCGCCAGCAGGGTTACAATAATTCCGCCAGCGCGGTGCAGACAGGAACCGGCAACACGGTTGGCGTCTACCAGTTCGGCAACAACCATTCGGCCGTCACTACCCAGACTGGCAACCACAACACGCTGGGCGTCATCCAGTTTGGCAATGGCGCCCACACGGCCGTTCAGCAGACGGGCGATAATCGCAACACGCTCGTTATCCAGGGAAGCTGGGTCATCAAGTGAACTGGTGGCCCCAATTGAAAGGAGCAGGCAAATGAAACGTTTGACCGGATTGATCGGCCTTCAGGCCGTACTGGCTGCCAGCGCGTGCGCGCAGCCGCCAGATGCCACGGGCGGGTATGACTACAATGGAGCCGGCGCAACGCTCGCCACATGCTGGGTCGAGTTCAGCGACGGTCCGGCGGGGCAGGTTCTGCTTGAGGCCTACGCCGCGCCCGGCCTTGCCGGCAGCTATGAGCTGGATATCCGCCAGGTGTCAGCGAGCGGCGATGCCAGCATCAGCCAGTCCGGCCCGTTCAGCGTCGGCGGAGACATGCCCGAGCGGATCCACCAGATCACGCTCGGCGGCAATGCGCCTCGCCGCGGCGCCTCGCTCGGCGAGATGATGGCCTCCATGCGCAGCGCAGAGCCGGGCACAACGGTGATCTCGTCCGGTGATGGCGGTGCCGGCGCATACGAGGTACGCCTGCGGCTCATGGACAGCACTGGCCGCCAGATATGCGCCATTGACCGCACCGGTCCGTGAGGCTGGCCGACGTCTGGACCGGCAGGGCGCTGTTACGCCCTGCCGGTCCAGCGCGTCACGTCCGGTGTCTTGCGCGTGCGCTCAGTGGCCGGGACGGCCTGTGTGCCGACATAGATGAAACCGGCAACGCGCTCATTGGCGGCAAGGCCGATGGCGCGCTGCACGCGGGCGTCGAACGCATACCATTCGGTCAGCCATTGCGCGCCGAACCCCATCGCATCGGCGGCGAGCAGCAGGTTCTGACATACCGCGCCGGCAGACATTATCTGCTCCCATTCGGGGATTTTGTGCGGGACTGTCACGCGCGAAACGACGCCGATAATGACTGGTGCGCGCTCGAAACGGCGGCGCTCCAGCGCGAAGCGTTCCTCGCCGGCATCGGGCATGTCGGCGCGCGCGAACTTTTCCAGCATTTCTCCGAAGCGCGCGCGCGCCTCACCCTCGAACACGATGAAACGCCAAGGGAAGAGCTTGCCGTGATCGGGCACGCGCGCGCCGATCTTCAGCAGCGCATCAAGCTGTTCTGCCGACGGTCCCGGCCCGCCCATGTCGATGGCGCGGGTCGAGCGTCTTTTCGCCATCCGGTTGAGCATGTCCTGTGAGGCCTTGGGCACGGTCAGGACATCGTTTTCACCGGGAAAGGCGGGCGCGGAAAAATGGGTCATTAAGGGGCAGGTCCGGTTGCTGGAGGTGCAGGCGGCTTTGACGGATTGGTAAAGCCGGACTTATATCATGGATGTAATGTGACAGATTCAAGCGGCGTTTGAGCTGTCCGATCACATGCAGGGAAGTGCGAATGGCTGTCGATGCTGAGCTGGACGGCGATCTGAGCCCGGCCGAGCGCCGCAGGCGCAAGGTCCGCGACGCCATCGTCGAGGCGGCGGAGGCCATCTTCACCGAAGAGGGCGAAGCGGGCATTTCCATGCGCCGCATCGCCGAACGGATCGATTACTCTCCGGCGGCGCTCTACAAGTATTTCGATTCCAAGGAGGCCCTGTTCGACGAGATCCGCGAGCAGTTCTTCGAGCGTCTATACCGGCGCATGGTTGCCGTGGCGGAAACGGTCACCGATGGTCCCCAGGTGAACGAGGAATGCCTGCGGGCCTATGTGGAGACCGGGCTTGAACAGCCCGCCCACTATCGCCTTGCCTTTTCAAGCTGGTTCGAAACCGATTTTGACGACCGGCAGGACTCCTTCGGCTATGCAGCCTCGGAGCGTCTGGAACTGATGATCCAGAAGGCGATCGCTGATGGCTGGTTCCGCGAATGTGACCCCACTGTTGCCGCGATGTCTGTCTGGGCCGGTGCGCACGGCCTGACCATGCTCGCGGTCACGATCCCGGACTTTCCCGGCGCCAAGGAAAAGTGTGCCCACCTGACCCTGGACGATCTCATCGCCTTTCACGCCGAGGCGACAGGCAGAGGCTTCGCCACACCCAAGCTCAATGCGTGGCTGGACGCCAAAAAATCAAGAAAGTGAACGCTGTTCACTTTTCAAACGGCGTTGATTGGCTTATATGTGACCCTGCTCCAGCGCGAGGGATCGCATCATGCCCGGTTCTCAGATAATCCGCCGGCACGCCTTTGCTACCAGCGTGGCGACACTCGCCATCGTCATTGCGGGTGTCGCCGTTCTGGTGAGCGCTCTGAGGGGCGGCCCGGCGCAGGCGGACCTTGCCCTTGGCGACGCCGCGCCCGCGACGGTCGAGACGCTTGTCGTCAACTATGCGCAGGCGGCGCAGATCGAGGCACGCTTTCCGGGACTTGTCGCCGCGCGGCGCGAAAGCGCGCTGGCCTTCAGTACGGGCGGACGGCTGGACATCATTCATGTCAATGTCGGTGACCGCGTAGGCGAGGGCGATATCCTTGCAGCGCTGGATACGCGTACCCTTGAAGCCCAGTGGGCAGCAGCGCGCGCCGATGCGGCAGCCGCCGAGGCACAGGCCGCGCTCGCCCGCACCACGCTCAGCCGTCAGCAGCAACTGGTCGAGCAGGGCCATGTCTCTGCGCAGCGCCTTGACGAGGCCGGGGCAACGGCCCGCGCAGCCGAGGCGCAGGCCAGTGCCGCCAATGCCGCCGCCCGCGCGCTGGAAGTCCAGCTGGAGCTCGCGCGTCTGGAAGCGCCCTTTGATGGTGTCATCACCCGCCGCAATGCCGATGAAGGCGCCGTCATGGCCGCTGGCGCGCCGCTCTTCCATCTGGTCGAGGACGGCGTGCTGGAATTCCGCGTCGGCGTACCGGTTGGCGACGCGGCCCGCCTGACACCTGGCAACGAGTATTCGCTGGAAGCGGGAACGCGGCGGGTAACGGCCCGCCTGCGCGCCCTGACGGGGGTTGTCGATACCAGTACGCGCTCTGTCGAGGCGGTGTTTGAGCTGGAAGGCGGGCAGGGCGTGGTGCCGGGCGAAGTCGCCCGCCTGGTCCTGCCAGGCAGCCTGCAGGAGCGCGGTTTCTGGGCGCCGCTCACCGCGCTGGCGGAAGGCCGGCGCGGCCTGTGGACGGTCTACCAGCTTGCCAATGGCGGTGAGGGCTATTCGCTGGAGCCGCGCAGCGTGGAGCTTCTGCACACCGAAGGCGGGCAGGTTTACTTGCGCGGCGCAGTCGATGACGGCGCGATGATCCTCTCGGCGGGTGTGCAGCGCGTCACGCCCGGCCAGCGTGTCCTGCCGGCGCGGCGCAATCGGCCATGAGCACGCTCTTTTACCGCTTTCCACGCCTCGCGGGGCTGGCCCTGTTCCTGATGATTGTCGCGGGAATCGCGGCGCTGGCCACGATGGGCCGTCAGGAAGACCCGTATCTGACCGAACGTTTCGGGCGCGTTGTCACCCTCTATCCGGGCGCGGATGCAGAGCGGGTCGAGTCGCTCGTGTCCGAGCGTATCGAGCGCGCCTTGCTGGAACTTGCCGAGGTAGATGAGACCACATCTGTCTCGCGCGCCAACATCTCCTCGGTCAGCTTTGGCATCCGGGAAGATCTCAGCGCCACCGAGGTTGAGCAGGCATGGACGAAAATCCGCGAGCAGGTGGCCTCCGTGCAGGCGGGCCTGCCGGCAGAGGCGGCGTTGCCGCAAGTGGTACGCGAATATATGGGCGCGGCGAGCGTGATCGTGGCCCTGTCCTGGCCCGAAGGCTCTGATGCCAGTATCGGCGCGCTGGGGCGCCTCTCGCGGGAGCTGGAGGACCGTCTGCGCGGCCTTGATGCGACCTACCGGACCGAGCTCTTCGGCGCACCGGAAGAGGAAATCCGCGTCGTTCTCGATCCCGAAGCCGCCGCAGCACTGGGCATTACCGCAGGCGAGGTCGCTGCCCTGCTGGCACGCTCCGATGCGCGCGCACCGGCCGGCCGGCTGGCCGGTGAGGACTATGATTTCATCGTCGAAGTCGATGGCGCGTTCGACACGCTGGAACGGGTCCGCGCGGTGACGCTGAGCGGACGCGGCGGGCAGGGTTTTGTCCGTCTGGGCGATATTGCCACCGTGGAGCGCGCGCGCCGCGAGCCGGATGCCACGCAGGCCTGGTTCAATGGAACCCGCTCGGTGCTGGTAGCGGCATTCGTGCTGCCAGACCGCCGTGTCGACAATTGGGGCCGTCAGGCCGAGCGCGTCGTGGAGAGCTTCCGGCAGGCCACACAGGGCCTTGATGTCGATATCGTCTTTTCCCAGAGCGATTATGTCGAGAAGCGCCTGTACGGGCTTGCCATCAATTTGGGCTATTCGGCGCTGATCGTGTTCGGCGTGCTGTTCCTGATGATGGGCTGGCGGTCCGCGCTGATTGTCGGCTCGGCGCTGCCGCTCACAGTTCTGCTCGTTCTGGTGCTTATCAATCTCTACGGGCAGCCTTTGCACCAGATGTCGGTGACGGGTCTCGTCGTGGCGCTGGGTCTTCTGATCGATAACGCGATTGTGGTGGTTGATGACTACCGCCTGCTCCGGCGGCGTGGCCTTGAACGGCTGGCAGCCGTCGACAAGGCGGTGCGCACGCTTTTCGCCCCCCTTTTGGCGTCCACGGCCACGACCGTGTTCGCCTTTGCGCCCATCGCGCTGATGCCCGGCTCTGCTGGCGAGTTCATTTCCATGATCGGCGTGTCGGTGATCTTTGCCGTCACCGCCTCATTCCTTCTGGCCTTCACCATCATTCTCTCGCTGGCGGCCTGGTTTGATGACACAGGTGAAGCAGGCGAGGGGCCGCGCCCGTTCTGGCGCGATGGCTTGCGCTCGCGCCCGCTCGCCTGGGCTTATCGCAAGCTGCTCGATGCCGTGATCGCCCAGCCGGCCATTGGCATGCTGCTGGCGATCATTTTGCCAGTCACGGGCTTCCTTGCAGCCTCCACCCTGCCATCACAATTCTTCCCGCCGACCGAGCGCGACATGTTCGAGATTTCCGTGACGCTCCCCTCGGGTGTGTCGATGGAGGAAACGCGCCGCCGCACCGAGGCCGTGACGGCCATGCTACGCGAATACGAGGGTGTGGAGGACACCGGCTGGGTGCTCGGCGGCTCTGCGCCGCGCGTCTATTACAATATGCGCCGGGGACAGGCAGGGCGCCCGAACTATGCCGCAGGCTGGGTGCGCACGCGCTCGCCCGCCCACACCCGCGCCGTAACACAGGATTTCCAGGCCCGCGCGCGCGAAGCCTTTCCCGACACCATGGTGCTGGCCACGCCCTTCGAGCAGGGGCCGCCAACGCCCGCCCCGATCGAGCTGAAGATTGTCGGCCCGGAACTCGCCGTGCTCGATGCGCTGGGGCAGGACATACGCCGCGTACTCGCCTCGACCCCCGGCGTCACCTACACGCAGGCCCAGCTTCTGCTGGGTGAGCCGGTCGCGCGTCTTGCCGCCGATGAGGCCTCGGCCGCCCTTGCGGGCCTGCGCCTTGCCGATGTGGCGGGCCGCGTGCGCGCCGACATGGACGGCGTGCTGGGCGGCACGGTGGTGGAGGGCGTCGAGGTGTTGCCCGTGCGCGTCATCGGCCCGGCAGACCGGCGTGAAGCCGCGGGCAATATCGCCGCCACGCCTCTGCCCGGACAGGGACGCGGCGCGATGAGCACGGTCGGGGCGCTCGGCGATCTCACCCTGGTGCCGCAGACAGCCTCTATCGTCCGGCTGGACGGGGAGCGCGCGAACCCGGTCTATGGCTATCTCTCGCCCTTCGTGCTGCCCGCGCCGGTGCTGGAGAACTTCTTCAACCGGCTGGAGGCGTCCGGCATTGAAATGCCGCCCGGCTACCGGCTGGTCATCGGCGGAGAGGCGGAAAGCCAGGGCGAGGCTACGGCCGATCTCATGTCCACAGCCATTCCGCTCCTCATCCTGATGGTCGGGTCGGTGGTGCTGGCCTTCAACTCCTTCCGCTATGCAGGCGTGGTCTTCACCGTCGGCTTCCTGTCGGTCGGGCTTGCCCTGTTCGGTGTCTGGCTGTTCGGCACGCCCTTGGGCTTCAATGCCATAGTCGGATCGATGGGGCTGGTCGGCCTGTCGATCAACGGCACGATCGTGGTGCTCTCGGCCTTGCGCAATTCGCCTGAAGCGCTGCTGGGCGATGTGTTGGCCATACGCGAGACGGTGATGGACGCCACACGGCACATTATCGCCACCACGCTGACCACGATGGGCGGGTTCGCCCCGCTATTGCTCGACGGTGATCCCTTCTGGCTGCCCTTTGCCTCGGCGGTGGCGGGTGGCGTGGCAGGGTCGGCCATGCTGGCCCTGGTCTTTGCGCCTGCTGCCTTCGTCATGCTGGTACGTTTCAAGGGGGCTGGCAGGCAGGCCTTGCCCCAGACGGCTCCGGCATCGTAAGCGATGTAAGGTTTGCCGCCGCACGAAGGACAGTTCGCCATGAGCCCACGCAAGCGCCGGCCCGGCATCGAACGCGGCCCGTGGACGGTTCACGGCGAAAAACTGGTTTATCAGAATCCGTGGATGAAGGTGCGCGAGTATGACGTGACGAGGCCGGACGGAAAGCCGGGCCTTTACGGCGTGATGGAACCGGAAAACCTCGCTATCGGCATTCTGCCTGTCTTCCGTGACGGCTCGGTGATGCTGGTCGGCCAGTACCGTTTTGCGCTTGATTGCTGGAGCTGGGAGCTGCCGGAAGGCGGCGGCCCGCTGAACGAGGCGCCGCTGGAGAGCGCACGGCGTGAACTGGCCGAGGAAACCGGACTTGAGGCTGCCAACTGGCTGGAATTCATGCAGCTGGACATGTCCAACTCCATCACCAATGAGCGCGCGTTCGCCTTTATTGCCTGGGATCTGGAGATGGGCGAGGCAGAACCGGAAGGCACCGAGGATATTGAAACCCGCCGCCTGCCCTTCGCTGCGGCGCTGCGTGAGGCGATGGACGGGCGCATTCGTGACGCCTTCACACTGGCAATGCTGCTCAAGGCTGATTACATGGCTCGTCATGGCGAGCTGCCCGAGGCGGTTACCAGAGCGATTTTGAACCCGGCCGGAAAGGATGACCCCCATGGCCCACGCTGACGCTGTGACCCCGCTCCGGCAGGACACCGACATTCGCGCCTTATGGAACCGGCTGCGCCTTGAGGCGGCCTCGGTTGCCGCAGAGGAGCCCATGCTGGCCGGCTTGGCCAATGCAGGCATTTTGCGCCACGCCAGCTTCGCCGAGGCACTGGCCCACCGCATTGCATTGAAACTGGCTGATGGCCAGCTTGATGCCATGCTGATCCATGACGTGGTTAGCGAAGCCATGAGCGCTGACGAGACCATCGTGAAGAGCGCCGCCGCCGATATGCTGGCCGTCGATGAGCGCGATCCGGCGTGCCGGTCCCTCCTGCAGCCCTTTTTCTATTTCAAGGGTTATCAGGCGCTTCAGGCCTACCGTATTGCCCACTGGTTGTGGACGCAGGGCCGCGAGACGCTGGCCTTCCACCTGCAGGGGCGCGTCAGCGAGCTTTTCGGTGTCGATGTCCACCCCGGCGCACGCATCGGCAAGGGCATCATGATCGACCATGCCAGCTCTGTCGTCATCGGCGAAACGGCCGTGGTTGGCGATGATGTCTCCATCCTGCATGAGGTGACGCTGGGCGGCACGGGGGCAGAGGAAAGCGACCGCCATCCGAAGATCGGCAATGGCGTGCTAATCGGGGCAGGGGCCAAGGTTCTCGGCAATATCAAGGTCGGCGATCATGCCCGCATCGCCGCTGGCTCGGTGGTCCTGAGCGATGTGCCCGCCCGCTGCACAGTGGCCGGTGTGCCCGCCAAGCCCGTAGGCGGCTGCTGCGCAGAGCCGGCGCGCACCATGGATCACAGCCTTCCTGATTGATCCTTTCCGGCAGACCGCTAGTTTGCGGCTGAATGCGCATTCCCGCGCGAATCCCCGCATCTTCCAGACCGGTTCCGGTCCGTTCATCATCAAATGAGGCGAGACGCCCCCATGTCCCAGACCGTTTTCAATCACACCGAAGCCAGCAAGGTTGAAGCCTTCCTGCGTCAGCGGCTCAATCCGGAGTTGAAAGTCCAGATGCGCCAGCGCCCGGACGAGTGCGCGGAAATCTACCTGGGATCAGAATGCCTGGGCGTAGTCTCCAAGAATGTCGATGAGGGCGAGACGTCCTATTCCTTCGAGATCACCATTCTCGATATCGATCTCGACGATCTCTAGGACGGTGATGGCTTGGTACTGGATGTCCAGGCACTGACCAAGGTCTTCCCCGGCGGCGCCAAGGCCGTCGATGCGGCCAGCTTTACAGTCGGCGAAGGTGCATTGCTGGCACTGGTGGGCGAATCCGGCTGCGGCAAGACGACCACGCTGAAAATGATCAACCGCCTGCTGGAGCCGACCGCCGGAACGGTCAGCTTCCGGGGCGAGGATGTGGCCGGGCTGGACCCGGTACATCTGCGCCGCCGTATGGGCTGGGTGATGCAGGGCGATGGCCTGTTCCCCCACTTCACCGTGGCCGAGAACATCGCGGTCACGCCGCGCCTTGCAGGGTGGGATGCCGAGCGGACACGCGAGCGCATCCGCGCTTTGCTCGAACTGGTGCAGCTTGACCCGTCAGAGTTTGAAAACCGCTATCCGGCAGAGCTTTCAGGTGGTCAACGTCAGCGCGTGGGGCTGGCCCGTGCTCTGGCTGCCGAGCCGCCGCTTCTGCTGATGGACGAGCCGTTCGGCGCGCTCGACCCCATCACGCGCGACAGCTTGCGCGAAGACGTTCAGGCCCTGCGCGCCCGGCTGGGCTTTGCCGCAGTCATGGTCACCCATGACATGGCGGAGGCTCTGCTGCTGGCCGATCAGATTGCCGTTATGCGCGCAGGAAGGATCATCCAGCTGGGCACACCCTCCGAGCTTCTGTCTGATCCCGCCGACCCGTATGTGGAAACGCTGCTGGCCACGCCGCGCCGGGAGGCAGAGCGGGTGGCCGCCCTGTCGGCGCAAGCATGATGGAGGCGCTCGCCCAGCCTCTGGCCCTGCTGCCGGATTATCTCGGCGGGCATTTGCGCCTGTCGCTGGGCGCGATGGCGTGCGGCCTGCTGATCGCCTTGCCGCTGGGCATAGCCGCGGCCCGCAACCGCATCATCGCCGGGCCGGCGCTGGGCATTGCAGGCGTGTTTCAGACCATTCCCGCCCTGGCGCTGCTGGCCCTGATGGTGCCCTTGCTTGGGGGGCGGATCGGTTTTCTGCCAGCGTTCGCCGCGCTGACGCTCTATGCCATCCTGCCCGTGCTGCGAAACACGATAGTCGGGCTCCAGGGTGTCGATCCGGTCGTGCGTGAAGCGGCGCGCGGCGTCGGCATGACGCGCCTGCAAAGCCTGCTGCGCGTAGAGCTGCCGCTTGCCCTGCCTGCCATCATGGCGGGCATCCGCACCGCCTCGGTATGGGTCATCGGCGCAGCCACGCTGGCCACGCCTGTCGGAGCGGCGTCGCTGGGCAACTACATCTTCTCCGGCCTGCAGACGCGCAACTGGACGCTGGTGATATTCGGCTGCGTAGCGGCTGCTCTGTCGGCGCTCATCATCGATGGCCTTTTAAAACTGATGGAAAGCGCGGCTGCGCGCCGCCGGGCGGGTAGGGCGCTGGTGTCAGCAGCGGGACTGGTGGTGATTGTTGCGATGGCGCTGACACCGGCAGGGGGCTTCTCAGGTCCGGGCAATGCCGGACCGGCGCGCAGCCTGCTTGCTGCCGATAGCGGGTTTGGCAATCAGCCTGTCACCATCGGGGCCAAGGCCTTCACCGAGCAATACATTCTGGCCGGGCTTTTCGAGGGTGTGCTGCGCGACGCAGGCGCAGACGTGCGCCGCCGGGACAATCTGGGTTCGACCGTCGCCTTTGACGCGCTCACCGCCGGTGAGCTGGATGTCTATGCCGATTATTCAGGCACGCTCTGGGCGACCATAATGCAGCGTGAGGACATGCCGGGCCGCCACGTCATGCTGGCAGAGATAACCAGCTGGATGTGGACGCAGCACGGCGTGCTGGTGCTGGGTGCCCTTGGCTTTGAGAACGCCTATGGCATAGCGGTTAGTGGAGAGGCGGCCGGGCGTCACGGCTTGTCCTCCATCGGCGACCTTGCCGCCATCGGGGGACTCTCCATCGGTGCCGATTCAGAATTCTTTGCGCGTGCCGAATGGACAGGCCTGCGCGACACCTATGGCCTCGGCTCCGCGCGCACCCGCGCGATGGATTCCACCTTCATGTACACCGCCGTGCGCGATGGCGAGGTGGATGCCATCACCGCCTACACCACGGACGGACGGATATTGGCGTTCGGCCTGATGATCCTCGATGACCCGGCGGGCGTGTTGCCGCCCTATGACGCCCTCGTCCTCATCGGTCCATCGGCCACCGGCCGCCCGGCCGTCGCACAGGCACTGGCCCGGCTGATCAATGCCATCGATGCAGACGCGATGCGCGAGGCAAACGGCGTTGTCGATCTGGAACGCCGGCCAGTGGACGAGGCCGTTGCCCGTCTGCGCGCCCGCCTCGGTCACTCGCCGCGCTGACCCTGTTGCACTTTGGCGACACAGGTGTGACCGGGCACACATCGCCATGCATCGCGTTTCCCGCTCTTCGCGTTGGAAATACCGGATTGGGCATCAGTCGCGCCGCGTGTACGCGCGGCGCAAGCGACCAAGAAGGGCAAACTGATGCAAAAACTGGCTTTACTTGCGGCTGTAGCCGCACTCCCCCTTGCCGTTCCCTCCGCCCTCGCGCAACAACCGGGCGAGTATAACTGGAATGGCAGCTATATCGGTGTGAATCTGGGTCAGGGTGAGAATGCCGAGTTCGACCTCGATGCCGAGCTGGAAGTCGATGGCGGCACGGCCTTCTTCCCCGGCGCTCTGGCCGGCGGAACCTTCCCCACCACGCGTACTTTCGACGGCGACGGCCTCGTGGGCGGTGTCCAGGCCGGCCATAACTGGCAGTCCGGCATGATCGTCCTGGGCGGCGAGCTGGACGTCCAGCTGTCCGATATCAGTTCGGCCATTGCCATCGCTAACGCGCCCGGCGGCGCAGCCAATAACCCCGATGGCTTTACCGACCTGAACTTCGAGGTGGATTATTTCGCGACGGCGCGTGCGCGCGCTGGTGTCGCGTTTGACCGGATACTGGTCTACGCGACCGGCGGTGTGGCCTATGGCCGTGTCGATTTCGACCGCAATTACCGTGTCGGCGGTGCCGAAATCAGCGATAGCGCCAGCTCCAACCAGACCGGCTGGACCTATGGTGCGGGCATGGAGTGGGGCATGAACGAGTTCTGGACCTTGCGGGGTGAGTATTCGCGCGTCGATCTGGGCAGCGAGAGCTTCGACACCAGTTATTCTGACGGCACGATTGGCCGGGCGACCATCGACACGCAGTTCGATGTTATCCGTGCCGGTGTGAATTTCCGCTTCTAGGAGCGCTCGGCCGCCAGCAAAAAGGCCCCGGCTTCCTCTGGCCGGGGCCTTTCTGGCGTCTCACATCTGCAGGCCCCTACAGCACGTCGAGCATAGAGGCGACGAGCGGGTGACGCACAATGTCTTTCGCTTCCAGCCGGACGACCGCCACGTCCTTCACGGCCTCAAGGCGCTCGCAAATATCCTTCAGGCCGGACATTTCCGGCAGAAGATCAGTCTGCGCAGGATCACCTGTGACGACCATGGTCGAGTTCCAGCCCAGCCGGGTCAGCAGCATTTTGAGCTGTCCGTAGGTGCAGTTCTGGGCTTCGTCGACGACGATATAGGCGTTGTTGAGCGTGCGTCCGCGCATATAGGCAATCGGCGCAATCTCGATCAGCCCTTCCGCCATCAGCGCTTTGAGGCGCTTCGGGCTCAGCCGGTCAGCCAGCGCGTCGTAGAGCGGGCGTAGGTATGGCGCGAGCTTTTCCTCAAGTGCGCCGGGCAGGAAGCCGATATGCTCGCCCGCCTCCACAGCCGGGCGTGAGAGCACGATGCGGCCCACCTGGCCGTTTTCCAGCGCCTCGACCGCCTTGGAGACGGCCAGATAGGTCTTGCCCGTCCCGGCCGGTCCCATGGCCATGACGAGGTTATGGCCGTCTATCGCGTCCATCAGCCGCGCCTGCCCCTCAGAGCGCGGTTTGACATTCTTGATATAGCGCTGGTCCCGCATGGGCTCATTGTCATCAGGTGACCAGTTCGTGCCGGGGAAGAGGGCGCGGACCTTCTCTTCCTCATAATGCTCGGCATTGAACCCGCCCTGACGGCGTTTTGCGGTGCGCTTGCTCATGATGGCGTCCTCCGGACAAGAAAAAACCCCTCGCGCGGGTGCACAAGGGGCGGACAAAAGCGATGAAGGCTGGACAGGGCAGATGCGGAACGTGCGGACGATCCGAACGGGTCTGGCGTTGGGGGTGCATACGGCATTGCGCCGCGGGCCTCCTTGCAAGAAGCGTCTATCCCTCACGATCGATGCGAAGAAGCCACCTTGGCGGCTGTTCCCCTCTCGAATCGCATCTACAGTCTCATGCTAAGACAGTGAACGAATTATGAGTCAGCCCGTCGCTGAAACTTCACATCCAACCGATGCAGTTTCGCCACGCCGTGCTGATGCAGCGAGCAGGAAGGAACACATTATGGGCGTTTATGAACTGGACGGGGTCCGCCCGAGGATGGGCCAGGGCGTGTGGATCGCGCCGGGCGCCACCGTGCTGGGGCGCGTCACGCTGGGCCGCAATGTCTCGGTCTGGTTTGGCGCGGTGCTGCGCGGCGATGTGGAAGACATTGTCATCGGCGATGACACCAATATCCAGGACGGCACGGTGATCCATGCCGATCCCGGCAAACCCACCATCCTTGGCAAGGGCATCACGGTCGGCCACCAGGCCATGCTGCACGGCTGCCAGATTGGCGATTATTCGCTGGTGGGTATCGGCGCGACAATCCTCAATGGCGCGAAGATCGGGAAGAACTGCCTGATTGGCGCACATGCTCTTGTCACCGAGGGCAAGGAAATCCCCGACAACTCCATGGTGCTCGGCTCACCGGGCAAGGTGGTCAAGACGCTGGATGAGGGCATGGGCGACATCTTCAAGGCCAGCGCGGACCATTACGTCGCCAATGCAAAGCGCTTTGCTGAAGGTTTGAGGGAGATTTGAGGGGGCTTTTTTTTGATGCTCCGCGCATCCGTGCGTCGCTGCGGGCAAAAGTGCCCGGCGCGCGTGCGCGCTTTTCGGCGCTGCGCGCCGCAAGGCCGACCGGCCGCCCGCGCTCGTGCGCGGAATATCGCAACGCGAATGTGTTGCGGAGCTAAAAGAAGCTACTGCGGCCGGCCCCAGAGCTCGCGGATGCGCTGATCGGTTTCGCGGCCGAAATTGAACCAGGCGGTACGGTCGCGCGAGGCGTCCACCACGATCAGCCTGTCATCACGGGCCAGAAGATGGCTGAGCTCATTGCGCAGCGTGGCCGCCGTGGACGGTGCGCGCAGCAGCCATACGCCCGGCGCAATGCTCTCCGCATCGCCGAAGTCCTTCAGCGCAGCTTCAAACCCGGCTCGGCTGTCATCGCCCAGCGTGGCCACGATGACGAAATTGGCTGTGCGCGCATCAGTGGGGGCGGGGCGTTTGGTGCCGGGGCTGCGGCGGGCTTCATCCAGCCACGCCTTGAACTGCGGCACATCCTTGGCGTCTTCCCAGCCCTCCTCGCGGCTCTGGGAGACCACCGAGTGGCCCGCAATACGTCCCTCGCTGACGAAGGCGCGCATCTGCGCCCCCGTATAGGGTCCGTACACACGGCCATCGACTTTCACAAACCAGGACATCGCAATTCCATCATCCCGCGGCATTGGGGTCACACTCCATCCAAGCCCTCAAACAGAGGCTATGCAGGGGTTACGGCAAGATTCAGGCCGGTTGGCGCGATTATGGGCCACAAACATGACCTTTTTCTGCCGCGTGCGCAGATAAAGGGCAGCCGCGCGAGGCCCTCACCTCATCCCCGCGGCGGATCGAACGATACCGCGAAGCCATTGTCCAGCCAGCGAGTCACACGGCCCGTCAGGTCGCCCACGCTGACTGCCTCGCCAACGCGCGGGCGCTCCAGACAGGCAAAGGCCGCACCCGAAATCGACACGTCCACAAGGTCTGCCTGGATCAGCACGCCATCCTTCAGGCGGATTTTCACCCGCCCCGTTCCGGGCTTTCTGGGCGCGGCGCGGTCTTCTTCAAGGCCCAGGCGCTCCATATTGAAACGCCAGGTGATCGCATCACCCAGCCGGTCGCGCTTGCGCTGTGTCGCATTGAAGCGCACGGCAAAGCCGCGTGCACCGGCGCGAACCACATCGCCTTCCACCCGGCCAAGCCCGTCAAAAAGCATGACAACGCGCTCGCCGAGCGCTGGCGGGGCCTCGGCAGCGATTTTCGCGCCGCCCGGCGACACGTCGATGAGCGTGCAGGCAAATTCACCGCGTACCGGATCCAGAAAACGGCCCGGCAGGCGCAAGGGCACACGGCGGTGGCGGCGCTGCTCCTGCGCGCCGGCGGCCGCTATGCGTATCTTGCGCTTGTCCAGGCGCGAGCTCAGATCGGTGACAGGTCCCATGCCAGCCTCATTATCGGGGCAGGCAATCTAGGCCGTTGCTGGTTAAAATTTGGAGAAGCTAGAAGTCATTGGCCGCGCGCGCGGGCACACGGCTCTCGCGCAGCCCCCGGAAGACCTGTACCGAGCTTTCCGGCTCTACTGCCGGGCGCAGCTCTTTGAGTATATGGCGCACGGCGGGGCGGCCATCCAGGCTACGTCCCTGCAAGGGCTGGTAAAGCCCCAGGCACCGGTCCACCCAGCCTTCAGGCCCGCGAAGGGGAAGGAGCGCGATCTCCACCTCCACCGAACGCCCATCGAGCGAGGCCGCGTCGGCGAGCGCACAGGCAGGCGCCGGCACGCTCAAAGCGCCCTCGATAAGGGCTGTCATGTGCTGGCGGTCATGGCCGCGCCACAGGCCCAGAAAGTTCTGGTCCTTGAACTCGCGTGCGTGCATCTGGCACAGCGAGGTGCCCGCCAGGCGGAAAATATGATGATCGCGGTCCATCCGGCGCAGGATGAACAGATGGCTGAGCAGCCCCGCCAGATCGCGCGGCGCAATGTCTCCGCGCGTGGGCGCGGACCGGCCAAGCCTTCGCGCATCCCAGTACGCAAACAGCGTCTTTGTGTTGTCATGGCGCATCGGCAGCCCGTCCTCTTTAGTCCCTTTACGGGGAGCGCGTGTTCAGTCCTGCTTTCGGACAGGCGTGCTCCGTTCGGGGCGGGGGACTGCAAGCGGCTTGCCAAGTGCTTTTTTACGCCTCCTCATGAAACCGGCATCCTTCTTGCGGGGAAGCGCGCAAACAGACGGGAGTGACCCAATGGGCGTTTCAACTCGATACGCAAAAGCGCTTGGCGTAGTGATCGCGGCGACCTTTGCCAGCGCAGCCGCCACTGCCGCGCAGCATCATGCGCCGACGCCGGTATCACCGCCGCCGCCCAGCCATCATTGCTGCCAGCACGGGCATGGACCCCAGGTGCGCACGCCCTCGATCCGCATTGGCGGGCCATCGGTTCATATCGGCGGGCCGCGCATCAATATTGGCGGCGTCTATCTGAACAATCAGGTCAATGTGAACGTGAACGCCTCTGCCAGCGCCAGCGCGATGGCCGTTGCCGGCGCGCAGGCCAGCAACACCACGATCGTTTATGGCGGCGGGGGCGGCTTCATCTCGCGCGGGGTCGCTCCGGCGGCGACGGCCATTGCGGGCCTTGCGCTTGCCGATGAGTACGAGATGGAAGAGGAACATCTTTCGCGCTGGATAGAGGGCTGGCGCGTGGTGCGAGCGGTGTGCATCGATGACCGGGGCACGCCGCACCCGGCCTCGCGCCCCGAACGCGATGAGCGTGTGCGCGAAGGCTTTGAGGGCGAGATTTTCCGCTGCATGGCGGGTACCACGCTTCAGGCCACGCTGGGCAATCGCCTGGAAAGCGGCGCTGACAGTTTCGAGGATGGTCAGGTCATCCAGTGCCAGCGCGGCGATGCGCTGCGCTATGGGCGCGGCGGGGAGGTGTTCTGCGCCCCGGCAACGCCGATGCGCGACTGTAATGAGCGCTCGCTGCTACGCCTTTACGGGCCGGGCGTGCGCCTCGTCTATGTACGCTATGAGGAGCACTACACGGCCATGCGCGAGCGCCGCTCTGCGCGCCGCACCGCCACCGGCCTCAACCTGATGCTCGATGGCGGCGTCGGCGGGTATCACTGATCTGAAATCCTTCCCTCGCCCTTCGAGACGCTCACTGACGTTCGCCCTCAGGGTGAGGGAAGAAAGCAAATACCCCCTCATGCTGAGGAGCAGGCAAAGCCTGCGTCTCGAAGCACGAGGGGGTGGCGCCAAACCAAAAACACACCCCACCTGACCGGCCCCGGAGTTTTCCGGGGCCGCTTTTTTGCGTGCATTTCACACGGAACGGATGACTTGCCTCGCGCATTTCGCTAATGGACGTAAAATCCTTTTACTTATTCCATAGCGGAAATTTCCATGGATCGTATCGATGCCCTGCGCCTGTTTCAGGCCGTTGCCGAGCTGGAGAGCTTCACCCGCGCTGCCGAGCGCCACTCGCTGACCCCCGGCGCGGCGTCCAAACAGATCTCCGCGCTGGAGGAGCGCATGCAGGCGCGCCTGCTGGAGCGCACCACGCGCTCTGTCCGCCTGACCGATGCGGGCCGGGCATTGCTGGAGCGGGTGCGCCCCTGGCTGACCGAATATGAGGCGATCGAGCACGGCCTCGCCGCCGACAACGCGGCGGCGGCGGGTTTCCTGCGCGTGGCCGCGCCGGTGGATTTCGGCTCTGCCCGCCTGATCGAGCCGGTGACGGCCTTCATGGAGCAATGGCCCTCGGTGGAGGTGCGCCTCGATCTTTCTGACCGCATGGTCGATCTGGTGGATGAGGGCTATGACCTTGCCGTGCGGCTGGGCCATCTGCCGGATTCCAGCCTGATCGCCAAGCGCCTCGCCGACGCGCCAATGACGACGATTGCGAGCGCCGCCTGGCTGGAGGCTGAAGGGCGGCCCGCTCACCCGTCAGACCTCGCCCGCCATCCTTGCATCATTGACCGCAACCGGCCGGCGCCCAATCTGTGGCGGTTTGAAAAGGACGGGGTGAAAACCGATGTGAAGGTGGACGGGCGGCTATCCCTGAACGGTGCCAGCGCAGCGGTCGCTGCGGCCTGCGCCGGGGCGGGCGTGGCGTGCGTGCCGAGCTGGGCCGCACGGGCGGCCATCGCCGACGGGCGGGTAGTGTCCCTGATGGATGACTGGACGCCCGAAGCGCGCGAATTGTGGGCCGTGTTTCCGTCCAACCGCTATCTGGCCCACCGGGTGCGCTTGTTTGTGGATTTCCTGGCTGGCTGGTTCAAGGGAAGCGTCTGATATCATGAGCTTACGCATAGCCTTTATGGGAACGCCGGAATTTGCCGCGCGCTCGCTGGCCACAATCGCCGGGGCGGGCCATGAGATCGTACGCGTCTACACCCAGCCGCCCCGGCCCGCCGGGCGCGGTCAGAACCCGCGCAAAAGCCCGGTGCACGAACTGGCCGACGCCTTCGGTATCGAGGTGAAAACGCCCGAACGCTTCCGCGAGGCAGATGTGCTGGCAGACTTTGCTGCGCTCGATCTCGATGCCGCCTGCGTGGTCGCCTATGGCCAGATACTGCCGAAAGAGGCGCTGGAGGCGCCGCGCCTTGGCTGTCTCAACCTGCATGCCTCCCTCTTGCCGCGCTGGCGCGGGGCGGCCCCCATCCAGCGTGCCATTCAGGCGGGCGATGAGGTGACGGGCGTGCAGATCATGCAGATGGAGGAGGGGCTCGATACCGGCCCCATCCTGATGAGCGAGATCGTGCCGATAGCGCCCGACGACACCGCCGGCAGCCTGCATGACAAGCTGATGGAGACCGGCGCTGAGCTGTGGCCGCGTACGCTGGCGGCGCTGGAGCGCGGTTCGCTGCAGGCCGTGCCCCAGACGGACGAAGGCGTTACCTACGCGAAGAAGATCTCATCGGCAGAGGCGCGTATCGACTGGACGCGTCCCGCCGGTGAAGTCGGTGATCATATCCGGGGTCTGTCACCCTTTCCGGGGGCCTGGTTCAGCCTGGACACGCCAAAAGGCGCGGTGCGTGTGAAGGTCCATTTCGCTGAGCCTGAAAAGGGCGAGGGCGAGCCGGGCGAGGTGCTGGACGATTCCCTGCTCATCGCCTGCGGGCGTGGCGCGGTGCGCCTGACACGCTTGCAGCGCGAGGGAAAGGGCGTGATGGGCGCAGACGAATTCTTGCGTGGGACGGCGGTTCCTGCTGGCACGAAGCTTTAGGGATGCCGCGCTACCTCCTGACAATCGAATATGACGGCGGGCCGTTTGTCGGCTGGCAGCGCCAGGATAATGGCCTGTCAGTGCAGGAAGTGATGGAGCGCGCCGCCGATGCGCTGGAAGACGGCCGTCATGAGGTTTACGGGGCAGGGCGCACCGATTCCGGGGTCCATGCCCTCGCCATGACGGCCCATGTCGATTTTGCGAAAGACTGGCCGGCGGACGTGGTGCGCGATGCGCTGAACCACCATCTGCGCCCGCATCCGGTCTCGGTCCTGTCGGCGCAGGCCGTGAAGGATGATACCCATGCCCGCTTTTCTGCGGTGAAGCGCGGCTATGTCTACCGCATTATCGACCGGCGCGCGCCACTGGCGCTGGACGCGGGAAAGGCCTGGCAAGTGCGCGTGAAACTGGATGCGCAGGCCATGAACAAGGCTGCGCAATGCCTTGTGGGAACGCATGATTTCACGACGTTCCGCGATGCGCAGTGCCAAGCGGACAGTCCGGTAAAGTCGATCGGCCAGATCAGCGTGGAGCGGCGCGGCGAACTGATCGAGCTGAAGGTGGAGGCGATCAGCTTTTTACACCGCCAGATACGCTCCATCACCGGCTCGCTGGTGGAGGTGGGCCGTGGCCGCTGGAGCGTTGAGGATTTTCGCGATGCGCTGGAGGCGGCAGACCGCACGCGCTGTGGGCCGGTGGCGCCGCCGGACGGGCTCTATCTGGCCTTCGTCGATTACCCGCCAGAGGCGCTGGCAAACCCGTAGACGATCAGCGCATCAATGACGAGCGGGATGCAGGCCGCGCCCGCCGCCAGCCCCCAGTGCAGGTCCAGCGCGCCTGCAGCGACCCGCCAGTGCACCATGAGGCGCAAGATCTGGTAAAGCGCCAGCAAAAGGCCCAGAGCCTCGGCATTGGCAATGCCCGCCGCGGCCAGCAGCCAGAACAGGGCCTGCACGTGCAACAGCACGAATACCGCCCAGTTATGCACCACGACCCAGGCCGAAAACCCGCCCTTAAGGCCCAGCAGTTTCACCACCAGATAGGCGATGACCGGGAAGAGCAGCCAGATGCGCGCGTACTGGCCGATCGCATCGGTGAGGCTGATTTGCGCGTCGGCCCCGCCGGGCAGCTCTGCCAGTACGTGATTGGCCGATACCATCAGCAGGATGAAGGCGGGCAGGGCGTATATGACGGCCATGAAGGATCGGATAAATCCGTCCACTGACACGTCAAAATGCTGACGCCAGCCCTCCTTGAAGGCCAGCATCGCCCAGATGCCGCGCGTGCCCGACCGGATATCCGCAATCATTTCGCCCATCAGGCGAACACCTCGAAGTAGCGCGTCAGGATATCGTGGTAAATTTCTGTTAACACCTTGATATCGGCAACAGGCGTTTGCTCGTCAATCTGGTGCATGCTGGCGCCGACCAGCCCGAACTCGGCCACCGGCGCGTAATCCTTGATGAAGCGGGCGTCGGACGTGCCGCCGCTGGTGCTCAGCTCCGGCGAGATGCCGGTGCGGGCCAGGATCGCTTCGGCAAGCAACGCGGTGAAGGGGCCTTCCGGGGTCTGGAAGGCATCGCCAGTGACGGTGAGATCAGCTGAAATTATGCCGGTAAAGCCTTGCTGTGCCTTGGCAATTTCACCGCCGATCCAGCTTTTGAGCGCCTCGCCATCCTGCTCGGTGTTAAAGCGTATGTTGAACTTCGCCCGCGCCTCGCCGGGAATGACATTGTGGGCGGGATTGCCCACATCCACGCTGGTGACTTCGAGGTTGGAGGGCTGGAAATGAGCATTGCCCTCATCCAGCCTGCGCGCGGTCAGGGCGCGCAGCACCTCCATCAGGGCAGGGATCGGATTGATCGCGCGGTCCGGGTAGGCGACATGGCCCTGCCGTCCGGTCACGGTGATGACACCATTGAGAGAGCCGCGCCGGCCGATCTTCACCATATCGCCCAGCACTGTGCGGTTGGTCGGCTCGCCGACAAGGCAATGGCTGAAGCGTTCGCCTTGCGCTTCAAGCGCTTGCAGCATCTTCTTCGTGCCGTTGATGGCCGGGCCTTCCTCATCGCCAGTAATCAGGAAGGCGATGGAGCCTTTCGGCTTCGTGCCGTCCAGATAACGCGCCGTGGCCGCCACAAAGGCGGCAATCGCGCCCTTCATGTCCACCGCGCCGCGCCCGATCAGGGCTTCGCCATGCACCTCGCCCGCGAACGGCCCGGCGCTCCAGCTGGCCTCCTGACCAGCCGGCACCACATCGGTGTGGCCGGCAAAGCAGAAGACCGGATCGGCAGTGCCCAGGCGCGCATAGAGATTGTCCACCTCGCCAAACGGCATGCGCCGGCAGGCAAAACCCAGCGCGGTCAGCGCGGCCTGCAGCGTGTCCAGCGCGCCTTCATCGCGGGGCGTCACGGACGGTGCACGGATCAGCGCCTGTGCGAGCGGCAAGGGATTGGTCAGGGCAGTGTGGGTATCGGTCATGGCGCTGACATAATGCCAATCGCCAAGCCGCGCCAGACGCAGCTTAGCGCTCCGCTGCCCCTTCATCGTCCAGCAACGGGAAGGTGATGGCGACGCGGTGCCCGCCCTCTGGCTGGCTGGCTGCTTCGGCGGTGCCGCCCAGTTGGCGCGCAAAGGCGTTGAACAGGGCGCCGCCCACGCCCTTCCGGCCGGGTTCTGGTGCGGCCGTAGCGCCCACGCCGTTATCGCTGATCCGGGCGGTGAGGTTGCGCGCGCCGTCAAGCTGCACCGAAACCGTCAACCGGCCTGTTTCGCGTCCGTCAAAGGCGTGCTTGTAGGCGTTGGTCATCGCTTCGGTCACGAACAGGGCCAGAGGGATGCATCGTTCTGCGCCCAGATGGACCGGTTCGATTTCGGTCACCAGTTCAAGCGTGCGCTCCTCGCCACCGACAGCGGCGTGGGTGAGCGTGCACAGCTCCTCGAAGAAGGTTTTGAGATTGATCTTCGCAAAATCACCCGCCTCATACAGGCTGCGGTGAACAAGCGCGAGCGCGTTGATGCGCGACTGCGCATCGGCAAGCACCTTGGCCGCCTTCGGATCGTCAATTGCGCGCATCTGCAGATTGATAAGGCTGGTAATGATTTGCAGGTTGTTTTTCACTCGGTGATGCACCTCTTTGAGGAGCATCTCCTGATAGGCAAGGCTGCGGGTGAGGGCCTCGTCACGGTCTGCAATGGAGCTGGCCATGGAATCGAACCCGGCCGCCAGTTCCCGCAATTCTCCCGGCGCGCGCCGGGCGCGATGCGGGCGCACGGAATAGCGTCCCTTCCCGTAGGCGGCCGTCACGCGTTGCAGATAGCGCAGCCAGCGCAATATCATCACATCCGTCGCGACCCAGATGACTGTCCCGGCCAGCACCAGCATCAGCAAGGGCAGCAGAATCGTCCCGGTCACGTCTACCAGTGCGAAATCGACAAATTCCGGCGCGCTTTCGGCCAGAAGGGCGTAAAGCTCCGTGGTCACCAGCGGCACCAGTACGAACTGGCGCGGCGCGCCGTCCGGTCCTGCGCCGGTAAACCGGGCGCTGCCGGTCTCGGCTGCCTCTGCCATCAGGTCCGCATCGACACGCGCCAGTCCCATGTCGCGGCTTTCAGTCAGCACGCGGCCCTCGCGGTCCACGATTGCCGCGCGCGCTTCTCCTGCCTGTTCACGGCCCAGATCTTCAAGCGCACTCAGGCGGATACCCGTCGCCAGCGCGCCGGTGAAGCTGCCTTCCGGCTCAAACACCGGGCTGACGGCACGGATGACGGCCTGATTGGTAATCGGGTCAATCTCCAGCGCGCCGACAATGAACCGTCCGCTATCGCGCGCTTCGGCGAACCAGCGCGCCTCGTCAAAGCGGACGGCATCGCTTAACGGTTCTGCCGAGCAGGCGACCACGCCGCGCGCATTGACCCGCACCAGGTTGGAGTAGGCTGGCTGGTCGGCCAGTGCCTGAGCGAGAGACCGCGCACACAAGGCCCCGCCCAGACGTACAGGCGCCTGCTGGGCAAGCGCGCTCATCATGCTGCCGGCCCCCAGGATCAGCTGACGCTGGCTTTGCGCGGTAAGCTGCGCGCGTGCCGCCAGCAATTCGCGCTGATTGTCGCGGGCGGTCTCGAAGCGCGACTGGGTGTAAAGGGCGCTCAGCGTGAGAATGGGAATGAGCGCGAGCACGATAACAGCCAGCATGCGCGCGCGCAGGCCCGCGCGCCAGCGCCCGTCCGCTGCCGCAGAGGCCGCGTCCGGCTCAGCCTGTGAGGCGTTCGGCGCTCGCGTTGCGGATGTGGTCAACAATATCCTCCGCCGCCTTCGCCGCCCCGCCCGGAGACGCTTTCAGGCACTCGCCCGTGCTCATGCGTTTTTCCAGCGCGGCCCGCCCGCGGCTCACCCGGCTCTTGACCGTGCCCACCGCACAGCCACACACCTCGGCTGCTTCCTCATAGCTCAAACCGCCCGCGCCGACGAGCACCAGTGCTTCACGTTGCTCATCGGGGATGTCCAGCAGCGCCCGCCGCACATCGTCCAGCTGAAGCGCCCAGCTTTGCTGTTCGCCCGATACGGCCGCGTTCTCGGGAATTTCACCGCCCTGTTCCTGCTTGCGCCAGGCGCGGCGGCGTTCCGAATAGAAATGATTGCGCAATATGCGGAATGTCCAGGCACGCATCGACGACCCGTCTTCGAAGCGTTCGCGATGGGTCCACGCCTTGATCAGGGTTTCCTGGACCAGATCGTCGGCTTCTGGCCGGTTCCCGCACAGGGAGCGTGCGAACGCGCGCAAATGCGGAATGGCATCGGTCAGTTCCTGCTGGAAAACGGCCATGGCGGCTGCGTCATCATGCGCGGTCATCGTTACCGTCCCGCCCGCTCGCGCCGTCTTCGGCAGTATCCTCAGTTTCATCACCGGGTTGCTGCGCCGCTGCCGACTTGCGCGCCAGCGCTGCCATCAGTTCGGTGAGCGTATCCGGCACGGGCTCGCTGGTGACCGAGTCATAATAGGCACGCAGCTGGTCACCGAGTACGCGGCGCCGCGCGCTCTGTCCGGCCTCGGCCCGGTCGCGCGTGCCTCTGGCTGGATCTGGCATGTGGTCCTTCGCATTCTGGGACATCGGATCGGCACCCGTGCTTTAGCGTTGAAATCCGCCAGTCCGGCGATAGCTCAGATGTCCAACGCATCATGAAATCATGCGGTTCCCCCGCATCGGCACGTCAGGCCACTGCACGGCGCCGGAACCGTCATCCGCGCATGTGCGTTTTCCGGGTCACGCAAGGCCTTGCGCGAGTGCGCCAGGCCCTGTGCGCGAGAAGGACGGGACACATGAATATCGACAAACTTTCCGCCCATCTGCCGTATCTGCGCCGCTATGCGCGTGCCCTTGCGGGCGAGCAGCAACGCGGTGATGTCCTTGTTCAACGCGCCCTGGAAGGCGCGGTGACGGGCAATGTCAGGCTCAACAGCGACTGGCCGGAGCGCATTGCGCTGTTCCGGGCTTTTCATGATGCCGCGCCGGAAGTGGACATGATCGGCGCGCAAGCCCGGCGCGGTCCGGATTCCCGCCTGCAACGCCTTGAGGCGAAGGCGCGTCAGGCGCTGCTTCTGACGGCGATGGAAGGCTTCACGCCGCAGGAGGCCGGCCAGGTCCTGGCCCTGCCTGAAACCGAGGTCGAAGCTCTGGTTGCCCGTGCGCACCAGGATATCGAGCTGGCCTTGAAAACGCGCGTGCTGATCATCGAGGATGAGCCGGTCATCGCTGCGGATATTGAAGCCATTGTCGGCGACCTTGGCCACGAAGTCTGCGCAATTGCCACCACGCGGTCAGAAGCGACTGCCGAGGCCGCGCGCCATCAGCCCGGCCTGGTACTGGCCGACATCCAGCTGGCCGATAACTCCTCGGGCATTGATGCGGCGAACGATATCCTCGTTGATCTTCCCGTGCCGGTGATCTTCATCACCGCCTACCCGGAACGCCTTCTCACCGGCGAGCGCCCGGAGCCGGCCTTCCTCATCACCAAGCCCTTCCTGCCCAATGCGGTGAAGGCAGCCATCTCCCAGGCCCTGTTCTTTGAAGAGGATGCTGCTCCCGCGCCGCACCGTGCCCAGGCCTGAAGAGGGCTACTCCGGGCATGTGCGAAAAGGCTCTGCCATTTTCACGGGCAGGCGCTTGCCAAGCCCGCACCTCGCGGCTAGTTTCGCGCGCCTTGACGAGAGGGCTTTGCCCGCCGGTCAGACAGCGCGCCCGTAGCTCAGCTGGATAGAGCACCAGACTACGAATCTGGGGGTCAGGAGTTCGAATCTCTTCGGGCGCGCCATTACTTAGCTCAAATCAGACAGGGCCGGTCTACTGCCCGGTTTACATTGGGCGCGCTACTTGTTGCCTGCCTGTTCCGCTTGGGCCCGCTGAAGACGCTCCACGCCGGACAGGATTATGGCCTCCCGGCTGACATAGCGGCGGCGCATATCGGCCACCCGTTTCTCGCTCCAGCCGAGGATATCTGCCAGCTCGCGGTGATCTAGCCCCGCCAGGCAGAGCGTGGTGGCCGCCGTGCCGCGCAGATCATGGAAGCGTTTGCCGCTGATCTTCGCCTTCTCCTTCGCCTTCCCAAACTGTGTCTTGAAGCCGCTCGCCGTCCAGGGGTGGTTGCGCGTGTTGAGCAGGATCTGCACGCCCTTCTTCGGCGTGGCGCCCAGCAGCTGGCGGGCCGGTCGACTGTGATCCTGGAGCTGGGGGACGGGCAAGGCCCGGCACGCATCCGCCATGGCTGGGCCGACTCCCCGATCCTCAATCTCTATGACGAGGCCGGCCTGCCCGCCGGTCCCTTCGAGCTTGAGCTGGAGTAAAAGGCAGCCGGACCTGCCTTTCTGCCGATTAGGTTCTCCGGGCCATTGCCGGCCAGCAATGTCCTGATCAGGATAACTTGTCCTGATCGGGATCGTGTGCCTATGATCTCCGGCAAAGCCATATGACCGCGAAGTCGGGAGGGGAGAATGCCGGTGACAATGAAAACAGCGCGGATATCCGCCAGCGCACGCATGCTGCATGAGACACTGATCTGCCTTTGCGTGGCGGCCGCATTTCTGGCCGTAATCCCGCTCGGCGCGTTCGCCAATACACCAGGCACAACCCCCGGCGGCGTCAGCTACACGGCCCCTGAGGACTGGGATGTCCGTTCCGAAGGAGCGCTTACCGTTCTGGCTGCGCCTGCAGATGAACTGCTCGTGGCGCTGGCCGATGTGGGCGAGGCGGCGAGCGCGTCTGACGCTGTTCTGGCGGCCTGGGCGCTCTTCGACCCGGATGCCGACTACCCGGTGCGCCTTGAAACAGCAGCCAGCCCCCGGGAAGGGTGGGAGGCACGCGTCGGCATTTCCTATGACATTCCGCCCAATGACCGGCTCGCTGTGCAGGCGCTGGCACTGCGGCGCGGCGGGTCGTGGACCGTAATGATCGTGCGGGGCTCGCAAGCCGCGCAGGGGCGGCGCTCTGCTGCAGTCTCCCTGATCCAGCAGAGCCTGCGTCCGGCCGGTTATGAGCGTGAAAGCTTTGCGGGGCGGACCCCCAACGCGCTGACGCCCGAGCGTATCGGGCTGCTGCGCGATTTTGTAGCCGAGGCCATGGATGCGCTTGACGTTCCAGGTGTTGGTCTGGCGCTGATTGATGGCGGGGAAATTGTCTGGCAGGGCGGTCTTGGCGTACGCCAGCTTGGCGCTGATGATCCGGTGACGGCAGACACACGCTTCATGATCGCGTCCAATACCAAGGGTATGGTGACCCTTCTGCTGGCAACGCTGGCCGATGAAGGCGCGCTGGAATGGGACCAGCCTGTCACCGAGGTCTATCCCGAATTCCGGCTGGGCAGCGATGAGACCACAAACGCCACTTTGATGCGCCATCTGGTGTGCGCCTGTACCGGTTTGCCGCGCAAGGATTTCGGCTTCATCCTGGTGGAGCCGGGTGCTCCGGCCACCGAGACTTTCCGCCAGCTTGCCGAGACCCAGCCGACCAGCGGATTTGGTGAGCTGTTCCAGTATAATAACCTGCTTGTCTCCGCAGCCGGTTATATCGGCGGCGCGCTTGCCTACCCGGATATGGAACTGGGGGCGGCGTTTGATCTGGCCATGGAAACGCGAGTCTTCGCACCGGCGGGGATGTATCGTTCCGGTTTTGACTTTGCAGAGGCGATGCAGGGCGACTGGGCGCGCCCGCACGGACGCAATATCGACGGCGAGGTTGTCGAGATCAGCAATGCGTTCAACCAATCCATCATCACCCACCGGCCGGCAGGAGGCGCCTGGTCGACGCCAGCCGACATGGCCCGCTATGTCCAGCTCGAGCTGTCGGGAGGCCTGACATCCGAAGGCCAGCGCGTGGTGTCCGAAGCCAATCTGATGGAGCGCCGTGTGCGTAACGTGCCGACCGGTGAGGACAGCTGGTATGGCATGGGTCTGTTCGACGAGATCGCCTGGGGCGTTCCCGTTGTCAGCCATGGCGGTACGCTGCTGGGCTATCGCAGCAATTTCTATCTTCTTCCCGAAGCAGGTATCGGTGCGGTCGTCCTGACCAATTCCGATGAAGGCGCGGTCATGCTGCGGCCCTTCCTGCGCCGTCTGATGGAAGTGGTCTATGACGGCGAACCGCAGGCCATGAATGACATCACGGCGGCAGTTGAGCGGATGGCCCGGCAGAGCGATGCGCGCCGCGCGACGTTGACAGTACCGGGTGACCCGGCCGTGCTGGATGCCCTCGCAGCGCAATATCACAATGCCGAAACCGGATATATCACCATCCGTGATGTGGACGGGGAGACCTGGCTGCGGGCCGGTGCGATCGAGGGTCCGGTCGCCACCCGGAACAATGCTGACGGCACGGTGTCGCTCGTCACGGTCGGGGCCGGGGCTATCGGGCTGGAAGCCGTGATCGGCGAGCAGGACGGCGTGCCGACCCTGACGGTACGCGATAGCCAGCACGAGTATGTCTATCGCGCTCGGCAATAGACCTTGAAGCCCGGACCGGCATGGCGGCCCCGCCATGCCGGTCTGCCGCGTTCTGTTTCCCCGTCGGCGCGCTATATTGGATGAGCGGGATGTAAGCGTCCCGCGATTGCGCTGTGACGGACACCGCCCTGATGCCCGAGGCTTTTCTTGCCGCTGAGCCTGCCTTGCGTCTGATCGCCTTTGCCGGCGTGCTGGGTTTGATGATGGTGTGGGAGCTGGCTGCACCGCGCCGCAGACGGGAAATTCCCCGCCTTGTGCGCTGGAGCAATAATCTGGCACTCGTCGCGCTTGATACCGCGATTTTGCGCCTGGCCTTCCCGCTGCTGGCGGTCGCGTTAGCCGTTTGGGCCGAAGGGGCGGGCTGGGGCCTGTTCAACGTGCTGGATGCGCCATTGTGGCTGTCCCTGCCACTATCCCTCCTGGTGCTGGATCTGGCGGTCTATGGCCAGCACGTGATGTTCCATAAAGTGCCGGTGCTGTGGCGCTTTCACCGCATGCATCACGCCGATCTGGAGTTCGATGTAACCACGGGGCTGCGCTTTCACCCCGGCGAGATCGTGGTGTCCATGATTATCAAGCTGGCGGCAGTGGCGCTGCTCGGCGCGCCTGCGCTTGCCGTGCTGGCGTTCGAGGTGCTGCTGAACGCCACCTCCATGTTCAACCATTCCAACATCCGCCTGCCACTGAAGCTGGATCGAGTTTTACGCCTGTTCGTGGTGACGCCGGACATGCACCGCGTCCATCACTCGGTCCTGCGCCACGAGACTGACAGCAATTATGGTTTCAACCTGCCCTGGTGGGACCGCCTTTTTGGGACTTACCGTGCACAGCCCGAATCCGGACATGATGCGATGATCATCGGTATCGGAGAGTTCCGCTCCCGCCGCGATCTCTGGCTGGACCGCATGCTGATGCAGCCGTTTCGGGGAAAGCCAGGTCAGACATCGGCAGAGCGGTAGCGACAGCACGCCCGGGCTTCATGCGCCCGGTGCCCGCCGCGAGTGCGCCCGATCCCAGTTGACTCCACAAACTTTGTAACGCAAAGTTATTTGCATAAATGCCTGAGCTCCAACATTACGAAAATGTATCGTAAAGGGTGCTTTACACGCATTGGCGCAGGGTCTACCGCTTGTGCGACAAACGCGCATCAGGGCGCAGGGACGGGCAGGGGACAAGCCAGATGAATGATGATCGCCGGGACAAATTGCGGTCCTTGAGCATTGACCGGGATGATGACGAGCGCCGCGGGGGCGGCGTGTCGCCTGTGGTGCTGTTGAGTGCAATGCTGGTGTCGGCGGCCATTGCCGCTGGCGCGGTCTGGTTCGTCATGCAGGGCGATACCGGCAATGCGGCGCCACAGCAGCAGACGCAGACCAGTACCCCGCCTGCCAGTACCGGTCAGGCGTCGACCCAGACCACCGCGACTGCGTCCGGGACGGCGCCGGCGGCCACCACCACTCCGCGTGTGCCGCGCGCATCGGGGCTTGTGGCCTCCGGCTACGTGACGGCGCGGCGCCAGGCGACGGTTTCTGCCGAGATCACCGGGCGCATTGCCGAGGTGCTGGTGGAAGAGGGGGCCCAGGTGGAGGCCGGAGAGGTGCTGGCGCGGCTCGATGATACGCGGGCCAATCTCGACCTTGAACTGATCGACTCCCAGATCGCGGCCGCGGAAGCGCGCGTGCGCTCACTGGAATTTCAGGCGCGCGAGGCGCGCACCGTGACAAACCGCGCTTCCAGCCTGTTTGAACGCGAGATCGCATCCGAAGCGGCATTGACCGCGGCACAGGCCCAGCAATCCAGCCTGGAGGCGCAGTTGCGCGCCGCGCGCGCCGAGCTGGACAGTGCCCGCGTGCGCCGGACCAGCCAGGTCGATCTTATCGCCCGTCATGTCGTGCGCGCACCCTTTGCCGGCGTCGTGATCGCGAAGAATGCGCAAGTTGGCGAGATCCTCTTTCCGGGCTCGGCAGGCGGCGGGTTCACCCGTACCGGTGTCGCAACCCTGGTGGATATGGCATCGCTGGAAATCGAGGTTGATGTGAATGAGGGCCAGATCCAGCGCGTCACGCCCGGCCAGCGGGTCGAGGCGGTGCTGGATGCCTATCCGGACTGGCGCATTCCCGCCCGTGTCGAGGCGATCATTCCAACCGCAGACCGCAGCCGCGCCACCATCCAGGTGCGTGTGGCCCTGGACGAGCGCGACGCCCGTGTCCTGCCGGACATGGCTGCCCGCGTGACCTTTATCGAATGATGACGGCCCAAGGCTGGGGCTGAACTTGAAGGACAGGACAGATCATGACGGACGCATCAGCACTCTACCAACTCAAGGGCCTTTCCAAGCGTTACACGCGAGGCAAGGAGACCGTGGCCATTTTCGACGGCCTCGACATGACCATTTCCCAGGGCGATTTCATCGCCATCATGGGGCCGTCAGGATCGGGCAAGACCACGCTGCTGAACCTGCTGGGAGGCATCGACAAGCCCAGCTCCGGCGAGGTGGTGTTTGAAGGCCAGCGCATCGACAATCTAAGCCAGGGCCGCCTCGCCAAATGGCGCGCCAAGAATGCCGGCTTCATCTTCCAGTTCTACAATTTGATGCCGACGCTGAGCGCTGCCCAGAATGTCGAGCTGCCGCTGCTGCTGACAAGCCTGTCTGGCAAGGCCCGCAAGGAGCGGGTGAAGACGGCACTGGACATTGTCGGTATGGTGGACCGGGCAGGCCACCGTCCCGGCCAGCTTTCCGGCGGTCAGCAGCAGCGCGTGGCCATCGCCCGTGCCATCGTGGCCGATCCGAAAGTCCTGCTGGCCGACGAGCCGACAGGCGATCTGGACCGCACCACAGCCGATGAAATCCTGCAGACGCTCCAACTGCTCAACAAGGAGCTGGGCAAGACCATCATCATGGTCACCCACGACCCGGAAGCGGCGAGCTATGCCGCGCGCGAGCTGCACCTGAACAAGGGCCGCTTCGAGGAGAAGGGGAAAGCCTGATGAATGACGCAACCCTCATCCGCAAGAACCTGTTCCGCAAGCGTTTGCGGGCCATTCTGCTGATGGTCTCCATCCTCGTGGCCTTCCTGATCTTTGGCGTGCTGGGGGCGTTGCAGAACGCCTTCACTGCCGGCACAGGCACGGCCGCGCAGGAACGGCTGGTGACTGTCAACCGTATCAATTTCACCGTGGCGCTTCCCTATGCCTACTGGGGCCGCATCCAGCAGGTTGAGGGCGTGCGCAATGCCGCGCCAGCCAGCTGGTTCGGCGGCTATTACCAGGAGCCGCAGAACTTCGTGCAGAGCTTCGCGGTGGATCCGGAAACCTATCTGGAAGCCTATCCCAACGAGATCGTCCTGCCGCCGGAGGAGCGTGCTGCCTGGCTGGAAGGCCGCACCTGCGCGATCGTCGGCCGCGCACTGGCGACGCAGTATGGCTGGTCCACCGGTGACCGCATCCCGCTGATGTCCAATATCTGGCAGAACACCGATGGATCGCAGGCTTGGGAGCTGGATATTTGCGGCGTGTTTGATGACACCGAAGGCACCTATCCGACCAACTACCTCATGCTCCATTACGAGTACTTCAATGAGAGCCTCGCTTTTGGACGCGACAGCTTCCACTGGATCACGATCAACACGACCGACCCGGCACTGAACGATCAGGTCAGCCAGGAAATCGACGCGCTGTTTGCCAATTCGTCGGCGGAGACTTCCACCACGACCGAGGCGGCCTTCAACGAGGCCTTCATGGAGCAGTTTGGCAATATCGGCCTCATCCTGACCTGGGTGATCGGGGCAGCGTTCGCGACCATTTTGATGATTGTCGGCACCACGATGGTGATGGCGGTCAACGAACGCACGCGCGAGATTGCCGTGCTCAAAACGCTGGGTTTCACCGCGCCGCGCATCTTCCGCATGGTGCTGTGGGAGTCGCTGCTCTTGAGCTTCCTTGGCGGGCTTATCGGGCTGGGCCTTGCATCTCTGGCTGCAGCTGCCGCCAGCGGAGCTCTCGCCGGCTTCCTGCCTAGCTTCGGCCTGTCGCTCACCAATGTAGTGACCGCGCTGGTTCTGATGGCCGCGCTCGGCATCGTAACCGGGCTACTGCCCGCATATAACGCCATGCAGGTGCGCATCTCCGAAGCGCTCGGCAAGATCTAGGAGAGACTTCCATGCTCAAACAGACAACAGCCGTCACGCTTCTCAATCTGCGCTCCATCCCCCAGCGCTGGGGAATGTCGCTGGCGACCGTGCTCTCCATCGCTCTGGTGGTCGGGGTGCTGCTGGGCTTCATGGCCATGGCCAGCGGGTTCCGCGCTACCGTCGATGGCGCTGGCTCGGATGACGTGGCCATCATGCTGCGCGGCGGTGCGATGGCGGAGATGAACTCCAATGTCAGCCGCGATGATGTGCGCCTTGTGGAAATTGCGCCCGGCATTGCCATGGGAGACGATGGAGAGCCGCTGATATCATCGGAGCTCTACGTCGTCGCCGACGGTATCAAGCGTACCACCCAGACCCGGGCCAATCTTGCCTTGCGCGGCCTTGGCCGCCACGGCCCGGCCCTGCGCCCGCAATTCGACATGCTTGAAGGGCGCATGTTCGAGCCCGGCACGGCCGAACTCGTCGTGGGCGAGAGCGTCTTGCGCGAGTTTGACGGGTTCGAGCTGGGCCAGAGCATTCGTCTCGGCAGCAATGAATGGACAGTGGTCGGCGTGTTCTCCACAGGCGGTTCGGTCTTCGATTCCGAAATCTGGGCTGATCTGGGTGTGATCCAGAACCTCTATGACCGGGGCTCCAGCGTACAGACCATCCGCGCGCGCCTGACATCGCCCGAAGCGATTGAGGCACTCAGCGAGTACGTGGAGAACGAGCCGCGCCTCAATCTGGAAGTGCTCTCTGAGCGGGCCTATTTCGCCCGGTCCGCCGGTGGCACGACCAATCTCATCATGTTCCTGGGTTGGCCGCTGGCCTTTGCCATGGCCATCGGCGCGCTCGCAGGCGCCTGGAACGCTATGTACGCCTCGGTTGATGCCCGCACGCGCGAACTGGCAACCCTGCGGGCCATTGGCTTTGGCGGCTTTCCGGCCTTCTTTGCCGCGATCACCGAGGCATTGGTGCTCGCCTTTGCCGGTGGGCTGGTCGGAGCGGTCGCGACATACCTCCTGTTTGATGGCGTCAGTGCGTCCACGCTCGGTTCGGGCTTCACACAGGTCGTGTTTGCCTTCGCTGTGACGCCAGATGCCGTTGTGCAGGGCGTGATACTCGCCCTGATCGTGGGCTTTCTGGGCGGGTTCATTCCGGCCATCCGGGCTGCGCGCATCCCCTTGCTCGCCGTGCACAATGACTGACAACTGCCCTGCCAGCCGGCGCACACCGCGCGGGCTGGCAGGGCGCACCGTTGCCGGGCGTCAAATCCAGCTGTGCGCTTGACCTTCCCGGTGAGGCCATAACCAATGGCACCCGGACGAAGTCAGTAAAGGGGATTACCGATGACCGGACAGGAAGGCGCGGCGAAGCGCCCGTGGCTGCGCATACCGCACACACTGGTGCTGATGGTCATCATGATGGCGATTGCGCTGGTGCTGACCTGGATACTGCCTGCGGGCAGTTTCGAGATGCAGCCCAACGAGGCCGGCCGGATGATGGTGGTTCCGGGCACGTATGAGCAGGTGGAGGATGCGCAAACGCTGGCGCCCTGGCACCTGCTCAGCGTCGTGCCCCGCGCGATGGCATCTGCGTCGGACGTCATCTTCTTTGTCTTCCTGATTGGCGGTGTGCTGGGCGTGGTGCGGCTCACCGGCGCCATCGATGCCGCAATTGGCGGCATGCTGCAGCATTTCCGTGACCGGCTCGCCCTTCTGGTCTTTGCCGCCATGTTCGTCTTCGGGACGTTCTCTGCCACCTTCGGCATGGCCGCCGAATACATTGCCTTTGTCGGCATACTCGTGGCGCTGTGCGCGGCGTTGCGGCTCGATTCCATGACCGCTGTTGGCATGATGGTCGTGGGCTATGGTGTCGGCTATGGCATCTCGTTCATGAACCCGTTCACGGTGATGGTCGCACAGGACATTGCCGAGCTTCAGCCGCTCTCTGGCTGGTGGTACCGGCTGGCCATCGCGGTGCCGATCTTCGCCATCGGCTTCCACCACGTCTACAGTTACGCCAGAAAAGTGCAGGCTGACCCGTCAAAGAGCCTGATGGCGGGCGTGACGGGCACTGTGGCTCCCCCGCCCCAGGATTATCCGCCCATGACATGGCAGCGCCGCCTTGTCCTGCTTTCGCTCGGTGCCACGATTGTCGGCCTCGTCCTCGGCGTGATGCTTCAGGGCTGGTGGCTGACCGAGCTGGCCGCCATCTTCCTGGCCCTTGCGGTGGCCGCGATCATTTTCGGCCGTTTGCGGCTGGATGACGCGGCCGAAAGTTTCATCAACGGGGCTGCACAGCTCACGGCGACGGCCCTGCTGGTCGGCTTTGCCCGGTCCATCTCGCTCATTCTGGAAGACGGTCTGGTGCTGCACACCATCGTCAACGCGCTGGCAACGCCGCTGGAGCAGGTTCGTGCGGAGTTTTCCGCCGTCGGCATGTTCCTGCTGCAAAGCCTTCTGAACCTGTTCGTGCCCTCAGGGAGTGGCCAGGCGTTTGCCACCATGCCTATCATGGCGCCGATTGGCGATCTGGTCGGGGTCAGCCGTCAGGTCACGGTACTGGCCTTCCAGTTCGGCGACGGCTTTTCCAACATGATCGTGCCGACCAATGCGGTGCTAATGGGCATACTGGGCCTTGCCGGCATTCCCTATGACCGCTGGCTGCGCTTCGTGTTTCCGTTGATGATCAAGCTGACCATCGCCGGGGCCCTGGCCCTGATGATCGCGGTCTGGATCGGCTATACCTGATCCGTCCTTTGAGTTTCTGTGGGGGCGCCCTGTCACTGATTGAGGAATAATTCTGATGAAAATCCTGATTGCCGCCAGCGCTGCTGCGCTGATGTCTGTCTCGTCGCTGGCGTTCGCGCAGGAGATGCGCCTGCCGCAGAGCGATTACGAGATGACAGTGCGTATCCATGACCACTCAAGTGGCCACGAGCAGGAAATGGAAATGCGCCATCGCGGCGGCGATTTCCGCATGGAAGGCGAGTTTCAGGGGCAAAGCGCGATTGTCCTGATCAACGTGGCCGAGCGCATGAGCACCATTCTGGTCGACATGCAGGGCACGCGCATGGCGCTTGAAATGCCGATGGGCGACGAGGTGTCGCTACCTCTGGCCGATGAGCGCTTTGGCGATGTGATCGGAACCGACACCGTGGCGGGCGAAACCTGCACCGTCTACCGCATCGAGGACGAAGATATTCCCGGCGGCGAGGCGCATGGCTGCATGACGGATGACAATATCGTGCTGCGTGTGGACATTCCCGATCGCGGAACGGCCTTCGAGGCCACGGATTTTTCGCGCGCGTCACAGGATGCCAGCCTGTTTAGCGTGCCTGAGGGCTACCAGCGCATGCAGATGCCGGGGCGCTAGCGTCTCACTCTGCCGGTTCGATCCGAAGCTCGAGCGTCAGCACATTGTCCCCTATGGGTGACTGGTCATCAGCTCCGCTGACGCTGGCGGCGTGGATGATGACCGGCTGTGCTGCGCCGTCCGGTGCAACCCATTCCAGCTGCCAGACCGCCTCGCCGCCCTCCAGGGGCTGCGGGGCGGAATGGCTGGCGTAAATGATGTCATCAAGTTCACCGGTCTGGCCCGCCTGCGTGATCACCGAAAGCGTGCCCGCATTGCGGCCATCTTCGAAACGTGCGGACAACTGGAAACCGGCCACATCGGCATCCGGATCGATGACCCGCATGAAGAAGCGGTAGCGCTCGCCCGGCGCGTAGGCGTCCAGGCCCTCCAGACGCACGCCGGACTCTTCGCCCTGCGCGCCGCCGAAATGGCAGGCGGCGCAGCTCTCCTCGCCAAACCCGCCCGTATGGCCCAGCAGTGCGCCTTCGGGGAAGGCGCTGGCGGGCGAGGGCAGGGCGAGGCTGGCAGAGGCAATCGCCCCTGCCAGCCAGAGACGGCGCATCATTACGGTGCGTCCTGTACGCCAGCCCGGCCGATCGTGTTGGTGTCGGCACCGAACCAGATGAAGCGGGTTTCGGGATCAAAGACCATGTGGCGCACCGTGCCGCCGCCGGAGGGCACGTCTACAGGTGCGGTGAAGGTTTCGCTTTCCGGGTCAAAGCCCACGAACACATTCGGCTGCGGTCCCGTCTCCACGAACCACAGCATGCCGCTATCGTCGCTGGTCATGGCATAGGGGCGGGAGTTTTCGGCCGAAGGCGTACGCCACTCGGTGATCTCCTCGCTCTCCATGTCGTAGCGGCCGATATAGCCGTCGGCGTAGTCGACATACCAGACCGTGCCGTCACCCGGCAGCGCCATGCGGCGGGGGCGCGTAGTCTCGCGCGGCAGGTCGATCTCTCGCAATTCGCCATCAACCACCGTGGCGAGACGGTTGGTGCCAAATAGCACCGCCCAGGGCTGGTCATTGTCGTCGACCATGATGCCATAAGGGCGCGAGCCGGAGCGCTCTACATCCCACAGGGTGATCTCGCGCGTCTCGCGGTCCATGAAGCCAAGCTGGTTGGCGCCTTGCAGCGTGAACCAGAGATTGCCCTCAGAATCGAAGTCCATGGTGTGAACGTCACGCGGGCCGTCGCCGGGTATCTCGATAATCTCTATCTCGCGGGTGTCCGGATCGACAAAACCGATATGGCCAACCCGGTTGCCAGCATACCAGGCGCCCTCCTCGTCGGCGATCACGGTGTGCGGGCCGGCACCGTCCACCAGATCGGTGCGGGTGAACTCGCCGGTTTCCGGATCAAGCGTCGCGACATAATGCGAGCGCTGGCCGACAAACCAGATCGTGCCATCCGGGGCGACGTAGGGGTCACGCGGGCGGCTTTCCTCGTAGGGCACCGCCCATTCGTGGATATCGACCGTCGCACCGTGGGTTTCCTGCGCCAGAACGGCCGGGCTGGCCGACAGGGCCAGTACAGCGCTCAAGCCCAGTGCCAGAACCGGTGATCGCATGAGGCGTGTCATGTGAGCTCCTCCCTTATTCGTATTTCCTTGGGGGAGAACGTTAACCGCAGCGCCCGGTTCCTGCAGGATTTTTCGTCTCACACCTTTGTGAGGGGCAGCTGCGCCCGCGACTTCGATCGAAGAAGGGGGCTTGGTAAATATCTGATTTACCGAACTTTTTTATGGGTGCTTAAGGTGTGGCCATCATCCTGACGTGTAGATTGCGCGGACGGAAGCGATGATCGCGAATATCACAAAGCAGGTCAGGGGATATCTTGGTGACCGCCGGGGACATGTTGCGGTCATTGCTGCCATATGCGCGCCAGTGATGATCGCCGGGGCCGGTATCGGCGCAGAAAGCGGCTATTGGTACTATCAGCAACGTCTTACGCAAATGAGCGCCGACGTGTCGGCATTCGCCGGTGCGGTCGAGGCCCGCAGCGGACAGCCGCTTGAGGTCATCAGAGCAACTGCGCTCGCTGAAGCCGAGCGTCACGGCTACCGTCCCGAACTGGGTAATCTGGAGGTGAACAATCCGCCGCTCAGCGGTCCTAACCGCAATTTACGGTCTGTTGAGGTGATCATCCAGCAGACCCATCCACGCCATTTTTCGCGGCTGTTTCTTGACGAGGACATCAGCTTCAGGGTGCGCGCCGTTGCCCGTTTCGATGAGCCTGGCCCGGCCTGCATCCTTGCTCTGGATCCGGCGGGCGACCAGTCGCTTCTGTTCTCGGGTTCGACTGATGTCACACTGACTGGCTGCGACCTCATGTCCAATTCGATAAACGCGCAGGCAGTGGCCATTACGGGTTCAGGGCAGATCACCACATCGTGTGCCAACGCGGTCGGTGGCATGAACATCACCAGTCAGCTCACCCTGACCGAGTGCGTGGAGCCGCGCCTGAACATGCCGCCCGCGCTCGATCCGATGGCCGGGCTTGTCGCCCCGGTTGCAGGGGGATGCCGCAATTTGCCATCCGGCGGGGGAAGCGCGAGCCGCACCATCAGTCCGGGCCGGTATTGCAACGGCATGAGCTTCAACGGCGATGTCCATCTTGAACCCGGCGTGTACATCGTCGATGGCGGCACATTCCGGCTGAACGGCGGAGCGCGCGTCACCGGCGATGATGTAACGATCTATCTGACAAACAATGCGGGCGTGCGGATGAACGGCAACGCCGACATCTTCCTCAGCGCGCCTCAGACCGGCGAGTATGCAGGTGTCTTGTTCTGGGGAGACCGGAACAATGCTGCCGGCACTGAGGCCCTGTTTAACGGCGCTGCGTCAAGCTCGCTCAGGGGCGCTCTCTACTTCCCGTCCCAGACCGTTGATGTGCGCGGGAACTTTTCCGGCAGCGATGGCTGTATGCGCATCATCGCCTACCGGGTGGAGATGAGCGGTAATTCCAGCCTCAATATCGATTGCTCGCGCTCCGGCATGGTGTCCGTTCAGGCGCCGGGCTTTGTCCGGCTGGTGGAGTAGATGTGATGCTCCTGATGAAGCGGCTTTCAGATTTCCTGCGGGACCGGTCCGGCACTCCGGCGGTGGAGTTCGCCTTGCTGGCACCGGTGTTCCTGGTGCTGATCGTTTCGGCTATCGATGTGGCCCATATTGCGTTTCAACGTTCGGACATGACCGGCGCGATCCGGTCCGGGACCCAGTATTTCATGGCAGGCGGCACGCACCCCGAACGGGCGAAAGCGATTGTGGAGGGAGCCTGGGGCTCGAGGCCAGACGAAGCCGTGGTGCACGCCGAGCGCATTTGCGAGTGCGGTGAGACGGAAGCCTCATGCAATCTTCTGTGTCCGGATCAGAGTGTGCCGGTGGCCTATGCGATTATCACGATCGAAGCCCCTGTGAGCGGATTTTTCATGACTCACTATTCCTCGGTTTCGGACAAGGTACGGGTGCGCTGATGCGGGGGGCCGGATTCTCCAGATTTCTGGCAGACCGGGCGGGCACGAGCGCTGTGGAGTCAGCCATTCTCATGCCGGTTTTCCTTGTCCTTCTCGTGGGCGGCATCGCGTTCGGGCAGGGCTTTTACGCGATCGGGGCGGTCCAGTGGGCGGTGGAGCGCACGGCGCGGGACCTGATGATTGATGGCAGTTTGAGCGAGAGCGAATATGAGGCCCGCGTGCGCGAGATCGCCAGCGCGTTTACCGGTATGGACTTCGATGTCAGCTACGCCACGGAAAACTACGGGGATATCGAGGTCATGCAGGTGCGCACCATTTTGCGCTATCCGGTGCGCATTCCGCTCATGGAGCCGGTCTGGCTGACCTATCCGGTTGAAACCTACGCGCCGCGCCCTGTGGGGTAGCGAGACGTCAATGAAAATCCCGGCTTTTGGGGATGACGCGCACATCGCGCGGATGGCGTGCGTGTGAGCGGTCTTTGGCTGGCGGGCCGCGCCGCGCCATGACGGGGCGGCGCACCTCATCGACCGGCGCCATGGCACCGTCCAGCATTTCGCGCTGCGCATCCTCGCTCAGGTAGAGAAGATCGCCGGAGCGGTCCTCCAGCCTTTCCGCGATGATGTGGGTGACATTGTCAGCCGTCTGCACCCGGCCGGTTACGGCAAGGATGCGCGCGCCCATCACGACAGGGCGGAAAAGCTCGGCCACCTTCTTCCAGACGATCAGATTGGCGATGCCGGTCTCGTCCTCGATGGTGATGAAAAGCACGCCCTTGGCGGTGCCGGGTTTCTGGCGCACCAGCACCAGCCCGCCTGTACGCACCCGGCGGCCGGTCGGCGTGGCGCAGGCGTTATGGGTGGTGAGGAAGCGCTCTTCGTCCCAGAGGGGCCTCAGAAGCGCCATGGGGTGGCTTTTCAGCGATAGCCGCAGCGTCTGGTAATCTTGCACCACATGCTCAGACAGCGGCATTTGCGGCAGCTCTGTGCGGCTCCTGTCCACTCCGTCGCCCGCCAGCGCCAGCAGCGGCGCCGGGGCCTCGACCGCCTCGCCGCGTATCGCCCACAGCGCCTCGCGCCGGGAAAGCCCCAGCGAGGTGAAGGCATCGGCGCTGGCGAGTTTTTCCAGCGTGGCGCGCGGCAGGCGGGTGCGGGCGCGAAGATCGCCCGGGCTGGCATAGCCAGCGCCCCGCAAGGCCGTCAGACGCGCCATCTCCTCTTCTTTCAGGCCATCGATCTGGCGCAGACCCAGACGCAGCGCCAAGGGCCATGGACCGCCCGCTTTTGCGAGCTCCAGCGTATTGTCCCAGCCCGAATGGTTCACGTCGGCGGGGCGCACCTCCACCCCATGCTCCTTGGCGTCGCGCACAATCTGGGCGGGCGCGTAGAAGCCCATGGGCTGGGCATTGAGCAGGGCGGCCGCAAACACCTCCGGATGGTGGCATTTGATCCATGAGGAGACATAAACGAGCAGCGCAAACGAGGCGGCATGGCTTTCGGGAAAGCCGTACTCGCCAAAGCCCTTGATCTGGTCAAAGCAGCGCGCGGCAAATTCCAGCTCATACCCGCGCGCCACCATGCCGTGGACCATTTTCTCCTCGTAATTGCGGATCGTGCCCACGCGCCGGAAAGTTGCCATGGCGCGGCGCAAGCCATTGGCCTCGTCGGGCGTGAATTTGGCCGCATCAATGGCGATCTGCATGGCCTGCTCCTGAAAGAGCGGCACGCCGAGCGTGCGATGCAGGATGCTTTTCAGCTCGTCCGCCGGGCCATGTTCCGGCGCAGGCGAGGGAAAAGTTACGTCCTCAATGCCCTTGCGGCGGCGCAAGTATGGATGGACCATATCGCCCTGGATGGGGCCGGGGCGGACAATGGCAACCTGTATGACCAGATCGTAGAATTTTTCCGGTCTTAAGCGCGGCAGCATGTTCATCTGCGCGCGGCTTTCCACCTGGAACACACCCAGACTGTCGGCCCGGCACAGCATGTCATAGGTGGGCTTGTCGGCTGGCGGGATGCTGGCCAGCGTGTGGGTGATCTGCTTGTGCTGTTCCAGCAGGTCAAACGCCTTGCGGATGCAGGTCAGCATGCCGAGCGCCAGCACATCCACCTTCATGATACCCAAAGCGTCGATATCGTCCTTGTCCCATTCAATGAAGGTGCGCTCCTCCATCGCGGCATTGCCGATGGGGACGGTCTCGGTCAGTTGCCCCTTTGTCAGCACGAACCCGCCCACATGCTGGGAGAGATGGCGCGGAAAGCCGATCAGCTGGCGGGTGAGGATGATCGCACGGCGGATCATCGGGTTTTTCGGGTCGAGTCCGGCCTGTTCTATGTGCTTGTCCTCGATCGAGCGCCCCCACGAGCCCCAGACCGTGCCGGCAAGGGCAGCCGACACATCCTCGGTCAGGCCAAGCGCCTTGCACACCTCCCGCACGGCCGAGCGCGGGCGGTAGGAGATGACAGTGGCGGTGAGGCCCGCCCTGTGGCGGCCATAGCGGGCATAGACATATTGCATCACCTCCTCGCGCCGTTCGTGCTCGAAATCGACATCGATATCGGGCGGTTCCCGGCGTTCCTTCGACAGGAAGCGCTCAAAGAGAAGACTGCTGGTATTGGGGTCAACGCTCGTGACGCCAAGGCAGTAGCAGACAGCCGAGTTCGCCGCAGACCCACGCCCCTGACACAAAATGCCTTGTGCCCGCGCCCACGCCACAATGTCATGCACGGTGAGGAAATAGGCCGCGTATTTCAGCTCCGCGATGAGGGCGAGCTCCTTCTCCAGCAGTGCCTTCACCTTGTCCGGCACGCCTTGCGGATAGCGCCACTCCGCCCCTTTCCAGGTGAGATGTTCGAGATGGCCTTGCGGGGTGGAGCCAGGCGGCACCGGCTCGTCCGGGTATTCATAGCGCAACTCATCAAGGCTGAAAGTGCAGCGCGCGGCGATGTGCTGCGTGCGGGCGAGGGCGGCCTCGAAACCTGCAAAAAGCCGCGCCATCTCGGCGGGGGATTTCAGATGCCGCTCGGCATGGGGCTGAAGGCGAAAGCCTGCCTCCTCAATGGTGCAGTGCTCGCGTATGCAGCTCATCACGTCCTGCAAGGGGCGGCGTTCCGGTGCGTGATAGAGCACGTCATTGACGGCGACGCTTGGCACGCCTGTGCGCCTGCCAAGCGCGTCCAGACGCGCAATCCGCTCCCGGTCCCGCCCCCGGTATCGCCAGGCTGCGGCCAGCCATACCCGCCCCGGCCAGCTGGCTCCCAGCCGAGAGAGCACAGCTTCGAAGGCGGCATCGGGTTCTTCTGGTGGAATGGCGATGAAGCACTGGCCGTCAGCCGCCCCCATCACATCCGCAAGGGTCAGATGGCATTCACCCTTGGGGGCTTTCATCTTGCCCAGCGAGATGAGGGCGGAGAGGCGGCCATAGGCGGCGCGGGTTTCAGGATAGCAGAGAAGGCTGAGGCCGCACACCAGATCCAGCCGCGCGCCGACCAGCAGTTTCAGCCCATGTTCCTTGGCCGCGATATGGGCGCGCACCACACCGGCCAGCGTATTGCGGTCCGCTACGCCAATGGCAGAAAGCCCCAGCGCTTCTGCCTGCTCCACCAGTTCTGCGGCATGGCTTGCCCCGCGCAGGAAGGAGAAGTTCGTGGTGATCTGAAGTTCGGCGTAGGCAGGTGCGTTCATGGGAACAGCCCGCACACATACCAGCGCGGAGTGCCGCCGCGCTGGTCATCATAAAGCCCCTCGCGCATCAGCCAGTAGCGATGCCCGTCCTCATCCTCCACCCGGTAATAATCGCGCGCGCGCACGCCGTTCGCGCTGCCCCGCCACCATTCCGGGCCGATCCGCTCCGGCCCGTCCGCGCGCGCCACGCTGCGCGTCACCCGCCGCCAGGTGAAGCGGGCAGGCGGGCCATCGGGCAGGATCGCGATGGTCTCCACCAGCTCCGGCCGGTCGAGCACCACCAGCGGGCGCGGGCCAGTGCGGTGGGCCGTAACGGGCCAGGGTTTGAGCGCGCCGGGAAAGGGCGTCAACGCCTCGCTGCGGCCGGGCACATGGCTTTCATGGGCAGTGAAGATGGCGACCAGATCATCGCCCAGCCTTGCATTCAGCCGGTCGACCAGCGCGGCTGTCTCGGCCGGGTCTGCGCCCGGCAGGGCCGCGCCATCGGGCAGGGCAGACGCAATGGCTTCGAGCGGGCCGGTGCCATGGGCGGATAGCGTCATCAGGTCGATGCCAAAGCCCGGATCCATCGCTTCAAGGCGCGGCGCGAACAGTCTGGCGATAGCGCGCCCGTCCCGCCCCGGACGGGAAAGGGCAAGGCTGGCGCTGGTGCGCGTGCCGTCAGAGCGATAGCCGGTCAGGATGAAGCGCCGCGCGCCCTTGCCCGCCTCTTCCAGCTGGCGCGTCAGCTCGGTAAGCAGCTTGATGAGCGCATCTTCGATCCCGCCAAGGCTCAATAGCGGTTCCGGGCCGGAAATCCGCGCGGTGAAGCGCGCAGGCGCTTTCAAGGGGATCAGCGGCTCCGGGCGGACCCCAAGCGCCTGATCGAGGCGTAGCAGCACGTCCTGCGCGGCCTCGCGATTGCGGAAGCGGCGGGCAAGGGCGGTGCGTTCAATTCCGTAGAGCTGGCCGATGCGCGTCAGGCCGAAACGGCGCAAGACCTGTACCGTGCCCGCCTCCAGCCGCAGGGCAGCGATGGGCAAGGGCGTCAGCGCTTCGCGCGCCTTTCCCGTCCCACTGATCTGCACCGCGCTGCTCCCGAAGCGGGAAAGCGCCCACGCCGCGCCTGCACTGTCGGCGAGGCCGAGGCGAGGGGTGAGGCCCAGGGCTTCAAGCGCGCGCTTCATGGTGGCCAGAAAGGCGTCCTCGCCGCCGAACAGGTGCGCGCAGCCCGTCACGTCGAGGCGTATCCCGTCCGGCCCGTCCATGGCGGTGAGGGGGCTGAAACGCGTCATCCAGAGCGTGAGGCGTTTCAGGGCCAGCGCGTCCGCTTCCCGGTCTATCTCTTCGGCTACCAGCTCCGGTACGCGGGCGCGTGCATCGGTAAAGCGAAGCCCCGGCTCCAGCCCCAGCGCGCGCGCAGCATCGTTCACCGCGGCCAGCGTGCGGCCATGCACGCAAGTCTCGGTCAGCACGAAGGGCGCGCCGTCCTCAGCCGGCCAGGGCGTGGTGCGGGCGCGTTTCAGGCGCTCCATCGGCCAGTGTGGGAACCAGACGCACACGAAGCGGCGCATCATCCATCTCCATCAGGAATGTCTCCCCAGCCCTTTGCGGAAACTCGCGTGAGCGCTCCAGCGTGACCTGCCAGCGCGGGCATCCCGGTGCGTGTGGGTCAAACGCATTGGGCGCAGAAGGCGCAGCCGCCACCCGCCAGCGATTATGCGCGGCCGTCGACCCTTCAGTGCGCCATGAGCGCACGAGGATGACGGGCGTGGCGCTCGCCTCATGGGCCAGCGTCAGGCGGCGGGTGAAGGTGAAATCAGCGCTTTCCACCTCTGCGATGACAGCCCCGATGGCGCGAGAGCGCGCGGCCTCGTCAATCGCGCGAAGAGCCGCTGTGTGGTCGCGGGTCTCCACCAGCATCACGCGGGCCGGGTCTGCGCCAAGTGCTGCGAGCCCCCGCGCGCTGATCCGGCCCAGATCAAGGCGCTGGCGGCGCGTGCGCACCCACAGCCAGCCGCCATGGAGCCGTGTCTGTGCAAACCCCACCGCCAGCCCCAGCGCCGCGGCCATGTCTGCAAAAGCGGCAGGAGCAATCTCGTGCACGCCCTGCAAGGGTGCGCCCAGCCTCTCTTCCAGACGCGCAGCTTCACCCTCCACGCGCGCGGAGAAATGCTTCAGGGGCAGGTCATGGAGGATCGCACGGGCCATATGTTCTTATTTTGTTCTTACGGCCAAGAGTCAAGAGGGGTGATTCGGGGGATTGGATCCCGGGCAGGCGGGGATCCAGAGCTCATAGGGCTCTGTCGGTGCAAATGGCTCTGGGTTCCCGCCTGCGCGGGAACGACGACAGGGAAAGTGGGACCTATAACGTGCACCTCACGCGTTTCACCGACGAAAGCCGGTGCCCAGCATCTTTCTGGGTCCCGACTTGCGTCGGGAAAACGAGGGGTGGGGAGCTGAAAATCTTACCCCCGCGCGGCCTTCACCACGCGCGCCACGTCTTCTGCCTTCGTCTGCCAGCTGGTGACAAAGCGGTAGCCGCCATGCGGCCAGGGATAGAAGCCGGCATTGATCGCGTTCAGCGCATCGACGGTCTCTTGGGGCAGGTCGATGAAGACCTCATTGCCTTCTACCGGGTGGAGCAGTTTCGCGCCGGGAATACTGGCAAAACCTGCGGCCAGCTCTGCCGCCATTGCATTGGCGTGGGCGGCAAGCTCCAGCCAGCGCCTGTTTTCCAGCCACGCCTCGAACTGGGCGGCGACATAGCGCATTTTCGGCACCATGTGCCCGGAGCGCTTCTGGCGCGCCTGCAGGGCCGCAAAGCGGTCCATGGCGGACGGGAAGAGGATCACGGCCTCGGCCGCCAGCGCCCCGCCCTTGGTCGCGCCAAGGCTCAAGACATCGACCCCTGCGCGCCATGTAATGTCTGCCGGATCGCATTTGAGGAAGCTGAGTGCATTGGCAAAGCGTGCCCCGTCCATGTGGACGTGCATGCCGCGCGCCTTGGCAAGGCCCGCCAGCGCTTTCACCGTAGCGACATCATAGGCCGTGCCGGACTCGGTGAGGTTGGAGAGGCTGAGGACGGAGGGCGGGGTGGTGTGCACGAAGTCTGACGGCCATTCGGCCAAAGCCGCTTCCACGGTTTCAGGCGTCAGGCGCGCGTGATCACCATGGAGCGGCACCAGCTTGGCCCCGCCGGTGAAGAACTCCGGCGCGCCGCGCTCATCGCGGTGAATATGCGCCTCGTCATGGCAGAGGATTGCCGTATCACCGGGTGCCAGCACCGCTAGCGCGAGCGCGTTTGACGCCGTGCCGGAGACGGTAAGCACCAGCTCCAGATCGGTTGAGAATATCTCTTTGAGCTGCGCCTTCACCCGCGCGGAAATGGCGTCATTTCCATAGCTGGCCTGCGCGCCCTCATTGATGCGGATCATCGCTTCGAGAAGGGCCGGATGGGCGGGGGCGGTGGTGTCAGACAGGAAGCTCATGGGCGCGAAGCTGGCATCAGTTCACTGCCCGATCAACGTCTTGAAGCGGTGTCAGGCGACATCTTCGTCAGGAACCAATGTCCAGAGACGTTTCAGCGGCAGGTCCGCGCGAATTTCTTCAGGAAGCTGTTCGTATACCGAAAATATTGCGTCCAGAACATCGTCGCGGTTCCACAGTCGAACCCGGAAGTAAAGTTCGTTCTCGCGGCGCCCAACCGGGGTCGTGAAACCCGACCATGCGACCAACAATCCATTGTCAGCGCGCGTGTCTTGGATGCATCCAAGCAGACCTTGAAGCATAGGTTGATCGGCAACAACTGACCCCGACTTTACTTGAACAACCAAACGAGGCCCTTCAAAGCCTAACGCACCTTTGCCAGCGACGATATCAACGCCGCGATCAGGGCCAGGGGGAGTTACTTCGGCTTGGTATCCCTGCGCCCGTAGCACTGCTGCGACGAGTTCCGTGAAGCGGTGTCCCGCAAAGTTTGCTTCGATATGTTGTTCGATTTGCTGACGGGCAAAATCTGCGAGGTCGACAGCAAGAGTCGCGTCTGAAGCGGCACCTTCAGAGGTGAGTTCGATACTTAATTGCCCGGCGGTTGGGCCGGGATCAACCCGGGATTTTGCTAGGGTCGCGAAACGCTCTGACGCATTGTTTCTGCTGATCTCGCAAACTGTTTGCGATGCGCCCAAACTGAATCGAAGATCCTGCTTCACGGCAGAACGTGGCAAGTCAGTGATGAGCCATTGCACTTTTCGCGCCGGAAACATGCCTTCAGCTTGGAAATAGTCTCCCGTCAGCCGGCCAATCGCAATTTCCTTTGTCGTCTTAAGTGGGACGATGACCAAATCGCCATCTTTGGCTTCATTTTTTAATTGGTTTAGCTGGGCTGCCCAGTTTTGAAGCGTTCCAGTCTTTTGGTCCGCGTACTGTGCATTTAGAAAGTCGAATATCTGTTTCCTGTCAGCCGCAGCAGACATGTCGGAACTAAACTGCCATGCCGTTGCAAGCACATTCTCAGCAAGGGCCCGGGCCTCACCCTCGCCATATTTTCCAAGCCTGACAAGCCAAGCGCGTGTCATACTTATTCCTCTCGGGAGCGTCAGCCCACAGCCTGCTTGCGCGCATACATGGCGGCATCGGCTTCGGCCATGGCCGTTTCCGGCGTAACGCCGCGTTCCAGAGCCTGTACACCCCAGGCGGCCTTGAGGTTGAGGGTGTGTCCTTCAAAATGGATCGGCGCTGCTGCGATGGCCTCGGCCAGCTCCTCGGCCTTGCGCTCTGCCGCTTCGACCGCCGTCAGCACGAGAACCACACCAAACTCGTCACCGCCCAGACGGCCTACCGCATCGGTATCGCGCAACTGAGAGGCCAGCGTATCGGCAACGACTTTCAGTGCCTCGTCACCGGCGGCGTGGCCGTGCGTGTCATTGATCGCCTTGAAGCCATTAAGGTCGAAATAGACCAGCGCTGAAGGGGCATCGTGGCGCTCTGCCAGTGACAGGGCTTTCGATACCTCGCGCAGGAAGGCGCGCCGGTTCAGTACAGGCAGCAGCACGTCGCGGTCGGCCAGGCTTTCCAGATCGCGCACCTTGGCGCGCAGCGCGTCGGTTTCCTTGCGCAGCTGGTCTACCTCGCCCATCAGGGTGAGAAGCGCGCGCTGGACATTCGGGGTCAGTTCGGCTTCCGGCACGCCCATGATGGACGCTGTATCGCTGGCACGCCGCACCGGAGAGGGCGCGGAAACCGCACTGGAAGCCTCGCTGCGCACAGGCCCGCTGACAGGCCCCGCAGACGCCATGCCGCCTGCTGCTCCGCTGGATCGCACCCGCATGTCCCCGATCCTTCCCAATCGACTCAAGCACGCAGTCTTGGTGATCGTGGTTAATAAAGGTTCAAGCGGACGTGCGGGCAGTTCACCTGCCGCTTGACGCCATGCGGCTTATGGCTAGGCTCGCGCGCTTTCCGCTGGCCGGAGGCTGCGTATGGCAACCCGATTTCCAGACCCTTCACCGCCCGTAGCGGTCATTATGGGCTCGCGCTCGGACTGGCCGACCATGCAGCACGCTACCGAGGCGCTGGATGCGCTTGGTGTGGCGTATGATGCGCGCGTCATCTCGGCTCACCGCACGCCGGACCGGATGGTGGATTTCGCCCGGACAGCCAAGGGGCGCGGCGTGAAGATAATCATCGCCGGGGCAGGGGGCGCGGCCCATCTGCCGGGCATGGTCGCCTCGCTGACCGAATTGCCGGTGCTCGGCGTGCCGGTAAAGTCCAAGGCTCTCAAGGGCCTCGACAGCCTTCTCTCCATCGTTCAGATGCCCGGCGGTGTACCCGTTGGCACGCTGGCTATCGGTGAAGCAGGGGCGAAGAATGCCGGGCTGCTCGCTGCCTCGATAATGGCGCTGTCTGATGAAGCCCTTGCCGGCCGGCTGGCCGCCTACCGTGCGAGCCAGAGCGATAGCGTTCCCGACACGGTAGAGGACTAGACGGACGGTCATGCTGAAGCCCGGCGCGCGTATCGGCATTCTCGGCGGTGGCCAGCTGGGGCGCATGCTGGCGATGGACGCGGCCCGGCTGGGCTTTGACGTTCATATCTTCACGCCGGAGGACAACAGCCCTGCCGCGCGCGTCTCTGCGGCCTGCACCGTTGCGGCCTATGATGATCTCGATGCCGTAGTCCGCTTTGCCGCCAGTGTGGATGCCGTCACCTACGAGTTTGAAAACGTGCCCGTGGAAACCGCCCGCAAGGCCGGTGAGCACGCTCCCTTGCGCCCTGGACTGAAGGCGCTTGAGGTCTGCCAGGACAGGGTGACGGAAAAGCGCTTCGTCAATGATGCCGGTATCGAGACGACGCCCTGGCGGGCGGTTTCCAGCGTTGCAGATGCCGTGGCGGCGATAGAAGTGCTTGGCACGCCTGCCATCCTGAAAACACGCCGCATGGGCTATGACGGCAAAGGCCAGCAGATCATCCGCAAGGCCGAAGACGCCGCTGCCGCGTTTCAGACGCTGGGCGGTGTGCCGTGCATTCTGGAAGCCTTTGCGCCCTTTACCCGTGAAGTGTCGGTTGTCGCTGCGCGCAGCGTAGATGGCCAGATCGTAGCCTTTCCGCTGGCCGAAAACCGGCATGAGGGTGGCATTCTGCGTACCTCGATCGCACCCGCTCCGGGCGCGGATGTGCTGGCAGGAGAGGCCTTGCGGATAGCCACCGCGATCCTTGAAGGACTGAATTATACTGGCGTGCTGGCCGTTGAACTGTTCGTGCTGGAAGACGGCCGGCTCTGGGTGAACGAGATCGCCCCGCGCGTCCACAATACCGGCCACTGGACGATGGATGCGTGCGCGGTCAGCCAGTTCGAACAGCACATTCGCGCGGTTGCGGGCTGGACGCTGGGTGATCCTGCGCCCCATTCAGCCGCCCGCATGGATAATCTGATCGGCGATGATGTGGCGCGCTGGCAGGCACTGTCGGCAGAGCCGGGCGTGTGCCTGCACCTTTATGGCAAGGGCGAGGCGCGCGAGGGCCGCAAGATGGGCCATGTAAACCGGCTCTCACCGCTCCCCTGACGGATCGCGTGCGCGCTGCGGCGTGATGGACGGGCCGATACCCAGATGATCGGTGCGGGTGGAGCGGTCACGGTCCATGGCGCGCAGCAGCGGCGAGCGGCGCGTCTGCTCGCGCTGGGCGTTGAGGAAGTGCACGCGCAAGAGCTCCATCGTGGACGGGCTCACGCCGAGCTGCGCCAGCTCGAACTCCAGCCGTTCCATGTTCTCCGCAAACTCCAGCGGTCCGGCGCTGATGGCGCGAATGTGATAGATGGCGAGCTCTGCCTGCGCGGCGTTGGGGCCATCGCCGCAATCGCCGATCTCCCTGTTGGCATCACCCGATGACAGGCAGAATACCTCGGCTATCACAGCGCCAACATTGCCCTCAACGCGGCTGATCTGGAAATCCTCTGGCCGCAGGCCTGTCTCGGCGCGCGCGGCAATTCCCGCAAAACTGGGCACGCGCCGCTCGATGATGACGGCGGCTTCCTCGGCAGGCTGGATGGTATCTACCGGCGTATCGGCGGCGGTTACGCTGAATGACGGCGCAGGTGTGCGGCCTTGCGCAGCGTCTTCCGGCGCTGGCATTGCCGGCCTGTCCGGTTCAGCGGGGCGGGCGCCCGTTTCGGACACTGGCAGCGCTGGCTCGGCCATCTCTTCGGGCTCGGCCTCCCCGGCATCGTCCGGAGCAATTTCAGCCGAGGCTTCGAGCTCAGGCTCAGCTTCGGCTTCATCCTCGCCCGTTCCGGCATCACCCGAACCTTCATCTGCGCCCGCCGTGTCGCTGCCGGTGTCACCCCGATCAGCCAGCAATGGCGCATTCAGCGGCAGGTCGCTTTCCGCATCGCTGGCGCTGATGGTGAAGAAGCGGACCTCAATGCCCGTGCCCGTATCGATAAACCGGTCGAGGGTTTCGGGCGGCAGTACGGCAATCGCGCCGAACGCGCCGAGATGCAGCAGGCCTGCACAGACATAGGCGCCCAGCCGCAAGCGGCTGAACGCGGGTGCCGATGCACGGGTCAGGGCCGGTCCACGAACGCTCACAGTGATGAGAGATGGCCGCTGGTGGCGGCTGGTTCAAATTAAATCGGCAGCAATGTCAGCCGGTTTGAGCCGCTAGCTCTCGCTGCCCTGGGCGATGAACAGGCCTGAGGAGGTGTCGCCGAGCACACCTGATGCATGGGCGACCACCAGGCAGGTGCCGAACATGGCAATAGCGATGAGAAGGGCGCCCAGATTGATGTTCCGGCCCGGACGGCCATTGCCGTCAGAAAAGTCAGCCATGATCCCCTCCCTGTCTCAAGCCGTTCACGTTCGGCTGATCCGATGAACGCCATATGAACAGCTTCGTTACGCTTCGAGGCGGCGAAAGGTTCAAATTCCGGCGAACTCAAGATCAATTACGGCACAAAGAAGGCATCAGATCAGGGCTGTGCTGCAACATGTATTGCGGTGCAGGGTAAACGGAAGGTAGTTTCTGCGCGCCTTCCATCCTCCCGCATCAGGAGAGCCCATGTCCGCCCCGTTCGAGGTTTCCAGAGCCCTTTCGCGTGTTCAGCCCTCTGCCACCATTGCGGCAACCCAGAAGGCACGCGAACTCAAGGCCAAGGGCATTGACGTGATCTCGCTGGGTGCGGGCGAACCCGATTTCGACACGCCGGACCACATCAAGGATGCGGCCGTCGAGGCGATCCGGCGCGGCGAAACCAAATACACCGCGGTCGACGGGATACCGGAGCTGAAAGAGGCGATCTGCGCCAAGTTCCGGCGCGACAACCAGCTTGAATACAAGCCCTCGCAGGTGAATGTGTCGCCGGGCGGCAAGCCGGTGATCTACAACGCGTTTGCGGCCACGCTGAACCCCGGCGACGAGGTGGTGATACCCGCGCCCTACTGGGTGAGCTATCCTGACATGGCGCTTCTGTGCGGCGGCAAGCCTGTGTTCGCTGGGGCCACGGCAAAGGACGGCTACAAGCTGCGCCCGGAAGCGCTGGAAGCCGCTATCACACCGCGCACGAAATGGCTGGTGCTCAACTCGCCCTCCAATCCCACGGGCGCTGCCTATTCGGCAGATGACCTGAAGGCGCTGGCAGAGGTGCTGGAGCGCCACCCGCATGTCTGGATCCTCACCGACGACATGTATGAGCACCTCGTCTATGACGGGTTTGAATTTGCCACCATCGCGTCTGTCGCGCCCTCGCTCTATGAGCGCACGCTGACCATGAATGGCGTGTCCAAATCCTACGCCATGACGGGCTGGCGGATTGGCTATGCGGCTGGACCTGAGGCCCTCATCAAGGCCATGGCCAAGGTGATGACGCAGACCACGTCCAACCCGTGTTCGATCAGCCAGTGGGCGTCGGTGGCCGCGCTAAATGGCCAGCATGACTTCCTGAAACCCCGCAATGACGCTTTCGTGCGCCGCCGCGATCTCGTTCTGCGCCACATCGCGGCTAGTGAAGGCCTTGATGCGCCAAAGCCCGAAGGCGCCTTCTATGTGTTTCCGTCCTGCGCCGGACTCATCGGAAAAACCTCTGGCAAGGGCAAGGCGCTGAAAACCGATGGCGATGTGTGTGATGCGTTGCTCGAAGAGGCGCATGTGGCCGTCGTTCCGGGCACGGCGTTTGGCTCTGGCCCGGCTTTCCGCATCTCCTACGCGACCTCCGATGAGGCGCTGGAGAAGGCCGGCACGCGCATTGCCGAGTTCTGCGCCGCGGCTCGCTGATATAGGCGCTCTCTATCGCTGGCAGTTTGCGTTCCAGTTGGATTGGAACAGGGCGTCCCCATATACGTAAGGCAGTTGGACATGAATGGACGGCGCCCTCACCGTCCGCTGAACACAGGAGATTGCCATGCAGATCAATATGGGACTGAGCCAGGCGCAGCGCGAGGAGATGGCCGAGGCCGTCACCCGCCTGCTGTCTGACACCTACGCGCTCTATTTCAAGACGCACGCCTATCACTGGAACGTCACGGGACCGCGCTTTCACGACCTGCACGCGATGTTTGAGACGCAATATACCGAGATGTGGACGGCGACGGACGATATTGCCGAACGCATCCGCGCGCTCGGCGTGATGGCTCCGATCTCCTATGACGAGATCACGAAGTCGGCCTCGATCCGCCCCGACGATAAGACCCCGAAGGCTGACGATATGGTCGCCAACCTGCTGGCGGGTCATGAGACGGTTGTGCGCACTGCGCGCGCGGCGCTGGAACTGGCCAATACCCATGGCGATGAAGCCACGGCAGACGTGGTTGCCCCGCGCGTGACGGCCCACGAGAAAATGGCGTGGATGCTGAGGGCGACGCTGGGGTAGGGGATTCTTTAGTTCCGCAGCCCATCCGGGCTGCGATATTCCGCGAAAAGTCGCGGGCGGCCGTTCGGCCTTGCGGCCCCTAAGCGGGGCCGGACTGGCACGCCGGCGCGCAGCGCCGCAAGCGCGACCGCGCGCCCGAGTTAATACGAGGAGCGACGCACGGATGTGCGGAGCATCACTAAAAGATGCCCTCAAGCCTTCTCCGCAATCGTCCAGGCGTATTCGGCCATTGGCTCGACGAGGGCGCCCAGCTCTTTCGCGCGCTCGTTGGAGGCATTGCCCTGCAGGGCGCGGGCATAGACGCCCTGCGCGATGCCGGCGAGGCGGAAGATGTTGTAGGCGATATAGAAATCGAGCTTGGGGATGCCGCTGCGCCCGGTGCGTTCACAATAGGCCGCGACATATTCTTCTTCGGTCGGGATACCGAGCGATTTCAGGTCCACACCGAGGAAGCCGGAGCGGATTTCCTTCGGCGTACGCCATTGCATCAGCTGGTAGGTGAAGTCGGCCAGTGGATCTCCCAGCGTTGACAGCTCCCAGTCCAGTACCGCGATGACGCGCGGCTCTGTCGGGTGGAAGATCATGTTGTCCAGCCGGTAATCGCCGTGCACGACGCTGGTGCGCTCCTGCTCGGGCGCATTGGCAGGCAGCCAGTCTATCAGCCGGTCCATCGCCGCTATGGGACGCGTTTCGGCCGCCTTGTACTGCTTGGTCCAGCGGCCGATCTGGCGTTCGAAATAATTGCCTGGCTTGCCATAGCCGGACAGGCCCGCCTTCTCGACATCGACGGAGTGGAGATGCGCGAGCGCGGCGTTTGACGCATCATAGAGCGCGCGGCGTTCTGACGGCTCCATGCCCGGCAGATAGGCGTCCCAGAAGATGCGGCCCTCGACAAACTCCATGACGTAGAAGGCTGTGCCGATGACCTCCGGGTCTTCGCACAGACCGAACATGACGGGTGCGGGAAACCCCGCCTCGCCCAGCGCCTTCATCACTGTGTATTCGCGTTCCACAGCGTGCGCTGAAGGCAGAAGCACACCCGGTGGCTTGCGCCGCAGCACGTACTGGCGTGACGGCGTTGCCAGCTTGTAGGTCGGGTTGGACTGGCCGCCCCGGAACTGGCTCACCTCCAATGGCCCGGCATAGCCGTCCACATTCGCCTTCATCCAGCTTTCCAGAGCCTTTTCGTCAAAGCGCAGGGCGTCAGCGACGGATTTGGTGCCGGAAAACTGGGCGTCGAGTTCGGATTGTGAATTGGTCATGGGGCTTTGTGTACCATTCCTGCGGCCATCACAAAGTCCACATCACGCAGTTCAGAGACATTTTCCAGCGGATTGCCGCTGACCGCGATGATGTCGGCGTGGAAGCCCGGCGCGATACGGCCGATCTCGTTTTCCAACTGCAGATGGCGTGCGCCATTTATGGTGGCCGCGATGATGGCCTGTTCCGGTGTCATGCCGGCTTCGACCATCAGTTCAAACTCGCGCGCATTGTCGCCATGACGGCTGACGCCTGAATCCGTGCCGAAAGCGATCTGTACCCCGCCACGATGGGCGCGGCGCAGCATATCCACCATTTGCGGGCCGACCTGCAGCGCCTTGGCGCGCTGGAAGGGCGTCATCCAGGGCGCATTGGCTTCGGCCTCCAGGGTTACGAACTCGCCCGCCATGACGGTGGGGACGAGAAAGGCGCCGGAGCGGCGGAACAGGCGGATCGATTCCTCGTCCAGGAATGTGCCGTGCTCGATCGAATGCCCGCCTGCAGCCAGGAAGGCGTTGACACCGGTCACGCCGTGGGCGTGCGCGGTAACCCGCCGGCCCATCATCTCGGCCGCCTGCACGATCGCGGTGAGTTCATCGTCCATGAACTGTACTTCGAGACCGGCTGCGGTATTGGACAGAACCCCGCCTGTAGCCGTGATCTTGATCGTATCCACACCGGCCTGGACAAGCGAGCGGACCGCCCGCGCGCAGTCCGCCGGGCCGTTACACGCGCCCGGGCTGGAGAAATTCCGGATAACCTGCTGGTTATAGCCGTTCACATCGCCATGTCCGCCGGTTGGCGTGATGGAGGGGCCTGCGACGCGCATGCGCGGACCGGCCGCATCGCCGTTACGGATGGCGTTGCGCAAGGCGAGGATAGCCTCCAGATCGCCGCCCACATCCTGCACGGTTGTGAACCCTGCCTCCAGCGTGCGCCGGGCATGACGCGCGCCGACAAAGGCGCGGTCCGCGCTGGAAAGGGTGAAGGTGTCGAGCCGGCTGCTGGCTCCGCGCTCGCTCAAGAGGTGGACATGGGCATCAATGAGCCCCGGCAGCACCCAGTGGGCTGTCAGGTCGATGATCTCCGCGCCATCGCGCGTTACATAGCCGTCCTCGATCGTGTCGATGCGTCCGTCGCGGATGATAATCGATGCGCCTTCGCGCACCCGCTCGCCGGGCACCGCAATGAGATGGCCTGCATGGATCACCGTGACGGAGGAAACGTCGTTCTCCGCCTGTGTGACGGTGCCCGCAGACACCAACATCCACGCCGCCAGCAGCGCGCTCGCCAGTCCCGTCATGTCAGCCTCCCCGCAACGGTTTTTCGTTGCGCGCTATTTCGGCGCCCCGGGGGCGGGCTGTCAAACAGGTGATAACATAACGGGCGGGCGGTTGCGTTCGCCGCACCAAATTAGTTGCAAATGATACTAATTTCCGGCAGAAAGGCCGGGAGTTTGCCGGACGGGAATGGCGGCTGCGCCTCGTCCCGGCTCCGGCCCGACCCCCAAAGATGAAGGAGCCCTGCCATGGCTGACCTGTTCGAGAACCCGCTGGGTACCGATGGTTTCGAGTTTGTCGAGTATACCAGCCCGGAGCCGGAAAAGCTCGACAAGCTGTTCAGGCTGCTGGGCTTCACGGCTGTCGCGAAACACAAGACCCGCGACATTGTCCGCTACAAACAGGGCGACATTACCTTCCTGGTAAACCGCGAAAAGACGGGCCAGGCGGCCGATTTCCGCGCCGAGCACGGCCCGTCTGCCAACGCCATGGCGTTCCGGGTGCGCGATGCGAAGCAGGCCTATAAGGACGCGATTGCGCGCGGAGCCGAGCCCTATGGCACCCCGCTCTGGGGCGATGACCAGAACCTGCCGGCCATCAAGGGTATTGGCGGCTCGGTGCTCTATCTGGTCGACCAGTATGGCGCCAGCACCATCTATGACGAGACATTCGAGCCGATCCCGGGCGCTGAAGACAAGGGCGGTGCGGGCCTCGAAACCCTCGATCACCTGACCCACAACGTCTTCATGGGCCGGATGAACCATTGGGCGAGTTTCTACGAGAACGTCTTCAACTTCCGCGAAATCCGCTATTTTGACATCAAGGGCGCCCATACCGGCCTGCTCTCGCGCGCCATGACCGGCCCGTGCGGCAAGCTGCGCATCCCGCTGAACGAAAGCTCCGACGACAAGTCCCAGATTGCGGAATACCTGCGCGAGTATAACGGCGAGGGCATCCAGCATATCGCCCTGACGACATCGGACATCTATTCCACCGTCGAGCAATTGCGCGCCAATGGCGTCGAGTTCCAGTCGACACCGCCGACCTATTACGAGCTCGTAGATGAGCGTGTGCCTGGCCACGGGGAAGACCTTGAGCGCCTGAAAAAGAACTCCATACTGGTCGATGGTGACCCGGAGAGCGGGCAGGGCCTGCTGCTGCAGATCTTCACCACGACCAATATCGGGCCGATCTTTTTCGAGATCATCCAGCGCAAGGGCAATGAGGGCTTTGGCGAAGGCAATTTCAAGGCGCTGTTTGAATCGATCGAGCTCGATCAGATCCGCCGCGGCGTGCTCAAGCCCGACGCGGCCGAGTAGGCTGTCATGACGGGGCGGGCAGACAGGGCAAATCCCGTGCCCGCCCTCGTTCTTTCCGAATATTTGCCTTACCGGCTGTCGGTCGTGTCCAACAAGGCGTCCGGCCTGATCGCGCGCGCCTATCAGGCCCGGTTCGGCCTGAGCATCTGGGAATGGCGCGTGATCGCGGTTCTGGGCGGGGGCGAGGCTATTACGGCCCAGGCCATCTGCGAAGCCACCGCCATGGACAAGGTGACGGTCAGCCGCGCCTTGCGCGCCCTGGCCGAGCGGGCGCTGGTGCGCCGCCGCACCAGCCCTTCGGACAAGCGCGCCGCGCTGGTTTCCCTGACACCGGAAGGTCAGTCCATATTTGACGAGATCGCCCCGCTGGCGATGGAATGGGAACGCTCCCTGCTGGAAGGTTTCAGCGCAGAAGAAAAGCGCCAGCTGGGCGGCCTGCTTGACCGCCTCTGGCAACGTGCCGACGAACTGGCCCGCAATGACGGCGGATTGCCCTAATCCTCGATATCACGCTGGTCGTCGCTATATTCGGGCGTCTCGATGCGTTCCGGCTCCGGCGCTTCTCCGGTCAGAAGCTCCACGGCCTGGTCGGCCGCGTCCTGGAACGGAAAGAGGATCAGGTCTGCTCCGGCCTCCTGGAGACGCTCCAGCGCGGCGCCGCGCTGGCTGGTCACGGCAATTTTGCCAGCAAAGCCGAACTTGCGCAGCGTGGAGATCATCGCGATGCGGGTGTCTTCATGGGTGACGCCGGTTTCCAGGTCCGAGGTGGTCGAGATGACCCAGCGCACCTGGCTAAGCGGCAGATGGGTAAGAAACTCCTGATCTGTCAGATCGCCATAGACCGCGTCCAGCCCCCGTTCGCGCCAGAGCTTCACCGCTGAAGGATTGAAATCCACTCCCAATGTGGAAACCCCGCGATTGAGAAGGCGCTGCGCAATCGCCCCGCCATAGCGGCCCAGCCCGAACAGGACAATGTCATGGTGCTTCTGCGCGGTTTCGCCATTATCCGTCTCGGCGTGATTGATATTGCGCCGTTCAAAGGGCGAGAGCAGGGGTTCGACCAGCGGATAGAGCCGGTGGGAATAGGTGATCATGTAGGTTGAGGCCGCAATCGTAATCAGGCCCACCAGCGTGACCAGACCCAGCGCCTGGTCATTGACGTGGCCGAGCGACAGGCCCATCGCCATGAATATGAGCGAAAACTCGCTGATCTGAGCCACGGTGAGACCGGCCAGAAAGCCGGTGCGGCGGCGATAGCCCATCACGCCCATGATGATGACAACGATCAGCGGATTTCCGATCAGTACGAAGGCGGAGAATATCGCCGCTGCAGGGATGTTCTCGCCCAGCAATGAAAGATCGAGGCGCGATCCAAGGCCGATGAAAAAGAACAGGAGCAGGAAGTCGCGCAACGGGGCCAGCCGGGCCGACACCGCTTCACGGTAGGGGGTGGACGCAAGCGCCACGCCTGCCAGCAGACCGCCCAGCTCCTTGCCGAGACCGAACAGGTCACCCAGCGCCGCAAACATCGCTGCCAGGGCTATCGCAAACGACAGCAGCAACTCAGGTGACCGCGCAAGGATGGCTGTGAGCGGGTTGGCAATGAAGCGGATAAACACGATCACGGCTGCGACCATGAGTATGCCGGCCAGCAGCACGCCCAGCAGCGCCCCTGCACCGCCATTTTCCGCGCCGCCTATGCCGATGGCTGACAAGACGATCATGGCCAGCACGACGACGAGGTCCTGAACGATCAGGAAGCCCAGCGCGATCCGCCCATGCAGGGAGTCGATCTCGCGCTTGTCGGACAGCAGCTTCACGATGATGATTGTCGAGGAGAATGTCAGTGCCACGGCGATATAGATGCTGGTGAGCGGGTCAAACCCGAGCCCCAGCGCGATGGCAAAGCCGATGATCGAGGTAAAGGCGACCTGTCCCAGCCCAGTGGCGAGCGACACCATGCCGAGAGACTGGATCAGCTTCACGTCCAGCTTGATACCGACCAGAAACAGCAGAAGTGCAATGCCGAGCTGGGAGAGCAGCTCTACATGGTCGCTGGAGCGTACCAGATCTAGCCCGGCCGGGCCGACCAGAATGCCGACCAGAATGAAGCTGACGATCAAGGGCTGGCGTAACATGTGGCCCGCGAGACCGACTGCCGCCGCTATCACCAGCAGGACCGCGACCTCGTAAAAGACCGATGCAGAAACCAGATCGGCCAGCATGCGCACGCCCCTGTCAGCCAGATGCCTGAATCACCAAGTCACCACAATGACATGGGGCAGACCAGCGACCAAGCAGGATCGGGTGTCCGCCTGTCCGGCTCTCTGCCTACCCCGTCACCGCGATCAGCGAGCGGGCGTCGTAGGCGTTGGGAGCGTCCGGTGTTTCGCCGTGCCGGGCGATAATCTCCAGACTGACCAGCGTGCGCCCTTCCTGACCGGGGCTTATGCTGATGCCAAGCCCGACGCCGGATGCCCGGTAGCCGCGCGAGCCGACACTCGTACCGGCCGAGCCGCCAACCCGCACCGGATTGCGTCCGGTGGTGGATTCAATCCGGCGGTCGGTGATCTCGAACCAGTCATAGCCGTTTTCCAGCGTCAGTTCTGCCGCCCGGCGCAGGGCAAGGCGCTCTGCACCGGCGGTGGAAACATCTGGTCCCGCAGTGAAACTGACGCGCCAGCGATTGTCGGTGATGCGAAGGGAGTCAAAGCCGATGGCCTGCCCCGCCGGTCCGGTGGCCGGGCCATAAGTGGTTTGCGTTGGTGAACAGGCCGCCAGCGCGGCGGCGCCAAGGGTGGCCAGAACGGTGAGTTTCATGGTCATGGGGAGCGCTCCTGATGGCGTGGCCGTTCGGGCAACAACTATAGCAGGGATTACGCGTTGACGCCCGGAACGGTTTCGCTTGGCGCGGTATCGGTGTAGCCGAGCTGTCCGATAAACCAGCCTGCCATATAGCCGGCGATCAGTCCTGCGGGCAGGGTGACGAGCAGGGCGATATCCGGGTTCTGTCCGACATCCTCCATGATCAGCCGACCGTTGAAAAGGTACAAAACGGCAAAGATCAGCCCGGCACCCGACATGGCCAGTCCCATTCCCAGCGGTGTCCGCCATTTGGCGAAATGGGCGATGGCCCAGGCCGCCAGCATGACCGGTGAACCAAACGCATAGCAGACGAAAACGGCGATGATCACGCCGAAGATCGACGTGACCAGTCCCGTACGCAGGGTTTCGAGAACGGTGAAGTCGGCCAGAAGCTGAAAGCTGAGCCCGAACGATACCAGCATGCCGCCAAGAAATCCCGCGATCAGCGGCGACAGGGCCATGGCGAAGGCCAGTTGGAGCGGAACGGGTTTGCGCATCTGCTTAGCGGCCGGCGCGCTCAAGGCTGGTGAAGACCAGTCCTCCAATGGCGCCTGCCGTAATGCCGATCAGGGGCAAGGCGAGGCTGAAGAGGCTTTCGGCCAGGGGCAGTTCGCCGAGCGGCACACCGCCCGTCAGCTGCATTTCCAGATCAGCGCCATAAATGCGATAGAGATAGGCGAGCATGGCCACCAGACCCGCCGCTGCGCCTGCCAGAAGGGCTGTGAAGCTGCCCCAGAGACGCAAACCCCTCAGGATGAGCCATAACGGCGCAAACAGCGCGATGGCTGCCGGGTAGGCAAACATCAGGGCCGAGAACCACACGCTGACGGCCATGGAGGCATAGTCGGCCAAAGGTACGTCTGCTGCTGCCGGATCCGTCAGGTGAAGATGTCCGATAAGACCCAGTACGGCCAGGGCGGCGGCGAAGGCCGGCGCTATGGCAAAGGCAGCAAACATGCCGCCTGGCGTGGCGGACATTCTCATCTCCGCTTGCCCCCGATTTCACTGCAAGACATTGCAGTCCCCCTTTCCCCGCTCGGTCCTTACTCAAGCGCGCGACTGCGCCTGACGCAAGGCCCATACCCGGCACGCGCTTGCCAGGCCCGCATCATCCCCCTTCAGGACACGTTCCTCGTCAATCTCGCCGATCAGGCTCGCCAGCGAGCGGCCCTGCGCGGCGCAGGCGGCGTCGAGCACCGCCCAGAACTCCGGTTCCAGCGCAAGACTGGTGCGGTGCCCGGCGAGGGACAGGGAGCGTTTGATCTGGCTCATCGTTTGAAGAAGATCAACGCTGCGCCCGCCGCAATCAAGGCAAAGCCGGCAAGATGGCGTAATGTGACAGGTTCTTTCAGGTAGATCGCCGCAAAGCCGACGAACACGGTGAGCGTGATCACCTCCTGCATGGTTTTCAGCTCCGCGGCAGAATAGACGCTGTGGCCCATCCGGTTGGCAGGCACGGCCATCGTGTATTCCACGAAGGCGATCAGCCAGCTGAAAAATATCACCATGAATATGCTGGAGCCGATCAGCAGGATGACCGGGATGATATGGGGCCAGGAGATGGTTGGCATGGCAGGACCGGGGCAAGGGCAGCGGGACGTGCTATTGCACAGCACCGCGCGGGCCTGTCCATAAACAAAAAAAGAGCCGGAAGGCGCATAGGCGCTCTTTCCGGCTCAGTCTTGCATATCCGTTCGGGGAGGAGACGGTATGCGAACTCGAAACGGGGAAAACCGTTCGCGGCTGATATGACGCTAACGCCCGCCCGCTTCAAGGCGTTCCAACGAATATCAGCTATGCAAAAATGCAGCATTACGGCTTTGCGAAAGATATGTGACGCAATGCTGGGCGCGGAAAGCCGATATTATTCAGCCGCCTCCGCTTTCCAGGCTTTGGCCGTATCGACCAGAAACTCCCGGAATGCGGCAACTCGCCGCGACCCCTTCAGCTCTTCTGGAAACACCACATAGACGTCGAAAGTGGGGCCATCAGTGTCAGGCAGTACGCGCACGAGGCCGGGATTTTCCAGCGCCACATAATCGGGCAGGCCGCAAATGCCAAATCCCGCTTCGGTAGCGCGCATCATCGCCTTGATCGTGTTGGCCTCAATGATGGCTGGGCGCGCCGGCGAGCCAGGTTCGTGGCCGATGGTCAGTTGCCAGTTCAGATTGGGGATCGGTGCCAGCTTCTTTGGTCCGTACGCGATAAAGCGATGGCCCTTGTCCAGATCGGCTAGCGTCTGCGGAGTGCCGCGCTCGGCAAGATATTCAGGCGCGGCATAGAGATGCTGCTCCACCTGCATGAGGCGGCGCTGCACCAGCTCGTTCTGGGTCGATGGCCAGGGGCGTATGGCAATGTCGGCCTCCAGCCCGGCCAGATCCAGTTCATGGTCCGCCAGCAGCAGCTTGAGCTGAATCTTCGGGTAGAGGAGCTGGAACTGCTTCAGACGCGGGATCAGCCAGATCGACCCCAGCGCGGTGGGGGCGGTGATACGCAAGGCCCCTGTCGGCTTGTCGCGGCTGTCCTGCACACGCGCTTCGGCCACGGCTACCCGGTTGGCAATCTCGCTGGCGGCTTCAAACAGCAGCCGCCCCGGCTCGGTCAGCAGCAGGCCGCGCGCATGGCGGTGGAACAGCTTGATATCCAGCTCGGTCTCGAGCGCGGATATCTGGCGGCTCACTGCCGATTGCGACAGGCCCAGCGTATCGGCTGCCCCGGTCAGTGACCCCGCATCCGCCGCAGCATGAAAGGTTTTAAGCTTGTCCCAATCCATTCGCAGACGTTAGAGCGCTTCGCCGCCCCCGTCAGGTGCGAATTGTCATTCCGTCTGCCAATGAATTGCGGAAAGCGGCCCAGGCGGGAATGAAGCCGAGAACGGCAGATGCGCCGGTCACCACACCGATGAGCGCGAGATCGTAAAGGCCGGGCAGCGTATCGCCCAGATGCACGCCATAGCGCTGCTCAAGCACGGGCGCTCCGAGTGTCAGGGCCGCGTAGGTGAGGCCCGTGCCGATAATGGCCCCAGCCAGCGCCAGAAGGGCGCTCTCGCTGACCAGCAGCACGAAGATGTGGCGGGGCCGGGCGCCCAGCGCACGCAGTATGGCCATCTCCCGGCGGCGCTCGTTGAGGCTGGTCAGGATTGCAGTGAGAATGCAGATCAGGCCCATCAGGACGACGAAGGCGGCCACCGCCGCCAGCGTACGCTCGGCAACGCCGACCACACCCCAGAGCTGGGACAGGGCAACGCCCGGAATGATCGCTTGCAAGGGCTCCACCCGGTAGGTGTTTATCTGGCGCTGCAGGCGCAGCGCGGCTACCGGCGTTTCCAGACCGACCAGAAAGGCGGTGATCTGGTCAGGCGAGAGGTCCATGGCGCGCAGCTCGTCCATGGAAAGGCTTGTGCCAGCGCCCGTGGGCCCCTCCATGTGGATGGCCTCAATGGCTTCGAGACTGACAAAGACAGACCGGTCCACCGGCGTGCCCGTCGGCTGCAGAATGCCGACAATGCGAAACGGGTTGTTGTCATGCTCGACAAAGCTGACCCGCCCGGTGCCGTGGGCGACGACGATTTCCTGATCCAGCAAATAGCCCAGCTCACGCGCTACACTGGCACCAATCACCGTGTCGAACAGATCGTCCAGCGGGCGGCCAGCCGCAAACTCCAGCTGCCGCCGGCCGGCATAGCGGTAATGCTCGAAATAGCGGTTGTCGGTGCCGACCACGCGGAAACCGGCATGGGAATCGCCCAGCGATATCGGCACGGTCCAGGCAACACCCGGCGCGCCTGCAACCTGCTGATAGGTTTCCCAGGTGATATTGTTCGTCGCATCGCCGATATGGAAGATCGCGTAAAGCAGCAGGTTTACCGGGCTGGAGCGCGCGCCGACGATCAGGTCTGTACCTGAAATCGTGTTCTCAAAGCTCGCCCGCGCGCCATGGCGCACCTTCTCCACCCCCAGAAACAGCGTCATCGCGATGGCGACGGTGAGGATGGTCAGAAGGGCCGTGCCGCGCCGGTTGGCGATGGAGCGCCAGGCCAGCGATAGGATGGGGAAGCGGTTCATGTGCCGACCCTCGCGGCGTTGAGCTCGGACAGGTCAACCGCGCGGTCGAACTTCGACGCCAGTGAACCATCATGGCTGACGAACAGCAGGGCCGCGCCGCTCGCCGCGCATTCCTCGATCAGGAGGGACAGGAAGGCATCGCGCGCGTCTGCATCGAGCGCCGAGGTCGGTTCGTCCGCCAGTACCAGGCCCGGACGCCCGATCAGCGCGCGCGCAGCGGCCACGCGCTGTTGCTGGCCCACCGACAACTCGGTCGGCGGGCTGGACCAGTACTGCTTCGGGTCAAGCTGCAGGCGGCTCATCAGGCGGCGCGCCTCGGCCTCTGCGCCGCCAGCCACCTTGCAAGCCTCGTTGCGCCGTGGCGAGAAACGCGCAGGCAGCATCACATTCGCGCCCGCAGGCAGATAGGGCAGCAGGTTGAACATCTGAAAGATGACGCCCAGCCGTTCGGCGCGCAGCGAGTCGCGCCGGCCGCCGGAGAGCTTTGACATGGGCCGGCCCAGCACATCGATGCGTCCTGCTGTTGGCGCCATGATACCCGCAATCAGGCCCAGAAGGGTGGATTTGCCCGATCCGCTCGCCCCCTTGAGGAACACTTTCTCGCCGGCCGCGACTTCGAACCGGTCCATGTCGAGCACGACAGGGCCTTTGCGCGCATAGGAAAAGCGCACACCGTCAAGGTATATGGCGGGTTCAGCGCTCACGCGGCGTCGGACTTTGCGGCTTTGCCTTCGCTCGCGGCGTGATGTTCCATCTCGGCCAGCCAGCGCTCAGCTTCCAGTGCCGCCATGCAGCCCATGCCGGCTGCCGTGATGGCCTGACGGTAAACATCATCGGTCACATCGCCCGCGGCGAACACGCCGGGCACCGAGGTGAGGGTGGTACCGGGTTTGGTTACCAGATAGCCGCCGTCCTTCATCTCCAGCTGGCCTTCGAAGAGCGAGGTCGCGGGCGCGTGCCCGATGGCGATAAACACACCATCGGTGGGCAGCTTCGTTTCTTCGCCGGTTTTGAGGTTCTTCACCCGCACGCCGGTCACGCCGGGCACGTCACCTTCTGCGAGGATTTCCTCCACCACGCTGTCCCAGATGACCTCCACCTTCTCATTGTCGAACAGGCGGGCTTGCGCGATTTTTTCGGCCCTCAGGCTGTCGCGGCGGTGGATCAGGGTCACCTTGCTGGCAAAGCGGGTAAGGAACAGGGCTTCCTCGACGGCCGTATTGCCGCCGCCGACCACAACCACTTCCTTGCCGCGATAGAAGAAGCCGTCACACGTAGCACAAGCTGAAACGCCAAAGCCCTGCAGGCTCTGCTCGCTTTCAAGGCCCAGCCATTTGGCGCTCGCGCCGGTCGCGATAATCACGCTGTCTGCAGTGTATATAGCGCCGCCATCCCCCTTCATCGTGAAGGGGCGCTTGGAGAAGTCGGCCTCGACGATGATGTCGGCAATGATCTCGGCGCCGACATTTTCGGCCTGCGCCTTCATCTGCTCCATCAGCCAGGGGCCTTCGATGACGCTGGCAAAGCCTGGATAGTTCTCCACTTCGTGCGTGATCGTCAGCTGGCCGCCCGGCTGCAGCCCTGCGATGACAATCGGCTCCAGCATGGCCCGCGCTGCGTAGATGGCCGCGGTGTAACCGGCCGAACCGGACCCGATAATGACAACTTTGGAATGACGGGTTTCGGTCATGGCAGGCTGATGTCCTCTGGCGTTGGCTGTACTGGCTTGTTCGCCCACGGGCGACGAAAAGTTACTGGGCGGATTCGGTGCCAGGCGTCTCTCCCAGCAGACGTGACAGGAGGTCCTGATTCCATTCGCGTTCCGGGTCGATTGTGTGGAGCTGGTCGCGGGTAATGTTGCCGGCCCGGATCTGGCTGGCGGCATAGACATGGCTGGCGCGCGTTGCGCTGGCGCAATTGATGATCACCGGCCCGTCGGTTTCCGCCATGATGCGGGCCACCGCGTCGGCCGCCTCGGTCCCTGTCATCCGCCCCACTGGCACGTGCGCGTAGATCATACCGTTCTGCATGACACTTCCGGCATAGTCGAACTCGAGCGCTTCAATCTCCGGTTCGGTCAGCAGGTTGATGACCGTGGTGTGGCCTTCACGTGCCCAGCTGCGCGCATCTGTAGCGTCAGGCCGCGCCTCGAAACGAACATCGCCGGGCAGTGGCGTCATCCGGCTTTCCTGCGCGATGGCATGAAAACACGGTGCGGCGGTCAAAAGCGTGGCAGCGAGAATGGAGCGGAGCATGTCGGGCTTCCTTCGGGCGCGCAAAAACCTGTCAGCGTTCAGATGTCGCCTTTGCGGGCCATGATTTCAAGGACGCGCTGCGCCGCCCTCTCGGTTTCGTGAAGCGGCCGGTAGGTCCAGCTATCCAGCCGCCCGAGAAAGGGCCGGACCGCTCCGTGTGCTTCCAGCGCGCTGTATAGCCGGGCGAACTTGCCGGGTTTGCCGTCCAGAAGCAGCCGGTAGACCGGCATGCCTGTGGCTGCAGCCTCGGTGAGCATGTTGGTGGAGTCTTCGGTGACGAATATCCAGTCGGCACCGGCCAGAAACGCGAAATACGGGTTGGGCTCGCCGCCCGTGTGCAGCCAGACCCCGTCATCGGTTGCGAACGCTTCACCAAGCGCCGAAACGAAATTCTCTGGTGTGCGGCGGGAGGTGGTGATCATGAGGCCGATGCCGTCGCCGCGAAGGCGCCTCAACCGCGCCAGAAGCTCTCCGGCGACTTCGGGCGTGAAGCGGTGGTGCCGGGAATCGCCGCCGATAAGGACGGCTGCGCGGGGGGCGGGCAGGGCGGCAATCTGCCCCGCGAAGGCGCGTTCGGCGGCGGCCAGCCTCTCGCCCGTGATGCGGTTTGGCGATCCGGTGATGGCAAACACATTGGCGCCGCGCATCCGGTCATGCTCGGGCGGTACGACGAGATCAAAACGATGCGCCGCCATTTTCGGGTCCTGCACATAGACAAAGACCGCGTCTGGAAAAGCCTTGCGGTGCTCGCTAGCTGCGCGGACAGCTGCCATGCCGCAACCGATCCACAAATCCGGTGCAATCGGTCCGGGGTCGGGCAGATCGCCGGTGCGCGGCACCTGGACAGGCAGAATGCGCATGGGCGTCAGCCGGGCCACGGCTTCGGCCAGGCCCAGCGCCTGATTCTCCATGCCCCGCCGCCCGTCAGTGACGACAAAGCAGGCGCGTTCTGCGTGTGTGGTCTGATCCGCCATGGTTCCAGTTAGCCTGTGCCCGTGGCGCACGCCAAGGGGGAAGCGGCAGGCTGAAAGCCCGAAACGCAAGAAGCCGGCGGAGCGATCCGCCGGCTTCGGTCATTTCACGCAAGGGCAAAACGCGGTTCGCCTATTTCCACTCGACTTTCAGGATTTCATAGGTCTTAAGCCCGCCAGGTGCGTTCACCTCGACGACATCACCCGTTTCCTTGTTGATGAGCGAGCGCGCGATGGGCGAGGACACGGAAATCTTGCCCGACTTCACGTCAGCTTCGTCATCGCCGACGATCTTGTAGGTGGCTTCAGCCTCGGTGTCTTCGTCCAGCACGGTCACCGTGGCACCGAACTTCACCTGATCGCCGCTCATGCGGGACACATCAATGATCTGCGCGCGCGCCAGCTTGTCCTCAAGCTCGACGACACGGCCCTCAATCCAGCTCTGGCGCTCCTTGGCCGCGTGATATTCCGCGTTCTCTGACAGATCGCCATGGTCGCGGGCTTCGGAGATCGCCTGGATCACCGCCGGGCGCTCAACCGATTTCAGATGCTTCAATTCTTCGTCGAGGGCCCGGTGACCCTCGGCGGTCATAGGGATTTTTTGCATAGGGAAGGACTCGTTTCTTTTTACGCCTGCGAGCGTAAGACCCAAATGATCCCGCTATCAAGCGCTCTTTGCGTTCTCCTGGAACGTTCTAATAACGATAGGATTGCAGAGCGCGCGGTTCAAGCTCTCCTGCATCAATCGTCGCGATCGCCTTCACCGCGGCGCGGCTGGCCGAGGCGGTCGTGTAGCAGGGAATTTTCAGCTCCAGTGCCGTGCGGCGGATGGAATAGCTGTCGATCTGGCTCTGGCGGCCCTCAGTGGTGTTGAAGATCAGCTGGACCTCGCCATTCTTGATCGCGTCGACAATGTGCGGACGGCCCTCGAACACCTTGTTGATGCGCGTGACGGGCACCCCCGCATCCTCCAGGGTCTTGGCGGTGCCGCCCGTCGCCAGCAGGGAGAAGCCCAGCCCGGTCAGCTGACGGCAGGGCTCGATCATCTGCGCCTTGTCGGACTCCTTGAGCGACACAAACACGGCGCCAGACCGGGGCAGGCGGACACCGGCGCCAAGCTGGGCCTTGGCGAAAGCCGCCTCAAAGCGCATGTCGATGCCCATTACCTCGCCGGTTGAGCGCATTTCCGGGCCCAGCACCGGGTCGACCCCCGGGAAGCGGGCAAAGGGCATGACGGCTTCTTTCACAGCCACGTGCTCGGGCGTGTCATTCCACATCTTGAAGCCGGACAGCTTCTCGCCAGCCATGACCTTGGCCGCGATACCGGCAACGGGTGCCCCGATGGCCTTTGCCACAAACGGTACGGTGCGGCTGGCGCGCGGATTGACCTCCAGCACGAAAATCTCGCCGTCCTTGACCGCGTACTGCACGTTCATCAGGCCCTTCACGCCGATGGCCTTTGCCAGCGCGACGGTTTCGGCGCGCAGTTCGGCAATCGTCGCTTCCGGCAGGGAATGAGGCGGGATGGAGCAGGCGCTGTCGCCGGAGTGAACACCGGCCTCCTCGATATGTTCCATGACGCCCGCGATGCGTACCTCGTCACCGTCGCACACGGCGTCTACATCGACCTCGGACGCGTCGGTGAGATAGCGGTCGAGCAGAAGCGGGCTGTCGCCGGAGACATGAACCGCGGCGCGGATATAGCGCTCCAGGCTTTCCTGATCGCGCACGATCTCCATGCCGCGCCCGCCGAGCACGAAGGAGGGCCGCAAGACCAGCGGGAAGCCGAGTGCCTTGGCCGTTTCCAGCGCCTCTTCTTCTGAACGTACGATGGCGTTCGGCGGCTGGCGCAGGCCCAGCTTGTCCAGCAGGGCCTTGAAGCGTTCACGATCCTCGGACAGATCGATCGCGTCCGGGCTGGTGCCGAGGATCGGTATGCCCGCCTTCTCAAGAGCGCCGGCGAGCTTCAGCGGGGTCTGGCCGCCATACTGCACGACGACACCCAGCAGCGTGCCATTGGCGCGCTCGGTCTCGATCAGCTCCAGCACGTCCTCATCGGTCAGCGGCTCGAAATAGAGCCGGTCTGCCGTGTCATAGTCGGTCGAGACGGTTTCCGGGTTGCAGTTCACCATGATGGATTCAATGCCCATCTCGGCGAAAGCAAAGGCCGCGTGGCAGCAGCAATAGTCGAACTCGATGCCCTGGCCGATCCGGTTCGGACCGCCGCCCAGAATGATGGCCTTCTTCGCCTCTGTCGGGCGGCTTTCGCAATTGCCGGTCTCGTAGCTTGAATACATGTAGGCGGTGGGCGTCGCGAACTCGGCGGCGCACGTGTCCACCCGCTTGTAGACCGGGCGGACATTCAGCGCGCGGCGCGCCTCGCGCACCTTTGCTTCGGTGGATTTCGTCAGTTGGGCCAGGCGCTGGTCGGAAAAGCCCATGGCCTTCAGGCGGCGGAAGGCCTTAGCGTCGGCCGGCAGGCCGAGCGTGGCGATATCCTCCTCTGCGTGGACGATCTCCTCGATCTGGCGCAGGAACCACGGCTCGTAGGCGCAGGCCGTGTTGATCTCGTCCACGGAGAGGCCCTCGCGGAAGGCCTGCGCGATCACGCGCAAGCGGTCCGGCGTCGGGCGGGCGAGGGCGGCGAGCACTGCCTGACGGCGCCCTTCCGGCCCGTCGGCGGATTCAAAGCCCTCGATCTCGATCTCGTCAAAGCCGCAAAGCCCGGTCTCCAGGCTGCGCAGGGCTTTCTGCATGCTCTCCTGGAAGGTCCGGCCCATTGCCATCGCCTCGCCGACCGATTTCATGGAGGTGGACAGCAGGTTCTGCGCGCCCGGATATTTTTCGAACGCAAAGCGCGGGATTTTCGTGACCACGTAATCGATGGACGGCTCGAAGCTTGCCGGGGTCGCGCCGCCGGTGATGTCGTTGTCGATCTCGTCGAGCGTGTAGCCGACCGCCAGCTTCGCGGCGACCTTCGCAATCGGGAAGCCCGTAGCCTTGGACGCCAGCGCAGACGAGCGCGAGACGCGCGGGTTCATCTCGATAACGACCATGCGGCCATCAGCCGGGTTCACCGCGAACTGCACGTTCGATCCACCCGTTTCCACGCCGATCTCGCGCAGGACCGCGATCGAGGCGGTGCGCATGCGCTGGTATTCCTTGTCGGTCAGCGTCAGGGCCGGGGCGACGGTGATGGAATCGCCGGTATGCACGCCCATCGGGTCGATATTCTCGATGGAGCAGACGATAATGCAGTTGTCTGCGCGGTCGCGCACCACCTCCATCTCGAACTCCTTCCAGCCCAGCACGCTTTCTTCCACCAGCACCTCGGTGACCGGGGAGGCGGCAAGCCCGGTGCCGACGATCTCGCGGTATTCCTCAACATTGTAGGCGATACCGCCGCCCGTGCCGCCCAGCGTGAAGGAGGGGCGGATGACAGCCGGAAGGCCCAGCTCGTCGAGCACCGCCTCGGCCTCAGCCAGCGAATGCACGGTGCGTGATTTCGGGCTTTCCAGGCCGATCTTGTCCATCGCATCGCGGAAGCGCTGGCGGTTTTCCGCCTTGTCGATGACATCGGCCTTCGCGCCGATCATCTCCACGCCGAAGAGCTCCAGCACGCCGCGCTTTTCCAGCTCCAGCGCGCAGTTGAGCGCGGTCTGCCCGCCCATGGTGGGAAGCAGCGCATCAGGGCGCTCCTTCTCGATGACTTTCGCCACCATTTCCGGCGTGATCGGCTCGATATAGGTGGCGTCCGCCAGGCCCGGATCGGTCATGATCGTGGCGGGATTGGAGTTCACCAGTATGACCCGGTAACCCTCTTCCTTCAGGGCCTTGACCGCCTGCACGCCCGAATAGTCGAACTCGCACGCCTGGCCAATCACGATAGGGCCGGCACCGATGATGAGGATGGAGCTGATATCGGTGCGTCTGGGCATGGGTGTTGCTCCGTTCGTTGCGCGCGCGTATCCGCGCTGCCGGTCTTGTGGGGCAAGTCCGGGCGCGGGTCGACTCTGATTACATGCTAGAAGCGGGTGTTAGCGCCTATTTGCCGTCATGGCGAGGGGGTAGGTGTCGGGAAGCTGCGGATTGCAGCTCGGGTGTAATCATTTGCCTCGCTAGAACGAGGACACCCAATCGTCGTCGCGGTCCCAGTTGCCGGTGATTAACGCCTTTAGGTGCTGGGCTGGTAGATCGTTTAGCACCGGTGGCCGAACGTGCAGGTGCTCGCAGATGGCCGAGACGACGCGATGGCAGCCTCGTATATAGGCCTCTATTTCTTGTGCGGTAACACCGGCCTTCTTGAACGAGTCGCTATAGCTTTGCTGTCGAGATCGGTGGCCAATGGCGTTGTTGCGGATAATCGCGATCTTTTTATGTGTCTCTACGATAGTTGCTAGGTCGCATTCCAATCCAGTTTCTTTGGCTATTTTTCCGAGATGGGTAGCATCTCTCGGCTTATCCAACATCGCATGACAATGAATTATCATGGAACAAAACTGAGCGTGGGAGTCAAAGCAATAAAATTCGCTGTGCTCTTGCATCCTGTCCAGTAGGCCGGCCCGCGTTTCGGCACCCTCGTAAAGCCACCAGCATGTGTAGAAGATGTAAGCTCGTTCAACGAGCTTTTTCAGGTTTTCCACTCGCTCTTCTAGGGGCAATAATTCGCCGGATCTCTTAACCATCACCCCAAACTCAAATCCCGCCAGAGCTGGGGCTGCAAGGTCTCGTCCCGGCGCCTTACCCGGTCGGAAATCATCCAGAAGGCCCGCTCGTGCAGCAGGGGCACGTTGCACTGGTACTCCAGGAACACCGCTTCGGCCTCGCGGTGAACGGCGATGCGTTCAGAGCGCGAGACACGTCCGCGCGCCTCTTCCATCAGCTGCGCGAAGCGATTCCGGCCCGGCCCGGACCAGCCGGTATCATCGGCAAATCCGCCCGGTGCGAACGGCTCCAGCATGAAGTCCGGCTCCGATTTCAGACCCCGGTTGAAATAGCCCAGCGTCATGTCGAACTCGCCGCCCGCGACCGCCTGATTGATATCATGCGGGTAGGAGGAGAGGATTTCGATATCGAGGCCCGCATTGCGCAGATCATCGGCGATGGCAATCGCGATGCGCTCCCGGCTTCCGGACGATACCCGCAAGACCAGCCGCAGCGGATTGTCCGGCCCGTATCCGGCCTCGGCCAGCAGCGCGCGGGCGGCATCGGCGTCAGCTCCCGGCGCGGTCTGCCCGTTTTCCCCCAGCGCCTGCGCGGTGATCACATGAATGGTGGGCGTGGCCTCGCCGCTGAAGAAGTTCTCCGCCAGGAATTGCCGGTCTACGGCTAGCGACAGGGCACGGCGCACGCGCACATCATCGAGGCCTGGGCGCCGGTGATTGAGCTTGAGATAGGTCAGGATCGGAGCATCAAAGCCGTGCAGCCGGTCGCCGATCTCGCGGCGCAGAAAGCCGATCTGTTCAGGTGGCGGCCGGTCGGCCAGGTCCAGATCACCGGCGCGGAACAGGCGCGCCCGCGTGGCCTCGTCCTCCACTACATCGACGCGGATGCTTTCGATGGAGACGCTACCGGCGGCATGAAAGCGCGGGTTTTTCACCAGCAGATAGGTCAAGGCGCTGGCCTGGCGCAGGGTGTATGGCCCGGCGCTGACCCAGTTTTCAGGGCGCACCCAACGATCCCCGCGCGCTTCCACCACATGCCGGGGCAGGGGGTAAAACTCGCGCATCAACACGGGAAATGCGCCGACAGGCGTATCCAGCTCAAAAAGGATGGTGCGCGCGTCGATGGCAGTAACCCCGATCTCGCTGGCCGGTGCCCGCCCGGCAAGGGCGTCGCGGGCGCCGCGCACAGCGAAGAAATCGCCCAGATTGGCAAAGCCGGTGCGGGGGTCTACCGCACGCTGTGCCGTCCACACCACGTCGTCAGCCGTCAGCGGCATGCCGTCGGACCATTGCAGGCCGTCCGCCAGCCGGAAGCGCCAGATGCGCCCGTCTTCAGACCGCCAGCTCTGTGCAAGGCCCGGGGCCAGCCCGCCGGACGGGCTGTACTCGGTCAGCGGCGCGTGAAGCTGCTTGTAGAGCAGGGCGGAGGACGCAAACTGGCCTTTCAGCGGATCAAGACTGTCCGGCTCGGTGTCGATGGCGACGCGCAGAAGACCATTGTCCTGGCCTCCGCGCGGCGTGCAGGCCGCAATAGCCAGCGCACTGGCACTGGCCGCGCCGCCGAGAAGTGTCCGCCGTGAGAGCGGCAGAAGGATTCGATTGCTCATGCCCGCAGTTTTGCGGGCTGGAACCGGCTCTGGCAATGCCTACCAGCGCGCGCGGATCGCCGCCCAGCCAAGGCCTTCAGATGGCGCATTGGCAACATGGCCCGGCTGGTCAGTAAAACGCGCGGCGAAGGTGACGTCGACGCGATCGGTCAGATCGCGCCGCCAGGATGCCTCCAGCGACATTTCCCGGCCAGAGGGCGAGAGCGAAGCGGTTCGCTCCTCGTAGACATAGGCGTAGTCCTCATCCAGCCCGACGGGCACCATCACGCTGACCGCGCCGCGCTCTATCCGTAGCGGCTGGTTCAGGGTCAATCCGAACTGGCCTCCGGCAAGCGGGCGTTCAGCGCCCACGCTCCACGCGCTGGCACTGATATCGCGCGTCATCGCAATACCGTCGGGAAGGCTGGCATCGGCGCTAGCCTGCTCGAAGCGCGCAGACGCCTGCCAGCCACCGCCTGCCGGTCCAGACCACATCCAGGCAATGAAGCGGGTATCGGTTTCGTCCCGGCCGCCAAACCGGCTGGCCAGCGGCCCGCCCAGTGCGCGGAACGCTTCCTGAGAACTGCCGGTTTCAAACCCGAGCGTGTGACCACGGTGGTTCAGGTGAAAGCCTGCTGCCGAAAACGAACCCAGCCCGGAGCTGGACGTGCGGGCCGAAAAGCCCAGCATTCCTGTATCAAAGCGCACTGACGACCATTGCTGGCTGCCCGTGAGCCCTGCCACTGCGCCCGATGCCGGGGTGCGTGACAGGACCGAGCCACCAGCCATCCGCACGGGGGCTTCAGCGGTAAAACCGCGCCCGGCTGCCAGAGATAGCCCGCCCTCGCTATAGCGGAACGAGATGTCAGGCTGGCTCGCATAGGTTTCGGCGGGCAGATTGGCCAGTACGTGCGGCCGGTCAGGCTGTATCCGCAGACTGACGTTGGCCGGCCCCATTTGCATGCCGCTCACGCGCGCCAGCGCGTTTTCTGCAGCCGTCTCGAAGGCGCCCAGCGCGCTGTCACCACGGGTGCGGGGCGCTGCCAGCTCGAAACTGAAGGCGCGGCCGTAGCGATCTTCCAGAAGGGCGCCGTCAAGAAGACCGTCTGCCCATATCCAGTCACCACCGGCGCCACCGGGGTCGTCGAGGAGTACATCCACCGGAACGGGTGCTGCCGCAGTCCCGGCGAACGCCACGCTGGTCGTGCCGACCGGCTGGAAGGCCGCTTCAAGGTCGACAAGGCCCATGCCGTATTCGGCATCCGGACCCGGCGCGCCCAGATCCAGTGCCGTGTCGAACAATATCTGGAGCGCATCATTGCCGCTCAGGTTGGGAAACGCATCGATCAGAAGGGCTAGCGCGCCTGCGACATGCGGTGCTGCGAACGACGTGCCGGAGTAGAGCACATAGCGGGGCTCGCCCTCATCATTGTTGAGAAACGGCGTGAGAATCCGGCGCCCGGGAGCCGAGAGAAAACGCGTTTCAGCGCCCAGCGCGCCGTTGGAGAATTCCGCCCGGTCGCCATTTTCATCCACCGCGCCTACGGCAACGGCAAAGCCGCGCGCTCCGGGATCGTTCACGAAATTGGCAGGGTAGGAGGGAAAATCTGTGGGAGGTGTGTCGGCGTCTTCGCGATTGCCTGACGAGATGACGAGAAACACGCCGGCATCGGCCGCTCGCCGCATGGCGGCATAGGTCTGGGTCCGGTTGTCATTGCTGCCCGGTGACCGTCCCAGTGACATGTTGATCACACGCGCGCCGTTGGCCACCGCATAATCGATCGCGCTGGCGGTATTGCTGTCACTGAACCGGCATCCTTCGCCTCCGTCTTCCTCGCAGCTGCCCGGATTATCGGTCCGGAGGGCCAGGATGGTCGCCTCGAACGCGACACCGTGACCGCGGACATTGTTGCGCGCTGCCGCGATCACTCCAGCGACGCCGGTTCCATGGCCGTCCGTATCTTCCACCCCCCGGCTGCCAGCGATGTCGCGGCTTGCGGGGGAGATTCTGCCGGTAAATTCCGGATGGGTCTGGTTGATGCCCGAATCTATGACGGCAACCGTTATGCCGGCGCCGGTGGCGCCAAAGGCATAGGCGGTCGAAGCGTTGATGAGGCCCAGCCCGTACTGTGCGTTGTACTCCGCCGTCTCGAAATCAACCGGATTGCCCGGGGGTGGCGGCGGCGGTGGAGGGGGTGGAGGGGGAGGTGGCGGCGGCGGGGGAGGCAAGGGTGATGGGGAAGGGGTCACGCTGGGGCTTCCGCCGCCGCCGCCACAGCCCGAAAGGCCGATCGATACAGCGGCAAAAACCGTGACAAGCAGAACGCTGCGCCGGACCATGCCGACCCCTCCTCAAGCTTCTGACCCGTCCCTGACCGGAATAATAGACCGGAAATCGCGGGATGGAAAACAGGCTGGGGCAGGCTGGCTTAACGGGCCGTCAATCGCCAGACAGGCGGCCTACGAACTGATCGAACACGCCAAAGGAGTCCTGAGGTCCCGGGCTGGCTTCGGGGTGGTGCTGCACCGACATGACCGGCTTGTCCTTCAGACGGAAGCCACAATTGGTCCCGTCGAACAGCGAGACATGCGTTTCCTCGGCATTGTCGGGCAGGCTGTCGCGGTCCACCGCAAAGCCGTGATTCATGGAGACGATCTCCACCTGGCCTGACAGGATGTTTTTCACCGGATGGTTTGCGCCGTGATGTCCGTGGGTCATCTTCGCCGTCCGCGCGCCAATGGCAAGTGCCAGCATCTGGTGGCCGAGGCAGATGCCAAGCGTTGGCACGCCCGCCTCGATGATGCCGCGAATGGTGGCCAGTGCATATTCGCCGGTGGCAGCAGGGTCACCCGGGCCGTTCGATACCACCACGCCCGCCGGCGACAGGGACAGCACGTCTTGTGCACTCGCGGTCCCGCGCACCACTTTCACGCGCGCGCCGGCTCCTGCGAGCCGGCGCAGAATGTTGGCCTTCACGCCATAATCGAGCACCACGACCAGCGGGCCATCGGACGGGCCGATACCCGGCCCGTCCGGCCACACCCAGTCTGATTCCGTCCAGTCGCTGTCTGCGTCGGCCAGCACGTGCCGCGCCAGTTCGGCGCCTTCCATGTCCGGCGCATCAAGGGCGGCCTGGCGCAAGGCGTCCGCATCCAGCTTGCCATCCGGCGAATGGGCAATGGCGGCGATGGGCATGCCCAGCTCGCGGATGCGGGCCGTCAGGGCGCGGGTGTCTACCCCTGTCACGGCCACGATGTTGCGCGCGGTCAGCCATTCGGAAAAACTCTGTTCTGCACGCCAGCTGGCAGGCGGTGTGATGGTGGCGCGGCTGACCATGCCGACGGCGGCCTTGCGCGCACGAACGCTGCTGGCCTCTTCGTCCTGGGCATTGGCGCCGACATTGCCGATATGGGGAAAGGTGAAGCAGACAATCTGGCCCGCATAGGACGGGTCTGCCAGAATTTCCTGATGCCCGGTCATGGCCGTATTGAAGCACAGCTCACCGGCGGCGATGCCGCTTGCGCCGGCGCCTTCCCCCGGGATGATCGTCCCGTCGGCCAGCACGATGGCGCCGGTGGCGCCGTCCAGATCGCTGTCGCGCCAGGGGTTTGCGGTCAGTACTTGATTCCCGGCCCGTTCCATCATATCTCACCGCCTGATTACGCGTGCGCCGCACAACGAAGGGCGGCCTGTGAACAAACGCGCGGACGGTATGTGAGCCTTGCCCCGACGTCAAGCAAGCTAGAAGCCAAAAAAGCAACTCAAAAACAACGGGTTATGCGGCGTCGCTGTAACTCGTGCGAATGGATGAAAAATGTCGCTGCGCGACCAGATTGCTGAAGACCTGAAAAACGCCATGCGGGCCAAGGACGGGCTCAAGCTGAGCACGCTGCGCCTTGTCCAGGCGGCCATCAAGGACCGTGACATTGCTGCGCGGGCCGAGGACCGCTGCCAGGGATGCGGTGAGGGCGAAATCATGGCTCTGCTTCAGAAGCTTGTGAAGCAGCGCGAGGAAAGCGCCGAAACCTACGAGAAAGCGGGCCGGCTGGACCTTGCCGAGCGCGAGCGCGCGGAAGCCGAAATCGTGCGCGCCTATCTGCCCAAGCCCATGTGCGAGCAGGAGATCGAGCAGGCCGCCGAGACGGTTGTGGACGAGCTTGGTGCCACGGGCCTCAAGGACATGGGCAAATGCATGGGCACGCTCAAGCAGCGCTATACCGGCCGCATGGACTTCTCCAAGGCGGGTGAAACGGTCAAGACGCTGCTGCAAAGCCGCGCCTGAGACTGCCCGCCTGCCGATAATGGGCGATGCAGTCCGTTAGCCATGCTAAGGTAAATCATGGCCCTGCCCGACGGTTTTATTGACGAGATAAAAGCGCGCATCCGCCTGTCCGACCTTGTCGGACGGACGGTGGCGTTGCGCCGTCAGGGCAGGGAATTTGCCGGCCTGTCTCCGTTCAAGAAGGAGCGCACGCCCTCCTTTTTCGTCAATGACGAAAAGGGCTTCTACCACTGCTTTTCCAGTCAGAAGAACGGCGATGCCGTCAACTGGCTTCAGGAAACGCAAGGTCTGAGCTTCATGGAGGCGGTAGAGGCGCTCGCAGCCGAGGCCGGGCTTGCCATGCCGGCGCCCGATCCTGAAGCCGCGCGCAAGGACGAGCGCCGCAAGGAGCTGGCCGAGTGGAACGAGCTGGCCCAGCAATACTTCGTGCGGGAGCTGAACGGTCCGCGCGGAGGCGAGGCCCGTGCCTATCTGGAGCGCCGGGGGCTGTCCCCGCGCGACTGGGAGACATTCGGGCTGGGATACGCGCCGGAAATGCGTACCGGCCTGAAGGATGTCCTGGTCAACAAGGGCGCAAAACCTGACGAGCTGGTAACCGCTGGTCTGCTTATCGCACCGGAAGATGGCGGCGCGGCCTTCGACCGCTTCCGCGGCAGGGTGATGTTTCCGATCCACGATCCGCGCGGGCGTCTGGTCGCGTTTGGCGGGCGGGCCCTGTCAAAGGATGCACGCGCCAAATATCTCAACTCGCCGGAGACGCCGCTCTTTCACAAGAGTCATGTCCTTTACCGCTACCCGGAAGCGCGTAGCGCTGCTTCCGATCCCAAGGCTGGCATTCGAGGCCTGATCGTGGCCGAAGGCTATATGGACGTGATCGCGCTGAACCGGGCTGGCCTTGCCCATTCGGTTGCCCCGCTGGGCACGGCTCTCACCGAAGACCAGATACGCCTTTTGTGGCGCGCCGGGCCAGAACCGGTGATCTGTCTTGACGGCGACAGCGCAGGCCAGCGGGCAGCGGGCCTCGCGGCGGACCGTGCCTTGCCACTCCTGGAGCCAGGCAAGACCTTGCGCTTTGTTTTCCTGCCGGACGGGCAGGATCCGGATGACGTGCTGAAAGCCAAGGGGGGCGAGGCGCTGCGTGCGCTAGTTGGCGAAACCCGCTCGCTCGCCGAACTCATCTGGGACCGGGAGTTTGCCGCCGAACCGCTGACCGACCCGGATCGCCGGGCAGGCTTCCGCCGGCGCCTGCGCGCGCTGACGGCAAAGATATCCGATCCTGACGTGCGCGAGGAGTACAAGGCAGAGTTTGACCGGCGCCTCGCCTCTGCCTTCGGCCGCAAGCCCGTTCGTGCCCCCTGGCGCGGACGTCAGAATCCGGGCGGCGTTTCCGACGGCCCGCCAGTGGCCGAAACGCGCAAGCTCGCGCAGACGCGCCGCGCGCCGCCGGCGGTGCGCCACCTGCTGCTTGCTGCCATTGAATGGCCCGAACTTGCAGTCAGTGAGACCGAAACCCTCGCCGAGCTGGACTGCGGTCCGCTTGACAGTCTGCGTGACGCTATTCTAGACGCATGCTCAACTGGTCAGATTGCGGATCATCAGGCCTTGAAGTCCGCTCTGGTCCGGCAGGGGCATCATCCGGTACTTCGCAAGCTGGAGGCTGAACGGGCACCGATGCGGGCGGCCATGGGGGGAGAGGATGCCGGCTCTTCCAGCAGGTTGGACGCTTGGCGGAAAGCGGCGGCTTCCTATATGGAAAGGGTTGAAGAGGAACGCATCCGGGGTGAAGCGCGTCTTCTTGAAAGCGAGGCGCTGGCGCGCGGCGATGCCGCTGAAGTGCACCAGCTGATCGCAGGGTATAAGGCCAGCCGCCGTCGCAGATAGCGCACGGGCGGTCAATTTTGTTTGTGGCAGCCGGTTTTCCGGCAGCCAAGGGAGTTCAAGTCAGGCATGACCAAAGCAGCGACCGAGACGGCTGAAGCAGCCCCGGAAAATCAGGACGGCCCGCTTCTCGATCTCAATGACCTGTCGGTCAAGGCGATGGTGAAGACCGCCAAGAAGCGCGGCTATGTCACCCATGACGAACTCAACAAGGTTCTCCCTTCCGAGGAGTTTTCCTCCGAGCAGATTGAAGACGTACTGTCCCAGCTTTCCGAGATGGGCATCACAGTCGTCGATTCTGAAGACGAGGTTGAAGAGGGCGAAGCGGCAGGCGGCGATGACGAGGACGAGGATGACGGCCGCTCCCGCGCGGTAGCCGCCAAGTCGAAAACCGCCGTCGCCGGTCAGAACACCACATCGGCGCAGGACCGCACCGACGATCCGGTGCGCATGTATCTGCGCGAGATGGGTTCGGTGGAGCTGCTTTCGCGTGAAGGCGAGATTGCCATTGCCAAGCGCATCGAGGCAGGCCGCAACGCGATGATCCGCGGCCTGTGCGAAAGCCCGCTGACCTTTGAAGCCATCATGGTCTGGCGCGAGGAACTGCAGTCCGGCCAGGTGCTGCTGCGCGATATTATCGACCTTGATGCCACCTATGGCGGCGTGCGCGAGGACCATTCGGAAACCGGCGCGCCCGATGCGGGCCGCGGTCCGGCTGCCAATATCCGCGCCCAGGTGCGATCGCGCGCCGAAGAGAGCGAGGAAAAGACCGGCGAAGAGGGAGAAGAGGGCGAGAACACAGCCTCCGAGGAGGAGGATGATGACGATGACGGCGCCAACCTGTCCCTCGCGGCGATGGAGGCCGAGCTGCGCGAAGGCGTCATGGAGACGCTGGACGCCGTAGCTGCTGACTTCACATCCTTCCGCAAGCTGCAGGACAAGCTTGTCGGCCTGCGCATGGAAGGCAAGGACCTCTCCAAGAAGGATCGGGAGACCTATGAGGGCGTGCGCGAAGCCATCGTCGCGAACCTCAACTCGCTGAACCTCAACAACGCCCGTATTGAGGCGCTGGTCGAACAGCTCGACGCCATCAACAAGCGTCTCGTCGTACTGGAAGGCAAGCTCTTGCGTTCGGCCGAGGCGCACGGCGTGCCCCGCCACGAATTCATGCAGGCCTATCAGGGCCATGAGCTGGACCCGAACTGGCTGGACGCGTGGAAAGACAAATCCGCTGCGTGGAAGAAGTTCGCCGAGCGTGAAGAGAAGGAAGCCGCCCAGATCCGCGAGCAGATCGCGGAGCTGGCGCAGGAATCCGGGGTGCCGATCGATGATTTCCGCCGCATCGTCGCGACCGTCCAGAAGGGCGCGCGCGAGGCGCGTATAGCCAAGAAGGAAATGGTCGAGGCAAACCTGCGCCTGGTTATTTCCATCGCCAAGAAATATACCAATCGCGGCCTGCAATTCCTGGATCTGATCCAGGAAGGCAATATCGGCCTGATGAAGGCGGTCGATAAGTTCGAATACCGCCGCGGCTACAAATTTTCCACCTATGCCACCTGGTGGATCCGTCAGGCGATTACCCGCTCCATCGCCGACCAGGCCCGCACGATTCGCATCCCGGTGCACATGATCGAGACGATCAACAAGATCGTGCGCACCAGCCGTCAAATGCTCCACGAGATCGGCCGTGAGCCGACGCCGGAGGAGCTGGCTGAAAAGCTCTCCATGCCGCTGGAAAAAGTGCGCAAGGTGATGAAGATCGCCAAGGAGCCGATCTCGCTCGAAACGCCGATTGGCGATGAGGAAGATTCACACCTCGGCGATTTCATCGAGGACAAGAACGCCGTCCTGCCCATCGATGCGGCGATCCATTCAAACCTGCGCGAGACCACCACGCTGGTGCTTGCCAGCCTCACCCCGCGTGAGGAGCGTGTGCTGCGCATGCGCTTCGGGATCGGCATGAATACCGATCATACGCTGGAGGAAGTGGGTCAGCAATTCTCGGTCACCCGCGAGCGTATCCGCCAGATCGAGGCGAAAGCGCTGCGCAAGCTGAAACACCCCAGCCGCAGCAGGAAACTGCGCAGCTTCCTGGATAGTTAGACCGTCTCCGTTTCCGGTGAAATCTGAACGCCACCGAACATCATTGTTCGGCGGCGTTGTCCATTCGGGCACAATTTGCGGGCAGGCCTGGCCGGCACGCCACGCGGTTGCAGCAAGGCCAGTGTTTTATTGAAAGCAAGGGGATAGCGTCTTGAGCAGCAAGGCACTGGACAGGCTTGCTGGTGCGCTGCAACATATTTTTCTTGAAAAAATGAACGTTGTTCACTTTTCAAACGCCCGTCATAGCCCTATCTTCCCGGTGCAAGTTCAACGCGAAACGCCCGGTCAACAGGGCGCCCATTATTCGGAGACTGACATGTCCTTCAAATTCTCCTCCCCGATCCTGATGACCGCCGCCGCTGCCATGATGGCTGCCGGCCTGTCTGTGGCCAGCGCCTCCTCTGCCGGGGCGCAGGTGTGTGAGCCGGTATTCGTGTCGCAAAGCACGGCGCACCGCTCGGTGCGGGCATCTGTCCAGCGCTTTGACCGTGGCCAGTGGCGTGAGGCGGCTCACTTCGCCAATGAAGCCCTGTCGCGCCGTAATGCCGCTCCGACCATGGCTGCGGCCCGCACCAATCTGTGCGGCGCGCTCGCCAATCTGGGCGATGAGGGTGCGATGGAGGCCTGCAACGCGGCTGTGGAGGCCAATGAAGGCGGCTGGGAAGCGCTGAATAATCGCGGCGCGGCCTACGCGCTCGCTGGGAATTCGGCTGCCGCTGCCGAAGATTTCGCTGCGGCTGCTGCCATCGAAGGCGCTGGCCCGGAAGCGGCCGCCAACGCTGCCAGCTGCCCCTAGAATAACAGGAATTTCCGCTGACCGGGCATAGATCCCCCCGCCCGGAACAGCGATGTTGAGCCGGACGCCCGTCGCGCGGAGTCCGGCTCTTTTTTTGTCTACTCCGCTGCGCGGGCGGGTTCTGCCGTCATCAGGGCAGGCAGCCAGTTTTCGTGCGCCTGTTTGAGGCGGATGAGATCGAGCGCATGGCCGCCATTGATGGAAATGGCGCGTCCGCCCGCGATGCCGGCCACACTGACCGGTATATTGGCCGTAATGGCGTTCTGGCGGATGGTCTCGGCGGTAGCGGCATCCGCCGCTATCAGATAGCGGGCCTGATCCTCGCCGAACATCCAGGCATAGGCGGGCAGGGAGCCATTATAGGCGAGCTTCACGCCTATGCCTGAGGCCATGGTCATGTCGGCAACCGCGCAGGCGAGACCACCATCGGAAATGTCGTGGACCACACGCGCGCGCCCTGCGCGTATCTCGGCGCGTACAAAGTCGCCATTGCGCTTTTCGGCTGCCAGATCGACATGAGGCGGCGCACCGTCCTCTTTCTCCTCGACATGGCGCATATAGAGCGAGGCGCCGAGCTCCCCGCGCGTCTCGCCGACGAGCAGCACCACATCGCCCTCTTTCATGCCGCCAAAGCCGGCGCGCTTTGAAAGATCGGGCAGAAGGCCCACGCCGCCCACAGCCGGGGTGGGCGGGATCGCCTTGCCATCGGTTTCGTTATAGAGCGATACATTGCCCGACACGACGGGGAAGGAGAGGGCGCGGCAGGCTTCGGCCATGCCTTCCACGCAGCCCACGAACTGCCCCATGATTTCCGGGCGCTCGGGGTTGCCGAAATTCAGGCAGTCGGTAATGGCAATAGGGTCGGCCCCCACGGCCGTCAGGTTGCGCCAGGTCTCGGCAACTGCCTGCTTGCCGCCCTCGAACGGGTCGGCATAGCAATAGCGCGGCGTGCAGTCAGTGGTGATCGCCAGCGCCTTGTTCGTGCCGTGTACGCGCACAATGGCCGCGTCCGCCGGGTCTTCGGAGCTTGCTATGGTGTCGGCCATGACGTGGCGGTCATACTGGCCCCAGATCCAGCGTTTGGACGCCATGTCGGAGCTCGCCATCAGGGTCAGCAGCGCTTCGCCCAAGTGCTCCGGCCCTTTCATGGAGCGCGGATCAATGCTGGCGCGCGCTTCGGGCTCGAACCAGGGGCGGGTATAGGCCGGGGCCTCCTCGCCGATGGGATCAAGCGGCAGATCGCAGACGGTTTCGCCCTTGTGTTTGAGGACCATGCGGCCGGTATCGGTCGTCTTGCCGATGGTGGCGACGTCCAGATCCCATTTCCTGAAAATGCGCTCGGCAATCGGCTCGGCGCCGGGCTTCAGGATCATCAGCATGCGTTCCTGGGATTCCGACAGCATCATCTCGTAGGCCGTCATGCCGGTTTCGCGCTGCGGTACATGGTCGAGGTCAAGCTCGATACCGAGCCCGCCGCGCGATGCCATCTCCACCGATGAGGAGGTAAGGCCGGCTGCCCCCATATCCTGAATCGAGCTGATCGCGTCTTCGGCCATCAGCTCAAGACACGCCTCGATCAGCTTCTTCTCGGTGAAGGGGTCGCCCACCTGCACGGTCGGGCGTTTTTCTTCACTGCCCTCGCCAAACTCGGCTGACGCCATGGTCGCGCCGTGAATGCCGTCCCGGCCGGTCTTCGCGCCGACGTAAAGGACCGGGAAGCCGGCTTCCTTGGCAGCCGCCGTGAAGATGCCTTCGCGCTTGGCCAGACCGACCGCCATCGCGTTGACCAGGATATTGCCGTTATAGCCCTTGTCGAAATTGGTCTCGCCGCCCACCGTCGGCACGCCCACGCAATTGCCATAGCCGCCAATGCCCGCGACCACACCGGAGACGAGCTGGCGGGTCTTGGGATGATCCGGTGCGCCAAAGCGCAGCGCATTCATCAGGGCCACGGGCCGTGCGCCCATGGTGAACACATCGCGCAAAATGCCGCCCACGCCCGTAGCCGCACCCTGATAGGGCTCGATATAGGAGGGGTGGTTGTGGCTCTCCATCTTGAAGACAGCGACATCGCCATCATCAATATCGATCACGCCCGCATTCTCGCCGGGGCCGTAAACGACGCGCTCGCCGGTCACGGGGAATTTCTTCAGGTGCACCCGGCTCGACTTGTAGGAGCAATGCTCTGACCACATGACCGAGAAAATGCCGAGCTCGACCATGTTCGGCGCACGGCCCAGCACGCGCAGGATCGTCTCGTACTCGTCCGCCGTGACGTGCTCGAGCGCGATCTCTTCAGTAATGCCCGGGGCGTATCTGGGAGAGATGTCCGTCATCAGGCTGTCCCTCCCAGAAGGCTTTCAAATACGCCCAGCCCGTCCGTGCCGCCATGGACCGGATCAACCGCGCGCTCGGGGTGGGGCATCATGCCCAGCACATTGCCCTTCGCATTGGTGATCCCGGCAATGTCGCGGATCGAGCCGTTGGGGTTGTTCAGATAGCGGAAGGCCACCTGGCCTTCACCCTCAAGCCGGTCCAGCGTCTCATTATCGGCGAAATAATTGCCGTCATGGTGGGCGACGGGGATGGTCACTTCGCGCGTCTCGCCATAGGAGCGTGTGAAGCGCGAATTGGTGTTCTCGATCTGCAGCGGTGTGCGCTCGCACACGAAGAGCAGACCGGCATTGCGCATCAGCGCGCCGGGCAGAAGCCCCGTCTCGATGAGGATCTGGAAGCCATTGCACACGCCCAGCACCGGCATGCCATCTTCCGCGCGCTTTACCAGATCGCGCGTGATCGGCGAGCGCGCGGCAATCGCGCCGGAGCGCAGATAGTCGCCATAGGAGAACCCGCCGGGGATGACGGCGAGATCAAGCCCGTCCGGCAGGCTGGTTTCCTGGTGCCAGATCATGGCCGGGGCGTGCCCTGTAACCATGCGCAAGGCCTCGGCCGCATCGCGGTCGCAATTGGAGCCGGGGAATACAATGACAGCGGTCTTCATGGCGCAGCGTTTAGCAGGGGATTCACGCCAAGGCGAGAGGTGCGCAGTGCTGATTTCACTGGAAATGATGTGAACCCCGGATGGTCCGTCGCCAGCCTGCTGTTCAGGTGTTAGCCTTGGCCCGCTCAGACACAGGAGGAAAGCGATGGCGGTGCTCGGAGTTGGCGGGCTTTTCGTCAGATCGAAAGACCCGGAAGCCAGCATGGCATGGTATCGCGATGTGCTGGGTCTTCAGCTTGATCAGTATGGTGGCATCACATTCAGCCACGGCGAGGCAGCGGCACGCTATGGTGATGGCGCGCGCACCATCTTTGCCCGTTTCAAGGACGACACGGACTATTTCCGGCCCTCTGCCCAGCCTTTCATGATCAACCTGCTCGTCGATGATCTCGACGCGCTGCTGGAGCGCATCAAGGCGCATGGGGTAGAATTGATCGGGGAGCCTGAGTCTTACGATTATGGCCGCTTCGCCTGGATCATGGACCCGGACGGGGTGAAGATCGAGCTGTGGGAATCGGTGGAGCTTTAGGGGCCTACGCGCTCAGCTCGATGTCGTAATTCTCGATCACCGGATTGGTCAGCAGCTTGTCGCACATCGCCTTCACGCGCTCGCTGGCTTCTTCGGCGTCGACGCTTGAGAGGTCCAGCTCGATAAGCTTGCCCTGGCGCGCGCCGGTCACTTCTTCAAAGCCGAGGGTTTTCAGCGAATTGGCAACGGCGGTCCCTTGCGGGTCCAGCACGCCGGGCTTCAGATAGACGTGGATTTTCGCTTTCATCGACTCTTTGATCCTATTCGCTTTCTACAGACTCTGGCTGCGTGCCGTTGGCAGCGTCCATTTCGCGCATGATGCCGAGGCGCCGCGCGACTTCGGCGTAGGCCTCGGTAACATTGCCCAGATCGCGGCGGAAGCGGTCCTTGTCCATCTTCTCGTTGGTGGTCATGTCCCACAGGCGGCAGCAATCCGGGCTGATCTCGTCAGCCAGCACCACGCGCGCCATGTCGTTCTGGTCGTAAAGACGGCCGAACTCAAGCTTGAAGTCGATCAGGCGGATGCCGGCACCGGCAAACAGGCCGGAGACGAAATCGTTCACCCGCAGCGCCAGCGCGATGATCTCGTCGATTTCCTGCGGGCTGGCCCAGTTGAAGGCCGTCACGTGTTCTTCTGAGACCAGCGGATCGCCCAGCGCATCATCCTTGAAGTAGAACTCCACGATGGCGCGGGGCAGGGGCTCGCCCTCAGGGATGTTGAAACGCTTGGAAATGGAGCCGGCGGCGACATTGCGCACTACGACCTCAAGCGGAATGATCTCCACTTCGCGTACCAGTTGCTCGCGCATGTTCAGGCGGCGGATGAAGTGGGTCGGTACGCCAATCCGGTTCAGGTGCTCCATGATGAACTCGCTGATCCGGTTGTTCAGGACGCCCTTGCCCTCCAGCGTCGCGCGCTTCTGGGCATTGAAGGCGGTCGCATCATCCTTGAAGTGCTGGATGATCGTGCCCGGCTCCGGGCCCTCATAGAGGATCTTGGCTTTACCTTCGTAGAGTTTCTTGCGGCGTGACATGGGGGTCATCGCTCTCCGCTGGGCGTTGGAAAATCGTATCGCTGCGCCATGAGGCCCTTCATGCGCGCGAGTCCTGTGCTTTAGTCAAACGTCGTGGTGTCAAACGCGAAGCGGCCCGTCAATACGGGCCGCCTTTCACTGTCAGGATACGCGCTTGTCCGGGTGCCCGCAATACTGGCCTGCAATGCGCTGCAAACGATTGATAAAGCGGGCGCGGCGCGATACCCATGAGTTCAAACGCTCCCCGTTCCAACAAGATCAGGAAACATCTCATGTCCGGCTTTGATGATCGCGAAAAGGCTCACGAAAACCGCTATGCGCGCGAGCAGGAGCTTGAGTTCAAGGCCGGTGCGCGCCGCAACAGGCTGCTCGGCCTGTGGGCGGCGGAAAAGCTCGGCCTGTCAGGTGATGAGGCCGACGCCTACGCCAAAGAGGTCATCGCGGCCGATTTCGAGGAAGTGGGCGATGAGGACGTGTTCCGCAAGGTGCGCGCCGATTTCGATGCCAAGGGCGTCGCGGTCTCCGATATCGAACTGCGCCACGAGATGACCCGCCTGCTCGATGTCGCGCGTACACAGGTGCAGGCAGGCTAGTCAGCGCCTCTATCGCCGCCATCGTGGTGTGAGGGCTTGCTGCGCAGCACATCGCGCTCGACGAGCTTGAGAACCGCCAGCACGATCAGGGCCAGGATCACGGCCGTGCCGCCGAGCACGAACGCGCCCGCCCCGAAGGCCACGCCTACCGCGCCTGCAAGCCACAGCGCCGCTGCGGTTGTCACGCCATGCGTGTTGCGGCCGGCCCGGATGATGGCGCCGGCGGCAATGAACGCCACACCGGCTGTCACTGCCTCAATCACACGCACCGGATCGGCCATGATGCCCGCCTCGTCATCGCCTGCTGACATGGCGATCTGAAAGGCCAGGAGCGTAAACAGGCAGGCTGCCAGAGAGACCAGCATGTTGGTGCGCAGGCCCACATGACGGCGCGGCCGCTCGCGCTCCAGCCCGATGCAGGCCCCGGCCAGCGCTGCCAGGCCCAGACGCATCATGCTTTCCAGTATGCCGCCGGGCGGGCCGGGGTCATTCAGCCATTCGGGCATGCTCTCCTCCGTCCTGGTAACGGGCAGGGGGAGGGGAATGTTCCGGTTTGGTGATGCCTGGTTAGCAGCAGACAAACGGACGATGGAGCAAGGCAAATCAAATGTTTCACTTGGCCATCTTGGCTTGACCGTTACACTGATCAGGCAAATCTGGAGGGGCCATGTCTGTTCATCTGCAACGCGCTTTAGGTGCGATCATTGTTGCAATAATGCTGCCATCGCTTGCCGCGGCGCAGGGCGAGTCGAGCGTTTATACAAATATCGATGAAGCCTGCGCCCGCCGCTGGTTGCCTGATGAGCCTGTCATGGAGATTGCGTGCGCCGGAGCGGAAGGCTGGAGTCTCTACGTGTTGGCATCTGATCATGGTCAGGCGACGGCGTATGCCTCCCCAGATGGTGTTCGGTCGGACTGGACCAGCCCGCCTACACGGTCGCCGTTCGGTGATTTTCACGATGTCGTGGAATGGCGTGTTCGCGATGGCGCGCCGATGGCCACGATTCACCGGTATCGGCATCACACACCGGCGGATGCCATGGAGCCAGGTAGCGCGGACCAGACACTACATACCCTTGTTGTTACAGCGCTGGATAGCAGCGGCGAACCCTCAGCCTGCCCGGTTGCTTTCGTCAACGCGTCAGCAATTACCAATGCCAACGAAGTCGCCCGTTTCGTAGCCGACAATGCCGCACCGGGCTGGGATTGTGCGCGTGAGCCCATGCGCATCGAATCTGCTGCGGATGCCGCCATCCGTTGATGTGGACAGCCTGGCTTCAGCGTTTGCCGCCGGCCCTACCCGAACACCCGTGCGAAGATCGTATCGACATGCTTGAGGTGATAGGCCTCGTCAAAGCAGGCATCGATTTGCGCATCCGAGAGCAGGGCGGTCACTTCAGTGTCGGCTTTCAGATGATCGGCCAGCTTGCCACCCTCATCCCAGGTTTTCATGCCATTGCGCTGGACGAGGCGGTAGGAGTCCTCGCGGCTTGCCCCGGCCTGGGTGAGCGCCAGCAGCACACGCTGGGAATTATGGATGCCGCCATGAGCTTCGAGATTCTCGCGGCAGCGGTCAGCATGCACGATCAGGCCTTCAATCATTGAGGCGGTGCGGTGCAGGGCAAAGTCCAGATGCACGGTGGCATCCGGGCCGATGCCGCGCTCCACCGAAGAGTGCGAGATATCGCGCTCATGCCACAGGGCGACGTTCTCCATCGCAGGCGTGACGGCAGAGCGGACAAGGCGGGCAAGCCCGGTCAGGTTTTCGGTCAGGATCGGATTGCGCTTGTGCGGCATGGCCGAGGAGCCCTTTTGCCCCGGCGAGAAATATTCCTGCGCCTCGCGCACTTCAGAGCGCTGGAGGTGGCGCACCTCTACCGCGATATTTTCAATCGCCGAGGCGATCAGGCCCAGCACGGCGAAGAAATTCGCATGCCGGTCACGCGGGATCACCTGGGTGGAGATCGGCTCCACCTTGAGGCCAAGCTTTTCAGCGACGTGAGCCTCCACCGCAGGGTCGACATTCGCAAACGTGCCGATGGCCCCGGAAATGGCACAGGTCGCGACCTCCGCACGCGCCCGCACCAGGCGTTCCCGGTTGCGGGCAAATTCGGCGTAGAAGCGCGCAAATTTCAGACCCATCGTGGTGGGTTCGGCATGGATGCCGTGGCTGCGCCCGATACACACGGTCATCTTGTGTTCCAGCGCGCGCTTTTTCAGCGCCGCCAACACCCGGTCCATCCCCTCCAGCAGGATATCGCTCGCGCGGGTGAGCTGCACGGCAAGGCAGGTATCGAGCACGTCGGAGCTGGTGAGCCCCTGATGGACGAAGCGGGCTTCCTCGCCAACAAGTTCGGAGAGATGCGTCAGGAAGGCGATGACATCGTGCTTCACCTCGCGCTCGATTGCGTCGATGCGCGCGACGTCAAACTCCATGTCTTTCGCTTTCCACACCGCCTTCGCGGCAGAGGCGGGCACTACGCCCAGCTCGGCCAGCTTGTCGGTTGCGTGCGCCTCGATCTCGAACCAGATGCGATAGCGGGTCTCAGGAGACCAGATCGCTTCCATTTCGGGCCGGGTATAGCGGGGGATCATGGGCGCGCCTCTTCAATCCGTGCAGGGAGTGCGCGCTCTCTCGCCCCTCAAGGGCGCAAGGTCAAGGGGCGGGGGTGTCCGCCTCGTCCTTCAGCGCCGCGATTCCTGCACGTGCCAGCGCGTCGGCGCGCTCATTGCCGGGATCGCCATTATGGCCCTTCACCCACACCCATTCGACGGTGTGGCGCCTGGCGGCTTCATCGAGTGCCTGCCATAGATCGGCATTCTTTACCGGCTTCTTCGCCGCCGTTTTCCAGCCGTTCTTCTTCCAGCCGTGGATCCATTTCGTCACCCCGTCGCGTACATAGACGCTGTCGGTGACGAGGCGAACGTTTGCTGGGCGCTTCAGGGCGTTCAGCGCCTGAATTGCGGCCATAAGCTCCATGCGGTTATTAGTGGTCTCGGCCTCGCCGCCGAACAGCTCCTTCTCATGGCCCTTCCATTCGAGCAAAGCCCCCCAGCCGCCGGGGCCGGGATTGCCTGAACATGCGCCATCGGTGTGGATGGTGATGAGCGTGCTCATCGCGGATGCACCGTCCACTTGGCATCAAGATCCTTCAGTCCGGCCGCGATCAATTCAGCGAGCACATCCATGTCGATATCGGACAGGCGCTTGACGTAAAGACAGGACTTGCCCGTCGAATGCTTGCCCAGCCTGTCGAGAATACCGCCAAAATCAGTGTAGCCGGGCAATATGTAGATGGAGTGCTGCGCCTTTCGCGGGGAGAAGCCCGTGGCCAGAAAATCGCCCTCACGCCCGCTCTCATAGACATAATGATAGCGTCCATAGCCGATGATGGACGGCCCCCACATGACCGGCTCATAGCCGGTTACCCGGCGGAACAGCGCGTCAAGCTGGCGGGCCTCTTCGCGCTTCTGCTCCGGGTCGATCGTGGCGAGAAAGTCTTCTACCGCCACCGGCGTGACGTGTGTCTTGTTGGCACTCATCAGGCAACTTCGCGCGGCAGTTTGAATACAACGTCTTCGCTGGCTACGCGCACTTCCTCGATTGTCAACTTCCGGAAGCCTGCAAGCTGGGTCAGCACATCCTCAACCAGTTCCTCGGGCGCCGAGGCACCGGCGCTGACACCCAGCGTCTGCACGCCGTCAAACCAGGTCCGGTCAAGGTCTGCGGCGCTCTGGACCAGGCGCGCATCAGGAGCACCGGCGCGCTTTGCAACCTCGACGAGGCGAACAGAGTTCGACGAGTTGGGTGCGCCGACCACCAGCACCAGGTCCGAGCGCGGGGCGAGCGCTTTCACGGCTTCCTGCCGGTTGGTGGTGGCGTAGCAGATATCTTCCTTGTGGGGTGCCGCCATGGCGGGAAAGCGCTTCTGCAACACGTCCACAATGGCGGCCGTGTCATCTACAGAGAGCGTCGTCTGCGTGACATAGGCGAGCTTTTGCGGGTCTTGTGCCTGGAAACTTTCCGCATCGCTGACCGTCTCGATCAGGTGGATCGCGCCTTCGGGCAGCTGACCCATCGTGCCTATGACTTCCGGGTGTCCGGCATGGCCGATAAGAACGATCTCAAGGCCATTCCTGTGATGGCGGCTGGCCTCCACATGCACCTTTGAGACAAGCGGGCAGGTGGCGTCCACATACAGCATGTTGCGCGCCCTGGCCGTTTCCGGCACGCGTTTTGGAACGCCATGGGCAGAGAATACGACCGGACGGTCGTCCGGGCACTCGTCCAGCTCCTTGACGAAAACCGCGCCCATCGCCTTCAACCTGTTCACAACATGCTTGTTGTGCACGATCTCATGGCGGACATAGACCGGCGCGCCATAGCGCTCCAGCGCCCTCTCCACGATCTGGATGGCGCGGTCCACGCCCGCACAAAAGCCCCGCGGGGCTGCGAGCAGGATGTGGAGGGGTGGCAACGTGCTCACGGTTTTCCTCAGTGGCGGGGGCGCGACAGCGTTGCTCTCGCGCGGTGCACGGCTTAGAGACAGGGGTGTAGCAGAGTCCGGCGCGCCCGTAACCCGTACTGCCTGTCTCTGAAACATAGTGACGAACTGGTTCCTCGGGAGACCCCATGCGCTCAATCGCCGCTGTATTTGCCGCCGCCCTTGTCCTGTCCGGGTGCCAGAGTGTGCGCGACCGCTTCGACGGGCCGCAGCCCAATCCGGGTCCGTGTCCCAACGCCCTGTCGCTATATGACGCGCACCGGCTGGTGGAGTTCAATGGCGAGGAACGGGTGCTGCGCAATGTCGGTTTTACCGGCGAAATCCTGAATGTGCGCGGTGCCTGCACCTACACCGATACGCGTGTGTCACCGATCGATATGGAAATGGCGATCCGCTTCGCGTTCGGCAGGGGCGCCGCGGCTGAAGGCAGCGAGAAGACATATTACTATTTCGTCGCCGTGACCCGAACGGACAGCGCCGTGATCGAACGTGAAGTCTTCCCGATCACCGTGCGTTTCCCGCCGGGGGAGAACCGGGTCGAGCTGACCGAGGAAATCAGTTCCATCGTGATCCCGCGCGCAGAGGCCACTACGTCCGGTGCGAATTTCGAAGTGATTGTCGGTTTTGAACTGACGCCGGAACAGGTTGAGTTCAACCGATCCGGCCTGCGTTTCCGCGTCCCCGTCGAATAAATCCTGGACCGTCATGACCCGTCTTGCCGATCAGCTCAGCGCCCTGCTGGGCGATGCCTTTGCCGCTATGGAGCTCAACCCTGCTCTCGGACGTGTGTCGGAAAGCGACCGTCCGGATCTGGCGCCCTATCAGTGCAATGGGGCGCTGGCCGCCGCCAAGGCTGCGGGCAAACCGCCGCGCGTGATTGCTGAAAGCGTGAAGGCTCACCTGGCCGCTGCTGCGCCTGATCTCGATATCGAGATCGCCGGGCCGGGCTTCCTGAACATCACGCCTTCGCCGCAGCTTTACGCCGCGCGCGCCCGCCTGCTGGCGGACGATCCACGGACCGGCGCCGGGCAGGTGGACTCAACACAAAAGGTGATGATCGATTTTGGTGGCCCCAATGTCGCCAAGCCGATGCACGTGGGACATTTGCGCTCCTCGGTCATCGGCGACAGCCTGCAGCGCGTCTTCCGCTTCCTGGGCCACGAGGTCACCAGCGACATCCATCTCGGTGACTGGGGGCTGCAGATGGGCCAGCTCATTACCGAGCTGGAGGATGAGCAGCCGGACCTTCCCTATTTCGACGCGGCATTTACCGGGCCTTATCCGGAGCATGCGCCGGTGACGATTGAAGACCTCGCCCGGCTCTATCCGCAGGCGAGCGCCAAGGGCAAGGAAGACCCGGCCCGCCAGGAGCGCTCGCGCAAGGCAACCGCTGAATTGCAGGCCGGCCGCGCGGGCTACCGGGCATTGCTGAGGCACTTCATCAATGTCTCGATTGCCGCGCTGAAGGAGGATTTCTCGGCGCTAGGCGTGGATTTCGACCTGTGGAAGGGCGAGAGCGACGTCAACGATCTGATCCCCGGCCTGGTCGAGAATTTCAAGGCGCGCGGCGTGGCCGAGCTATCGGACGGCGCCTGGATCGTCCGCGTGGCGCGCGAGGATGACAAGAAGGAGCTGGCTCCGCTCATCCTGGTCAGCTCGCAAGGCTCTGCCCTCTACGCGACAACCGATCTCGCGACCATTCTCGACCGCCGGGAGAGCATTGATCCCGATCTGATTCTCTACGTCGTCGATCTCGGCCAGTCCGACCATTTCGAGCAGGTTTTCCGCGCGGCGGTAAAAGGCGGCCTTGCCGGGGAAGGCGGGCTGGAGCACGTGAAATTCGGCACGGTGAACGGGCCGGACGGCAAGCGCCTGCGTACCCGTGCCGGCGGCACATTCCGTCTGGCCGACCTGATCGAAGAAGCACGCGAGCGCGCCCGTGCCCGTCTGGCCGAGGCCGGGCTCGGCGAAACACTCGATGCAGACGCGCTGGAGGATGTCGCGCGCAAAGTCGCCAATGCCGCGATCAAGTTTGCCGATCTTCAGAACTACCGCACCACCAACTACATTTTCGAGATGGACCGGTTTGTCTCGTTCGAGGGCAAGACCGGGCCATACCTTCTCTATCAGGCGGTACGCATCAAATCCCTGATGAGAAAGGCCGCTGGCGAAGGGCTGGAGCCGGGCCCGATCAGCGTTGCCGCGCCGGAAGAGGCCGCTCTTGTGCGCCGGCTCGACGGCTTTCACGCTGCGCTGATGCGCGCCCATGATGATCGGGCGCCGAACCATATCTGCGAGCACGTCTATGGCCTGTCGCAGGCGTTTTCGAGCTTTTATGCGGCCTGTCCGATTCTGCCCGAGAAAGACGAGGGGTTACGCCGCTCGCGCCTTGGCCTTGCCGCGCTGACGCTGAAGCAGCTCGAGCTGGGCCTCTCCCTGATAGGCATCGAGGCGCCTGAGCAGATGTAGGGCGTTTCCTCCGCTCCCCCCGATTGACTCATGCGCGTGCAGGACTAGTTTGCGCGGCGAACAGGGAAACCTGTTCGACATAAGGCACCCAAGCGGGAGAGACCGGCCGAAGATGCCGGCGCCGAAGGCGCAACCGCCCCGGAAACGCTCAGGCCGCAGGACCGCTGGGACCGCCGACGCTGGAAAGAGGATTTTGCCTTCGGGCAGCATCCCACCGAAGGAGCAAGCTGCACGGACGGGTCAGCCCTGTTGCAGCGGGAATCTCTCAGGTCACACCGACAGCGGGGGCAGGACTGCCACGTGAGGCGATCTCACGCACGGCAGTGATTGCAAACCCGCGTTCAGGATTTCGTGACCCATGGCCGACACCGCAGACCTTAACAAGACCCCGCTTTACGACCTGCACGTCGAACTTGGCGCACGCATGGTCGAGTTCGCCGGCTATGCCATGCCGGTGCAGTACCCTTCGGGCATCATGACCGAGCACCTGCACACCCGCGAAGCGGCGGGCCTGTTTGACGTTTCCCATATGGGCCAGGCGCGGGTCACGGGCGATGAAGCCGCGCTCGAAGCGCTGATTACGGCTGACCTGTCGGCACTTAAGCCCGGTGAGCAGAAATATACCCTGCTGCTCAACGCCGATGGTGGCATCATGGATGACCTGATGGTCTCGCGGCCCTTCGGCGCGGACGGCGGGCTTTTCGTGGTCGTGAATGCCGGCACGAAGGGCAAGGATTTCGCCCATATGCGTGAGGCCTTCGCAGGCAAGGCTGAGCTTCACGAACTCTCTGACCGCGCTCTGCTGGCCCTTCAGGGCCCCGCAGCGGCCGCGGTATTCACCGGGCTTGTTCCCGATGCGGCCAAGCTGGTGTTCATGCAATGCGGCGTGTTCACGCTGGACGGCGTGGAGATTTACGCCTCGCGCTCGGGCTATACCGGAGAGGACGGGTTCGAGATTTCCGTTCCCGCCGACAAGGCCGGCAAGATCGCGCGCCTGCTGCTCTCTGACGCGCGTGTGAAGCCGATCGGGCTTGGCGCGCGTGACAGCCTGCGCCTTGAGGCTGGGCTTTGCCTTTATGGCCACGATATGGATGAAGACCGCACGCCGGCCGAAGCCGCTTTGACCTGGGCTATTGCCAAAGTGCGCCGCGAGCGCGTGGATTTTCCGGGCGCTGCTAAAATTCTCAAGCAGATCGCTGATGGGCCGGCGCAAAAGCGCGTCGGCATTAAGCCGCATGACAAGTCACCGGCCCGCGAAGGCGCGGAAATCGTCCATGAGGGCGAAGTGGTCGGTGTCGTCACGTCCGGCGGCTTCGGCCCCAGCTTCGGCGCGCCGGTTGCCATGGGCTATGTCCGCGCGGATCTCGCCAAGCCCGGCACGCCGCTGGAGCTGATGGTGCGCGGCAAGGCACGCGCCGCCGAAGTTGCCAGCCTGCCCTTCACGCCCCACCGCTTTTATCGCGGCTGATATTTCATTTTTTCGACCGGGAGTAACCGCCATGACCACACGCTTTACCAAAGACCATGAATGGGTCCGCCTTGAGGGCGATATCGCCATTATCGGCATCACCCAATACGCCACCGAGCAGCTCGGAGACGTCATCAGCGTGGAGCTGCCCGATGTCGGCAAGAGCTTCAAGAAGGGTGACGAGATCGCGGTTGTCGACTCGGTGAAGACCGCCGCCGAGGTCTATGCGCCCTTATCCGGTGAGGTCATCGAGATCAATGACGGGATCGAGGACGCGCCGCAGCTGGTCAATGACGAGCCGCTGGCTGGTGGCTGGTTCGCCAAGCTGAAAATCGCCGACAAAGGCGAACTGGACGGCCTGATGGACGAGGCTGCCTACGCGAAACACATCGCCTGATCATCCCTGCACGCCCCGAAGGTTGAAGACCGCCATGCGCTATCTGCCGCTTACCCCTGAAGACCGCAGCGAGATGCTGGACGTCATTGGCGTCAGCTCCATCGATGCGCTGTTCGCCGATGTACCTCAGGCTGCGCGCCTTGACGGGCCGGTAAACCTGCCCCGCCGGGCGACGGAGCTGGAGGTGGAGCGTGCCTTTGCCCGAATGGCAAAGAAAAATACGGCAGCCAGCGAGACCGCCTTCTTCGTCGGGGCAGGGGCCTACAAGCACCACATTCCGGCAACCGTGGATCATCTGATCCAGCGCTCGGAGTTCCTTACCGCCTACACGCCCTACCAGCCGGAAATCAGCCAGGGCACGCTGCAGACCCTGTTCGAGTTCCAGACCCAGGTGGCGCGCCTGACTGGCATGGATATCGCCAATGCGTCCATGTATGACGGCTCCACGGCCTGCGCCGAAGCGGTACTGATGGCCGCGCGGGTGACCAAGCGCTCGCGCGCAGTCCTGTCGGGCAATCTCCACCCGCACTATGCCGAGGCGACCCGCACGCTCGCCCGCTACATGAATATCGACATTGCTGCCAACGCCCCGGTGCCGGGCGGGCTGGACGATGTCATCAGCCAGATCGACGGGGAAACAGCCTGCGTCGTGGTGCAGAACCCGGACGTGTTCGGCAATATCCACGATCTGCGCCCGATTGCAGAGGCCGCGCACGCCAAGGGCGCTTTGCTGATTGCCGTGTTTACCGAGATTGTCTCGCTCGGCCTGATTGAAAGCCCCGGCGCAATGGGCGCGGACATTGTGGTTGGCGAGGGCCAGTCCATCGGCGTCGGCCTGCAGTTTGGCGGACCGTATGTGGGTCTCTTTGCCTGCCGCAATGACAAGAGCTTCATCCGCAACATGCCCGGCCGCCTGGCCGGCGAAACGGTTGATGCCGATGGCCGCCGCGGCTATGTGCTGACGCTCTCCACGCGCGAGCAGCATATCCGGCGTGACCGCGCGACGTCCAACATCTGTACCAATTCCGGGTTGATGGCGCTGGCCTTCACGATCCACATGACACTGCTAGGCGAGAAGGGTCTCAAACACCTCGCCGCGCTCAATCATGAGCGGGCGGTGGAACTGGCCGATGCGCTCGGCGGTGTGCCGGGCGTGAGCGTGGAGACCGATGCCTTCTTCAACGAATTTACGGTGAAACTGCCCAAAAACGCCGCTGACGTCACCGAGGCGCTGATCGCCAAGGGCGTGCTGGCGGGCGTGCCTGCGAGCCGTCTCTGGCCTGGTGGCGGGCTGGATGACCGTCTCATCATCGCCGCGACCGAAACCAATACTGATGCCGATATCGCGCTCTTCGCGTCCGCCCTCAAAGAGGTGCTTTAACCCATGGCCATGAACCAGCAGGGACGTCCCACCCGTCCGAACACCAATGCCGCGACCGGCGGCTACGCCGACACCATCTCCGGCAGCCGCGGCCTTGATCAGGCTGAGCCGCTGATCTTTGAACGCGGGCGCACCGATCTCACCGGCGTTGACCTGCCGGAACCCAAGGGCGTGAAGACACGCCTTGGCGGGTTGGAGCGCAAGAGCGAGATCGGCTTGCCCGGCCTCGCCGAGCCTGAAGCCATGCGCCATTATGTGCGCCTGAGCCGCAAGAATTACGCGATCGATCTGGGCATCTATCCGCTCGGCTCGTGCACGATGAAGCATAATCCGCGCCTCAACGAGAAAATGGCCCGCTTGCCGGGCTTCGGTGACATTCACCCGCTGCAGCCGCAATCGACCGTGCAGGGTGCGCTGGAGCTGATTGGCGAGCTGGCCCACTGGCTGATGACGCTGACCAACACGCCCTGCGTGGCGATGAGCCCGAAAGCCGGTGCACATGGTGAGCTGTGCGGCATGATGGCCATTCGCGCAGCGCTGGACGCGCGTGGCGAAACCGGCCGCCGCCGCGTGCTGGTGCCGGAAAGTGCGCACGGCACCAACCCTGCGACGGCCGTGCAGTGCGGCTTCCATTGTGACGAGATCCCGGCCGGCCCCGATGGCCGCGTAGACATGGAAGCCTTCAAGGCGAAGCTGGGCGATGATGTGGCCGGCATCATGCTGACCAATCCCAATACGTGCGGGCTGTTCGAGCGGGACATTCGCGAGATTGCCGACCTCATCCACGAGGCGGGCGGGTATTTCTACTGTGATGGCGCGAACTTCAACGCGATTGTCGGCCGCGTGCGCCCGGGCGATCTTGGCATAGATGCCATGCACATCAATCTGCACAAGACCTTCTCCACGCCCCATGGCGGTGGTGGTCCCGGCTCCGGCCCGACAGTGTTCTCGCAGGCGCTCGCGCCGTTCGCGCCGGTGCCGTACGTGGTGAAAAAGGGCGAGACCTGGCACATGGTCGAGCATGAGGAAGAGGCCCGCGCTGATGGCGCCGAGCCCTTCGGCCGCATGGTCGCCTTCCATGGCCAGATGGGCATGTTCACCCGCGCGCTCAGCTACATGATGAGCCATGGCTCTGACGGGCTGCGCCAGGTGGCAGAGGATTCCGTGCTCAACGCCAATTATGTGCTGGCGCGCCTGAAGCATGTGATGACGCCCGCCTTTGATGGCACCTGCATGCACGAAGCGCTATTTGATGACCGCTTCCTCAAAGACACCGGCGTCACCACGCTCGATTTCGCCAAGGCGATGATCGACGAGGGCTACCACCCGATGACCATGTACTTCCCGCTAGTGGTGCATGGAGCCATGCTGATCGAACCGACAGAGACCGAGAGCAAATCCGGCCTCGACCGGTTCTGCGACGTGCTCGAAGGCCTCGCGCAGGCCGCGAAATCCGGCGATACGGCGCGGTTCTCCTCTGCCCCGGTACATGCGCCGGTCAAGCGCCTCGACGAGACGCGTGCGGCCCGTAGCCCTGTTCTGGTGTGGCAGGAGCCGCAAGACCAGCCGCAGGCGGCGGAGTAAGTCTGTCAGCTATCCCTGGATCCGGCCTGTCCTGTCTGGACAGCCGGATCTTCATGGGCCGCCGGCGCGCGCCGTGGCCTCTGCGGCCCCTCGAACAGGCGGTCACCCAGCCGGCGCGTCGCTTTCAGGGCCGGGAATTCCAGCAGGCGGAAGCCGGCCCCTGCCACGGCCACGCTCAGCGCTATCGAGACGATCAGGAAGGCGAGGCTTGCCAGCGGCCCGAAATCGGGCAGTACCGCGACCCACATGCGCACAAGGCCTGACAGGACGAGCAGGTGGCAGAGATAGAGCGCGTAGGACCAGTCGCCGAGGATCACCAGCCAGCCCGGCGGCCTCATCCGTCCCTGCATTTCAAGGCTTATGGCGCCGTAGACGATTAGCGCGGCGGGAATGCCAAATGCCGCAACGCGCATCCAGCCTGCCGGAAAGGCCTCGGCATTGTCGGGCCACAGGAGCCATGCGGCAGCGGCTAGCCAGAGCGCTGCCAGCAAAAGTGCCGTGCGTGCCAGGCGGCGTTCACCCGAGCAGATCAGGATGCCGGCCAGGGCGCCCAGAATGAACTCTATTGTGAGCGGGTTTACTATGAGCGTGCCAATGGCTGGCAGACCCTCCAGCAAGAGCGATCCGGCAATCACAAGCGCGGCCCAGATCGCGAGCAGGGCGGGCAGCCAGCGCTCCGGCATGATGAGAAAAAGGGTGAAGGCGAGATAGAAATAAATCTCGTGCGTCAGCGTCCAGCCGACATGCAGAATTGGCAGTTCGCCCTCGATGGGCCACAGGGTGAAGGAGCGCCATATCTCGAGGTCCGCAAGGTCGCGGTTCAGCGTGTCCGGCACGAGCATGTAGGCCGCCAGCGCCAGCAGTGTGAAAAACCAGTAGATCGGATAGATGCGGGTGAAGCGTGCATAGACGAAGCGGCCGGTAAAACGGGCGTCGCCGCGTGGCTTGCCATGGGTGATGTACACCATCACAAAGCCGGAAATCACGAAGAACAGGTCCACACCCGCGAAGCCCAGCGTCCACTGCCCGCTGCTCACCGGCTGGCTGAAAAACCGTCCGTCGATCTGTGCGGCGTGAGCGGCCAGAACAAGCAGCGCTGCCACAGCCCGCAAGGACTGCAAGGAGTGGAGTGGCATGATGGCAGAGTGCATTCCGGCCCCGTATCTGACGTTGTCCGGACGCTATACAAGCCACAGGAGGCAGGCAATTGGCGTCCGGCCCGGCATGCCTGCTGTGCCGTATGGGAACCGCCGTTAATCCGGGCGGGTTATTCCAGCGTATGCCAGAAACCAGCCGGCCCGTCCGCAATTGCGCCATAATTGGCATGCGGATGATCGCCATAATACAACACCTGCCGGGAATCGGCTGCACGCATCCTTGCAGCTTCGATCCGGCGGCTCACATTAGTCGCGTAAAGCGTTACGCGCCCCCGGGGAGACAGCCTTGGTCATGAATGATGCAGTCAACGAGTTCAGCAAATCCCGCATTGGCGGGGCGATTGTTCTCGTACTGCGTGCCATAGGCGTAGCACTCGGGCTGTTCTTGATGGCGGTCGCGATTCCGCTGTTCTTTCTGCCGATCCCGCTCGGCATCCCGCTCTTCATCCTGGCAGCGCTACTGCTGGCCGCGTCATCACGCACAGCACACGGCGTGGTGACAGGCGTCCTCCGCCGCTTTCCCCCGGTGTGGAACAGGGTAAAGCGCATGTTTGGCGAGAAAGACTGAAACCCACGGCGGCAACCAAAAAAAACGGGGCCTTGAGGGCCCCGTTCTGCGTGTCGTCTTGCACGGCGAGTGGGTGAATTCAGTTGATACGCTCGGCCAGCTCGCCAGCAGCGTCCTTCACCAGCGCGTTGCGCTGGGTCTTGGTCAGCTTCTCTGACAGGAGTTTTGCCGCCGCTTCCACAGCGATGTCGGCCGCCAGCGCCTTCACGTCCTTGGCCGCCTGGGCTTCGGCTTGCGCGATGCGCTGCTCGGCCAGGGCCGTGCGGCGTTCGATGCGCTGTGCCAGTTCCTTGCGAGCCGTTTCGCGGATGAACTCGGCATCCAGCTTGGCCTTTTTCACAATCTCTTCGGCTTCGCTGGCTGCATCGCGCTGCTGGCGCTCGTACTTGGCCAGCATTTCTTGCGCTTCCTCGCGCAGGCGGCGAGCCTCGTCCAGCTCGTTGCGGATGGATTCAGCGCGCGCATCGAGATTCTTGCCGAGCACCTTGTGCACACCGAAGCGCCACAAGAGGGCGAAGAACAGCAACAGGCCGATCAGCGCCCAGAAGGATGTGTCCTGAAGAAGATAGCTCATCGGGCCGCCTCCTGGCTGCGTACCGCGTCGACGGCAGACTCTGCCTCGTCGCGTTTGACCGTAAGGCCTGCCAGATGTTCCGTTACGGCGCCGGCTACGTCGGCAGCGACATTGCGAACCTCGGCAAGCGCCGCATTGCGGGCTGATGTGATACGTGCCTCCGCTTCGGCCTGACGGCCTTCCAGCTCGGCTTCCATCCGGGCAATCTCGTCTGCGCTCTGGCGTTCGGCCTCGGCGCGCGCCTCGGCGCCAACCGCCTGTGCTTTGGCACGGGCGTCGGCCAGGGACTTCTCGTAAGCCTTCACGGCCTCGTCGGCTTGAAGCTTCAGCCCGGCAGCCGCATCCAGATCATCTGCGATACGATCTTTGCGTTCCTCGATCGCCGATCCGATCCGCGGCAGAAGCCAGCGTGACAGGAGGAAATAGAGAATGGCAAAGCTGATCGCGAGCCAGAAGAGCTGCGAGGCAAAATAGGTCGGATCGAAAGGCGGGAAGGCCGCTTCGGCGGCGTACCCGGCTCCTTCAGCGATGTCCGTCTGGGACTCCTGCAAGCGCAAGGCGTCCTCCCTTCAATCAAGTCGTCGAAACCGAAGGCTTCACACGCTCCGGGCCGGACGCTCGCCCGATGGCAGGTCCGGCCGGAACGCGGTAGTCAGATCGCCGTCCGGTTTAGACGACGAACAGAAGCAGGAGGGCGATGAGCAGCGAGAAGATTCCCAGCGCCTCGGTCACGGCGAAGCCGAAGATCAGGTTGCCGAACTGGGCCGGCGCAGCCGACGGGTTGCGCAGCGCGCCCGTCAGGAAGCTGGAGAAGATGTTGCCCACGCCGAGCGCAGCGCCCAGCATGCCGAAGGTGGCCAGTCCAGCGCCGATGTATTTTGCGGCTTCCGCTTCCATGTCGATACTCCTCGAGGATGAACGGTTGAGTTGATGCGGGTTGAAGTCGGGTCCGTCGCGCCTAGTGGTGACCCGGATGCAGCGCGTCGGACAGGTAGATGCAGGTCAGCACGGCGAACACATAGGCCTGGAGGAAGGCTACCAGGAACTCCAGCGCGGTCAGTGCGACGACCATTATGAGCGGGGCGATGGCACCGACAGCGCCAAGGGCGCCGACCGAGCCGAGCATGATGATGAAGCCTGCAAACACCTTCAGCAGGATGTGGCCGGCCAGCATGTTGGCGAACAGACGAACGCCAAGCGTCACCGGGCGTGAAATGAACGAGATGATCTCGATCACGATCACGAAGGGCAGAATCGCGATGGGAACGCCGGACGGCACGAAAATCTTGAAGAATTTCAGGCCGTTCTTGAAAATCCCAAAGCCCACCAGAACCGTCATGACGGCCAGTGCCAGGGCGAATGTCACGATGATGTGGCTGGTAAAGGTGAAGCCGTGCAGGCCCGGTACCGGGAAGTAGGGCAGCATGCCCAGCATGTTGCCCATCAGGATGAAGATGAACAGCGTGAACACGAAGGGGAAGAAGCGCAGCCCGTCATTGCCCGCCGTCGAGCGGATCATTCCTGCAACGAACTCGTAGAGCAGCTCGGCAACCGATTGCGCCCGGCCCGGTACCAGCGTGGCGCGCGAGGTCGCCAGAGCCAGCAAGCCCACCGTCAGCGCCACCGCGGCGACCATGAAATAGCTGGAGTTCGTGAAAGACAGGTTCAACCCGCCCACGCTCAACTCAGCGATGGGATGGATTTCGAACTGCTTGATCGGGTTGGTGTCAGCCACGCCCGGCCCCTTGACTGTGTTGCGGCGCTACGGTCACCCGGCGCACCTTGAAAACGTGACGTGCGCCTATCGCGCCGGAGCGCGAAGCGCAAGAGCTAGTTCTGCATCGACTTCACGGCGCGCACGATATTGAGCGAGCCAGCGGCGAAGCCGAGCACCACTCCGATCAGCAGCCCGATGGGCGACCAGCCGAAGAAATGATCTGCCAGCAGACCCACAAAAACCCCGGCGATGACACCACCGAAGAACTCCGATCCGTAGCGCAGTCCGAGCGCCCAACCCGATGGAGCCGCATTATCCTTGGCTCTCTGCGCCTCTCTTGCCTCAAGCTTGCGGGCAAGACGGTGCTCGAAATCATCCGGGTCTGGAGGGCTCGTATGGTCGCTTGGATAGGACATGAGGGCCTGTGCGCTCCCGTGGGACACCCCCGGAAAGCGCGCGCACACTATAAGCGCGGTATGGGCAAGTCAAGTGAGTGGGCGCGCGCCACAAATGTCAGAAAAACAAGAACTTTTTGCCTATTCGGCAGCAAGGAGCGCTTCTGCCGCACGCAGGTTCACCGAGACGAGCTGCGAGACACCCTGTTCGCCCATGGTCACACCGAACAGGCGATCCATCCGGCTCATCGTCACCGGATTGTGGGTGATGATGAGGAAGCGCGTATCCGTCAGTTCGCGCATTTCTTCCAGCATCCGGCAGAACCGGTCGACATTGGCATCGTCCAGCGGCGCGTCCACCTCGTCGAGCACGCACACCGGCGCCGGGTTGGAGAGAAATACTGCAAAAATCAGGGCTGTAGCGGTTAGCGCCTGCTCGCCGCCCGACATCAGCGACATGGTCTCCATCTTCTTGCCCGGCGGGCAGGCCATGATCTCGAGCCCCGCCTCCAGCGGGTCGTCGTGCTCGGTCAGGCGCAGTTCGGCCTCGCCGCCACCGAAAAGCGTGGAGAAGAGCTGTCGGAAATGACCGTCCACCACCTCGAATGCGGCGAGAAGCCGCGCCCGGCCTTCGCGTGAGAGCGTGTCGACAGCCTTGCGCAGGCGCGCCACCGCCTCGACCAGATCGTCACGCTCTGCGGTTAGCCGGTCACGCTCCGAGGTCAGCTCTTCTGCTTCCTCGTCGGCGCGCAGGTTTACCGCGCCAAGGCGTTCGCGCGAGAGGCGGGCCTCGTCCAGGCGCCGTTCCAGTTCAGCCGAAGAGAGGTTCACATACTCGCTCTGGCTGGACCGGGTCTGCAGCGCCTCGGGCGTCTCGCCAGTGGCATCCGCGAGGCGCTGGGCGGTCTCGGCAATGCGCGTCTGGGCGCCTTCCAGCGTCGCCGCGGCAGCAGCCCTGGCCTCTCTTGCGCTGCCCGCCTCGCGCTCGGCGGCGCGCAAGGTTGCGTCGGCTTCCCGCAAGGCCGCCTCTGCCGCCTCTACCTCGGAGCGCGTCAGGCGCGCGCGCGATTCGGCCTCGCCCAGCTGGTCGAAAATGACGCTGCGGCGCTCTTCCAGCTGACCGGGTTCAGCTTCGGCTTCGGCAAGCGCGCTGCGTGTTTCCGATTCGGCGGTATTGATCTCCGCCAGGCGCCCCGCAGCACTGTCGGCGCGGCGGGACCATTCGGCCTCCTCGCGCTCCAGCCCGGCTATCCGGTGACGGCGGCTCTGCGCATCGCGGCGCACCGATTCCAGCGCTGCCCGGGCGTCTGCCGCGACTGCGCGGGCGCGCTCGGCTCCGGTACGCGCCTGTTCCAGCGCGACACTGCCGTCATCGGCATCCAGGGTGGCTTTCAGGCTGGCTTCAGCGCGTTCCAGCGCGTCCTTTGCACCGGCCGCTTCGCTCTCCAGCCGGCGCGCCGTATCTGCCAGATTGGCCCGGCGGGCCTCGGCACGCACCGCGGCCTCGCGCCCGTCAGCAAGCGCGCGTTCGGCGTCGCGCACACGGCGTTGCGATCCGTCCAGCGCTTCGCGGGCGGCACGCAGCGCGGTTGACGCCTCTCCAGCGGCCAGCCCGGCCCTGTCGTGCTCGCTGCGCGCGTCCGCCTCGCGCTTGCGGGCAGCATCCAGCTCGGAAAGGATGGTCTCGAGCCGGTTGCGTGTTTCCAGCCGGATGGCAGCGCTCGACGGGGCGCCGGCATTGGCGGCAAACCCGTCCCAGCGCCGCAGTGCGCCGTCCAGCGTCACCAGCCTCTGGCCGGGCTTCAGGAAACCCGCCAGCCGGTCGAGATCGGCCTCGTCGACGAGACCGATCGATTCCAGTCTTGCTTTCAGCTCGGAAGGTGCCTCGACGACTTCGCTCAGCGCCGTCACGCCGGACGGCAGGGCCGGTGGCAGGGCGCTTGTGCCGGTCCAGCGGCGCGCCGCACCGGCAGACAGGCCGGCCTCCAGATCATCGCCCAGCGCGGCGGCCAGCGCTTTCTCGGTGCCGGGTTTTGCGCGTACCTGCTCAACCAGCCCGTCATCATTATCGCCGGAGGCGACCAGGCGGCGCAGGCTGTCGGCCTCGCGCGACAGGGACTGTGTCTCGGCCTCGGCCGCACGAAGCGCGTCGCGGGCGGTGCTGGCGGCCTCGGCTTGAACGTGCGCGGCTTGCTCGGCTTTTGCGAAGGCTTCGGCCGCCTTTTCAGCGTCAGCCCCGGCTTCGGCTACAGCGTTTTCCAGCGCTTCCAGGCCGGGCCCTTCATGATCTGGCTGCTCGGCGGCGCGGGCTGCTGCTTCGTCAGCCTCGCGGCGCAATGTCTCGTGACGGCGGCGGGCATTGTCGGTATCGCGCCGCGCGGCATCGCGGGCTGCCTTTACTTCAGCCAGCCGTGCACTGGCGGCATCAAGCGTCTTTTCGGCCTCGCTGCGCTGCTTTTCCGCCTCTGCCATGGCGGTTTCGGCCCTGGCCTGCGCTTCAGCATCACCGGCCAGCTCGTCGCGCAAGGTTTTCAGCGACCCGCGCACCCGCTCCAACGACTGCGTTGCCTCCTGTGAGAGCTCGGTCTCCCGCGCCTTGCTGATGGCCAGCTCTTCAAGCCTTGCCGTCAGGCGCGCGATGTTGGCTTTGGCCTGATCGATATCGCGTTCCAGTGTGTCGCGTTCGCGTTCCAGGAGGCGCAAGGCGGCGGAGGCTTCCGCTTCGCGTTCACGCAAAGGCGCCACAGCGTTGGCAGCGGCTTCGGCGGCACTGGTGGCGGAGGCAGCAATGCGCGCGGCGTCGGCGACGAGGGTTTCGCAGGCAGCCAGATGATCGCGCGCGCCAGACGCGGCCTCGCTCGCCTCCTGCCAGCGGCGCAGCCAGAGGACGGCTTCCAGCTCGCGTATATCGGCAGAGAGCTTGCGGTAGCGGCCTGCCTGCCGCGCCTGTTTCTGCAGGCCCTCATAGCGGCTCTGCAGTGTGTCGACGACCTCCTGCAGCCGGTCCAGATTGGTCTCGGCCGCGTTGAGGCGTAATTGCGCTTCGTGGCGTCGGGCGCGCAGGCCCGCCACCCCGGCAGCTTCTTCCAGTACGCGGCGGCGGTTTTCCGGCTTGGCGTTGATCAGCTCGCTGATCTGGCCCTGACGCACCAGGGCAGGCGAGTTCGCGCCCGTGCCGGCATCGGCGAACAGGAGCTGCACGTCTTTTGCGCGTACTTCCTCGCCATTGATCTTGTAGTCAGACCCTTTGCCGCGCGTGATACGCCGCGTGACCTCCAGAATGTCTGCATCGTTGAAGCGGGCGGGCGCGCGGCGGTCGGAATTGTCGATGGTCAGGATCACTTCGGCGCGGTCACGGGCCGGGCGGGTCGCGGTGCCGGAGAAGATGACGTCTTCCATACCGCCGCCGCGCAGCGATTTGGCAGAGGTGGCCCCCATCACCCAGCGCAGCGCTTCGAGCACGTTGGACTTGCCGCAGCCATTCGGGCCGATGACGCCGGTCAGCCCCGCATCAATGCGCAGCTCCGCCGGATCGACGAAGGACTTGAAGCCCGTAACGCGCAGACGGGTGAATTTCACCAGACGTCTCCTGAAACCCGTCTGAAACCTCGCGCCGCTGCTTTGCAGTCATCCGCTAACGGTTTCACCATGCCACCGAATCGCGCGTCGGCTATTCCTCGGCGCGAGACCGGAAATACTCGATGATTCGCGAGAAGGTGTCGCCGGTGAATTGTGCAGGCACGAAACCCTGATCGTCCTCGATGGCCGTGTTGCCGGCAAAATAGACGACGCCGGAGCCATCGGGCGCGCGGTTCGGTTCGACACGCTCGCCATTGATGATGAAACTCGGCGTGGCGTTAATGCCTTCGCGCGCGGCACGCTGGTTGGCTTCGTTGATCGCCTCCACCGCGCTCTCATCGGACATGCAGGCGCGGAATTCCTGGTCAGACAGACCTGCCGAGCGGGCGATGGTCTGGAATTGCTGGCGTGCCTGACCGCGCTGCGCGGCCATGAAGATCGCCTGCTGCTGTTCGAAAAGCACGTCGACCACGTCGAAATAGCGCTCTTCGCCTGCACAGCGCGCCAGCATGAAGCCGGCGAGCGCCAGTTCTGCCGAGCCGGTCAGCATTTCACGGAATACAAGGCGTACCGTGCCGTCTTCTATATACTGGTTCAGCGTGGGGTAGACGCCCGCATGGAAGGCAGCGCAGCCACCGCAGGCGGTAGAGCCGTATTCAATGAAAACCACCGGCGCATCGACCGAGCCGCGGGCGAAATCACCTTCGCGTTCGAACTCGGTGCGGCCATCGGCGGCCCCTGAGTTCCCGCCGCAGGCAGCGAGCGCCAACGCTGTGGCGGCTGCAAAGGCAGGAATAAAGGAACGGGCGAGGTTGAAAGCCATGGCAAATGCTCCATCCGGTGAGCGCGATGTTCAGGTTGGTGGCACTCTACCCATAGCGTGCGGTGAAGCGCCAGACTTGAGGGCAGGGCGCTTGCGCGCGGGCATGGGCATTGTTACTCAGGCCGCTCGTTTTCCTGACCAGATGGAGTGCGCGTCCCATGTCCGTTACCGAGGACGATGTCCGCCGGATCGCCCGGCTCGCCCGTATCGCCGAACCCAAGGACCGCGTGGCCAAACTTACCGGCGAGCTGAACGGCATTCTGGCCTGGGTGGAGATGCTCAATGAGGTGGATGTGGACGGCGTCGAGCCGATGACCACGCCTGTCTCCACGCCATTGCCTATGCGCGAGGACGCGGTGACCGACGGGGAAATCCCCGAAAAAGTCCTGAAGAATGCGCCGAAGGCCGAAGAAGGCTTTTTCGTCGTCCCGAAGAGCGTGGAGTAGGCGGGTATGTCTGACGTGTTTTCGATGAACCTGCTTGAAGCCCGCGATGCGCTTAGCCGTGGTGATGTCTCCAGCGCCGAACTGACAGCAGCCCACGTAAAGGCCGCTGAGGACGCGCAAGGCGCGCTCAACTGCTTCACCGTGATCGATGCCGATCATGCGCTCGGTATGGCGAAAGCCTCCGATGCGCGCCGGGCCAAGGGCGAGGCGGGCGTGCTGGAAGGCGTGCCGCTGGTCATCAAGGATCTGTTTGCGGTCAAGGGTATCGAGACGACGGCTTCCTCCAACATCCTCAAAGGCTTCAAGCCGGAATACGAATCCACCGTCACGCAGAATTTGTGGGACGCGGGCGCGGTGATGGTGGCGAAATCCTCGATGGACGAGTTCGCCATGGGTTCATCCAACGAGACCGCCGCGACCGGCCCTGTGGTCAATCCGTGGCGGGCGAAGGGCTCCGACGAGAAGCTGGTGCCGGGCGGGTCGTCCGGCGGGTCTGTGTCCGCGCTCGCTGCCGATATCGGCTATGGCGCGACGGGGACTGACACTGGCGGCTCCATTCGCCAGCCTGCCGCCTTTACCGGCCTTGTCGGCGTGAAGCCGACCTATGGCCGCTGCTCGCGCTGGGGCGTCGTGGCGTTCGCCTCCTCGCTCGATCATCCCGGCGCGTTCGGCAAGACGGTACGCGACAGTGCGCTGCTGACGCAGGTCATGGCGGGCCATGATCCGAAGGATTCCACCAGCTATCCGGGCGCCGTGCCCGACATGCTCTCCGCGTGCGAAAAGCCGGTCAAAGGCCTGCGCATCGGCGTGCCGAAGGAATACCGCATGGACGGCATGCCCGGCGAGATCGACACGCTCTGGGCCAAGGGCGTGGAGTGGTTGAAGGCGCAGGGTTGCGAGATCGTCGACATCTCGCTGCCGATGACGAAATACGCGCTGCCCGCCTATTACATCATTGCGCCGGCGGAAGCCTCCTCCAACCTCGCGCGCTATGACGGCATGCGCTATGGCCTGCGCGTCGAGGGCGAAGACCTGATCGACACCTATGAAAAGACGCGCGCGGCCGGTTTCGGCAAGGAAGTCCAGCGCCGCATCCTGATCGGCACCTATGTGCTCTCTGCGGGCTATTACGACGCGTATTACGTGAAGGCACTGAAAGTGCGCCGCCGCATCTATGAGGATTTCCAGGCCGCGTTCGAAAAGGTGGACGCGATCCTCACCCCCACCACGCCCAGCGCCGCGTTTGGCATCGGCTCCAAGTCCAAGGCCGACCCGATCGAGATGTACTTGAATGACATCTTCACGGTGACGGCCAATATCGCAGGCATCCCCGCGATGAGCGTGCCTGCGGGCCTTGATGCGCAAGGGCTGCCGCTGGGCCTGCAGGTCATCACCCGCGCGCTGGACGAGGAAACCATGTTTTCCGTTGCCGCCGCCATTGAAGATGCGGCAGGGTTCACAGCCAAACCGGAGAGATGGTGGTGATACGCGACGCGCTGAATTTCTTCAGACAACCCTTTGCCCGTATTGCGGCGGTGCTGGCGGTCGTTCTGATGGGGTTTGACTTATTTACTACAATTGCAAACTGGGCGGAGATATGGGCTGTTCAGAATAGCTTCTCGAGTGTGCTAGTGTACGTGCCCTTTCATCATTTTTTCCTTAGTATGTTCGCCGGATTTGTTGTGTTGTTTGTCGCGATCGCGGTCGAGTACGCTTCCCGCATTGCGAACGATATCAAATACCTGAGATCGAAAGTCTCTGAGGAAAAACACGAGGCTCAAGGTGAATGATCTCATCAAGCCGCCCGTAGGTATTTTCATCGTCTTTGGAGGGTTGTCTCTAATAGTGCGGATTTGGGAGTCGGCGCTTCTGGATTATATTAGCGCTCCGGACCATCAATTAGCGCCGGTATTTTCTCGGGCCATGACTACAGAAGAGTATTTTTATTCTTTGTATTTAATTTTTCCAGGCGTAACCTTGGTTATTCTAGGAGTCATTATTTATTGGCTGCGCCGCATCGCGGTCAGGACGAACACTCTCCGCAGGTCTGAAGGTAAACTGGTATGAAAAATGTTGCGGTGCAGTTTTTTAGGAGCCGGTTCGCGCTATTGATTTTTGTAGCAACACTAATTTTCGCTTTAATCGGTGTTGTCAGCATTTCCGTAGCAGTAGCGCATGGTAGCGAAGATGCTGGTTGGCAGATGTCACAACTGGTGTCGGCAATTACGCCCATCCTCCTCCTTGCTGTCGTTATCGAATACCTCTCACGCATCGCTGACGCGCTGGAGAAGCCCGGCGTGCTGGGGTTTGAGGACGAGGCGGGGGAGTGATGGGCGCACACGCCCAGCTTTTCCGCGATGCGCTGCACGCCCTGTCGCTAGGCGCTGCGGCGTTTGCCTTGTTCGGCGATGGTGAAATGCGCGTGCGGATCGCCTATATGTGTATGGCAGTCGTACTTCACGGGCTGGCGCACGTGGTAATCGCGGCTAACCGTTATCTGACAGCGATGGAGGCAAGCGATGAGTGACCTTACTGAGTGGATCATTCTCGGTATCATGCTCGCCTTTGGCATTGGTGTCGCTGTGTTCTACGGCGAGCAGGCGCGCCAGCTGAAGAACGAGTTGCGCCGCCGGCGCGAGGACCGGGAAGAGCGCGAGGGCAAGGCAGGCTAGCGCTACCCGCTATTTGCTGCTTTATCTCACATGAACCCCACCATCATCCTCATACCGCTTTGCGGCCTTGTCATCCTTGGCGCGGCGATCCTGTCGGGCCGGTTTGGCGATGAGACGGGCTTGCGCGCCATAGGGCTGGCCCTGCTGCTGTTTGGCGCAGCCGGCATTGGCACGCTGCTGTTTGCCCGGCGGCTCAAAGTGTGGGTTGATGGGCTGGCGGAAAATGCGCGCAAAGCCGATCAGGACAAGTCTGAGTGAGAGCCATCTGGTATGAAACGCAGGGCGCAGCCGGTGATGTGCTGACGCTGGGCGAGCGGCCCGAGCCTGTGCCGGGCCCCGGCGAAGTTGCCGTGACGGTGCAGGCCTCCGGCGTGAACCCGTCTGACGTGAAAATGCGCTCCGGCGCGCGCGGCCCCATGGCTGTACCGTTGCAGATTCCTCATTCCGATGGGGCTGGTGTGATCAAGGCGGTGGGCGAGGGGGTAGACCCTGCGCGCCTTGGCGAACGCGTCTGGCTGTTCAGCGCGGCCTACAGGCGTTCGGGTGGCACCTGCGCGGAAGTATGCGTGCTGCCTGCAGAGCATGCGGTGCCCCTGCCGGACCAGATATCGGTAAAGGCAGGCGCAGCTTTGGGCATTCCGGCCATGACGGCCCATCGCGCCCTGTTCTGCGATGGCGGGGTGGCAGGCAAGACGGTGCTGGTCACCGGCGGCGCGGGCGCTGTGGGCCACAGTGCGATCCAGATCGCCAGATGGGCCGGCGCGGAGAAAATCATCACCACCGTTTCCAGCGCCGCGAAGGCTGCCATCGCCATGGCTGCAGGGGCCGACCACGTGATCAATTACCGCCAGCAGGATGTGGTGGAGGCTGTGCTCGCCGACACGGACGGCGCAGGCGTGGACCATATCGTCGAGGTAGAGCTCGGCGGCAATCTGGCCCAGTCGTCAAAGGTCATCGCCGAACACGGCACCATTGCCTGGTATGGCTCCGAAGCGGTGCGCGAGCCGGTCTTCGCCGCCTATCCGCTCATGTTCAGGAATGTCACCTTGCAGGGCATTTTCCTCTACGCCATCACGCCCGAACAGCGCGCCAGTGCCGTTGCCGACATCACCAGCGCACTCGAAGCCGGTCTCTTGCGCCCGCTGATCGATTCCGCATGGGCGCTGGAAGAAACGGTGAAAGCCCATGAACGTGTGGAGAGCGGGGAGCGCTCCGGCGCGGTCATCGTCCAGCCGGGCGGGGTGTGAGCCAAAGCCGTTCCTGGTTCTCTTCTCTTCTCTTCGTCATTCCAGAAAGCGTGTCAGCGCTTATCTGGAACCCAGCCTTCTTTGCACTCCGGGTTCCGGGTCGGGGGCCGGGACCCCGGCTTTGTCATCCAGCCGCCTTCCAACCGGGTTCCCGGGCTTGACCCGGCAACTGTTTCAGGCGGGTTTGTATGTCGTTTGATCTCTGAGCATGGCGTTGAGCCTGATGAGGA